>JAQWSE010000003.1 GCA_029243395.1 Paracoccaceae bacterium | reverse complement strand
CTAATGCTTCGAAGCAATCTGTCTTAGCATTGTTACAAAATCTTGGCTAAAACATATAATTAACTTGAATAAATTAAATAAAAAAGCCCCGAATATTTCGGGGCTTTTTTTGTATTCTACTGAAGAAAAAATTTATTTACAATAAATTATAAGATATTGAAATACATCAATTTTCCTTGTCTTTTAGTTTTGATTTGAACAAGTACTATTAGGTATTTAGAAAAGCTATGTTTGATAACTTGCAGTTAATAATTCTTAGATGAATAGGGAGGTTTTGATTAGTATTTAATCTAAGTAGGATAACCTATCAGTAATACAAAAAGTTCATTTGATGTAAAACTGAGCTCTTTTATTAAGCCATTGATGGTTTTGTGTCAATCAATAGGAAATAGTTCTAGAAAAGGTCCAGTATTAATCAAAAAAAAGTAGATTATTCCAATATGAAAACCCATACTCGAGGGATTTGAAGGCAAGTAATTGGTTTGTAGCTACCAAGGAAAATGCAGCAGGACAAAATCGTAGGTCATTTCTAATCGAAGTAAATTGTGGAGGGAGAGAGGCTACAATTGAAGATGAACTTAGTAGATTTTAATTATTTCCCTAGAGCAACAGCTTCTCTAGGGAGATAAAAAACCTAGATGAGAAAGTGTAGAGGTTTGCATAAATAGAAGACATGAAAACTATAAAAGAAAATATTGGATTGAACTGAGGTTATTTTCTTATGGGAGGCATAACAGATTATGCCCTTAAGTATTTGGGAGCAAATAGTTTTCAAACCTAGGGCAGGGTGGATATTTATGATTTTTTTGGCACATGGATTAGATTGAATAGACGTAAGTTGCTTGGAGAATATGTGGACTGTTTGCATAAAAAAAGGCCCCGCATAGCAGGGCCTTTTTTTAATTAAAAATTATTTTTTATCCCTGTAGTAATTCTAGTACTGACTGCATTGATCTATTTGCTTGGGACAACATAGAAGTTGCAGCTTGCTGTAGGATTCTACCTTTCGTTAGCTCGATAGATTCTGCAGCCATATCGGCATCTCGCATTCTACTACGTGAAATCTTGGTATTCACAACAATATTAGATAGGTTGTCGATAGTGTGTTCCATTCTATTCATGGTCGCACCCAAGTCGCCACGTTCAGCATCAACTCTCCTTAGTGCACCATCCACTGCTGATAGCAGCCTTTGAGCACCCATCACTGTTTTCACATTGACGTCTGATATTCTAGTTAGGGAAGCTGCTGGAGCGGCATCTCTATGCAAGGCCTTCGACGATGTAGATAAAGTTTCTGGTGTTGTAATTGTAAACACGTTTGGTGACTGATAAATAAGCTGACCACTTACTCTGCATGAACTAGCGGTATTAGGTAGCTCGGCAGTACCTGTTAGACTATCGTCATGGAGTGCGACTGGGCCTCCTTTTGCAGTTAAATCACGATCAAGTGTTTGAACATTAAGGGTTTTTTCTACTTTTTCAAAAAAGAGCTTATCTGCTTCAGAGGCAGTTGTTACTGTAACTGCAGTTCCAGATGCATTCTCTAGCGTGAATGTCGATGTTGTAGCAACAGAAGCAACATAATAAATGTCTGCAGGGTTTAACTGGGCTGAAGAAGCTCCACCGCCTAGTCGGATAGTTCCATCTGATGTAATACATCGGATAGCATCGCCAACAGCTAGGCCATGGACAGCAGCAGCGGTAAAAGTTCCATTGGTAGCTGCGTCTATAGCCACATTATTTGTTGTCCCAGGTAAAATGGCTGATGAGGTAACAGTAGGCATATCATAATTATCAATTTTTATGTCGTAGCCATCTGGTGATCTGAGATCTAATGTTTGCTTATCAGCAGATAATTTTGCTTGAACACCTGTATCCCCAGTAAAACCATTGATTTTGTCCCGTAAATCGGTCAGATCAGCCAAGGTGTTTCCATTAATAGTTCCAAAATTAACGGTAGAACTTACCACCTTAGCAGTGGAGTTCATCCCGGTTAACTCAAAAGTAATAATGGTTGAAGCTGAAGTGTTGGAGTCAGGAGTGACAGTTAGTCTTACATTTGTTTCAGCGTATGCTGTAACACCTGTTGTACCACTTTGTGCGGTAATAGCTTCTCCTATCTCTTTTGAGGTAGCACCAGTTGCGTAACTGATGGTCGCATCACCCACATAACCGTAGACTTTAAGGGTCTCATCTTTATTGGTTAAAGAATTTAAGGCTGTCGTAGTATTAGATGCTGTTGTTGAAGGAGATCCAGCAATATTAGCTAAATGGAATTTAGTTCCTGCACCTGTAAATGTTGCTGCTCCATCAAAAGCAATAATATTATCGTCCGGATCATTGGAAGGTGTATTCTCTACATCCGTCAATCCAAAAGTATTCGCTGCGAGGGGTTCTACAATTTTATACTGACGTCCTGATACCAAACCTGAAATCGCTGTGGATCCTGACGGAATTTCATAAGTAACAATATCACCGACTTCAAATCCGTGGGTTGCTGAAGTTGTAACTGTACCAGCATCGATTGAAGAGGCAACAGTTGCAGTCTTTTCCAATTGACTAGATGATGACCAAATTCCCAAAGCTGTTGGTTTAACATTCTCAATACTTAAAGTATGAGTGTGCTGTGGACTTTCGTCATAACCAATTTCAAATTCTGTATCCTGGAATGTACCATTAAGAAGTTTAGAAGTATTAAACTGGGTGGCTTCCGAAATACGGATAAGTTCTTTTTTGAGAGAGCCAACTTCTTCATTAAGGGCTACCCTGTCCGCACCACTATATGTACCGTTAGCTGCCTGAACTCCGAGTTCTCTCATTCTTTGAAGTATTTCTGAAACTTCATTGAGAGCCCCTTCTGCAGTTTGAGCCATGGATATAGCGTCTCCTGCATTTCGGATGGCTACTTCCATACCGTTGATTTGGGATGTCATTCTATTTACGATAGCAGCACCAGCAGCATCATCACCAGC
Source organism: Paracoccaceae bacterium (assembly GCA_029243395.1). Taxonomy (GTDB): domain Bacteria; phylum Pseudomonadota; class Alphaproteobacteria; order Rhodobacterales; family Rhodobacteraceae; genus CACIIZ01. The sequence continues at coordinate 102,283 of JAQWSE010000003.1, read as the reverse complement.
TTTATTAAGCCTTTTGCCAGAAGCTAATCGCTCAGTGGCTTGTGTGGCTGTGCCTTCATTTCTTTGTAAATGGTACAAAGATTTTAAAGCTGCACTATTCGTCAATATATTCGTCATATCATCACCTTTACACTCGTAAGGATATTATGGTCATAATGACCGGTTATCGTTATCTTGTTTTCTGCACATTCTATGCCAAATTGTTTTATTTCAGTTAAAAACATGCTATTTACCTTATAAAATCAAACAAAGTTTGCTTTCCTATCTTAGAAAAAGTAGCCTGAGAGGCTTCTTTACTTAAAAGGAGCATCTGAAGCCTAGTAATAAGCTCTGCTAAATCAGCATCACCTAAGTCACCAATTTTTTCAGTGACGAGAATTTGACGCTCAGCCAATATCTCTTTTTGTTGGCCGAGTTTATTCATTTGAGCTCCCACAACAGCCAATTGATCTCCAAGATGGGAGGTAGCGTTTTCGAGAAAATTCACTGAAGAAGAAATTAATTGATCAGTATCTGTAATGTGCCTCGTAGCTCCAACCAGTTCTCCCATGCCGTCGTAGCTATCAAATTTGGCATAAGATGTTACATTATCGGTACCAAAGTCATTTCCTTTGATTTTGATATCCTTCATGATAATTTCACCAGCAAAATTCTCTTTTAGGACAATGGCACCAGTTTCGGTGTTTTCTGTCGCTGTAATACCCGTAAATTCTGTGTTTTTGTTGATTTCTGTTACCAAGCTGGAAACTTTTCCTTGTGCAACGGAGGATGTAATGGCTACTCCACCCTTGCTGCCTGTCAGTGTGAATGTCCACTCCTGTGGATCAGGAGGCAAAACAAAGTTAATTTCAGCATGACCAGCAGCTGAACCTTGTCTCTTAAATTGACTTGCTGTTTTAACGGCATTTCTACTATTTTCAATGATTTCAAAAACTGACTTAACTCCAGATTCTGTAGGCACCGCCATAAAGGTTGTTCCACCATCCACAGATGTTTTGACTTTCATGCTTTCAGATATTTGAACCGTATGTTGACCTCTATCGCCTACGTAATTCACACTTCCATCTAATTCTTTCTGAAAGGGGACAAGATTTGTTTTAAAACCTGAAAATACTGCTTGACCCTGAGCATCTCTATTATTAGCGATTTCTACAACAACTTCGGTTAGAGCATCAATTTCTTTTAAAATAGCAGTTTCGTTTACGGTACCGCTCCCAGCTTGAATAGATAATTCAGTAATACGTCTTAGTGTATTAACCGTCTCTTGAATACTTACATCAGCTAGAGACAATCTCGCATCAGCGGCATCTGCGTTATCAGTATATCTTTGTAAAAGTTCTTTTTGTTCTTTAGCTACAGATAAACTGACAGCGGCAACTGGATCATCAGATGCTGAAAGAATATTCTTTCCAGTCGAAACCTTTTCTTGGATTTTCTGTATTTCAGTATCTAACTTTGCAAAGTTGTTGATAGCTTGCTGATTAAATAGTTTCTGACTTATTTGCATTTATGGCCTTAAACTGACTGTAGTAATGTATCAAAAAGTTCTCTAGCGGTCTGCAAGATGCGTGCCGAAGCTTGATAAGCCTGTTGTTGCTCTAGCAAATTAGCCGCCTCGGTATCTAGGCTGACACCTGAGAATTGGGCTTCTGCTTCTGCAGTTGCATTCATTTGGGCGTCTGCTGCATTTTTGGATAAATTAGCTGAATTCACGCTTGAACCTACTTTAGAAACTATTTGGGCAAATATTTCCTGGAAGCTACCACTTCCTGCAGAATAAGCGTCCGAATTTTGTTTTGCTAGAATAGCATCTAGGTTACGAGCGTCACCGGCAGAATTTAGATTAGGAGAGATGAAAAAAGAATCATCCTTTGTCGCTTTCCCTGTTAATTGAAGTTTTTGGCCAACTGCTTCTGTTGCGCGGGAACCGTCCAATATTCTGGTAGCTATGGAATGTCCGGTATTAGTATCAAATATCTCAATAAGAGTACTCAGATTATCCATGACTTTGACAGTAAAATCTTCTTCAGTTGGGATGGCATTAGGCACGGCTAGGTCGTAGTTAGCAGCCAATTTTCTAGCCCCTGAACCTGTAAGGAGAACAATTAAATCTTCATTAGGGAGATTTGAGATTTTAATTCTATTTTCGGCTAAACTAGATCCCGAAGCAGTTATTTGAATTACTTTATCTGTTTTTGAAATTATGTCCAGATTTTGACCAGAAAGCTCTAACTTATAATCAAGCACTTTAAAACCCAAAGATTCCGTGTTCGAATCTGTTGGTAAAGTTAACGTCCCTGTGTTTGAGGAGGATTTTAAGATAATTTTATTAGCAGTTTTTGTAGTTGTAGTAGATCCGGTATCAGAAAAGGTTGCTGATAAAGAACCACTTGAAGAACTTAAGGAGTAATTAGTGCCGTTATACGACAAAGTGATAGTCACTGGACTACCATTAAGTGTTGTACTCAAAGTTTTTGGATAATCCGCTCCATTACTAGACAAAGTAATGGAGGATCCTACTAAGGTCCTGGTTGGATAAGTAGTATTAGTTCTGAGACCAAATCTCTTGGCAGCATCGACATTGTTGGCAACTTTTGTGGCATCACTAATTTCAATTTGATCTCCAGATATTGTGCCGCCCGTTGCGGCTACTTGTAACCTTCCATCTTTATCAAAATATGCTGAAATTCTCCCAGCTTCTCCACCAGTAACATCAATTTCTGGATTGGCTTTTGTTTCTGGGTTTTCATACGATACTGTTATAGCATAGATTTTCCCTTCATAAGTTACTGAGACTGAATCCCCATTGTTGGGCAGGATCATGGCAACTGAAGAGGTGATATTTGTTAATCCATTCGGGGCTACATTTCCAGACAAATTCGATACAGTAAAAGTTCCATCTGGTGATTTTTCCGTGACTTTTAGGCCTGTTGTTGTTCCATCAGACTCTATAGTAAAAAGTGGATTTCCAGTTTTATCAGAAACTAACAGCTTTCCGTATGAATCTAAGCTAATTGTTTCTCCATTGGATCCCTGAAATTCTCCAATTCCAGGATTTGTTAATAATCTATCTCTTGCCTGTGCAGCAGTTTCATTGCCGTTGGCCGTATAGGTGAATGTACCACCTTCCAGATTAAAAACAGCAGTTTGATTATTTGTAAAAGAACCTGACATGGAAAACTTAGTAATTCCTGCAACACCTCCAATTGCAGACACTCCGGATAAAGAGGATACTGCACCTTGGTTTCGTATATTTTTCACGATTGCTTTAGCCACATTTTCTGGTGAGGGAACAGTAATATCTTTGGTGTTCACCGTAGCAGAAATTGATGAACCTGTTCCTGTTGTTGGAAGAGAAAGTGAGAATGATCCAGCGGCAGCAACTGCATCTAGTCCATCAGGATCAGAGCTATTTGTATCAACTCCGTCAATGGAATGAAATGTAACAGAATTTTTTTCACCGGTAGTGTTCGGTATTATAGTTACCAGGCCTCCAAGTCTTGAGTCAGCACTGCTATTTGTGGCAACACCTGCAATATCAGCGGTAAAAGATGTACTCGATCTTAACAGAAGCTCACCACAGTAGCGCGCAGTATCTAAGGCTGTTCCTGTAACTGATGTTGTTGTGGAAGCAACAGCATTTGGTGGGATGTTTCCGGCCAAACCAGCAACTGCAAAAGTACCATCGGGATTACTTTCAGTTACTTTTAACCCTGCGCCTGTGCCATCCGATTCAATCTTGAATAGATGCTTTCCATCTTTATTCGAAACTTGTAGAACACCGGTTGAAATGACTTTTAGTATTTCCCCGTTAGAACCTTGAAACTCACCACTTCCAGGATTTGTTAATAGTCGGTCTCTGGCTTGAGCGGCTGTTTCGTTACCATTTGCTGTGTACGTAAAGGTACTACCTTCAAGTGTGAAAATTGCTGTTTGATTATTAGTGAAGGAACCTGACATTGAAAAGGTAGCAACACCAGCGGTTCCACCATTGGTTCCACCTAATAATACAACGTTACCCATAGGCTTTGAAAAACGGTCTGTTAATCTGGTTGATAAGGTTTTCCCAGACTTGTTATCAAAATCGAAATTCAATAATTTTATGTCTTCCCCTGCATTACTCTCCAAAATTAATCTGCCTTTGTTACTGGAAACAGTAGCTGTGACTCCTGTCTTAGGGGTATATTGATTAATTTTTTCAGCTAGGGCGGATAGACTCGTGGAAGACACCACGGCTTCTATTTCAGCATAATCATTGCTCTTAGAACCAAGTTGAAATTTAACTGTACCACCGCTGCCTTCATGCCATAACTCAACTCTAGTTTCTGCAGATGCAGTTATCCCAGTTTGAGACAAATTATTTGTAATCAGTTCTGCCCCATATTTTGCAGAAGATCCTGCCGGGATTTTCAATTCCTTTGATTCATTTAACTTTAAGTTCCAATCATTGGTTGGACTAAAAGGTAAAAAGGTAGTTCCAGCAACTATACGAGATGATGCTCCATCTCCTCCGAGAGAAATGGTTTGATTTGTATTAATGCTACTTCGATCGATCTCCATTCCCCGATAACCAGTTTGATCCATAGAATTGAGATAATCACCTCTATAAGCTGCTCCTTTATTAAAACCATTCCCCACAGTCATAAACTCTGCGATTTCGTCCGTAGAAAGAGGCGATCCTGCTAGGTGTCGACCTTCTTTAGTAAATATCTGCAGATCTGATGCGGTCGTCCTCGATTTAATACTAGCGCGGGAAGTGCCAATTGAACTGCTAAATACTTGGAGACTTTGATCACTATTAAAGGAACCTGAAGCCAAAGAAATGGTTAGATTTCCACTTCCGCCACTAGATTGCATTCCTAGACTTTGAAGAGTTTGCCCTGATGCATTCTTAATAGTTCCACTGTTGAGTCTATTGGAAATATCTTTACTATCTTGCCATGAGCCGGCTTCTCCAGGCATATTTGTAGCAAAAGAAACATCAAATGTATGAGTGGCCCCTCCATCAATGCTCACTTTTAGGGTAGAGGCATTTTTAAGTTCTTTATCTGGGATGGAAAAGGTAAGTTGAGATTGTTGGGTAAGACTCACAATTTCTACTGCGGGACTATTTGCAGGAACAAAAGCAATGGCGCCATTCTTAACAAAATTAGAGGCTCCAACAGAGCTCATAGAGTTTGATAGAACATTTTCAATTGCGTTGAGATTAATTGTAGCCGGGGATAATTTTTCAGTTATTAATTCTATATTTGAATTGTTCTTGGTATCAGCAAAAACAAGGCTTGCTGCTGCTGCTGCTATTTGATCACCACTTTTTAAAGAAAACTGGAGATTCTTTGCAAAACCAGCTGATGGTAATATAAAGATTTCATCCCCATTTCGAGGATTTCCAGAAAGGTTGACAAGCATTCCGGGAAACTGAATATTAGTAGTCCCGGATCCCAAATTTTCACCGAATTCGTTGTAAGCATTCCATAGACCATCTTCGCCATTGAATCTTAAAGTTATATTCTTAGGAACTACTTTTTGGATATCCAAAATATCTAATTCTGCTGAAAATGTACCTAAATTAGCCATTCCCTGACTAATTTCAAAGCCCTTAGAAATAAATAGATCTATTCCTTTTGAACCTTTTAAGTCTAATCCTTCTTTATGTTGTGCATTGAGAGTGTTAGAGAAAACAAATGCCATTTCATCTAAGTCATCTAGCGTTGTGTGACTCATTATAAAGGAGTCACTTAATCCTCTTAGACTTCCATTGACCACTTGAGAGGTTGGGGTATTTTTCCCTCCGCTAAATATAGAAAAGGCTAAAGATCCTAAATTTTCTGAAACAGACATAAGATTGTTGACGGTATTAGCTACTAGAATGGGCCCATTTTGTGATTTTCCAAGCCGGACTGTGGCTGTTCCGCGGGTGTCTAATTCAGTTGTAACTTCAATAAGCTTGCTGATTTCATCAATGACTACATCTCTATTATCTAACAGGGAATTATTGCTTGAACCACTAGCAGCTAGAAGTTTTTTATTTATGTTTGCTAGTTCATTACTAAGAGTGTTGATAGAAGTAATATCGATTTCTGCTTGTTTTAATATACCGGTCTTTACCTCTTCGACAACTTGGGCCGTAGATCTAAATGTCCCAGCCATTAAATCACCAATTTCAAGGGCTACGGTTCGAGGAGCCACATCACCTGGTGCTGCTGCTACTTCCTGAAGGGAGTTGAAGAATCTTCCCATTACTATTCCCAGATTAGAATCTGAGGGAAGCATCATGTCTTCTAATTCTTTAAGTTTATTGAGAAAGGAACTTTCAGCCTCATAGTAAGCTGTGGCACTACGATTGCGATCAATTAAATAGGCATCAAAGGATCTTCTAATAGCATCAACTCTCACGCCCAATCCTGATTGATTGGCAATTCCTGTAATACCGCCTTGACTTGCAGTGATTTCTTCTAATCCTGCTTCCCGCCTTTTATATCCATCGGTATTTATATTAGCGATATTTTGTCCTGTTACCGCTAAAGATTGGCGGTAGGACTGTAATCCGCTCTTTCCTATATCGAATAGACTAGACATCTGGTGTGTTTACCGATTTGGGCATATAATCTTTGAATTGTAATTTAATCGCCTCTGCTATCCCAAAACTAGCATTTGTTGAGAGAGTTCTACTCCATTCTTGATCTAGAAGGGATTGATATGTTTTTTGTGATGAACTATCAAATATACCTTCGGCAAGTTTGCTTTTGTGAACCTGTTTAAGCATTTGTGCAACGAATAGAGCCTCAAATTCTTCTGCAACTTGGGATAATTCCAAATTCTCTTGGTTCCTTTCAAATAAGGAGAAACCACTTTGCTCTGGTAATTTTATATCTGAAATGATTGACAAAGTTCCACCTAAATAATGATCAATTCTGCTCTGAGAGATCCTGCTTCGCGAAGGGCCTCTAAGATTGCTACCAAGTCTGATGCGCTTGCCCCAACAGCATTAATGGATTCTACAATCTCAGATAATTCTACTCCAGGATCGAAAATGAATGCTTTGGCGACTTCTTCGTCTACCCCTATTTCAGTATCTGGTGTGACGGTAGCATCACCTGGAGTGACAACTACTTGATCTGAATTCATAGCAACATTGTTGTTTGGAGTAACATTCTGATCTTCATTAACTCTTACAGTCATGGAGCCATGTGTTACTACAGCTGGTGTTACTCTTACGTCACCGCCTATGACAATTGTTCCAGTTCTGGCGTTAACTATGACTTTAGCTTTTGGCCTAGCCGGTTCCACTTCAATATTTTCAAGTAGGCTTACAAAAGCTACCTTTTGGGAAGGATCTTTGGGGGATCTTACCTTTATAGAAGAAGCATCTAAAGGTATAGCCACATCTGGGCCAAAAATTTCGTTTATGGCGTTCGATACTTCCAACGAAGTACTAAAATCCCCTTGATGTAGGTTCAGAATTATATTGTCCGACTGAAGGAACGGAGTCTCAACAAGTTTTTCAACGGTTGCCCCTCTAGGTACTCTCCCTACAGTAGGAATATTGACTACCACTGAGGATCCGTCCTGTCCTGTGACTCCTAATCCTCCAACTACGAGATTACCTTGGGCTATTGCATAGGTTTCTCCATCAGCTCCTAGCAGTGGTGTCATGAGAAGGGTACCACCACGAAGGGAATTTGCTTTTCCCAAGGTGGAAACGGTAATATCGAGCGTTTGACCTGGTTTCACAAAAGCAGACATGTCTGCAGTAACCATCACTGCAGCAGTATTTGAACCATTCAAACCAGAAGTGTCGGTAACGAGGCCAAACCGAGAGACCATTGATTGCATTGATTGAAGAGTCAGACCAATATTACCGTCACCGGTTCCATTCAAACCAACCACAATTCCATAACCAACTAGTTGATTCGATCTTATTCCAGCTATGGAGGTTAAGTCCTTTAAACGATCAGCATAGCAAAGTGATGCTCCGATTATTACCTGGAAAAAAACGAGTATAACTAATACACTTCTATACATTTTGACTCCTCTTACTATAGGGGCGAGATACTAGAAAAGGCTCTACTAAGCCAACCTTTTTGACCTGTATCTGCGATGTCTCCGACGCCTAAATAAGCTATTTGCGCGTTAGCAATTCTACTCGATTTTACAACATTATTTGCTGATACATCTTGTGGTCGTATCATTCCGCTTAAACGAACATACTCATTTCCATTGTTTAGATGAAGTTTCTTTTGCCCCATGATCTCCATATTGCCGTTAGAAAAAACCTTCATAACTGTGACGGAAAGTTCTCCACGCAAAGAGTTTGTTTGTGCTGCAGATCCAGATCCAGAAAAAGCTGTCTCAGCTCCGCTGTCTAATAAAGCTTGATCGCCTGCGGGATCGAGTAAGTTAGGTAAATCTACTTTAAAACTATCTGATTTTGCGCTAGTAGCCGATTGAGATTTTGAAGCAGTAAAATCCTCACTCAGTGCAACGGTTAAAATATCCCCAACTTGAGAAGCTCTTCTATCAGTTGCAAAGAGACCGCCGCTTGCTTCATTATAAATACCACCAGATAAAGCACGATTATTGGGTAAATTCATTGTATCTGGGATAATTGGTTGAAATTCCATTGAAGCCCTGTCCTCAACATGGGTGGAGCAGGAAAAAAGTAAAAGCATGGGAAATGCAAGCTTCAGCACTTTCAATTTACTATTATTCATTTTAATTCCTTAAATCAGGATTATAAATTTCAGGATTATAAATTCTGCGCAATGAATCTCATCATTTCATCAGAAGATGAAATCGACTTAGAAGCAACTTCGTATGCTCGTTGAGTCTCTATCATGTCTACTAATTCCTGAACTACATTTACATTGGAACCTTCGAGAGAACCTTGTACTAACTTCCCAAATCCGCCTTCTCTGGGGTTCCCAACAGCGGCAGCACCACTGGCATTTGTCTCGACCACAAAGTTCTCACCTATTGGTTGTAATCCTGTTCGATTGGCAAAGTCAGCTAAAGTAATCTGGCCCACTTCTTCTGCAGCTACCTGGCCAGCCACTTGAACGCTAACAATTCCATCTGATGAGACATTTATTTGTGTAACGCTTTCTGGAACAGCTATTTCAGGCTGCAAGACATAGCCGCTCGGGGTGGTTAAGACCCCATCTTGGTTTCTAGTAAAGGCACCGTTTCTAGTAAAACCTATTCTGCCATCAGGCAGAAGAACTTGGAAGAATCCAGCACCATCTATAGCCATATCAAGAGCATTATCAGTGTTTATTAGGCTACCTTGGGTATAGACTTTTTGAGTGTTGTTTACTCTAACACCAGTACCAACTGCAAATGCAGATGTGAGATTTGTGTCGACAGAAGTTTGCTCGCCGCTAGCCCTCTTAATTTGATAAAGTAGGGATTCAAAATTTGCTCGATCCCTTTTAAAACCGCTTGTATTTACGTTCGAAAGATTGTTTGCAATTATTTGCATACGGGTTTGCTGAGCATTTAAACCCGTTTTTGCTACGTGCATAGAACTACTGGACATTTGTTACCTCTTTTGAAATTCCTTCAAAAGAGTTTTGCAAGGCTCATGCCAATAGTGGGCTTCCTTATCTAGGAAGGTTCATTATGCTGGCGCCGCCTTCATCGATTTGTTCAGAAAGAGCAATAAATTTAACGTTGATTTCAAAAAGCCGTTGTTGGCCCAAAGTATCAACTAACTCTTCGATAGCATTGACATTACTGTTCTCTATGAAACCTTGCGCTAGAACCACATTTTGATCTGCACCAGGAATACCACCCTCAACAAGTCTTATTTCTCCATCTGTATCTTTATGAAGGGGTTCTTCCGAACCGCTAGTCAAGGCTATAGTTGCTGCAAGAACTCTTGTGCCTTCGGGTTCACCCAAGGGTTCTATGAAAAGATCTCCATTTTCTGAAACAACAATTTTTCGGTGGGGTGGAATATTAATAGGGCTCAAGTTAGTATCTAATATTTTTGATCCTGCCCCATCCGTTAATTCACCTTGATTAGACACTTCAAAATCACCTCGTCTTGATAGAGCAGGTCCCCCTGTGTCAGGCTGAATAATAAAAAACCCACCGCCTCTAATGGCCACATCAGTTTCCAACCCTGTCTCAGACAAATTACCTGGATTAGCAGAAAAAACATTAGCACCTTCATGCAAGGCAAAAATCCGTGCATCGTATCTTTTATCTTCTGTAAGGAAACCTGATGAGAAGGTGGTCCCCATGTCTCTGCGGAACCCTGGAACGTTAATATTAGAAAGATTTTGAGATTTTACAGCTCTATTCATATATAGATTGTTTAACGTGTTTAAAGCTGTATGGATCATTCTATCCATATGATCTTCTCCCGATTCTAATGTTTAAATTCAGACTATTATCCTCTGATATTAATAATAGTTTGAGTTAGGGTAGTCGTAGTTTCAATAGCCTTTGCAGATGCTTGGAAGTTTCGCTGGGCTGTAATCAGATTAACAAGTTCTTCAGTAATATCTACATTTGATCGTTCAAGAGAACCTGACAAGATATTTCCAAAGCCTTCAGCGCCAGCTTCCCCAACCTGTGGCGAGCCAGAAACCGCGGTTTCAACGTATGTTGCATTACCAATTTGCTTGAGACCATTTTGGTTGTTAAAGTTAGCGAGAACTATCTTACCAAGGGGATTATTCTGTCCATTTGTATAGTTTGCTCGGATAGTTCCAGCAGCATCAATTTCTAAACCATCCAATCTACCAGATGTAAATCCATCTTGGTCCACAGATAGAACTGAGAACGGTTGGGCAAACTGTGTTGAAGCTCCATAATCGATGTCTAGAGCAATAGAAAAGCCTTCTTGCTGCTTTTCATAATGTACTTGTTTCTTTGGGCTAAGAAGTTTACCACTTTTATCGAACGTTAACTCGCCTTCATCAATATAAAGAGGATAATATCCATCCACAAGGTTTTCTGGTGGAGTTTCTACTGTATTACCATCTGAATCGACGTATAGGGCAATTCCATCACTATTTGTAGCTTGTACAAGATTAAAAATTCTTGGAATGTCTCCAACACCAAGAGGAATGTCATCTAGACCTAAACGTGTTGTACCCTTTACCTTAATGGTTGAAGTATCACCTGTAGTTCCTGTTTTAAAAGTAAAGTTGTTTTGATTAGGATCATATTTAACAGTGACGCCACCAACTGTTTCACCTGTAACTGGGTCAGCTATCTGGTTTATCCTTTCCTGCAGGGCTTCTGCTAGGGTAGAGCCAACATAAAATCCGGTTGGAACTTCAATAATACCGTTGATACCATTAATTGATACGTTGAATATATTTTCTCCACCTATGCTAGATAGACGAAATACTTCTGTTAATTTTTCTTTTGCTGCAGCACCAACGACTTGCGCTGAGGTGGCTGCTATGCCCCGACCAGCAGTAAAAACTGCGTCAGATTTGGTATTACCAACGCCCATCAGATCATTATTTCCGGAAAAATGGTCTGTAGTATCTACCACAGTACCATCTGAAGTTGATAACAAATATCGACCCACCTCAATATTAGATGCCTTTTGGGTTTCCGTAACACCTAAAGCACCATTGTCAGCAATAGCCTCACCGGTAGTTCCGGAAGAAAATGTAAAATCTTTTGTGTCACTATTATAATTAACATTAATCCCATATCTTTTATCATTAAGCTGGATTTCCTCGCCGTCGGCAACGAAAGTTCCAGTATATAAAACTTCTCCACCTCGAATTAAAACTTCAGAAGCATCATTGTTTGAAGGCACTCCAAGATTATTTGTACTTGTGGCCAAGGATGAACCATAAATAGTAAAAGAATTAAAATTACTGTTAGTTCCTGTACCAAGAACCGTTCTATCAACCACAAAGCTTAAGCGTTGATTTGTCGTATCATAATTAACTTTAATAGGGGGATTTTTTTCATCAACCCAATCAGTAGAGGTGGAAACGCCAGTAGCAAGCCCCAGGGTGGTCAATGAAGTGGCTCCTCCAAAACTACCATTCGCAAACGCGAATATACCCGCAGTTGCTCCTTTAGCTATGACGTCTTTATTCGTATAACTATGTTTGGCTGTAGCCATTTCTCTAACAACTATCTTTTTACTGCTAAAATTAATGGGAGCATCCTGATAAACTTTTTCAGCTCCCTCAAAAAATGCTTCAACATTTGTGGACTTTGAATGAAGTACATTCAGAGCTGTATTCGCGGCAACCCCTGATGTCAGAGTGAAGTCAGTATCAGGAAAACCTAGGCCAGTCGTATTTATTTGAATAGTCTTTGCATCGACCACATTTGATACGGTAAATTCCCTACCATTTAGATTACTATTTCCTATCGCACTTTCAGAAGCAAGGAAATTACCAGCGATGCGGATTTTGCTATTTGCCGTTAAACCGGTAGTATTTGCCAATGTTAAGGTCAAGGTATTTTCTGCTGCGTTAAAAACAATACTCTGGCCACTGCCGTTATCACCGGCAACAATTTGATTATCATAAACACTAAGTTCAGGTTTATTTCCATAGTATGAATGTACCATATACTTAGAGGCATTTTTTAGTGCGTTGCTAGCATCTATATAATTATGTGTAATTGGTATTACTTCTGTTTGTGTCAAGATATTACCTGCTTTTCCAACAGTTCTACCAAATAATTGTGTGTTGACACCTAGTTGTGTGGCCTTGTCCAGAACATCAGTTGATCGTTTAACGGCATAATTATTCATGGCCTCGTTTATCCTAGCTTGAGAGTGTGCCAAGAATTGTTCTTTTGTAAAATCTGGGGAAGCACCAGTAAGAGAAATACCTTCTTTATCGGTTACATAACTCGAGCCCAATAAATCAACTGTAATTGGGGTATCGAGCGCATCAGAAGTACCTTCTGCTGTTAATTTAAATAGATTTATATTAATGTCGTCATCAACATTCTTTACAATTTGTATTTTTCTATCATCACCATAGGCTTCATTACAGGCTCTCTCGACCTCGGCAGCTAACTGTGCTGCATTGTACTGACCTGGTCGAATGTCAATATTGACTGGTTGGTCACCATTATCCACGTTTAAGGTTAGAAAGTTTTTACCCCAATATACACTACTACCAGTAACTAAACCGGCTTCCCGAGTTGCATTGAATTGCATAGGATCTGTTACAACCTGGACTAGTTTGTCTCCTTCTTCTCCAAAGTCAAAAGTACTCTGAGCTCCTTTAATATTAGCTCCTTGTGATTTAACCTGTTGTTGAAGGTCATCTAGCTTATAAAGTGCAGATCCCTTGCCTTCGATAAAGTAGTTATCATCTGGCACAGAAGTTGTTTGAGCTCCAAATTTATCAATAAATACTTGCTGTCCGGTATCATCTACGGCACTAACTAAATCTGGATCAATAATAGTATCTCCGATAACCAATTTGGTATCAAATTTGTTCGTTGGATCACTAGTTGAAGCTGCTTGGGTTTTTACAAAATACATAGTCGCAATTGTTGGGTTACCCAAATCATCAAAGATCGTAATTGATGTCGAATTTGTGAAAGTTGTTGGATCGTTTGGATTAAAGGTGTAACCACCTGCAAATTGCTGTTGGTTGGTCACAACCTCTGCCGTAGCTGGGAGATTAACACCGAGAGAAATATTACTTGTAGCTTTTGGGTCTCCAGAAGTAATCGGTAACTGGAGTGGAACAGAGCTAAGAAGGTCTTTAGCCGTCACAGAACCATCTTCGTTAACAGGATACACAAGTAAATACTGACCGGCAGAGTCAACCACATATCTATCGTTATCCACGTTTAGAGAACCATTTCTAGTATAAACTGTTTGTGCAGACGTCAATGATGGTTTTAAAGAGAAAAATCCTTGTCCTGAAATGGCTAAGTCCAAAGCATTCAGGGAGGAAGCAATGTTTCCTTGAGTAAACTGCTGCTTAATTCCTTTAAGAATGGTACCAGAACCAATCGACGAGGAAGAGTTTTGAAGAGGGGAGGTTGCAAAGATATCACCGAATTCTGCACGGCTTCTTTTGAATCCTGTGGTTCCCACGTTGGCAATGTTATTTGAGGTGGCAGAAATATCTGCTGATGAACCATTCAATCCTGTTAGTGCTGTATAAAACGACATTTATTTACTCCGACTATATCATTACAAACTTTTTTTTTAGATATTATTTGATCTAAATTTTCTTACATCTGCGGCATTGATGTTGCCATAATCCTTTACTTCAAGGACAACCCCTGTCTTTGAATCTCCTGTAGATGCAGCCAGAACTTCTGCAAATACTGATGGCGTTACACCAGATCTACCATTTGCCCCATTCATGAAGGCTTCAACTTTTAAGGGATTCTCTTGACCTATCAATTCTTGTGGAATGTCAGTCCAAGAAAAACCAACCAGTCCCGAGGCCTGTGATCCGAGGTCTATAGAGTGAACGGCTTCCCCAGCTGTATTGGAAAAGACAATATTTGTTGCACTAGATGCCCTTGGAAGGTCTAAGACCCCATGAACCTCACCATTAGAATTTGGCCTCACCTTGTTTCCTGGTACAAGAACGGAATGTCCAAGCAGATTAGTAGCTGTAGCTATCCTGAATTCGCCTAGTTGGTTGGATAAGCTTTTAAGACTCTCTCCCATTTCAGCAATGCCAGTTACAGTAGAGAATTGAGCCATTTGTGCAATAAAATCGCCATTTTCCATTGGAGAAAAAGGATCCTGATTTTGAAGTTGGGTTGTCATGAGCTTCAAAAAATCTGATTGGCCCAGGGTTTCTTTTTTCTTTCCAACACCCAAATCTTCATTAGACTTAACGCCTATTTTCTCGAGTATTTTATTCAGTGTTGCTGTTGAGTTTGGATCTATATTGGACATTTTATTCTCCGGATTTCAGTTATTTACCCATATTGATTGTGCGCATCATTAAACTCCTTAGAGTTGAGACGACTTCAATATTATTTTGATACTGTCTTGATGCTTCCAGCATTTCGACTAATTCTTCTTCAACATTCACGGCTGCATTAAATATGAAACCTTCTTCGTTTGCTTGAGGATGTTCTGGCATATAGACTTTCTCAGGAAGTCTATTAACCTCTTTAATTTGTACCGCATCAACACTTGCTAAGCCTGATTGTCTCAGGCGATCAGCAAATTTGGTTTCGAATACTGGTTTGATAGCTCTGTATGCCTTTTCCATTGAACCTGAAACGTTATTAGCATTGGCAAGGTTTGAGGCCACCGTGTTTAAGCGCGTTAGTTGAGCTGACATGGCCCGACCAGAAATATCAAAAATGTTTCTTATCTCAGCCATTATTCACCTCTTATCGCGGACTTTAGTCCTGCAATCTTATTATTCAGAAAAGTCAAAGTGGTCTGATATCTCATGACATTTTCAGAGAACTGCATTTGTTCAATGGCCATTTCGACTGTATTACCATCCAAACTGGGGTGAATAGGCTGTCGGAATAGGCTATCTTGACCAATGCGTTTTTGAATACTGGTAAAGTGCCTATTGTCTGTAGCCGCAACATTTCCTATTTTATTAACTCTTTTTAATTCAGTATCAAAATCCAAGTCGCGAGCTTTAAAATTTGGAGTAGCTGCATTAGCTATATTAGATGCTAACATGTCGTTTCTGCGAGATCTCAAGTGGAGAGCACTTGCATGAAACCCTAAATTTTCCTTAAAACTTGGCATATTGAATTATTTATCCTGATCTTTAAAAATACCGGTTAAAATTGTGTTTCTGGATCGAAATTTGCAAGTAGAGTGCCAAAATTCAAACCAATGGGAAAAATGATGAAAAATAGTCAAATATCAAATGTTAAGAGTAATAGAGATTTGAAACTGGCCCCGGAAACTATAAGAATTAGAGACGCTATCGTTGAAAAGTATTTAGAAACACCGCTAGATACATTAAGTAGCAAGCTACAATCTCTTATAAGCGAAGAAACGGATACTGTTACCCGATTGGGTGTTCTCTCAGCTAGGGTAGAGATATTAAGGATGCGTTTCGCTGAAATTACGGGCCGAACTTACAGTAAAAATCAAGGAAGCAATGAAGACAACGGTACTGAGGAAGAGCAGACTGATGAAGCTTCTGAAGAAGAAAAAGAAGGGTGGATGACGCTAAGAATATTAGAGGCAAGTGAAGTAAATGGAGTTCGTTTCCCGGAAGGCGTAAAGATTGATGTGCATACCGAAGATGCAAAGAAACTTTTAGCATCGAAAAAGGCTGAATTACTATCGATGAAGGTTGAAGATCTCGTGGATCCAGAGCAGCTAAATGAAGAGGATCCCATTGAAGAAGAAAATGCCGTCATTGAAAATAACGAGGAACTCAAGACCGAATCTGAGGTTAGTACCACTGAGCAATCAAGTGAGAAATCTGAACTAGAAGGTGTAAAGGTCGAGGAACTCACTGATCCCAACGGTGACAAAGCTGATGTCCAAGAGCTTGAAGTTCAGGTTGAAGCCGAGACTAAGAAAAAATCTGTTAAGGAAAGTAATAAAAACAACGGTGAATCTGGTGGAAATGAAGAAGGTGGTGCTGAAGTGCAAGAAGAAGCCATACCATCGGAAGGTGAGAACAAGCAATCTGAAGCTGCTGAGTCAAATCTAGAGGATAATAAAGCCTTAAATCCAGAAGAATTAAGTGATTTGACTGAAGATCAAACTGTGGTTAAAGAACCTGAATCTCCTGATTCTGATACAAAAACAAAATCTAGTCAAGGACCTAAGATTGAAGAAGACTCTGATAATAGTCCAGCAGAGGAGGGTGAGAAACAAGCTAAAGTTTCAGCTAAAGGGGCTGTGGATAGTGATAACAACAAACCTTAAGATGAAAATTATAAAGAGATTGGCCAATTTTTAATAAGCTATGGCGAGTTTTTTTAGTTATGTTGGTTTCCACATTAATTTTTTGGAAGCCCATTCCTTAAACCTGAAGAAGCTATTCACAAAATTTATATCTACATTTTTTGTTTATTGGGATTTTGGGGTATGAAACTTTAATATAGTCTCTATTTGTTCTTCACTCAAACCTGTTTTTTCTCTTATTTCATTTGCACTTAAGCCTAGTTTGGCGAGGTCTATTGCTTTATTAATATTTTGCTCTGAAAAATTTTCGTCATTTTTTTGGCCAATATCTTTTTGAATCGATCTTATTGTCTCATTCAAACTATTGAGGTCATCTTTCGAAGTCGATAAATTTTTATCTATAGCGCCATACCCTGTATTTAGAAATTTGATCTCCTCTTGAACTTGATCAAGGTGTTTTTGAATTTTATCAAGCTTTTGAATCAACAGTTTTTTTCTGGATCCCAATCCAATTATAATTAGCAATAGGCTTACCAAAATAATGAGCATACCAAATTCTATAATACCCAGGGCAAAAGTTTTTGTTAATAACGTTTCCATAAAGTCAATCTCAGATGTTAAAGGTATTATAGTGAACCTAGTATAATCTATTTTTCAAGAGAAACTTGGATATATTTTTGAAAATCATCAAAAAAAGTTAATTTTCCAGAAACTTTTTTTTCAAGCAGATATAATCGGTCCATTAATGATTTCAGGGTTTGTTTTTCGTTATCACTTAAAGGAGCATCATTTAGCGAAGCAAAAATGTTTGGCCATTCGGCCTCAAGAGAGGATAGCATTTCAGCCAAATTTTTTTGAAGATTTTGTGGCTTTTTTAATACATTCTCGGCGCTTGAAATCTCTTTTTCAAACGCAGTTAAAAATTCTTTCCTAGATTTTTCCATGAGGTTGATTTATTAAATTAGTTCAACCTCAACTCTTCATGTCTTTATAGGCATCCATAAGCATGTCAGCCACAGCGTCTAGATCTATCGGGTAGTCTCCGTTTGCGATGGCATCCTTAATTCTTGAGACTGTTTCAACATCGATTGGTGGCTTTCGGGTGAAATCCGCCAATGTTGCCGCTGCTGCAGAACCACTAATATCCACAGAGTCTACTCCTGCTGAAGTATCTCCCACTTTAGATGAAGATAGTGCAGAATTTGAACCGCCAATACTTGATGACTTATTCCCATTTGTTCTAGAAACGTCTAGGTTTTTTGTAAGGTTCTTAATTGACTCTACCATGAGCTTACCCTCCTCAGATACTATTACGACTTAATTGCCAATAGTTTTAGCATTTGTTGTTACTTTTTTGTCATTTATGACCCAGGCTATCAAATTTCTTTCGCTGGATAGGTTCTTAACTCTAATTTTTTCACCTTTTTGACCATTTTGTAATGCGATGCCTTTAACAGATACAGTAATTACACTGTCAGATTGCACAATATCTACTTCGTCTCCACTAGCTATAACCCAGTTTGGTTCCAAATGTCGAGACCTTACAGGAAATCCTGTACTAATATTGTTCTTCAATTTTCTTCCAATAAGGTTCATTTTCTTGGTAAAAATGCCTGTCCCAATACTTTTTTTCACAGATACAATCTCAAGATCTTCGTTTGTAATTACATGTCCTCTGGTCAAACTTTTTGTTACTATAACTGCTATAGAATCTTTTGTATGGTTTCCACTGTTACTATTTTCTTGGTTATATGATTGTGCCCTAGTTCTCACCATGATCTTCCACCCATTTCCGGGTTCAGTGCACAAAACTTCTACTGTAGACCAACTTTTAAACATGGGAAAAATTGCCAAAGAATTCTTACAGCTTGGGAATTTTTTATTGGGGTCAATTGCTGGATAGGAATCCATACCCTTTTTATGCAAATAGTTTGCAACAATTGTTCTTAAAGTTTCTCCCGGCAAGTCATCGGATGAGATAGAAATATTTTGGCTCGAGGCCATCCCAGATAAGGGTAGTAGAATATAGTAGATACCCAAAAAGAGCATTAGTGGTTTTTTGAGCATTTTAACCACCAAAAAAGAAGATGCCACGATCTGATGATTGACCGCTGTGTTTTGTAGATGCATCATGAGCTCTTCCTAAGACCATAGCCTGAATTTCATTTAGGCTGGGTAGATGTAATTTGACGCCAGCAAACATGAAATTTGCATTTCCTTGTGCAAAGGCTTTAGGATTTGCTGTCACAATTGCTAACTTTAAGAAACGCTTGTCCAAACCGCTTCCTGCATAGAATTCATTTATTATGTGTCCTAAGGATTGCCCCTTCAGTATGACGTGGTTTGAAGTATGATCGGGATCAATCATAAAGGAATTGTCAGATAGAGTTTGAGTGCTGTTTTGGAATCCTTGCCCGCGGTACTCTAGTACTACTATTGGTTCACAAAACGCTGTATGGCCAAATATAACTAGTGCGAATGCAAGGGAAAACCTTAAAGATTTAATCATAATACCTCCAAAAATTCTACCATTTTGCCATCCAGATTACTAATATCTCTTCTAGGATCTAATGGCTTTAATACCGAAGTATTATTCGTCAAGGATTCTATCTTAAACAATACCCAAGGGGTGTTTGTACCCTTGGTATAAGCCAAGGATGTGAGGGTTAGTCCGTGTTTTTTCCCTAACATCACGACTAAGTTATTTCGTTTATTATCTAATTTCATATCAGCTTGCAGAGGTTGGCATTCAAATTCAGAAAAAAGTGTCTCTGTGTGCTTATTTATAGATTTCAAAAGGGCTTCAACAATTAAAGTATTACTAGGCCTAGAGAGGACATTAACAGTTCTCCAAGGAGAGTTATTACCTAATTTCAATGAAATTCTATGTGATTTCGTAAAAGTTTTATTGTACGTCAAACCTTTGTAAAGACTGGATGTTATTTCCAGTACAAGTGTTTTTTCAGTATTGACTGGGCCACTCTTGTTTTCAATTGACATTTTAATTTCTGGTACGTATGCGAACGATCCTACATTTGTTCTTACTCTGCCAGTAGTTAAAGAAGTATAGTCATACTGGTCATCAGTAGCTTTCAGAATTTTAGATTCTAGTGTCACATCATATGCTTTAGTTATTTCCACATTAGACCTGGCCTCTATTGAATTGAGCATAGCCATATATAGGTTTGGAAGTACGGGGGCTAGCCAGGCAGGGGTTGATGGGCTCAGCTTGAGTAATGGTTTATAAGCAACTATATTTACAAGATTATTGTTGCGGCAACTTTTTCTATCTGAATTCCCAACTGCTACTTTCACAGTAACTTCATAATGAGTTTCTTTAATAACTTCTTTTAAGATAGCATAATCTAGTATTTTTGTTGTTGGTCTAACTACAAAATTGTCAGTTAATTCTGTGCCAGTTCCAACCGATGAATAGCCATTAACCTGTGCACCGCCACGTAATGATGCGAGATAAAGAGCATCTTCTAAAGCTCTTCGTCGTGCTAAACTAGTTTCTTCTGGGGAGTCTATTGCAGCTCTCCCTACCGAGGTAATAAATTCCAATTTATTTTTTTGGGTGATGAGATTAGAACTGTCCACATCATCACTAAAGACTGGTAGGATCCATGCAAAGCTTGTGAAGAATATGCAAGCTACAAATGGTTGCAAACTGCCCTTTTTAAATAATCTGGCCATTTATTAGGTTACCGATCTGGCTTTCTTTAAAAGATAGCTTAAGGTCTCACGGTCAATTTCAAGCACTACTTCATATGTATCCGCTCCCGTGGGATTAATCCGCACTGTACGGGCCCCTCTAATAGTTCCTGAAACAACACCTCTAAAAGTATCATTCTGAACCATTAGATCAATTACGGTGGTATTGCCTTCGACATTTAAACCATGAATTTGCTCTGCAAGGTCACGCATGGCAGCCATACGGGCTGATCTTATAGCCATTAATCGCCGTTGATTTTCAGAGCGTCCTGGCTGTGAGGATACCACTGCATAACCCACTGCACTTATTGTCGGGATTTCCTCAACACTAGCATCTAAAACTTCGTTTATTGCAGCAACATGGGCTGCTTCTTCCCCACCACTTTGGGTCATACTCATAGTCGTGATCGCAGCGTCCTCAGCAGCTGTGGCACTATTTCCTGCCAGAGCATTCTGGAGTAAATTTGACTGACATCCTGTTAATGAACAGCATAAAGTTATAAATAATAATATTCTACAAGTCATTTTGCTTTGCTCCATTCAATGGGACTCATTTTCATAGCTTATGGCTGGGTTTCCTGATGCATAGAGTATGCCAACTTACTCATTCTCCATAAGTAAACAGGTTTTTCTCTTTTTTCTGATATTTTTCTTAGGCTGGCATAGATTTTGCCTTTTCCAGTACAAGACCATTATTATTGGAAGCTTTAAGTGAAATGAATTACCAGAATATAAATATAATAATAAATAAAAACAATAAGTTAAAGGCTTTGTTCAAAATTTTCACGAAGATTAACAATGTCGGAGTTTTGACGTCATGGAATTGACAGCTAAGAATTTTGGTTTGAGCCATTTGGGTGGTGCGATTAAGGTTGGTGTTCTGCCCATAGGTATTCTAGCTGTAGTAGCAATGATGGTTTTGCCACTACCTGCTTTCTTACTAGATTTATTCTTTGTTACAAATATTTTGGTATCCTTACTTGTCTTGATGGTAGCAATGCATACTTATCGTCCACTTGATTTCTCAAGTTTTCCAAGTTTACTTCTTATTGCAACCGTACTGCGATTAGCGCTCAATGTGGCATCTACAAGAGTAGTATTGGCTGACGGGCATACTGGTAGCGATGCTGCCGGGAGGATAATTGAGGCCTTTGGTAAGTTCATTATCGCTAGTAACTATGCGGTGGGTATTTTTGTATTCGTTATCCTAGTTATTATTAACTTAGTAGTTATTACTCGTGGAGCAGGTCGAGTTTCAGAAGTCTCAGCTAGATTCACTCTTGATGCCATGCCAGGAAAGCAAATGGCTATTGATGCAGATTTAAATGCTGGGGTACTTGATGCAGAGCAAGCCACTCTCAAGCGAGATGAAATAGCCAAAGAAGCTGATTTTTATGGCGCAATGGATGGTGCTTCCAAGTTCGTCAAGGGAGATGCTATTGCTGGCATTTTAATACTAGTTATTAATATTGTGGGTGGTTTAATTATTGGTATAACCCAACATGAACTAGCGGTAGAAGAGGCTGCTGAAACTTATATTCTTCTTTCAATTGGTGACGGTCTAGTAGCGCAAATCCCATCTCTATTGTTAGCAATCGCTACCGCAATAATCGTAACCAGGGTCTCTTCTAATCAGGATATGGCTGAACATATTGGCAGTCAAATAAATCTGTCTAGGGCTTGGTTACCCGTATCAGGAGTGCTTTTGCTTATTGGACTTGTTCCTGGTATGCCCAATTCATTGTTTTTGATTGCGAGCGCCATTGCAGGTTTAGTGGGTTATCTCTCAATGCAGACAAAGAAAAATGCTGATCTCGCTCATGAAGAAGTAAAGTCTAGTTCAGAAGAAGAAACTTCTTCAGAGGGAGCAATAGATTTAGATGATGTGACTGACTATTCTCCAATATCTATTCAGTTAGGTTATGGTTTGGTTGGAATGGTGGATGATGATACGGGAGGTCCGCTTATAAGTCGGGTAACAGGAATAAGGCGAGAAGTTTCGAAAGTCCTAGGGTTTGTAGTACCGCCTGTCAGAATAAAAGATGATCTGGCCTTATCAGCTAATCAATATAGAATAAGAATCGGTCAAACCATAGTTGGGGAAGACATCATTTATCCAGATGGATTCTTGTGCATAGCCGGTGATGATGTTTCAGTAAAGGTGTCTGGTTATGAGGTGAAAGATCCATCGTTCGGAATGGATGCAGTCTGGGTGAAATCCAATCAAAAGTCGGAAGCAGAATCTAAAGGTTATGTAGTGATTGCTCCAGAGTCAGTTTTAGCTACTCATCTTAGTCAAATCCTAAATCGATTTGCTGGGCAACTAATCGGTCAGGATGATGTTCAGGTTTTACTAGATAATCTAGCAAAAACATCACCGAATTTAGTAGAGTCAGTGGTACCTAAATTAGTCCCTCTCCACAATCTAACGGGAATTCTCAGAGAATTGCTTTCGGAAAGAGTTCCGGTTAGCGACTTAAGAAGTATTCTAGAAACATTGGCTAGTATTTCTGGGCGTAATTTGTCGGTTGTTGATACAGCTGAGGCTATTCGACCAACGCTGGCTGGTTTGTTGATACAGCAAATAGCACCTTTGAACCAACCTTTGCCAGTAATCACATTGGATGCAGAATTAGAACAGATGCTTATCAAAATGGTAAGACAAAGTGGTGAGGAAGGGCTGGTCTTAGACAATGAGCTAGCACAAAAACTTCTCACGAACATAGCGGAGATAACTCAGAAATTAAGTAATGAAGGCAATACAGCTGCTCTAGTGGTATCTCCTGCAATCAGAAGGCAGTTCTCTGCAATTGTTAGACAGCATGTTGAGGAGATGATCGTACTAGCATTTACTGAATTGCCTGATAATAGGAAAATTAACGTGGTGGCTTCTATTGAAGGTTAGAAAATTAAAGGTAATGAATTAAAGGATTGGAGGTATCAAAATGACAATACTTACGGTAAGAGCTAATGATACAGCAACTGCTATGGATGAAATAGTAGAAAAACTGGGAACAGATTCATACATTATAGACACAAAAAAAGTTGGCAATGAGATGTTGGTTAAAGCAACTAACAATCCAGTCAAAAAGAACCCAACGGGGAAGGCTAGTCCCAAAAATTTTTCAAATATGATGTCTAAGGAATTAAGTGCTAAACTTACTGGATCAGTTGCTATTGAAGCCAAAGATCAAGATTCTAAAAGAGAGATTGTCAGACAAATTTCTCCTGAAAATGTACCAGACTTGACTATCTTTAAGGAGATGAATTCAGAATTAAGAGCCTTAAGAAGTGCGTTAGATGACATGGTTTTGACCGATATGGCAGGTTTAAGTCCCAATTTACAAAGTACTACTAAGGTGAAATTACAAAAGGCGGGTTTTTCAAGCCAGGTATTGCAGAAGTTAAAAGCTTCTTTATCTAATGTAGAATATGAAGAGGGCACTGACCAGTTCTTGAAAACTTTAGCTGCTGAGCTGGCAGATGATGATCCCAATGAGGCCATCATAAATAGTCGTTACATATTTGTTCTTGGTGCAAGCGGTAGTGGTAAGACTACACTTTCTGCAAAGTTTGCGGCTAGAATCGCCGAAGATAGTAAGAAGAGAGTGGTGGCATTAGGTCAACTTGGTGCACATCAAGACTTACACATGGATAGTCTAAAATCTTTTTCTCGTCTCATTAATGTGCCCAACATAAATCTCAATCCAGACAATGCCGTAAAAAAGCTATTAGAAATAGAACAGAAAGTGGTTGTAGATGTGTGTACAGAACCTGCTGAGGCACTGAAAACAATAAATGCGCTAAAGAATAGGGTGGGTGCTAAACAGGTCCTTACTGTTCTGATATCGCCTGCTGGTTCTAGTAAACATTATATAAGAAAATTAGCTAAAAGTTTTGGTAGCCTCAAGCCTCTTATAGCTTGCACCAAGACTGATGAAAACATGGTTTCACCAGAAGAATTTTCTACGATTACTTCCCACAATTTCTCTATAGGTTATTTTACTGGAACCAAATCAATATTAAAGTCTCTTTCTTTTGTAAACCAAAGCTTTTTGGCCCAATATTTGAAAGAAAGCATGATTAGTTTTAGTCAGTGAGGAAATGACATGACAACTTCTATAGCTGTTGCTAGCGGGAAAGGTGGGGTCGGAAAGACAAGTATTGCTGTCAATCTTGCTCTAACTTTATCTCGATTAGGTTCTCGCGTCGTATTATTTGATGCAGATTTTGGATTGGCAAATTCTCATATATTGTTGGGAGTCAACCCCAAAAAGACTGCACAAGATATACTAATTTCAAATACTTCTATAAAGGATTCCTTATCGCCGGGACCCCTTGGCCTAAAGTTTTTGTCGGGTGGTAGTGGTTTAACAGAACTTCTAAACCTAGAGGTGAAAGCTAGGTATGAGTTAATTAGAACATTTGACTCTATAGCTGAATCAACTGACATTCTTGTCGTTGATGTCCCTGCAGGGGCATCAGATAGTTCGATAACATTTTCTGCAGCAGTAGATAGATTGGTTGTGGTATTAGTGGGGGAACCCACTAGTTTTATGGATGCGTATACCTTTATCAAAGCAGCTAGTTTGGAAGCTGGGGTAGAGAACTTTTCGGTAATAGTAAATATGGTAGAGGATGAAAAACAAGGCTTGCAACATTTTTCGAAATTTCAAGCTATAGTAAATAGGTTTCTTAATGTTAAACTCTCCTATTGTGGCCATGTCCCTTTCTCGCATAGGATAAGGCAATCAGTAGTTCAAAGAAGGCCAATCATGGTTGCAAAACAGGATACTGTAGAATCTAGAGCTTTCATGGGAGTGGCAAAGTCAATTCAAAGTGCTCCTAAAAGCGAACCTAAAGGTGTCTCATTCTTTGATTAAAGTATGTTGTGGGAGAAAAAAGGACTCAAATGAAGAATTCTTATACTGAAGCAAATCCTGGCATTGAGAGCTTGATTCATGAAAACATGGAGCTTGTTCGTAAGATAGCTTGGCACATGCATGGTCGGGTTAGAAATGCTGTTGAAATAGATGATCTCCTACAGGTTGGTTATTTTGGGTTGGTTAACGCAGCTCAAAAATATAGTAAAAAAGAGGGGGCAGCTTTTTCGAGCTATGCAGTAATCAGAATTAAGGGTGCTATTGTTGATCATTTGAGGAAAAGCTCAAACCTCTGCAGAACTACCATCCAAATGCAACAAAAGGCAAAAAAAGCGGAAGAACAGCTTCGCTCAGAATTTCAAAGAGATCCTACTAATCTAGAGATGGCCAAAAAACTTGGAATGGAATTAGAAGAATATGAGGAATGGGAACTGGCTTTTAACGCAAATGTGCATCAATCACTTGACTCTGTTTATGACGAATATTCAATTTGGTTCGCTTCAAGAGAAAGCAGCCCTGAAGAAGCTTTATCAGACTCTCAACTTAAGAATACTCTAAAAGGAGCATTGTCTAGTCTTCCAAAGAAAGAAGCTTTAGTAATCCAGTTGTATTATGTAGAAGAATTAAATGTATATGAAATAGCAGAGGTCTTAGAGATCACTACTGGGCGAGTTTCTCAAATTAAGAAATCAGCAATATCAAGATTAAGAGATATCCTGAGCCAATCTACATTCTAATATGGTGACTTGTGGTAAAAAAGGATTTTTATCAAACGAAATCAGTTCATATGGCAGTTCAAACTGCTGAGTTGAATTTGCTCGGTTATGACCTAGAGCAGGAATTATCTCTTTCTTGTAGCTTAATGAATATCTCGCGAGGCCACTGCGTGATTAAGGTAAAACCATTTGATTTAAGTCAATCTAATAAATGGGGAGAGCTTGAGATATCCATAGATCGACCAGTTATGAAAGCAGAAGTTCCACTTTGCAAAAACCGGTTTTCAGAGTTGTGTGTGCTGTTCAACAGTGAGGCTAATAGGCCGGTGACTGTCGTGATGATGCTAAGCTCACCCCTTTCAGTTAATTTAGCTGGAGATCTATTAATAAATTCCGCTGCCAAATTAAAGATCACTGATTTGTCGTGGATAATACCGCTAAAGTGATACTAATCTTATCGCATCAATTGATCGGTTGCTTTGCTTTCCGCTTCGAGCATTTTTGCATTACCGTTAAAAGCTTGTTGGGCTCTTATTAGTCTTACCAATTCATTTGAAATTTCTGTGTTTGAGTTTTCCAAACTACCACCTTGTATAGATCCGAAACCCAATTCCTTCGGTGTGCCAATTACGGCATTCCCTGATCCTGAAGACTCAACGAAGTTTCCTATCCCAGTTGATTTCAGACGGGTTTCATTTGCAAACCTGGCTAAAGCAACTTGGCCAATAGTTAGAAATTCTGAGGTGCCGTATGATGCTTTAATTCTTCCATCAGGGTCAACCTTAACATTAGTAAGCTTTTGCGGTGCTTTACCATCTACAGAAACATTAAATGGAAGTTTAAGAGGATTTTGATTTTTATCTAACAAGGAAATATTTTCTGAGTTAACTATAAAACCATTTGCATTTACTGAAAATGATCCCGCTCGTGAATAAGTAACGACTCCCTTTGTTTCTCGAGTATCAAGTAAAAACATTCCATTCCCAACTATACCTAAGTCTAAGGCATCGCCAGTTTCTTTTAAACTTCCTTGAGAATGCTGTCTTCTGGGATCAGTTAAAGATATTCCCAGTCCCGTATTAACTCCTGGTCTAACAGTAGCTTGCTCTGAGTAGACATCTTCAAATGAGGCCAAACTTTTTTTGAAACCAACAGAGTTTGCATTGGCTATATTGTTTGAAATAATAGCAATTTCCTGCGATACGCCTGCTAGAGCTGATCTAACGACTGAAATCATTTTGAGATCCTTTCACGCCTGGTTCATTCAATTTTTATGCCAATGACTAACAAAATAGGATTCAAAATTAATAAATAAATAAAATAAGTCGTTGGACAACTACAAGATTTATTTGTAGATTGTGGTTTTAAAGATTGTTGAGGTTCAAATGTCTCCCAATGCAGCGAGCACCCAGAGAGCACTAGTGCCGGTGAAGAAATTGTCGCCTCCTGCGGTTATTGAAAAAAATAGAGATTTAGCTCCTCTAGACTTGGTAAATGGAAACCTTTCACTAAGTTCTAGGGAAGAGGTTAAGAAATTATTGCCCGATATAATGGGCAAAGCGTTGGCCAGGATCTGGATTGATTCTGATTTTCATAGAGATTTTTCTTCGGATCCACAGTCTACTTTAGAGAAGAATGGGGTTTACCTTCCTGAAACAATGATCGTTGAGTTTCAAAAGCCAAATTCTGACAGACCAAGGATAGTAGTTTATGAGAGAAGACCTGGCTCTAAATTTAAAGTTAGGGTTTTTTATCTCCAATTAGTTATGATGGCTGGTCGTTAATGGGCTTCTTAGGCTTTTTAGTCAAAGTCATAGGTTTATTACTAATAGTAACAGTTAATGCTTGGTCGGATAATCTTTCCTTGTCAACTAGTGACAAGCTCTTCAAACAAGCAACGGATCTTGTAAAGAATAAAAAATATGACCAGGCTATAGGAATATTTGAGGAGTTGGCTAAAGCTTCAGAACATGATGCACAGTATAATTTGGCCATTTTGCTTAAATCCGGTAAGGGAACGACAAAAAAATACACGGATTCATTATATTGGGCCTTTTTATCTAAACTAGGCGAGATAAAAGAGGCAGATGATTTGGTAGATGACTTAATAGATTTACTTCCTGAGAAAACCGTAGAAAATGTGAGGCAGGAACTAAAAACTCACCTTGAGAAAAGTGTGGAGAATGGAGCCGAAGACTTGGTAATGCATTTGGGTAGATTCTTTCTAGATGTTGTAACCGAAAAAGAATATGCATCAGCATACAAATGGTTTACAATAGGGGCCGCTTTAGGCATTGAGAATGCAGCAAAAGTGCGCGACGAAGTTGAGAAAGAGTTAGCCCCTGAAGAAATTGTAGAAGAACAAGAAAATGCGGAGGTCTTTTTCCAAAGTTTCGTTGAGCAGTTTAGGAAATCATCAGATGAGGAGAACAGTTCATGAAAGTAAAAGTGCATTGGATTGTTGATGGTATAGCAGTTGTTGAATCAGAGACTCAAGAAGAAGCAGAACGTTGGGTTAATGAAAACCTTCAAGACCTTTTAAATAAAAACCCGGATTTTAAGAAAAAATTGGGTGCAAAGGCTATACAAGGAAGAGCATATTTACCGGGAGCATCTGAATAAGATCCTACCAGCGGTTATTTTGGTTCAAATGAAGCTAAGTTAGATACTCGCCATGTCTGAAGCCAGTTTAGAGTTGGCGTATTTGAAAATTTTCTCGTTTGATAACCCGTCTTTAATATCTCGGCGAGTCGGAATGTCCCACTATCCTCGTGCTCACTAGAATCGCCTAGTTCGGGATCTTTCTTGTTTTTAAACCCGGATTGATTGTTGGCTAGTATTGATCTGATCTGCTCCATACTCATAGGAACGACCATAAATTCAGTTTGTTTAATTTTAAGTTATAACAAAGCTACTGAAGACAACTTTTTTAAGAAGTGGTTGAGAACCAAGATCTCTAAGCTTTTTATTGAATGCTTCAAGTAAATATTTTCTAAACTGATATACCGTTGGTTCATCTTCTGCCATTTCCAAGGTAAAATCTCCAATTTGCTTGATAACTATGGAACGTAGAACTGGAACAAAAACCTCGAAAATCTCATAGAAATCTTCGGCTTTCATAGGTGTTTCATATACTGCTACTGAAATATTCACAGTTAGTATTTTTGTGCTTCCTACTAAATTAGTGGCTAGTGGACCACTAAATTCATAATATTTGTATCTAGGAGATAGGAATTTGATTGTGCCATCAGCCATCGTTTTCGTTTCTGCTTCTGCTTTTGCTCTTTCATTGGCCCTTTGTTTGGCGATTACTTCAGCCATTTTTAACGGAGGGTCAATCGAAAGATGTTTAAATGGATCCACCTCCTTTTTATTAATAATTTCTCTAACTTCCATATGAGTTGGAGGCGCAAAAAGAAAGTATTTAACGGCGAAGAAAATTAGGAAAAATACAAGAGCTGGCCCACCATAAAGAGCTATCTGAAAATAATCTAACTTAATTTCAAGTTTTTTCTTTGCAGGTGCTGCAGGTTCTTCTGCTTCTGCTTCTGGTTTTGTAGCTTTTTCTTCATTGCTCATAGACGATCACTCCGGAGCTTTGAGTATTTTATTATTATTAACTAAGTACATTAAGTATTGACCTTAATTTGACATTCAGCATTTTAAAATTCTACTTCAGTTACTAATTAACGCCTTCTTTTGCAAAATGTAAAATTTCAGATAAAATTTTTTGAAATGTTGTCGTAACTTTTAGTCAAGCGAGCGACCCAATTTGTGCGAGTTGAGTGAATTAAAATTAGTATAGGTTTTAAAACAATGTCTGATAAGTATGAGAAAGTGACTGTCAAGCAAGTAAATTTGGATGAAAAGATAGCATTAAAAGATTTTCAATCCACCATTGCACTAGCTGTACTCAAATTTACCCGCAATCTTGAAGATGAGCATGTTGAACGGCGATTAGCGTCAGCTCTTCTTTTTCTTACACATTTGTCTAGTGAAATAACTAGAGGATTCGCCAATGGAGACGAACAAATAGCATCGGGACTGCTAACTGATGCTATAATCGAGTGTCGTCGCGCTTATCCAGATCAAAACACAAAGTTCAGTAGTATCTTTCATTAATATGTGAGCCGTACTGGCTTTTAGGTTGTTTTTAGAATAATATCATTCTAATGTTTCGGAAAATTCAATATAGGCTAAATAGGCTAAAATGTTTTCTGCCTTTATTAAAACGCTCGTAGTTTTGTTTATATCCCTTATGTTTGTGGTCCCTGCACAACCGGCGGCGGCGGCTGGTCGAACTTATGAAGGATCAGCTGATGGCCCTTGCATAGAGTGGTCTAATAAGAGATTGAAGTGGCCTCAGACTATATTGGGTTTAGAAAAAGCCAAATGTAGGAGAAGAGGTACTAAACCAAGTAAGGGGACTACGACTTGTAGGCTAAAACGCTCTTATATTAATGTTGGGACCAAGCAAAGAATGTGCATTTATGAGAGAGCTGGAACTGGCTTGGAAGATGTTACCATGTCAGTGGATCCAAGTGCTGGAGGCGCTTGTCAGAGAAGCTACGCGTGTGATCCTTTAAAAAATTAACTCTGACTGCAGAAATACCTGCATAGTTCTTGATTTTAAAGGTTGTGGTTTGTTAACTGTATGTTACGTTAGGTCAAGAATTGGCTTGATAAATAAAAATCATATCATTTATTAATGGGAGCGAAACCTCTTGGTTTCGAAAAAAAAATAATGGCAAGTGATGCATTCTTAAACTCGATAGAAGTTAATTTTCAGAAAGCAGTCAAATGTTTGCAAGAAGCTGAAGGTAAGGAATTTTTAAGTTCAGATTTGGCTAATCAAATAATGCTAGCGAATTCAACTTATACCGTGAGATTTGGAGTAAGATTGCGAGGTACAATGCATACCTTTATCGGTTACAGATCGGTCCACTCAGATCATTTTGAACCGGTAAAGGGTGGAATTAGATATGACCTAGCAGTTAATCAGGGTGAAGTAGAAGCCTTGGCAGCTCTAATGACATATAAATGTGCTCTAGTTGAAGTTCCTTTTGGTGGTTCAAAAGGTGGTTTGATTATAAATCCAAGAGACTGGAAGGAAGAAGAACTAGAAAGAATAACTAGGCGTTTTGCTGAGGAATTAGCAAAAAGAGATTTAATTCATCCATCACAGAATGTTCCTGCGCCTGATGTTGGCACAGGGGAAAGGGAGATGGCTTGGATGGCTGACGAGTATCGCCGATTAAATCCTACTGATCTTAACGCATGGGCCTGTGTCACTGGTAAACCCGTTAGTAAAGGCGGGATAGCAGGTCGGACGGAGGCAACCGGAAGGGGTGTTCAGTATGCACTTAGAGCCTTTTTTGACAATGAAATAGATCTAAAAAAGACTGGACTAACATCTGGGTTAAAAGGCAAACGGATTATAGTGCAAGGGCTAGGAAATGTTGGATACCATGCAGCACTATTTTTGTCGATTGAGGACGAAGCGTTGATTACTCATGTTCTTGAACGAGACGGAGCTGTTATTAATGCAAATGGCATCGATATTCACTCTTTAAAACAACATATTTTGGATAAAGGCTCTATTAAGGGCTACCCTGGTTTTACTGAATCTGGCAATGAGATGCTTGAAGCCGACGCAGACATTTTAATTCCTGCTGCAATGGAACTTGTGATCACTGAAAAAAATGCTTCTAGAATTAAAACTCCATTAATCATTGAAGCAGCCAATGGACCTGTTTCTTCAGAGGCGGACCCTATTCTTGACGAAAAAGGAATTATAATCATCCCAGATTTATATGCAAATGCTGGTGGAGTTACAGTCAGTTACTTTGAATGGATAAAGAATCTAAGTAGAATTAGATTAGGTCGTTTGCAAAAAAGAGCTCAAGAAGGACAGATGTCACAACTAGTACATGGCATAGAAAATATGACGGGAAAAGTATTTCCAAATGACTTTAAAGAATCAATAATCCACGGAGCTTCGGAGGTGGATTTGGTTAGGTCTGGTTTAGAGGATACTATGAGATCGTCTTACGATGTCATAAGCCACGCTTGGAATACGACTAAGGATGTGCCAAATTTGAGAACAGCTGCCATGATGGTAGCTGTGAAAAGAGTTGTTCAGAGTTATTCATCTCTTGGAATCTAAGTGATCAATGCTATATGAATAAGGTGATTAAAAGCTATTTATTGTTTCACAAGGGGAAGCAATAAACTGGATTAGTTTCTCAATCCGGCTTCGAGGTCTCTTATTTGCCGGTTTAAATCTAAGTAGGCTGTGAAGAGGTCTGATTCAGTTATTATCCCAGTCAGAGTATTCTTATCCTTATTGATCACAGGAATGGATTCTCCAACAAAATTCTTACAAGTTTCAATTCCTTGTAAAACAGAGTCCGTATCTGTTAGTAGCACTTCATTGTTTTCTCTAAGTATGTAACATTGTTTTTGGGCAGTATTGGCTAGCAAATCTACAAGCCTAATTTTGCCTTGATATATACCTTGTTCGTCTATCAAGTATGCTTCTGTTACTTCCTGAGCTATCATTAGCTTAGTAGCCTGTTTCGGGGGAGTATTAGGGAGAAAGGCCATGAAGTCACCTGAACAAAGTGATCCTATTGATTGATCCATTAACTTTAGATGACTGCGGCCCAAAGCTATATCTATTCCCCTATTAAGTAATTGCCTATCAAAGAGTGATTGGCCAAAAAATAGATAAGTTATCAATGTAGCGCTTGCTATCGACACTATCGAAATGACGCCCAAATCATAGTTGTTAGAAAGCTCTATAACTAATATTACACCAGCGATTGGGGTTCCGATTACTGAGGCGCCAACGGCTGCCATCCCACATAAAGCTAGAACTGAATAATTACTCTCTAAGCCTGTTGTTGCTAAGAGTCCTGCAAATACTAACCCTGAAGCAGCTCCTACAAATAAAGCTGGAGAAAAAACGCCCCCAAAAAAACCAGTGGATAGACAAACGGTTGTGAGAAGTAACTTGAGTAGTAAGAAAATCACAACATATTTCACATCTATTTCGATGTTCAGCATAGCGTTAATGGTGGAGGTGCCAATCCCTAGTACCTCTGGGTAGAACATGCCTACTGAGCCGCATATTAGCGCTCCAATAAAGATCAAATAAGATGGTGAAATCTTGGTTTTTGCAAATAGTTGGGGACCTCGGGTTAAAGATTGCATATATATGAGGGCCACAAAACCAAAAAACAATCCACTAATGATAGCCACAGGCAAAAAACCAACGAGGTCAATTTCAGCTACATTGGTTACTAGAACCTGACTTCCTCCAAAAACTCTTTCGGAGATGGCCGCTGCAGTAAAACTTGAAATTGCAATAGGCGTTACTGCTTTTATAGAAAAATGTCTGAGGAGAGCTTCATGTGCAAATATCAAACCTGCGATTGGTGCATTAAATCCTGCCGAAATAGCAGCGGCAGTGCCACAGCCTATGAAAATATCGGTGCTCAGAGCATTTCTTGTTAGTAGTCTGATACTGGTTCCTAAGGTGGCACCAAAGTGCACTAGGGGACCATATTGGCCGACCGAAGCGCCCCCTCCTGCGCTTATCAATGCAGAAAACGTTGAGAAATAACCAGTTTTGGTATCAATTTCGTTATCTGTCCTGTGGGCGCCGTATATACTGTCTGCTGGACCATGAAACCTGGTTATGTTAGCATATTTTTTGACCAAGTTAATTACTAAAGCTGCAATGAGAAGAGTGATTACTGGAGCAAAATTTAGATCAGTACCCATTATTTTGGTTTTAAATATTGAAGCATTCTCTCTAAGATCAGTAAGGTAAAGTATGGAATTTACAAACGCTTTAGTAGCGAGTGCTACAGCTGTCCCAATGAATAGCCCAACTGTAATGATGAGAATGACAAGCCTCCAAGCTCTAACCAGATTATTCAATTTATGCGAGATATTAAAACTCCGTGAGCTAACCTGGTTGAAGAATACTAGCAGAGGTGATTACCTGTGGTAAATTTACATTAAATCAAATTAAATGATATTGATACAAAAAGAAATTTCTTTGTTTCTAACATTTTTATTAGCCCCGTCGTACCAGCACTTAACGAAGTGAACAACGCGAGGTGCTTTAATGAGAGTTTTGCTATTATTACTAGTTGGAGTGTTAGGTGCTTGCCAAAGTACACCAATTGCAATGGATTTGGGATCACCAGTAGTGTCCAACGCACAAGGGGCAGCTCGAGAGGGAGTGGTTCCGTTGAGAGGCGTTAATCGGGTAAGCATGCATGCAGATAGGGTTTTGAGAATGGAACCTTCTTGTGCGCAGATCCTAAAATTGGCCTACTCTTCAAACATTAATTATTCTGAAGCGATCATCGGACTTAGGAATAGAGCGAGAGTGATGGGAGGGAATGCCATTGCTGTCGTGGGTTGGGCCGAGACTGCTTCTGCTTCTGGATTAGTAGGAAAAATTTATATGTGTAAGAAGAAGCCTTTCCATAAGCATCCACACTAATAAATTTTATTAAACATAAAAGAGTTAATTAGAGAGGGGATTTCCCCTCTTTTTTTGTTGTAAATTACCTATTAATTTGCTTTAACAAAGAGACTTTTAAGGGGTGTGAAATGTTAGAATGCTTTTTCCCAAAACCTAAACAATTTTTTTCTAGCTTAATTGTTTGGATTTCAATGGTTGTATTTTTTTGGTACTTTGGTGGTAAGGAACTAGGAGCCAATTTCGGATTCAAGTTTGTTGAAGAAGGTACCCCTCCAGTTATAGGACTGGGTCATTTTACTACCCCAGACTTTCAATGGTTTTACATATATTTTGCAATAATAACGGCAATATTTTATGTTATTTGGAACTTCTATTCTCCTCATAAGTGGCAACAATGGTCTATTCTAGGATCTGCGTTCATTTTATTTATCACCTACTATCAGGTTCAGGTAGCTGTAGCAGTTAATAACTGGTATCGCCCTTTTTATGATGCTATTCAGAATGCTTTGTCTCAGGAGTCAACAACAACTGCAGCAGATCTATATGGGTACATGTTTAGTTTTCTTATTTTGGCTCTGACGTACGTGCTAATAGCGGTGTTTACGAGTTTTTTCGTGAGCCATTATGTGTTTCGGTGGCGAACAGCCATGAATGACTATTATGTTGCCAAATGGAGTTCAGTTAGGAAAATTGAAGGTGCTTCGCAGAGGATTCAGGAAGACACTATGCGCTTTGCGGCTATAATGAAATCTTTGGGGGTTTCGATTGTCGATGCTGTAATGACCTTAATTGCGTTTTTACCTGTTTTGTTAGAATTGTCAAAAAATGTCAAAACTCTACCAATTGTTGGAGAAATAGCTTACCCACTCTTTTATGCTGCAATTATTTGGTCGATCTTTGGAACTGTATTGATGATTGTTGCTGGGATTAAACTACCAGGGTTAGAATTTAAAAATCAAAGAGTCGAGGCAGCTTTTAGAAAGGAACTCGTACTTGGGGAAGATGATGAAAATAGGGCTGAACCTCAAACTTTAAGAGAGTTATTTGCTAATGTGCGGAGAAACTATTTCCGCATTTATATCCATTATACCTATTTTAATCTCTTCAGAAATTTCTACTTTCAGCTGAACAATCTGTTTGCATATATCTTATTAATTCCCACCATTGCAGCGGGTGTGATTACTCTCGGAATTATGAACCAAATCATCAGAGCTTTCAGCGAGGTAACAAGTTCCTTTCAATATCTGGTCAGATCCTGGTCAACAATCATCGATTTGATTTCTGTTTTCAAACGTCTGCAGGCTTTTGAGGCGGCTTTTAAGGGAGAAGAACTATCTAATCTTGATAAAGAGTATATTGAGACAGATGGTAAGATAGATTATTAAACTTAAGAATTAAGATGTTGTGAGCTTAAGGCAATTGGTTTAGGCTTGGCCTTAGTGACTTCCTAACTGTTTTACTATAATTTTAAGGGTGGTTCTCTTACAGAGACGGAATTTATCTACTTAATGCCATGGCAGTTTAAATGAATTCAGGCTGGAAAATCTTAGGTAGTATAGTTGCTGGAGAATTTAGAGTTGCTTAAGAATTAATTTGGTTTCTAAACAAGGTATTTTATTAACTGAGAGAATTATGCTTAAGGTTTTAAATCACAAATCGTTTGACAAGAAAGAATTGCTAATACGGGCATCGGAGCGAAGACATGCGGCTTGGGGAAAGATTGTGACTTATTCGAGGAAGGTCTTTGTTCCACTGACAAATATGTGCCGAGATACTTGCTCATACTGCACATTTGTCAAACACCCTAATTCAAAGTCTGCACAAATACTTAATCCTGAGAGCGTCTTGGAGATAGTCCGTTTGGGTGAGCGAAGTGGTTGTAAGGAAGTCCTGTTAAGTTTGGGAGAAAAACCTGAACTGCGTTATGAAAAAGCTAGGGAAGAGTTAAAGAAATTAGGTTTCTCGACTATGGTTGGTTATTTGAAGTTTGTTTGTCAGATGATCCTAAGAGAAAGTACACTTTTACCTCATGTTAATGCTGGAACTTTGTCCGAAGATGAAATTTCCTCTCTAAAGCCTGTGGCGGCCTCGATGGGGATGATGCTGGAAAGCGTGAGTAGACGCTTGACAAAGAGAGGAATGCCGCATTTTGCATGCCCTGACAAAGTACCTGTCCAAAGAATACGTACAATGAATAACATGGGCATGCTAAAAGTTCCTTTCACGACTGGAGTTTTAATTGGGATTGGTGAAAGTTGGGATGAACGCATTGAGACATTTAAAGCAATTGAAGATTCTCATAGGAAATACAACCATATTCAGGAAGTCATAGTTCAAAACTTTGTACCTAAGCCTGACATAAGAATGCGGAATTTTCCTGGACCTGATCAAGAGGAAATGTTAATCACAATAGCGCTGGCACGCTTAATCC
This sequence comes from Paracoccaceae bacterium, assembly GCA_029243395.1. Taxonomy (GTDB): domain Bacteria; phylum Pseudomonadota; class Alphaproteobacteria; order Rhodobacterales; family Rhodobacteraceae; genus CACIIZ01. The sequence continues at coordinate 65,217 of JAQWSE010000003.1, read as the reverse complement.
TTAGTCCGGAGATAAGCATCCAATCGCCACCTAATTTGAGTGCATACCATGTTAATTATCTTGACGCAGGGTTGAATGACTGGGGAGGAATTTCACCAGTAACAGATGATTATATAAATCCGGAAAAAACCTGGCCAAGAATTGAAGAATTAAGAGCATCCACAAAATCAAAAGGATTTGAGTTGCAAGAAAGGCTGACAGTTTATCCGAGATTCCAAAATGAAAAAGATGGTTTCTTATTTCCTAATATGTTCAGGCGCGTGACTGGTTTAAGGAGAAAAGATGGTTTGGCCAGAAAGCAGTGTTGTTAATGAAGGATTTTGAAGAACTTAGCGGTGATCTTTTGAGAGGTGATAGAAGGACAGCCAGATCCTTAGACGGTGCTATCGACAGAATTTTAGATAAGGCCCTTGAGGGGATGGAAGTATCTGAACAGGATGGAGTAATTTTATTTAATGCTAATCAACATGATATAAAAAAGGTTTTTTCCGTAGCAGATAAGTTAAGAGAACGAGCAAATGGGGATGAAGTGACGTTTGTAGTTAATAGAAATATAAACTTTACAAATGTTTGCTATATGGGTTGTAAATTCTGTGGATTTGCAAAAAAACTAAATCAAAAAGGGTCGGAACTTCTCTCAATAGATGATATCGTGCTACGTGCTCAGGAGGCCTGGGATAGAGGGGCAACAGAAGTTTGTATCCAAGGAGGTCTACATCCAAAAATATCAGGGGATATATACCGAAATATTATTCTGGGCATTAAACAGGTATTACCCAATATGCATATTCATGCTTTTTCTCCTTTCGAAATTTGGTTTGGTGCGTCGAAGAAAAAGCTGACATACACCAATTTTTTAAGAGATTTAAAGGACTGTGGTTTGGGGTCGATGCCAGGTACTGCGGCAGAGATACTAGATGTAGATATTCGAAAAATGCTGACAAAAAATAAGCTAAGCACTGAAAAATGGATTGAAATTATACGCACTGCACATTCATTAAACATACCTACAACTGCAACGATTATGTATGGTCATATAGATAGCCCTGTTCATTGGGCAATGCATTTGGCAACACTGAGAAGAATTCAAAAAGAAACTGGTGGTTTTACGGAATTGGTGCCACTGAGTTTTGTGCACAAAGAATCTCCACTCTATAAAGCGAATCCAACAATTGTTAGACGAGGGCCTACCTTAGATGAAATCAAGAGAATGCATGCTATAGCGAGGATAATGTTAAGTGGGTGGATAGATAATATTCAAGTTTCTTGGACTAAGTTGGGACCAAAAATTGCCCAAGAGATGTTAAATCTTGGGGTTAATGATTTGGGTGGAACACTTATGAATGAGAGTATTTCTAGGTCTTCAGGGTCAGAATTTGGGCAAGAAATTACAGCATCAGAGATGGTCAAAATTATACGCCATGCAGGCAAGATCCCAATGCAACGAAATACAACCTATGATATTACGCAGAACTTTGATAATTGCGATCCAAAGGAGCTAACTCCACTAATACCAAGAAATGGAACTAATCCATTAGAGTTCATTAACTAAAAGTAAAAAAATAATGCCAGTCTCATCACCCGTAAATATTGTACTATTGGCCGGTGGTGTAGGAGGAGCTAGGCTGGCTGAGGGATTTATTAATCTTCCAAACATAAACCTTTCTGTGATTTGTAATATTGGTGATGATGAAGAATTTCATGGACTTCACGTTTCTCCAGACATTGATACAATGATTTATACCCTTTCCAACAATATTAATAGGTCCCAAGGTTGGGGCGTGAAGAATGATGAATACCGAGCTCTTGCTATTCTTGAACAATTGGGAAACGATGTTTGGATGTCTTTAGGTGACAGCGATTTTGGTCTCCATATTTATAGGTCACAGAGGTTGAAGTTAGGTCATAGTCTTTCTGACATAACTTATGATATTGCTAAAGCCTTTAAGGTGCCTGCTAGTATCATTCTACCCACAAACAATTTGGTTCCCACCATGGTAAGAACAGATGAGGGCTGGATCAGTTTTCAACAGTATTTTGTTAAGAGAAGATGTGCACCAAAAGTTATTGAACTGAATTACAAGAATATTTCAGATGCACAGCCTAATCCAGAAGCAATTCTGGCATTAGAGTGTGCAGATGTCATTGTTTTAGCTCCCTCCAACCCATTTTTGAGCTTGCTGCCAATTCTCAATATTCCAAAAATTAAATCTACAATAATACTAAACAATCAAATTCCTAAAATAGCTGTGAGTCCACTTATTGCGGGAAGAGCTGTCAAAGGACCTGCAGACAAACTCATGAATGAACTTGGATTCGTTCCAGGTACTTTTACGATTAGTGAGTTATATCGAGATTTTTTGAATGTGTTAATAGTTGACCACAAAGATTCTGGAGCAATAATGACCAGACAACCAGGAAAAATAGAATTAAAATCAGCTGACATTCTATTAGATAGCATGGAAAAGAAAATAAACCTTTCCAATTTTATTATTGAGACAGCTAGAGAATTCCGGTTGAAGGCTTAAAAAATGCAAAAAACACTAATCATCGTACCCATGAAGCAGTTGTCAGATGCTAAGAGCAGGCTTAAGAGTAGTGCATCAAATAGATTAAGAGTAAATGTGGCCAAGAAATTACTAGATCAGACCTTATCTAGGGTAAACATTGCTATTGAGAAGTGTAAAGAAACACACAAACTGGCTGTTCTAACAGAATGTGATGAAGTTAGGTCTTTTGTCAAAAAAAAAGATATTCTTGTCATAAACTCTTCAATTGAGAATAAACTTTCGGATAGCCTTTTCTTTGGAGTAAAATGGGCTAAAGCGAACGGTTTTTCTTCTGCTTGCATTATTCCTGCAGATTTGGGGGATCCCAGTCCGGACGAGTTAAATAAATTCATTTTATTTCCAATAGAAAGTAATAGTATGGTTATTTGTCCCTCAAAAGATTTGGGAACCAACGCTTTGTTGATTTCTCCACCTGATGCTATTGCTTTTCGTTATGGAAAAGATTCATTCCAAAAACATATTGATATTGCAAATAAAAATAAGATAAGAACATCTGTCTTAGAACTCAAGAGTTTAACCTTTGACATAGACACAATGGAAGATCTGAATAAACTTTTAATTAAATCCCCAGATTTTCTGAGCGCTGGGAAAATTTACAATGATTAATGTTACCCTTTCTGTTGTAAAAGGTATTCCAGAGATAAAAAAAGATGATCCCTTAGCTAAAATATTAGATGAATCAATCGAATCTAATGGTATTGACCTTAGGGATGGTGACATTCTTTGTATGGCTCACAAAATCATTTCTAAAGCTGAAGGTAGGATTATCAATCTGGCAGATGTGAGCCCATCAGAAAATGCCTTATACTATTCTAGAAAGTTGAACAAAGATCCAAGAAAGGTAGAGGTTATTTTAAGAGAGAGTAGAAAGATTTTAAGATATTTTCGACATGAGCATCAAAATGAAGGAACAATCATTTGCGAAAATAATCTTGGGTTCATTTCGGCAAATGCAGGAGTTGATGAATCAAACTTGGAAGAAGAAGATACCGTGATCATGTTGCCTAAGGATCCAGATTTGAGCGCCCGAAAAATAAAGATATTTTTCAAGAAAAAACAAAACGTTAATGTAGGAATAGTTATTACAGATACTTTCGGTAGGCCTTGGCGTATTGGTCAAGTCAATGTTGCTATTGGAATTGCTGGGGTGCCAGCCACCCGAAGCGAAAAGGGAGCGCCAGATAATTTCGGAAAAATTATGAAAGTTACTGAACCAGCATTTTGTGATGAAATAGCTGCAGCCTCTGGTTTAGTCATACAAAAATCGAAAAAAACACCTTTAGTAATTTTTAGAGGATTAGAATGGAAAAATTGCAATGGGAGTGCTAAAGATATTTTAAGAAATAAGCAGGAGGATATGTTCTTATGACAGTAGCGATTTTAGGTGGAACAGGCCCTCAAGGGCAGGGTTTGGCCATGCGTTTTGCAGCTGCAGGTATTCCCATAATCTTGGGTTCTCGTGAAAAAATGCGTAGTGAGGATATTGTTTCCCAGTTAAATCCAAAATTACCAAAGGGATCAGTTTTTGTGGAGGGTGCTACAAATGAGGAAGCCATAAGAAAGGCCTCTGATTTGGTGATTTTTGCTGTGCCATGGGAAGCGCACAACAGGCTACTTGAAAATTTGAAAAAATATCTGACGGGTAAAATTTTAGTTGATATTGTAGTACCACTGTCTGAAAACGATCCAAAAAAAGTTTCGATGCCGCCTGAAGGCTCGGCAACGGAGGCCGCGCAAGCAATTTTGGGGCAAGAAATTCCAGTTGTTGGGGCACTACATAATGTGGCCGCCGTCACACTTCAAAATTTAAACTGGAATGTTAATTGTGATGTTTTAGTTTGTGGTAATAATCTTGAAGCTCGAAAGAAGGTAATAGAATTGGTTAAAAAGATTGGTGTGAATGCTTACAATGCTGGAGACGCGGAGTCAGCCCGTTGCATTGAAGCATTAACATCTATACTAATTAGGATAAATATTTCAAAAATGGTGCCTTTTTCCCATGCAGGAATAAAAATTTGGCCACCGGAGCATTAGAGATAAAGGAGGGAATGATGGAATTTGGTATTTGTTTTAAGGGTTTCATGGAACCGGGTAGGATGAAAGCTGTTGTGCGCCAGGCTGAAGAGGCGGGTTTTACTTATTGCTGGTTTTATGACAGTCACATTTTGTGGAGAGAGAGTTTTGTATCCATGGCTATGTGCATGGAACATACAGAGAATATGAAATTTGGGCCCTGTGTGACAAACCCTAACACTAGAGATTGGTCTCATGCGGCATCTTTATTCGGTTCTTTGGCAAAACAGTCTAATGGTCGTTTTGAAATAGGGGTTGGCAGAGGTGATAGTGCTGTCAGAGTGATGGGAAAGAAACCAGCGCCACTTGCGCGGATGGAGGAATTTATCCATGCTGTTAAAGCTTTGGTTCGTGGTGAAGAAGTTCAGTATGGAGAATGTCCAGCACCAGTCAAATTCCCTTGGACAGAAGAATATGATTTGCCCGCTTGGGTAGCAGCTTATGGGCCAAAGGCTCTTTCATCAGCTGGCAGGGTAGGCGATGGGCTTATTTTACAGATAGCCGAACCTACCATTGTAAAATGGCTTGCTGATCAAGCCATAAAGGCTGGTAAAGAAGCTGGTAGAGATATGTCAGGCTACAAAATAATGTGTGCCGCGCCAGCGCTAACTGGTGAGTTAAACGATTCCATAGAAAAAGTGAAGTGGTTCCCTGCGATGGTAGGGAATCATGTGGCTGACATTGTAGAAAGATATGGTTCGGACACTGATCAGGTTCCCTCGTCTTTGACTTCTTATATAAAGAATAGGAAGGGGTACGATTACTCAAAACATGGTCAGAGCGATAATCCTTACCTTGATTTCATCACGGAAGATATAGTTAAGAGTTTTTGTGTCCTTGGAACTGTAGAGGAGCACGTAGAAAAATTGAAGGTTTTAGAAAAATCAGGAATGACTCAATTCAATATATATTTGGATAGTGGCGGCGAAGAAAAAACTATTGCAGATTATGCTGAGAAAATTATCCCTGCCTTTAATTAGATAGTTTTAGCTTCAAAGGGATCGTTATTTCATTTTTTAAAAAATTGAGCTGTAGCTAAGACTTTCAGATCATCTTTGAATCCACCAATTAATTGGATTCCCATTGGAAGACCATGAGGATTATACCCACATGGGATAGAAATGGTAGGTAATCCAGCCAAACTGGCGGGAATAACGACTTCCATCCATCGGTGATAGGTATCCATCTTTCTACCTTCAATCTCAGTAGGATAAGGGGTTTTTACCGAAAATGGAAAAACCTGAGAGGAAGGAAGCAAAAAGAAATCATATTCGTCAAAGAATGAGTGTAAAAAGGTCATCCAATCTATTCGATAGGATAGAGCTTTATCAATACTCTCTCCATTTAATGATTGACCTTTTTCAATTTCCCAAATTATTTCTGGTTTTAGTTTTGCTCTTGTCTTCTGGTTTAGGTAGTGGTTTTCCAGATCAAATCTTAGATGATGAGATCTAAGGGTAGTCCAACTTTCCCAAAGCTTTGAAGCTGGAAATTTGAGGGAAACTTCGTCAATTTTTACATTCTTTAGTTGTAGACTCTCGAGAAATTTTCTGCAAACAGTTTCAATACCTCGTTCATAAGCGTACGAGCCATCAAGATTTCCCAACCATGCCAAGCGCAGTTCCTTTTTTGGTTTTTGGTTAATCATTTGTGAGAACGTGGAGGTGTTTTTTTTCTTACCATCGAAATTTCCTATTTGAGCATCCAAGAGATATGCCAAACATTTAGTACTTCGACCGATAGCTCCTAAAGTTGATAGAGGTGGAAGGCCTGATAAATTTGCTGTCGAAGGAATGACACCTGGGCTCGGTCTAAATCCAAAAACAGAACAGAAGGCAGTTGGGTTTCTGAGAGACCCCATCATGTCAGACCCATCAGCAAAGGGAAGCATGCCAGCAGAAACGGCTGCCGCTGCCCCACCACTTGATCCACCAGCGGTTAGAGCACTATCAAAGGGATTTCGTGTGGGGCCGAAAATTGTGTTGTAGGTCTGTGACCCAACACCAAATTCAGGGACATTAGTTTTCCCAATAATTAAGCAGCCAGCTTTTTTTAAGTTTCTTACCATAGGAGAATCTTTTTGCGGTATGTTTTTATGAAAAATGGGAGATCCAGAAGTTGTGATAATTCCTTTAGTATCTTCAAGGTCCTTAATCGCTATAGGAAAGCCTTCTAAGGGAGATCTTTTCTTATTTTCTCTAATTCTCGCTTCTGAAACTTTTAAATCAGTTTGGATCTCTATTTCGGGTCTTTGAGTGATTATTGCGTTTAGGGTAGGGTTTTCATCATTTATAGCTTTTAAAAAACTATTCACCATAGATGACAGGCTCAAACTACCATTATTCATGTTTTCGATAAGAAGTTGTACTGATTGTAAATTAGTAGCCATTTGCCTCTTTTCTAATATATTCTAGTGTGTAATACTTTTCTCCCAGTGGTTATTTAACCAATTTTAATAAATAAATGAGGTATCTTTATGTCAGTACTAGCTGGGAACCTAAAAATCAATGGCGAGCGGTTGTGGGAATCCATAATGGAAATGGCAAAAATTGGTCCAGGCGTAGCTGGAGGGAATAACAGGCAAACTCTTACAGACGAAGATGCTGCAGGTAGAGCATTATTTCAACAATGGTGTGATGACGCAAATTTGAGTATGGGCATTGATAAAATGGGTACAATGTTCGCACGCCGGGAAGGTACTGATCCAAGTGCATTGCCAGTTTATGTCGGGAGTCATCTTGATACTCAGCCTACCGGAGGTAAATATGATGGAGTACTTGGGGTTCTTGGTGGTTTGGAATTAATTAGGACACTTAATGATATGGGAATTAAAACAAAACATCCTATTGTTTTGGTAAATTGGACTAACGAAGAAGGCACCAGGTTCGCACCACCTATGATGGCATCAGGTGTTTTTGCTGGAGTTCATACCTTAGATTGGGCTTATTCTCGTGTTGATGCAGAAGGAAAGACTTTTGGAGATGAAATTAAAAGGATTGGCTGGGTGGGTGATGAAGAAGTTGGTCAGAGAAAAATGAAGGCCTTCTATGAATTGCACATAGAACAGGGACCCATCTTAGAAGCCGAAGGAAAAGACATAGGTGTTGTAGCAAGAGGACAGGGGCTTAATTGGCTTCAAGTAACATTGGCTGGTAGAGAAAGTCATACTGGCTCAACCCCGATGCCAATGAGACGGAATGCTGGTTTAGGAATGGCTAAAATTACAACTTTGGTTCATGAGATCGCAATGAGTCATCAGCCTGATGCAGTTGGTGCAGTCGGTCATTGTGATGTGTATCCTAACAGCAGAAACATAATTCCTGGAAAAGTAATATTTACGATAGACTTTCGTTCCCCATCTTTTGAGACTCAGGAAGACATGGAAAAAAGATTAAGAGAGGGTGCTGCTGTTATTTGTAAGGATTTGGATTTGCAATTAGAGATAGAAAAAGTCGGTCATTTTGATCCAGTAACTTTCGATGAACAGTGCGTCTCGACCATAAGACGGGCTGCTGATAGGCTGGGTTATAGTCATAGTGACATCATTTCAGGTGCTGGACATGATGCTTGTTGGATTAACAAAATGGCTCCTACGGCAATGGTTATGTGTCCATGCGTGGATGGTTTGAGCCACAACGAAGCCGAAGATATTTCACAGGATTGGGCGGTGGCTGGAAGTAATGTGCTCTTTCATGCTGTTTTGGAAACTGCCGAAATAGTGGACTGAATCAGATAAGAATTATTTTGAGGGAGGAAGACTAATGACCAAAGTAATTAAAGGCGGAACGCTTGTGACAGCCGATCGTGAATGGAAATCTGACATCCTTATTGAGGGGGAAAAAATAAAACAAATTGGTAATAATTTGGCTGGTGATGAGGTGGTTGACGCTGAGGGTGCTTTTGTTATCCCTGGCGGAATAGATCCACATACTCATTTGGAGATGCCTTTCATGGGTACCACTGCTGCTGAAACGTTTGAGTCTGGGACTTGGGCTGCTGCGGTCGGAGGAACAACTATGTTAGTAGATTTCTGTTTGCCTGGTGAGGATGGAAGTCTCGTGAATGCGGTGAATGAATGGCATAGAAAATCAAAACCACAGATTTGCTCAGATATCGGTTTTCATATGGCAATTACTGGTTGGAATGAGGGTATTTTTGATGAAATGCCTAAAGTACTAGAAATGGGAGTAAATTCTTTCAAGCATTTCATGGCTTACAAGGGAGCCTTAATGGTAGAAGATGATGAAATGTATGCGTCATTCCAACGATGTGCTGCAATAGGGGCTCTACCAATGGTCCATGCTGAAAATGGTGATATTGTAGCAGAGTTACAAAAAAAATATCTGGAGCAGGGTATTACCGGACCTGAAGGGCATTCCTATTCGCGACCACCTGAGGTTGAAGGTGAGGCTACAAACAGAGCAATCATGATTGCGGATGCCGCTGGTGTGCCATTATACGTTGTTCACGTTTCCTGTGAACAAAGCCATGAGGCAATCCGTAGAGCTCGGCAAAAAGGTATGAGAGTTTTTGGAGAACCTTTAATTCAATTTCTAACTCTAGATGATAGTGAATACTTAAATAAAGATTGGGAATATGCAGCAAGGCGTGTCATGTCTCCTCCATTTAGAAATAAAATACATCAAGATGGGTTGTGGGCTGGGTTACAGGCTGGATCCTTACAAGTCGTTGCAACTGACCACGCGGCATTCACGACTGAACAGAAAAAAATGGGATCAGATAATTTTACGATGATACCTAATGGAACTGGAGGACTTGAAGAAAGAATGGCAGTCCTATGGACTCATGGTGTAGAAACGGGACGGTTGACCAGAAATGAGTTTGTGGCTGCTACGTCCACAAATATTGCTAAAATTTTGAATGTCTATCCAAGAAAAGGTGGTTTAGTGGAGGGAGCTGACGCGGATATTGTCGTGTGGGATCCCAAAATATCAAAGACAATATCTGTTTCAAGCCATAAATCTGTCTTAGATTATAATGTATTTGAGGGATTCAAGGTGAATGCACAACCTAGATATACGATGTCACGTGGTGAAGTTATTTGGGCATGGGGAAAGAATTCTACTCCTAAGCCAGGAAGAGGAAAATTTATCCCTCGCCCTGGTTTCCCGCCTGTTCATGAAGCAGTGACAAAATGGAAAGAGCTTAACTCACCAAGAAAAGTAGAAAGAGATCCTTTAAATATCCCATCGGGTATTTAATTTGAACCTAATTTTCAATCTTGATCATGAAAAAAAGAATGCGTGACTAGAATAATGTCTAGTGAAAACATGATTTCTGCAAAAAGCATTAGCTTGAGATTTGATACTGAAGATGGTGTTGTGAATGCGTTGCAGAATGTCTCGATAAATATAAGTCGTGGAGAATTTGTTTCATTTATTGGTCCATCTGGTTGTGGAAAAACAACATTCTTGAGGATTATAGCCGATTTGGAAAGGCCTACAGAAGGTGAAATAGAAGTAAATGGCATGACTCCTGAAGAAGCTCGGCGGGCTAGGGCATATGGATACGTATTTCAGGCACCTGGCTTATATCCTTGGAGAACAATTGAGGCAAATGTTAGACTTCCTCTAGAAATTATGAAGTATTCAAAAGCTGAAATTAGCAAACGCATTCAACGTGTTTTATCATTAGTAGAATTGAATGGATTTGAGAAAAAATTTCCTTGGCAATTGTCTGGAGGTATGCAGCAAAGAGTTTCAATAGCAAGATCGCTATCTTTCGATGCAGATATATTACTGATGGATGAACCATTTGGGGCATTGGATGAAATTGTTAGAGATCATTTGAATTTGCAACTACTGAAATTATGGCTGAAAACAAATAAGACTATTTGCTTCGTTACACACTCCATTCCTGAAGCTGTTTATTTGTCCACTAAAATTGTTGTTATGTCCCCAAGACCCGGACGCATCATCGACGTGATTGATAGTGCTTTACCCAAGCAACGGCCACTTGAAATACGGGATACAAAGCCTTTCATAGAAATTGCCCAAAGAGTTAGAGAAGGGCTTAGGAAGGGGCAAAGCTATGACTAGAAGTTTTTTGCCTATCACAACTATAACGGTTTTTATACTTTTTGTTTGGTACGGCTTCTCAATAGTTCTGAATTCATCATGGGCATATGATAGAGCAGCAAGAAATTCTCAAACTTTAACGTTTAAGGAGCTAGTTCATGATACTTGGTCACAAAAAAAGCCAAAGTTGCCCGCTCCTCATCAAGTTTTTTCAGAGATGTGGGAGACAACATTTAACAAAAAGGTAACTTCGAAGCGATCTTTGGTCTATCATACATGGATTACATTATCAGGAACTATTGCAGGGTTCTTATTGGGAACAATGCTTGGGATAATTCTAGCACTGGCGATTGTACATGATCGGGCAACTGATCTAAGTATAATGCCGTGGATTATTACTAGTCAGGCTATTCCAATATTAGCTCTTGCTCCTATGATAATTGTTGTTTTGGGATCCATGGGTTTTACTGGCTTGCTTCCAAAGGCCGTGATATCCATGTACTTATCTTTTTTTCCGGTAGTGGTCGGCATGGTCAAAGGATTGCGTTCACCTGAAATTTTAGAAATAGATCAAATGAAGACTTGGTCGGCAACGAAAACTCAAATTCTTTGGTATCTGAGAATTCCCAGGTCTATTCCTTATCTATTTACTTCCCTTAAACTTGGTATAGCAGCGTCACTAGTAGGTGCTATAGTTGGCGAACTACCTTCGGGCGCTATTTCTGGACTTGGTGCTAGAATGCTTGCAGGTAGTTATTATGGGCAGACTATAAAAATCTGGAGCGCTCTGTTTGCAGCAGCTATTTTAGCAGCAACCTTAGTAACATTAATTGGCTTAATCCAAAAGATTATATCTAGGAGGATGATGTTACAGCTGTGAAATACTACTTTTTTATCTCTTTGGTCTTTTGGGGGCTTGCTTGGTGGATTAACGCGAAGTTAAGTCGCTTACCTCCGAGTAGAACCGTCAGGATAGCGTCACCGTTATTGTTTGGATCCGCACTGATTCTTTTATGGGAAGCTACAATTATTAGTTTTAAGGTCAGTCCGGTTATTTTGCCAGCTCCTTCAAACGTTTTTGTACGGCTGATCAATAGTGTGCCAACATTGTGGATCGACTTTGTGCAAACAGTGATAAAGGGTGCAATGTCAGGATATTTGATAGGGTGTCTATCAGCTTTTTTGTTAGCATTACTGGTGGATAATTTTAAATTCTTAGAAAGAGGACTATTGCCTATAGGGAATTTTATGGCTGCATTACCAATTGTTGGAACGGCACCAATTCTAGTTATGTGGTTCGGGTTTGACTGGCAGTCTAAGGCAGCTGTTGTGACTGTGATGGTTTTCTTCCCAATGCTTATTAACACTATTCAAGGTCTTCAAATGTCAGACAAGATACAAAGAGACTTAATGAAAACTTATAATGCTAGTGCTTGGCAAACACTCACTAAGTTGCGATTAGCAACAGCAATGCCGTTTATTTTTAATGGACTCAAAATCTGTTCTACTTTAGCATTGATTGGGGCCATTGTTGCGGAATTTTTTGGTTCGCCGATCAAGGGTATGGGCTTTAGAATAACTACGGAGGTTGGACGTTTCTCGTTGGATATGGTATGGGCAGAAATAACAATAGCGGCTATAACAGGGTCGATGTTATATGGCGGGATAGTGCTTCTTGAAAGAAGAATAACATTTTGGCACCCGTCTCAGAGAGGAAGAGCATAAAACAAATTTATTTAATAGGAGTAAAACAAATGAAAAGACTTTTCACATTAGCATTATTTGGGCTGTTCTCTATCTCAGCTTCAGTAGTGTTTGCTGATAACAACGTTACTATCCAGTTGAAATGGGTTACGCAGACGCAATTCGCTGGTTACTATGTAGCCCAAGACAAGGGTTTTTATAAGGACGAGGGTTTAAATGTAACGATTAAGCCAGGGGGACCTGACATTGGGCCTCAACAAGTACTTGCAGGAGGTGGAGCCGATGTTGCAGTTGACTGGATGCCCTCTGCATTGGCTGCTAGGGAGAAAGGAATGGGCACCGTAAACATTGCTCAACCATTTAAGAGCTCAGGAATGATGCTCACATGTAGAAAAGATAGGGGAGTGAATTCAACTTCAGATCTTAAGGGTAAGAATCTTGGTGTTTGGTATTTCGGCAATGAATATCCTTTTTTAAGTTGGATGAACAAGCTTGGTCTTCCCACCGATGGAAGTGCGAATGGAGTTACGGTATTTAAACAAGGTTGGGATATTCTACCTTTAACTCAAGGTGATGCAGATTGTGTGTCTACGATGGCTTACAACGAGTATTGGCAAGTGTTAGCAGAAGGTTTGAAACCAGAGGAATTGACAGTTTTCAGGTACGAAGACATGGGAGTAGCCACTTTGGAGGATGGGCTCTATGTTTTAGAAGAAAATCTGAAAGATGCAGCTTTTGTTGATAAGATGGTTCGTTTTGTTAGAGCCTCAATGAAGGGTTGGAAATATGCTGAAGAGAACCAGGCTGAAGCAGCGGAAATCGTAGTAGAAAATGATGATTCTGGCGCTCAGACAATTGAAGCTAATACAATTCAGATGGGTGAAATAGCAAAACTTACAGCTGGTAGTAATGGCGCTCTTGACCCAGCTGATTATGAGAGAACTGTTAATAGCCTCATGACTGGAGGATCTGATCCAGTTATCACTAAAAAACCAACAGGTGCTTGGTCTCATACAATTACGGACGCAGCACTAAAGTAAGAAATGACTTTTGAAGAGCGCGAAATTTTTCGCGCTCTTTTTTTGCCTTAAAAACTCTTGACAGAAAAAACTAAAAGTTTATCCCATCTTTAAAAGGTAGGATCTTTTTTCTATACAATATAGATACATTCTTAAATTTTGTTAAGGGAAGATAGTATTGGGACTTCTTCTGTCTTTTTCGGCTTTGATCGTTTCAACTGTTTTCTTGCAGCTGGGAAATGGTGCTATTGCCCCGCTTGATGCTCTTGCTGGTCTTGATGCATCTTTTTCAAATTTTGAGATAGGTCTATTAGGTTCAGCACATTTTCTAGGATTTCTATTGGGTTGTTGGATTACTCCTATACTTATGGGTCAAGTAGGTCACGTAAGGACGTTTACTGTTTTGGCCTCGGTGGGTGCAATAGGTTGCTTGCTTCACCCGCTATTCGTAGATCCATATGTCTGGAGTGCACTCCGAGTCGGTAATGGAATTACTATTGCAGGATGTTTTACGGTTATTGAAGCATGGTTAAATTCTAAAGTGGATAGGCAGTCGAGAGGTTCAGTTTTTGGCGTTTATCGATTGGCAGATTTGGGATCGCAGATGTTTGCACAGTTCATGATAGGGTTTTTGGATCCATCATCTTTTGTAAGCTATAACATTATTGCGGTGTTCTTTTGCCTCTGTCTTTTTCCGTTAACCTTAACAACTAGAGTTGTCCCAGAAATTCCCAAGGCGCCAAGGCTAAGACCTCTTTCGTCTTTTAGGCTTTCTCCGTTAGCTTTTTCCGCTGTTGTTGTAGCAGGCTTAACTGGCTCCTCAATTAGAATGGTCACTCCGGTTTATGGAGATGCTATTGGATTAATTAAGGAGGAAATTTCAATTTTATTGACTGTGTTTCTTTTTGGAGGTCTTTTAGCACAAATCCCTATTGGACGCTTAGCGGACTTTCTTGATCGACGGTGGGTATTAATTGGTTTGTCACTTTCTGCAACTGTAATCTCTATTATTCTTTCACTCGCAGGTTCAGAAGATGTCCTAAGCATTTACATTTGTTCTTTTCTTTTTGGGTTTGTGACCTTTCCAATTTTTTCGGTAGCCGCAGCTCATGCTAATGACTTTGCTGAACAAGACAAATATGTAGATATAGCAGCATCGTTAATTTTCATTTATGGCTTGGGATCTATAATAAGCCCTTTATTAACTTCAGGAATGATTGATCTTTTTGGTCCCGCATCATTATTTGTTTTTCTTTCTGCAGTTCATATATGCTTGTCGGTCATTGGAGGGATTAGAATGATGGCGAGGCCTTCCGTTACTGAGAAGACCCCGTACATGTACCTTCCTCGGACATCATTGATTTTTGGGCGGTTCCTCAACCCATCCAAGAAAAATGAAAATCAGGAATAGATTACAATTTCACATACTAGGTGACAAACCCATTCAAATTAGAATAAATTTAGCTGATTTTTCTTAGAAGATAAGATACCTTTTCCAAAGGAACGTGTTGATGGAAAAAAACGAAAAAAATACTGGCATGATATTGGGGCCCAACTTAGCTGATAGAAGTCTAATTTCCACGATATCAGGGTATGATCAACAGGGAAAAGTTAGTGATTTTAATGTGATAGAAGAAAGACCATTATCTATTTTTTTGAATTCTCAAGAAATAGTGACGGCGATGACTATAGGTGATTATCCAGAATACTTAGCCTTGGGTTTTTTGAGGAATCAAAACTTACTCAAATCAGAGGATGAAGTTACTGGTATTGACTATGATGAAGATGTTAAGGCTGTAGTGGTACGAACAAAAACTGAAACAAATTATGAGCAGAAGTTGAAGAAAAAAATTCGCACAAGTGGATGTGCTGTTGGGACCGTTTTTGGCGATATGATGGAAAGTATTGAAGACGTTAATCTACCACCTTGTGAGGTTCGCACGTCATGGCTTTATGCTCTATCAAGTGAAATTAATCGGATAAAAAGCTTGTATCTTGAAGTAGGTGCAATACATGGCACAGTGTTATGTAAACAGGACAGGGCACTTGTCTATATGGAGGATGTAGGTAGACATAATGCTGTTGATAAGGTCGCTGGTTGGATGTTACGCAATAAATCAATAGCCGGAGACAAAATCCTTTACACTACTGGTAGATTAACATCTGAAATGGTAGTTAAATGCGCTAATATGGGAATTCCAGCTCTAGTATCCCGATCGGGATTCACGGCTTGGGGCGTAGAATTGGCTAAAGCAACGAATATGACTCTTATTGGTCGCCTCAGAGGGAATAGGTTTACATGTCTCAGTGGTGTAACTCGCTTGGTTTATGATGCTGATTTGAGACAAAAAAATGATTAGCGGTTTAATGAAATTAGTGGGATCAAAATGACCAATTTACCTGGCGTCATATTAGCCGGCGGCCTTTCAAGAAGAATGGGAGGAGGAGATAAAGGATTAATAAACCTGGGCAACAAAACTATTCTAGAGAGAGTTATAGACAAGATTGAACCACAAGTGTCTGCTTTAGCAATAAATATTAATGGTGATCATTCCAGATTTCCTAAGTATCCATATTCATTGATTGCGGATAGTATTGGTGGCTTTGCAGGTCCTTTAGCAGGAGTATTGGCTGGCATGGACTGGGCTTTCAAGAATAACTATCAGGCTATCATTACTTTGGCAGCGGACACACCTTTTTTGCCTGAAGATTTGGTGAAAAGACTTGCAGATTTTGCTCAGAGAGAAAACAGCCAAATAACAATGGCTTCTGCGCAAGATTCTATAACTGGTGAAGTTAGAGTGCATCCGACATTTGGTTTATGGAATGTAAACCTACGAGAAGATCTGAGGAAAGAATTATTGGGGGGTACCAGAAAAATAATAAGGTGGGCTGAAAGGCATGCATTAGGTTATGTAGAATTCAAAATTGAGAAGCCAGGGGAAGATCCTTTTTTCAATATTAACACTCCGCAGGATTTGATTGATGCGGAGGATAAATTGTCGAATGGTTTAAAATGAACGCAGCAGGATTATTTGGTATTGTCGGTTGGAAGAATTCAGGAAAGACAACACTGGTTGAGCGACTAGTTTCTGACATTACAAAGAGAGGATACAGAGTATCGACAATAAAACATGCACACCATTCTTTTGACATAGATCATGAGGGTACTGACAGTCATAGACATAGAATGGCAGGGGCCTCGGAAGTTTTACTTTCTTCAAGCAACAGATGGGCAATTATTCATGAACTTAAAGAAGAAGCGGAACCGGATTTTGATTTGCTAGTGAATAAATTGGGAGAAGTTGATTTAATCTTAGTAGAAGGTTTTAAGTATGGCAATCATCAAAAATTGGAAGTGATCAGGTTGGAAAACAAGAAATCTCCAATTTTCGAGGAAGACAAAACCATTGTTGCCTTAGCGACTGATGGCATACGAACTGACAACAGACTCCCAGTTTTTAATTTAAATGACGTGTCAATAATTGCTGATTTCATTCTCAAACAGGTTGGGATCAAATGAATATTAAGACAAAAATCAGGAATAACTGTTTTTCTTTACCAAAAGGGGTCAATTGGTGTCCCGTCGACACAGCCTTAAGAACATTAAAAGAAAGCCTTCACACCTTATGCGAGCCGATGAAGATTTCTACACTAGCTTCTGAGGGGTATACTTTATCACAGTCAATTAACGCTGAAGTATCAAACCCAAGTTTTTCTAACTCAGCTGTAGATGGTTATGGTTTTAGCGGATCCACAACCGAAGGCCTTAATGAATTTTCTTTAATATCTGAAACAGCCTTTGCGGGTGCTCCCTTTATCGGACGAGTGCCCCAGTTTCATGCTATTGAAATCATGACTGGGGCATCACTGCCTACTGGGGTTGATACTGTTGTATTGAATGAAGATGTAACACTGGATAATAGAAAATTGACTTTCTCTGGTAAGTTAAAGACTGGTAGTAACGTCAGATTAGCCGGTGAAGACGTGTTAAGGGGGGATTTATTATTCGATAAGGGCCACCGATTACGACCTCAGGATCTTGCATTATTGATCGCTACAGGAGTTAAGAATGTTGAGGTTTATGAACCGTTAAGAGTGGGAGTTTTGTCTACTGGAAATGAAGTTTTAGAACCTTCTTCGAGCACTAAGGATGATTTGGATGAAGCAATGATTTTTGACTCTAATCGACCAATGTTACGTTCTCTGATTAACAAATGGGGGTGTGATGTAATTAATGTAGGTCTGGAAATTGATGATATTGGTAAAATTAGACAAAAACTAAACATGGCTGCAGAAAATTGCGACGTATTACTAACTACCGGAGGAGCTTCAGCCGGACGCGCAGATTACTTGTCTAAGCTTATTAAAGAGGAAGGAACTTTATTTGAGTGGCGCATAGCAGTCAAGCCTGGACGTCCCTTGGCTATGGGCGTCTGGAAAGGTATGCCTGTCTTTGGGTTGCCTGGTAATCCTGTAGCAGCTTATGTATGTACGTTAATATTTTTCTATCCTGCCATGTGTTCGATGTCAGGCTCGGGCTGGCAAGAACCACAAGCATTCCTGGTTCCAGCAAACTTTCAAAAAACAAAGCTTCCTGGTAGGAGAGAATTCTTGCGGGCTAGGTTAAATGAAAAAAGTGAGGCTGAAGTTTTTAGATCAGAGGGTTCAGGAAGAATTTCTGGCTTGAGCTGGTCTACTGGATTAGTGGAATTGCCAGACAAGGCCTTGGAGATAAACAAAGGCGATAACGTGAAATATATTCCGTATTCTAGTTTTGGAATTTGATCAATCTATGAGTTTTCGATCATCAACAATATTCATAGTTGCCATGGCATCACTACCCAAAGGAGCTATTGCAAAGGGTCCCCCGAGATAATTGTCACCCGGATTTTTTTCATCAAGCATTCCTTGCCGGAGTAAATTTTCTGCAAATACTTCGGCATTGTCTTCTATCTCTAGGCCTAGTTTTTTAGCATTTTCATTATTGACTGGTGACCTTTTGTTATTTGAAACTCCATAAATAATCTCAAAACCTAGTCCTTCAATTTCAATTGATTGCACCACTATTCTAACTAAATCGTCATAAGACAACCAAGTTCCAAGGGCTCTATTAGAAGTTACTTTTGCGCACGAGATAATCCTTATACACAGGCATTCTATGGCACATTTATCCCAGTACATTCTGCCGAGATCTTCCCCAAAACACTTAGATAGGCCATAAAATGTATCTGGTCTATGCATAACATTTGAGTTTGCCATAGAAGTACTTTTATGCATTCCAACTGCATGAATGGAACTGGCAAAAATAATTCTCTTTATTCCATGTTCTTGAGCTGCTTTCCAAATATTGAAAGCCCCAACAATGTTAGCCTCTAAAATTTTTTCGAAGGGGCCTTCATTAGATAAGGCAGCAAAATGCACAACTACATTGGTTCCTTCCAATACTCTTTCTATTTCAGCATAATTAGACAGATCAGCTAACTCGAACTGTTCATTTGCAAGGGTTTTCCCAATGGGATTTATATCAAGTGATACCAGTTTTTCTGCTTTGTAGGAAAGGGGTTCCCTTAAATAAGATCCCAAGCGACCTGATGCACCAGTTAAGACGATTTTTTTGAATTGTTTCATGCTATATTATTGCCCTTTCTAAAAAAGGTTTTTTTTCAATTAGTCTGATTGGACCCAGAGATTTTAAATCTAGATTCATATATTTATTATAAATGATTAGTTCTGAAATGCCTCTTCCAACTGCTGGACTCTGCTGTAATCCATGCCCCGAAAATCCATTGGCAAAGAAGAAATTGGTTACTTCAGGGTGAGGGCCAATAATGGCATTTTGATCAAATGTGTTGAAAGCATAGTGGCCCGCCCACGCGTTTACCAATTTGATTTTTTCAAAGGCAGGTATTCGATGAGCTAATTTAGGCCAAATTTTAGTTTCCCATAATTGGTAATCAACAGTGAAGTCATTGAATGCTACTTCTTTGTCTATGTCTGGAGCAAATCCACATAAGAATTGATTGCCATCTGACCGAACATGCACCCCAGACGGATCTATTACGAGAGGCAATTCTCCTGCTAGACTTGTTGCACACCTAAATAGGAAGGTGAATCTTTTTCTTGCTTCAATTGGGAGGCTAAAATGAGTATTTTTTGTTAGAATTGGGGCTCTTGGACCTGTGGCATTGACAATATTTCCCGCTTGAATGCGTGAGCCATTAGACAAAACTATAGCTTTTATCTGTTTGGATTTGATCTCCAGTTTCTTTACTTCTCCTTTTATAAATTCTACACCCTTTTCCTTAGCCTTTCTTATCCAGCAATTGAGCATTGTCATCGCATCGAAATAACCTTCATTATGTGTGTTAAAACTACCGGTCAGAATGTCTGCAACATTTAAATAGGGAAATTTTTCGGACAAACTTTCTGCATTCATGATTGAGGTAGGAGTATTGAGTGACAATTGAAGTTGTTGATTTTTTTTCAAAATATCACAGTCAATGTGATTATTCGCCAAATATAGATAACCAATTTTCCTGAAAGATATTGTTGGTACATTTGGATCATTTTCCATGTACTGTTTGAATTCAGAAATATATCGTGCTGAGAATTGGGAAATAAGTATATTGGTTTTATTTGAGAACTGCTGACGAATGCTGCTATTAGTTCTTGAAGTGCTGGAAAATTCTAAGGAAGGATCTTTCTCGACCACTAATATTTTCCCAGCAAAATCAGGATTTGAGGCAGTAAACCAAGCAACCGCTGCGCCAATCATAGCCCCACCAATTATGACTACATCATAAGAGCGATGCTTGGGTTCTTCCACGGGTTTTATAGGTTGCATTGTGGTCATTTCCAACTAGTCTGGTGTCGTTGAAATAATTAAAGTCATAGAAATTATTGTTGCAACCTTTTTATAGGATATGCGGATATTTTTGAAGCTGATTACATAATAATTGGGGCTGGGTCGGCCGGATGTGTTTTGGCCAATAGGTTAACCGCTGGAAACACAAACAAGGTTTTACTAGTAGAAACCGGCAAAAGTGATCGGAGTCCTTTGATCCAAATGCCGGCAGCACTATCCTATCCTATGAATATGAAAAAATATGATTGGGGATTTGAATCTGAACCTGAAATTAATTTAAACAATAGAAAATTAGCCACACCCAGGGGCAAAGTTATTGGGGGTTCTTCTTCCATAAACGGAATGGTTTTTGTTAGGGGACATGCTAGAGATTTTGATAATTGGGCCCAGTCTGGGGCTAAGGGCTGGTCATATGCTGACGTATTACCTTATTTTAAACGCATGGAGACATGGCATGGTGAAATTACGGAACTATCTAGTCTTTTTCGGGGTACATCCGGACCTCTTCACGTTTCAAGGGGAGAGCAAAAAAACCCGCTATTTAAAGCTTTTGTTGCTGCGGGTAAAGAAGCTGGTTTTGAATTAACCCCGGATTACAATGGACGACAGCAAGAAGGTTTTGGGGTTATGGAGCAAACCATTCATAAAGGACGCCGATGGTCTGCCGCAAATGCGTACTTGAAGCCTGCACTAAGGAGGAGAAATCTTAAGTTACAGAACGGTTATGCTCATCACATTATTTTTGATGGGTTAAGAGCAGTAGGGGTGGAAGTAAATATAGGTGGCTCTATTAAGGTCTTCAGGGCAAGAAAGGAAATTATTCTTTCTGCTTCCTCGATTAATTCCCCAAGGTTATTGCTCTTGTCAGGGATAGGACCAGCTAATGAATTGAAGAGATTAGGTATTCAACCTATATTGAACAAACCTGGGGTTGGATTAAACCTACAAGATCATCTGGAGGTTTATATTCAACAGGAATGTAATAGTCCGATAACACTTTTCAAACACTGGAATTTATTCTCTAAGGCTATGATTGGTCTTGAGTGGCTATTGACTAAGAGAGGTCATGGGGCTTCGAATCATTTTGAAAGTGCAGCATTTATAAGATCTCGCCCAGGCATCGAATATCCTGACATTCAGTTTCATTTTTTGCCTATTGCAATTAGGTATGATGGTAGAGCCTCGGCCACAAGTCATAGCTGGCAGGCGCATGTGGGACCTATGCGATCCTCTTCAAGGGGTAGCGTGTCCTTAAAATCAAAAAGTCCAAATGATATGCCCAAAATTCGGTTTAACTATATGTCCCATGAGCGTGATTGGATTGATTTTAGACATTGCGTCAGGGTTGCTAGAGATATTTTTAGTCAAGATGCTTTCAAACCATTTAGAGGAAAGGAAATACAACCGGGAGACTGGTGCAATAGTGATTTGGAATTGAATGAATTCATAAAAGAACACGCAGAAAGTGCTTATCATCCTTGTGGAACTTGCAAAATGGGAGCAAAAGATGATCCAACTGCCGTAGTAGATGAAACTTGCAAAGTTATAGGAGTCGAGCAATTACGAGTGGTTGACAGTTCGGTATTCCCAAACATTACAAATGGGAATTTAAATGCTCCGACCATAATGGTTGGGGAGAAGGCTTCAGATCACATTTTAGGTAATCAAACTTTGCAACAAGCTACTACGGAACCATGGATTAATCCTCAATGGGAATCTAGTGATCGGTAGGGCAATAAATATTCTTACTTAAATTTTCTTGATTAATAATGAAAATAATCCACTATGAAGACACCTGAATTCTTAATGAGGAGCCATTAATGTCAGTTTCAGCTTTACCTGTTCGCAATAATGATAATTGGCAAAAAAGAGTGGATTTGGCTGCAGCCTTTCAATGGACAGCCAGATTAAATATGCATGAGGCGGTTGCTAATCATTTTTCACTTGTCTTGGATGATAAAAATGAGAGATTTTTGATTAATCCTAATCAGAGACACTTTTCTAGAATTAAAGCTTCAGATTTACTAGAGTTAGATATAGCTGATAAGTCTGTTCTTACTAAGCCTGATGCTCCAGACGCTACAGCGTGGGGGCTTCATTCTTCAATCCACAAATACTGTCGACATGCAGTATGTGCATTGCACGTACATTCGATTTATGCAACTGTTTTGGCCTCTTTATCTGATAGTAGACTGCTTCCAGTGGATCAGAACTCAGCGATGTTTTTTAACAGAGTTGCGATCGATGAAGATTATGGCGGATTAGCCTTTGAAAGTGAAGGTAAACGCTGTGCGCAATTAATGAATGATCCAAAGATCAAAGTTTTAATTATGGGAAATCATGGAATCCTGGTGATAGGCAGCTCTGTAGCAGATGCCTTTGATAGACTTTATTACTTTGAGAGAGCATGTCAAACTTACATTTTAGCTCTTCAGACAGGAAAAACTTTGAGGTTAATACCTGACGGAATTGCTGAAAAAGTAGCTCGCCAGATCGAAGGCTTTTCAGGAGAGGATAGCAATCATTTTAAAGAAATTAAGTTGATCCTCGACCAAGAGGGAAGTGATTATGCTAGTTAGGTCAGTTTAACCAATTGATTAAAATCTACCAGTAAAGGAGAAATCAATTGGATTTCAATATTGAAAAGCTTTTCTTAGCTTTAGAGACGGATATAGTCCCCAAGACAGAAAAAGGTGTTCTTGCTGGAAACAAGGTATTTGGTGCAGCTATCTTAAAGAAGTCGGATTTCTCTGTAATCATCGCAGACACAAACCATGAATTGGATAATCCCATTTGGCATGGGGAAATGTATGTTTTAAAAAAGTTTTTTGAGTTGAAGAAATATCCATTAACGAAAGATCTGATATTTCTCTCAACCCATGAACCGTGTTCGATGTGCTTATCTGCAATCACGTGGGCAGGATTTGACAACTTTGTCTATTTGTTTAGTTATGATGAAAGTCGGGATCGATTTTCAATACCGCACGATCTTAAGATCCTTAAAGAAATATTTAATGTTGAAAAAGGTCAATATCGCCGGACCAATCATTATTGGAAGTGCTGTTCTATGGAAGAACTGATTAAGGAAGCTAACCCAAAGGAGCAAATAGACTACAAACAAAGACTAAAGAAATTAAAGCTTAAATATGATCAACTATCAGAGATGTATCAAGAAAAGAAATCTGGAAATAGTATACCGTTAAATTAATGATTAAAGGTTGGTTTGTTGTAAAGTTTTTCTCTATTAGAGAACTATTGGACAATGTTATTGGAAATGGCTGCTACTAGTTTGAAAAATTCTTCTGTCATGAGAGTCATTGGTGTCACTAAGGAATACCCTGGGGTTCTTGCGAATGATTCAGTTTCCTTAGATTTAGAACGAGGAACAATACAGGCCTTACTGGGTGAAAATGGAGCTGGGAAGTCTACCCTTGTAAAAATTATTTACGGGCTGGTGAAACCAGACAGTGGTCAAATGCTATTGAATGATAGAGACTTTCATCCTAAAGGGCCTCAGGATGCGCGTTCTAAAGGGGTTGGAATGGTTTTCCAACATTTTTCTTTGTTTGATGCCCTTAATGTCTTTGAGAACATAGCCCTTGGAATGGATGAAGCTTTTCAGAAAACCCATTTACGAAGTCGCATTAATTCAGTTTCTGAAGAATATGGCTTGTCAATCTCTCTTGACAAAATAGTTGGTAATTTATCAGCTGGCGAACGTCAGCGAATTGAAATTGTGAGGTGCTTATTGCAGAATCCTGAGATAATGATCATGGATGAGCCAACATCTGTTCTGACACCCGGAGAGGTCTCCGATCTTTTTGTTGTTTTAAGAAAGTTAGCTAGTCAAGGTATGTCTATTTTATATATTTCTCATAAGCTTGAGGAAATAAGGAGCCTTTGTTCAAAAGCAACGATAATGCGTCATGGAACAGTGGTGGATACCTGTGATCCACGCAAGTTAAGTGCAGGTAAAATTGCTGAGTCCATGGTGGGAAATTCTTTTTCAAATCCTAAAAAAAGTAAAATAAAAGCGGGAAAGGTATTGTTAGAATTAAATAACGTTTCACTCAAATCAAAAAGAACATTTGGTGTTCCGATCAAGGACATTAGCCTAAGATTGCATGCAGGTGAAATCATTGGGGTGGGGGGTGTTGCCGGAAATGGTCAGGACGAATTCTTAGGATTGATGAGCGGTGAATTAAGCCCGACGAAAGGTACTTTATTTTTAGATGGTCAGGATGTTACTTACCTTGGTCCAGTCGAACGAAGAAAAAAAGGGCTATTGAGTGCACCAGAAGAAAGATTGGGACATGCAGCTGCACCTGAAATGACATTAACGGAGAATACACTAATAACGGCTGAACACCGTATGGATTTATCAAAAAACGGAGTCATCAATTATTCCAAAGCAAGGTCCTTGTCTGAAAAAATCATCAACAGTCTAGATGTTCGAACAAGTGGAGCGGGATCGCTGGCAAAATCTCTGTCAGGCGGAAATCTTCAGAAGTTTGTCATTGGTCGTGAATTAATACAAAATCCTAAAATCTTTGTTGTTAATCAACCGACCTGGGGTGTCGATGCAGCAGCAGCAGCTTCGATACGACAACGAATTCTTGATTTGGCAAAAGATGGAGCAGCGATAGTCGTTATCAGTCAAGATCTCGATGAATTATTGCAGATTTCGGACGTATTTTGCGCCCTAGTTGGAGGTCAACTCTCCAAACCAACAGATACCAAGAAACTGAATCCAAAGACTTTGGGATTACTGCTGACCAGCTCTGATGCCGGGAAGGCAGTCTGATGTTGAGATTTGAACCTCGTAAGAATCGCTCGAAATTTTTAGAGATCAGTGCGCCAATTATTGCGGTAATCATGACCATGATATTTGGGGGTTTATTATTCTATTTGATGGGGAAAAATCCTTTTGAAGCCATCAAGTTAATTTTTTGGGATCCAGTAATGAGTCCAACTTTTGCAGAATATTCAAGACCTCAGCTTGTCGTGAAGGCCGCACCTTTAATTCTTATCGCTCTTGGTCTTTCATTTGGTTTCCGGGCAAACATTTGGAATATTGGTGCAGAGGGACAATATATCATGGGGGCGTTAGCCAGCGGGAGCATTGGGTTGGCTTTATATCCATTGCAGGCCTGGTACATTTTCCCTTTAATGATCATTGGAGGGATATTGGGCGGTTTGATCTGGGCCATGATCCCAGCTATTTTAAAAATAAAATTCAATACAAATGAGATTTTAGTGTCACTGATGCTTGTTTATGTTGCTGAACAAATTTTGGCTCTGGCTTCAGTTGGATTTCTTCGTAATCCTGAAGGATTAGGATTTCCTGGTTCCAGGGACTTGAGCAAATACTCGTCTGCTGCAAACCCTGAATTGATCTCTGGGACGGGTATTCACTTGGGGGTTATTTCTGCATTTTTAGGGGTCATTCTGTTAACTTATTTTTTGAGTTATCACAGGACAGGTTTTCATATAAAATTGATAGGGCAAGCCCCCAGGGCTGCTAATTTTGCTGGGGTGGATTTACGCTATATCATTATTTTTTGTTTAGGCCTTTCTGGTGGGTTAGCCGGAGTAGCAGGGATGTTTGAACTTACAGGTCCAGCAGGGCTTATCAATATTGATTTCAATGTAGGGTATGGTTTTACGGCTATAATAGTTGCATTTTTAGGACGCTTAAATCCTGTAGGTATTTTGCTTGCAGGTCTCTTAATGTCCTTAACCTATGTCGGAGGCGAACTAGCCCAATTCATGATGAATATTCCGGCTGCCGCTATCCAAGTTTTTCAAGGTATGTTGTTGTTTTTCCTATTGTCTACCGATCTATTAGTTACTTATAAAATTTCAGTTAAGACACCAATTCGTAAATAGACAGCTAAATAAAGATGACATTATATTTTATAACAATATGGAATAAGAAATGGACCTAGGTGACATCAAAATATCATTACTCTTGGCTAGCCTTATCGTGGCAGCAACCCCAATTTTATTAGCTGCCTTAGGTGAGTTAATTGTTGAGAAAACGGGTGTTTTAAACCTAGGTGTTGAAGGGATGATGATATTTGGTGCCATAGCGGGTTTTATCGCCACCATAGAAACTGGATCCCCTTGGGTTGGGTTTCTTTTTTCTATATTAGGAGGTGCTGCCATAGCTTTCATTTTTGCTCTAGTAACTCAAATATTCAGGGCTAATCAAGTTGCTTCTGGTTTGGCTTTAACTCTTTTTGGTCTGGGTCTTTCATCTTTGCTTGGGCACTCCTATACGGGGATTAAACCAGCAGCATTTTCCGATCTTCACATACCGATTTTGTCTGAAATCCCTATTTTAGGAGTAATTCTTTTCCAACATGATCCTATCATTTATTTTTCCATATTGGCAGTGGCAGCAGTCTATTTCTTATTTAGAAATTTTCGACTTGGCTTGATATTAAAAGCAGTTGGAGAGAACCATGATAGCGCACATGCTTTAGGCTATAATGTAATTCTGATTCGATTTGGTGCTATCCTAGTTGGAGGGGCTTTTGCTGGATTGGGTGGAGGCTATCTTTCGCTAGTGAGAGTTCCGCAATGGACTGAGGGCATGACGGCAGGAGCCGGCTGGATAGCGCTTGCACTTGTTGTTTTTGCTAGCTGGCAACCGTTTAGACTACTCATTGGGGCTTATATTTTTGGAGGAGTTACCCTTTTACAGCTAAACTTACAGGCACTTGGTTTAGAAATTAATGTTGCCCTCTTGTCTATGTCACCATATTTGGTCACTATAGGGGTATTAGTTTTTATGTCGGCTCGGAGATCGAGGGGTTCTTTAGAAGCGCCGAGATCTCTTGGAAAAACATTTTTTGGACTATAAGGATGACACAAAGTTTATTGGAAGGAGTTAAAATGAAACTATTAAGGGTATCTTTACTAGTACTATCTAGTTTAATGATTTCATGTTTTGCATTTGCAGCAGACATGAAAGTAGGTTTTATCTATATTGGACCACCAGGTGATCATGGTTGGAATTATCAACATGATGTCGG
Source organism: Paracoccaceae bacterium (assembly GCA_029243395.1). GTDB lineage: Bacteria > Pseudomonadota > Alphaproteobacteria > Rhodobacterales > Rhodobacteraceae > CACIIZ01. Next base: position 37,905 of record JAQWSE010000003.1, on the reverse strand, counting down.
TCGAAAATCCGTAGACGAAGCCTTTGGTGGAAAAGTTGAAACAGTGTTTCAGGAAAACGTGCCTGAAAGCGCTGATTCAGAACGGGTGATGACCCAAATGGCATTATCAGGCGTAGATATGATATTTGCTACTTCATTTGGTTACATGGACCCTGTCTTAAATGTTGCTAAGAAATTTCCAAATGTGAAGTTTGAACATGCCACAGGGTACAAAACAGCTGATAATGTTTCTACTTATAGTGCTAGATTTTATGAAGGAAGATCTGTAATTGGCCATGTAGCTGGTAAAATGACAAAATCAAATACGATTGGTTATGTTGCTTCCTTTCCTATCCCAGAGGTGGTTAGGGGAATAAATTCTGCATATCTAGCTGCAAAGGCTGCAAATCCAAATGTTGAATTTAAAATTATATGGATTTTCACTTGGTATGATCCAGCTAAAGAGGCTGATGCCGCAAAAACATTGATTCAACAAGGAGCAGATGTAATTATGCAGCACGTTGATAGCTCTGCTATTATGACAGTTGCCGAAGAAGCTGGCGTGTATGCTTTTGGTCAAGCTTCAGACATGAGTGCTTTTGGCCCTAGCGCACATCTTACTGCAATCATTAACGGATGGGGTCCATACTATGTCAAGCGGGTCCAGCAAGCTATGGATGGCACTTGGAAAGGTGGAGAACAGACTTTTGATGGAATTGGGGCTGGTATGGTCGTGATCGGTGATATGTCAGACAAAATTCCAGATTCCGTTAAGAAAGAAGCTCAAGCCATTGCTGATGGTATAGCCTCAGGAAAGCTGCATTCTTTTACAGGCCCGGTTAACAAGCAAGATGGAAGTGCTTGGCTGGCAGCAGGAGAAACTGCTGATATTGGCACGCTATTAGGCATGAACTTTTATGTTGAAGGTATTGAAGGAGACATCCCTCAGTAAGATGATATAGGGTGAGCCATATTTAAGTGGCTCACCTAATTGACCCAATTTATAAGCATTGCAAAAACCAGTGGATTGATGATGGAGCATTCAGAAAATTTGTTCCGTTTAGGAACTGAGTCTGCTTTTGAAGTTCTTGCCCGCGCTCAAGCCCTTTCGTTGAAAGGCAAAAATATAATTAATCTTGGCATTGGGCAACCTGATTTTAAAACGGCAGATCATATTGTTGAGGCAGCTATCAAAGCACTTAAGGATGGTCATCATGGTTATACTCCAGCGAACGGTATATTACCATTAAGAGAAGCCGTGTCAGAAGATTTGTATTTTAGGCACCAAGCAAGAATTTCACCAGAAAACATAATTATTATGCCTGGTGGGAAACCAACGATGTTTTTTAGCATTTTGATGTTTGGAGGCCCAAATACAGAAATTATGTATCCTAATCCGGGATTTCCCATTTATGAATCTGTTATAAATTATAGTGGCTCAAAGGCTATCCCCATAGAACTGGAAGAAGATTTAAATTTTTCATTTAAGGCTGAAAATGTACTCAATAAAATTTCCGATAAAACGAGATTAATTATAATTAATAGCCCTGGAAATCCAACTGGAGGGGTAATCCCAAGACAAGAAATAGAAATTCTAATAGCAGGCCTAGAGAATTTTCCAAAGGTAACCATTCTTTCGGATGAGATTTATAGTAGAATGTTATACGATGGACGAAAGCATATTAGTCTCCTTGAGTTTCCTAGCATAAGGAACAGGTTAATTGTTTTGGATGGTTGGTCTAAAACATATGCGATGACTGGTTGGAGGCTAGGATTTTCGGTATGGCCTGATCAATTGTTAGAATATGCAACCCGTTTATGTGTAAACAACCATTCTTGTGTTAACGCACCGACTCAATATGCGGGGATTGCAGCACTTAAAGGGCCACAGGATGTTGTTAATAATATGCTGAATGAATTTGAACAAAGAAGAAAATTTATTATTGGTGCATTAAATGAATTACCTGGAGTATATTGTAAGGAACCCGGAGGCGCTTTTTATGTCTTTCCTAACATTATCAAAACTGGATTAAGTTCTCAAAAGGCCCAGGACGACTTCTTGGAGATAGCAGGTGTAGCTACAATAGCTGGTACTAGCTTTGGAAAAATGGGGGAAGGTTTTTTGCGGTTCTCATACGCTAATAGCCTTGAAAACATTGAAGAAGCCATTGACCGTATAAAGAAAATTGTTGACGGAAAATAATTTTCGGCTAACGCTAATGTCAGCGGTGTTTTAAGAATAGAAACATCTAAGTTCAAAAAAAATTGTGTGGTGGAACATGCTTGTGCCTGGGGTGGAGAATAGACCGCTTATAAGCATTTTTTGTGCGGTCGGGGCGTGTTTTTTCTTTTCGCTAAACGATGTCATGATGAAGATGTTTACCGGGAAGTATCCACTTTATGAGCTTACATTTTTTCGGTCAATCGTAGCTTTGACCATTTGTTTAGCAATAATCATCCCTTTAGAAGGAGGATACTCTAATTTAAGGACAAAGAAACCGCTACTTCACCTCATTAGAGGTTCCAGCGTCGTAGTTGCTAACATATGTTTTTTTTCTGGAATTGCGGTGCTTCCTCTGGCGGAAGTCACAGCTATATTTTTTATTTCCCCCCTCCTGATCACGTTCTTTGCCGCAGTTTTTTTGAAGGAAGAGGTTGGTTGGTTTCGCTGGTCTGCACTACTACTAGGATTGATTGGGGTTCTTTTGATAGTAAAACCCTTCGGCTTTAGTTTTCGATGGGAAACCCTTTTACCGTTGATGGCCGCTTTTTCTTACTCCTTACTGCAAATCCTCACCAGAAAATTAGGCCCAACGGAAAAAGCATCTACTATGGCTTTTTATATCCAAGTATCTTTCCTGACTTATATGGGGATATTAGTATGTATTTTGCACAACGGGCGCTTTGATATTATAGACCATCCTTCCTTTCAATTCTTAACAAAAGCTTGGGTTTGGCCTACTGGTATTGACTGGATTTTAATCGCATTTATTGGTATCACTAATGCTTTTGGCGGCTATCTTATAAGTCAGGCTTATCGCTTGAGTGTGGCTGGATTAGTCTCACCATTTGAATATTCTTCCTTAGTTCTTTCGGTTTTTTGGGGAATAATTATTTGGGGAGAATATTTAACTTTATTGAGTGCTTTAGGTATTATTATCATTCTGGTATCTGGGATAATTATTGCAATGAGAGAGGCTGTTCGGAACATTAATCCATCCATAAAAAAGGCTTCTTTTAGGCGTTAATCTAACCTAATCACTTTAAATTTGAACAAAAGCAATACTGCGTTATACTGACGTCTAAATCAATTTGGAGCGGCATTAATGAAAGAAGATATACACTATTTTTCTGATTTGGGTGGTATGCCGGAACCAAATACTTTTAAGTCAGATCGAGCTATTTTTAAAGAGGCTTATATTTTTATTCCTCGAGGTTGCATAAGGGACATCGTGGCCAGTTTCTTTCCTGGTTGGACTAACACCCGTTCTTGGGTGCTTGCTAAACCTCTAACAGGATTTACAGAAACTTTTTCATATTATTTGATGGAAATATCTGAGGGTGGAGGCAGTACAAAACCTGATCCGGATCAATCAGCTGAGTCCATACTATTTGTGGTTGAAGGTGAATTATCTCTAGAAATTGACAACCAGAGGGAAATCCTGAGGCCAGGGGGGTATGCTTATATTCCACCAGAAAAAAAATGGTCAATCAAGAATCAAATTAGTTCGCTTACAAAATTTCATTGGATAAGAAAGGTTTATGAAAAAGATGCCAATGTGGTCATCCCAGATGCTTTCATAGTAAACGAGCAGTCCGTTGTCCCACAAGAAATGCCTAATGACCCTAGATGGAAGACCACTCGTTTTGTTGAACCTTCCGATTTAAGACATGATATGCATGTTAATATTGTATCTTTTGAGCCAGGATCATCTATCCCGTTCCCTGAGACACATGTCATGGAGCATGCAATTTATATACTTCAGGGGAGAGGAACTTATTATCTAAATGGAGAATGGGTAGATGTTGAAGCAGGAGATTTCATGGCTTTAAGGGCTTTTTGTCCTCAAGCATGTAAAGCACTTGGAGATGAGCCTTTCAGATACTTACTATACAAAAATGTAAACCGTCACATAAAGCTTTGAACCTAGATTTTTTCGATGAAATACCAGTCCTTATAAGTATTCGTGTCAAGGTTCTTTCCCGAACCTATCCAGTCTATGACAACAAAGAGCCCAGGATCCTCTAGGGGCGCAAGAATTCCGTGCCAGACATTTTTATGATAATTCACTCCCTGGCCCGGTTTAGTGATAAAGACTTCTGGATCCCCCGGTTTACCATTATTATCTCGTGCTACAATAACTATAAATTTACTACCGAAAACAGGGATGAATGCCTGACTTCCAAGGGGATGTTTTTCCATAAAGTTAAATCTGTAAGGTAGACTTATTTTTTCTGATTCAAAAAGGCTAATTCCGGCCTGACCATTGGTGAAGTTGAGATTTGCTAGATCATTATAGCGCAGGCACCTACCATCATTTATTTCAAATGGAACCTTTTGGCTGGTGTCAATAATATCTCCATATTTGTCGAAATATTTTTGTTTAAGACTTTTAGGGTTTAGAGGTTTCATTTTTTAAAAAAGTTCTTTCAAGCGAAAATAGGCTATCTTTTCCACCTCTCTACATGCTGTCACAAATTCATCAGCTCTAGTATTCTCATATCTAATCTTAAATTGACGAAGTATTTGGGATCTAGTTTTTCCTTTTACAGCAATTATAAACGGATGTTTGAATTTCTCTTTGTACTGATTGTTAAGTTGATTAAATTCATTTTGCTGGCGGTCATTAAGAGAGGTTAAGCCCGCACCCTTCTGTTCAAGGGTACTGCTTGTTGTTAATTTTTCGACAAGCTTTTTGTTGTCTAATGCTAGATCAGGATGAGACTTCAACACTTTCAATTTTTCCTTGTCACTTGCCATTCGAAATTCAAAACACAAAAAGCCGTGCGTAGCTTCAGGAGACTTCATAGATGGGTTTAATCCTCTTGAATAGGCTTTTTCTGCTATCCAAGGGCTGTGCTCGAAAATGTTCCCAAAAGTACCAATAAACTGGCCTTTGGTCATCTGATAGGGGTCTATCTTTTTCTCAAAAGGAGGGTGATATTTCTTCCAGTGTTCAGCTATGTCTATTCTCTTGGCATACCAGACATCTTTAAAGCTCTTAGTATATTTAATAAATTCTTTTAAGGCCATTAACCGCCCTGGTCTTCCAGATAACCGACAGTGCAGACCAATATTCATCATTTTAGGCGACCCTTCGACTCCTTCTTTGTGCAAAACATCAAAAGTACCTTTCAAGTAATCGAAAAACTGGCTCCAGGAATTAAATCCTTGCTGGGTGGCGAATCTCATGTCATTCGCATCCAAGGTATAGGGGATAATTAATTGAGGGACCTTTTTTGAAGTTATCCAGTAGGGTAAGTCATCATCATAAGAATCAGATATGTATTCGAAGGAACCAAATTCTGAAGCCAAAGCAACGGTATTTTCTGTCCCTCTACCAAGGTACCAGCCTTTGGGAGCTAACCCAGTAGCGGCAGTGTGGACTTTGATTGCTTTTTGCAAAAAACTCCTTTCCTTTTTTTTGGAGAAGTTCTTGTAGTCAATCCATTTTAAGCCATGTGATGCTATCTCCCATTGCGCCAATTGCATTGCGTTCACTTGTACAGGAGACTTAGCTAAGGCTGTGGCAACCCCAAAAATGGTTACGGGTATACTTTCTGCGGTAAACAGTCTGTGTAAGCGCCAAAAGCCACTTCTAGCTCCATAATCATAAATGCTTTCCATATTAAAATGACGTTTTCCAGGCCATGGTTCTGCTCCAACTATTTCAGAAAGAAACGCTTCCGATGCAGCATCGCCATGTAAAAGACAATTTTCTCCTCCTTCTTCGTAATTTATTACGAACTGAACAGCAATCTTAGCTCTTTTTGGCCAAACTACTTTGGGAGAGTTTTGTCCATAACCTAGTAAGTCTCTTGGATACTTCATTATCTTAACTCCAGATCAAATAATGCTTTCATTTAGTTGAATAGGAAATATATAGTAGGGACAAGCATTTATTTTATTCTAGTGAGGGTATTGTGTCAGGCAGACTAACTACACATGTTTTAGATACTGCAATAGGATTTCCTGCTGAAGGTATCAATATAGAACTATATTCTATTCGGGAGGAAGTCAGGAAGTTCATTAAACAATTAACTACAAATTCGGATGGAAGAACCGATGAAACCTTACTAAGCAATGAAGAATTCTTCTTGGGAGATTTTGAGCTTGTTTTTCATGTTGGCAAATATCTAAAGAACAAATCTAAGAAAATTGATGATCTGCAAGGTTTGCTCTATGACTTAGTCCCAGTGAAGTTTACGATCTTTTCTCATAGAAACTACCATATACCCTTACTCTTATCGCCCTTCGGCTATTCAACATATCTTGGAAGTTAATCTTAACTATTGGAGCTTTGGTGATCTCACATGATTTCTGTTATCATAATGGACTGGATTGAATTTGCTGTTCGTTGGCTTCATGGTATTACGGCAATAGCATGGATTGGAACCTCTTTTTACTTTATCGCCCTCGATTTAGGGCTAAAGAAAAATCAAGCCTTGCCTAATGGTGTTACAGGCGAAGAATGGCAGGTTCATGGAGGTGGTTTTTATCATATACAAAAATATGGGATTGCCCCAGCTAATTTACCAAAGGATTTGATCTGGTTCAAATGGGAAAGCTATGCCACCTGGTTGTCAGGATTTGCTCTATTGGCAATAGTTTATTACGGGGGGGCAGACCTTTATCTCGTGGATCATGAAATTGCTGAAATAACCAATAATATAGCAATAGCTATATCAATTGGCTCGCTTGGGCTCGGGTGGGTGTTGTATAATCTTCTTTGTAAATCTAAGCTTGGAAACAATAGCACTTTATTATTACTCATCCTTTTTTGCTTTTTATTTTTCTTGTCCTGGTTTTATACCTCAATATTTAGTGGCAGAGCAGCTTTCCTTCATTTAGGAGCTTTTACCGCAACGATAATGACAGCTAATGTATTTTTTATTATTATTCCTAATCAGAAAATAGTTGTTACTGATTTAAAAGAAGGAAAGGTTCCTGATCCAATTTATGGAGTCATTGCAAAGCAGAGATCAACACACAACAATTATCTTACACTTCCAGTCATTTTTTTCATGCTCTCCAATCATTACCCTCTTGCATTTGCCGCTGAATTAAATTGGGCCATAGCCCCACTTGTTTTTTTGTTGGGAGTTTCAATTCGCCATTTTTTCAATACCTACCATTCTCAGGGTAGAAAACTTTATTGGACATGTGCCTTAAGTCTATTGTTTTTTTTAATCATTATCGGCCTCTCTGCATTCAGATCACCGAACTTAGATCTAGCAAAGACTAAACAAGACATTCCTAATATTGAATTTGACAATGTAGCAGGTCTACCGGAAGAAGTGTTTGATGTTGTTTCTGCAAGATGCTCAATGTGCCACTCAAGAGAACCTTTGTGGGACGGTTTCATTCATCCACCAAAGGGATTCATCATTGAAAATGAATATGACATCATTAAACAGGCAAAACAAATTTATATACACTCTGGGATAAGTAGATCAATGCCTCCAAATAATATTTCTTATATGGAAGATACAGAAAGATTAATGATACAGGCTTGGTTTGAAAATATCGAAAAAGAAAATTAGAAATTGCAAGAATCTTGTATGATTAAAAGTTAGAATGCAATTTTACTTTATAGCATTGGGATAAAAAAGCTGGATACCATTTACTGTATAATTCTCTATTTCAGACTGACCATTTTCAGATAGTAGCCAATTAAGGAATTTTTTAGCTTTCTTTGTTTTTGTTTTGGGACATTTTTCAGGATTCACGAGTGCCACACCATATTGGTTAAAGAGGAGAGGATCTCCCTCAAACAAGATTCTTAACGCTTTTTTATTCTTGAAAGTTAGCCATGTAGCTCTGTCTGAGATTGTGTATGCATCTAATTCTGCAGCGATATTGAGAGTGGTACCCATTCCTGAACCTGTTTCCTTATACCATTTCCCGGAATATTCTTTCACGGAGATTGGAACCTTTCCCCAAAGTTCCAACTCTTTCTTATGTGTTCCGCTATTATCTCCTCTTGATATGAAGGAAGGTTGCACCCTGGAAATGTAGGTGAGAGCTTCTGATATGGTTTTAGTCTGCTGGATTTGTGCAGGATCTGCATCTGGTCCAACAACCACGAAATCATTGTACATTAAATCATATCGCTTAATTCCGCCGCCATTTGCTACAAATTTTTCTTCTGCTTTTTTTGCATGGACAATTAGAATATCTGCATCACAGTTTTCAGCATTCTTAATGGCTTGGCCAGTTCCAACAGCTACAACTTTGACTGAAAGTCCAGTTTCATCTTTGAATTTGGGTAGAATATATCCATAAAATCCAGAGTTATTGGTAGATGTTGTCGATTGTAGCAGGATTTCTCCTCCAAAAGTTAGGGAGGGTATCAGAAAACTTAACAAAAGATAGATTGGGTACTTAAAGCGAAGCATGATCTCTTTTTTCCCTAGGGTTTTTATAATGTTATTTCTCCACTTAAGAATTGTATACTTTCTTTTTTTTCCGGCTTCTCGAAGAATGATGTTACGGTTTTCTGTTCAATTATTCTACCTTTGTAAATAAAAATGATGTCCTGGCCAAGACGTTTAGCTTGAGCAATATCATGAGTTACTAAAATTAGTTTCTTCCCCAGGGAACTTTCTTCTGAAAGGATTTTTTCTATCATAAGAGTTGTTTGAGGATCAGCACTTGCTGTCGGTTCATCTAGGAGTAAAATGCTAGGATCCTTGCAAATGGCTAAAGCTAGTGCTAAGCGCTGCTTTTCTCCACCAGATAATTTGTTAGCTAGTAATTCTCTTTGTGCTGATAGCTCAAATCGCTCTATGACATCTAAAAGATTTTTGTGCGAATACGTATTATTTAGTTTGAGGACAAATTTGATATTATTTTCTACGCTTTTTCTTAGAAAGCGGGGTTTTTGCGTGACTATGGAAATCATAGAATAAGTGGGTTTGATAGGAATTTCATTGTTAAAAGTTATCCTGCCTTCAGTTGGCAAAATAAGCCCTTGTAAGAGATGTAAGAATAAACTTTTCCCAGCACCATTGGGCCCTAGTACGACAGTTAGAGTACTTGCTTCCAAAGTTAATTTATCTATTTCTAGAATAGAGCCTATGTTTTTAGAGCCCAGTAATTTGAGTTTTTCAACACTTATGATTTTTGGGGGAAGGTTAGCCATTTATCCCACCCGTAGTACCTGATTTAATTTTGGTTGCTATAAGATTTACGATTAGTGAGAGGCCTAGTAGAATTATTCCTAATGCTAATGCCAGCGGCAAATCTCCTTTAGAGGTCTCTAAAGCTATAGTTGTTGTCATGACTCTGGTTGCATGGTCAATGTTTCCTCCGACAATAATTACAGCACCAACCTCAGAAATAGCCCTACCGAATCCGGCTAGAAATATAGTTAACAAGGCATCCTTACTGTCAAAAATATACGTAATAACGGCTGTTCTTGGTGGAACAGAAAAAATCTTGAATATGTCTTCATATTCTTTGTGAAGCTCTTCTAGTATTTGAGTAGACAGGGCGACAATAATTGGAAATATCAAGATAACTTGGGCTATAATCATGGCATAGGGTGTATATAATATTTCAAGCCAACCAAGAGGGCCCGACCGAGAAACCATTAGATAAACCACCAAGCCCACTACGACAGGGGGCATTCCCATCATAGAATTAAAAATGGTGATTATTAAAGCTCTTCCTCCAAAAGATTTCATGGCTAACAATGCACCAATAGGAAAGCCAAATAGAGAAGCGATGATAAGAGAAGATATGCTTATTTTTATGGAAAGCCATACTATTTCCAATAAAGAAGTGTCCAGTGACACTATCAGGTTAAATGCTGTTGAAAAGGCTTCCAAGAATACTGACATATTGAAATCACACCATCCGTAAAATTTCTTCTTAAATTAACTTTGTGTTTAACATTTTTTGATATAGAACGTGACCCCAGACTCGTTTTCTTTTGTATTTTTTTTCAAGATTTTGTGGTTTTCCTCCAGACAGAAATGAGGAATATCTATTTCAGCAGCAGGGTCATCAGAGAATATTTTTATGACTAGACCTTTTCCTAGATTCTTCATTTTTTTTCTCAACCTTAGGACTGGCAAGGGGCATAATAACCCAGAAGCATCTATTTCATCGTCTACATTCATCTAGAGACCTTATTCCAAAGATCCATGTACTGCAAAGGCCTCTAATTCTGCATTGGAGGCTTGGATATGTCGAAATTTCTCTCGAATGCCATTTGAGGTAAACTCACGGCTCACCATTAAGAGTGTGTTGGTTGTATGCTCATCACAAATTGACACCATGAAATCGGCTTCTTCTTTTGCAACTGGGTAGGCTACCTCAAAACTTGGTGCACCATAATCAGCAACAAATTTTTGTGCGAGCAAGTCAACTACTTTTTTAAACTCTCCATCAGCCATCGATGTTACCCCTATAAAAGTAGCCCGGCCAAAACTACTTAATCCAAGCCATCCATTGGAAAAAGCCTGCTTTTTTTTCCCGGTAAGATCAGCCGCATTCCAATTAGAAAACTCAAAAGTTCCAGAGATAGCCCATTCTCCTGGTTGTGCAACTTGGTCAAAAATTCTTGAGTCTGACTCATCAAGCGTGATTGTGCGTGCAAATTTCATTCATACTTCCATATAATGGGATAGATTTTTTACGAGGGTTTGTTTTGAATTTTTGAGTATCATATTTCCATCCTCATCCAACCCCATGAATTTTCCAGCTTCCGGCCACTTAATATTCTCCCCTAAATTGTCACATTTCTCACACCAGGCCTTGTGGACGGGTGGTAATCCCTCATCTAAGAAGCGGTTAAGCCAGACTAAAGTATGTCGAGACCAACTTTCTAATAAAGAATATGGAGTCATGTCTATGCAACCCTCATTAGACAGAACTGTTTCATTTGGATTTTCGCCAGCCTCCACTCCTTTGTCCCATAAAAAGGGTATTTTGAACCCTAAAACTAACCACTCGGGGATGGTATTCTCATCCAGCAATGAAGCCTGATAAAAGGTTTTACCACAAAGAGCCCCATTCACTTTAATGGTGTTCGGCCAATTAAAATGAACAGCTAATTCCGGTGGAGCCAATGCACCCAAGCTATCAGCTAAACCCATCTGTATGACAAGCACCATCCCGAGAGCTTTTTTTAATGGAATGTCAGGAGCTAAAACAATAGAGGCTTCCAGTGAACCTATGTCCTCAGAATAGAAAATTAAGCCTGGATTCACATTATTTTTAGCAGCAACAATTGCTTTCATGAAAGTGCTAGCGTGTGAAGGCACGCATTCTCCTCTGAATAAAGGTGGGAAGCTGGGATTTTTTTTGTCTAATCTTTTCATATTAAAATTTAAGTTCTCCTATTCTCGTTGCTATCTTGTAGAAAGCTAAAGATGTAGGGTTTTGAGGCTGGCTTGCAACAATGGGAACCCCACTATCAGAAGCAATTCTTGTATCAAGATCTAGGGGTAATTCTCCTAAAAATTCTGTCTTCAGTTGCTTGGCTTCTTCTTTAATTGTACCATTGCTAAATGGATGATGGGTCATTCCGCATCCTGAACAAATAAAAGAAGACATATTTTCAATCAACCCTAAGATTGGAATATTAAGACGCTTAAACATGTCAATACCCTTCCGTGCATCTAGTAGTGCAACATCTTGAGGCGTTGAAACTATTATAGCTCCAGCTAGGTTTGTTTTTTGACACAGGGTTAATTGTACGTCCCCAGTACCTGGAGGTAAATCAACAAATAGAATGTCTTGCTCACCCCATTGTACTTGATTTAGCATCTGTTGAAGTGCACCCATTAGCATCGGTCCACGCCAAACTATTGACTCATTTTCTGGTATCATTAAACCGAGGGACATGCTCGTAACTCCATGGTTTCTCAAAGGTAAAATAATCTTACCATCGGGGCTTGAAGGTCGACCAGAGAGCCCCAGCATTCGGGGTTGACTCGGCCCGTAAACATCAGCATCTAGCAAGGCTATTTTTTTCCCTTGCGCAGCCATCGCTACAGCTAAATTTGAAGCAACAGTTGATTTGCCAACCCCACCTTTACCGGAAGCAATGGCGATGATATTTTTAACCCCATCGGGATTAACCTTAGCACTTGATTCTTTGGTTTTTATGCCAGGATTTTTTAAATTGGGAGGAGGACTTGAGGGAGGTTTAACAGACTTCTCGTCTGTAGAATGCGCAGTCATGATGACTTGGACAAGTTTTTCTTTACTGAGTTCCTTAATCATTTTCTCAATTTTTGATTGGAGGGGGCTCATCAACTCATATTCGGTAGGTTCTATTTGAAGAATAAGGGAAATTTTATCTTCGGTAATATTCAGTGATTTAATATTTTTACCTGTAACAAGATCATTATTGGTTTTAGGATTTATGATACCTTTTAACCCTGCCATTATGCTTTGACTTAGGTGCTCACTCATCTCGTTGTCCCGAGAAGAATTTCCCCATCTATTTGGTGTTTTAAGTCCAATTCATCTATTTCTAAAATGACTTTAATTTTTACTTCATCATTTGAAATCAAATTTTTTTCTAATGCTGACCGCACTGATTCTTCGATTTTCTGTTGGGATGTTACCCCAACTTTCTTAAGAAACTTTCTCATTGAAATATTGAATTTTTCATGGTCTATTTTCATGTCTGCACCTAAAAAGCATGGTTAAAATAATTTACTTGCAAAGTTTACATAAGGAGTAGAAGGAAATGTTTGTCAAGATTTCAAAGAGCTTGATGTGCATATTTTTAGGTTTTTTCTTTGTTGTGGCTTTCGCCGAAAATACGCTGCCGCAGGAAGTTTCAGTAGAATTTCCTGAAGAATTATTAATGGTTGAGTTTGACAAATATATTTTACCGAGATTCAAATTTAAGACACAAATAAGTCTTTTAGCAAATAAGGAGAATGGGGCCTTTGACGCCAAGCTAGGCATTTTGCCTGGTGGCAAGGCAGTGTTTTCGGATTTGAATGGGTTTGTTTATAGATTGCAAACTAAAACTTCAGACGCAGGAAAAATGAGCAAGTTGGAAAAATTTGTAAGCTGGTTTAATAGCCCCTCAGGTATCATGACTGTTGAAGACTTTTCAATCCAAGGCGTTCAGGCGTTTAAGGCAGTTGAGTATGTGGAAGAAAAAGAAGATGCAGAAATATTTGATGGGAATATAGCTTCTGGCCTAGGGTTGTCACAGAAACATTGTAAAAGATGCCACGTTGTAGATGACAATGCTTTTGCAGGCATTGACTCTACCCCATCGTTCCATGCAATGAGAACTTTTGATGATTGGCAAGAAAGGTTCACAGCTTTTTGGACGGTAAGTCCACATCTAAATGTCATTTCGATAACTGAGGTCTATGAAGCTGGGTCAAACTCAGTTCCTACTACGATTGCCCCCATTGAACTTTCTTTAGACCAGATTGATGACATTTTAGCATATGTCGCTTCCGTTAAGCCCAAAGATCTTGGGAAACCCATTAATTCCTGGTAGTCAAAACGATTATTGATAATCATCTGTCGTACGAATTTTGGGTTTTTCTCCGTACTTAAAAGGAGAATTTTCTTCATGATATTGAGCATTTACTCTACAGTCGTCGCACATTTTTACTAATTCCAATTTCTTAGAATCTTGGTACATCCAATGGTTGTTTTCTAGCTTTGAAACAATCTTTTCTATGGTAGATTTTACTCCAAAAGGTCTTTTGCAAGAAATGCACTCAAAAGGTTCCTCTGTATTTAAGGTTCTCTGGCCTAATGCATCATTATTAAGGTTTAGTCGTGGACTAAGAGTGATTGCTTGTTCCGGACACGTAGTCGAACAAATCCCACACTGGATACAGGCCGTCTCCGTAAAGTTCAACTCGGGTCTGTCAGCATTGTCCTCTAGAGCATTGGTAGGGCACAAGGATACGCAAGCTAGGCAAAGGGTGCATTTGTCCGTGTTAACTAAAATCTGACCATAGGGAGAGGTTTCTGGTAGTTCTATTGTGCCTATGGATTCAACCATTGCTTTTACTGCTGTGCGAGTAACTTCTCTTTTTTCTCCTAGCAGTAAAACTGGTTCTGAAATCTTCGCCTTATGATGTTTTGAATATATTTCATTTTCAAATATTTCTGGATCCATCGTTTCAATTAAACGTAAACGGGTCTGGCTTTCTTGACCGCAATGAGCCAGGATACTCATACAAATATCCACTTGGAGTTTCAAAGAGTTTAGTGAAGACACTTCTTTTGTGAGTATTATGACTTCAGAAAAACCACTTGCTAATGCAGTCAGTATCTCAGCATGACTTATTAGTTCAATATTGGGGACGTCAAAGGGTATTAGGTCAGCTGGTAAACCTTTACCAAAGCGAGCGGATATAGTGATCAATTCCACACCAAAATCTTTATCAACAAAAAGGATTCTTGGTTCGACCTTGCGGTCATATTTACCAAAAATGGACCTCAAATTATTAATTCTATTTAATGTGAAATGAAAGGGGGGATCATCATAGGTGGCAGCACCAGAGGGGCATACAGTGGCACAACTTCCACAACCAGCGCATACATAGGGATCAATTATCACAGAATCTCCATTGGAACTGATTGCATTAGTTGGACATATATCCAGGCACCTAGAACAGCCAATTTTGGAGGCCCTACTATGAGCACATTTGGCTTCTTCAAAATGAACATAGACAGGTTTTTCAAATTCCCCTTTTAGATTTATTGCATCTAATACTACGCTCTCTAACCCCACTCTATCCTTTGGATCTCGTCTGAGATAGCCATCTCTTTTTCCCGCAGTTGGGAAAAGAGGATTGTCTCCTCGCAAATCGATGATTATATCACATTCAGAAGAGGCTTCTTTTCTCTTTTCTCCAAAGGAAACCGATCCTCGCCCATGCAATTTCAGTTCCCTATATTCACTCACCAATATCTTAAATTTTCCAAGAGATCCTGAAACTTTTTTTAGCTTTCCAGAGCAAATATTCACCTCGTTGATAGGGCTCAAGTCGCCCATATCTTTACTCATTAACACCGTTACAGCTAATTCATCTTTGAGTTTCGTGGCAACTTCTAGAGCATTCTCATCACTGCCAAGAATAAGACACACGCCTTCTGAAGTTATTTCTCTGATTGGAGTAAGAGGGCTTTTTAGCTTAACTTCAGATAATAATGCTGCCTGTTTAGCATAAGCAGTTACGTCGTCAGTCCAACCTGCCCTATCTCTAATGTCTATGGTGGTTAGTTTGGGAGTAGTATTTTTCTCTAAGGCGATTTCATTACTTAATTCTTCAAAGAATGAAGCCTGTTGTTGGCATGCGATAAGAGTTTCTTTTCCTGATGACAGTACTTCTTCAGCTACCTGAACATTTTTGGTGCAAAGATAATCTGTCTCTATAACTTGGTCTGCATCTACTGATTCTTTAGCCATTTGACTATCTAGTTTCATACTAGAGTCGCATTTGCAGAGTATCAGAGTTCTTTTCTGGCTTATCATGCTGGGAACACTTTGCTATTATTATAAAATCATTATAACCACATTTTAAAGTGGCGTCACTTTTGTTCGAAACAAAAGAGTTTTGACATTTTTTGACAAAAATATCAATAATTCATAAAAAAGCACTCTTAATTAGGAAATTAATTTGGAAAAAGAGACAGAGATTTCAGTTGGAGTAATTCTGAGGAAAAGCCTTAGTAAGAGTGCGTGGCTAAAATGGGCATGGCAGCCTGTCGGTCTTATACCAGGCTCTAAAACTGAAGAGTGGAAATTACTTAGGGAAGAGGCAGGAGTATTCGAATATCATGCTGGTTCAACAATTTTGCTGTTACATAGGGCAGAAGTAGAGGCCTATAAGGTTGCTTTGAGTATGACTCCAGCATCAGCTTTTGTTGTAATGGAAAGAGACGAATTGGCAACTGAAGATCATGAATATAAAGTGCATACGGTTACCGTGTCGGCCTATGAAGCTCAGGACTACTGTGACTCTGATGAGTATCTAGTTGAATCTGTTCCTATGCCTCCAAGTATACAGGCATGGGTGGAGAATTTTGTGGACAATCATTTTGATGAGAAGCCATTTATAAAAAGAAAAAGGGATAAAGTAAATGTAGATAGAACTGAAGATGGTAAGGGAGATTTTAGAATTGCAAAAACTGCAGATGTGTTTTCTTCTCCAAGTACTCTAAAATCAAGGAAGGATCATTAACTCTCGTGGTTGAAAAGAAAAATGTAAGTTTTTTGCAACGTTGGTCCAACAAAAAAATCTTGGATCAGAAAAGTGATGAGAGCGTACTAATATCTAGAAATGAAGAAGTGAACTTTGATCCGGAGGAAAAGAATAAAAGGAATAACGACAAAAATAATGACGCTCAAATTGAATCCGAAAAGTTTGAACAGGATTCAGTGGAATCTTTAGAGGGTCTTTCTGATGCAGAAGTTCTTGAAAAGTTGGAACTTCCAGATCCTGAAACTATGAAGGCTGGAGATAACTTTAAAGCTTTTTTAGCTAAGACGGTTCCTGAACATATTAAGAAAAGGGCCTTGCGAAAGCTTTGGGTTAGCAACCCTATTTTAGCAAATTTGGATGGTATGAATGAATATGATGACGATTTTACATTAGCTACATCAGCATTAGAAAAATTCGCCACTAATTATGTGGTTGGGAAAGGGTTTCGAGGACAGTTTAAGGCTGAAGACCCTATAGATAGCGTTGATTTAACTAATGATAATTTGAAATCCTCTTCAATAAGGATTTCGGATAAAGACGAAGACAAGACTGACGATCGACGTTTGCAGCAAGATTCTAACGAAGAGCAGGCAAATGAAAAGAAGTTAGATGACTCAGAAGAAAAACCATTTGAACTTGGCCAAGAAGGTTCGGAGTTTGCAAATGACTCAGGTCAACTTATTGATGACAATTGTGACAGCAACATTTCTAATGAAGAAGAGAACGAAACTCGAACCTTACGAATCAAAGCAAGGAAAATGGTTTTTAAGGATTAAAGAGCACTTTTTTTAAGCCTCTGATTCGGTCCCCCTTGTCATATCTGACTGTCTTAGTAAGGATTATTCCCAAGTATTTTACTTTGGATTAATTCTGATTAAACAACTTTTAACTAATTGAAATATATATCTTTTTTAAAATATCAAAAGATAAAAATCTTTTTAGCTCAAGGTTGCCGGAGAATATTATTTCATTACCAGCGGATTTGAAATTTTCCTTGCCGTTTATGGTATGTATCAGTATTATGAATCAAATGGATACGCAGCACGCTCAAAAGCCAGCTACGGAAGCTAAACCAGGTGGATTTCTGATTCCAGAAGATCGTCACCGTGGGTCTTTGTATTCTGTGCTAAGCTTGTTGCTTGCTAAACCACCAACAAAAACTACTCTCACCGATATAAGTGCTTTGACTGGCGGTGATCAGGGTATTGGCGATGCAATTGAGACGCTTAATCTATTAGCAAAAAGAATTGATATTAAAACTATCCATAGGGAATATCATAACCTCTTCATTGGTGTTGGTAGGGGAGAGTTACTTCCTTATGGTAGTTTTTACATGACGGGCTTTCTCAATGAAAAGCCATTAGCAAACTTACGGGACGACATGAAGAAAATAGGAATTGCTAGATCTCATAGTAATTCTGATCCCGAAGACCACATCGCTTCGTTATGTGAGATGATGAGTGGGATCATTTCAAACCAGTTTTACACGGAGTTATCACTGAAACAGCAGCGTGATTTCTTTAGAACCCACCTTGGCCCGTGGGCGAAACATTTTTTCAGAGATTTAGAGGGTGCAGAAAATTCCGTGTTTTATGCCCCGGTTGGTAAACTTGGTTCTGCCTTTATGGAAGTGGAGATCGAAGCATTTAAATTTTTGTAAGAGACTTTGGAAGTAATAGTTGATTTGGGAATTAAAAATTTAGTTTTAGGTTAGGAGTGAAGGAAATGAGTAAAGAAAAAAAGTCAACGAATAGGCGCGATTTTTTAAAAATGACGACAGTCGGTGCACCGGCGGCAGCGGCTGTAACCTTGGTTGGTCAAAAGGCTGCCGCAAGTGAGCATAAGCCTACTGGGGGGTTGAAGAAAGGCGATTATTATTACAAGTATTTAGAATTAGCCAAATTTTAGTCAATACTTCTCATGAGGTAGCGTTCAGCCCTTATGAGATGATTTAAACAAAATTAAAACTGGAGTATTAATATGTTAAAGAGAAAGACTAAAGAGATAGCGAACGGCTCTCGGAAATCTTCTTTATTTGGACAGGTAGGATCAAAAAAAGTTAATCGACGTGGTTTTTTGAAAGGTTCAGGGATAGCCGTTGGTGGTTTGACTGCCTTTTCTTTTGCTGGAGGTAGTGTAACTCCGGCAGCAGCTTCAGCCATAGATGCTAACATGTCTGTTATGAAAAGTGTCTGCACCCATTGCTCGGTGGGCTGTACTGTTCTTGCCGAAGTGAGAAATGGGGTATGGGTCGGCCAAGAGCCTGGATGGGACAGTCCTTTTAATCTTGGCGCTCATTGTGCAAAAGGTGCTGCTGTGAGGGAGAATGCTCACGGTGAGAGGCGGCTTAAGTATCCTATGAAATTGGTTGGCGGTGAGTGGACAAAGGTTTCTTGGGAAACTGCTATCGATGAAATTGGCGATAAGATGCTCCAAATCCGAGAAGAAAGTGGGCCTGATAGTGTTTATTGGCTTGGGTCAGCAAAAACTAATAATGAACAATCATATTTGTACAGAAAATTTGCTGCATATTGGGGTACCAATAATGTCGATCACCAAGCACGTATTTGTCACTCTACAACTGTTGCTGGCGTTGCCAATACTTGGGGCTACGGCGCAATGACAAATTCTTACAATGATATTCATAAGGCGAATGCGATTTTTTTGATTGGCGGAAACCCGGCTGAGGCTCATCCAGTGTCTCTAATGCACATTCTAAAGGCAAAAGAGCAGAATAATGCTCCCTTAATTGTGTGTGATCCAAGATTTACAAGAACAGCGGCACACGCTGATGAATTCGTACGGTTTCGACCAGGTACAGATGTTGCTTTGATATGGGGAATTTTATGGCACATTTTTGAAAACGGTTGGGAAGATAAGGAATTTATAAGAACCCGAGTTTGGGGTATGGACCAAATAAAAGAAGAAGTAGCGAGGTGGGATCCCGAAGAGACAGAGAGAGTAACTGGGGTTCCTGGCTCACAGCTTGAGAGAGTTGCTAGAACTATGGCTAATAACCGACCTGGTACTTTTATTTGGTGTATGGGGGGAACTCAGCATACAAACGGAAATAATAATACTAGGGCATATTGTGTATTTCAGTTAGCGCTTGGAAATATGGGTACTACAGGCGGTGGTACAAATATTTTTAGAGGTCACGATAATGTTCAGGGTGCTACGGATCTGGGCGTTCTGGCTAATACCTTGCCAGGGTATTATGGATTGAAACCAGGCTCTTGGGCTCACTGGGCTAGGGTATGGGAAGAAGACCTTGACTGGTTAAAAGGTCGCTTTGGAAAGATGAAGAAGAAGGATGGCAAAGATCGGCTTATGATGAATGAAAAGGGAATTCCTGTCAGCCGATGGATTGATGGTGTTTTAGAATCCAAAGATCATTTAGTCCAACCTGATAATACCCGTGCAATGGTATTCTGGGGACATGCTCCTAATTCTCAAACTAGATTGACAGAAATGAAAGACGCTATGGAGAAGCTTGATCTTCTCGTGGTCGTTGATCCTTTCCCTACGGTCTCTGCGGTTCTTCATGATAGGAAGGAGGGAGCATATTTGCTGCCATCTACCACGCAGTTTGAGACATATGGTTCAGTAACGGCTTCGAATAGATCAATTCAGTGGAGAGAGAAGGTCATGGAGCCTATGTTCGAGAGTAAGCCAGACCATACTATTATGGCTTTATTTGCGAAGAAGTTTGGTTTTGCAGACAGGTTTTTCCGAAATATTGAACTCAATGGAGACGAACCAAAAATAGAGGATATTACGGGCGAAATAAATAGAGGTATGTGGACTATTGGGTACACGGGGCAATCGCCAGAGAGATTAAAGCTTCACATGGCCAATCAACATACGTTTGATCGTACGACCTTACAAGCAGTTGGGGGTCCAGCAGATGGAGATTTCTACGGCATGCCTTGGCCAAGCTGGGGTAATCCGGAAATGAATCACCCTGGCACACCAAACCTGTATGATATGAGTAAGCCTGTTTCAAAGGGGGGGCTGACATTCAGGGCAAGATTTGGTGTTGAGCGTGACGGCGATAATCTTCTTGCTGAAGGAGTATACTCTGCCGATTCTGAGATTAAGGATGGTTATCCAGAGTTTACAATGCAGATGTTGATGGATCTTGGCTGGGATAAAGATCTGACGGCAAATGAGAGGAAAGCCATTGATGCGGTGGCTGGTCCTAAGACAAATTGGAAAACTGATTTGTCCGGAGGTATTCAGAGAGTGGCCATTAAACACGAGTGTGCACCATTCGGAAATGCGAAGGCTAGAGCCGTGGTTTGGACCTTCCCAGATCCTATTCCCATTCATAGGGAGCCACTCTATACACCTAGGCGGGACCTGGTTGCTGACTATCCGACCTATGCGGATAAAGTCTTTTGGCGTGTGCCAACAATGTATGAATCAATCCAGAAGAAGAATTTTGCTAAGGACTATCCGATGATCCTAACTTCGGGCCGTTTGGTTGAGTATGAGGGTGGTGGTGATGAAACCCGATCCAATCCTTGGCTTGCTGAATTACAGCAGGACATGTTCGTAGAAATTAATCCAAGAGATGCAAATGATCTGGGAATTAGGAACGGCGCTGATGTCTGGGTAGAAGGAGCTGAAGGTGCGAAGGTCTTGGTTAAAGCGATGATTACCAACAGGGTCGGAACTGGCGTAGCTTTTATGCCATTTCACTTTGGAGGTCACTTCCAAGGAAAGGACTTAAGATCAAAATATCCTAAAGGTGCAGATCCAATTGTCTTAGGAGAATCAAGTAATACTGCTCAAACATATGGCTACGACTCGGTTACCCAAATGCAGGAAACCAAGGCAACGCTATGTAAAATAATGCCAGCTTAAGAAGGAGGACAAGAAATGTCACTTGGAGGAAATGCCAGAGCTAGATTTTTATGTGACGCCGAGCGCTGCATAGAATGTAACGCATGTGTCACAGCATGCAAAAATGAAAATGAAGTACCCTGGGGGATAAATAGACGCCGCGTGGTAACAATCAACGACGGATCTCCAGGTGAAAGATCCATTTCTGTCGCATGTATGCATTGTTCTGATGCTCCTTGTATGGCTGTGTGTCCTGTTGATTGCTTCTATCAGACTGAAGATGGGATTGTTCTTCATTCTAAAGACCTTTGCATCGGGTGTGGGTATTGTTTTTATGCTTGCCCGTTCGGCGCCCCGCAGTTTCCACAAGCAGGTAACTTTGGATCAAGAGGAAAAATGGATAAGTGTACTTTTTGTGCAGGCGGGCCAGAAGATGATATGTCAGAAACTGAGTTCCAAAAATATGGACGAAACAGAGTATCTGAAGGAAAGCTTCCAGTGTGTGCAGAAATGTGCGCAACAAAAGCTCTGTTAGCGGGTGATGCTGATGATGTGTCTACAGTCTACAGAGAGCGTGTGGTAGCCAGAGGTTTTGGTTCAGGCGCTTGGGGCTGGGGTACAGCTTACGATCAGAAAGGAACCTAAGGCAGATTAACCTAATAGTGTGGCGGACAGATAGAATTTGTCCGCCATTTTTTTTTGTAATATATTAATTATCAAGTGTGTTGAAATGGAGCAGTTATGATGAGGCTTTTTTGTTTTACATCCCTAATGTTCATTCTAGTGGGGATGGCTTATTCAGATGATGGAATGGATTTGAATAAAAATTCTAGAGCTGAAACTGGTGGAGCACAAACTCTTGAAGATATCTTGGCCAGGCAACGCGGTGAAGAGGTCAATTATAATTTTAGGAAAAGTGCCCTAGGTAAAGAGGGCTTAGAGTCTGATACTATAAGCCCTCTTGGAACTATGGGACTAGTTTCTGACGCTGAAGTTTTTCGTCAGTTAAGGTATAATAAAGCTGATATAAATGTTTCTAGTAAGTCTGCAGCATCAGAAATCCTAGTGCAGGATTCTGGGATGAACTGGCTGAATTTAAGAGAGGGGCCCCTTCAAAAATATGGAGCTCTTAGCCTTATCGGTATGATTGGCTTATTAGCCTTCTTTTTCCTTATTAGAGGGAGAATACCCGTTGAGAACGGACTGTCAGGAATAACTATCGAAAGGTTCAAGCCTATAGAGCGTTTTGCTCATTGGCTTCTGGCGTCTTCATTTATATTACTCGGTCTAACCGGGTTACTTACTCTTTTTGGCCGAAATTTTCTGATACCAATGATTGGGCATGAAACTTTTTCTTCATTAGCATTGGCTTCCAAGTGGATTCATAACAACGTGTCGTGGGCCTTCATGGCAAGTCTTGTGGTGATTTTTATTTTTTGGGTGGCGCATAATATCCCAACGAGACTTGATATTAAATGGATTTTAAACGGGGGAGGTATGTTTTCTTCTCACTCTCACCCGTCCGCGAGAAAATTTAACGCAGGTCAGAAGATAATTTTCTGGGTTGTAATTCTTCTGGGAGCATCTGTATCAGCTTCAGGATTATCTTTACTGTTTCCTTTTGAGTTTCCAATGTTTGCAGCAACTTTCGCAAAAATGAATTCTTTAGGGCTACCAAGCCTGTTTGGAATAGAATCTTTACCTACCAATCTTTTACCGCATGAAGAAATGCAGCTATCTCAAGTTTGGCATACTATTGTGGCTTTTATAATGATGGTTGTAATCATCGCACATATTTATATTGGCTCAGTGGGGATGGCCGGGGCCTATGATGCAATGGGATCTGGGCAGGTAGATGTTAATTGGGCCAAGCAACATCATGATATTTGGGAGGAGGAGCTTTCGAAAAAGAATTCAAATTCTACACCGAAAGACACTGATGCAATTACTCCTGCAGAGTAATTGATAGAAAAGGATACTCTATGAAACCATTTTTTGCCGCATTGTTTATTCTTGTTGCAATTTCATTTGCTGCCTCAGAATTGTTGAAGTCCTCTGGCTATTCAACAGTTGAGGTTACTACATCGAATTCAGTTAGATTAGATTGAGTCAATTATTTCGTTAAAAGAAAGATGTTATTAAATTTTGTTTTTAACTTTAAATTTGTAACTAATTTAAGGAGCGACACTAAAACTGTTTTAGTACTATCCTTTATTTTCTTCTCCCAGATTATAGCAAACTTGTGTCATGCTACGTCAATAAAGCATGAAGGACATGGGGGACCTATCATGGGCTTGACTACCTCTCCCGATAGAGACCTTCTTGTTTCAACAAGTTTTGATTACTCTGTATTAGTATGGCAATTAGATGACATCAAAGAAATTAAACAGCTAATAGGACATGACGCGGCTGTTAATGTGGCGAAGTTTTCTAATTCGGGCAAACTACTTGCTACAGCTGGAGATGACGCCAAAATATTCCTGTGGGATTTTCACAAACCAGTCATTCCTAGAACAAGTAGATTCATTTTGGATGAGCATACAGCTAAGGTTGTCGACCTAGATTTTTCACGGGACGATCAGTATTTGGCTAGTGCTAGTTGGGATCATAGTATAAAAATTTGGGATGCTGAAACAGGGAAGTTGGTTAAATCAATTTTTGGTCATGATGGTCCTGTTAATTCGGTTAAATTTTCAGAAGATAGTCAGTACCTCTATTCTGCCGGTTATGACGGGACAATTAGGCAGTGGAAACTTTCTGACGGCGACGAAGTTCGTACCCTAGTTGATAATGGCTGGGGTGTTAATGTTCTGATGGTTGATGAGGTGGAGAATTTATTACTTTACGGGACGATTGATGGCTTAATGACGATAAGAAGTTTAGATGGACAAGAAGTTTTTATAAAAATTTTGGAGGAGGGTGCGCCTGTTTCAGCTTTAAAATACTATCCTGATTATAAGAAGGCAGTTTTCGGGAATATGAATGGCCGCATTATATTTATAGATCTCGCTAAAATGAAGATACAAAAAGACTTTTTAGCCGTTGATGGACCTGTTTGGGATGTAGTTTATAATTCAGAAAATGAAACTCTTATAGTAGGGGGTTTGGATGACACTCTCATTGAATGGCAATTGAAATCCTTTCATTCGAATTATTTTTTACCAAAACCCAATGACAGACGTTTTCAGCAGACAGATGCTTTGAGTAATGGAGCTCTTCAGTTTGCAAGAAAATGCAGCATATGCCATACGCTGGATAGTTCAGAGATCGGAAGACGAGCAGGCCCGCCCTTGCTTGGGGTTTTTGGTCGAAAAGCGGGGACAATTTCTGATTATCCTTATTCTGATGCCTTATTAAAGTCAGATATAATTTGGAATGAAGAAACTATCAGCAAACTTTTTGAGAAAGGTCCCGAAATAGTGACTCCAGGTACTAAGATGCCTATTCAGAAAATTAAGAGAAATGAGGACAGACTTGACTTAATAAATTTCTTAAAGGACGCTACCCGCACAAACTGATTTTTTTTAGTTCAAGGGATTAATTGACCTCAAATGAAAGATAATTTTAAGGCACTCTATTCAACAGATTCGGTCAGGAAGATCGAAGCTGAGTTAATTAAAAATGGAACGAAGAGTTTTCTGTTAATGATGCGTGCTGCTTACGTAGCATGTGATCTACTGTTGTCACGCTCGGCAAATAACATAGTAATCTTTTGCGGTAAGGGAAATAATGGTGGTGATGGGTATGGTTTGGCAGCACTACTTTTCATGGCTAATCTCAAAGTCAATGTTTTTCAGGTTGAAATGCCTTCAACCAAGGAGGCAAAGTTAGCAAGAACATTTTGTATTGATCTCGGTATGAGAATTGGAGAATGGGATCCTAATCCTGAGATGGGAACTTGGTACGTTGATGCCTTGTTAGGCTCAGGGATCTCTAGGACGCCTGAAGGAAAATATAAAGATGCAATTGAGTTTTTAAACGCAGAAAAGAGTAAAGGGAAGAATATTTTGTCATTAGATATTCCAAGTGGTCTCAATGGTACAACTGGTCAAGGTTATGGATCAATTGTGTGGGCATCTGAAACAATAACTTTTTTGGCTATGAAGCAAGGATTATTGACTGGAGAAGCTGTTGATTATGCAGGTCAGATAACTTTTAATAATCTTGGGGCAGATGAATATTCAAAGGGAGCGGATGCCCAGGTCCTTGAAGAAAATGACTGTGATTTTGGAGTTTTAAAACCTTCAGCACATAAAGGTACTAGAGGAAATGTGATAGTAATTGGAGGAATGAAGGGTATGGAAGGAGCCGGCATGTTGGCTGGTTTAGCTGCGCTGAAGGCAGGAGCAGGAAAGGTCTTCTGGGTTACAAATACCCAGAGCCTTCAACGCCCTCCAGAGCTTATTACAGTTGAGCCAAAGGCAGACATTGTTTTAGACTTGGTTAAGAGTTGCCGAGTTTGCGTATTGGGTCCAGGGCTAGGATCTGAATTTGACAACTTATCAAAAAATATTTGGAATTCAAGCATACCGATTGTGCTAGATGCAGACGGTATTCGTTGGTTGGCAAGGGAGCTACCACGTAAGAGAAAGGGAAAGCTTGTGGTAACACCACATCCAGGTGAAGCTAACGACTTGGTTCAATGTAAGGAACTTGATCGTTTTGAAACGATTTTACACTTAAGAGAGCATTTTGGGGGTGATTGGGTCCTAAAGGGTGCAGGTACATTAATTGCTGAATCAAAGACATTATGGATTAATAACCTGAATATGCCCCAATTAGGAACAGCAGGTTCTGGAGATGTTTTGGCCGGATTTGTTGCTGGCGTTTGGTCATTGGGATCACAGTCTCCTGCCCGAACTGGAGTATGGTTACATAGCCGTTTTGCCCAGGATGCTTTAAAGCAAAAGACCGCTGCTTTTTTGACAGCTAGTGATCTGTTAAATTAGTAAATAAATTTGAAAGGCAACATTTTAGAGACCAAAGACATTTTGTTTTTTCTTTTGATACTGGGCTCTAGGTTATTGAGTTATTGTCAGCTTATAGATATATCAGAAGTATACATAATTACTAAATTTTCGGAGTGGGACTGCTTTTGAATTTGAATCTGCTACAAACTTTGGATGACTTTCGTAAAAAAGCCAAAATAAAATTGCCCAAGATGGTCTTTGGGTACATAGATGGCGGAGCTGGAAACGGCTTAGCTGTGGAACGTAATATGGAATCTTTTAAGAAGATTCTTTTACAGCCAAGGGCATTAAAGGATGTCTCTCAGAGGAATCAAAGCAAAAGTCTTTTGAGTGAACAGTGGCAACATGCGTTTGGAATTGCTCCGATGGGGTTATGCAATGTGGCAAATCCAATGTCTGACATAATGTTAGCGCATTCAGCCAATAAATCTGGAATTCCCTTATGTGTCTCAACAGCAGCATCTACTACAATGGAAAAAATGTATGATATTGCTGGCGATAATATCTGGTTCCAGCTTTACATGGGAAATTCAAAGGAGGGAACTTTTAAACTCGTGGACCGGGCAAGTGAACTTGGGATTAAGAATTTAATCCTTTCAGTAGATGTACCAGCACAAGGCTATAGGCCAATTGAAGTTAGAGACGGATTCAAAGCTCCTTTTGTGTTTGGAGTTCAGCAAATATTAGATTGCGCGACCCATCCATCTTGGTCCATTCCTTACCTATTTAGTGGAATTCCTAAATTTGCTCACAACTTTGGGTTGTCTGAAGGGGGTAAACCATTTTTTGATCGATATTCAGGAACCAGGCTTATTGCAGATTTGGATTTTCTAAAGTCCTTGAGGGATCGTTGGAAAGGTAATCTTTTTGTTAAGGGGATAACTTGCATTCAGGATGCATACGACTGCATTAATTGTGGTTGTAGTGGAATTTATGTTTCAAATCATGGGGGAAGGCAATTAGAAAGTGTCCCTGCCGCTCTAGATCTCTTGAGATTGATTAGAAATGAACTTGGCTCTCAATTCCCTATATTGTTTGATGGGGGTGTGAGGTCTGGTGAAGATATCATAAAAGCATTAGCCTTGGGAGCAGACTTTGTATTTTTGGGTAGACCTTTTCTTTTTGCTACTGCTTTAGGGCATAAGCCAGCTATAGTGCATCTAATAAAAATACTGGGTAAGCAAATTGATTCTGCTATGGCCCAAATAGGGTGTACTTCGCTTGAAGAATTAAATAGCCACGTAATTTATGGTTTGAACAAACATAAAGCAAAGGTAGGATAAGTATGGTTCGCGGTGGGCACTTATTGGCGAAGGCTTTTCATGAAAAAAACATAAAGTATGTTTTTACTTTGGCGGGTGGCTTCTGTAATCCAGCCCTTGAAGGATTTAAGAATTGTCAGATCCCAGTAATTAATTGTCCACATGAACAGATAGCTGGTCATTTGGCTGATGGCCATACTAGGGTCACTAGGGAACCTACCATTTGTCTAGTTGGCCCAGAAGGATTTGCCAACGCTGTACCTGCAATGATGGAAGCATGGGGAGAGCGATCACCCGTAATTTTTATCACTGGTTCTTCAACTTTAAAGAGAAAAGGGGCGGGCGGTTTTAAGGAAATTGATGATGTCGCAATGGCTGCACCCATAACAAAATATAGCTGTTCAGTTACGGACGGTACTAGAATTAGAGAGTTTGTTGATAGAGCATATAAGATTGCTGTTTCTGGTTATCCTGGTCCAGTACATCTTAGCATACCTGTAGACATCATGTTTAGTTCATTTCCTGACGATATCTCTAAAACAGAACGTCCTTTTAGGCAATCATTATACCCTACGCCAAGAGCTTGGCCTGATCCTAAGGCTTTAGATAAGATCATTGAAATTATAAAAATGTCAAAAAGACCAATTTTGATAGCAGGACATGGAGTTTGGTGGTCAAAGTCTGAAGAAAAATTAGCAAGCTTTGCAAAAACTTTAGGTGTTCCCATCTTTAATATTCCATACCATCAGAAACTTTTGGGGTCGAACTATAAGGAAATGATGGGCCTTGCTGATGTCCATCAATATCATCCATCTAAATGGGCATTTAATAATTGCGACTGTATTATAATGGTTGGGGGCAGACTTGATAATCAGATGAATTTTGGTAACCCGCCCTTGTTTCCAAAATCTTTGCAACTGATTTGTGTTAACGGATCAGATGAAGAAATTCAAATGAATCGAGCAGCGGACCATCTGTTGTTAAGTGACCCAGGGGCATTCTTTGAAGAACTGCTAAAGGCTAAGGAAATACTAACAGGAAAATTTGAACCAAGTTGGCTTGAAAAACATTTACAGATGAGAAAAACTTGGGTTGATGAAACGCTCTCAAACTTAGAATCCAAAACATCAAAAAAATCTTGGCAAGGCGGGGTCATTCATCCTTTGCAATTAGCTATGGATGTGATGGAGACAATGGAAGATGGAAACCATTTAGTTTTTGATGGTGGAAATACACATTTTTGGTCTGAAATAGCAGCAAATGTGATTGCCCAGAAGGGTAAGAATTTGTCTACTATAATGCACCCAGGTTCTTTTAGCTTATTAGGATTAGGAGTTTCTTTTGCAGTGTCCTTGAAAAGGATTCATCCACAAGATAACGTAGTATTGATTAGTGGTGATGGTGCATTTCTTTCGGGAGGTCTTTCAATAGAGTTAGCCTTTCAAGAGGGATTACCGATTGTAGTGATAGTTGACAATAATGGAGGCCTAGATTGCATTTCTCAGCAACAGGAAAGAATGTTCCAGAGTGGATCACATTTTGCTACCGACTTTAGGGACATACCATTTCATGATATGTTTAAAGGTCTTGGGGGCTATGGTGAACTTGTGACTAATAGAGCTGACATTAAATCCGCGGTAAAAAGAGCTATAAATAGCGGGAAGCCGGCCTGTATTAACGTCAAAACTAGAGGACAGATAAGTCCTATTGTGGCCGCTACTTCTGATAAACGTGATAAATCTTCAATTGAGTAAATAATGGCTACCTTCAGCACACATATTTTAAGTTCTCTGGATGGAACGCATCTATCAAATGTCGAAGTTTCTTTAATAGAAATTTCTAAAGGTGGTAAAAGAAAAACTATATTCCAGAAGAAGACAGATCTAGGTGGCAGGGTGAGCACCCAGTTTTCGCCAAAAATTGGGGAGAAATTTGAACATCAAGTTGTTATTTCAATGCCTGAATCATTAGATACCATTGGTGAGAAAGACAAGTCTGGAAAAAACACTACAGTTTCTTCTATTTCGATAGGGATAAAATTTGAGAATATGGACGCTACTTATCATATGCCATTCATATTATCACCTTATGGATTTTCCAGCTGGATTTCTAGGTGACCGAGGAAGCGCGTTTGAATTCTGATTTACAAATGTCTCGAAGGATTAGAAGAACACCTTTTACTTCCTGCATCGAGAAATTAGGCGTTTCTGGTTTCACTGTGGTTAATCATACGCTACTTCCCAAATCCTTTAAAAATAGTGTTGCGGAAGATTTTTATCATTTAAGAACGGCCGTACAAATGTGGGATGTAGGTTGTCAGCGGCAAGTAGAAATAGAAGGACCAGATGCTTTATTACTAATGCAAAAGATGACCCCTCGAAATATTGTTAATGCTGAAGTAGGGCAGTGTATGTATTTAGCTCTGACAACTGATAAAGGTAAAATTATTAATGACCCAATATTATTGAAACTAAGTGATGAAAAGTTTTGGCTTTCTATAGCTGACTCTGATGTTTTATTATGGGCGAAGGCATTGGCTATAGGTTTGGATCTGAATGTAAGCGTTAGAGAACCTGATGTATCCCCGTTAGCTGTTCAGGGTCCAAAAGCACAAGAGGTTATGTCTGAAATATTTGGTAAAGGCGTTTGTGATTTAAATTTTTTTCGTTTTGGCCTCTTCGATTTTAAAGATACACAACAAGTAATTTCTAGAACAGGTTATTCTAGTCAGGATGGGTATGAGATTTTTTTAAACGATTCCAAGCTTGGTAAAGAAATGTG
This sequence comes from Paracoccaceae bacterium, assembly GCA_029243395.1. Taxonomy (GTDB): domain Bacteria; phylum Pseudomonadota; class Alphaproteobacteria; order Rhodobacterales; family Rhodobacteraceae; genus CACIIZ01. The sequence continues at coordinate 7,634 of JAQWSE010000003.1, read as the reverse complement.
GGATGTCATATGGAACGTAGGAGCCAAATATAATATGCGTCCAGGGGGTCCTAATTTAATTGATCGAATTGAAGCAGGACTGATTTCTTATGGCAATGATATGACAAGCGAGAATACCCCTCTTGAATGCGGCATGGAAAAATATTGTTCTTTAAATAAAAATATGGACTTTTTGGGCAGAGATCATTTGATTGAAGAAAAGAGGATAGGCTCTAAAAGAAAAATTCGGGGTATAGTGTTTTCTGGAAAAGAACAATCTGCTTGCACTGAACCATGGCAATTGCACAATCAAAATATAAATGTTGGTCAGATTACTTCTGGTATATTTAATCCCAGTTTAAGAGTTAACACAGGGATAGCCTTAGTCCAGAAGGGCTATTGGAATCTTGGGCAAAGTATAAAAATCATCATTGGGAAAGACGACATTAGAGAAGGCCGAGTTTGTTTTCTTCCTTTTACTGTTCAAGAAAATCGTGAAATAATAAAGGATTTATAGATTTAATAGGGATTATGATAATGGATAAAAACATAGAGTTAGCGAAAGGTAGGCTCACTCATAGATTAGTTGAGAAGTATAAAAAAGACGGATTTTTGTTCCCAATAGGTATCTTTTCCCAAGCCGAAGTAGATTCTTTTCGTGAAGAACTGGAAGCCATAGAGCATGCATATGCATCCGTCAAATTACCCAAACCATTAAGTGCATATAAAAGAGGCCCCGCAAATGCTGTGATTCCACTGGCTGCTCGTATAGCAAAGGATAAGGCTGTTCTCGATGTTGTTGAATCTATATTAGGACGTAACATTTTAATTTGGGCAGCTGAATTTTTTATCAAAGAAATGAAGACGGAAAATTTTGTTGGCATGCACCAGGATCTCACTTATTGGGGTATGGGAGAAACATCTGGACAGATTACAGCATGGATTGCACTTAGTCCTTCCAATATGAAATCGGGTTGCATGGAATTTGTCAGGAAATCTCACAAAAACAAGATTCTCCCTCATGATGATACATTTTCCAAAAAGAGTTTGCTATCTAGAGGGCAAGAAATTCAAGTCGATATTCCCAAAAGTGAAAGAATATTTTCCGAATTGAATCCGGGACAAATGTCTCTTCACCATGGTTTAATGATCCATGGTTCTGGCCCAAATTCTTCTAATGATAGACGTATAGGGATTGCTATAAGGTATATCAATCCTGATGTGGTTCAGGAAACACCAGGAAAATCATATGCTATGCCTGCCCGTGGAGTTGATAATAAAGGTAATTTCATTCATTATCCAGAACCTGTAAAGATATTTAGCGAGGAATCTTTGCAAATACATCAAGAAATTTGTGACAGCCAACATCAAGTTTTGATGGCAACAGCAAAGCAAGAGGGAGCAGTCTGGTCAAAGCCGACTTCTTAAATAGGATTTTCTTGCAAAAATAAGTGCACTAAAATTTGTTGAAAAGAATTGAACACAAGTTTAGAAATTCATGAAGAAAGAGATCAGCATGAGGGGTTTTTATGCAAAAAATATGGGGTAAACGGGTCCTGCTCCCTGACGGTTGGGCTCAAGACACAGAAATTAACATAAATCAGATTGGAAAAATAGATTCTATCGTTACAGATACAAGCCCCTCAGGATTATTATTTGATACTTTGTTACCAGCCCCAATGAATCTACACAGCCATTGCTTTCAAAGGGCAATGACTGGGTTAAGTGAAACCTCGACACATCAAAGTAACGATTTCTGGTCCTGGAGAGAATTTATGTATAAATTCCTCAATGCCATAAGTCCGGAGAATTTTGAGGCGATATGTGCTTTTGCACAAATGGAGATGTTGGAGGCGGGCTATGGTGGATTAACAGAATTTCACTATGTCCATAATGACTTAGCTGGTAATCGCTATAATGAAAGAAGTGAAATGTCCCAAAGAGTTATAAATGCTTCTTATCTATCGGGGATTGGGCTCACTTTATTACCAGTATTATATGAGCACGGAGGAATTTCTGGATCTCCACTGATCTCAGGGCAAGATAGATTCGGATTAAATTTTGAGGAATACTATAATTTGTTTAATCAATTGAAGTCCTCGACTAAGAATTTCTCTGATGTCAAGGTGGGTGTAGCAGCTCATAGCCTCAGGGCAGTAAAACCAGAATCGCTAATTGAATTAGAGAAACAATTTTCTGGGTATCCCATCCATATTCATGTAGCGGAACAAGTCAAGGAAGTTCAAGAAATAGAGCAAAACTGGGGTAGAAGGCCAATAGAGTGGTTGATAGAAAATACAAATTTGAATCATGATTGGTGCCTGATTCACTGCACTCAGATGTCAGATATGGAAGCAACGGAGCTAGCAAAGTCTGGAGCTGTGATTGGTCTTTGTCCTATTACTGAAGCAAATTTAGGGGATGGTATATTTAACGGGAAAACTTGGCTGGAAGCTGGTGGTAAATTTGGAATTGGGACTGACTCAAACGTTTCTATTTCTTTGTTTGGTGAATTAAAGATGCTTGAATATTCTCAAAGGCTTAAGCAAAAAAGTAGGTTGGCTATGAAAACCGGTAAAGATTTGTCAATTGGTCGGGAACTCTTTGCTTGGATTTTAGAAGGAGGAGCGGTGTCATCAGGTAGAAAAAGTGGTTCAATAAAAGAGAGTTATTGGGCCGACATCGTAGCATTAGATTTAACTTCCATGCACTACTCTCATCTAAAAGATGATGAAAAGCTGAATTACATCATTTTTTCAGAAAGCAGAAATGTGATCGATTCAGTATTTTCAGCTGGGCGACACGTAGTAAATAATGGTCAGCATTGTCGACGCGAAGACATCGAATCTGCTTATAAGAAAGCCCTTAAGGAGATCTCTAATATACTCTAATTCAAAGCAAGAACGGATTTATTGTTGTAAAAACCTTTCTAACCACCCTGGAGGCTCAAGGATTTGGATAGGAATCTTGAAGTAAAATTAATGTTTTTGCATATATTGTTACAGCCTGTCTGAGATCTTCAATGTTAATATATTCAGAGAGAGAATGGCATTGTCTCAAATTTCCGGCACCAAAAATTACAGCTGGACAATTAAAGTTGGGTGCGTCTGTAGAGCCAGGAAATGTTTTTATTTCTTTGGCTTCAGGAAATAATTCCCGAGTAGCATTTACTAGAGCTACTATCAGGGGCGATTGTTGGGGGGTCTTCAAAGGTGGAACAAAAAGGGTGGGATCAGCTATTTCATAATTAAAATCAGGAATTTGATTTTTTAGTTTTTCAAATATTCCTTCAAATTCAGACATTACAGATTTCTTGGTTTCTCCAAAGACGGTTCTCCGATCAATCTCTATTTCACAAAAATCGGGCACGGCAGAATGGTATGAGCCCCCTCTTATTACGCCGACGCTTAAACTGGGGTAGCCAGAGACAGGATCTATTTCACGTTGAGTCAGATGTTCAGCTAGTTCCCTTAATTTTTCTATAACCATGCTCATATGATATATGGCATTTACCCCATTGTGAGGCATACTAGAGTGGGCTGCTCGACCATAAGTTTTCATGCTAAAACAAATTTGTCCCTTATGCCTAGGACAGATAGTGAGGTCGGTAGGTTCGGCTACTATCGCGAAATCAATCTTAGGACCAAATTCTCCAAAATATTTGGAACCCACCATTGCATCTTCTTCATCCACAATACCTGCTATTATAACATCTCCATTAATTGATATTTTGGCCTTTATTAAAATTCGGATGGTCTCAAGGATTGCGGCAAGGCCTCCCTTCATATCACATGCTCCACGCCCATAAATCCTATCCCCTCTCATTCTAGGGATAAAAGGATCTTTGTATCCTTCGACGTCCACCGTATCAAGGTGACCAGCTAAAAGGATGGTTGGCCCCATACCTTTCCCTTTAAGAACCCCCCACACGTTTTTTCTCCCATTTGAAACAATTTGGCTGTTCGTCTTCAATCCCAATTTTAGTAAACAATTTTCAAAATAGTCGGCCATTTCCCCTTCTGCAGGTTTCCCAGGTTCGTGGACACCAAATGGGTTTATGCTTGGTATACTGATCATCTTCTTCAAGTTTTGAAGGAGAAAGTTTCGGTTTGGGTTAATCATTTTGGGCTAGAGGTGTTCATTAGTATTAATCATTATTTATCTGAAGACTAAATAATTTTCCTAACCCTGTTATCTTGTCGTTGATTCCAGCCAACCGCAGCATGTGCCACGCTAGAGCATGATTACTAGCAGTAACTGGTTTGTTAAGAATTGCTTCGGCTTTTTCAATAATTGGAGAGGCACGCAAGTTTGTACAAGAAATAAAAACTCCATCGCACAGATTATTTTTACCAATTTCAATAGCAGCGTCCAGTATGGAATTCTGATCTATTTTCCCTACGATCTTATCATCTTCCTCGAAGAATGACCCGACTTGCTTAACTTCAAAACCTGAATCTTTAAGATTGATTTCCATAGATTTGGTGATGTTAGGAGAGTACGGAGTAACAAGCCCCATACAATTTATATTAAGCGCTTTTAAAGCAACCTTAGCCGCAGTCATTGGATTTGTAACTAGAACATTGGGATGGACTTTACCAATTATATCAGAGACGATGGTTTCTCCTATAATTGTTGAGCCAGAAGTGCATCCATAACCTATAACTTTCAGGTTTAGATATTTTGGAAATAGGTTAGAGGCTAATGGTAGCTGTTCTTTCATTTTCGATAAAGATTCAGGTGTTATAATTGTTTCATTTTGTAGACGGCTATGATAAAGGGACACTCCGGCCACTTTTGTGAGCAATCGAAACTCATCCTCGATACTTTGATCAGACTCTAATACTAGGAGCCCTAATCGTGCCCTAGGGCCAGTTCCATGATCTTTGGTAAATGAAATTCTTTTTATTGAAGGTTTTGAAACGCAGTCGTCCATACGAAACCTCTGCTAACATTGTACTTATCAGTTGACGGAGTGGAGCGTGCTTAGATTTTGACTGATCCTATTTGAAACACCATTTTCCACGATTACTTCATCTTCGTAAAATAAGAACATATTTATACTATAAATGTAAATACATGTTAACCAACAAATATATTCATGAAATGGGTTTAGATCTTGGGTATAGGGAAATCTGCTAAATTCTTTGTCAGGTAAAGCTAATTTCATTAGAATTAGATTTGTAAAAAATGAGCAAGAAAATGGTTGTACCTATTTCTTAGAAATTCTTTTCAGGAATCCCTTAAAGTTCTAAGGGCTTTATAAGGTGGGGATATGTTCCAGTATTGGATAGGGTTTCCCAAGCATTGATTAGGTGTTTATGGAAGGATACATAAGATTCCAAACCTTTTAAGAAAAAATTGCTTTTTGAAGTTTTAGCTTGAACATAGTCTTCAAATTGGAAGGGTTCATCTAACCAGGGACGGATGGTTTTGAGCTTCTTAGTGAACTGATTTCTGGTTATATTTGTATATTTATATATGTCCAAAATAGGCCAGAAAAGCGTTTCAAGGATTATTATGTCTCTTTCCCCAAAGATCCTGCCTAGAGGGACATCAATTGATCGGGTATCAAAACCTGTGATTTGATCAAAACTTGCGGAGGGTCTGGAATACTGTCTATTAAGGAATTCACTTTTATAGAGAGATGGATGATCACTTATGCCTAGCCAAGCAGCTATGACAGGAAGATTTTCTACAGGCTTCCTCTTAATATCCTCAATTTTGACCCCCCTCGTATGGGTTAAGTCATTAAAGGGGTTATATGAAAAGTTGAGAGAGCTAATAATCCTATCGACTATGGAGTGATACAAAATACTATAGTGATTTACATAGGAACTGTTTTGAAAGTGAGCATATTCTTCTGCCAACCATGACTCAAGCATCTGAATTGGATGCCTCATGATATATAAGACCTTAGCTTCAGGATATTGATTGAAGAAATTGGCCTGTTCAAAATAATTTGGATTATGCAGGTGGTAAAATATTGGAGGGATAGTACTTTGTTGAGGGGTAGGGTTTTCCCTGTAGGCAATATTAAAGGCTTTATGGATTAATTCGAAACAGGCTTTTTGGTCAATAGAGTCGTAAGATTTAAGAAGTTCAACAAATTGTTCTTTAAAACCAGTTTGATCTAATACGAGTGCGTTTGAATGATTAGGACCCATCTTAGTGAATCCCAATCCATTAGCTAACCAATTGGTGTGACCTTGGGGATTTCCAATAACGTTCCTTTTACTTTTAGCATTGAACTGGGGTTCAAAATTTTCACAAATCTTGTCAGCTAATATTTCTTTCCAGTTGGACTCTTTGGTGTTGGGGGCTATTAATTCCCAGACGTTTTCTCCAAACCATCCCTTAAAGAAATAACCGGGTAGTGTTAAAACATTTGGATTTCCATCAATTAGAGATTGGAAAAAGAGTGCGCCAGCACGACCAAAACCCATTAATGCGACAATTTCCTGGTAAGGATTTTCTTCATGCTTCGTCGGAATATTTCGATTGCAGTTTATAACTTTACAGAAATCCTTAAATAATTTCTTGGGAGTTAATTCGGTGTCATAAGAGCTCAATTTAATCAAATCTGTTATAACATTGGAATTATTACCATTAAGACTCATTATTTTCTTTAACACTGCGATAGAGGTGATGACTTCTCCCATGCTAGCTAATCCTTTAGCATAAATTTGCATAAACTGTTCATCATCGGGCTTAATCAAAAGGCCCTTTTTAATGAAATCAAAAGCTTGATTGTATTGCCCAATTTCAAACAAGATGAGCGCACTATAATACATAGCATCAGCACAACTGGGATCCAGCGTCAGAAAACTTTCAAAACAGGATAGAGCTTCATCAAACCTAGTTAATCCCTGTAAAGTTGCTCCAAGATTTTTGATAGCTTCAAAATATGAAGGATCAATCTGGATGGATGTTTTGTAATTTGGGACTGCTAAGTCATTAAGATTTTGCTCTCTAAAGATATCTCCTAGGTTTTTATATGCTTGAGCATTATCTGGTTTAATTTTGATTGCCTTTTCAATCATTTGTTGAGCTTCTTCATATTTGAAAAGATTTTTTAGTGTCACGCCAAGGTTGTTATAAGCGTGGGCATGGTTTGGCTCCAGTTTGATGGCTTGACGTAGGTGATAAACAGCTTGTTCATTATGACCCAAGATAGAATTTATTGTACCCAAGATATTGTGGATGGGATGATATAAGGGATGCAAATTAATAATTTCATTGCCTTGAATTAATGCTTTTTCAAAATTCCTATCATTATAGGAAGCGATGACTTCATTTAGTAGCTGTAAGGGAGATGGAGGCATGCTAGGTGTGTTAAGCATAGTCATTAGGAAATCATCTTTCTTAATTAGTTAATGCTGTTGTGAAGCAATTAATATACCATTTCTAGTTCAATGGAGGATGGAAGATATGCTAATCTATTTTGATATATTTTAATTTATGTTATTCAAATCTCTTTTTTACATTTGGATTCATTTTCTTGTACTCAAGTTTTTGCTAAGCACTATAGAGTCGTAATTTCGAATGATCTGGTATATTACTTGCTAGTTAGGGTGTAGTGAATAGTCGATAGGACCTACATGCTTAACTCTCCTGAAGATATACAGAATAAAAGAGCTTCTGAAGATCAGGTT
>JAQWSE010000006.1 GCA_029243395.1 Paracoccaceae bacterium | reverse complement strand
CAACAACCTAATCTAACGCGGGCCGATCCTTTAGCGATAAATCTTTCCCCCATAGGGCGTATACGGTATTAATCATCGTTTCCAATGGCTATTCCGTACTAAAGGGCACGTTCCCACGCGTTACTAACCCGTCCGCCGCTGCCTCCCGAAAGAGGCCGCTCGACTTGCATGTATTAAGCCTGCCGCCAGCGTTCGTTCTGAGCCAGGATCAAACTCTCAAATTAAAAACATTCATCATACTAAGTACGATTCTGTTTCTTGAAAGACGACCTTGCACATATCACACTGCAATCAAATGATCACAGTGCAGTCATGATTTGAATAAATTCAAATCGTGAAGCTGACAAACTGCATTATCGGAATTAATCCTAACAGTCGATATTCACAGGATCGTTTATCGTAATCAAAACCAAACCATCCTTGAATCTCTTCAGTCTTTATAAACAAATTTCAAAGAGCATGAGTCCATCGCCTAACAAACTTCCTGCTAATGACAAATGGCCCCATTTGGCGCAGAATCGAATCTACTCAACGCCAGTCTGGATTGAATACGTACTTATTAAGAATCATGCAAGAACTTTTTTATTAAATTAATGTTTTTTATGGTTTTTCTGAACCAACGCTTGAATATAAAATTAAACTCTTTTTCTACTCAACGAGGCACCTGGTTCATTTGCAAAAGATTATTCTCAGCAGAAATCATAAAATCAGTTCCCTCTCTTATTCCCCCTGAAAGTAATCCTTCAGCAAACCTGTCCTGCACTTCTTTTTGAATCAATCTTTTTAATGGCCTGGCACCAAAACAAGGATCATAACCTTTTCTTGCTAGCCACTCCAATGCTGTCTTTTCAACTCTCAAGTTTATGTTCTTTTCCCGCAACCTCTCACCAATTTCATTCATTTGAAGATTTACTATTTCTTGCATAGCCTCCAAAGGTAGATTTTTAAAAATTAAAATATCATCCAAGCGATTTAAAAATTCAGGTCTAAAAAAACTTTTCACTGTTGAAAGCACACTTTCCTCCATCTTAGATGACTGCAATGAAACATCACTGCTCATAAATTCTGAGCCTAAATTAGATGTAAGTATTATGATTGTATTCTTGAAATCAACCACGTTACCATGATTATCAGTTAGTCTTCCGTCATCTAAAACCTGTAAAAGAATATTAAACACATCAGGATGAGCTTTCTCAACTTCATCCAAAAGAATTACCTGATAAGGATGCCTCCGGACTACCTCTGTTAAAGCTCCTCCTTCGTCGTAACCGACATAACCGGGCGGTGCTCCTACAAGCCGTGCAACTGAATGTTTTTCCATATACTCAGACATATCAAGTCTTAGCAAAGCATTAACATCATCAAAAAGATACCGCGCCAAAGATTTGGTGAGCTCCGTTTTACCTACTCCAGTAGGTCCAAGAAATAGAAAACTACCCAAAGGTCTATTAGGATCATTCAAACCTGTCCTAGCTCGCCTAACAGCTTTAGAAATAGCGGACACTGCCTCCATTTGGCCAATTACGTTCTTCGAGAGTTCATTCTCCATTGACAATAATCTTTGTTCTTCACCTTGTAACATCTTCTTAATAGGAATACCTGTCCATTTTTCTACCACAGCAGCAATATGTTCAGGTAAAACGGCTTCAGCAACCAATTTATTTCCTTTACCTTCTGGCAAATAGCTAGATAATTTTTTTTCCAGATTTGGAATAATACCATAAGAAATTTCACCTGCTTTACCCAGATCACCCTCTCTTTTAGCCACTTCCAGTTCCCCTTTAGCTAAATCTAATTCCTCTTTCAGATTTTTTCGTGTTTGAAGATTTTCACGTTCAAGTTCCCATACTTCAGTCAAAGAGTCTGACTTTTGCTTTTGATCATTCATCTCCTTCTCGAGCTTAATCATCCTTTTCCTTGATTTTGGGTCAGTTTCCTTTTTCAGAGCCATTATTTCTATCTCTTTCTGAAGAATTTCTCTATCCAAGGCATCAAGTTCTTCAGGTTTACTGTAGACTTCCATTCTTAATCGACTAGCTGCCTCATCAACCAAATCAATAGCTTTATCCGGCAAGAAACGATCAGAAATATATCGATCAGCTAAATTAGCAGCAGAAACTAAAGAACTATCTGAAATCCTAACTCCATGGTGCAATTCATATTTTTCCTTAATACCTCTCAAAATAGAGATGGAATCCTCAACATTTGGAGCCTCCACTAAAATTGGTTGGAATCTCCTTGCTAAAGCTGCATCCTTTTCTACATACTTTCGGTACTCATCAAGTGTAGTAGCTCCTATACAATTTAGTTCACCCCTTGCTAAAGCCGGTTTTAGCAAGTTTGATGCATCTAAAGCACCATCAGTCTTACCTGCACCAATCAGCGTATGCATTTCGTCAATAAACAAAATTATTTCACCTGCAGAGGACTCGACTTCATACAAGATAGATTTAAGTCTTTCTTCAAATTCACCTCGGAATTTAGCTCCAGCAATCAATGCTCCCATATCTAGTGCAAGGAGCCTCTTATCAAGCAGCGGTTCTGGGACATCTCGATTTACTATGCGCAAAGATAATCCTTCTGCTATAGCTGTTTTCCCAACACCTGGGTGACCTATAAGAACAGGATTATTTTTTGTTCTACGACTCAAAACCTGCATAGATCTTCTTATCTCTTCATCTCTACCCACTATTGGGTCAATTTTACCTTCTAGCGCTAATTTACAGAAGTCCCTAGTATACTTTTCCAAAGCTTCAAAATTGTCCTCCGACGTTGAACTTGTTACCTTCCTTTCTTTACGCAATTTCTTTGCTGTAGCCACAACATTTTGAAAATCAAATGATAAGGAATTCATGCTTTTGACTATTTCAGAATTTTCCAACAAGCTTAAGAAAAGTGTATCAATAACAACATGAGAATCTCCATTCAGCTTTGCATTTTTTTCTGCTCCCTCTAAGACCTTTTTAAGACCTGTATCCAAAAAAATATCCGAGGAACCTTGAACTCTGGGCTTTTGTTCAAGATTTTTAATCAAAGCACTCTGAATTTCCTGGACGGTTAAACCTGAACTCTCAACAAGTTTCAACATGTCTCCAGTTGGCTTCTCGCAAATTGCTTTGAAAACATGTAATGGGGTAACATGCTGGTGCGAAAAGTTTTTTGCAGAAAATAGAGCATCCTGCACCACTTTCTGAGAACGTTCTGAGAACTTTTCTAGATTCATTTTATCCTCCACATCTTGGCCTCGCTTTTAGGCCCAAATTAAGGCACCTAAATACCGACCCAAAGAGAAATCGTTATTTATTACATATACTTATAGTTAAGATTCTTTGCCGAACTTTCAATGGCGTCACTGAAAATCATCTGATACACTTCAACTATGCCTTCTCATAAAGACAAACTCATAGTTGCTCTAGATTCTAAGGAATTGGATGATAGTAGAAGACTCACAGATGAATTAGATTCTTTGGTATCATTTTATAAAATAGGATTAAGAACTTTTGTAACTGACGGATTTAATTTTGCATCGTATCTAAAAAACAAAGGTAAGCGCATTTTTCTTGATCTCAAACTATTCGATATCCAAAGCACTATTGAAGAGACCGTCGCCAAGCTTTCTAATTTGGACATTGATTTCTTAACTGTTCATGGTGATCCTTCAATAGTTGAAGCCGCAGTGATGGGGAAAAAAAATACTGCTATGAGAATATTGGCTGTGACATTTCTTACGAATCAAAATAGATCAGACCTAGATCTGTCTTTAATTAAGAAAGGTCAAATAAGAAAATTGGTTTTGGAGAGAGCGACAAATGCCATTTCTGCGGGTGCCGATGGCCTAATTGCCTCTCCACTCGAGGTGAAATTACTCCGATCTTTGAAATGTACAGCTGGAAAACTAATTGTTACGCCAGGGATTAGACCAAAAAACACCAGCTTTGGCGATCAAAAACGTGTTGCAACTCCTTCAGAAGCTTTTGATGCAGGTGCAGACTATATTGTCGTGGGAAGACCAATATGGCAGTCTAAATATCCAAGAATAATGGTAGAGCAGATTTTAAATGATCTTTGAAAAACTGTTGAATTCAATCTATGTAAGTCAATTAACGACCTTTCCTATATGATAAAAGAACCTGCTATATGTAAAGAATGTGGTAGGACATTCTTAAAGCAAAGCCGATGCCCAAAATGTCATTCTCCTAGAATTCTCTTCCACAGGGAGCTATTTTCCTTAAATATTGCTCATGTAGACTGTGATGCCTTTTATGCATCCATTGAAAAAAGCCAAAATGCCGAATTGATTAATAAGCCTGTAATTGTAGGAGGTGGAAGGCGAGGTATTGTGACGACATGCTGCTATATCGCTCGAATTAGTGGGGTTAAATCAGCCATGCCTATTTATGTTGCAAAAAAACTTTGTCCGAAAGCAGTCATAATCCCTCCTAGAATGAATTTTTACAGAGAGATATCAAGATTGATATTCTCTAAAATGACCAAGTTGACACCTTTGGTGGAAACAGTTGCATTGGATGAAGCATATTTAGATCTTTCTGGTACATTGCAACTTCACGGTAAAACCCCAGTTGAACTCTTAATCAAATTAGCTACGGAAATAGAAAGCGAACTCAATCTTACAATTTCGGTAGGCTTGGGTGAAAACCTTTTTCTAGCAAAATTAGCATCCTCAATTAATAAACCAAAAGCATTCACAATTATTGGAAAGCATGAAAAATTGAATTTCATTAACAATTTACCAGTGACCTGCATACCTGGTGTTGGCCCGAGTCTCACCAAGAAACTAAAACAAGATTCTATAGAAAAATTTGAGCACCTAATTCAACTTGACTTGAATACTTTAGAAAAAAAATATGGTTCTTATGGTAAAAGATTATGGCACCTTGCAAGAGGCAAAGATAACAGAACCGTAAAACCCAATAATTTCAGAAAAAGTATTTCAAAAGAAATCACATTTGATCATGATTTGTCTAAAGAAAATGATTTGGAAAAAGCTTTGTGGATTTTGTCAGAAAGCGTTTCTGAGGAACTAAAAACAAAAGGAATCGTGGGCAAGACAGTAACAATAAAGCTAAAGCAGCCTAACTTTCAGCTTTCATCCTTGTCGCATACGCATTTCAACCCCATTTATATGGCTGAAGATCTTTACCAAATTTCACGTGCCTTACTTATTAAAAAACTATCTTCATCTCCTTTCAGACTCATGGGGTTATCTGTTTCCAAACTTTTGGTTGATGATAGAAGAGGTAAGTTAGAGAACAGCTTGGATACAATCCACGTAAAAAAACAAAAGACAGAATTAGCTATGGATAAAATTAGATCAAAATTTGGAAAAAACAGCATTAATAAAGGTCGTAGCTTTTAAGGAAATTAAATCTGATATGGACTTTCTACTCTGCTGCAACCTCAGAAAAATCTTCAAAAATAGGTAATGAGCTAAGTTCTTTTATAATATCCGCGAATGTTTCTTTAAATGTTGTAAAATTACCATTTCGCTCAATCTTTTCCTCATTCATATAAAGTCCTCTATTGATCTCAACCTGTAAAGCATGAATGCCTTGCCTTGGATTCCCATAATTTTTTGTAATGAAACCTCCAGCAAAAGGCCTATTAGTCTTAACGGAAAAACCATGATTTTTAAATATTTTTCCTGTCATTTCAGTTAGATGCGGATTGCATGAAATCCCGTTCAAATCCCCTAACACAACATCAGTACTGTTACTCTTGTATCCAGATCCTTCAATAGCTAGAAATGATGAAGGCATAGAATGACAATCAAAAAGCACTGCATAACCAAAGGAAAGCTTCGCCCTCAGAATGAGGTTAGATAAGCCTTCATGATAAGGAAAATAAAATTGCTTTAATCGTTTCTGTGCCTCATAAAAACTTAACATCCCTTCATAGATAGAATTACCCCTACCCGACAACCGTGGAATCACACCCAAGCCAGCAAAAGTTCTTGCTGAACTTTCAAATTTAAAATTTCCTTTTATCAATTTTGGGTCAAGTTCTAAATGAGATCGATTTAAATCGATAAAACATCGTGGGAAAATTGCTTCGATAAAGGCTGAATCATAATTTGCTGCAATTTCAAATAGTTCACCAATGAAAGCATCTTCAGAAGATCTGAGCTCATCTATATCTAAAATTGAATTGTCTAGAAACGTCTTTAAATAATTACAGCCCGAATGAGGTGAACTGAAAATAGTATGAAATCTACCACGGTTCTTAAGTTTTAGTTTAAATGTTTCAGACATAGGCTAAATTAATCATTAAATTGCAAGTGTCAAAAATGACTTGAAGCTTCTGGTCAACAGCGATATATAAAGCTTCTAGATTTGGCAACAGTATAATTCTTAAAGACAACCTTGGACGGGCGTATAGCTCAGCGGGAGAGCACTTCGTTGACATCGAAGGGGTCACTGGTTCAATCCCAGTTACGCCCACCACCAAATTTAGGGTTGAATTCCCAATGGAATGTGTTAATTCAGGACCATCTTTGGATTGAGGTAAAGTTATGAAAGTAAGAAATTCTCTTAGATCTCTTAAACAGCGACACCGAGATTGTCGACTTGTTCGACGAAAAGGTCGAATATACGTTATTAATAAGACCCAAAGAAGGTTTAAAGCAAGACAAGGTTAGACTGCGTAAGATCAAATTATGAATCTAAGTGATTGCCATAACTTCAGAGACTTTAGAAAACTTGCCAAAAGAAAGCTACCATCACCTATATTTAACTATATAGATGGAGCGGCCGATGATGAAATCACTTACAGTCGCAATACTTCGGCCTATGATGACGTTGATTTAGTGCCTAATGTACTAAGAGGTGTCAATGAAATAGATTTATCAACTGAGATTTTTGGAAAAAAGCTAGACTTACCTATATACTGTGCTCCAACCGCAGTTCAAAGACTATTTCATTATCAGGGCGAAAGGGCTGTAGCCAAAGCTGCTAGCAAATTTAACACTTTATTTGGAATATCATCACTGAGTACAGTAAGCGTTGAAGAAATTGAAAAAATTAGTGATAGCCCGAAAATGTTTCAATTTTATTTTCATAAAGACCGCGGATTAAATGACGAATTACTAAAACGCGCAAGAAAATCAAATTTTGATGTTTTAGCTCTCACAGTCGATACCATAACAGGAGGTAATCGAGAGAGAGATCTTAGAACAGGTTTTACTATTCCACCCAAGCTAACTATTCAAAGCATGATAGAATTTGGAATTAAACCAACTTGGTTTTTTAATTATCTCACCAGTTCCCCATTTGAATTACCTCATCTTCAAAATTATGTTAAAGAGGGGACGAACACCGTAACCTCAATTGGTCAATATTTCTCTACCATGCTGGACCAGAACATGAACTGGAAAGATGCTGAAAAACTTAATGCTAAATGGGGCGGTCATTTTGCTCTTAAAGGTATAATGAGCGTTGAAGATGCAAAGAAGGCCATTGACATCGGATGTTCTGCAGTCATCGTATCAAATCATGGTGGTAGACAATTAGATGGCTCTAGAGCACCTTTTGATCAATTAGCAGAAATAGTAGATGCTGTGGGTGATAAAATAGACGTTGTTTGTGAAGGGGGAATTCAAAGGGGCACGCATGTCTTGAAAGCATTGTCTTTAGGAGCAAAGGCTTGTTCTGGTGGACGAATGTACCTATATGCTTTAGCTGCAGCAGGACAATCAGGTGTAGAAAAAGCCTTAGGCCTAATCCAATCGGAACTTGAAAGAGACATGAAGCTAATGGGTTGCGCCAATATTAATGACCTATCTAGGGAGAATCTAAGATTTAGATCATTCACTTAATGTCTACAACAAACAGAACAGGAAATCAGCTCTCCAGTTTTTCTCTCAGCAGTAAAGCATTATTGCAATCGATCGAAAACCAGCAAAAGAGTATTGCTAAGGGGGATCGAAAAAACTGGAATCCAAAATACTGTGGCGAAATTGATATGAGAATTGCCAGAGATGGCACCTGGTATTATTGCAATTCACCTATAGGTAGGAAGACACTTGTAAAGTTGTTTTCCAGCATTTTGATAAAAGAAGAGGGCAAGTACTTCCTGATTACTCCTGTGGAAAAAGTAGGAATAACAGTGGATGATGTACCATTTGTTGCAATTGATTTTGAAAAAATAATCGAATCTGGCACACAGTACCTTGTTTTTCAGACTAATATAGATGACAGGGTATTACTCGGTCCCAATAACCCCATGCGGGTATTGTTTGACAAGTCAACAAAAGAACCTTCTCCATATATTTTGATTAGAGAAAATATCGAGGCGCGGATTGATCGGAAAAGCTTTTATAGACTAGTAGAACTGGGAGAGTATTCCCAAACGGATGGTGTTGATTATTTCGGAATACGATCACACAATAATTTCTTTCCCATAATCCCTAAATCAGAACTGGAAGTTTAAGTCATTGTAAGTCAACTTTACCTGCGAATTGACCAAAAACACTTTCATAGACAACCCTTTTGAAAGGAACTATCTTCTCCAGAATTTTATCCTTTTTCATCCATCTCCAGGCGCAAAACTCCGGCGATTCAGTATTTATGTTTATATCTTCATCTGACCCAAAATAATTGATAGCATACCACTTTTGCTTCTGGCCAATATATCTACCTCCCCATAGTCTAGGGACTAAATCTGTTGGTAAATCATACTTCAGCCAACTCTCAGTTTCACAGACCATTTCAAGATTTTTGCTCGACAAACCCGTTTCTTCTTTTAATTCTCTAAATGCAGCCTTTCTGGAGGTTTCTCCGAGCTCAATACCTCCCTGCGGCATCTGCCATGCATCAGATTTGTAATCAATTCTCTTACCGGCAAAGATCAGACCATCTTTTACAAGAACCATTCCAACACAGGGGCGATACTTCATCAGTTCTTTTTTTTTCACTTTTGATCTCTATAAATATTTAATCCAGACAGTACATCCAGGGCAAAAGAAAGTTGATAATCCTTCCTACGCCTCTCTGCCTTCTTGTCCTGTATGTCCCTTTCAGACTCTAACAATTTCTTTTCATCATCAGTTAGTCGATCGTTAGACAAAGCTCCTCTTAAATCAGCTTCAGTAATTCTACTATTTTTATTTTCACTTTGATTTTCATCTATTCTCGGTAAAGGTTCCACAACTATATCAGGAACTACCCCTAATGCCTGTATTGATCTACCCGCAGGAGTGTAATAACGGGCTGTAGTTAACCTCATTGCTCCATTTTCTCCTAAAGGTAAGACTGATTGTACAGAACCTTTACCAAAGCTTTTTGTTCCTAATATGATTGCCCTATTATGGTCTTGTAAAGCACCTGCCACTATTTCTGATGCTGAAGCAGACCCTCCATTTATTAACACCACTATCGGTCTTTGCTCTGCGAGGTCACCTTTAGTTGCACTGTATCTATTAGCCTGGCTAGCAGTACGCCCTCTAGTAGACACTATCTCTCCCTGGTGCAAAAACATATCGGATACTGAAATTGCTTCTGAAAGCAATCCTCCAGGATTATTTCTAAGGTCGACTATAAAACCAGCTACATTCTCAATTCCTTCTAACTCTTTTATTTTCTCCTTGATTCCCTTTTCTATATTGGGTGTCGTTTGTTCATTAAAAGTAGTGATCCTAATTATAATGACATCACCTTCAACTCTTAACCTAGCAGCCGTTAACTTAATTATATCTCGAATAATAAGTACATCAAAAGGTTCTAACTCTAGATCTCTAACAACAGTAAGGGTTACCTCGGATCCAACCGGACCTCGCATTTTTTCAACAGCTTCTGAAAGTGTCAATCCTAAGATGGCTTCACCATCAACGTGAGTGATGAAATCGCCTGATTGCATACCTGCATCTGCTGCTGGAGTTCCGTCCATTGGGGCAACTACTTTTACAAAACCATCTTCTTGGGTCACCTCTATGCCTAGACCTCCGAACGCACCCTTGGTGTCAACCTGCATATCTTCAAAACTTTCTGGGGGCATATATCCTGAATGAGGATCCAATGAAGTTAGCATACCATTAATAGCGGCTGAGATAAGATCTGTACTGTTAACATCTTCTACGTATCCAGATCTTATCCGATCAAAAACCTCTCCAAATAGATTAAGTTGTTCATAAACAATGTTTCTATCTTCTGAACCATTTTGCGACTCAGCCATCAAAATTGATCGATCAAATTGATCGACAACCAGCCCACCCGCCAAAAAACCAATTACCAAAATTGCCAAATACCGTTTCATAATAAAAGCCTTAATGTTTCGTAACATATATACCGTAAGCAAATTGAATACTTAAATTAGTGATTAAAATTGAAATCGCAATTTTACAAGTCAATATTACATACAGTGTCACCTTTTCTTTAGAAGGGTAGACCCCGTCATTTCAATTGGCTGAGATAAACCCATCAAATCTAATAGCGTTGGTCCAATATCTGCAAGGGTTCCATTTCTGATACCCACCACATCTTTTTCACCTATTAATATAACTGGAACAGGATTCAGGGTATGTGAAGTATGCGGTTGATCTTTCACAAGATCAATCATCTCCTCGCAATTACCATGGTCAGCTACTAATAATGTGATGACATTTTTTCTTTTAGTCACTTCCAGTAATTTACCTATAGCTTGATCTACAGCTTCACAAGCCTTAATTGCTGCTTCAATCTTTCCAGTATGCCCAACCATGTCAGGGTTAGCAAAATTTACAACAATAAATTCGTATTTCTCACTATCAATAGCTTTAAGTAGTTCTGCGGTCACTCCTTCTATAGACATTTTTGGTTCCAAATCATAAGTAGCTACTCTTGGGCTTTTGATAAGGATCCTATCCTCCCCTTCTAAGGGAGTCTCCTCCCCACAATTAAAAAAATAAGTGACATGGGCATATTTTTCGGTCTCTGCGATCCTCAACTGCTTCTTACCTTTTGCCGAAATCACATCACCAACTGTATTTTTTGTTTGCCCCTTCGGAAAAAATGTTAGGAGTCTTTCAGCTAAATTATCTGAATAGTTAACTAAACTTGCTCCAATTGAAAAAATAGGCTGCTTCACTGAAGGAAAATTGTTAAACTCTGGATCACATAAGGCAAAAGCAATTTGTCGAATTCTGTCAGCTCTAAAATTCATGAAGATGATTCCATCTTTTCCGATTTGTACACCTTTATAATTTCTGGATACAGCTGGCTTAATGAATTCATCGGTTATTCCTAATTGGTACTGCTCTTTTATGAAATCCTGAGGTGAACCAAAAACTTGTCCTTGCCCTGATACCAAACTATTAAAAAATAATTCCGTTCGTTCCCATCTTTGATCCCGATCCATTGCATAAAACCTACCAGAAATGGTTGCTATAAAATCTAATTCTTCTGACATCATGCGAAGTTCTTTCAAACTTTCTAAAGCACTCTTTGGTGGGGTATCTCTGCCATCAACAATCATGTGCAAAAATACTCTCAATCCCTTATCACGGAGTGCTTTTATAGCAGCAAAGATGTGGTTTTGATGACAATGAACTCCACCGTCTGAACACAAACCTACTAGGTGGATATCGCCTTCAGCCTGTTTCACTTTTTCGGATAAAAGGTCAAAATTAGCATCTTTTCTGAAAAAGCCCTTAGCAATTGCCCTGTCAATCCTTGGTAAATCCATTAACATTTTTCTACCTGATCCCAAATTCATGTGACCAACTTCTGAATTACCTACCTGTGAAGGCGGTAACCCAACAGATTTTCCATAGGTAATCAGTTCGGCATTAGGACAAATTGATGTTAAGTGATCCATGTTCGGAGTCTTGGCCAAAACCACAGCATTTCCTATGCTATCCTTCCGGATCCCCCATCCGTCTAGGATTGCAAGAATAACAGGCTTTTCTCTCAAAAATATCATCCTAAATTCTCAACCCAATTCATTCCCTTACTCTTTATGATAGGCCCCTCCTGTAATCAAAGATACAGCTCTATATATTTGTTCGACAACCAACACTCTGGCTAGGAAATGGGGCCAAACCATCTTGCCTAAAGATAGAATACCATCTGAATCCTTTTCTAGACTTGGACAGAGACCAAAAGCTCCTCCAATTATGAAGGTTTGTTGTCTTACTCCTAAATCTCTTTGTTTTGACAAAAATTTTGAAAATTCTTTTGATGACAAAGACTTCCCTTTTTCACCAAACAAAAATACACACGTCTCGGCTCCAACCTTTTCTCTAATTTTTCTTGCTTGAACACTAGGTGTTCTGAATTTTCTTTCATCTATTTCAATAATTTTGAGTGGTTTCATTCCTACTAATGGACTCAGTTTGTCGAACCTTTCTTTGTATTTTTGAACCAAATATGCCTCTGGACAGTTACCCATACGACCAACAGCAATTAGAGAAATGTTCATAGCCTTATTAATTAATCCACTGAGAATTCTGAGGGTATACTCCACATCTTTTCTAACTGATAATAGTCTCTAACTTCAGGTCTAAAAATGTGAATCAATATATCACCAGCATCAACTAATACCCAAAAAGCACCCCCGAGCCCTTCGACACGGCACAATATGCCATGATTAGATTTCAAACTTTGAATTAGTTTTTCTGATACGGAAGTCACTTGTCTAGCGGATCGTCCAGAAGCTACTATCATATAATCAGCTTCCTGAGATTTCCCCTTTAAAGGGATTGCCACTATTTCATTTAGCTGTTCATCTTCTAAAAATTTTGTCAAATCCTTCTTGAGCTGATCAGCATCAAAAACTGCCTTAGAAGAAACCATCTCTTTCGAATTTTTCAACTTGTAGCACCAATCCTGTAAAACCTTTTTCAACCAAAATTCAGCCAAAACCAGTATTTTGGCTTTATTCAATCAAATACAAAATCATAATTAGCACAGCTTTAATTATTTTCCAACTATGGATAAGGAAAATGCAACCCTGTCATTCTCTCACGATAGAATCATAAGCTGACGTTAAGTCTCGAACAAAAGTTCCCACTTCAAAAGTATAGTCACCTATCTTTCCAACGGGAGTCACCTCAGCTGCTGTACCAGTTAACCAACACTGCTGGAAGTTCTCTAATTCCGCCAGATGAATATGCCTTTCATTAACCTTGATCCCCATTTTCCTTATAATACCAATTATAGTCTGTCTTGTGATACCATTGAGGAAACAGTCTGGAAGAGGGGTGTGAACCTCGCCATCTTTGAGGAAAAATACATTTGCGCCAGTAGCTTCAGCCACGTATCCGCGGTAATCTCTCATCAATGAATCTGAGCAACCATTGGCCTCAGCCACATGTTTAGACATGCTACAAATCATATAAAGACCTGATGCCTTAGCAAAAGATGGTATTGTTTCAGGACTAGGCCTTTTCCATTTAGATATATCTAACTTTGCACCCTTAAACTTTGCATCCCCATAATAAGCACCCCATTCCCAGGCGGCTATTGCCATCCTGACTCTATTCTTTTGGGATGCAACCCCCATATCCTCACCCGAACTTCTCCAACATATTGCTCTGATGTAGGCTTCTTTAAGTTTAGAGTCTTCCAATATCTTCTGCTTGGCTATTTCAATTTCATCTACATTATACGGTACTGGCACATCTATTAAATTCCCCGACTCTATAAGTCTTTGGGAATGTTGCCTACTCTTGAATATTTTCCCGTTATATGATCTCTCGCCTTCAAAAATAGATGATCCATAATGAAGAGCATGAGTTAAAATGTGTACATTAGCATTTCGCCATGGCACTAATTCGCCATCCATCCATATATGGCCGTCACGATCATCATAAGCGTTTATCATAAAATTTCCTTCTTAGTTAGACCCAGTTTACATTGCTTTAGTTGAAATTCTGAGCGACAGTACTTTAATTGTAAAATACCTCAATAAGGTTCAACATCAATGATTAATTCATAAGTCGTAAAAGCTTCTATATACAAATTACCTAGGCATCTACTTAGACTATTTCTATGACCAAAAAGAAACATATACTTGTAGTTGACGATGACGAGAGAATTCGAAAATTACTTCAAAGATACTTAAGAGAAAATAATTATCTTGTTTCCGCTGCCAGCAATTCTGAGGATGCCATCAAACTTACTCAAATTATTAATTTTGATTTACTGGTTGTGGACATCATGATGCCAGGCATGAATGGTATAACATTGACAAAAATTTTACTAAGGAAGATATCCACACCAATAATTTTACTCACCGCGAGAAAAGAAGTTTCAGATAGAATTTTAGGGCTGGAAACTGGAGCCGATGATTATATTTCTAAACCTTTTGACCCAAGAGAATTGATATTACGGATAGAAAGTGTCTTAAGAAGAATTAAGGTTCAGGAAGATGAAATTGAATCTACCAAAATTGTTCTGATAGGAAACCTGAAATACGACGAATATAGAAATGAATTGTGGGAAGATAAAAATCTTTTATCTCTTACAACCGCAGAGCGCTTGCTAATGAGGGAATTAGTTAGATGTGTGAACACTCCTGTGAGCAGAGAAGTTTTGGCAAAATTAATTTTTCAAGAAAGAGATTCTAATTCTTCACTTGATTTAAGGACAAATGAATCCTTGATGAATCTCAAAAGAGAACGAGGTGTAGACGTCAACATAAATAGATTGAGAAAAAAAATTGAACAAAATCCAAAGTCTCCCCGTTACATAAAAACAGTACGTGGAATTGGGTACGTGTTAATTCCAGACTATAGGAAAATAAAAAGCTAACAAGTAAAGCAAGAATATCAACTTGACTTTAACAACCCCAGACCTTCACTTTATCAACCCATCCCTTATAATTTTGAAAAACGGCCTGACAAGACTCTTCACTAGTTTTGATGAGCTCACCTATCACACCTGACCCCAAAAGAGCTATAGGTTTTGCTGTCTGACTAACCTTTTTTCTTAATAAAATTTCTTCCTGGGTCGTTATTATCGTTCGTTTTCCTGATAAAAGTCGGAAATAGATCCAACCTATGTCTCCCTGAAAATCTTCAACTTGTCGCCAGTGATTGTGTTCTCCAATAATTTTCAAAGGCAAACCAGGTTTTTCAAAAACCCAATCAATCCTATAAGATTTTCCTGGCCCTCTCCTCACAAAAGTTTTATTACTCTTTAGAGAGACAAACCTTGGAATTTCTAAGCCAGTAACTCTACCCTTTCTAGGGATGAGTTCCCCAAAAGTTATGCTGCCATTTAAATGAACAAAAATTAATATGAATAGAAATAAAAATTTATGCATGTTAAGCGATAACTAAATTCATTCTTAATAACTACGGTGCTTGTTAGAATCATACTCCACTAAACAATTTTGCCAAATTAAATTGGAATTAGCTTTGAATGTTAGATAACATTAAACAATGAATGCGAAAAGAATTAAAGTTGCAGTGACTAGACAGTTGCCAGAACCAGTGGAAACTAGGTTGAAAGAACTGTTTGATGTGAAATTATCTTGTTCCCACGTACCGATGTCCACAACACAAATTTTGGATATAGTCAAAGATTTTGACGTTCTTGTACCCACCATAGGTGATAGAATTGATAGCCACGTGATACAAAATTCTGGGAAAAAGCTCAGTCTAATTGCCAACTATGGAGCTGGTTTTGATCACATAGATGTTCACTTTGCAAACAGCAAGAATATTACAGTGACTAATACCCCAAATGTTTTAACCGAAGATACTGCCGATATGGCAATGGCTTTAATCTTAAGTGTCCCCAGACGCATCAAAGAGGGTGTAAAGAAACTGCAAGATGATGATTGGGATGGCTGGGCCCCTAATGCCTTATTGGGGCACAGAATCTATGGCAAAAAATTAGGTATATTGGGAATGGGTAGAATCGGTCAAGCAATAGCAAGAAGAGCAAATGCTTTTGGAATTCAGGTGCACTATCATAATAGAAATAGATTACCGACTAAGATAGAACAAAATCTTGAAGCTACATTTTGGGAAAGCCTTGATCAAATGTTAACAAGAATCGACTTTCTATCAATAAATGCTCCGCACACTCCTGCAACATTTCATCTCATGAATGCCAGGCGTTTAAAACTAATGAAAAATACCTCCTACATTATTAATACTGCTAGGGGAGAACTGATAGATGAAAATGCACTTACTAGAATGTTGCGATCAGGGAAATTGGCTGGTGCTGCTTTAGATGTTTTTGAGAAAGGTAATAAGATTAACCCTAGATTAAGAGAGTTGGAAAATGTATTTCTTTTACCCCATATGAGTTCAGCTACTATCGAGGGTCGAATTGAAATGGGAGAAAAAGTCATAGTAAATATCAAGACATTTGTAGATGGGCACACCCCACCAGATCTTGTTCTAATTAACTGAGTTATCTAAATTTTCTAAGCACAAACTGGACAGTTTTTTCGTTTTTCTACCTGAAATTTTTGGAAATCACCTTGCAAACAATCATAAATTAAGATCTGATCAACCAAAGGTTTTCCAGAGGAAGTAATCCATTTAATCGTTTCACCGGCCATCAAGGAGCCTATCACCCCTACGGTAGGGCCAATTATACCTAAATCAGCACAATTCTCTTCCACATCTTGATTAGGCTTATTTGGATAAATGCAATCAAAACATACAGAAGACAAATTAGGATCAAAAATGCATACTTGACCTTCCCATTGGCTTAATCCTCCATAAACCGAAGGTATTCGATGCCTGTATGCTTCTCTGCAGATAAGTGCTTTAGTTTCAAAATTATCAGTTCCGTCGAGAATTAAATCAGATCCAGCTATTATTTTTGAGCTATTATTCATAGAAAAACTTTCATCTACCACACAGATTTCAACATTTGGATTCAATTCCAAAAGGTTTTTCCTTGCTGCGAGAACTTTTTTCTCACCAAGGTCTGAATCTTTAAACAAGATCTGTCTCTGCAAATTAGATAAACTGACTACATCCTCATCCACGATTTTTATTTTACCTACTCCAGAAGCAACAAGATAATATAAAGCTACGGATCCTAAACCACCTGCCCCAATCATTGTAATCTTAGTATTAGAAATTTTTATTTGGCCAGAGCCTCCTATTTCTTTTAATAGGATATGCCTTGCATACCTTTCTAATTCAACACTCTCCAAAATACCTCACAAGCTTTTAATTCTAATCGAGCAAATCTTAAATTAATCTAGATCCTCAACCAATCTTTATGACCTCACCAGAGTATTTCTACCTCTGGTCTCAGTAACCTTCTAATAGATATCATTTCTTCCAAATTTTGACATTTTAATGCCCGCCTATTTAAGAATTATCTTTTTATCATCATTTTAATTAACCCTAGGTTAAACTAGTTAGCCAACTCATTATTAACTCAACCCGGTAGACCCAAAGCCCTTCAAACCTCTACCAGAAGAACTCAAATTAGTAACCTCATGAATCTTTGGTCTTATTACTGGTGAAATTACCAGCTGGGCTATCCTATTTCCTTGTTTCACTAAAAAATCCTGAGTGCCAAAATTGGCTAAAATTATCTTTAAATGCCCACGATAATCAGCATCTATAGTACCAGGAGAATTAAGTACGATAATCCCATTATTTGCTGCAAGTCCTGAACGAGATCGAATCTGAGCCTCACAATAATTGGGGATTTCAATAGAAATTCCTGTCGTAATTATAGCTCTTTCCCCAACCGATATATTAACTCCTGATTCTTTGTATTGCTCAGGAAAGTTAGCATATAAATCCATTCCAGCAGCAAGTTCACTCTGATAGCTGGGAAGTTTCAAAATTTCGTAACCAGTCAATCTCTTTATCAAGAGTGAGCAGTCTTCCATCATTTTTCTACCTTATACAAAACCTATGTCTATTCACAAAATTCAGCAGAAAATCCATAAACTTTATCTAAAACTATACTAAGGATCTTTACTCAAAATAAGCAATTAAAAATCAGTTATGTAACCGCCAACAAGGTCCAAATCAGATCCAAAACCTTGTATTGCACCTCCGACTGTGCCGCAGCCAGATAAAGCCGCGCAAAAGAGAATTATAATTAAGTATTTCATGTATCTCTCACTTTCATTTTACTATATAAATTAGTTAAGAACTTCATAAAAATCCAACCTCAAGACCTTATCACATTTAGTTTCGATCTTTGATTTTCTATCTTATCATTATCATGCGTATTTACTTCTTCAAAATTGAGAGAATCTAGTTTGTCGGCACGACCAGTAACTTTACTTGCTGAAACTTTCACCTCCTCTAGGTCTTTACTGGCTAGAGAGAAATGCTTGTTTAAATTTTCAATACGATCACCTAACCTAGAAACATCTTTGAACAGTAAGGCCAAATTGTCTCTTACTTGACTGGAATGCTCTTTAAACTTGGCATCTTTTAAAATAGCCCTTATTGTATTTAATGTAGCCATGCATGTTGTAGGGGAAACCACCCAAACTCTCTTAGAAAAACCTTCTCGTACTAAATCTGAGAAATTGGCATGAAGTTCCGCATAAATAGACTCTGATGGTAAAAACATTATTGCTCCATCAGCAGTCTCACCCTCAAGAATGTATTTTTCGGATATGGAGTTAATATGCATCTTGATTGATTTTCTAAATTCCTGAACTGCCTTTTTTTTCTGGTTATCATCTTTGGCAGATCTCATTGCATCATAAGCTTCCAAAGGAAACTTACTATCTACGGCAATTGGGCCCGGTGGATTAGGTAAATAAATCATACAATCCACACGTTTACCGTTACTAAGTAATACTTGAAATGAGAAAGAATCGGGAGGTAAAGCCTTAGAAACGATGTCGTTTAATTGGATTTCCCCAAATGCACCCCGAGTCTGCTTGTTGGACAAAATATCTTGTAAGCTCAATACATTTCCAGATAACTTCTCCAGATTATCTTGAGCTTTGTCAATTGCCACCAATCGTTCCTGAAGAGCACCCAATGATTTAGCAGTCTGTGTGGCCGAACCATTTAAACTATCAAAAATCTGCTTTTGAACTTCGGACAATCGTACTTCCATGTGACCAATCAAATGTGAATTGTTTGCACTCTGGTTATTTGAAAGAGTTTCCACAGTACCAGACAACTTATGCTGTCCTTCTTTTAGTTGCTCCAAATAAGCTAAAAGTTCTGTATCACCTTTTCCCAAATTTGGCCTTTTCCAAAAACTGATGCTCACAAAGGCTGTAAAGAAAAATGCTACACCGAGAAACACCAAAACCCAATTATCTGAAACACTTTCCAACTACTCTAATTCCTCTCAAACAATCTTTCAATTTCTGTTAGTTTAAGTTCCACAAAGGTAGGTCTTCCGTGGTTACACTGGTTAGAAAATGGTGTGCCCTCCATCTTTCTTAAAAGTGCTGTCATTTCCTCTGGATTAAGTTTTCTGCCCGACCTGACTGAACCATGGCACGCTATTTTGGAAATAATTTTTTCTATCTTTTCTTCTAACACTGAAACATCCTTATGTTCTAACAATTCATCTGCCAAATCATTTACAAGCATCGATCCATTTACTTGGCCCAAAATTGCGGGTAGGGATCTCAAGCATATGGATTTATTTCCAAATGGTTCTAACACAACTCCTAACCTATCTAAGTCCGTTCTAAATTTGAGCAGAACCGAAACACGTTCATCTCCTAATTCTACTATCTCAGGAATTAATAACGCTTGAGAGGTTACTAAAGACTTGCTCCAAACAGATTTTAATTCTTCATAAACTATTCGTTCATGTGCAGCATGTTGATCCACTATGATGAGTCCCTTAGAAGTTTGTGAAATTATGTAATTTTGATGAACATGAGCAACTGGCGTACCCAATGGCAAATCATGATCTTTGTCATTGTCACATTCTACAATTTCTGAATCCTTTATCAGTTCTTTTGAACTATTTTGAAAAGTCTTTGCAGAAATGTCAGAGAACAAAGCATTCTGATAATCCGGTTCATTTATTTGACTTGAATTAACCTTTCTAGACAGGGTTTGAGGTCTGTTGTTCCATCTGATATTGTTTCCTAGTTTTTGATTGTGACCGCTGACCTTAAATGCTTCCATCATTTTTTCTGAAACAGCAGTTGAAGTCTTGGTGTTAGCATTAGCTATTGCTTCCTTGATAGTTGAAATGAGAGAACTTCTCACAGATGGATAATCATGAAATCTGATTTCTGTCTTGGCTGGATGAACATTTGCATCCACCAAGTCCGAAGGACAATTAATGAAAATGACTGTGACAGGATACCTCCCCCTCATAATAAAATCAGAATAACTAGCTCTGAGAGCACCCAATAACTGCTTATCCCATACCGGCCGGCCATTGACGAAAAAGTATTGGTGACTTGAATTGCTTCTGGAATAAGTCGGTAGCGAAATATAACCAGAAATGGTTATTCTCGGTCCTGAGAATTTAATGGCAAGTAAATTCTCAAATATTTCCCTACCAAAAATCTGTTTCATTCTTTGCGAATTAGCTTCGCCTAAAGGATCCTTGACTAAGGTCAAATTAGTATTTTTTTTCGAGTGGAATTTGTAGTCACCAATTAACTTCGCTTTATCTATAGTTGAAATATCTGTCAAAGAAAAATCAATTTCCGGATTTGCTAAAGCTATTTTCTTCAATATATCAATGATAGACTGAGTCTCGCTGCGATCGGACTTTAAGAACTTTAGTCGTGCTGGGGTCGCCACAAAAAGATCCCTGACTTCCACAACTGTTCCCGAATTTATAGCTGAAGGCTTTATGTTCCCAATTGCACCGTTATCAACAAAGATTTCCCAAGAATCATCACTGCCTCTTAAATTTGATTGAATCTTAAGTCGAGCTGAGGCCCCAATAGAGGGTAAAGCCTCTCCCCTGAACCCATACGTAATAACCTTAGTCAACTCATTATCAACCAGCTTGGAAGTAGCATGTCTGCAAACAGCTAATGGTAACTCCCATTTCTTCATACCCCAACCATTGTCTTTGACTTGAATTAGCGATTTACCCCCATCAGACAAAAAGACCTCAATTTTTGATGCTGAAGCGTCTATAGAGTTTTCTAGCAATTCCTTTACAATGGCCGATGGTCGCTCAATGACTTCGCCTGCCGCTATTCGATTTGCTACTTTCTGATCAAGTTTGACGATTGCCCTCCTTATTGGGCTCTGCTTCATTATATGGTTTTTTTCTTCTAACATGATACTACATATAGCACATAACAGATCGATTCGGCCACTCTGGATAGCCATTTTTCGAAAATCATGTTAGTGTATTCTAAGAATGCAAATCTTTTTCGTCTTTAAAAGAATTAGGGTACAATATAAGACCTGCTGCACCCAAAAATATTGCAATGTCAGCCACGTTAAAAGAATATGGATTTTGAATACCACAGCAGGTAAAATTTAAAAAATCTGCTACTGCTCCATAAACGATTCTGTCTAGAACATTACCAAAGGCACCTCCAATGATAGCAGCTGCGAAGAGATACACTCTATGACTTTTTTGTTTAATTGACCAAAGAAAAAGTACAAGGCAAATAATGCTAGAAATAGATATTAGAATGATCCTAATACTATAACTACCTGAAGCGAATAAACCAAAATTTATCCCCTCATTCCAGGCCATTTTCAAATTAAAGAATCCAGGTATTGCCACTATCGAAAGCTTGTTTGACAAATCTAAAATATGGACAACGTAAATCTTTGAAACTTGGTCAAGCAACAGTATAATGAGAGAATAGCTAAGTATTAAGAATACTGAATACCAATTGCTTTTAATTTGGGGATTCATCCTAAACCTCTTCATTAATAATATGCTATCATTTGTAAAAACTCCTTGATTAGAAACGAGCCTCATTATACAGGGGTAGGTGGACAGGTGGCCGAGTGGTTGAAGGCGCTCCCCTGCTAAGGGAGTAGAGGGGCAACCCTCTCGTGGGTTCGAATCCCATCCTGTCCGCCAAATTTTTCCTTTCTTAAAACTTTCTTAAGTTGCTATGGTAATTATTTATTTCTTAGTTCTTATTTTGCCAACCATCCACTCCATGATTTTTTCGAAAACCTGATCAAATTCTAAACCTTCCATAATATAATGAGAAAATCTTGGGAACTCTATAAGGTCAACTTTAGATCTTAATTTCTTCTTTAACTTTCTCGATATCTGAATAGGAGTTATTCTATCTCTTCCTGCTCCTATTATAAGGGTAGGGCATTCAATATTTTCCTCTTTAACTTTGGTAGCACAAAAAGGATCTAGGAAAGGAAAGCCTATTTCACAAAGAGCACGACCAGACTCAGCCGAGTGACTCCTATTAAATACTTCCTTTGCATGACTTCTTTCTAAATCATGAAGCACTCCATAATAAGCTGCGGAAAAATTAGGTGGTACAGGTTTGCTCCAAAACTTCCATCTAAATAGGTTCCGAAAAAATATCCTCAGCACACTGGGGGTAATGGCATTGATCCCTCTTGGGGCTGCTGGTGTAATAAATACTCCCAGTTTTCCGAAACCTCTGGAACATAAAATCAAAGCTATGAGCCCTCCCATAGAATGCCCAATGATAATTGGTTCTTGATCCAACGATCTGATTATTAATTCTATGTCGGAAACATAGTCAAGAATACTTACTTTTCCTAATTCAGGATCCATTGCCTGACCTAACTGATGTAGTCTTAAAGTAGGAATAATCACTTTATTTCCTAAGTTCTCAAAAGCTTCCTTAAAATTCTCCCATTCCTTACCTACACTTCCTGCTCCATGTATCAATAAAATCGTTTGGCCTTTAATCATATAAATCTCTACGTCTGAAAATTTAATAAAAAAATTAGTTTTCTCCCATTATATGGCAAAAAACGACACGTATATGATTTTCAACACGATGTTCAAATAGAAAAATTCCCTGCCAAACACCCAACTTAATTATACCATCAACAACACTGAGAGTAAGATTAGTATTTGTTAAGGATGTCTTTATATGAGCAGGCATATCATCTTCGCCCTCCATAGAATGATTATATAGTGTTTTACCCATTGGGACTAGCTTGTCATAGAAATTTAATATATCCACTAGTACATCTCTTGAAGCGTTCTCCTGGATAAGTAAAGAAGCACTGGTATGAAGTATAGAAATATTCAAAAACCCCAGCTTTATTCTTGAATCTTTAACAAAACTTTTTAATTGTGCCGTGATGTCTATCAATCGTCGGCCCGTGGTGTTGATCTCCATTTCAAAAGAATATTGTAACAAAAAACCCCCAAGAAGGAATTATATGTTTGAATTAAAACTAGCTGCATAGCAAATCTAGCATTTACCATCATCATTTTACAACACCTTAACCTTACGGCCAAAGCATAATGTTGTCTTTTAACTTTTACTCAATGAACAACTTCCACAAAATAACTAACCATAAGATTGGTGCTATTGAGAAGAAAATTTGACCTTCTGCCTTGGACAATAATTGAATCACCTGATATCTATATAATTCGTCAAATAGTTTAAGTGCTTCAAATGCTATCCTTGATACAAATTGTAAAAGCCGTAACTTCTGGTCTAATTATTTTGATTGCCACTGAGGTTAGTAATAGGTCAACAATTCTTGCCGCTTTAATAATTGCATTACCACTAGTATCTATAATTTCTCTGACTTGGGTATGGATAGAGACTAAAGATGTCTCAAAAATATCTGCTTTAAGTTCTCAAATTTTTTGGTTCGTGCTTCCAAGTCTACCAATGTTTTTAATTATACCTGCACTTATCAACAAAGGATTACACTTCTCTCTTGCACTTTTTGTCGGATCTTCTGTGACTGTCATTCTTTTTTATATTACACATCAGATAATTAAGTAGTATCAAACCTAATATCCTAATATTCAAAAATTTGGAAGAAGCTTAGTGCCTGGGAAAAAATCTCAGATCCATATATCAACCGGGGCTCTTTCTACCTAAAACAAAAAAACCAGCAACTAAAAATAACACCACTGTTATCATCCCGGCTCTTTCTCCCAAAGTTCCATTGCCTTCACCAAATATCGAAAAAGATAAATTCTCAACCAACGGGCTTTGAGTTGCCCACAATACGACTGTAGCATATACCACAGGGCCTGAGAAAGAAGTTATCTTTCCAGCCAACATATAAAATCCAAATATTTGCGCCCTATGCTCTGCTGGAGATAGATGTGACACTAACGATCGGCTTGCTGATTGCACAGGTCCAATAAATAAACCAGCTATCAAACTAAATATCCAAAAAGATAGTGCATTAGGGGACAATAGCACGAGAACTCCTATGATTATTAAAAAAATAAGTGCTATTCTTATAGTTCTGAAAGAGCCCAGCTTATCGTCAAACCATCCACCCATGAGGGCTCCTACTCCACACGTGAAATTAACAGCTATTGCAAATAAGAGAACATCTTGACCACTGAATCCAAAAACCTTAGCCGCAAAGATCCCTATGAATGCAAATACAACAGTAAGTCCATCAACATATAACATTCGGGCAATTAGAAAACGTCGCAGCCCCGGTATTTTTCCAATCTCTGCCCACCCAGTTTTGATAATTTGCCAAGGCTTTGACAAATTCGAAGCTGCCTGACCTTCTTTAACAAACATGAACAATGGTATACTAAATATTAGTAACCATAGACCTGCCAAAATCATAGTTGCCCTTACATGCTCAGAATTGTCCTTGTCCAATCCAAAAGGAGCTTCCTCTGGCATAATAAAAACTACTAATGCTAGCACTAGTGCTATTATCGCACCAAAATACCCTACAGCCCAACCTATTCCAGACACACGGCCCATATTTTTCTTGGACGCAACAGACGGTAATAACGCATTATAAAAAACAAACATTAGTTCATTTGCTAAAATGGAAAAGAAAGAAAAAATTAAAGCAAACCATATGAAAGCCTGATTGGGTTCGACTTTCCATAAAATAATGTTAGCGATAACACCGATCATAACAACTACTGCTAAGAACATCTTCCTTTGTGCCTTTGAATCAGCCAACCCACCAAGAATGGGGCCCAGAATAGCAACCACCAAAGCTGCCGCACCAGTAGTATAACCCCAATATGAAGTGCCATTCTCCGGGGCGACTACACTAGCGAAATATACCGCAAAAATAAAGGTTGCATGCATAGCCCCAACAGCTGAATTTCCCACATCAAATAAGGCGTAGGCAGTTTTTGCTAACCAACCACCTTCTTGTTCATGAGTATTGTCATTCTCTGTCATCTTTTTCCCATTCTTATTTGATGCCAACTTTTCCTTAGGTAAAGCATATACATTTACCTAGACGGAAAATCAAAACTTAATTTAAAGAACATTCTCGTTAAAAAATTAATAAGCAGCTATTTGTACTATTATTCCCCAAAAAGATTCATATTAGAAATGCTCCGGACTTCTTCAAGAACCATCGCCGAAGTGCTCTGCATTTTAACTTCTACAGTGCTGGGTGTTAATTCAAAAACCCCACCCTTGTAGACATCATATCCTGTCGCTATCACTCCGCCTATTAAAGCACTTCCTACTGCACCAACTGCACCCAAACCGCTTGGAACTGACTCAACGTTAACACGCTCAGTTGTAAAACCTGGTTTAGAAACCACAACTTCAAAGGACCTATTCCTTGGGAGTTTGATTTTGCATGGAGTCAATGCACAACTAAAACCATGAGACGTTTTCACATTAGCTCCCGCCGGAAAACTAGAAAAGCTTACGGTCTGCTGTGTGCCTTGTTGAGACGTAGCACAACTCTGGAACAGAAAGAAGCATAATAAACAAACAACAATTTTAAATTTAATCAACATCATCTACTCTTTTGCCAGAATGGAAATATTTAATACTGCAAGTCTTATTCCAAATAAATATGCTTTAAAAAATAATCTTTCAGATTTCCCTCAGGATAGCACGGTTATTGCATTAATAAATGAAAATACTAATTTATTCGTTCTTAACATAAGAGGAATTTTCGAAATTGGGTGCAATAAAAGCAAGTTTATATAGTTCCTGGAGCGTAAAAAAGGCTTTAAATTCTGAGTCCTTAGATAAAACCAACAAAGCTAAGCAGAATATGCTTTGGAGGATCAGGAAAAAAAATATCTTTGTAAGAAAATCTTGGTTGACGGCACCGTTACTTCTAACAGCTTGCAACAATGATAACAAAAAGCTCTTAGGTTTAGCTGGCAATGCAGCTTCTGAGGGAATAGAGAAACATTTTCAAGAAAATCCATCTATTACTAATCCTTATACAATAAGCTCAACCACTCCTTTATCTTCAACTGGAGATGGATCAAATAGCTTACCAATAGAAGTAACTGGCGCAGTTGTGGCTAGCCCCATTATAAGCGGCTATCCCCTACTTGATTTTACTTTTTCAGCAGCTGGTACAGTGGACTTTACAAATGTAACAGACGTCAAGAATATTTCTATCAGTAATTCAACAGCTGGCGTTAACCTTACAAGTTTGACTACAGATATTGAGAAAATTTTTGTTAAGGAAACTCAATCAGGCGATTGGACTATAGACTTTAAGCCAAATAGCTTTGCTGTTCTCTATTTTGATTGGATCAATAACTCAGGGGCGTCTGTTGATCTTACCTCTTTAACTCTCAACGAAGCTGGTCAATTACTATTTAAAAACTCCGGCAATGAACCTGTCACCATACCTTTACTAAATTTGGATCCTGAAGATACCCAACGAATTGAAATTGATAATGACAATGATGGCAATATAATCATTGCTGCTGCTACTGACCTAACTGGAACAACAGCACTAAGAACCATATCCTTAACTACATGGAATGATGGAGATATAACTCTAGGTACTCCTGGAACTTCTGGTCTTCCTGATTTGCAAAAACTAAGCTCGATAGCTATAGATGCTTCTGAAACTGGTACCATCACTATTGGGGATTTAGGGGGCTCAACCCCTGTGGACAACCTTTTGAGCCTTGCTATGGCCACAAAGGGAGCGCCCATCAATATCGGTTCAATCAATGCTAAGAAAATCGATAGTATTATTGTTAGCGGAACAGAATTCTCATCTATCAATATTGGGAACACAACAATTGAGGAAGCAATTGTGGATTTCACTCTTAGTGGAGCTGGCGATATGAACGTCGGTAGTTTTTCAGGTGATGGAACTGTGAATATAGATGCAAGTAGCATGTCTAAAAAAGGAATATCACTAAATTTTTCTGCTCTCAAAGGCATTGTAGATGTGACCACTACAAACCAAAATGATCAAGTTTCATTGGGAGTTGGTTCAGGTAAAGTAATTAGTGGAGCAGGAGACGACACTATTTCAATAGCAGCTAATGCGACAGGAAATGCCGACATAAGGGGTGGTGATGGGGTTGATATTATAACTTTATCTAGCCTCAAAGGCATAGATGTTGTTCAACCTGGAGGTACGAATGTTTTGACTATTGATGGATCAGCTAATAGTCATGCTTCTATAATAGCTGACAAAATAATAAATTTCGATCCAACCGCTGATAAAATTGGTTTTGGATCAATTACATCAAATGCCAACAATTTTGTTTCAGAAACTGGTGCGACTTCATTTTCCGATGCCCTTTCAAAGGCTAACACGGCAATGAGTTCAGGAAAGACCTATTACTTTTCCTACAATGTGGCGACTGCTACGGATGGCTTTAGCTTACTGTTCTATGATAGTGATGGAGATGGGTCCAGCGACACTTGTATGTCATTGGTAGGCATTACTACAAACACAATCACATTTGAACACCTTGTGATAGTTTAACTCAAATTCTGTGAAGCTCCTGATAAAGTATAAGCATTCATAAATAATGCAAATATCCAAAAATCATAGCCATCAAAATTGGTTGATGAATTAGATACACTAATAACGAATTACGCCCAATCCAGAAAAAACTAAGCTGCAGTATTCCTCTCTTATAGGGTTTCATAAAGAGTGAAGAATCCCATATATTTTCTTGTCGTACACCAATGATAAGCTTGGCCACCCCCAACCCAAAAATATATGCTGATGACCAAGGGAAAAAGCCATAAAAATCAGCAGAGCCCGTTGGGCCTGGGAAAAGGCCTGTCCAGGCAAGATATTTAGGTTGAAAATCAACGGACATCAAATAAGGCTTGCCAATAATTATGGCCAAACCTAAAAAGAGTAGAAGAAATGCGGGTAACCTGTAAATTAGTAAGCCTAGTAACGTACATACAGCCAGTAGGTGAAGTATTCCAAAGAATACAAATGTGTCGGGATTTGCTTTATAAGTCCCCACTGTAACTAGAAGGGCGGCTCCAAGCAAAATTGCCAATCGATAAAGAAACTTTTTTAAATTTATGCCCTTGGCTGAGGCTAACCAAAAGCTGATCCCAGATAGAAAAAGAAAACTGCTACCAATAGAAACTGCAAAAAGTTTCCATATTCCTGAATTTACTATTACTGGATCTACTATATTGAAAAAACCCAGATCCCATGCGAAGTGATATATCATCATCGCCAATACAGCTGTCGCCCTAAGTGCATCTATAAGTTGACTTCTTTGCCTAGAACTCATTTAGTTTTCCTAACTTAATTTTAGGTCCTTAGATATTTTCTGGAATTGGCTCTTTCAATCTTACAGGAAAAATTGCAATTTTAAAATAAAAAGACTTATAATAATTTCTGAAATGATAAAAAATAATTTTTTAATTTTGGACTAATCAGTTCCATGGAAAATAAATTAGTTATTGGTACAGCGAATTTTGGTATGAATTATGGACAAGGAATGGATTCAAGAAGGCTCTCAGAACAAACCACTAAAGAGATCCTTCAGTTTGCCCAAAGACTAGGAATAAAGACTTTGGACACGGCTATTAGTTATGGCGATTGCTCAAAAAGACTAGGTATTATAGGAATTGAAGATTGGAAAGTCATAACAAAAATACCGAAAATTCCTAATGGCATCAATGACGTAAATGACTGGGTTAAGCATTGTATTAGTCAATCGGCTCAAGAAATAGGCGTCTCTATGTTTGAAGCTATTTTAATCCATAACCCCAAAGATTTTGTTGGGGAATATGGCAAAGAATTACTATGGTCATTGAAAGACCTTAAGAAAAATGGGGTTACAAGAAAAATTGGCGTGTCAGTCTATGAAAAAAAAGATTTGGAAACTATTTTAAATATTTTTCAACCTGAAATTGTGCAATGCCCAGTTAATATTGTTGACAAAAGATTGCTAAAAAATAAATATTTGCATGATATTTCCAATATGGGAATAGAGGTGCATATAAGATCAATTTTTCTTCAGGGCTTGCTAACATATGCCACTGAGAATATACCGGTCGAGTTCGCAAGATTTAAAGATTTTTGGCAAAATTGGAAATCATGGTTAAGCTCACAAAAACTAACCCCCGTTGAGGCATGTGTTCGCTTTGTAAATTCGATTCAAGGTATTGATAAGATTGTTATTGGAGTGAATTCAACTTTACATCTGAAGGAAATTTTTCATTATTTTAGCAAACCACCTATAGAAGAAGAACCTAAATGGGGTTCTGATTTAGAAACAGAATTGATTGACCCTAGATTATGGAACCAAAACAAAACATAGTTGCTCTAGTACAGGCCAGAATGAATTCCTCTAGATTACCTGGTAAAGTTCTTAAAAAAATTGGGACCATGCCCTCGTTAGAATTACTATTGAAACGCCTTCAAAAAAGTAAATTAATTGATGAAATTGTTGTGGCTACTTCTATTAATCCTGCGGATGATAGCCTTTATGAAATGGTAACAAATCTGGGCTTCCACTGTTCAAGAGGAAGTGAAAATAATGTCCTTCAACGTTACATAGACGCTATTCAAAAAACCGTCGCAAAAACCATTGTTAGGATCACTGGCGATTGTCCATTAATTGACTCAGTTGTAGTCGACAAAGTGATAGAAGCCTACAAAAGTGCAAATGTAATGTATGCTAGCAACATTGATCCTCCTTCTTTTCCAGATGGTATGGATGTGGAAGTAATAGATCGAAAATGTCTGGAAAGATTGTCAGAATGTTCATTAGAAATTAGGCACCTCGAGCATGTAACATCATTCATACGCGAAAATAAACATTACACCAAAGCTAATTTAAAGGCCTCAAAAAATCTATCCAAATTGCGCTTAACTTTAGATGAGAATTCAGACTTGGAAGTTATATCTTCAATAGTAAAACATTTTCACCCTAGAATAGATTTCACATTAAAAGAGATAATCAACTTGTATGATCAAAGTCCCAGTATCTTTGAAAAAAATGCCCATTTGACTAGAAATGAGGGCTCTACCAGGAGTAGTGGCCAGAAACTTTGGACAAAAGCTAAAACTATAATACCAGGAGGGAATATGTTGTTGTCAAAAAGGACAGAATTATTTCATCCAGATAACTGGCCTGCCTATTTCGAAAAGGCTAAAGGATGTATGATTTGGGATCTCGATGGCAAAAAATATACTGACATGTCTTTGATGGGCGTAGGCACTAATATATTGGGTTATGCAAACGAAGAAGTCGATCAAGTAGTAAAGCGTAACATCGATAAAAGTAATATGAGTACTCTGAATTGCCCTGAAGAGGTGTTTCTGGCGGAAAAATTGATTAGTATGCATCCATGGTCAGAAATGGCTCGATTTGCCAGAACTGGAGGAGAAGCAAACTCCATCGCTATAAGAATTGCACGTGCAGCCACTGGTAAAGACGGTGTTGCCATCTGTGGATATCATGGTTGGCATGACTGGTATCTCGCAACTAATCTGAGTTTTCATGACGGCTTGAAGGAACATTTGCTCCCAGGTTTACCTACTAATGGTGTACCTAAAGCCCTAAAAAATACCACATTTCCATTTAGATATAACGACATAGCTGGCTTAAAAAAAATAGTTGCTGAAAATGATATTGGTGTCATAAAAATGGAGGTAACTAGAAATAAACAACCAAACAAAAACTTTCTCAAATCCGTAAAACAGCTGGCTACCGAAAATGGGTTACTTTTAATTTTTGATGAATGCACATCAGGCTTTAGAGAAAACTTTGGAGGAATACACCTCAAATATGGTGTTAACCCAGATCTAGCCATTTTTGGTAAAGCATTAGGAAATGGCTATGCTATTACAGCTATATTAGGAAGTCGAATTGTCATGGAAGAAGCACAGAATAGCTTTATCAGTAGTACTTTTTGGACTGAAAGAATAGGGGTTACGGCAGCTTTGAAAACCTTGGAAATTATGGAAAGAGATCAAACATGGCATATAATTACCGAGATAGGAAACAAGATACAGAGCATATGGAAAGATTTAGCAACCACGCATGGCCTAAAAATTGAAATTTCAGGAATACCTTCTTTGTCCTCTTATAAATTTTGTAGTGAGAATAATCTAAAGTATAAAACTCTGATCACACAGGAAATGCTAAAGAAGCATTTCCTGACTAGCAATGCAATATATAGTACCGTAGCACACAAACCAGATATAATTGATAATTACTCAAATGAATTAAGCAAGGTATTTGGGCTTATCGCAGATTGTGAAAACCAAAAACTCAATGTTGAAAAATTAATTGAGGGATCAGTATGTCATGAAGGTTTTCATAGACTGAATTGAGGCCTAAAAAGTGCAAAAAAATCCACTTAAAATTGCTATACGGGTCGATGCTAATGACCAAATAGGGGGAGGTCATTTTAGAAGATGTTTTAGCCTAGCAGAAGAAATTAAGGCGCGTGGACATACAACCTTGTTTATCTCAACCTCCTTACCCCTGAAACTACGCCAAATGTTGAAAACTTCAGGCTTTAACTACAAAGTCCTTGAACCGTCAGCAAAGACACAAAAGATACTGAAGCCCGAGAGCTATAGCGTTTATGGGAACTGGTTAGAACTACCCAAAACACAGGATGCTAAAGGTACAAGAGAAGTTTTGGAGAACTTCAAACCGAATTGGGTAATTTTTGACAATTATGCTTTGGATTTTGAATGGGTAAATATAGTAAGGAAAAATTTAATTAGGGTGTCTTTCCTCGCTATAGATGATCTGGACAATAGGAACCTAGGTGCTGATTTTTTATTAGACCAAACTTCTCTACGCAAAAGAAAAAGAAAATATAAAAGTGTAGCCTTTCTGGAAGGTCCAACGTTTACATTACTCACAAAAAATTTCAGAGAGCTAAGAACTCAAAGCATTTTGGAAAGATCTATAAGACAATCTAAGAATTGTATTGGCAAGAAATTTTGCATCCTGATTTCGGTAGGCATGTACGATCCCAAAAAAATCATGCCTTATTTGTTAAGGGCTACTGCTATAATAGAAAACGTGCAGATTGATGTCGCAATGTCTTCAGATAGCCAAACCCTTTCACAAGTAAGAAGATTAGCAAAGGTATACGCAAACATAAACCTGCACCTAGATAAATCCGACATAAGTTTTTTGATGCTTAAAGCTGATCTTTGTATAGGAGCTACTGGAATGAGCACTTGGGAAAGGTGCTGCATGGGACTTCCTACTTTAACGATTTCAATCGCCCAAAATCAAAGAAATCTAACTAAGGAACTAAAAAAAATTAAAGCTGCTAAAATTATAACTATTACCCAAGCAAAAAGTAAGAAAAATCTCTATGATACTGTAAGTAATCTGGTTAATTCTCCTGAAATCTTGAAAAAACTCTCAAAAAATTCAAAGGATTTGTGTGATGGTTTCGGCGCAAAAAGAGTGATGGATTTCTTAGAAGCTAACCTGAGATCTGTTAAGATCACAGATTCAAGAAAGCTATTGACATGGCGCAATAAGTCATTTGTCAGAGAAATGAGTCTTGACAAGAAAACTCTATCTGAAGAAGAACACAGAAAATGGATGCAAAAGACACAAAATGTTTTAAAAGGAATCTGGTTGATATATTCTGAAGGCAATGAAGAAATTGGCCATTGTAATTCAGTTTTTATCTCGAAGAATGAAGTTTTCTGGAGCTTTTATATTGGCGAAAATAGTTTTTCCAAAGGTTCTGGCAAAAGAATGCTGGCTTTTTTCCTTAAAAAACTTTTCTACGAGAAAGGAATCAAAACTATCAATGCCAAGGTTTTAAATCAAAATCTAAAATCAAAACTCATCCATCAACATCTTGGATTTTCTTGCATAAACAAAAGTAAAGAATACTCTACTTATAGTCTATCAAGGCCAAAATTCGAATGTCGATTTTATAGACCATATTAAACCAAGAAGCACACGTGAAAAATAATATTAAAATAAAAAATGTCACAATAGGATCTAATTCACCACCTTACATAATTGCTGAATTGTCAGGGAATCATAATGGTGACATCAATAGAGCTATAAGATTAATCGATGCCGCTTCAGATGCAGGGGCTAACGCCATAAAATTGCAAACTTACACTGCTGACACCATTACAATTAATTCCAATCGGCCAGAATTTATGATAAAAAGTGGTCTTTGGGCTGGTAGAAATCTTTATGAACTTTATAGTGAGGCTAGCACTCCATGGAACTGGCATGAAACTCTCTTTAACTATGCAGAAAAGAAAAATATTCACTGTTTTTCTTCTCCTTTTGATGAGTCTGCAGTGGACTTCTTGGACAAACTATCTTCACCAGCTTTTAAGATAGCTTCCTTTGAGTTAGTAGACCTACCCCTAATACAAAAAGCTGCAAGTAAGGGTAAGCCTTTGATCATGTCCACAGGAGTAGCCGATTTTGAAGAGATTAATGATGCTTGTATTGCTGCTAAGAATGCTGGCGCAGATGGTTATGCCTTGTTAC
The DNA here is from genome assembly GCA_029243395.1 of Paracoccaceae bacterium. GTDB lineage: Bacteria > Pseudomonadota > Alphaproteobacteria > Rhodobacterales > Rhodobacteraceae > CACIIZ01. Next base: position 24,756 of record JAQWSE010000006.1, on the reverse strand, counting down.
ATTGTATTTCTGAATATCCCGCTCAACCAAAAGACATGAGGCTTGCTACAATTAACGAATTGGAAGCAAAGTTTAAAGTGCCAATTGGCTTGTCTGATCATACACTGGGTTCGACAATGGCAATTGCCTCAATAGCATTGGGAGCTACCATCATAGAGAAACACATTACTCTTAACAGATCTGACGGTGGACCGGATGCTGATTTCTCACTTGAACCAGAAGAGTTCAAAAGACTTGTTGAAGACTGTAGTAGTGCCTATGAAGGCTTATCACAAGGATATGACAATAGGCCTGGTATAAAAAAATCTAATGCCATATTTCGAAGATCTCTCTTTGTCACAAAAGATATTAAGGCTGGAGAACTTCTAAACGAAACAAACGTAAGATCAATAAGGCCAGGGATGGGGATTCCTCCAAAATACTTAAATGATATCATCGGCAAAAGCGCAAAGATTAACCTGAGTAAAGGAGAGCCCTTAAGTTGGGAGAAAATCAAAATGTGAAACCGATCAATCTTTTGGCAGTTTCTACAGCAAAAAATACAAATGAAATACTCTCAGAGTTAATTAAGAGTTCGCAGGATAAAATTTTGCTAAAATTACACCTCGGCGACTCGGCTAGTGACTTTAAGGCATCTTCTCTAGTAAGGATGAATGCAAAGCCTGGATCACTTGGGCATCTTTTTAATGAATCTAAAAAGTATTCCGGAGTTGATCTTCAACTAATGGCTTCTGAAAGTTTCAGAAAAGACCTGGAAACACTTGTTGACCAACTCTTTCGACATTCAAATGCTTATAGGTATAAATCTCATAACCTTCAGAATCTTCAGGACTATCTAGATTATTATCATATCTTGACAGACGCTATGGCAGACAAAATGCTTGCTAATGATATTGACCATGTCCTTTTCTTCAATATTCCGCATCTTGCATATGACACGATAATTTACCAAATTGCTCGGTCTCTGAAAATTGAAACAACTATCGTGACCCAGTCTCTTTTCCCCAACAATTTCTTTTCCCTAAGAGATGTTGAACACTATGGTGAGATCAATAATGCCAAGGTCTCTGTCAGAAAAAAAACTCCAAAAATCCCGGAACTAGAATTATTTTACATGAAAAAGATCAAACAAAAGGCAGAAAATAATGGAAGAGTGAATGTTAAAACAATAATCAACTTGATACTGTTCATTTTTTTTAAGAACCCTAGGCTTATTTTCCGTCCTATCTATTTGTCAAGAATTCTAACTAGAATTCATAAGATATATAAGAGTTTTCCAAAATGGCGTGATCCTTTTGCAAATTTTTTTCATGTAAATGAACTTGCTTATTTTGAACACTTAGCGGAATTTGAAACCACTAATTTTGACTTAAATGAAAGATTTGTGTATTTCCCCCTACCAATGCAACCTGAAATGACCACCTCAGCTATTGGTGGCGCATATAGAGATCAACTGCTAGCACTCGAACATCTATCAAAGATCTTGCCTAAGGGCGTTAAAATATTTGTTAAAGAAAACCCTAAACAAGGTTCTTTTGCTAGAGGCCCCTTGTTTTTTCACAGGATATCGAGAATTAAATCAGTTACGTTTGTTCCTTCATTTGCAGATACTAATGAACTCACAAGAAAAGCTCTTTTCATAGCTACAGTTACTGGTACCGTGGGATGGGAATCTCTCTGTCTTGGAAAAAGTGTATTGGTTTTTGGGCATGCTTGGTACAAAGATTTTCCTGGTGTAACTGAATTTTCTAAACATATTTCTTTTGAAAAAATTATTAATAACATCCCGAAGAAGAATGATATTTCTATAGCATTCGGTCGATTGATTGAAAGGGCCCATAAGGGTGTCATAGATAGAGCCTACACCCGTTTGGTTGAAAATTATGATTTAAAAACGAACAAGATTAATACAGCCAAAATCTTAACCAACCTAATTCTAAAGGAAAAAGAAGTAACTTTTACTACTCTCAAATAGACTTTAGTACCTTTATCACTTTCTCTTGCTGCTCATCCGATAGTTCAGGATGAATTGGAAGACTTATAGCATTTGAGTAATAAGCTTCAGAATTGGGGTGATCACCAGGCAAAAAGCCTTTTTTCTGCCAAAAGGGTTGAATATGTATAGGTTTATAATGAACATTCACTTTTATTCCTTCTTTATGGCATAAATTGAAAACTCTTCCCCTTTGGTTAGTCTGAATAGGGTAAAGATGAAGGGAGGAAGGATTGGCAAAATCGCGGAAAGGAAGTTTTAAATTTAGTTGACTTAATTCTTCATCATATCTCTTAGCAATTTCATTCCTTTTTCTGATGAATTGGTCTATTCTCTTCAGTTGACTCAAACCTAATGCCGCATGTAAATCACTCATTCGAAAATTAAACCCCAAACTTATTTGATCGTAAACCCATGCATCTCCTGACTTAGTTACCATTTTACTGGGATCACGAGTCACACCATGGGAACACATGAGCCTTAAGCGTTCCAATAGAAGCAAATCATTAGTAAGTGCGGAGCCGCCCTCACCTGTAGTAATAATTTTAACTGGGTGAAATGAAAAAACTACAATGTCAGAAAATGAACAAGATCCTATTGGTTCCCCATTATACCTTCCACCAATGGCATGAGACGCATCCTCAACAATCTTAAAACCATATTTTTCAGCTAATTTTTTTATAGAAATCATGTCACAGGATTGCCCGGCAAAATGTACGGGCATAACTATTTTGGGCAGCTTACCATCAACTTCTGCTTTTCTTAATTTTTTATCTAGAGACTTTACACACATGTTATAAGTTTTGGAATCAATATCTACAAAATCAACTTCAGCATTGCAAAGAAGACCAACATTTGCAGATGCAACATAAGAGTTTGGAGAAGTCCAAAGTATATCGCCTGGCCCTAATCCAAGAGCTAGACAAGCTAAATGTAAGGCGGAAGTAGCAGAGTTAGTTACTACAGAATACTTACAACCCGTGTAGGAACAAATTTCTTCCTCAAACTTTTTATTAATAGGACCTTGAGTAATTAAGTCAGATCTTAAAACCTTTATAACCTCTTCAATATCCTGCTCATTAATACTTTGTCGGCTGTAAGGTATCATTAGTATTTACCGATATGCTCCTGATTATTAGAAAGCCATATGCTAAATTCTTCCTGGCTAAGCCATTCTAAATTGCTGTCTGATGCATAAACAAAATCTTGTGGTACCTTCTTACCTCCCTTAATTCTGGCTTTGTCCTTAGACCAATTATGAATTGCTGGAAATATTTTGTAGTGGTCGGCATACTCATAAGTAAAGGTAGCATCCTCTGAACCAATCATCTGTTCATGAAGCTTTTCTCCGGGTCTTATACCAACTACCTTGTGTTCAAGCTTTGGGTTAATGGCGGAAGCAATGTCTACAACTTTCATCGATGGGATTTTCTTTACGTAAATCTCACCACCTTCCATATCTTCAAAAGCTTTCCAAACTAATCTGACTCCTTCCTCAAGAGTAATCATGAATCTTGTCATTCGCTTATCAGTTATTGGCAAATAACCATCCTTTTGTTTGGAAAGAAAAAAAGGAATAACTGAACCTCGAGATCCCATGACATTACCATAGCGTACAACGGCAAACTTACATTTCGAAGAGCCTGAGTAAGAATTCCCTGCAACAAACATTTTATCCGAAGCTAATTTCGTTGCTCCATAAAGATTTATCGGATTTGAAGCTTTATCTGTAGATAAAGCCACGCATCTTCTTACATTTTTATCAAGACAGGCATCAATCACATTCATTGCGCCAAGAACATTAGTCTTAACACATTCGAATGGATTGTATTCAGCTGTTGTCACTATCTTAGTGGCAGCAGCATGTACGACATAATCGATACCATCCAACGCACGCATTAACCTTTCACGATCTCTGACATCACCAATGAAAAACCTAACTCTAGGATCATCTTCATAGGCTTTTTGCATATCCCACTGCTTCATTTCATCACGAGAGAATACTACTAGTCTGCTTGGATTGTATTTCTTTAGTGTAAGTGGAATAAACTTAGAACCAAAAGATCCCGTTCCTCCGGTTACAAGTATATTAGAATTCTGTTCCAAATCAAAACCTCTAAGCCCTTCATGCCTTATTAACTACAAACGTTTATAAAAGCAATTAGGATAAATCTAAAGATATGAATCGATTGTTTTCACTATTAGTTTTGACTTGTCAGTCAAAGAATTTACCAACTTCATACCTTTTGACCCTATCTTATGAGCCTTTTCATCTTGATTTAAATTCTTGATTTGTTGAACTAAGTTACTAGAATTTTTAACCAAAATTGAGGCACCCTCAGAAAGTAATAGATCAAATATTTCCTGAAAATTGTGCACAAAAGAACCATGAATTATAGCAGTTCCAAATCGACAAGGCTCATAAGGGTTGTGTCCTCCGATATTAACCATCGATCCCCCAAGAAAAGCTATTTCAGACAAATTATACCAGAGGCCTAACTCACCCAGGGTATCAGCTAAGTAAATTTCGGTTTCAGAATTAACTTCGTGTTCCTTACTCCTTAATGCAATTCCGTGCACTGTAGTAGTTAGGTTTTTTGCGATTAGTTCACCTCTTTCAGGGTGTCTAGGAACCAATATAAGAACATAGCTCTTATCATAAGTGTATAATTTTCTCTGAGCCATGGCCAAAATCTCTTCTTCTCCTGGATGGGTAGAAGCAGCAACCCAGATCTTTCGCCCAAGAAAAACCTCCTTTAATTTTTGCAACTCTATTGGATCGAAGCCTAGTGGCTGAGCTTGTTCCTTTATTGAACAAATCCCCAACAAAACCTCCCGATTCATCCCCAAGGCCAAAAGTCTATTTGCTGTGACTTCATTTTGAGCAAATGCAAAATTAAATGTCTCCATTATTCTTTTAGCTGTTTGATTTACTTTGTTCCAATTCTCAAATGATTGTTTCTCCATTCGAGCATTTATTAGCCCCAGCGGTATTTTTCTTTCTTTTGCTTCAAGTAATAACCTTGGCCAAAACTCTCCTTCCACAAAAATAGCTAAGTCTGGTTTCCAATGACCAAGAAAAGACGTCGTAGCTGAAAAAGTATCTATAGGTGCAAATTGATGCTGGCATTTTTCAGGAATCATCTTTCCAATAATTTTAGCGGAAGTGACTGTTGTAGACGTTATCAAAAAATTAAGTTTCTTGTCTTTTTTATTTAGTGATCTAATAAGTTGTAACACAGACAATACTTCACCAACACTAGCGGCATTAAACCAAATCAACTGACCGTCAGGGCGCTTAAATCTGGAAACACCTTTTCTTTCATGAATGCGCTCCTTATCTTCTTTTCCTATTATCAACCGATATTTTAAAATAAGGGTAAAAAGAATTTCAAAATAACGCGTGATAAATAAGTAAATAAATAATAAACTCGGCATGCTTTCTTGCTTCAAAATATCACCTTTAGCTTTTGATTAATTATCCTAGCATTGGATTTAAGTCATATCTTTTGTTTCTTTAATCTCTTAATTTGATTAGTTAAGCCGATTGTCGAACTGCTAAAAGCTTCAAAATAATCTTTGTCCTTGATTGAATCATTTATTTTCCTAGCCAGTTTTTTCCCAAATTCCACCCCCCATTGATCGAATGAATTTATATTCCAAATTGCACCTTCCACAAAAGTTCTATGCTCGAACAATGCTAGTAATTTTCCAAGAATTTCTGGGGTCAATTTGGAATATAATAATGTTGTCGAAGGCCTATTACCGGAGCAAAAAAGATGTGAATTAGGAATAATCAATTGCTTTTGATCTTTTCTTTTGTCCTTGAAATATTTTTCATTATCCATCCCAGTCATTAATGCCTCTGATTGAGCTAAACAATTTGCTATAAGGCCTTCGTGGTGGGCAATTTGTAAATCTTCTTCAAAACCATTTGCACCTAAAATGAACTCACAAGGCACTACTTGATTACTTTGATGCAGAAATTGGTAAAAGGCATGCTGCCCATTTGTTCCAGTTTGACCCCAAGATATAGGTGTCGATGGTTTTACAATAAAGTCTCCATTTCGATCAACAGATTTTCCATTACTTTCCATATCAAGTTGTTGTAAATACATTGTTAAATATTCCAAGCGATGTTCATATGGCAAAATAGCTCTGGAAGGATATTGACAAATACTGGCATGCCAAATTCCTATCAAAGCTAGCATTGTAGGCAAATTTTCAACTGTTTTTGACTTTTGAAATTGCTTATCTAATGATCTCGCTCCCTCCAAGAATTTCCTAAATGTGGCCGTACCCACGGCCAACATAACGGGTAGACCGATAGGTCCCCAAACAGAAAATCGTCCACCGACCCAATCTTCAAACTCAAAAATTTGGTCCTCCAGTATCCCAAATTTTAAAGCACTATCTCTGGAAGAACAGACTGCCACAAAATTTCTCATACCAGTCTTGCCAAGTGCTGAGATGATCCATCTCTTGGCTGTCTCAGCATTTGTTAAGGTTTCCAGGGTGGTAAAAGACTTCGAAGAAATGATGAAGAGAGTAGTCATTGGATTCAAGAGGGATATGGCGTCAGTAATATCAGAAGAATCTAAGTTTGAAACGAAATGAACCTTTGGGCCATTTTGATATGGAGATAATGCTCGTACAACCATTCTCGGACCAAGATCAGATCCTCCAATACCAATATTAACAATGTCTGTAAAAGGTTCGCCAGACTGGGAAGTCATTTGACCAGAGCGAATTTTCTCAGAAAATTTTGATACTTTCTCTAAGGATTGGTTGACCTTCAAATTAATATCTATCCCATTAACCAATAATGATGAGTTCAAATTTCTAAGTGCCGTATGCAAAACCGATCGATTTTCCGTGACATTGATTTTCTTTCCAGAAAACATGTCATTTACCTTTGACTGTACAGACCCAAATTTTACCAAGTTAACTAGATTAGTCTTGGCATGCTGATCAATATTAGTTTTCGAGTAATCCAAAATAAGATCCTCTGTGATTACACTAAAATTATTAAATCTGGATCTATCTTCTTCAAAAAGGCTGTTAATTCGCCTCCCAGATGTCTGTTCTCTATTTTTTTGAAGTAGTTTCCAGTATTTCTCAGTCATTTAAATTTTCCAATCTGACATTTGTATTATTTTTCGAATTTGAGACCAATCTCTACTTCTTATAAGTTCTCTTGGTGCAACCCAACTCCCAGCAATAGCATACACATTAGGCAAACTTAAATAATCGAGTGCGTTATCCTGATTAATTCCACCAGTAGGGAAAAATTTGCATCCCGGGAATGGTCCATGAAGTGCTTTTAGAGTTTTTACACCTCCCAAGTTTTCAGAGGGAAAAAATTTCAATATTTTGTAGCCCCTAGCGTATGCATTCATGATCTCTGACGCAGTTGACACGCCCGGTATCAAGGGAAAGCAGTTCTTCTCGCACTCATTAAGCAATTCCGGGGTTATCCCGGGCGAAATACCAAACTTGGCGCCTGCCTTTATTGCTGAACGAACGTCTGAAGGTGAAATCAAAGTTCCAGCACCCACAATACAATTATCAAAACTAGACATCTGAGCAATGACTTCCAAGGAAGCTTGTGTTCGCAGAGTTACCTCATAGGTCTTCAACCCAGACTCACACATCACGCTTGCCAAATCTTCTGACACCTCTTTGTCATCGACTGTCAATATTGGTAAAAGTTTTTGGGAACCAAAAAATTCCTTCAGACTTTCTTCCATTTTTTCAATACTTCTGTTCATAACTAAATGTCTCCAAATTGTAATGAATTGTAAAAAATCTCTTACTAAATTCTTGAGATATTATCTTTACTAGGTCTATCATTTTTTTCTCACTAGCTAAAAATGCATAGATTACTATTCTTACCATTCAGTTTATAATAGATCTCTTAATACGGGGATGAATGGCTTGTCAGCATCAGGCATTGGGTATTTCTGGATTTCTTGAGGAAAAACCCATTTGAGAGTCTGTCCTTCATGAGATTGAACCATGCCCTTCCATTTCCTACAAACAAATAATAACAACAACAAATCAAAATTATCATATTCATGATAAGAGAAGCTAATTGGAGCTAAACAACTTTTCCAGGTATTTATCCCTAGTTCTTCATACAACTCCCTCATCAAGGCCTCTTCAGGGTTTTCGTTAGGCTCTAACTTACCTCCAGGAAACTCCCAGAGTCCTCCCAAAACTTTCTCCTCTGGGCGTTTTGATATTAAAACCCTCCCATCAATATCTATCAGAGCCCCTGCAGAAACAATTATCATTCTAGGACCGATAATCGGCATTAATTTCAATATATTTCTTCGTAAAATCACATCCCCAAACTCGTGATTCTCCATTACCTAAGCCTATGTCTACTTTAATATTCAAATCAGTTTTCCTCATATATTTTTTTGTACTTTCTTCGTCATAATTCACTGCGACACGACCCTGCTGAGTGATAATATTTTGTCCAATATGGATGACTATTCTTTCTTGCTCTATTCGTTCACCCGACTTCCCTATTGCCATCACTATTCTTCCCCAATTCGGGTCTTCACCTGCTATAGCAGTTTTGACTAAAGGGGAATTTGCTATGGAGAAGGCAATTTTTCTTGCGCTACTATCACTCATTGCACCAACAACCTGATATTCCACTAATTTACTAGCCCCTTCTCCATCTCGCACAATTTCAAGCGCGAGATCCTTCATAATGCTCTCTAAAGCATCAGAAAAATTCTTGATCCTGTGATCAGAATTCTTTTCTATAGTTGACATGTTAACCTTTGAAGTAGCAGCTACCAATACCATATCCGAAGTCGACGTATCACTATCAACAGTAATAGAGTTAAAAGTTTTTTCGCACGAACTTCTTGTTAATTTCTGCAAAATTTCCTGAGAAATTTTAGCATCTGTCATAATAAATGCAAGCATAGTTGCCATATTAGGGGCTATCATGCCAGAACCTTTAGCTAGACCCACAATAGTAACAATGTCATCATTTAATTTAATTTTCTTATGACATAGTTTTGGATAAGTATCAGTGGTCATGATAGCTCTTGAACATGCTTCAATCTTTTTCAAAGAAAGGCCCCTAATAAGTTTAGGTATTACGGCAATAATTTTTTTGTATGGAAGATCCTCACCTATAACTCCAGTTGATGCCATCAAAACACTTTCACGGCTTATGCCTAATGCTCCTGATAGAGATTCCATAATATATTGGACTGAATCATGACCCTTTTGGCCTGTAAAGGCATTTGCATTACCTGAATTGACCAATATTGCATAGGGTTCATCATCGCGGTTACGATAATTCTCTATTATTTTCCTTGACCACTTCACTGAAGCAGATTGGGTAGAAGATTTTGTAAATACCCCCGCTAAAGTACTTCCTACATCTAGATAAATTAACATTAAATCTGCTCTGTCTTTATACTTTATTTCTGCACAAAGTGCTGAGAATGTTGCTCCCGACAATTTAATAGGATCTTCATTCGACTTTTTAGATTTTTTCATTCGAAAGCCCATGATTTTTGATGAGTTAAATGCTCCATAATTTTAATGTCAACTTGACTAGCAAATTAAAGCTTCTTTACTGCTTTACCTTAAGATTACTATCTACTACAACAAAATCAATAACATCCTAAAAACCAGTGTTTGAATTCGACAAAACAAATCTTGGTTTGAGATAATTATGATGAGCTCTCTACAGACTATTTGAGGTACAAAATGTTAGGGATTGGAAAACTGGCTAAACAAGTCTTTGGCTCAGCCAATGATCGCAAATTGAAATCCGTTTCATCAATAGTGGAAATAATCAATTCATTCGAGTCAGAAATGCAAAAACTGCCTGACGAGGAGCTTGGAAGAAAAACTGCTTACTTTAAGGACTGCCTTAAGGCTGGTAAAACTTTAGATGACTTACTTCCAGAAGCATTTGCGGTTGTACGGGAAGCATCTGTACGAACAATTGGATTGAGACCTTTCGATGTACAACTTTTGGGCGGAATATTTCTACACCAAGGCAATATAGCAGAAATGAAAACTGGAGAAGGAAAAACCCTGACTGCAGTTATGCCTGTCTATCTAAATTCATTAACTGAGTGCGGAGTACATATTGTTACTGTGAATGACTATCTAGCCAAACGGGATGCTGAATGGATGGGGGAAATATATAACTTTTTGAATCTTGATGTAGCTGCAATATACCCAGAAATGCCCGACGACCTCAAACTATCAGCATATTTAGCAGATGTAACCTACGCTACCAATAATGAATTAGGCTTTGATTACTTACGGGATAACATGAAATCAGATATCAAGGAAATTTTTCAAAGAAAACCATCTTTTGCTATAGTGGACGAGGTGGACAGTATCCTTATCGACGAAGCACGTACCCCTTTGATCATTTCTGGACCAACCGAAGATAAATCTCACCTTTATACAAATATTGATTCATTTATTCCCGATTTAAAAGAAGACCACTTTGAGCTTGAAGAAAAATCAAGAACGGTAAATCTGACTGATCCCGGCATAGAAGTTTTGGAAGTAATACTCAGGGAAAGTGGTCTCATGCCTGAAACCCATTCTTTATATGACCCAGAAAGCACAAGCCTAGTTCATCATATCAACCAAGCTTTGCTTGCTCACAAGCTTTTCAAAAAGAATACTGATTATATTGTAAGAAATAACGAAGTCATCCTCATTGATGAGTTTACTGGTAGGATGATGAGCGGAAGAAGATTGTCTAATGGACTCCACCAAGCTATTGAAGCGAAAGAAAATGTATCCATTCAACCAGAAAATGTAACATTTGCTTCTGTAACTTTCCAAAATTACTTTCGACTTTACGATAAACTTGCTGGGATGACTGGAACAGCTTTAACAGAAGCTGAAGAATTTCAAGAAATTTATAATTTAGGTGTGATTGAAATTCCTACCAACAAAACAGTTGTAAGAATTGATGAAGATGACCAAGTTTTTCGAACCAAAAAAGAGAAATATGATGCTATAATCCAGGAAATCAAGAAAGCGCATAAAAAAAACCAACCTGTACTAGTCGGGACTACATCAATTGAGAAATCAGAGCTACTATCAAAGCAACTCAAGAACAGCCAAATTCCTCACAAAGTCCTAAATGCTAGATATCATGAAGAAGAAGCGCAAATCATTGCTAATGCTGGAGTGCCTGGGGCTGTGACCATAGCTACAAACATGGCAGGGCGAGGTACAGATATTCAGCTTGGTGGAAATGTGGACATGATCTTACATCAAGAACTCACTAAGTCTAGCAAAGATCCAAAGGTACTTAGACAAGATATAACTGCTGAGGTAGAGAAAGAAAAAAAGATAGTCATCGAGGCTGGAGGACTGTTTGTTCTAGCTACGGAAAGACATGAGAGCAGGAGAATAGATAACCAGTTGAGGGGACGTTCAGGAAGACAAGGTGACCCTGGTAGAACTGCATTTTATCTTAGTTTAGAAGATGATTTGATGCGAATTTTTGGCTCAGATAAGTTGGATTCTATGTTAAAACGACTGGGTATGAAAGATGGCGAGAGTATTGCCCATCCGTGGGTGAACAAGGCTCTAGAAAGAGCCCAAAGTAAAGTTGAAGGTAGAAATTTTGATATAAGAAAGAACCTATTAAAATATGATAATGTGATGAATTTACAAAGAAAATCAATATTCAGTCAGAGACGTGATATTATGGAAGCGGAAAGCGTTTCCGAAACGATTACTGAAATGAGAGAAAAGGTGATTGATAACTTAGTTTGGAGTTGCATTTCAGATGGAAAAAATCCAGATCAATGGGACATTGGCTCTCTTGAGAAAAAGTTGCTCGAAGTTTTTGGATTAAATTTACCATTAGAATCTTGGATAAACGAAGAAAACTTCACAGATGAAGAACTCCAAGACCGAATCTCTTCTAGAACTGCTACAGTGCTAGAAATTAAAACCAAGAACTATGGCGAAGAGTTAATGCAAAATATAGAAAAACAAGTGCTCCTGCAAACTATTGATAAATCTTGGCGAGAACATCTTCTAAAACTAGAACATCTTAGATCTGTAATTGGATTCAGAGGTTATGCTCAAAGAGATCCTTTAAATGAGTATAAAACTGAGGCATATGATATATTTGAAGTCTTACTACAAAATATATCGGAAGAGGTGACCAAATTCATGGCATTCTTTCAATTAGTAGATACTAAGAATATAGATAATAAAAATGTGAAAGAGGATGGTCATCAATCCGAGAATAGTCCTAATTCATTGCCAATCAGCTCGGACTCACGAAAAGAAAATACAAAAAACTGGGGAAAAATTGGTAGAAATGCACCTTGTCCCTGTGGTTCAGGCTCAAAATTTAAACACTGCCATGGCAAAAATTAATTGGGTCTACTTTTGACCTTAAAGGGATATCCATGCTTAAAATCATTACAATTAATATACCCAAATGCCAATAATCAGCCCAGTTAAATGAGCTAATCCTTATTGATCAGGTGGCTATGTTAGGGAAAAATTTTTCATCAGGAGAAAGGGTTAGAATTTCTACTCCTTCAGCCGTTACTGCTACTGTATGTTCAAATTGCGCTGACAGAGACTTATCCTTTGTCACGGCTGTCCAATTGTCTGATAAGATTTTTGTTTCTGGCCTGCCCAAATTCACCATTGGCTCAATAGTAAAAAACATGCCTTGCTCCAAAACAGCGCCTGTGTTCTTGTGACCAAAATGTAAAACATTTGGAGCAGAGTGAAAACTTCTACCTACCCCATGGCCACAAAAATCCCTAACTACTGACATCTTCTTGCCTTCAACAAATTGTTGTATTGCCGCCCCAATATCCCCAAACGTATTTCCAGGTTTTACTGCAGATATACCACGCATTAAAGATTCGTGGGTCACTTCAATTAATCTACTAGCTTTCTTAGTCGCCTTCCCTGCTACATACATCCTACTACTATCACCAAACCAACCACCAAGAATACAAGTCACATCAATATTTAAAATGTCATTTTCCTTAAGCCGCTTAGCTCCAGGAATTCCATGGCACACCACATGATTAAGTGAAATACAGCAAGATTTTGGAAATCCCCTATAGCCCAAAGTTGCAGGGATGGAACCGTTATCAATCATGAACTCATGACAAAGCGTATTTAATCTTTCTGTTGTAACACCAGGCTCAACATAATCTCCAATCATATCCAGGGTTTCTGCTGCTAACTGACAGGATTTTCTCATCTCAGAAATGTCGGGTTCCTTATGGATTCGAATTCCATCTTTATTCAGATTATTAGTATCCAATAATAAACCCTTAATCAAATTCAACATACCCAACCTGCTATATAAATAATTTCCCTTGCTAGCAAGGGCTATCAATTGTTAACGACTTAAAATAAAATATTTTATAGTACTGATGGGCTAAAAACACTCAGTTTTATTCCCTTTTTGGTAATTTCACTTCTAAAGACTAAAACCTCTACCCCAACACGCTTGGCATGTTCAAAGGCCTCTTGATAAACTTCATCTATATCCTTTGCTATCTTAAAATAAGTAGCATCTTCTCTTTGAACAACATACAACTGAATTGCTCTAACACCTTTTGACTTCAAGTTTGCTAGCAATCGTAAGTGCTTTGCTCCTCTGGAAGTCACTGAGTCAGGAAATTCAGCAAGGCCAAAAGATCTAGATAGGGTTACTGATTTCACTTCTAAAAAGCAGGATTCACAATCCATTGATTTTACAAGGAAATCGAGTCTGCTTCCATCTTCCATCTTTGGTTCAGAAATTATCTTTTCATAATTCTCCAGCCCTGGAATTATTTTTCTTGATAAAGCCTCGAAAACTATTTCGTTTGCAATTTGCGTGTCGATACAAACTAAAGTACCATCCTCTCTTTCAACTAACTTCCAAACAAATGGTAACTTGGCTTTAGGGTTTTTGGCCTTTTGCACCCAAATCTTGGTACCTTTTTCAATTAAACCTAACATAGAGCCCGGATTTGGGCAGTAGACTGTACTTGAGTTGCCATCTAAAAAAATAACATCTGCTAAAAATCTTTTGTATCTTCTAACTAATTTCGCTTCTATGAGCTCGGAAGTAAAATCCATTGTTTAAGAACACATTTCTGGCTTTAATTTTAAATCATTGAAAAAAATCAAGTATGAATGTATGTACAACAAAATGGCAGAGAAAAACATCCCCAGTGCAGCTATTATAATCATTGGGAACGAAATACTATCTGGACGGACTAAAGACCTAAATAGCAGTTATTTGGCGCAAAAATTGCTCCACTTGGGCATCAGTATTAATGAAATAAGAGTTGTAAGAGATGATAAAAGTCAGATCATAACCACGCTAAATTCCTTAAGAAAAAAATATACTTACGTATTCACGAGTGGTGGGATAGGCCCGACCCATGACGATATAACAGCCGATTGTGTAGCAGAAGCATTTGGAGTGACTTTACCCATTAGTGAAGAAGCCAAAAGAATTCTTGCTTCCCATTATCCGAGAGGGGAGAATGACCTTAATGAGGCAAGGCTTAGAATGGCTAGAATACCGACTGGGGCATCGATGATCGAAAATCCAATCTCAAAAGCACCTGGTTTCCAGATCGAAAATGTTTTTGTCTTAGCTGGGGTTCCAAAAATTTTTCAAGTCATGGTTAATTTTGTTTTGCGCAAATTAGATTCCACGGATCCTATCATTTCAAAAACCATTAAGATCGATAAACCAGAAGGAGAAATAGCGGAAAAACTTGAAAAGGTTGCATTAGAATTTCCTGATGTTTCAATTGGATCATACCCATTTAAACATAATGGAAAGATAGGAACAAATCTTGTGATAATGCACAGAAATATGAAAATAATTCGACAGGTTGTTTCTCAAATTTCAAAAATATGAGGTTAGTTCTTGATCTATGTCTATGCTAATGGGCGCTGTTCCAATTAACTCCGACTCCAACATCTACTTTCAAGGGAACATCTAACTCTACAAAAGGATGACAAGCATTCTCCATTTCTTTGGTAACTGTCCCAAGCGTTAGTTCAACTTCATTGTCAGGGACCTCAAACAATAATTCGTCGTGCACTTGTAAGATCATCTTTCCAATCAAGTTTTCCTTTTTCAAGACTTTAGGAATATTTATCATAGCCATTTTTATTATATCTGCCGCTGAGCCTTGAATCGGTGCATTAATAGCAGATCGTTTGGCAAAACCAGCAGCTGGTCCCTTAGAGTTCATATTGGGTGTGTGAATTTTTCGACCAAATAATGTCCGCACATAACCACGTTGCTTTGCTTCAGCTATGGTCCAATCCATGTAGGCCTGGATACCAGGATAACGTTGGAAATATTTTTCAATAAAATCCTTAGCCATCTCTCTAGATATTCTAAGATTATTGGCTAACCCAAAAGGTGAAATTCCATAGATTACTCCAAAATTTATTGCCTTTGCCTGTCTTCTTAATTCAGGAGTCAAGTTTTCTATAGAAACTTGAAATACCTCGGAAGCGGTCTGAGAATGAATATCTTGTCCATTCAAAAATGCCTTCTTAAGGTTTTGTATTCTTGCTATATGAGCTAAAATTCGCAATTCGATTTGACTATAATCAAAACTTATGAGTTTCTTACCCTTTGGAGCTATAAATGCCTCTCTGATTTTCCTTCCATCTTCAGTTCTAATGGGAATGTTCTGTAAATTAGGATTAGTAGAAGACAGCCTACCTGTAGAAGCACCCGAAGATAAAAAGGATGAATGAACCCGACCGGTAGTTTTCTTGATATGATTTTGCAAAGCCTCTGTATAGGTCGATCTAAGCTTGGAGAGTTGTCTCCATTGCAAAACAATTTCTGGCAATAGATGTCCTTCCGCTGCTAAGGTTTCTAAAACCTCTGCATCAGTAGTATAAGAGCCTGTTTTACCCTTTTTCCCACCCTTAATGCCAAGCTTGTCAAACAAAATTGAACCCAACTGCTTAGGCGAACCAACATTAAATTTTTCTTTGGAAATCTCAAAAATTTGACCTTCCAGTTTATCAATTTTTGTTCCAAATTCCTTTGATAAATTTTCTAGAATCCTTCTATCAACTAAAATACCGTTAAGTTCCATTTGTGCCAATGATGAAACCAAATCTAATTCTATCTGTTTGTAAACCCCAGTCACTCTTTTTTCACTAAGCATTGGTCTGAAAATATTCCAAAGCCTGATAGTAATATCAGCATCTTCTGATGCATATTGAGTGGCCTCAAGAATGCTTACTTCTGAAAATTTCTTCTTACCTGAACCAGAACCTATTAGGGAAGCAATAGGTATTGGATTGTGACTAAGATATTTTTCAGAAAGAAAATCCAAGCCGTGCCTATGTAACCCTGAATGTAGAGCGTAAGACATTAGCATGGTATCTTCAAAAGTATTCAAGAAAATTTTATTTTTCCTCAACACCTTAAGGTCAAATTTGATGTTTTGACCAATTTTCAAAATCGACGGATTCTCAAAAATAGTTTTCAATCTTTGAAGAACGTAATCTGAAGGAAGTTGATTGTCAGAAAGGTTGGCAACAATGTTTGATTCTTGTTGGTTACCTGTTGTATGACCCAATGGAATATAACAGGCTTTGCCTGGCTTTGTGGCAAGTGAAATACCTACTAAATCTGTCTCTAGTTCATCTAATGAAGTGGTTTCAACATCAATAGCACAATAATGCAGGTGCTCTATCTCGATTATCCACTCCTCCAACTGTTCTCGATTCACTATTTTTTCGTATAATGCATAGCTTGCGCTAATCGTTTCGTTCGCTTGATTTTCTAATTCAAAGACCTGACTATCTTCCTCTGACGATTGTTTTTTTGTGTCGCCCTCTGTTTGCCCACCAATTTCAAATTGATTAATGTTGACTTCAGAAATTGAAAGTTCTTTTTTCAAACGTTCTGAAAGTGTTCTAAATTCCATCTTTCTAATAAAAGACAAAAAAGATGAAGGATTCAAACTTGCCACGGTTAAATCATCAATTGACTGTTCTAAAGGAACGTCTTTGCATAGAGTGACCAACTCTTTTGAAATCCTTATTTTGTCCCTCTCATTTATGAGAGCCTCTCTTCTTTTTGGTTGCTTGACTTGATCTGCTTTATCAAGAAGTTCTTCTAAAGACCCAAATTGATTGATAAGCAGAGAAGCTGTTTTAATTCCAATCCCCGTAGCTCCAGGTATATTGTCAATACTATCTCCTGCCAGTGCTTGCACATCTATTACTAAATTAGGAGTTACTCCGAATTTTTCTTTCACTTCAACTGGTCCAATTTTTCTATTTTTCATAGTATCTAACATAGTCACACGATCGCTAACGAGTTGCATCAGATCCTTATCAGAAGATATTATAGTAACTTTCCAACCTCTTCTTGCCCCAATTTCGGCATAAGTAGCTATGATGTCATCAGCTTCATAACCTGCTCGCTCTATGCAGGCTAACCCAAAAGAACGGGTAGCTTCTCTTATTAAGTCAAATTGTGGAATTAGATCTTCTGGCGGACTAGACCTATTCTTCTTGTAATCTGGATAAATCTTGGAGCGAAAAGTCTTCTCTTTATGATCGAAAACAATTGCAATATGGCTAGGGGAGCTTCTTTGCTCATTGTCTTTCATGAGTTTATAAATCATATTACAGAATCCCGCCACAGCACCAACAGGCAAACCGTCAGATCTCGTTAGTGGAGGCAAAGCATAATAGGCTCGAAAGATAAAGCCAGATCCATCAATTAAATGGAGGTGATTCTCTGATTCTTTTTTAATGTTCATTAGCTGACTGGTCAGTACCTGACTTTTCTTTGTCATAAACGAATTTCTTCTCGCAGTAGGGACAAATCACATAACCTATCTCCTCAGGAATTTGAAGCCACACGACTGGGTGACCTTGTGAGGGATCATTTAATTCCCCACTGCATGATACTTTATGAGCTGATACCACCTCTAGTTTTGCTTTATCCTTTGACATCCTAATCGCACCTCTTGAACTTACTTTTCAAATTCTTCTCGTAGTCAATTTAGCTAGTTAATTATTTATCCATTGAATAATAAATACCAGATTTTTTATCTCACAACCATTGGGCCCAGTGCTTTACCTCCTAAGACATGAAAGTGCAGATGCGGTACTTCCTGTACTCCATGCAAGCCTGTATTTGCAATTAATCGATAGCCATGTCCATCTAGGTCAGGATTTAATTTTTCCAACTGAACAACTTCTGCAATTGTTCTATTAAAATCTATAATTTCTTCTTCTGATGCTTCTTTGACGAAATGATCAAAATTAATGTAAGCACCTTTCGGGATGATTAAGATATGTATTGGAGAAGCTGGGTTGATATCCTTAAAAGCCAGGCTATGTTTAGTCTCGCAAACTGTGTCGCAAGGTATTTCCTTTCTTAAGATCTTAGCAAAAATATTATCCTGATCATACTGATACCCCATTCTATATACCTCTCCTAATTGTCATTTTCTCAATTCCAACATTTTACTCTTATCAAGTCTACAACCAATAGTTTGTATTACTTCAGCAGCAAATCTATTGCCCAATCTTCCTGAATCAGGATTGTTTCTTCCAGTAACTATTCCAAATAAAAAACCGGTTGCAAAAAGGTCTCCTGCACCCGTCGTATCATGTGGACTTATTTTATTTGTGGTCACATGGATCCATGAAGATCCCTCTGTAATGAATGCACCCCGTAAAGAAGCCGTACATACAATATTGCAATTATAATCTAATGCTTTCCTCAAGGCAGAATCCAAATCTTCTTGTTTTGTTAATGAAATTAACTCGTACTCATTACAAAAAATAAGATCTATTCCATCTTTGATAATATCAAGAAAATCCTTTCTATGTCTTTCAACACAAAAAGGATCAGATAAGGAAATAGCTATTTTCCCACCAGCTTCTTTTGTTTCATTAATAGCAATAGAAAAAGCAGTCTTACTATCGATACCATCATACCTATATCCTTCAAGGTAAAGCCAATCACAACTCCTTAACAATTTTTTGTCTAGATCATCTTTAGTAAGAAATTCTGTAACCCCTAAATAAGTGTTCATAGTGCGCTCCCCATCAGGAGTAATCAAAACAACACAATGGCCCGTACAAATTTCCCCAGATGGCTTATATTTATTGGTTACAAATAAAACCTTATTATCAATCAAATCATTTGAAAAAAAATCACCCAGATTGTCATCACAAACTTTCCCTACATAACCTACCTTTACCCCCAACTGTGAAAGCCCCACGATCGTATTTGCAGCTGACCCGCCTGCCACTTTCTCAGAAATCCTAATTTTATTTAACAGTAATTGCGCTTCCTCATAGCTCGTTAAGTTCATCACATTCTTTTTAATATTATGGCTTTTCAAGAAGCTTTCATTTACCTGTGCAAAAATATCAACGATGGCGTTTCCAATTCCAACTACTTGAAAATCCTTAGCCATCATCATCTCCTTGAATTTTAAAAATTGAGCGTTTGCTTCATAACAGACTTTTTGTTTAAATTACACTGGATTTCTAATCAAAGGAAGCTAACATGATTGCAGGGGAAAAAATAACTGAAATCTCACTGAATTTTAATTCAAGCCTTCTGTCAGAGCTTATTTTTAAAAAACCAACCAACTTAACTGAAGTAGTTTGTGATGATTTTATCATTAAAGTGCGGACAACTTTTCGAAACAAAAATATACCCCAGGATATTATAGGAATTGATGATCATACTATTATTTGGTCATATTTTGAATCTGCCTTGGGTACTGTGGCATCCTTCTTTCATAATGAAATGCTCATTGGTCTAGAGATCTGCGATGATGCCTCTATAGAAATTCCTTTTAATAGAACAAAAGCGATTTGGCGTCACTTTACCTTTTTGGAGAGCACCAGGAAAGTAAAAGAACTATGGCACAAAGTAATATTCACAAATAAAGAAATCAATATAACAGCCGCTGGTAGTCCCTTTCAAATAGCTGTTTGGAATGAATTACTTACCATGAGTCCTGGTGAAACTAGAAATTATATCGACATAGCTAATAGCCTAAATATACCTAGTTCAGTGCGATCAGTAGGAACGGCCATTGGTCAAAATCCAATTTTCCTTTTTATTCCTTGCCATCGTGTTGTAAGAAAATCTGGGGAAATTGGAGGATACCGTTGGGGTTCAGATCTAAAGAGGAAACTTTTGAATCATGAGCTGCTGCTAAATTCTCTTGACCAAAATAACCTGACTTCTAATTAAAAGTCCAACTTTGCCCACCAAAAATAACATTCGGGGAAAGTAGGTTAATGCAAATAGCTATCTAAGAATTAGCATAAATTCGTCTCATTTATACTTTAAATATACTTTAAATTCATTGTACTCAGGATAATCGGGCTTTTATTTCCTCAACTGATTCTTCAACAACTAAATTAGCAAGATTCGAATCTACTTTTTTCTCAATCTGTTCTTGTGCTTCTTTAAATGCTGCTTCAATCAAATCATCTTTGATTGACTTTATAACTTCCTTTTCATTGGTCTGGATTTGTCTTTCAGCCATCTGCAGTTTTCTCGCCACTGCATCTTTAATTTCTGATTTAGAATCTTCTAAAACCTTTTTGCTCGTTAATTCAGCGTCATTGACAATATTTTTAGCCTTTTCTATATTTTCCTTGTGTTCTCGCTCTAATTTGGCCAGCAAAGTTTTTGCTTCTTCAAGCAATCTATGAGCTTCATCAATTTCATTTCTAATAGTGCCTGCTCTCTTGTCTAGGAGATTTCCAATGATTCGCGGCACCTTAAAGTAAACTAAAACACCAACAAATATAACAAATGCTATAGCTACCACAAAATCTGTATTAGCCATACTAAACATAGGGGCATCACTAGCTGCATAGCCAATGTCAGTATAGGCCAAAGGCATTAGAACTATACAGCTAAAGCACCTACTGAAAAGTTTTTTTCCTTCATGAACTTGTCGATTTTTCAGAACTTTATTTCTCATATTTTTATTCTCGAATACTATGAAGGTAAAATTGCCCTAACAATCTCTGGGGCTAATTTCTTTGACAAAGTTTGGACTTCTTTATCGGCTTTTTGCTTGATCTTACTTATATTTTTATTTGACTCCTGCACCATCTCGTCAATTTTTTCATCTATGTCAGACAATGCTTCGGTCATATTTTCTTTTATCTGATCTTTTCCAGTCCGTAAGATTCCATTGGCTTTTTTACGTGCCGACTCCAATTCCAGGTTAAGTGTTTTTTCTATCTCTACGGCTTTATCTCTAAATTCCTCTGCTTCCTGTATATCCTCTTCTATGATCTTCCTTCTATTAGTGAGTGTTGCTTCCATTCGAGGCATTACCAGAACTTTAATAACCACAAAGACCGCAACCAAGAAAACGACCAGCCAAAAAGATTGGTTGTCAAAATTGGAAAAGTCTAGTTGAGGCATACCTACTGCTTCTTCTTTCCCACCACTACTCGCCATAAAATTCTGTCCACTTTTGTTTAATCACAGAAAACCTTGTCGTTAGAGAATAGTTTTATCCACTATTCCACTCTACATTGCATACATGAGTAATAAAGCTACCAAGAAACTAAAAATACCTAGTGCTTCAGCAAATGCAATGCCTATAAACATCGTTGCTGTCTGCCCAGCAGCAGCATTTGGATTCCTTAAAGCTCCTGACAAAAAATTACCAACGACATGGCCGACACCTACAGCAGCGCCACCCATTCCAGTGCACGCTAAACCAGCACCGATGAGTTTCCCCATTTCTACAAATTCACCTTCCATTTTATTCTCCTTTTCTAAATAAATTTTAAATCTAATGACCAGGATGCAATGCATCATTTAAATAAACACAAGTCAAAATAGTAAACACATAGGCTTGAATTACGACTACTAACATCTCTAACCCATAAACCGCAACGATTGCCAATATCGGTGCTATAGCACCCAATCCCATTACTCCCGCAAAGCCAGCAAAAACCTTTATTACAGCGTGGCCAGCCATCATATTACCAGCTAATCTTATTGAATGGCTGACAGGTCTTACAAAATAAGAAATTACTTCAATTATTAATAAGACTGGTCTCAAAGCAAGAGGAGCACTTGAAATCCAAAAAAGACCTAAGAATTTCAAGCCATTCTTAACAAAACCCAAAACGGTTACTGAAATGAATACTAACAGCGCAAGAATTCCCGTAACTGCTATGTGGCTCGTGAACGTAAAGCTGTAAGGTAAAAGGCCCAAAACATTACCAAATAAGATCAACAAGAATAATGTAAAAATGTATGGAAAATATTTTAATCCTTCCTGACCAGCAATATCTATAACCATCTTATGAACGAACACATAAATAACCTCAGCAATTGACTGAATCCTGCCAGGAACTACATCACCTTTTCTTATTCCGAAAACAAAAAGTAGAATAATACCGATTAGGCCTACAAGCATCCAAAGGGATTGATTTGTAAAGGTATACCAATTCAGCTCCCCTTCAGAAAAAAGTGGGCTAATGATGAATTGGTCCATCGGCCTTATGTCAAAAGTACTATCAGATCCAGTTGCCACTCTTTTATTATCCTATTTCCAAAATTATTTTTTCTGGGTGTTCATCAAAGACGCTTCAGCTCTCTTTAGCAAGTCACACATTATTTGTCGAGTTCCTTCGCAGTTCTCATCATTGCCCGAATACCACCCGCGAAACCAAGCAAAGCCATAATGATCAAAAATATTGGTCTTGTCCCAAACACATGATCCAGACCAAGACCCAGCAGAAAACCAAACAACATACCTATTACTAACTCCAAAATCATTCTCCACCCTAAGTTGGCAGAACTAAAAACTTTTTTTTCGGGTGCGCTTTTTGTTTCTCTGGCCCTTACATTACTTAATCTCTGACTTAAGTTCTCTAATTCTCCATTCTTTTTCTTTTGGTTTGGCATATCAAGTTTTTACTTACAATATGACCACTTTACATGAACCGCAACCTAATAAAGGGCACCATGAATAGTCAAGCTCAAAATACTTGGTAAATGAGACCTCCAAAACTTCTTAATTACATTTAGTAAGCTGTGTCTTGAATAATTTAGCAGTGTCAGAGGTCCGTCTTGCCACAGCCTTAATCGCATCACTAGACTTATATCTACCGCTAGCATAGCCAGCATGACCCTGATGATAAGCTAAATACTGCTTGTAAACATTAGATTTAGAAATGTTCAGTTTTTCCTGGGTTTTATTAACATACCACCCTATAAAATCTGTAGAGTCAGAAAAATTGGTCCTACTAGCTGATCGGTTTCCACTATCCTTGCGATACCAATCCCAAGTTCCATCCAATGCTTGGGCATAGCCATAAGCTGAAGATATCCGCCCTGTAGGAAGTAAACCTAAAAAATATTTTCTTGGAGTCTTAGCTCTTGCTCTGAAATTCGATTCCGTCTTAATGAAAGCCAGTTGTAAAGATGGCGCCACTCCCCATTTCTTGGCCGCAGTATTCACAGCTCTCCTCCAAGAACTTTTGTATTCTAAAAGATCACAAGCATTACTCTGCGAATTTGGCACACGGCTGAAAATTCCACAGGAACTAATCAGTAAAATCGCCAAAACGACTAAAAATTTTATCTTCATTAGATTATCTGGCTGCCCTTTTTACCCAAATTATATAACTAGAGAACCAAAAGGTCTAACAAAATTTTAGCTGATTACCTTGTAGACAGGAAAAGAAAATATAGATACATATTAACTTGGAAGGTGTGAGGATTCTAGTATGGAAGAGAAAAAAGCAAAATTTTCTATCGGTGCGGTGGTGAAGCATAAAGTCCATCCTTTTAGGGGTGTGATATTCGATGTGGATCCAACTTTTTCTAATACGGAAGAATGGTGGAATTCGATCCCAGAAAGTTATAGACCCAAGAAAGATCAGCCATTTTATCATCTCCTTGCAGAAAATGATACCAGCTATTATGTGGCATATGTTTCAGAGCAAAATCTTCTTGCCGATGACAGCGGTGATCCCATTGAGCATCCTGAAGTATCAGAATTATTTGAAAACTTGTCAGATGGGAAATATACCCTCACAGACAGATTGCACTGAAACGGCTGAGCCCTTCAAAAGCTCATAATTAATAGCCTAAAGCACACCCATCTTTTCTTGGATCAGACCCCCCAATTAATGTACCTGTGATATTATCACAAATAATTGCTTGAGCACCGCCAATTGGTTGACTTGGTCTCAAAATCTCGTGACCCTTTTTTTCTAGTTCCACTGCTATCGAATTTGAATAACCATTCTCTAACTTAAGATGGCCTGCCTCCGGAAAACTTCTAGGAAAATCTATAGCACTTTGAATATCCATTCCATAATCAATGATATTGGAAATGAGTCTAGCATGCCCATTGGCCTGATATTGCCCACCCATAACACCGAAGGGCATTATGAATTCATTCTTCTTTTTTAAAAAGGCTGGAATGATTGTATGCAAAGGCCGCTTTCCACCGTCTAGCTCATTTGGATGACCCTTCTCCAAGGAAAATCCTGCCCCCCTATTATGAAATAATAGTCCAAACTTTTCCGACGCATAACCAGAACCAAAACTATTAAAGATTGAAAAGATTAATGAAACCATACATCTGTTCTCATCAACAACTGTTAAATATACGGTATCTTTGTGAGCATTTTCGTTAGTACCAATGTCGTGATTTGAGGCTGCAGTGGGATCAATTTTACTAGCCATA
>JAQWSE010000012.1 GCA_029243395.1 Paracoccaceae bacterium | reverse complement strand
ACAATCTAAAGGCACGGCAATTATTCATCGGAAAGACAGGCTGCCACACAATAATCTTGAACTTTTTTCCAACGCGCCTGTGACCACGTTAGAGCACTACGAAGAGATGGGGTTCAACGCGATGATTTACGCCAAACGCATGCTGCCAGATCCGATTGTCGTGCCAACCATGGGTATAGCCATGGGGGCACGGTTTCATGCCCGTGTAGCGCTGATCTACGCGATTGAAACAGCCATGATCGAAGACAACGCAACGCCTGAGGATCTGGCAATCACATTTCTGGAGACATCCTGATGGCTAAGACACCTCTCACCGCCAACGACTATCCGATTGCTGAAACCCAACCTGAAGAGGTGATTGGCAACCGCGGCAAACCACTGTCCTCGCTGATGATGGAGTCCGTAATCAATGGTAATATCAGCATGGAAGACTTGCGCATCACCCCGCAGGCGTTGGAACAACAAGCCGAGATTGCCTCATCGGTCGGACGCTCTGCATTAGCCAGCAACCTGAAACGAGCCGCCGAGATGACACGGCTGTCGCAAAGTGAGGTGATGGCAATCTACGAGCTTCTGCGGCCCGGCCGGGCCGTTTCCAAGGACAACCTTCTGGACGTGGCGCAGAGGTTGAGAAACGAACAGGATGCGCCCCTGCTGGCAGATTTTGTTGAGGAAGCCGCGCGTTTCTACGAAAAGCGCGGGCTGTTCCGAAAACGATACTAATCCCAGATGAATCCACCACACTAACACTAAAGGTCCAAGATCCGAGGCGCATGGTCCGATATACGAGGCCCCTGTCCGGTACCCTTGCGTCCTTGGGTCGTATGGATTGGGTGCAGTAACCCCCTTACAGCACATGATCTCCAACGTATCGTGGCACCGCATCAGAGATCCATTCATCCATGGTGCTGAAACAAAAAAGACTATGTAGTAATATGCATAGGCTGAACTGGCAGGGTTGAACACGGTCACAACTGTAGACAAGATGTAAGTTTTAAGTGTCTGAAAAGGACCTCGATTCATCATCAAACGGTGATGTTTTGTAACCCATTTGTAACCCAAGGCCAGGCTGAATTCAGGAAATTATCCGCTAACCCATTGATTTTAATGGTGCCGGCACCAAGATTCGAACTCGGGACCTGATGATTACAAATGAGTTACTCTACCAGTGAAAATGGTACATCTACCACTTTTCTAAAGGTAAAGATCAATAAAAGCGACAATGATCGCGGCAATTTATTCTTTACCACAATCACTAAGTCCTTTTAATGGGGATATAAAGTATTGATTTATATGAGTATTGTTTGGTTGCGGGGGTAGGATTTGAACCTACGACCTTCAGGTTATGAGTAAAACGACTGGGACAAACATGCCCCAATTAATCTACAAACCCAGCACTAAAGGCCCGAGGCCCAAGCCGCACGCCCCCAGATACGGGGTCCCTGGTAGATGTTATTGCGCACCAATGCTTTCAGTTGGGCCAAGTAACCCCCACCTCGGTCACATACCGGTCACACACTCTTTGACAAAACACGTCTTTTTAATATAAATTCAGTTTATTAAGAAAACTGGTGTGACCACTGATTTAGACAACTATTATTGGTTTCCAAGTGGTGCCCGGGGGCGGATTTGAACCACCGACACGAGGATTTTCAGTCCTCTGCTCTACCCCTGAGCTACCCGGGCACTTGATTCCAATCATACGAAAGGACAGTATTGTCTTACGTCAACTTTAAAAACTTGTCTATATGACAAATTAAAGTCTCATATTTTTTTCAATTTGTGAAAAATGAATTTCCCCAAGGTTCATTCTATCTCGAGATTTCTCTAACTCGAGATTACCCAAAATTGTCCAGCCAGCTATTCTTATCTTATCTGAATATAAGGCAATATTTTGTTTAAGTACGCTTTCAATTTTCTCTCTATGTTTTCTTGATAACGGCCCCAATTCAATTACTATTTTACCACCTAAACCTCTAATTCTAAGCTGTCTTGGCACCTCACTGATGGCTTGAATATTTGTCTTAAGACCAGCAGCCAATGATAAATCACTCCCAGTATTCACATCAATAGCTACTAATGCTTGCGTAGGTTCAATGCTGATATTTCCACCAAAAGAGAGCTTCACAGTCGTTTCCTTTAAGGCCAATATTTGCTCCCAGATACTAAAATTGTCGAAGCATCCGGGTTCACTAATTACCCTCTGATTCTCAAATGCAAACCACTCCTGTTTAGCTCTTTCTAGTGCCTTTGTAGTTTCTTCTATAACCACAAGGTCTTTTGGTTCTGTGCCAGTTACTCTACGACACCTTTTTAGCTGTTTTTCTATATCTTCCTTAATTTTTTCATCAGATGAAATACTGCAAATACTTCTAAAGATTATTCCATACTTTCTATCCGTTATATCTGGATATTGTTCGCCCAGATCAGCCAATATTGTTCTTCTATGCTTATCAACAATATTTCTTGAAAAAGCTACCCACCGCTTCTTAGAGGTTATTACAACATACCTCCCCCTAAAAACCAAATCAGTAGTAACAGCTAAAGCCTCTTTTGGGGAAAACAATCTTGATTGGAGAAGTAATTTGTTCCCGGATTTTAGTTCTCCCACTCCCTTTAAAAATCCTGATTTATTATTAGGTAGCTTAACAAAACAGGATTTAGAATTTTTAAAAAACTGCTCAACTTCGCCTACAAACGAGGCCCCTATCAAGGATGAATTTGAGTCCTCAAAATCAATAAAAAAATCTTGTAGTTTTCGATCTTTAACTAGAGCTACTGCGTTTCCTTTTAAAAACGGCTCAATTAGTACGATCTCATCTTTCACCTAAGAATTCCTCTTAGGGGTTTGGGAAGAAAGTTTATATCCTAAACCAACCAATAAACCAATCGTTTCGGTCAAAGGCAATCCAACGATATTGGTATAAGAACCTGAAACAAATGGGAAAAAATAAGCAGCACTTCCTTGGATAGCATAACCACCAGCTTTGCCTTGCCACTCATTAGACAACAAATATCGGTCCTTTTCCAAGTCCGATAATCTTTTCATCTTTAAGGTCGTTCTTATTACTTTCTGGTGAAATTTACCTTTAGAAAATACACAGACACTAGTCATTACCTTATGCCGACGCCCTGACATGAGATCTAAAAATTTTCTAGCTTGTCGAGAGTCATTTGGTTTAGTGAGTATTCGTCTCCCTACGGATATTATAGTATCAGCAGAAAGAACCAAATCATCGTCAACTTTTTCTACATTTTTATTCTTTTCCAAAGCAACCCTGGTGACATAATCTACTGGGGTCTCATTTTTGAATATAGTTTCGTCTATGTTAGTTTGAACAATTTTTTCTGGAAATATGCCAACAGAGTTAAGTAAATCAAGTCTCGCTTTGCTAGCTGAAGCAAAAATAAACAATTACTTGTGCCGATAATTAATTCGACCTTTTGAAAGATCGTAAGGTGTCATCTCAACTTGCACACGATCTCCAGCTAAAACCCTAATCCGGTTCTTTCTCATTTTCCCAGCTGTATGTGCTATGATTTCATGCCCATTTTCCAGCTCAACCCTAAAAGTGGCATTAGGTAATAGTTCTTTAACAATCCCTGGGAATTCAAGAAGTTCTTCTTTAGCCATATAGTCTCCAATAGATTAAATTTCTTATCAATAATAAGTTCTGCAAATTTATCCAGCTGCATACCTTAATGAGGTCTTACTTAAATCAATCTGCCTTAGAAAACAATGTTCTAGGGGAAAACATACCCATGTTGATCAAAAGTAGGACTATTTAGCAACAATTGACTGAAATCGCTCCTTAATATTCTTGAGTAACTGATCACGAGTAGTCCTATACGCATCTAACTTCATTGTTCTCCTATCGCCTATATCGGTTGGATCTAATGTCTGCCAATATTCTATATTCAAAGAAAAAAACCTCGTATACTCTAGTGCATGTCTTTGTGAGGCGGGGGACAAAGCTATTATCAAATCAAAACTCGAAATATCATCACCCCAAGCCTCCATCTCTTTAAAGGATCTTGATCGATGTTTCCTCAGTTTAATCCCCAATTCCTCACAAACTTCCACAGCAAAAGGATCGATTTCAGCATTTGAGGCAACACCTGCTGATTGAATAAACATGGAAGTTCCATATAGTTTCTTACATATGCCTTCAGCCATTGGGGACCTCACAGAGTTGAGATCGCAACAAAAAAGTACCGATTGGATTTTGTTCAACCCCATTAACCCTCTCTAATTCTCCAAATAAAGTGCTGTTATCAGGGTAAAAAGTCTTCTAGAAGTGGAAACATCCATTTCAACTTTACGATCAAATCTTTGGATCAATACTTTTCCACCCTCATCATGTATAGCCCTTCGTCCCATATCAATAGTTTCTATCTGGCTAGGAGCCAATCTCTTGACTGCATTATAGTAACTAGAACAGATTTCTGTGTAATCTTTAAGGATCTGCCTAAGAGGACTTAGTGAAAGTAAAATCTCTCTAAGTAAAATGTTTTCATTAGAAGAGATTTTTATAATTAGTCTCTGATCCTTAATAGCAATTAAGAGTTTGTAGGGGCCTTCATAAGGTATCTCATTATCATTTCTCAGAGGTTTAAAATAATTGTCTTCCAAAAGATCAAAGACGGCAACCTTCCTCTCCTGTTGCGCTTCATGACTGGGAGCTGGTAAATCAGAATCATCCAACTCAACAGAAATAATTTTGTTTTGAGATGCTTGATCCTTACTATTCATAATTTACATTTGATTCATTCATTGGAGTCGCCGTCCAAGTGCCGGGGAATACTAGCCGTTACGCTAGTAAATGGAGACGAAACGTCTTTCAAAAGCACTTCTATACACTCTACCCCGAGAGTGATTTTCCCACCTCCTGAAAATATTAATTCAATTTTTCTTCCCTCATTCTGTGAATAGTAGTGTTTAATAGTTAAGAGAGACAAAATGGTATCTACCTTTGATTGATCAATCCCCTTGGATTTGACAGAAAGCACTGTATCAAAACTCATTATGGAGTTGGTGCGTTTATGTTCTCCCTTTTTCTTATTAGAAAAATCACTCAATTCCCAGCAAAACCTGGTCATGAGAATTGCAAATCGTCTTTTCCTCCTGGCCCAAGTCATATTTTGTGTAATTGTAAGAGCATCCTGACTAAGGGTCGCTAGTACGACTAAATCTTCGTCTTTCTCGGCAGTAAGGTAAAGTTTTTTACCTAGTTCTTGTGCGTTCTCATTCATTTCTTAGTTCTATGCCACTCTCTTTATTTCAGCTCCACAACCCAAAAGCTTTTTTTCTATATTTTCATACCCACGATCCAGATGATAAACTCTACTTACAAGAGTTTCCCCCTTGGAAGCTAACCCTGCCAAAATTAAGCTAACTGACGCTCGTAAATCAGTCGCCATCACTGGAGCTCCTTTCATACTGGCTACTCCAATAACAGACGCCATACCCCCTTGAACTTGGATTCTAGCACCCATTCTAATTAATTCAGGTGCATGCATAAATCGGTTTTCAAAAATCTTTTCCTCCAATGTGGATTTACCCCTAGCCAAACAAGTTAAAGCCATCATTTGTGCTTGTAAATCTGTAGGGAATCCTGGGAACGGTTCCGTGACTACATTTATCGGATTTAAATAATCATTTTGTCTATTAACAATAACTTCATCATCGCCAAATTCTACATCAACCCCTGTATCAACAAGTTTTTCTATAAATGACCGAAGATAAATGGGGGAACATCCTTTTATCTTAACTTTTCCTCCTGCCATTGCTGGTGCTAGCATAAAAGTTCCCATCTCTATACGGTCACCAATAACTTTATGCTCAGTACCTTTAAGACTATCGACCCCTTCGATTACAAGCTTAGAAGTTCCAATTCCTTCAATTCTCCCTCCCATAGATTTTACACAATTGCATAAGTCAATTATCTCTGGTTCTCTAGCAACATTCATCAAAACTGTGGTGCCTTTAGCGAGAGAAGCTGCCATGATTAGGTTTTCAGTAGCTCCAACTGAAACAGATGGGAATTCTATAGTAGCAGCTTGGAGTCTGCCACTAACGCTTGCATTTATATAGCCGTCTTTCAGATCTAATTTAGCTCCCATCTTCTCTAATCCGAATAGATGAAGATCTACCGGCCTTGCACCTATAGCACATCCTCCCGGCAAGGATACTCGCGCTCTTCCTTCTCTGGCTAATAAAGGACCCAACACAAGAATTGAAGCCCGCATCTTTCGCACGATATCATATATAGCAACATGGTTACTTATTTTCTTAGTATGTATTTGTAAAAAACCCCTAGACCTATCTGATTGAATATTACTACCCAATGAATTCAATAATTGTTTCATTGTATTGATATCTGATAATTCCGGTATATTCCTCATTTTAAGAGGTTCATCTGTTAAAATAGACAAAGGCATCAAAGTAAGGCAGGCATTTTTTGCTCCAGAAACAGTCACTTCGCCATTCAGCTCTCTACCACCCTTAATATAAATCTTATCCATTAGATTTTTTCCTTATCTTTAAGAGAAGAGCTTTGAGAGTTTTCATTAAATGTAACCTTTGACTTCACTAACTTTTTCCTTTTTAGCAAATTTTCCTTCATCTGAGCCTTCAATCTGAGCTCCCTTTCTCTCTGATTTTCCTTTTTACTTTTCATCTTAACTTTTGACTACCCTTTACCTCAAAATGCTCCATGACGAAATTCCTTATGGCAAAATCTTATACTTAGTTAAGCTCTCAGTATACTAGTTACGCCTAATAAAATTATCGATTGCTTTGCTCCTAACAGTGAATTTTCTTTAACATAGTCAATAATTTTCAAAGTAAAATTCCACAACTTTAAATAGAGTTTTGTGTTGCACTTCTATACAATATATATAGAAGCACTATTAGAAAACTGACAATAGTCAACCTGAAAATTGGCTGCCGTAGCTCAGGGGTAGAGCACTCCCTTGGTAAGGGAGAGGCCGAGAGTTCAAATCTCTCCGGCAGCACCACAAATAAACAAAACAATAAAATAACCTTCAATATGTGATTAAGGAATATTTAATGGATAAAACCAAGAATTTGATTCCATCTAATAAGGAAATGGATGAAGCCACCTTGGCTTTACGTGGTGTCGCCATTGAAACTCCACTCATAGAAATACCTGAGCTGGCTGATCGATTTCAGTTAAACTCTCTCCATCTAAAATTAGAATCTATGCAGCGCACTGGTTCATTTAAATTTAGAGGCGCTTATTGGCGATGCATGCAGTTAAACAATGAAGAAAAAAATCGAGGGGTTGTTGCGTTTTCATCTGGGAATTTTGCTCAAGCACTGCCAGTTGCCACTTCATTGGTAGGAACTTCTGCTAAAATTGTGATGCCAATTGATGCCCCCGTGATTAAAAAGAAGCGGGCAGAAGAATTCGGAGCTGAAGTAATCCTAACGGATCATGGTGAAAAAGGAAGAGAGTTTGTTGCTGCTAAGAAAGCCAAACAAATTGCCGAAAAGGAAAATCGTACACTGCTACACCCCTTTGATGACACCCACATGATAGCTGGAAATTCTAGTACTGCCTTAGAAATTGTGGAAACGCTTCATGCTCGTAAACGTTATCTGCCCGACCATGTTTTCTGCTGTTCTGGTGGTGGTGGACTTATTTCAGGAATAGCAGTGTGCTTTGCTCGATACTCTTCTAAAACGACGGTGATTCCAGTAGAACCAGCTGGCTTTGATAGCACAGGGCAATCTCTAAATAGAGGTGAAGCTACCACACTAAAGCCCTCAAGCAAATCTATTTGCGATGCCTTGCAGGCACTGAGACCTGGTGATGCTCCCTTCGCCTGTTTATCATCTATAAGGATGGGAACACCAGCCGTAGTTTTGGATAAAGAAGTGTGCGAGGCAATGGCTTTGGCCTATGATCTACGACGTATTGTTTTGGAACCTGCCGGAGCGGCTCCACTAGCAGCTTTAATAAAAAATGGGAATCTGATGAAAGGGAAGCACATAGTTGTCATCGCAAGCGGCGCCAATATCCAACCTGAGGATTTCATAGCTTGCATACAGTAATTGATAGAAAACACCCTAATCAAAATAAAATTTCTGTAAAGGAACTAAGGGTGTGATACATCGTTTGAGTAAAATTGACTATAGAGCTTTTCTCACCCTATTTTTCGAGATATATAGTTCTGTATTGTTTATTAAGATCAACAGCATGACTGAGTGCATCTGGCTCTACAAGTACTGCAATCTGACTAAGCATCCCATTCAAGGCGTCAACCTCGTCTAATCCAGACTCAGTTAACGCATCAAGTGAAACTTGAAATACTTTGACTATTAAATCTGATTGCTGCTCTATCGTTAGCGCACTGTGTTCCTGTTTTTCCATGCTCATTCTGAGTTCCTGCCTGAAAACCAATCCTGCAAAAGTTGTGCCAACAAAGCATTTGGTAACTTTAGATTTAAAATAAGCATTTAGATCTTTTCTTTTTTTTGTTTCAGCTCTATCTATTAATCAACGCTTCAACTGAATTTAAGCAACCAGGAGGAAAAATGGGATCATTAACTGCTATTTACATCTTTGTTGTAATAGTCTGCATTGGTATAGTCGCCTTCATTTTAGCATTAGAAAAAATCAGGAAGACAGACGAAGAAGACTTTCAGTAGCATCACTTAAGAAAAAAGAACTAATTCTCATCCAGTTCCCAACCAAATGTGAAGGGATTTAGAATTCTACCTACTTCTTCAGTATTTTTGACTCCAGAGATGTGTGCCTTTAATCCTTCTTTTGGATGTTCTTCTACCTTAGAAACAGTGGCAGACACTCCAGCTCCACTTAAAGCTTCACTAAATACACGAGTTATTGCTTTTTTCCTTAGTTCGGGTTTGAAAATTTTTCCTACAGCCGTTAAAGGCATTTCCGCAATTATTTCTATGTGTTTTGGTAGAGCGGCTTTTTCAGTAATTTTGTTTTCACAGTAACCAATTAATTCCTCTCCTGACACATCATCTCCATCATTTAACTGGACATAAGCACATGGCAACTCACCTTTTTCTGAATCAGGTTGACCAATTGCCCCGACCATGGCGACCGAAGGGTGACTTGAAATGACCTCTTCTATAAGGCTAGGATCTATATTGTGTCCTCCCCTAATTATTAAATCCTTTGCTCTTCCAGTAATCCAAAGATATCCATCCTTATCCATGCGGCCTAAATCCCCTGTCCGCATTAAAGTACCCTTTGCAAATAGTCCTTTGTTTTTGTCTGGATCTGTATAGGTTTTGCCTTCAAAAACTCCGGGGTTTGCTACACAAATTTCACCCACTTCATCAACTTTACACTCCTTTTTGACTTTCCCAGAAGAATCGCAATCTAAAATTTTTACCTCAGTGTATGGATATCTTATACCCACTGAACCTACTCGTCTGTCTCCTTCTGGAGGATTAACTGATATCATGCAGGTCGCCTCTGTCATGCCATATCCTTCCAAAATTTTTAGCCCAGTTTGTTCTTGAAATTCTCTAAACTGCGCTGTTGATAGAGGCGAAGAACCACAAAGAGCAAACCGTAGGCTATTAATCTTTGCATCCACTTTAACCTGTAATAATTGAGTGATTGCAGTGGGAACCGTCACCATAAAAGTAACTCCCCAATGTTCAACAAGCTTCCAAAAATTTTGGAAAACTCCCTCTCCTCTGTATCCTTGCGGGGTAGGAAGAACCATATGTGCCCCAGATAAAAGGCATGTCATAAAAATTGGATAAGCTGCATACACGTGAAAAAGGGGTAAAGGACAAATTAAGCAATCTCTTTCAGAAAAAAGGAGTGTAGAACTAGACCAACCATTAAAAAGCATCCCCGAGGCTCTATGTTGAGCCACTTTGGGCATACCAGTTGTTCCCCCTGTATGAAAATTGGCACAAACTGCATCATCTTCATGATCTTCAAAAGTCAATTTGCTGCCATCTTCATTCGATAAAGCATCCCAAAAATTCTGGACTTTAGCAGAATGAACCCTAGTAACCTTTGGACGCAATAATGAAGCTATCCAAGATTTTGGTGGAGACAGATACCGCACCAGATCTACTTCAAAAACGGTCTTAACATTGGGAGCATTCTTTAAAGCTTCATTTACATTTTGTGCTACTTCAGTTTTCAACATGGGAGATAGCGTGACAATCGCTTTCGCATTTGTTTCTCTTAAAATGGAAGCTATCTGTTTTGGCTCCAATAGGGCATTAATAGGGTTTACTATACCAGCGATCGCACCTGCCAAGAACGTGATCGCAGTTTCCGAACAATTTGGCAGTACAAAAGCGATCACATCCTTCTTACCTATTCCCTCTTTCCTAAATATATTAGCGGCCTTAACTACATTATTGTGCAGTTCTTTCCATGTATAAGTTTCCGAGCTTGAACCAGGTTTAGAGGATATTTGAAAAGAGATTGCTGGTCTTGAAGGGAAATTATCCGCCACCCGCTTCAGAGCCTTATAAATAGTTTTGTCTACCAAACGATCAGAGAATGGTGCCTCTTTTTCAAGGTTAATAATATCTTGAACGGTTTCAAATTTCAGCATTCCTGTCTCCCAAATCAAAAAATTTCTTAGATTGTACCTAAAATCACTATGAAAATAAAGATGTGAAAACTCTTGCTAATACTAGTTACCTAGAAACTGAAGTTTTGCAAGCCGGGAGTATAACCCGCCCTGGGTCAATAGTTCCTCGTGTGTACCTCTGGAAACAATTTGTCCCTGGTCCAGAACCAAAATGAGGTCAGCCCTTTTTGCTGTCGCTAATCTGTGTGCTATGACAATCACCGTTCTACTTTGTGAAAGTTCTTCCAATGCCTGCTGAATTGCGTTCTCATTCTCCGCATCCAGAGAAGCAGTTGCTTCGTCAAGTAGCAAAATAGGTGCATCACGTAAGAAAGCCCGAGCAATAGCTATCCTTTGTTTTTGACCAACCGAAAGTAACACGCCTTTTTCTCCAACAAAAGTTTGATAACCCTCCGGAAGTTGTTCAACAAAATCATGAGCCGCCGCTTTCTTAGCAGCTATTTCTACTTCTTGATCAGAAGCTTCAGGACGCCCAAATCTAATATTTTCCAATACTGAGTTGGCAAAAATAGCAGGTTCTTGAGGTACTAAAGAAAATTGATCTCGTAGATCTGAAAACCCGAAGTCTCTGATCGACCTTCCATTCACTTCAATAATGCCATCCGAAAACTCATAGAAACGCAAGAGCGCTAAAAATATGGATGACTTACCCGCTCCTGATGGCCCGACCAAAGCTAAAGTTTTTCCCCTTTCGAGATTAAAGCTCAAATCGTTTAAAACTATCTCGGTAGGTCTAGTTGGATAACAAAAAATAACATGTTCAAAAAGAATGGCCCTTTCAGCAAACAAGTTTAGAGTTCCTGGATTCTCAGGTTCCTGTATAGGGTCTTCACTATTTAAAATTTCTGTAATTCTCTCGGCAGCGCCTGCCGCTCTCTGTAACTCACCGAAAACTTCTGAAAGAGCCGCCACAGCTCCGGCAACAAACCCGGAGTAAATTATGAACTGGACTAAGTATCCTGGAGAAATAATTCCGGCTTTAACATCTCTTGCTCCAATCCACAGAACAACTACAATGCCAACAAAAACAACAAAAATAATTAATGCAGTCATAAGGGATCTAACTTGGATACGTTTCTTAGCTACCTTGAATGAATCCTCAGAAATATTATTAAAAGAACGCCTTGCCCATTTGGTGTAATTGTATGCTTGAATAGTACTTGCAGCGAGTAGCATTTCTGAAGCAATCCCAGAACTGTCAGCAATTCTGTTCTGATTTTCTCTGCTTAACCGCCTTAGTCTTCTTCCCATAGCAAGAATGGGAATAATCATCACTGGAACCAGTAGTAAAACTAGGAGTGATAGTTTAACTGAAGTCAAAAACATGAAAATCAACCCCCCAGTCAAAAGAAGAATATTTCGTAAGGCTAAAGAAACGGATGAGGATACCACAGACAGAATGAGGGTAGTATCTGTCGTTATGCGAGACAAAATTTCTCCTGTCAACAAACGCTCAAAAAAGCCTGGACTCATTGAAATGACTTTATTGAATAAAGCTACCCGAATATCAGTTACCACTCTTTCCCCAAGTCTTGTAACCAGATAAAACCTTAGAGCCGTACCTATAGCCAACAGGCTAGCTAAACCTACGGCAGCAGAAAAATAATAATCTAACAGCTGGGAACTACCCACATAAAACCCGTCGACAACCCTTCTTATCGCTATTGGAAAAGTAAGCGATATTCCTGCTGTGACAACTAAAATTGAAGCAGCAAACGCTAGGTTAATTTTGTAGGGTTTAAAGAAGCTAAATAATCTTGAGAGGGAAGAAATACTTCGTCCTTTTTCACGCTCTGTTGAATTCTTTGAAACAGCTTTTTGTTCAGAAACCTTTAAATCGGCCATATATTTTCCTACTGATAAGAACTGTGATCAGATTTCTTCAATCCTCTAATCAAAAGGGTCTTATCAGTAGGGATTTAATTTAACAAGCTAAGAAGTCTGCGAAGTAAACAGTTTTATCTAATACAAAACCTAAGATCTAATCACCGGCCCTCGTCAATCCAATTTTATGAATAAAACCAGCCAGACCTCCTCCCAACATAGGACCTACTAGGTAAACCCAAAGGCCTCCATAAAGATTTGCATCGTAAATATTTGTGGCTATAGCTCTTACAGGATTTACAGCAGCCCCAGAAAGACTAATCCCCGCCAAATGAATCATAACCAATACAGAACCAATTACTATCCCGGCAAACGCGGAGGATTTTTCGTCTTGAGTAACACCCAAAACGACGGTTACAAGAAAAAAAGTGCCCACTATTTCAAACATGAATGCCGGCAATACCCCAAAACTACCCACGGTAACTGCCTTGTTCACGTCCCCTGACATAGCTATTAATAGAACTGAAGCCAGGATAGCTCCTATAACCTGAGCAATCCAATATTGCACCATTTCTCCACCACCCATGCGGCCATTCATATAGGCAGCTAAGCTTACAGCTGGATTAAGATGTGCTCCTGAAATCGGTCCTAAGCCATAAATAACCCCTAACAAAGCAAACCCAAAAGCAAAGGAAATGCCCACAAAACCAATTTGCTCTCCCATAAAAATGATTGCAGAGCATCCAAAAAACAATAAGCTAAACGTGCCCAAAATTTCTGCGATAAATTTCTTCATTTTATTTCTCCTGTAACTGCCTCAAAATTGTTTTTATCTTTTTATTTGTTTAAAATCTTTTCATGCCAAAATACATGATCTTTTATAAAAGTGGAAACAAAAAAGTAACTATGATCATAACCTTCCTGAAATCTAAATGAATTCCCCTGTTCCCTAGCATTAACTTGCTTTTCCAAAGATTCCGGCATCAATTTGTCTAAAAAATCGTCTTTCGTACCCTGGTCAATTAATATACTACCAGAGTACCCTCTTTTTTCTAATATTATTGAAGGATCATATTCCTCCCAAAGTTCACTTTCAATTCCCAAATAAGATTCAAATTGTTTCCTACCCCAAATTCCCGAGGTCGGATTTGAAATTGGGGCAAAGGCCGACACTGCCTTGAAGATTTTAGGATTTCTAAATGCCAAATTTAAAGCACCTAGACCACCCATTGAATGTCCCATGATTGACTGTTTTTTTTCATCCAAATGAAAGTTTGAAAAAATTAACTCTGGGAGTTCTTTCAGTATGTAAGACCACATTTGAAAATTTTTTTCCCATGGAAACTTTTTACTGTCAATATAGAAACCAGCACCCTGGCCTAAATCAAAGTTAGGATCATCAGGTACCCCCTCTCCTCTAGGAGATGTATCGGGGAACACAACAGCCACCTCTTTTTCTGAGGCCCAACGCTGAATTCCAGATTTTACCATAGCATTTTCGTGCGTACAAGTAAGACCAGACAAGTACCATATCAGAGGGAGCTTAGAAGAACTTGCTTTTTCTGGAACATAAATACCAAAAGTCATATCACAAGCACAATACTTAGACTGATGTGAAAGCACCCATTGTGTACCTTCAAAGCATTTACTTTCTGAAATCGTTTTCATTTCCACCATAACCTTTTCCTACTCACTACTTTTCAACTGTACAGTAATATTCTTTATGAAATTCAATGCTACACCTTATTTGGTCATTAAAATTCAATGACAGAGCGTATGCTTTCTCCTCTGTGCATCAGATCAAATGCATCATTAATTTTATCTAGCGGCATCTTATGTGTAATCATTGGATCTATTTGTATTTTACCATCCATGTACCAATCAACTATCTTAGGAACATCAGTTCTGCCTCTTGCTCCTCCAAAAGCAGTTCCACGCCAACTTCTACCAGTTACTAACTGAAACGGTCGGGTAGAAATTTCTGCTCCTGCTGGTGCTACACCAATAATTATACTCTGCCCCCAGCCTTTGTGTGCACTTTCCAAAGCCGTCCTCATTACATCCACATTTCCTGTGGCATCAAATGTATAATCAGCACCACCTCTTGTTAGATTCACTAGAAAGGGAACCATATCTTCTTTAACTTCCTGAGGATTCACAAAGTCCGTCATTCCAAATTTTGTAGCCATTTCTACTTTTGATGGATTCAAATCAACACCTACAATCTGATCGCAGCCTGCCAACCTTAGTCCTTGGATGACATTAAGGCCAATTCCGCCTAAACCAAATACTATTGCACGGCTACCTTGCTCTACTTTGGCAGTATTAATTACAGCTCCAATACCAGTAGTCACACCACAACCTATGTAACAAACCTTATCAAAAGGCGCGTCGCTCCTAATCTTTGCAGCTGCTATTTCGGGCATTACAGTAAAGTTTGAAAAAGTAGAGGTTCCCATATAATGGAATACATTCTCTCCATCCAACGATGTGAATCTACTTGTCCCATCGGGCATCAAACCTTGCCCCTGGGTTTCTCTAATCGCCTGACACAGATTAGTTCTGGGATGAAGGCAGTAATCACATTCCCGGCATTCTGGAGTATATAGAGGTATCACATGATCACCTTTCTTTAAAGAAGTGACCCCTGGCCCAGTTTCTCTAACAATTCCAGCTCCCTCATGTCCTAGTATAGCAGGGAAAATACCCTCCGGATCAGCCCCTGATAAAGTGAATTCATCAGTATGACAAACCCCTGTTGCCATTATTTCAACTAAAACTTCCCCTTCTTTAGGACCCTCGAGATTGACATCTGTTATTTCGAGTGGCTTTCCGGCTTGTACCGCCAACGCAGCCCGACTTTTCATAATTCTTCTCCACAAAATCTAATAAAATACCGTGTAATTCTTAAATCATGACCAGAACAAGTCAAGCATTCATAATGTTAGAATTTTTTATATATATCGCCAAATGAATATGAGAATATAATAATTATTTACTTGAATGCTTGAAGAATTATAATTTATATTATGGTAGTTAGATAATGTAGATTCAGGAAAAATTGGAGAAAATGATGTTAGATCAAACCACAGGACCAGGTTTTGCTTCACCTGCAGATGCCGTCAAAGCACCGTCAGAAAAGGTAGTATATACTGTTTGCATATATACCGGGACAGGAATTGAAAAGCCTGATTACCTTGCAACAATAGATTCTGACGAGGCTAGCCCAACTTACGGGCAAGTGATTCATCGTTTGTCTATGCCTAATATTGGTGATGAACTTCATCATTCAGGCTGGAATGCCTGCTCATCTTGTCATTGTGACTCTACAAAGGAGAGAAAATACCTGATCCTTCCAGGGGTAAGAACTTCAAATTTTTACATTATCGATACAAAAACTGATCCAAAAGCACCATCTTTGTTTAAAGTAGTGGACGGTGAAGAAGTTAAGAAAAAAACTGACCTTTCTGCACCTCACACAGTGCATTGCATGGGTAAGGATATCATTGTCTCCATGTTAGGAGATGCACAAGGTGGTTCTCCGGGAGGATATCTGCACTTAAACCAAGATTTTGAAATAGTCGGAAGGTGGACGAAACCTCTAAAAGATATGGATATCGATTATAGTTATGATTTTTGGTACCAACCTAGACAAAATATGATGGTATCCACGGAATGGGCGGCACCAAACACCTTTCTTCCTGGATTTGAATTAGATGATGTGGGAAAGGGAAAATATGGAAGCAAGGTGCATTTCTGGGATTTGGACAAAAGGGAAGTTAAGAAAACATTTGATCTTGGCGAGGAAGGTTTGATTCCTTTGGAAACACGGATGCTGCACAACCCAGATTCAACCCATGGCTTTGTAGGTGCGACTCTATCATCAAATATTTTCCATTATCATAAAGACCGCGGTGACCCAGAGATAAAAAAGGTGATTGATGTAGCTTCAATAGAGGTGGATTTTTTCCCTGTCCCTCTCCCAGGTCTAATAACCGATATTCTTGTTTCAATGGACGATAAGTTCCTATATTTTGCTAATTGGTTACACGGTGATGTTCGTCAATATGACATAACTGAGCCCAGCAATCCCAAACTTACAGGACAAGCCTGGATAGGTGGAATGCTCGGGAAAGCGCCCGAAATCAATGGGAAGAAGATCGAAGGTGGACCTCAGATGATTCAACTCTCCCTGGACGGGAAACGTCTTTATGTGACTACGTCACTTTTCTCCACCTGGGATAATCAATTTTATCCAGGTATGAAAGATGAAGGAGGAGCGATGGTAATTGTGGATTGTGATATCGACAAAGGTGGAATGAAGATTAATGAAAAATTTCTTGTCGATTTTGGTAAAGAACCAGATGGTCCATCGAGAGCCCATGAAACCCGTTATCCTGGCGGTGACTGTTCTTCTGATATTTGGACTTAGTTAATAAGAATTAAATCAACTAAACTGGCTTAGTTGATCTATGAAAAGGTATAGAGTGACCTTCAGAAATAGGAGTAACTTAGAGTTCATTGTTGGTGAAACTGAGGCCATTATAGACGTGGTTGAAAAAGCTGGCCATCTTCTTCCCATAGGGTGCCGATATGGAGGTTGCATCACTTGTGCTGCCAAGTTAATTAATGGCAAGGTCAAACAACCAAATGGGACAGCTATCAATAAAAGACAATCTAAGGACGGCTACATACTATTGTGCGTTGCGCGACCACAAACGGATTGTGTTATCGATGTTGGTGTAGAAAGTCACGACAAACTGTATCAAAACCCTTTTAAGAGTCCAGATGCATATTTGAATCTTTTTAAGAAGACCACCCCCGAGAAAGGTTAAGTAAATGTATAACTTTATCTCAAATACTATTGAGGAGGATCCCAACTAATGTCTAAGCCAGAGAGAGCTTTCACCCTAAAAACACGAAACGACACAGGTGGTACCCCAAAATTAAATTATTGGGGTGCTGAAACAGAGTACGGGGTTTTACGAAACGTGCTCTTAGGACCAGTAGAAAATTATAAGTGGCTGAAAACCAGTTCTGTTTCGAAGAAATCTCTGAGAAGGGAAGAAAAATATGATCTAAATATAGCAAAGAAGCAATATAGAGAAATGGTATCTGCTTATTCTTCTGCTGATGTAGTTGTACATACCCATAGTCCAGACCCTGAACTCCCTTACCAAATCTTTGCTAGAGACAGCTCAATCATGACCCCATATGGAGCAATTATAACAAATATGGCTCAATGGTGGCGAAAGGGAGAAAATTATAGAGCTATTGAGACCTATAAGGAGCTGGAAATACCAATATACGATTTTGTAACTGCGGGCAGTTTTGAAGGGGGAGATTTCAATGTCATTGAACCCGGATGCGTACTCATTGGTTGGGAAGGTGAAGAAGGTAGGTCCCACTTGAATGCGGCTAATCAAATCAGAGGTTGGTTTGAAAAAGAAGGTTGGGAAGTATTTGTGACGGACATCGATCCATTTTATGTCCACATAGATTTAATGGTAGTAATGTTAGCTGAAAAACTGGCAGCAGTATGTCTAGATTCAACCGATCCAAAAGTTGTCAACTGGTTGAAGAGTAAAAATATCAAAATTATTCCTGTCCCGTTTCAAGAAACAATTGAACTAGGCTGTAATGTTGTAGCACTTGGTAATGATAGAGTATTACTACCAAAAGCATCACGAACCTTGAAATCTAAACTTAAAGCTGAAGGGTTTGTAATTTATGATCCAGAAATATCTATGATTACTCGCGGTGGTGGTGGAGTCCACTGTATGTGTCAAAGTTTAAGAAGAGATCCTACATAAAAGAGGTTAATACCTAATTTCGAATTTTTCTAAGAAAATTATTCAAAAAAATTACTGGAATCAGACCAGACGCTATTATTAATAGTGCTGGAATTGATGCTTCAGCCATTAATTCACTATGAGCATACTGATAGGCTTGTGTAGCCAAAGTTTCAAAATTAAATGGCCTTAAAAGTAAAGTCATAGGAAGTTCCTTCATAGTGTCAACAAAAACTAACAATCCACCGGCCAAAAGATATGGTCGTAACAAGGGTAGAGTTACGTTTTTACTGGTCCCCATATATGATTTGCCCAAGCATCGGCTGACCGAAAGCAGATTGGGGGCGATCTTTTGAATTCCGGAAGATACCGCGCCAAAACCTATAGCTTGAAAACGCACTATATAAGCAAAAAGTAATACCGCAAATGTTCCGCCCAAGTAAAACCCTTCAGGGATAATATGCATGAAACTATTTAGATAGATTATTATCCTATCCGCTTGGCCAACAGATAATACGACTCCTATCGCAAGCATAGTACCAGGAAAAGCATAACCCGTAGCCGACAAACTTACCAACCAGCTGACCCAATTAAGCCGAGTTTCTTTACTACAAGAAACTGCAAGAAATGAAAAGAAAACAACAAGAATTGCACAAGTTGCTGACACAACAATGGTATTCAAAAAAGGAACAAGAAAATTTACAAATGGCTCATATTGAAAAGCATGCAGACTATTTGATAATAAAATGCTGACAGGTATGAAAAACCCCAAAAATGGAGGAAGAAAACAGATTAGGATAGCAAAAAAAATTACTTTACCATTAAGCTTCTTTGCCAATGTATGTGATTGTCCTCGACTAGTGTCATAATATTTACTAGCTGATCTAGATCTTATTTCAACTAATAATAACGTTATTATGAAGATAAATGTTACGACTGACAACTGAGCCGCAGAGGTTATACTGTTCATGCCTATCCAAACATTAAAAATACCTAAAGTTAAAGTTTCTAAAGAAAAGTACTCTACGGTTCCAAAATCTGAGACAACCTCCATGCAGACCAAAGCCACCCCAGCAAAAATAGCAGGTCTAGCAAGAGGTAATCCCACATTTATGAAAACTGATTTTTTATATAAAACAGCAGTTTCGTAGAGACTCGCTGGAGCAGTCCTAAAAGCAGTGCGAGCCAGTACATAAATATATGGATATAAAACTAAGGACATCACAAATACTGCGCCCCAAATGGATCTGATTTCTGGAAAATAGTATTCACCAGGTGAATTGAAATCAAAAAAGTGCCTGATTGCTTTTTGAACCACTCCAGCATACTCCAAAACATCTGTATAGGCGTATGCCACCAAATAGGCCGGACAAGCCGCTGGGAGTATTAAAGCCCAATCCAAGATTTTACTTAGAGGAAAATAGTAATTTGAAACTAACCAAGCTGGTACGATGGCAATGACAAATGAAACCAATGCGACCCCTAACATCAATAGGATTGTGTTACTTATGTATTTAAGAAGTACGGTATCGATCAGATGTTGCCAAACCCCACCACTACTTTTAAAGCTCATCATAAATAGTGCGAAGATCGGTGAGCTTACCAACACAGTAAATAAGACTGTACCTGAAACAAGAAAAACAATCGGATTAAATTTTACCAGCCTCATGATTTATTCACCAACCAACTTTGTCAATAACCTTCTGAGCTTCAATTGATAATTGGGCAATCTTTT
Organism: Paracoccaceae bacterium; assembly: GCA_029243395.1. Taxonomy (GTDB): domain Bacteria; phylum Pseudomonadota; class Alphaproteobacteria; order Rhodobacterales; family Rhodobacteraceae; genus CACIIZ01. Next base: position 230,819 of record JAQWSE010000012.1, on the reverse strand, counting down.
CTATAGAAACCTTATCTTCTCTAAAACTACCCCAACTTCTAAGCTCTTCAGATGCTTTTACATCCTTATTAACTGGATATTCAAAGTTTATTTCACTGTAGAGCCTTTGAGCTTTTGGGCTGGATAAAAACTCCAAAAGCTTAATAGCGTTGGATTTTCTCTTGGAATGTTTTGCCACTCCACCTCCAGAAATATTGACATGTGCCCCCCGATCTTCAACTCCTTGATTAGGAAAGGTCAGCCGCATAGAAGCCGCCCATTCCCTTTGCGTTGGATCTTCAGAATATTTCAATTTACCAAAGTAGTAGTTATTAATAATAGCAATGTCACATAATCCTTCATAGATCGCTTTGACTTGTGCTCTGTCATTACCTTGAGGTCTTCTAGCCAGATTAGATACTACTCCCTTGGCCCAAATTTCAGCTTTCTTTAGACCATGTGCTGCTATTATAGATGCCATCAAAGCCCGATTATAAACATGACTTCCTGGCCTACTACAAATTTTTCCCGCCCATTTGGGATCAGCCAAATCTTCAATTCTAAGAATTTCATCAGGAGAAACTCTTTCTCTCGATGAAGCAATAATACGAGATCGTTTTGACAAACCAAACCAGGTATTATTGGCACTTTTCAAGTGTTCAGGAATAGTAGCATCCAAAATTTCTGAATCTATTTCAGCTAAAAGACCCATATCTTCATATATATAAAGGCGTCCTATATCCACCGTAAGGATCACGTCTGCAGGACTATTTTTACCTTCAGCTCGTAATCGTTGTGCGAGTCCTTTAGTTGAATAAACTACATTAGTACCAATCCCCGTTTCGTCAGTGAAAGCTTCCAAAAAAGGGTTAATTAGAAAAGGTTGTCTATGTGAATAAATATTAATTTCATTAGCTGAAATTGATTGTGCAGCAAATGAGCCTGTAAGTATTGCAATTATACTTATTATTTTAAATTTCATCAGTTAACTCCTCAATCCTTATTGTACATGCAATATTTCATCTCTTAATTGATTTTAATTTTGAAAAAATGTTACCTGTTCTACGACTTATAATTTGAATAATTTCTAATACTGGAGACAAATACAATGTTGATAATTTATTAAAATTCTTATCGTCTGTTTCAATTCCCAGGTGAAGACTTTCTACTTCTTCAGAATGATGAAGAGATCCGAATATATAATCCCATACAGCCAATGCCGCACCAAAATTTTTATCATGGTGAGCAATATCAATGGAATGATGGAGTTGATGTTGAGCCGGTGAAATAAAAATATACTCTAGCCAACTCCAATATCTAATACCGATATGAGAATGCCTTAAATTAGAGCCGGCTGTATTGAACAAGAATAAGAAAACGTTAGCTCCTAATACTGTTAAAAGGTCAACCGAATTACCAAAAAAGAATATGAAAGATGATATGGAAATACCTTGGGTAAATGTCCCCCGGATCGTGAATACGATTCCTTCTAAGGGATGCGTCCGATATACCGTCAAAGGAGTCAATACCTCTGCTGAATGATGTACTTTATGCAAAGCCCATAGTATCGGCCATTTGTGCATCCAGCGATGAACCCAGTACTTTGAAAAATCGTCTAATAAAAATATGGAAATGGTGAACGACATTACGATTATGTAATCAGGGATGTGTTGAAGAGATCCTGATTGAAGCCAGCTTACACCATGAAGCCAGTAAAATATTGCTGTGGCTATCACCATCTGGGTGATAAGTACTGGGGAAATAATTATCGAAATACATCTATTAATTAAGAAGACAAAAAAATCAGCTCTCGACGATTTAGAGAACCAAATCTGCTTATCAAACAAAAACTTGATAGAATTACTAAAAGATTTTCCTCTAAAAAAAATAAGCCATAAGATGGCTATCAATACTGATACCAATAAATAGCCAAGATAGACCCGCTTGCGCGGGTCTAAAAAGTGTCCAAAAATATCTGTAACAACATCAAACATAAGTTTTTAGCTTAATGCTATTTACGGGTTAAATCTAGTCGTTCTCCGAGCTGTTACTTCCTCCTAGCTTTTCGGCAAGGTTGCTCATATCAGACAATTTATCCTTGTTTCTGGCTTTCACTTGAAAGGCGTCAATCATTAGCTTTTGAACTTTTAGCATGTGAAGTTTATATTCTCCCCATCCTGATCCTTCATCCTTCAAAAATTCCCCACTTGAATTAATTCCAGTTACTTGTGAAGCATTCATTAATAGTGGTCCCATGCCCATCAAACGATTTAACTTAGTTCCTGTCTCACCAAGATTATATTTACCAGTCTGAAGTGACAGCGCAAAACCTTTAAGCTCACCCCAATGTTTTGCGTAAGTTCTAAAAGCTTTTTTGGTATCAGAATTTGAAGCCACCAACTCTTCAAGTTTAGTAACGTCATTATAGACGGAACCGGCATATTTAAATACAGCTTCAGCTATAACTTTTTCCCAGTTAGAACAAATAACACCTGCTAAGTTAACTATTTTACCTCTTTCAGCATCGGTCAAAGCTTCACCCTTTGCATCAGTTATAATCTGTCTGCCATCTATGAATGCTTTTGTGATAGTTTCCAAATAATTAGTTTTACCACCTTTATCAAAACTTGAAGCATAGTAAGCATGAGCAAAAGTCATTTCACTCTTCAGGTCAACTAAACCATCACCATTTGCATCAGCAGCGGCTAAATCTTTCATTTTAGCTACGTTATAACTTTGTTCTGGCGTAAGCTTTAGAGTATGTGCAACAGCACCAAAATATCCAAAGGCTTCATCCCATGAATGTTCTTTTCCTGTATAGTGTTTCCCTTCTTTATAAGGCTTATTATTGGGCTTTTTGTCTGCACCCATTTTTTCATCTAAATAATTATCACAAGCCTGATGATAAAAAACAGCGCCCATTGTAAATTTAGATATTAATTGAATGTAATCATATCCTGTACTCGGATCGAAACCTTTATTTGTGCTTGCTGCCTTATCAATCATAAATTCTAAGGTTTCTCTTCCAGTCATTTGGCCCGGCCATCCATTTACAACGCCCTTAGAAGCCTTGCCTGCCAAATTAGTGTTGGAAATATCTCTCATGGTTTCCTGTTTAATATTGAAGTCACCTTTATCTACCGGTGCAAGTATGGCCTTATTTTTGTCAGTTCCACCAAAATATGACATCATTTCGGCTTTAATGCGACCAGCATTAGCTCCACCATTACCCTGTGATGACAGTTTCTTAAGACTAGTATGAAGCACTTGTCTACCGATTTGACCTGTGTAAGACACAGAATTTGTCTTGTTTCCAGAATAGCCTTTGAGAGTCACTGGGAAAGGACCATAAACGTCCCCTGCCTGAACGTAACTTGATAAACACAATGCTGTAATCGCAGATGCGACCGCTATCTTTGCTTTGCTTTTCATAATTTAATTTACTCCTATTTTATTAAATATGAATGGCTTGCAGTATGCTGAGCCAGCCATTTTTCTTGATTTTACTTTGTAAGAATAAGTTTATGTTGCTTTGTTAATCTCAAGATATATTCTTGAGACCCTAGGCTAATAACTGCCCGGTTTGAATTACCTATTAGATCCAGTGCATCAAACTTGTTCACTGAAATTGATGCATGCTCATTTTTTTGTTTTGGTTTAGTCTCACTAATTGCATCTAGCGATATTCCACTTTGCCTGTCTGAATTAATCATCACTACCTACTATAAAATTTTCTTACAATACGATTGATTTCTTACATAAATAGTCAGGAATGATTCTATTCATAGTAAAACGGTCAGGTTTTGTCAATTCTTAGTTATTTGCTAAGATATTATTTTAAAATTCGAGCATGATAACCCAAACTATTGCTTATTCCTTAGTATGGTGTCAGTAAGTTATTATAAAGAAACGAAACATTCCGTCTGACCCATAATGACCTTAGATATGAAACTTTATTACTGGCCGACGCCAAACGGCAGAAAAGTCAGCATTCTTTTGGAGGAACTGGCGATCCCTTACGAGACCATCTTTGTAAATATTGGGAAAGGTGATCAGTTTAAACTAGATTTTGAAAGTATAAGCCTGAACAATAGAATACCAGCTATTAAGTATAAAAATGATAATGGAAGTAATGTGACTGTTTTTGAAAGTGGCGCAATAATGCTTCATTTAGCAGAAAAATTTCAAAACTTTTATCCGAAGACAGTAACTGGAAAAAAAGAAGTGATGGAATGGTTATTTTGGCAAGCAGCCAATCAAGGACCCATGGCAGGACAACTTAGTCATTTCAAGAATTACACTTCAAATTCAGAGAAAAATCAATACTCTTATCAGCGATATAAGAGTGAATATATTAGATGTCTCCATGTATTGGAAAAAGGATTAAATTCGAGAAGATATCTCGTTGAAGATACCTACTCAATTGCTGATATGATCTGTTGGCCTTGGGTTCTAGCAAATAGATCTCTAGGCATCTCATTAGATAATTTTCCAAGAATTAGATTATGGCGACAAAGAATAAAGGAACGTCCCGCAGTTCAAATAGGCGTGAATTTAGGAAAAAAACTTAGCTCTAGTAAGATAATCACTGACGAAGAACGAGAAAATCTCTTTAAGAAATACACTTAATATAATACACCGTGAAAGTATCAAATTTAATAAAAAATTCCTAAATTAAAACCATCCCTAGTAACTCTATTATGCGCTAAATTAACAAGGTCATTCATTATCTAAAGAAAAAACGTTGGGCTAATATCCTTCATAAGTTGCCCCTGCAGAAAAAGGAATAGTGAGAAGCTTAACTTAAACTAACTGGATCGTCCGAGAGTGCTTTTGCATGAATTGAATAGCCGCTGATAATGATATGAAACCTAACTATTAAAGAAATATATTTCATCTTAAGTTTATGCGGTTAAAAATAGAAGAAAAGTAATCACTAATATTCCTGGAAAGGTTTTCTATGAAAAAAATTTCTTATGCGCTCATTGGTGGTGGTATGATGGGATTAGAGCATATCCGTTACGTGAATAAGATGAATAATGCCACGATCGATACAATCATAGAACCTGATAAAGCCCAAAGATCCATGTGCCAGGAACACATACCCAATGTGGAATTTAATTCTCTTGAATCTTTAAATTTCAAAGATGGCATTGATGCAGTCATAGTCTGTACCCCAAATCATACTCACTTTGACATTCTAAGATTTCTATTCAAATCAAAGATAAAGAATATTCTCTTGGAGAAACCTGTTGTTACCAAACCTTCCGATGTATTTAAGATAAAGAAGATGGCAAAGGACTGGGGCGGTAAGATTTGGGTTGGCATGGAATATCGTTATATGGCTCCAATTTCAGAACTTCTAAAGGAAGGTAAAAAAGGTACCATTGGGATTCCCTGCATGATGACTGTTAGAGAGCACCGAAATCCTTTTCTGAAAAAGGTTGGGAATTGGAATCGATTTAATAAGAATTCTGGAGGTACTTTGGTAGAGAAATGCTGCCACTTTTTCGATTTGATGCATTTATTTTTTCAAAGTAACCCAAAAAAAGTTTTTGCCTCTGGTGGCAAGAACGTTAACCATCTTGACGAGTATTATGAAGATGGGAAACCCGATATAATTGATAATGCCTTTGTTATTGTCGATTTTGAAAATGGTAAGAGAGCTATGTTAGATCTTTGTATGTTTGCTGAGGGAGCAACATACCAAGAAGAGTTATCCATAACCGGAAGTAAGGGGCGCATAGATGCTCGAGTACCGGCTATGTGGGCTGAAACTTCAAAAGATAATCCAACTCATGGCGAGTTGACTATAAATATGAGAAATACTCAAAAGCCAGAAACACGGATAATCAAAGTCCAAGAAGACATTTTGAAAATTGGTGGGCATTCTGGCTCAACATGGTTTGAGCATCTTGGTTTTCTATCAATGATAAAAAATGACTTAGAGCCCGATGTTAGTCTAGAAGATGGAATCAGGGCAGTAATTATCGGGATGGCTGCTGAGAAATCTGTAAAGACAGGCAAACAGATAGATCTTACTGGCATGTTTGATGATCAGGGGAATTTAATAAAAGATGTATCAGAGTTAAGAATATAAGTTATTCTTGGTATCGAGTCAGAACAATCTGCATATGCATCTCACTGTGTAAGTGCAGGTGGATAGTTAAAAGAAAAATGATACGACAAGGAAGCCTATACCCTACCAAAACTACTTTATCTAGGGCAACCCAAAAATGATTCAACTTAAGATTTTATCAGATCCCATTTGTCCTTGGTGCTATATAGGCAAAAAAGCACTAGATAAAGCGATAGATAAATTTCCACTAGAGATTTTGAATATCGTATGGATGCCTTTTCAACTCAATCCCGAAATGCCCAAAGAGGGTATGAAAAGAAACGTATATTTGGTCAATAAATTTGGAAACTCTGATCATGCTATAAAAGCCTATGCACCCATATTAGAACGGTTTAATATTGATAAAATAGATTCTGATTTCACTAAAATTAAAACTACTCCCAATACTCTGGATGCTCAAAGATTAATCCATTGGGCAGGAATTGAGGGCTGCCAAACGAATATGGTGGAAAATTTGTTTAAAGGATATTTCTTGAATGGCGCTGATATTGGGAGCAAAGAAACATTAATCAGCCTAGGTGAAATGTCTGGATTGTCGGGAAACATAACTCAGAAGTTATTAGAAAGTGAAGAAGACAAAGAAACTATACTCAATATTGAAAAAAAATATAGGCAAGCTGGAGTTAGTGGCGTTCCAACGTATTTGATAAATGATGATTTTGTTATTCAGGGGGCACAAACAAAAGAATTTTGGATAAAAGTTTTGAGCGAAATTTCAAACAGAGGCTAAAGGAGGTAAGAATGACAGAAGAAAGACTAATTTCAGGCCTAAATGGGAATAGAGGTTATTCAGGTATCCCCACGTTTTTAAGGTCAAAAATATGTTCTGATTTGGAAATCCTGGATGCTGATTACGCAGTCATTGGAGTGCCTTATGATGAAGGTTCTCCTTTCGTGGGTGGGTCTAGGTTTTGTGCTAGATCTGTGCGAGAACACTCTCTTCGGTTTGGTGGGGGAGTTCTATATGATATTGAGAGCGATACAGAATACTTACATGATGCAATTTCCAACAATCGAATTGTTGACCTTGGAGACATTGATGTCACTCCCAGCCGTGGTGATGTCACCATGGAAAAGCTTTCTTCCGTAATTGAGAAGGTCTTATCACAGAAAGTCATGCCTATAATATTAGGAGGAGATCATACTATCACTTTCCCAATTGTCCGTGCATTTAAAGACCCCATTCATGTCGTACAGCTAGACGCTCATATGGATTACAACAAAGTGTCAGAAGGTATGACTTATACTAATGGCACTTCCTTCAGATTATTACACAAGCTCAGTCATGTTAAATCACTCAATCAAGTGGGAATTCGTAGCATGAGAGATAATAGGTCGGATGTAATAGATGCCCAGAAAAATGGTAGTAGGATCATCACCATGCCAAAAATAAGAGAATTAGGCCCAGAAAATATATGGGGGCACTTACCTAAAGGTGAGGACTGCTATGTAACTATTGATATAGATGCCTACGATATGGCATTGGTGCCTGGCTGCGTTTCAGCAGAACCAAATGGTTTCCAATTCGACGAGCTAAAGCAAGCTCTCAAAAGCCTCTCAAATAAAATGAATATTGTGGGATTTGATTTTGTGGAAGTAAATCCAAAACTAGATGTTGGAACGAATGTCACTTCATATCTTGGTGCACTTACGGTGGCTATGTTCCTAGGTTTCATTGATTATGATAAACGACTAAGGGATACCTAAATAATGTGTGGGAGATTCACTTTAACTAATAAAAAGGCTGTTAAAGAAAAAATTGGGGTTGATATTGAAGCCAGTTTTAATGTGGCCCCTTCCCATTCAATACTAATTTTAGAACCAAAACCTAAGATCGTTCTTTGGGGGTTATCTCCTATTTGGGCAAAGAAACCCCTGAATTTAATTAATGCACGAATAGAAACCCTTGATGAAAAACCTGCCTTTGCAAATACTCTACCCTGCTTAGTCGTAACCGATGGTTGGTATGAATGGAAAAAATCCAATACTTCCGAAAAACGACCATTTTATTTTCATAACGGTGGAAAGATTCTATACATGGCAGGTATTTGTAACGAGACAGGCTGTGCCATTATAACAAAAGCAGCTTCTCCTGAAATTGCTAATATCCACCATCGACAACCTGTTTTACTGAACAAATCAGGGCGCACTGCATGGGTGAAACAGAGTAATATTAAACCTGAACATTACTATAATAATATTTACTGCCGTAGGGTTGGGTTGTTTGTAAATTCACCAAAATTCAATAAGCCTATTTGTGTACAACCAATTTCGGAATCACCACACTGAATATTTATGGGACCAACCAATCCATCTGTACTGAGCCTTGTTGAACAGTAAATTTCGCCCTACTGTGTCCCTTGGAACTCAATGAAAGTAAATCTAATTCCCTAATAACATTTTCTACTACACAGAAATTTTTCCTAGCCTTACTCGTGTAACTCAAAGAATTAGCATGCCTTTCATATTCCTCTGGCAAACCGTCAGTCCTCTCATCTGATATTGAAGAAGGAGGTTCAAGCGTTAGATATGCCTTCCTAGAAAAAATGGGGACACTTTCCCAATAACCATCTACTAAGGAATCATCCTTTATTATTTGTGAAAAGGTCAGCGCCCTAATTTGAAGTTCAGCTTCCTTACTATAGAAAACACAGGTGGTAGATTTTTCTTCCAATATGGAATGTATTTTAGGGCTCCTAAGGTCAGAAAAAAAAATTATACTACAATTTTTTTCTATGAAATCACGTATGACTAAATGTCTACTTGCCACTCTTCCATCAGTCAAATTAGAAAAAGCAAAGTTGTGAAAATCGCTTGATTTGTCTGAAATCCCTTCTCGAAGAGCTTCTAAAAATCTCAAAAATAGTGGGTGCTGTGTACTCACATTATATCCCCCAAATTTTGCTTAATCTTCAAATTATGTCTGGTTAGCTTCATACAAGTGTCAAAGTAAAAAATCTTAATGTATTATAGCGGATACAAAAAAACTCGCATCAACTTTTTTATAAACCTTGTGAAACCTTCTGGCTAAAGATGAATTGACATGAATGTGGGGATTATAGTACGATTATGTCTCGTCACTTTTTATAATTTTTTTTTCGCTTTTTTTTTGCGATGCGGGAAAGATAATTATCATTAAATATTGAGCAACAAGGAGCAGAACTTTCACATCAATATAGGAGGAGAATAATGTTTTTAATTTCCAAAATTATGCAAACCACAAAGCTAACTGTCATCGGGCTTGTATTGGCGACTACATCTTGGGCGGAGATGATGCCACTTTCCGTGAAATCTGATGCACCTACTAAAGTTCCGGCTGATGTCTCGGATGGTGGTTTCAATATAGCAATTGTTCGCCAACTCAATGTCGGAGATGTTTATCAGGCTTGGATCGCTGGGGTGCAGGAAGAGGCAGAGAGACTTGGCGTCGAACTAACAATCTACAATGCTGATGGAGACAACGCCAAACAAGCTCTACATTTGCAGCAGGCTGTCGCCTCCGGACCGGATGCGATTGTAATCGGCTGGGGTTTTGGGGATAGTCTTGAAGCAGGCCTGAGTGCTGCGGCGTCTGCTGGTATCCCGGTTGTAGCGTCTAATGCATCCGTTGACGCTTCTGACGAAGTCACCTTGGTAAACCAATCTGAGGGGCTTATGATGGAAGGCATCATGCAACAGATGCAAAAGGACATGGGCGGTACTGTTTCAGGCGATATGATCTATGTATATGTCGCAGGGTATCGTCCACTTGATCTGCGTGATGAAGTATGGAGAAAGTGGAAGGACTCAAACCCTGGGATTAACGAAGTCGCACAGATCGGTGTTGTTAACGCTAACACCGCTTCGGAAACAGCCAACCAAGCAATTGCAGCTTTGCAAGCGAACCCCAAGACAGTTGCCATAGTTGCGCCTTATGATGAATTTACAAAGGGTGCGACACTTGCCATCCAAGAGCTTGGACTTGAAGATCGGGTGAAGGCTTATGGAATGGACATTTCCACCGCCGACATTTCTGTGATGATAGCCGATAATAGCCCTTGGGTTGCGACCGCGACCACTGATATGACCAATTTTGGCGTTATATCTCTGCGTGTTGCAGCAGGTGAAGCGACTGGCGCCTATGATGGCAATAATCTTGAGATTCCACCCCTGGTAATTACTCGCGATGACCTTATCGAGAAGGGCGTTCAAAATGTCGAACAACTGGGCAAGGCATTTCCAGGACTCGCCACCCCAGGTCTGGCAGTTGCACCCTGGATGAAGTGAATCAGTGAGATCAACTGACAACGAAGAAAACCTCGGCGTGCAAGCTGCGCCGAGTGTTCTCGGCGTTTCTTCGCTTGTGTCATTCGATAGGATTACCAAGAATTTTGGCGCAACAGAAGCTTTGCGCGGCGTATCCTTTTCGGTTGCTGCGGGTGAAACAGTCGGACTGCTTGGTGCAAACGGCGCTGGCAAGTCCACTCTAATAAAGATACTTGCAGGGATACATCAGCCTACCTCTGGTCGGATCGTAGTCACCGGAAAAGAGCGTGTTTTTTTTCATCCGGATGATGCCCGCAATGCAGGCATTGCCACTGTTCACCAGAATATCGACGACGGTGTGGTTTTTGGTATGACCGTGGCTGAGAATCTTATGCTGGATGAAATTGCAAAGCCGGGTGGGACGGTCTTTCTTGGTAATCGTGCTATCATGCGACGTGCCCACGTCGTTCAGCAGCGTTTGGAACTTGATCTACCGTTGACCGCTGTAGTCGAGGATCTACCACCAAGCCGTCGGCAAGAAGTCGCTATCGCCCGTGAATTGGCAAAGAACCCCAAACTCCTAATTCTAGATGAACCAACCTCAACGCTGTCCGAGCGAGAGGCAGAGAAACTTTTTGATGCCATAGCGGATTTCAAACGGCGAGGGATAGCGATCCTATATATATCTCACCGTCTAAGTGAGATAGAGCGACTTTGTGACCGCGCCGTGGTACTACGGGATGGGAAGATAGTATCAGAACACACTGCCCCGATGGATACTAAAGCCATCGCGAGCTCAATATTAGGGGAATTGGTTCTGGCCACCGAAAATAAAACGCGGAAAGGGTACGAAACCGTCGCTACTTTTAGCGGTTTGACGGCCCTGCCGGAATCCTCGCCGATCAGCTTTAACGTGCGTCGGGGTGAGGTCCTAGGCTTGACTGGTCTGATAGGTGCCGGGAAAACGGAATTGCTCGAACAGATTTGCGGACATCGCACGGCCACCGTGGGCGATATGCAGTTGGCTGGTGCCGACTATGCGCCAAAGGATATAGCAGCAGCCATGGCTGCAGGTGTCGTTTTGGTACCAGAACAACGCGCTTTGCAGTCAATTTTTCCTGATGAGAATCTATGGAAACATTGCTCGATTAGCTTACTTAGCCAGTTCAGCAACAATGGGTTCATGCGGCGCAGGCGTGAAATTGCCTTTGCAGCGGATGTGATACAGAATTTCCGGGTGGTTTGCTCCGGCCCTGATGACCGTATTGGAGAACTGTCAGGAGGCAATCAGCAAAAGCTATTGGTTGGGCGTTGGCTAAGCCGAGATTGGAAGCTTCTGGTATTAGACGAACCTTTTCGCGGGATTGATATTGGCGCGCGTAGCTTAATCAGCAGATCTTTGCGCGAATATTCCGAGAAAGTTCCGGTTCTTCTGTGTAGCTCTGACCCAGAGGAAGTTATCGAGGTCGCGGACCGGATCATAATCATGTTGGAAGGCGAGATCGTTCATGAAGATATTTCGTCCAACCTCAATGCTGAGAAGCTTGCGGCCATTATGGGCCGCAGCAGTAGCCTCGCCAAACCCCAAAAAGGAGAACTACTAGGATATGATTGAAAAAACTGATCAACCACTGAGCAAAGAAACGACAAACCGGCTCAATTCAGTGGGCATTATTAAACATTTTGTCTACCGCTACGGACTTTTGGCTGTTCTGGTCGGGATGATCGTCTATTTCAGCATTGCACAACCGTTCTTTGGCACATTCATCAACTCGATGTTTATCTTGCAGGCGGCATCCGTAGTGGCGGTGGTTGGTCTGGGTTGCACCGTGTCAATGACCGTCGGTGGGTTCGATCTGTCAGTCGGGGCAGCTATGAGCTTGTCAATCATGGCTGCAGCTGGAGCTATGGTGATAGGTAACTTTGGCGGATTCTCGGCAATACTAATCGGAATGTTGGCAGGTGTAGCAGTAGGTCTTCTTAATAGCTTTCTGATCGTCTATGCTCGCATTCCCGATTTGGTTGCGACTCTCTCGTCTCTTTTTTTGATAAACGGCCTAACCCTTATGGGGGTGGGTGGACAGTCTGTCGCGAAGGGGATGACTTTCAATGGTGAGAGAACGACTGGTGAGTTCGCCCCAATATTCAAGTGGCTCGGATCTGGAAGCGTCATTTCGATCCCAGCCTCGGTTGTCGTGGCGGGATCCGTATTCATTCTTGTTCATGTGCTATTGAACTACACTCGTTGGGGACGTGCTTTTTATGCTGTGGGAGGAAACCCTATAGCGGCGGCGGCGGCGGGCATCCGTGTTGCCCGCTATCGCATCATAGCGTATCTCATTTCGGGCGGTCTAGCTTCTGTCGCCGGGTTGATGTTGGCGGCACGCTCAAACCGTGGTGACGTCAATGTTGGTGATCCTTTCCTACTTCAAGCGGTCTCAGCAGCGCTTGTGGGCTATGCGGTTCTGGGCGCCAATAAACCCAATGCTTTTGGCACGCTCGTTGGAGCAATATTCGTTGCCGTTTTGATTAACGGCCTAACCATGTTCAACTTTCCATATTACGCGCAAAGTTTTGTGCAAGGCTGTTTGCTAGTTGTGGCACTACTAATGTCGTATACACTTGCACAGTCGCGAGGTTAACAAAAAACACATTAGGGAGAAAAATCCATGTCTAGACTTCCAATTCCGAATATAAAATGTAACCTTTTTGACGTCTCCGGCCGGGTAGTGGCTATTACCGGAGCCGGTCAGGGCATAGGACGCACGCTGGCAGAAGGTTTTGCCAATGCGGCGGCCAAAGTAGTCGTCGTCGATTTGAACAAGGAAATGTTGGCCGATACAAAGGAACTGCTCGACGGGATCGGTGCCGAAAGCGCCGCGGTAAGTGTCGATGTGTCGGCAGAGGATGCTCCGGAAAAGATCGTTAAAGCTTGTATGGAACTGGGGGGGCGTATCGACTGCCTTATGAATAATGCAGGCATCATGTCCTATACTGATCCGCGTACTATTACGGACGAAGAATTCGACCAGATGATCCGAATAAACCTAAAGGCACCCATGCGCATTATGCGTGCAGTCCTGCCGGTAATGGAGAGCCAGAAATCTGGCTCTGTGATAAACACCGGTTCCTCTTGGTCCTCGCGCGCGTCTGTTTTCAACCAATCGGGAGGCGGTCTGGACTATTGTGCGGCCAAGGCAGCGCTGCAGGCTTATAGCCGTGGCGCCGCGCAGAACATGGCAGAGCATTTTGTACGAGTAAATGCCATCGCTCCTGGAGGTGTAGACACTCCGATGCATGCACACCACCGCGATTTCCTGATGGAATACGAACAGTATATCCCACTAGGGCGGATGACTGTAGCAGAGGATCTTGTTGGAACTGCAATCTTTCTGGCTTCAGATGCTTCTGCCTATATCACTGGCCAAACTATACACGTTAATGGTGGCATGATTATGGTCGACTGAGCCGAATATCTGGGAGGATGCAAAATGAATTCACGAGATCAGGTTCTAGCACGCCTTCAATTGACTCTAGATCGGGGTCTACCAATTGTAGGCGCGGGTGCTGGCACAGGTATTTCCGCAAAATTTGCGGAGCGTGGTGGCGCTGATCTGATCCTTATCTACAATTCTGGACGCTACCGTATGAACGGCTTCGGTTCCAATGCCGGGCTTTTGCCGATAGGCGACGCCAATGCCATAGTTGTCGAGATGGGTGAACGAGACATACTGCCCGTGGTTAAGGAGACTCCAGTGATCGCAGGAGTCTATGGCTCTGATCCCACGCGGGTAATTGATCGTTTCCTAAAGAGACTGCCACCGATGGGTTTCTCTGGGATTATAAATTTCCCGTCCCATGGGTATATTGACGGAGCATTTAGATCTTCGCTGGAGGAAACGGGGTTTGGGTTGGACAAAGAGGTTGAGCTGATCCAAAAGGCTCGCACTCAGAATATTTTCTCGCTCGCTTATTGCTATGACTTGGACTCCGTTGACGGCTTTGTCTCAGCGGGCGTTGACGTTTTGGTGGCGCATATGGGGCTTACTACTGGTGGATCAATTGGGGCTTCTCAGGGTGAGTCTAAAGATCTGGCAAGATGCATCGATTTGACTAACGGGATGATCTCTCGGGCCAGGGTTATCAATCCTAACGTGCTAGTTTTGATCCACGGCGGTCCACTTGAAACGCCGCAAGACATGGTTGCAGTAATGCATGCTACTGGCGCACAAGGATTCATAGGTGCTTCGACCATGGAACGCCTACCAGTTGAGACTGCGATCGAAGATACGGTTCGCGGGTTTAAAGAAATTGCTCTGCGAGGCTAGTTTGTGACCAATATAATTGTTGTCGGTACCTATGACACGAAAGCCAAGCCATTAAAAACTCTGGAGCGGGCGCTCGTCGCTGCAGGCGAAATGCCGGTGACCATTGACACAGGTATCTTTTCAACGGACGTGGATGTGACGTATTCCGGTAGCGATGTGGCTAAAGCGGCGGGCGTCAATCTCCGAGATTTAAGTAGTCAGGGGCGCGCGAAATCCGTAAGCATAATGGCTGAAGGCGCGGCAAATATATTGGGTGAACTTGTCTCGAATGGCTCGGTTGGCGCAGTTGTGATGATTGGTGGCTCGAATGCCTCGAGCGTTTTCACCCATCTGGTGCCAAAAGTGCCACTTGGTATTCCAAAGTTACTTATGGCCACTACAGTTTCCGGAGATGTGCGTACGTTGGTGAATGGTGCGGATACGATACTTTTTTACCCAATCGTGGATGTTGATGGAGATAATTCCATCCTGAGAGCCATGATCAAAAGACTGGCTGATACCGCTGCCGCCGTCAAATCCGATGGGCCGATAAATTTGGTAACACAAGAGCGTCGTGTTGCGCTTAGTATGTATGGTGTTACCACCCCCTGTGTACAACTTGTTGAGCGGCAGTTGCGCTTAATTGGCGTAGAGCCGCTAGTATTCCATGCTAATGGTGCCGGTGGGGCGACGATCGAACGTTTTGCAAGGCAATACCTGATCAATGCGATCGCCGATTTAACTCTCGCAGAATTGAGTAATGAGGTAGTAGGTGGCGCTTATCCCGCCGGACGGGACCGAATGACCGCTGCCAGTTGCACTGGGATCCCGCAGGTCATCGCGCCCGGTTCTATTGATATGGTTGCGTTCGGTCCGGGGCATGCTATGCCAGAAAAATTCAAAGATCACCTCACCTGTGCCCATAATGATCTCGTGACTCTTGTACGGACAACTCCAAATGAATGCTATCAAATTGGTAAGAAACTGGCTGAAAGGATAGGCGCGCCCAAGGCCGATACCGTGGTTTGCGTGCCGCTCGGCGGCACCTCGATGATGGACAAGCCCGGTGAGGTCTTTTACAATCCTGAAGCGGTCCGGGCCTTTCACGACGGATTAAAAGACTTTGCATCGAGCGAAATTCAGATCGAGACATCCCCCAAGAATATAAACGATCCAGACTTTGCAGCGCGCATCTTCAGTCATCTAGTCATGTTTCTTGAAATGAAGTCGACGGGTCAAATGACTCAACAACTAAATTCAAGAGAATGAACTAACTGCGAATGGTAGGACATGATTAAAGAAACTTTTTTAAATTTTGGAGCTAGGATGGTTGGGATTTCGATGTCGCTATATCTTAATGTTGAGGATTTAATCTAACTGAACTTAACATCCTTCTACTCGAAAGGAACATATAAATTACTCGAAAGGAACATATAAAATGGATTATGAGCACATTACTCAACCCGGGCAAATCGGTGCGCTCGAGATCAAAAATCGAATCTCACTTTCCCCGATGGAGAAGAATTGGTGTGACCGGCTAGGCAATCCCGGACAGAATTATATCGAATATTATGCATTAAGAGCCAAACACGGGGTTGGTTCCATGAATTTCGAAGCAACCTATATAGATGCCCGTGGCCGAGGTAACCTATATCAGCTTGGACTTTGGTCAGATGAAAACATTCCCGCACACAAGCATCTAAACGAGGCAGTGCAGGCCTATGGCTGTCGGACATCTGCTGAGCTCAACCATGGAGGCCGAAACGCAAATACCCATAGAACAGGCCTCCAACCTGTTGGACCTTCTAACAGCCCATTTCCGATGGTCGGAGGTCATGAGCTACATGCACTTTCGATCGACGAGATCAAAAATGTCGTGGGGCATTATCGCGCCGGTGCACGACGTGCCGCCGAGGCGGGTTACGATATGATAACGATTCACGGGGCTCATGGTTATCTGGTCACCAATTTCCTGTCCTATATACACAATACACGGACTGACGAATACGGTGGGAATGATGTGAATCGTTGGCGATTTCTAACCGAGATTTATCAGGCTATGCGAGATGAGGTAGGAAATGAAATGCCAATTGGTCTGCGTCTTTCTGCAAGGGAAGAGGTTAAAGATGGCTATGGGATCGACTATGCTATCCGGCTTACGCAACATTTGGAAGCAAAAGGGCTCAATTTCATTGATGTTTCGACCGGGCTTTACGAATCTATCGAAACACTTATTCAACCGATGGATACTCGGTCTGGGTGTCTCATGCCGCTAGCACGCCAGTTTAAAGAAAAAGTGTCTATTCCTGTCATCAGTGCGGGGCGGGTAAATCAGATCGCCCAAGCCGAGGAGATTATAGCCCAGGGTAATTGCGATTATGTCCATATGGGCCGTGCCTTTCACGCTGATCCCGAACTACTCTCAAAGACCCTCGCAGATCGAGTGCCTGAGGTCATTAGTTGCATAGCTTGCAACAAGTGCTGTATGGAGTTATTTCACAACCGGCCCTCGGTTTGTACCGTGAATCCTTCAGCAGGGCGTGAACGACTGATGGAAATTCGTCCAGCTGCGCGATCGCGTTCCGTTATGGTTGTGGGTGGTGGGCTTTCTGGATTAGAAGCTGCACGCATGGCAGCAGAGCGAGGACATAATGTTACGCTTTATGAGAAATCCGATCTTTTAGGCGGCTTTGTCAATGTTTTGGGAGCGCCCAAACATGGGACAAACTGGTTGCAGGCGGTTAAGGATCGCGTCGCAATGGCAAGGCGAGCAGGCGTCAATATTCGTATGCAATCAGAGTGCACGCCCGATGTTGTGAAGAGTGAGAAACCTGATGTTTTGATTGCAGCAACGGGGTCGGTACCTTTTGTTCCGAAATATATTCCAGGATGGGATTGCGATATTGTCACTGATTATCAGGCGGTACTATTCGGTAATGAGGATCTTTCTGGCTCCGTGGTCGTAGTTGGTGGCCAATGGCTGGGTATGGCATTGGCAGAAACTTTGGCAGATCGTGGTGCCCAGGTTACAGTGATTGAGGCAACCAATGCCATTGCTCAGGACTTAGAATACATGGCACAACAGGTTATGCACGCACGCTTGGATAATTCAAACCAAATTAGAATCCGTTTAGAAACTAATGTCGAGCAGATCTACGATGATAGCCTTCTGCTTCAGTCAAAAGGTACAATTAAGAAACTTGAAAATGTCGAAAAGGTAGTTTTCGCATTGGAGCGGGCAATGGACCGCACGCTAATCGAAGAGCTGACTGCAACAGCAAGTCTCGACCATAATATGGAAATACATATGATAGGAGACTGTGTATGGCCCCAAGACCCATATGGAAACATACTTGACGGCAACAGTATTGGTCGCGCGATATAATCTGCCCTGATACTCTGAGAATTTAAGGCTGTAAATATCACCAGCTTCCTCTCTGGGAGGACAGATTATTTAAAGATACACTCATTTCTACAATGTCGCTTTTGATTATCGAATGATGGACTTTTACGACACCAAACTGAAATGTTTTGACTAAAATTATTGTCGAAATGATCATCTAAAATGGGCCATAAATCCAGAACTAACTTGGTTGTATTCAAAATAGTAGTATTTATATGAGTGGATGTTGCCATACTATTGATTCCTAAAAGAATGTGTACGATTATTGCACCCAAGTCCAAGTTGCCTGCGATACTAATTTCTCAGGCCAAAACGATTGTGTGGTGCGTTGTATTTGGCGGGCCAGCTAAGTAAGTAATTCGCCTTGGCCTGAATGTTGGATCTAGCTTTTCCAATTGCTAATTATCGTGACAAAAATCTTGACAAAAGTCAATTTATGTCAATCCTTCAAACTAGGCACAGGATGCAAAGCAGCCCGCAACTTAAGGAAGCTCCTTTTTGACACAAAAACCCGAATATCAACACCTTACCACTGACAACTTGCCAAGGCGCTTAGGTCAGATTACAAGCATCACTCGAAACCTTGGGTTGGAAACAAGTCAATGGAAAGTCTCTGATGTTGCCGATGGAAATATGAACCTGGTTTTCTTGGTTGAATGCGGCAGTTCGAGTATGATAGTTAAACAGGCTTTACCTTATGCCCGCGTGGTAGGGGATAGTTGGCCTTTACCTTTGGATCGAGCCTATTTTGAATATGAAGTTCTTATCCGTCAAGCACGGCGGGACCCGGGAAGTGTTCCTGAAATTTACCATTTTGACCGTGACCAAGCGATAATCGCCATGGAAATGCTTTCGCCTCACGTTATCTTGCGGAAAAAACTAATTGCTGGGGAATGCGTTGAAGGTTTAGCTGATCGACTCGGAAAATTCTGCGCTAGAACGGCTTTTAGGGGATCAGATCTATCATTAGAAACTTCAGAGAAAAAGAAAGACACAGCTATTTTCCAAGGTAACATCGATTTGATGGCTATTACAGAAAAGCTAATCTTCACCGACCCTTATTTCGATGCCGAGATGAATCATCATACTAAAGGTTTAGACGGTATTGTTTCTGCGTTGCGTTCTGACATTGATCTCAAACTGGAAGTTCAGAAAATGCTGCTCAAATTTACTGCGAATACAGAAACGCTTTTGCACGGGGATCTGCATTCTGGCTCAGTTATGTGTACGGAAACTGAAACCAAGGTAATCGATCCAGAATTTGGGTTTTATGGCCCGATGGGGTTTGACCTTGGTATGCTCATCTCAAATTATTTAATGGCGTATTTCTCTCAACCAGGTCATCGCTCAGACAATGATCTTGTCAAATATCAAGAGTGGATTTTGAAGGTGATCGAAGACACATGCATTGCATTTGAAGCTGAATTTCGCCACCTCTGGAATACAGAACGGGCGGGAATTCTCTTTCCAAAATCCATGTTTGAGGATCAGGGCCACAGTTCTCAGACTGCTTTGGATGATATATTGGAGCACATATGGGAGGACGCTGTTGGGATTTGCGGTATAGAAATGCATCGGCGTGTCTTGTCGTTGGCCCATAATGCTGATTTTGAAGAGATCGAAGATATAAAAATAAGAGCCCCTCTAGAGGCGCGCAATCTAATCATGGGACATGAATTGGTACTTAAACGTAAATCTATTAGAATTGTTAAAGAACTTACCACAATGGCGTATCGTTACAACTCGGAGAAACATTTATGAAGGTTAACGGTGTTCACTATCGCTCGATTTGGTATGATAATGAGCTTGCTAAGGTAAGAATTATTGATCAGCGCTGGTTACCCCATGACTTTAGAATAGTTGAGCTTGAAACGTTGAATGATTTCGCGGTTTCTATTCGCGATATGTGGGTTAGGGGAGCACCTCTAATCGGTGCGACTGCGGCCTATGGGATAGCGATTTCAATGGAGAATGACGCATCAGACGATGGTTTGCAAAACGCATATGATGTTCTTATGAAAACCCGTCCAACTGCAGTGAACCTCCGCTGGTCGCTCGATCGTGTTAAGATGGAATTGAGTGAAATTCCCTATGAAAAAAGGGCTGAAGAAGCCCTTAAGCTTGCCCATTACGTAGCGGAAGAAGATGTTGGAATTAACAAACGTATAGGCGAGTTTGGGCTTGAGATCGTCAAAAACATCGCTGCGACAAAACCTTCGGGTGAACCAGTAAGACTGCTGACGCATTGCAACGCAGGCTGGCCAGCAACAGTGGATTGGGGGACCGCCACGTCGCCTATGTACCACGCACATGAGGCTGGTATTCCCATTCATGTTTGGGTCGATGAAACCCGACCTAGAAATCAAGGAGCGATGACAGCTTGGGAACTGGAAAGCCACGGAATTAGCAACACGTATATCACGGACAATGCGGGTGGGCATTTGATGCAGCATGGTATGGTTGACATGGTTATTGTAGGAACAGACCGGACCACTGCGCAAGGGGATGTGTGCAACAAGATCGGTACATATCTCAAAGCACTCGCTGCACATGACAACAATATTCCATTTTATGTGGCGCTCCCGTCTCCAACAATTGACTGGCGCATCACGGATGGGGTGAATGGCATACCAATTGAGGAACGATCTGAGAGAGAGGTAACACACATTCAGGGTCGAACTACCGGAGATGGCATTGGGGAAGTAAAGGTCACGCCGGAAGGTGTTCCGAGCAGTAACCCAGCCTTTGATGTAACCCCAAACCGATTGGTAACTGGATTGATCACAGAGCGGGGCATTTCAGCCGCGTCTCAGGAAGCTCTTGCGGAAATGTTTCCTGATATGTTGGAAGGGTAAAATATGATTGAAAATAGGTATAAGGAAAGCGAAGCCACTAAGTGGTTGGCTAAAGCAGGCAATAATCCCGCTGACCAACAGCTTGCTCTACGCGTCTATACGTCTCGCCTAATTGGCCAAAGTCCTGACCTTGTTATGCATGGTGGTGGAAATACTTCGGTAAAAGTAGAAAGAAAAAATATATTTGGTGAAAATGAGCGAGTACTCCATGTAAAAGGCTCTGGATGGGATTTAGATACTTTGGAAGCTCCTGGATTACCTGGGGTAAGATTGGATCCGTTATGTAAATTAAGGAATCTACCTAAGTTAACTGATGAAGATATGGTCAATATTCAGCGGAATAATTTGTTAAACAGTGCCTCCCCAAATCCTTCCGTTGAAACTCTATTGCATGCATTCCTACCTCATAAATTTGTTGATCATACTCATGCCACACCATTTCTTATTCTAGCCAACCTACCAAAGGCTAGAGAGGTATGCAGAGAAATATTTGGTGATAAATTAGCTATTGTTCCTTACATTATGCCTGGATTTGATCTTGCAAAAAAAGCCGCACAGGTTTTTGAAAAAGATCCTTCTGTAGAGGGCTTATTATTACTTAATCATGGGCATTTTACATTTGGGGAAACAGCTAAAGAAAGTTATAACAAAATAGTAAATCACACCAATGCCCTCGCCCAATATTTTAAGTTAAAAGAACCGACTTCAATTGGAGAAAGGCGCCCTACCAAAGGCATTGATTTCCTACCTGTTTTACGTGGTCTCATCGCCGAAATCACATTACCTAAAGAGGCTTCTATGCCAATCTTAAATCTGCGAAATAATAAGAATGTAATGTCATTTTTCAAGAGAAAAGACCTCAACTATCTCGAGAAAAGAGGAATGGCTTCTCCAGATCATGTTCTTCGAACAAAAGGTAAACCTCTGTTATTGAGAAAGACAGACTTGAAAAGTTCAGGAATAGAAAAAAAGATCCTAGCTTTTAAAAATGCCTATGAGAAATATTTTGAGAGGCAGGCCTTTAAAACTTCAGAACCAAAAAAAATGCTAACACCTGATCCAAAACATGCTTGGATAGAAAGTGTTGGAATTTTAGGGATTGGTATCAATGCCAAGTCCGCAGCGGCCGCCGCCGACTTGGCAGAGCAAAACCTCCGAGTAAGGTCTGTTGGAGAAGATTCTGGAGGTTTCTACCCCCTTAAAGAAAAGGACATGTTTGAGTGTGAATACTGGTCTCTGGAACAAGCTAAATTAGGGAAAGGTACGGCACCAATATTCCAGGGAAATATAGTAGTTGTGACAGGAGGAGCAGGTACTATTGGACTTGCTACAGCCAAAGCCTTCTCGAAACTTGGCGCAAATATCCTTTTAGTAGATCAAGATGAGGATGCTCTAAATAGAGGTTTGAAAAAATTGGGTAATTGGAATGCAGCAGTTGCATGCGACATTACAAAAAAAGGAAGCGCAGAAATAGTCATGGATCAAGCCATATGGAATTTCGGCGGAGTCGATATTCTGGTCTCCAATGCAGGGAATGCCACAAGTGGGGCGATGTTAGATTTGGAAGACAAAGAATTTAGAAGAGCTTTCGAATTAAACTTTTTTTCCCACAAATCCTTTGCCGTCGAAGCAGCGAGAGTAATGAAAAAGCAAAACAGAGGCGGTCAGATCTTATTTAATATATCCAAGCAAGCTATAAACCCAGGAAAAAATATGGGGGCTTATGGTCTTCCAAAAGCAACGACCATGTTCCTAATGCGCCAACTTGCATTAGAACTAGGAAGCCATCACATAAGAGTAAATGGAATTAATGCTGATAGAATAAGGTCAGGTCTTTTGACAGACAACTTTATAAAAGCTCGATCAACAGCTCGGGGGATTAGTGAAGAAGTCTACATGCAGGGGAATCTTCTTCAACAAGAAGTTGAAGCAAGGCATGTGGCAGAAGGCTTTATTTCTCTAGCTCAAATGGCCAGAACAACTGGGCATGTATTGACAGTAGACGGTGGAAATACTGCCGCTGAACTACGCTAAAGATTAATCCTGATTCATTAACGCCAACTAATAACAGATGCTAACATGAGTTTTCAATCCATGCTTTGTAGGTTTATCTACTCATATAACTAACAAAAACTTGAGAATTTCTAGATTCTCTAACTGACCTGACCAGACATGTTTCGTGATTTCACAAAGCCTAATAACATTTTCCTTATGAAAACTATGATAAAAACCCCAGTAAGTGTTAGGACAACAGTTGGAGCTGGGGCACTATCTAAGAAGAAACTTATGTAGATCCCGATTAGCATGGAAGTCATGCATATAATTACTGAAAGCCAGAGCATCGCAGAAAAACTACGGACAATTAGGAAAGCTATCGCACCAGGTGCTATTAATAAACCAATGGCTAAAATTAATCCAGTAGCTGCCAGCGTAGTAACTACTGTCATAGAAAGAACCGTCAATAATCCATAATATAACCAATTGACAGAAAGGCCCGAAGACTTTGCCTGGATGGGATCAAAAGTGTATAATAACAAGTCTTTCCATTTTATTATGATAACCAAAGAAACACCTATAGCAAGAATGCCGACTAATATAAGTTCATCTGTTTCAACTCCAAGAATATTTCCAAATAAGATATGATCTAAATGAATGTTACTTCTAACAGATGCGTATAGCACCATGCCTACCCCAAACATTCCAGAAAATACCACACCCATAACAGTGTCAGGTTTTACCCTACTATTGTCCGACAAAAATCCTGTCAAAACAGCACACAGTATGCCACTTAGAAATGCTCCTACTATTAAAGGAACTCCACAAATGTAAGCTAAAACTATCCCTGGTAGTACAGCATGGCTGATGGCATCGCCCATTAGAGCCCAACCTTTCATCACCAAAAAACAGGATAAGAGTCCTGTAGGAACAGAAATCAGTAGTGAAATAACAAATGCGTTAACCATAAAATTAAAATTGAACGGCATTGTTATTGTTGCAAAATCAATCATTTAATTCTTACCACCACACTATCAAACCTTTGAACCATGGTTCGAATCTATATCCTTTAATCTTTCCGTTGACGCCACAAAGCCATGCTTTGGAGCAAGACAAAAAGTTAAGAGGAATAACATAAATTGGAGAGTAACGATGATTCCTCCAGTCGCACCATCCAAAAAGTAGCTGATATAAACCCCAAAGAAACATGTGGATGCCCCTATTGCCACTGCAGTCAGTATCAAATAAGAAAAACGATCACAAAGCAAATAACTTGTAGCACCAGGCGTCACAACTAGTGCTATGACCAGGAATGCTCCAACGGTTTGCATAGCTGCAACAACAGACGCCGATAAAAGTACAAAGAATACCCCTTTCAGCAACCTAGGCCTAAGTCCTATAGTTCTTGCATGATTTTCATCAAAGAATGTAACCATTAGGTCTCTCCATTTAATAGTTAAGATAAATAAAGACACTAAACCAATTATAGCTAACTGCATGGTATCTCCTGGTGTTATTGCTAAGATATTACCCATCGTGATGGTTTGAATGGATACAGACATAGGGTTCATTGAAATCATAAATAAGCCCAAACCAAAAAAGGATGTGAAAATTAGACCAATAACTACATCTACCTTAAGGCCAGAACGCTCAGAGAGGAAAAGCATGCTTCCAGCGGCCATCCCACCTGCAATGAAAGCCCCTAAAGCGAAAGGTAATCCCAACATATATGCTCCAGCAACACCAGGTACCACTGAGTGTGACAAGGCATCACCAATAAGTGACCATCCTTTCAGCATTAAATAAGCTGATAAAAACGCGCAAACACCTCCAACAAGGGTTGAGACCCAAATAGCATTGATCATGTAACTATAACTAAAAGGTTCCAATAGATAATCCATCATGACTTCTTATCTACTCTGAGTGGAATATCCCCATACTGAACAAAAGGGCGTTCATCATCAGAAAATATGGAAACTTCTCGAGAATCTCCATCTTCATGCAAGTCAGTTCCACCTAATGAAAAACGTCTCAGGACCCCACCGAACGCTTGTTCCAAGTTCTTTCTGGTAAACACCTGCTCTGTGATACCATAGTTTAATACGGTACCTTTGATTAGAACACTCCTATCACAAAATTCTGGAACTGATCCCAAATTATGAGTTGAGACCAGCATGACCCTACCCTCGGAACGCAATTCACTGAGTAAAGTAATTATTTGTTCTTCCGTATTAACATCAATGCCCGTGAAGGGTTCGTCTAACAAGATAATTTGACCATTTTGAGCTAACGATCTAGCTAAGAAAACCCGTTTTCGCTGTCCACCAGATAACTCACCAATTTGCCGATCACTATAATCAACCATGTTTACTCGATCCAAAGCTAATTTCACTGCCGCATGATCATCTTTTTTTGCTCTCCGGAAAAATCCCATATGACCATACCGCCCCATCATCACAGCATCCTTGACCAAGATGGGAAAGGTCCAATCAACCTCTTCAGATTGAGGAACATAAGACACTAAATTTTTTTTCAATGCTGTTTGGACCGAATGACCGCGAATGCTTATTGATCCTCCTGCCAAAGGCAAAAATCCCATTATTGCTTTAAATAGGGTTGATTTTCCAGCACCGTTAATCCCCACTAGTGCCGTGATGGATCCATCTGGAATTTCAAAGCTTGCGTCCCACAACGCCATATGCCCATTACGATATCTTACTGTCACGTTCTCAATGGAAATTCCCTGATGTAAAAATGTGTTCATATGAAAATCTTTTTGGTGGATTTAATGAGTTTGCAGTACTGATTCTCTTGGTTATAGCATCAAATATTCTATGTTTTCTGGAATCTTGTTAAAATGTTTAAAATATTATTTTGAATTAATTAGTATTGTTTGTAAGTCCTCTTTCTATAGTGCTTACAGTTGTTTGCAATAAATCTAAATACGTTGGAACTGGTCCAGTTACCTTACTGAGGGAATCCACATAAAGTATCCCTCCGAATTTAGCACCCGTCTCTCTAGCTACCTGCTTGGCTGGTGCATTGCTGACAGTACTTTCACAAAACACTACCGGTATACCATTTTCTCTGACTCCATCAATTACAGACCGTACTTGCTGTGGGGTTCCAACTTCATCAGCGTTCATAGGCCACAGATAAAGTTCTTTAAGGCCAAAGTCTCTTGCAAGATAACTAAATGCGCCTTCGCATGTAACCAGCCAACGTCGATCTTCCGGAATTTTTGAGATAGATTTCCTATACGGCTCTATGGTCGACACCAATTTATCCTTGTATTCTTGGGCATTTTTAGCATAGACCTTGGCATTACTTCTATCATGTTTAGAAAATGCTTCAGAAATTGTTTCTATATAAATTAAAGCCTCATTAAGTCCCATCCATGCATGAGGATTTGGGGTGTTCTTATAGTTTCCAGAAGAAATCATTATAGGCTCGATTCCATCCGTCAAATTGACAGCGGGAACACCTTCTAAATTTGACAAGAATTGTTCAAACCAAAGCTCCAGATTCATTCCATTCCACAAGATCAAATCCGCATCATAGGCCCTTACTAAATCCTGTGGAGTTGGTTGATAACCGTGAATTTCAGCACCAGGTTTCGTGATAGAAACTACCTCAGCTACGTCTCCAGCTACATTAGATGCTATATCTGCCAAAATAGTAAATGTAGTTACAACTTTCATTTTTTCTGCAGAGATCGCTGTAAAACTTACTGAGAAACAGAAAAGGCAACATATAACAATTTTCTGGTTAACCCAGGAAAACATAAAAAATCAACTCATTCTTAGTGGCTCGCCAATTGTTAATGCAAATCACTCGCAACTGTCAAGAAAACATCTACAAATTATGAATTCAGAAGGTCACTTCAAATGTGCTGCTGGTCATACCAAATAATCAAAATCATTTGTATAAAATTTTCTTAACCTCAGCAATTTTTTCTTTGATTAACTCGCCGTTTCCACGGCTCTCAATATTCAACCTGACCAATGGCTCAGTATTTGAGCATCTAAGGTTGAGTCGCCAATTATCAAAGATAAGGCTTAAGCCATCAAATTCATCCTTAGCTGAAATTTGATCTGCATAAAAATTTAAAACTTTTTGAATTGAAGATTTGGGATTCTTTAGCTTAAAATTAATTTCCCCAGAGCTAGGAAACATTGTTCTTTGAATCTTTACTAACTCCGAAAGCGGTTTGCCCGTTCTTCCCATTAGTTCAACAATCAAGAGCCATGGAATCATTCCGCTATCACAATAAGCAAAATCTCGAAAATAATGATGGGCAGAAATTTCTCCACCATATAAAGCAACGTTCTCTCTCATTGATTGCTTGATGAAGGCATGCCCAGTCTGAGAACTTTTTGCTAATCCCCCACATTTATTGATTACATGTTGAATATTCCAAATGACGCGATGATCATGAATAATTGTTGCACCAGGTTCCTTAAGTAAAAATGTCTCGGCTAATAGACCAACTATATACTGCCCAGGTACAAAATCACCGTTCTCATCAAAGAAAAAGCACCGATCAAAATCACCGTCAAAAGCAATTCCCATATTGGCACCGGCCTTAATAATTAAATCTTTATTCTCTAGGTGGTTCTCAGACAACAAGGGATTAGGAATACCATTTGGAAAAGAGCTGTCTGGAATGTGATGAACCTTATCGAAGGTTAATTTGTTTGTGATTTTTGATAAAGCTAATTCTAGCAGATCAAATGTTGGTCCAGCCGCACCATTACCAGAATTAACCATGATTTTCATACTAGGAATAACATTTGCCTCAACAAACGTAAGTAATTTTGCAATATAAGCTTTCTTGAGTTCACTACCCTTGTCTACTCTACGTCCTTTCAATTTAACTTCATTAAATTGATCAGATTCGGCAATTTTTTTGATTTTAATAAAGTCTGTTTCAGGATCTAAAGGTCTAGAACCTGACTTAACCATCTTAAGGCCATTGAAATTAATTGGGTTATGCGACGCCGTTACTTCAATACCGCCACAGGCATCAAAAAATGTGGTTCCCCAATACATTTCTTCAGTACCTGCCAAACCAATATCTAAAACGATCGCACCTTCATCAATCAACCCTTCTGTAATAGCCTGAGCCAACTCAGGAGAAGTCTGACGAATATCTCTACCAAGCACAACGGTTTTTGCATTAAGAGCTTGCACGAAAGCTCTTGCTATCCTGTAACAGATGTTCTTATCGAAGTTTTTTCCTAATTCCCCACGAACATCGTAAGCTTTAAAACAAGATAATTCAGTTATCCTAGATACCATATTTCATACTATAATAATTTTAATCCACTTACTACAATCATGTCATACCGAACGATTCTACCAATTAAAGCGGATATCTTCCAAATTGGAAATCTGCATCTATAACGCTACATCTCACCGTACTATAAGCAAATACTATTAACATGATTAGGGCATGTTTTGTTTTCAAGCTCTGGAGCGGGTGATGGGAATCGAACCCACGTATTCAGCTTGGAAGGCTGCTGCTCTACCATTGAGCTACACCCGCTAAAAGTCCTTTATACTTTAATGGTGACCATAAGTAATATTAAATAAAATTCAACACTTTTTTAGAATTTCAAAAATCAATCCTGGTATATCCATAGGTGTGTTTGCGAGATATGGCGTGCAAGATCTGTTTAGGCCTTGGTACTGAACTCCATGACCATAAGTTGTTAGAATGAAAGGAACATCTGCAGCCACGCTAGTTAAAAAATCCGTATTGGTATCACCAACAAGAACAGAACATTTTGGTTTTGCACCAAGCATCTCAATGACTCTATTTAGGGGTTCTGGGTTAGGTTTTGCTATACCTAATGTGTCTGGACCAACTACCCCTTTAAAATAGTGAGAAATGCCTAATATATCTAGAAGCATGTGAGCTTGTTTTATTGGTTTATTTGTACAAATTCCAAGTAAAATATCTAATTTCAATAAGCTCTGTAAGACTTCCAATGTACCTTCATATAAGATAGAATTGACATCAATGACGTTTTCATAATTTTTCAAGAAATTAGGGTATAAGGCATGAACTTTTTCTTCCTCAGCATGTCCAAAAGCTTTTTTAAGACCATGCCTTATAGTACTCTTACCTCCCCGAGATGCCACATTTTCATCTCTATCCTTTTGCAGTCGGTACTCTATTCCCATATCCTCAAAAGTAGCATTTCCTGCGAGCATGAGATCTAAAGCAGTATCAGCTAGAGTTCCATCTAAATCAAAAATTGCAGCCTTCACAGATTTACTACCCCAGCCAAAAATGAATAAGTTCTTTTACTTGTATAATGCTAATGTTATTAATAACTAACAAGAAATGTCCAGGAAAGATAAAATGTCTCTTTCGGTTTTAATCCTAGCCGCGGGTAAAGGGTCAAGGATGAACTCACAGCATCCAAAAGTCCTGCACGAAGTTGGCAATGTCCCAATGATTTACTATCCTATAAAATTAGCCAAAAGCATTAAGGCTCAAAGGATTAGCGTAGTTGTAGGGAAAAATTCCTCCCAATTAAAAAAAAGTATTAAAAGCTTCCAAGCTGAAGTGGAGATACTTGAACAATCAGAGCAATTAGGAACTGCCCATGCTGTTCTTTGTGCAAAAAACCATTTTGCGCATCAGTCTGGGGACTTATTAATCTTATATGGGGACTGCCCTCTAATTTCCGATGAATCAATAAAAAAGCTAATCGAATTAAGAAAGAATGGGGCCGATCTAGCAGTACTAGGCTTTCATTCAGTAAATCCAAGAAGTTACGGTAGATTGATATTAGACGGTACTGGAGATCTGGAGAAGATAGTAGAAGCAACTGACGCAACGACGGAAGAACAAGCCATTAAATTTTGTAATTCCGGTATAATGATCGCAGATACTAATTTGTTCTTTTCTTTTTTGGAGAAAGTTTCCAATAAGAATGCCTCAGGAGAGTTTTATTTAACTGACCTTGTTACTTTAGTAAGGCAAGAAAATATGGTTGTGCAAACTGCTAGCTGTCCTGAAAACGAAGCTCACGGGGTCAATGATCGCTCAGATCTAGCCAAAGTAGAGGAATGTTTTCAAAATTTGAAGAGAGCAGAGGTGATGAGAAAAGGGACTACCTTGATAGATCCCTCAACAGTTTATTTCTCCTACGACACAGAATTGGGTGCAGACACAGTCGTTGAGCCAAATATTATTTTTGGACCTGCCGTGAGAGTACGAAAAAATGTAAGGATACGATCCTTTTCTTACCTTGAGGGATGCCTCGTTAAACCTGATGTAATCATAGGGCCATTTGCACGAATTCGACCAGAAACCACCTTGGATGAAGGTGTCAGGGTTGGAAATTTCGTAGAAATAAAAAAATCAAAGCTAAATAAAAATGTCAAAGCCAACCACTTAGCCTATATAGGAGATGCATCGATTGGAGCGCAAACTAATGTTGGTGCAGGTACTATATTCTGTAACTATGATGGGACTTCCAAGAATAGTATAGAAGTTGGTGAAAACTCATTCATAGGATCAAACGTCTCACTAATCGCTCCTCTAAAGATAGGGGACAAAGTGATAATAGGAGCGGGATCCACCATAACGGATAATGTTTCCAAAGAAACTCTCGCATTGGGGAGAAGTCGGCAAATTAACAAACCAAAAAAGTGACTCACAAAAAGTGTACTAAGTTGGGTTGAAAATTGTTTCAAACAGTTATAAAGACATTAATATGTCACAAAGACAAGAAACTTAGGTAAAGATCATGAAGAAGCCATCGCCACTTATTGATCCCTTCAACAGAACTATTTCTTATTTAAGAGTTTCTGTTACTGATAGATGCGATTTTCGGTGCGTCTACTGCATGTCAGAGAAAATGCAATTCTTGCCAAAAAAGGATCTACTAACTCTGGAAGAGCTAGACAAAGTCTGCTCTGTTTTCATAGATATGGGTATAAGGAAGATCCGTGTTACAGGCGGAGAACCTCTCGTGAGAAGAAATATATTAAGTTTCTTTCAAGCCATTTCAAGGCATTTAATTTCCGGAAAGCTTTCAGAATTAACTCTGACAACGAATGGTAGTCAACTCGCTAGGTTTGCTCAACCCTTGGTAGATTTGGGAATGGAACGGGTGAATATTTCATTGGATACACTGGATTCAGAAAAATTTAAAAGAATAACTCGCTGGGGAAGACTAGATCAGGTCTTGAAAGGGATAAAAGCAGCAAAATCCGCTGGATTAAGAATCAAGATTAATACCGTGGCATTGAGGAAAACAAATGAAGAAGAACTTCACAAATTTGTACAATGGTGCGGGGATGAAGGCTTTGACCTTACTTTCATAGAAGTCATGCCCATGGGTGATTTCGGCTCAGAAGATAGATTAGACCAATACTGGTCACTTAAGGATTTGAGAACGGAATTAACAAAAAAATGGACTTTAGAAGACTTGGACATATCAACTGGTGGACCAGCCCGTTATGTGAGAGTTCGCGAAACTCAACAGAAAATTGGTTTCATTACCCCGCTAACACACAATTTCTGTGAGTCATGTAATAGAGTTAGGTTAACTTGCACAGGACAATTATTTATGTGCCTAGGGCAGGAAGAAGACGCAGATTTAAGATCTGCGTTAAGAGCAAATTCAGAAAATGATGAACTATTAAGAAATAGAATTAGAAATGCCGTGGATAGAAAACCAAAAGGGCATGATTTTGATTATTCCAGGCAGAAAATTTTGGGACAAATGCCTCGTTACATGAGCCACACTGGTGGTTAATAAAAATTTTTGCTATAAATTACACTGAATTGTCATAGGATATATCGTCTTTAAAATATTAAAGTAATATTATACTTGTGACCTAATTTTAGGAAGATTTTATATGAAGAAACTTTATTTAGCCTTAATTGTAATCGGACTTGGGACCTTCCCAGCAGTATCCAGCGAACAGAAGGTTAAAGATAGGCAGAATGCTATGCAACAAGTTAGAGAAGTTGTGAAGGTATTGTTTCCGATGGCTAAAGGCAAATCGGAATATGATGACTTTCTCGTTATTTCGCTGCTGGAGCAAATGCTGGAAGCTGCTAAACCCTATGCTACCTATTTCCCTAGCCAACCGGAAGTAGGTGTTCACTCAGAAGCTGCTGAAACTATTTGGACAGATAGACCTGGCTTTGAGAAAGCATTGGCCAAGTTTTTGTCAGATGTTGAGGCTACATTAGATGCAGAACCTGAGTCATTGGAGCAATTTCAACCTTTATTTACTGAAGTTGCCAGCAATTGTAAAAGCTGCCACCAGGTTTATCGTATGAAATAAATATGAGTAACTGGCAAAAAAAATACCTGATAGGGTTTGCACTGCTAACTCTGACAGTTACTGCTTTGTTATTTACTTTGTCACAACCAAATTCTAAAAATGAATACCATTTAGAGGTAAAAAAGTATGCGTACGATGAAGAAAATGGTGAATTAATATTCTATGCGAGTGGTTGCGGCAGTTGTCATGAGGACCCCGATTCAACTTCATCAACCAAATTAACGGCAGGGGGACTAGCTCTAGAGACCGAATTTGGCACCTTTTTTTCTCCTAACATTTCTCCCGATAAGGATCATGGGATTGGATCCTGGAGCCTGGTCGAATTCTCCAATGCCCTTAGAAACGGAATCAGCCCAAAAGGCACCCATTATTACCCGGTTTTTCCCTATACCTCATATCAAGGTATGAAGGATAAAGATATCGCTGATCTTTATCGTTTTATGATGAGCTTTGAGCCTTCAAATAAGCTAACCAAACAACATCAACTAATTTTTCCTTTCTCCATAAGACGTGCTGTAGGACTGTGGAAACAATTATATTTCTATAATGATAAAAGTCCTATGGTTATAAAATCAAGAGGCCAATATCTCGTTGAAGTGTTGGGACATTGTGCAGAGTGTCATACCCCCCGATCATCCCTTGGTGGATTCAAATATGATCTACATTTGGCTGGCTCCAAAACAATCAAAAATAAAGGAAGAGCACCAAATATTACCCCTGATCAAACGGGGATCCTAGAATGGACAGAAGAAGACATTGTTAATTACCTCGAGACAGGGTTCACCCCGGATTTTGATAGTGCAGGAGGTCAAATGGTATCAGTAATTTCAAACTTGTCTAAATTATCTAGGGATGACTTAACTTCCATTGCAAAATATCTGAAATCGGTAAAGCAAATATCAAGCGATTGATAAAACTGAGTGTTAGATATTATAATCAAATACGGGAGAAAAAATTTAGTATAATGAAGTATATTTTCGGAGTAGATGGAGGAGGAACCGGGTGCCGAGTTGCCTTGACCTCACAGACGGGTCAGATATTGGCAAAATCTGAAGGTGGTCCAGCTAATATTGAAACTTCATTCATTAAAGCTAGGAAAAATATACTTGAAACATGCCTAAAGGCTCTGAAATCAGCAAAGATTTCTAAAAATGAGCTAACCAATAGCTTTGCTGTGTTAGGTTTAGCCGGATCAAACCTCGGAAATTATGCTGAAGAGCTAGCCAAGAATTTACCATTTTCAAAAAATATTATACTTAATGATGGTGAAATAACGCTTGAAGGCGCCATTGGTCCTTCGGATGGCTGTATTGGCGCTTTAGGAACTGGTTCAGTATTTGTTGGTAGAAAAAATGGTAGTACAAAACTAATTGGAGGATGGGGATTTAACCTGAGCGATGATGGTTCTGGTTCTAAGTTAGGTAAGGAATTAATGCGATTATCAATCAGGTGCCATGATGGTTTGGAAAAGCACTCCGATGTGACCTTAGACTTACTCAGAAATTTTGATAATGATATCAAACTAATGGTTGAGAAAACAAAATCATTTCAACCAAAAGATTATGCACTTTATGCACCACAAGTATTTGAAGCATTACAAAATAACGATCACAATGCTCGGAATATCATTGATTCCGAATCCAGGATCATTGAAAAAGCACTTATAGCAACTGGATTTTCTTCAAAAAAACCATTCTGTTTAATAGGTGGCCTAGGTAACCTTTTTTTACCCCATTTGAGCAAGGTCTTTAAGGATTCTGCTATTCCTCCCAAAGGTGATGCTCTAGAGGGTGCGATTGCCATAGCCTTGCGGGAATTTCAATGACCAATTTGTTTCTACACTTCCTAGATCCACAACTTGACTTAACTGTACGCTTAAATTACAAACCGAAGCTCAGGATGGCGAAGTAGCTCAGGTGGTTAGAGCAGAGGAATCATAATCCTTGTGTCGGGGGTTCAAGTCCCTCCTTCGCTACCATTTCTTTCAATATTTTCAATATATTGTGGCGCTTCAAAAATGATTTTGAGGCGTTTTTACCGTTACACACCTATTACACACTTTTGATTGCACCAAAATTAATTTTGCTGAAGCATGTCGATAAATTTTCTAACTTTCAACGGCATGAACTTTTTGTCGGGGTAAATAACATAGACCCCGCGTTCAGGAGCCGTTTTGTATTTGGGCAGAATTTGAATCAAGTCCCCACTTTTGATCTCAGCTTCACAACTGAATTGTGGAAGAAGCGCTGCGCCTACGCCCTGAATGCAAGCCTCTTTCATCATGCTCGCACTATTAGCATAAAGCGATGGGCGGAGATTCACTGAGCTGCTTTTTTCCTCATCAGTTTTATATGACCAGAGGGAAGGTTGGGTCGCGTTTGAATAACAAATGAAAGGCCAATTTGAGAGGTCTTTTGGAGTTTTAGGGTTTCCAAATTCTTGAGCAAGTTTTGGTGATGCACACATCAAAATAGGAAAGTCAGAAATGCGCTTAGCTATGAGCCCTGAATCTTCAAGGATGCCAATTCTGACCACAAGGTCATAACCTTCTTCAATCAGATGAACACGCTTATCAT
Organism: Paracoccaceae bacterium; assembly: GCA_029243395.1. Lineage (GTDB taxonomy): Bacteria > Pseudomonadota > Alphaproteobacteria > Rhodobacterales > Rhodobacteraceae > CACIIZ01. The sequence goes on along the minus strand of JAQWSE010000012.1, from coordinate 196,002 downwards.
CAAAGTCGACATCAATAATGACATCAGGATACGCGGCTGCAAATTTAGCCATTGGCTTCGCCAAGAACAATTCGCCGTAAGACATAGGGACATTTATTTTCAACCTGCCGGTTGGGGTTGATTGTTCCTGAGCGAGTTCCTCCAAAACTCCATTGAGATGCTCTTCACTCTGACTAACGGCTGCGCTGATTTTAATCGCAGCATCTGTTGGCGTTATTGTTCTTGTGGTGCGATGGAAGAGCCGGAGTTTCATCTTACTTTCCAGCATCTGGACGTGCTTGCCAACCGCCGCGCCAGAGATGTTCAACTTTTGGGCGGCCTTGGTGAAACTTCCTTCTTGAAGGATTGTTCGAAGCACATTGAAAGATGAATGAAAGAACATTTTATAAACTTTTTTTTTATTATTATTAAACAAGGCACACATTTATAAAATAATTTATTTCATTAGATTATTCATCAGTCAACAAGCTAATGGAGAAATCAATGTTAAACACATCATCTAACTCACTCGATCAATCATGGGGATTGAGCATATTGCGCATTCATTTTGGTGTCATTTTACTTGCCCATGGATGGCTCAAAATTTCTGTTTTCACAGTAGCTGGAACGGTTGGGTATTTTGCAAGCTTAGGCTTACCAAGCCTCTTTGCTTATCTAACAATTTTTGGTGAAATTGCAGGCGGCGTCGCTTTGATTCTTGGAGTACAGACGCGTCTTGCTGCAGCTTTATCAGTGCCAATCATGCTGGGTGCAACCATTGTTCACATCGGTAATGGCTGGCTCTTCTCTGCTGAAGGCGGCGGTTGGGAGTTTCCTGCATCGCTAACCATCATTGCACTAACAATAGCTTTGATGGGATCTGGTAATCGATTCCAAGTAAAATTTAACCCATTTGACGCGTATCTGCCCAGCCCAATGCGCGGCTGATCCCTCGCGTATAGGCGGGGATGGATGACAAGGCTGCCCCCCAATTTTTTAACAAAAGGAGAAATAAAATGCTTCAGCATCATAAATTCGAAAATCTTGGTGGTGCAAATCATGGTTGGCTTAATGCAAAACACCATTTTAGTTTTGCTGGCTATCATGACCCAAAAAAGCTGAGCCACGGGGAGTTGTTAGTCATTAATGATGACCGTATTGCCCCCCATACTGGTTTTGACACCCACCCTCATCGCGATATGGAAATTATTACTTATGTCCGCAAAGGCGCAATTACCCATCAGGATAATAAAGGGAACAAAGGCCGCACCACTGCCGGTAATGTTCAAGTTATGAGTGCTGGCACAGGTATCTTCCACTCAGAATTTAACCTCGAAGATGAAGAAACAAATATTTACCAAATTTGGATAAAGCCTGCACAAAAGGGTTTGGTGCCAAAATGGGATGCAGCTGAGTTTCCAACGACACCTGTGACAAATGCTCTGCCACTTCTTGTGTCAGGCGATGGCAATGCGCCTTTGCAAATCAATCAAGATGCTCGTATTTTTGCTGGTCGTCTAAGCAAGGGAAGCGAGCTTACTCACCAAATAACGGGGAAAGCATATCTGCTGGTTTCAGAGGGTGAGGTCTTGGTGAATAAAATTCATGCCCAAAAAGGCGACGGTATTGCAGTTAGCGATGAGAAGACAGTTATTTTGAACGCAAAGACTGATGCTGAATTGCTTATAATTGAAGTGCCGGGAATGAATGATGCTAGATGACAATTGTTTTATTGGAGAGGGTTTCAAATCATGAATAGTGACCAATTATTAAGACAGATGTTTGAAGATGGCCGCACGCACCGCGCGTTTATCGACAAGCCTGTTCAGGATAGCCTGCTGTTCCGACTATATGAAAAAGCAAAAGTAGCACCTTCAGCTTCCAATCTGTGCCCCATGCGCATCACATTTGTTAAGAATATAACTCAAAAACAAAAGGTGATAGAGGCCGCTGCTGAAGGCAACAAACCAAAAATACAATCTGCACCTGTTGTGGCAATCATTGCGCATGATACAACATTCTATAACCACATAGAGAAACTTGCACCACATATGGATGCTGATGCTTTTCGTAGGCAAGAAAAGGCTAAATTAGAGCAGATTGCTGTTGAGAATTGTTGGCTTCAGGCCGGGTTTTTTATCGCGGCGGCGCGGTTACTAGGTCTTGATTGTGGTCCGATGAGTGGCTTTGACAAAGCAAAAATAGATGAGGCTTTTTACCAAGGCACATCATGGCGTTCTAATTTTTTGATGAACCTTGGCTATGGTGATGCATCAAAACTACATCCACGAGGCCATCGACTGAACTTCGATGAGGCCTGTTCAATTCTATAATGAGGATTTCCCAGAGGTTTGTTATTTATGTTTGTCTCTGGGAAAACCCCCTTGACAAGTTGTAGAATTCATAGCATTGGAAATTTTGTTACACACTTTTTAACACACCTAGTTTATGTGTTTATAAGCCACTGTTACAAAACAGAAAAAATACAAGCAGTTTTATCATAATCCTTGTGTCGGGGGTTCAAGTCCCTCCTTCGCTACCAACAGAAGGCTAGCTAGTAGTATTATCCGCCTAGTACCAAGTTTTAGTATATCTCTCCAATGCACTTTAAACCTTCTCATGGGATTGAAAAGTGAGAAGGAATAGTAACTCATTCTTGTTGACCATTTTTGAAAATTCAACTTAAAATTCATTATGAATAAAAGCTACGTACTCACAACTGAAAATACTGGGAAGGGCTTAAATAGTTCATCCAATGCTGTAAACTGGTACCGACCCAAAGTTGCGTCGGAAGAAATTCGTGCCCTAATGGAAAAATCTGATGGACGGGGTATTCTGGACACGATAATTTGGCTTGGTTCAATGGTTGTTCTTGCTAGCGTTGCAATTGCACTGTGGCCTTCATGGTGGTCAACACCATTCTGGCTAGCTTACGGCGTACTTTACGGTTCAGCCTCAGATGCGCGCTGGCATGAATGCGGCCATAATACCGCCTTTAAAACTAACTGGATGAATAGCCTTGTTTACCATATTGCCAGTTTCATGTTGATACGTTCGCCTTTGGTTTGGCGCGCAAGTCATGTCCGTCATCATACAGATACCATCATAGTGGGGCGCGATCCCGAGATTGTTGCCATGCGTCCACCGGATTTGCTCCGTCTTTGCCTAAACTTCTTTGGACTTATAGATTTTTATTATCTTGTCATGCGAATGTTCCTACATGCTAGTGGCCGGATTGACAGGCAGGAAGCCACTTATCTTCGAAAGCATGACTATAGCAAGGTATTCTTAGTGGCTCGCATATGGTTATTAATTTATGCCCTGACTATTGGATGTGCTTTTTGGATGAGTTCAATTCTACCAGTTATGTTAATTGGATTACCTCGCCTTTACGGGGCATGGCATCACGTGATGACAGGGGTACTACAGCATCTTGGATTAGCTGAAAATGTTAGTGATCATCGACTAAACACACGAACTGTTCTAATGAATCCAATCAGCCGATTTATTTATCTTAATATGAATTATCACATAGAACATCATATGTTCACGATGGTTCCATATTATAAACTACCCGCTCTACATGAAAAGATAAAGCACGACCTGCCACCCCCTGAACCATCAATTTTAGCAGCCTTTCGAAGGCTGATCCCAGTCTTGGTCAAACAACTCCGTTATCAGGATGCATTAATTATTCCCGAACTTCCCTTGGGTGCAACTCCTTATCGTGATGAAGTAGAAAAGCTACGACCATTTGCCACGTAAAATTCTTCCAGCAAACTAACTTATTTTGGCCTCCTATATTTTTGCTTTTTGTTGGCCATCAACCTTATATATTAATAGCCTTTATAGCAACTTTTTCACAAATTCAGTCGATCATTAATGCCCGAAACTCTAAAATTTAAACTATATCAAGCATTCTCTAAGTCAGAAAATGGCGGTAGTGAAGTAGCAATCGTCCATCCTAGTGATCTTCCACATACAGGAAAGACTAAACAGGAAATAGCTAAGAAGCTAGGTTACCCTGCGACTGCCTTCATACATAAGATTTCAGGGGACGAAGTTGCAGCTTCTTTATACTCTACAAAAGAAAAACTAAGTATGTGTGGACATGGCACCATAGGTTTAATGACATCTCTCATTGAAACACGCAGAATCAAACTAAATGTTGCTGGGAAAACCCTAATTAATCTCAAATTACCGACAGGAACAGCAAAAGTTGAAATAAAAAATAGCCACGAACAACCACCTCTCATAAGTTTAGAGGTGCAACCTCCCACTTTTAGAAATGACCAAGTTGAAACAAAACGTCTGCTTAGAATTCTTGGACTATCTCCTACCACTATTTTACCAGAGTATCCAATAGAGACTGCTACAGGAGATTTTGTTCACCTGGTAGTACCTTTAAATAGGTTATCGGATATGAAGCAAATAAAACCTGATTTTCCTGCCATTATTAGTTTTTGCCATGAATATGAACTACAAACATTAGCACTTTTTTGCACTGAAACTGAACACCCTGGAAAAGACATCCATGTAAGAGACTTTTGCCCGGCAGTAGGAGTATATGAGTCTGCAGCTGCCGGAACAACAAATGCTGCTATTGCGGGTTATATCTTTAGACATAATTTACTGAAAGCTCAATCCTCAAAGGTTCTTGAGATAACCGCTGAGCAAGGTCTTGAAATTAGGAAACCAAGTCAGATTTTCTCAAGCCTATTATTGGAAAATACTACCATCAAAAAACAACTGGTTTCCGGTGTAGCAACTTGGAGTAAAAGTGGGGTCATCTATTTATAAATATTTGCATCCTTCAATACTCGGGGATGAACAATACGTGTTGAGGAAAGAAATTTTGAAAGAAAAAACCCTTTTAAACTTGAAAATCTGTTCAAATTTGGCTCAAATGCTTTTCATATGTTTTAGTAATTATTCTCAGGAATCATTCAAAGATGCACCTTGACAGAGAGCTTTCAGGGATTCTAGTAGTTTCTCTCGAACAAGCCGTAGCCGCCCCCTACTGTGGCCTTTTATTGGCAGCAGCAGGCGCTAGAGTGATTAAGATTGAAAGACCGGAAGGTGACTTTGCTAGATCCTATGATAAGGGAGCTAATGGTAAGAGCTCTATATTTGCCTGGTTAAATCGCGGAAAAGAATCGATTTCCATGAATCTAAAAGATCCCAAAGATAAAAAACTGCTCGAAAAAATTTTGACAAAATCGGATATCTTCCTGTCAAACCTGACTCCAGGCTCCCTTAAAAATCTAAGATTAGATTATGAGCAACTTCAATTAATAAATCCTAGACTCATATCCTGTGAAATAAATGGTTATGGAGAGACAAAAGAAGCGCAGTCTCGTAAGGCCTATGATTTTCTTGTACAGGCCGAAACCGGTTTGTGTTCTGTTACCGGCACCGAAGAAAACCCCTCAAAGGCTGGCATTTCTATTACGGACCTATCGACAGGTTTAACAGCATTTTCAGCTATTTTGAGAGCCCTTATACAAAGATCAAAAAATAATAAAGGTCTTAAGCTTTCTATTTCAATGTTTGACGTTATGGCAGATTGGATGAACATGCCTCTCCTGGCCCATCGCTATATGGGTGGAGCACCAAAAAGGAGCGGGCTAAAGCACACATTTATTGCTCCGTATGGTTCGTTTAATTGTGGTGACAATAAAAAGATTTTATTATCTGTACAAAATAATCGTGAATTTGCAGTTTTTTGTGATGATATTCTTGGCGACAAAAGTTTGAAAAATAATCCAAAATTTTGTGATAATCCTCAAAGATATGCTAATAGACTTGAACTAGATGAAATAATTTCCAAGATTTTCGAAAAAATGACCCAGAAAAAAATTCAGGAAAAACTGACTGATGCTGGGATTGCAAATTCTCAGCTGAATAGTGTTGCTGATTTATCAAGCCATGAATTTCTAAGAAATGAACTGGCTAGTTTTTCGTTGACATCAGTCTCAATAGCCGCCTTACCTATTAAAACTACGAGTGGCACACCTGAAAAAGTTCCTAACCTGAATGATAATGGAACCAGAATACGATCCGAGTTTAAATAAATTGGCCTATTTAATGAATTCGCCATTTAAAGACTGGACTAACTAAGTAATCAAACAAAAAAATAATAGCATCTTATTCGTCCTTTAGTTCTCATGAAGTCACTTTTTTTTGTCAAAAAGAATTCTCTTATCTCACAATACATTTTTTTCTTTTTTAGTTGCCTGAATTACAACTGTAACACCTGATAATAGAATAAAGAAGATCCCCAAAAGTCCCATTGAATCTGGTAAAGTATTAAACATAACCTTGCCCCAGAAAAGTGCGAAAATGAGATATAGATAATCTAAAGGCGCTAGAAATGAACTCTCCGAAGTCTGGTACGCTTTAACAAGACATAAATTTCCTGAAAGGTTAAATAAAGAAGCAACAATAGCAATAAATATTGCGAAACCAGTAAGATCAGGCCACCCAATCGCTATGAACGGCATATTTTCTCGAAAAGTCTCATGCAGAACGAAATTATCAACCACGTATCCTCCCAACAAACCCGAAATCATAAAACCAATTGCCACAGCAAAGGTCATTGCTAGCGGACTTTCGTTCGAACAATATTTTTTTAAAACAAATAAATTACACGCATAAAAAAAGCCTGCTAAAACCGGTAACATCTGAATCATTGAAAAATCAACCATCCAAGGCTTTAAGACTAACCCTGCTCCTGAAATACCCAATAATAGTGCACTTATCTTTAGATAGTTAGCTTTTTCCTTAAGTAAGAATATAGCAAATATTACTACAAAGATTGGATATGTATATAAACCAACTGCCATTTGAGCAAAAGTAAGTGCGGGTGCGGCACAAAAAAAACAGAACATGCACAATATTAAGAAAACTGTCCTGACGGCTACCTTTGGAATGTTCATAGGTTTTAGAACAGCGAGTTTAATACTCAGAAATAATGGAACCAATATTAATAATAAAAAATTACAACCCGATCTCAATGTTTGAAACTGCCAGAAAGATGCTCCATCAGCAGCAAATTTGACCAGACCGTCCTGAAAAGCAAGAAGGAAGCCCCCTGTCACTAAAAAGACAATGCTCTGATATTGAATATTTTCTTTCAGGCTTTTGATGCTAACCTCAAAACGAATAAATAGGCCTAGCTCTTTATTAAAACATGGCCTGGCAAATAAGGTTTATCAGGTTAGGTTTCCTTGTTCCAATTTATTCTTAGCTTCTTGGATATTTCTGTCCGCCTCTTCAAGCCACCCAACTCTTAACTCTGGAACCGATGAAATCAGTAAATCAGTGTATGGATGTGATGGAGGGGAAAGAACCTGATGAACCGTTCCAGTTTCTGCAATGATCCCCTTATACATGACAGCAATGGTATCAGCAAATGCTGAGACCGTAGATAGATCATGACTGATGAAGACAAAAGATACTCCTAAATTTTTTCTCAAGCCCCTAAGAAGTTCAATAACATTGGCTCCTACTATACTATCAAGTGCCGAGGTAACTTCATCGCACAAAAGAACCTCGGGTTCAGCAGCCAGCGCTCTTGCTAAATTAATCCTCTGTTTTTGCCCCCCTGAGAGCTCGTGCGGGTATCTGGTATAGAACTCTTTAGGGAGTTCTACCATTTCTAGTAATTCCAAAACTCTATCTTTTCTTTTTGATCCATACATATTTAGATAAAATTCCAGAGGTCTGCCAAGAATATTTCCAATCGTTTGCTTTGGGTTTATTGCGGTATCAGCCATTTGATAAACAAACTGAATCTTTCTTAATTCTGATCTAGGTCGATCTTCTAACCTCGGCTGCAACTTCTGATCATCCAAAAGAATGTCTCCCTTGAAGGAAGGGAGAAGTCCTGCAATAACCCGTGCCAAAGTAGACTTACCAGAGCCTGACTCTCCAATAATGCCTAATACCTCACCCCTAGCTAATTGTAGATTTATGTCTTTAAGAATTACTTCCTTTGGATTAGAAGTAACATCTCCACCATAACCAGCTGACACTCCATTTATTTCAATTACGTTGCCAGGCTGCTTATTTTCTTTATCTTTTTTCCCTGCAGCTGGCAGAGGACGAACAGCCTGCATTAAACGTCTTGTATAGGGATGTCTTGGCTTTGAAATAACTGCATTTGCAGAACCCTTTTCTTGAATATCTCCATTATAAAGAACCACGATTCTGTCAGCAATCTGGGCAACTACTGCCAAATCATGCGTAACATAAATAGCTGCGGCACCTCTTTCCCTGATGACTTTCTTGAAAGCTTTAAGAACCTCAATCTGAGTTGTAACATCCAAAGCCGTTGTGGGTTCATCCAAAACTAATAATGATGGTTCACCGCACAGCGCCATGGCAGCCATCAACCGTTGTAGCTGCCCACCGGATACCTGATGGGGATATCGCGTACCTATATTATCTGGATCTGGCAAATCTAGTGCCCCATAAAGACCTTTAGCAAAACTATCTGCTTCGGGTTGTGTTTTGGATCCGTGAATTACGGCAGATTCTGTGACCTGTTCATTTATTTTGAGTGCCGGATTAAATGTTGCAATGGCACTTTGAGCTAGATAGGCAACTTTCTCACCCCGGATCTGTCGTAATTCCTCAATATTCATTGCAGATAAATCCTGATCAAATAATAAAGTACTACCCTCACTAATCTTCAGTCCTGGTTTACAATACCCAAGGGCAGAAAGTGCAATGGTAGTTTTTCCAGAGCCAGATTCACCTATTAGTGCCACCACTTCACCTTCACGGACTTGAAAATTCACTTCTTTTACTATTGGTAATTCGCTTCCATCATCCCGCACAGCATTGATACAGAGATTGCTGGCTTCAAATACTACTTTTTTATCCACAGATCTAAAGCCTTCCTGACAGTTTTCCACCCGCGTGGGCAGAAACGTCGTCTACTATCAGGTTTATGCCCACGGTCAAAGAAGCTATGGCAATTGCTGGGGCTAAAATTGGAATAACTGATTCTCCATACTGAAGTGCACCAAGGTTCTCGCGGACCATTGAACCCCAATCTGCCATTGGAGGTTGCACACCAAGTCCCAGAAAACTTAGACTGGAAACAAATAGTATTACATAAATAAATCTCAACCCAAAATCTGAAATCAAGGGCATAGCAGCATTTGGCCATATCTCCTTAAAAATAATCCATCGGTAACCTTCACCCCTAACTTTTGCTGCCTCAACAAAATCCATTACCATTATGTCCATTCCTAAAGCCCGCGAAAGCCTGAATACTACTGGGGAGAAAATTGTACCTGCAGTGATTATCAATACTGGGATTGAGGACCCCAAAGCTGCTACAACAACTAGGCCAAACATAATAGTTGGAATAGCCAACATAATATTAAAAAACTGAGTCAATGCTAAATCAATTCTAGTCCCCGCTATAGAGGACCCAATACCCAATGTAACGCCAATAACATACGCTATAATCACCCCAGCAAGAGAAATACCTATTGTTCTCCCTGCACCATACATTACCCTTGATAATATATCTCGATCATCCACATCTGTTCCCAACCAGGCGCCAGGTCTCGGTTTTTGGAACTCTGAATAATCATCTGGGAATGGTAAGTCATTTTCTTCAAACGGTGCCAGAAATTGGCCAAAAAGAGCAACAAACATCCAAAAAACCATAACTACAACACCTATTTTCCCAGTAAATGATAACCGGAATTTACCACTTGGCGGAGCATCCTGAAGTTCATCAAAACTTACCTCTGCGCTAAAAGGAGCTACGTAGTGTTCATCTTCATTTTTTTTCAATTTACTCATTTAGGATGCCTCAAACGGGGATTTGATAGTATCGACGATAAATCGGCTATCATCATTAAAATCACGTAAGTAGCACAAAATATCATTCCCAAAGTTTGTATAAGTATATAGTCTCTGGTTTGCACCCCTTGCACAATAAGTGTCGCCAAACCTGAATAGCCAAAGTATACCTCAATCACAATTACTCCAGTAACCACATAAGCTAAATTAATGGCTACCACGTTCACTATAGGGCCTATGGCATTTAAAAGGGCATGCCGCATTACAACTCGCCTTCTTGGAATGCCTTTTAAGATAGCCATTTCAATGTAAGGGGAACTCATAACATTTAATACTGCTGCCCTGGTCATCCTGATAAGTTGTGCAGCTATCACCAAACAAAGAGTGGTAATTGGCAAGATAAAGTGGGTAATTAGTTCAACTAAATTTTTGTCTTCAATCGAACCGACAACAACAGCATTTCCAATTCCCAAGAAAAAAACTACAAATAAAACCATTAGTGTTGCTGTGAAAAATTCTGGTGCTGCTACTAAGGTTACAGATCCTAAAGTTAGAATTCGATCATAAAGTGTGCCTGGAAACATGGCTGCTATTATTCCCAGGCCGACAGAAATAGGAACACCTATCATTGCAGTTAAAGAACTCACAATTAGAGTATTTTCATATCGGTCTGATATTAATTGAGCAATCGTCACATTTCCGCTGGCTAAGGAGGTTCCAAAATCTCCTTGAACGAAATTAAATAACCATCTGAAATACTGTTGATAAAGAGGCAAATTTAAACCTAATTCCTCTCTAAGAGCTCTTAAAGAATCTTCGGTTGAAGCCTGTCCCAGTCTAATCTGAGCAGCATCACCCGGTAACAAATTTGTCCCAACAAATATAACAATTGACACCCCCAAAGTAGTTAGGAGGCCAGCCCCAATTTTCTTTATCAATATAGGAAACATTGAAAATATTCCAAAGTATATTAGAGAATAACTTTTTTATTATCTTACTTATTCATTTCGGAAATAAATAGGGGGCAAGAAATCCTGCCCCCTAAATAAAGATTATCTAACTTAAGCGTCTTTCCAAATAAATGGAGGAGCTTCTGCACCGCCCCAATTATTGAGCGGCACGTGAGTCAATCCTTTTACATTCGATGCTACACCATCCGTGTAATTTAAGTGTGCTGGAGTTATTGAGCCACCATTTTCATGGATGTCCATCTGAAGGTCATGATACATTTGCTTTCTCTTAGCTGCATCAGTCACACCACGGACATCAACCAGACCTTTGTCAAATTTGTCACTCTGCCAGAAGGTTTCATTCCAGTTGGAATCACCTTTGTAGGCCAAGGTCATCATGATATTTGCTGTAGGTCTCATGTTCCAGGTTGTAACATTAAACGGCGAACCTTGCATCCATACTGCACCCCAGTAACCATCTGTGGTAACCTTCTGTACGTCGATATTCATTCCAATTTTCTTTGCTTCTCTTTGAAGAGCCAGACACTGGAATGTCGCAGCTTGCGATACTTCAGCAGCTATAATTGGGATAGCTGTAGACCCTATTCCAGACTTTTCGAAGTGATACTTCGCCTTATCCAAATCCAGAGGACGCTGTGGGATATCTGGACTATAATCAAAATAAGCTTTATTGATCGGTTGGTCATTCCCAACGCTCCCTAAGCCTTTAAGTTCACCCTTCACAATCCGAGTGCGGTCCATGCAAAGCTGCATAGCTCTAACTAAATCTCGATTATTGGATGGGGATACACCCTGATGGCAAACTATACTAGTATAACGACCGGACTCAATTGACCATACATCCTTACCTGCAGCGGCTTCTACTTGCTTCACTGCTTTACCCGGTAAGTTAGTCATCATGTCAACGTCACCGGCTAAGAACGCATTTAGTCGAGAAACTGGATCTCCAATACCAAAATGCTCCATTTCATCCATATAACCTGGTCCATGCCAGCAATTTTCGAATGGGGTACCCACAGTTCGGACACCAGGCTTAAATTCCTTACAACGGTATGGTCCTGTTCCAATTGCAGTTGAAAAATCAGTCACACCATCCTGAATAACATTAAAGTGGAAAGTCCCTAAAGAGTTCACAAGATCAGCATTCGGTGTTGCGAGATTAACTTCTACTTCATGTTCATTTATCTTTTTTACTTCTGAAACCATATCCATCTGCGATTTACCAATAGATTTAGTATCAGCTCCAAGGTGTCTTTTCAGAGTGTAAACAACATCATCGGCATTCAATGTTTTTCCATTATGAAACTCTACATCTTTTCGGATTTTGAAAGTCCATTTAGTAGCATCAGCGTTGACCAGCACCTCTTCTGCCAGTTCTGGCTCCCAGCTTAGATCATCTTTAAGCCGAACCAATTTGCCATAAAACATCCTTCCACGCCAGTAATCCACTGAAGCTGTACATAAGATAGGATCTAAGGTATCTGCGGGTCCATGCTGATCACCTGCGCACACTAATCTACCCCCTCTTTTGGGTGTATTAGCCCAAGCAGCTGATGCACTAGAAAAAATTGCTCCACCAGTGGTTGCCGAAGCCCCCGCTGCCATCATCCAAGTCATGATGTCTCTTCTCGTTGCGCCTTTTCTAACAGCGTTTATTACCTTTTGCTGTTCGTGCAGTCTAAGATTTGAAAAATCAAATTCACCCAAAATCTTGGGGCCTTTATTAGTTCGACTCATTCGTCTTCCTCCAAAAAAGTTCACTTTACTTACCGTCAAAGAATTTAACAGCCAGCTCGTTAAGAGCCCCATTGTAAATCGGTGGGACGACCAATTTCAACAGCTAATATAAAATTACATTAAAAAAGATATTTTTTGCTTTAAAATCAAGAAGTTAACTTTTATTTAACACTCTTAATCTAAAGAATCATATACTTCTTTCTTTATTTGCCCGTCATTTCTTCCCATTTTTGGGGCTGCCTTCGTAATCCTTGGAGCTCCCTGAGAATAAGAAAAAGCTGCGGTAGGCAAAAGAACCGGCTGATCAGGATGCTCCGCCAGTAGTGAATTCTGTAACACCTGTCTGGATTTGACTTGATCGCTTGCTAAAGCCTCCACTAGGGTGCGTACTTTGGCTGCTGGGACATGAAAAGAATTCAGTTTTGTCTCCCAATAATCTGCAGTATTTGTTTTTATCGCATTTTCTATTAAAGTTCTGAACCTAAAATTATTATCTTTGATCTCCGCCTTACTCATAGTAAAAATTCGTTCTGCCTGTTCCGTCAAATCCAAAGCCAAAAACAAATTTTTTAGCTGTTTTTTTGTAAAAGCTCCTATTACGATCATTCGATCACTTGTGTTATAAGCACCATAGCCTGCATAATCCGGGTGATTATTTCCATAACTTGGTTTTGAGATTCCGGAAGCTAGTGTATCTGAAACTGTGGAGGTCATCAGCATAAAAGCCGCATCCAACATTGAAAGATCAATCTCTAATCCTTCTCCAGTAATTTCTCGTCTGAAAAGTGCCGATGAAATTGCAAACGCTGCATGAATACCCGTACCATAATCAACTATAGCGGGTCCCACGCGCAGAGGGCCGATACTTTTCAAACCATTTAATTCCATCAAACCAGAATAAGCCTGAATGACCGAGTCATAGGCAGGGTGTTCAGCTTTTGGTCCTGTTTTACCAAATCCAGTCATTGAGCAGTAAATGAGCTTAGGATTTATTTTTTTGAGTTTCTTATATGAAAAGCCTAATCTTTCCATAGCCTTGCCAGAATAATTTTGAACTAGAACATCAGCAGTTCTAACTAATTTAAGAAAAAATTCTCGATCATCGTCTGATTTCAAATTCAGTGAGAGCGATTTTTTTTCACTATTCTGACAAACAAAAAAGTTGCTAAGGCCCAATTCATTTAAAGCTTCTGAGTTTCCTTCATCTCTCATCATGTCGGGAAAATCAGGCGATTCAATCTTGATTACATCTGCACCCATTACTGCCAACTGAAAGGTACAAAAAGGACCCGCAAAAACATGGGTGAGATCTAATACCCGAATTCCCTCAAATGCTCTCATAAGCCAAGCTAACCTAAAAAATTTATCCAATAAAGAATTAATTAGATGAAATAATTATAAGATCATTAATGCAAAGTAATCTTTACCAATAAATCGTGGTCTCAAAGCAACCTTTTCCGTAGAAATTGTATAGCTGGAAAGCTGAAGTTTTTAATCTTCTCTGGCCAGCAAGGTATCAATGGCTATGACCTTTTCTTCAAAAATATATAGCGGATTAATCTCGAGTTCTATAATTCGAGACTCATTGTTTGAAACAAACATGACTAACTTATCAATGCAATCAGCCACCATATTCAATCTGGATCCTGTAAGCCCCCTAAAACCATCTATTATCTTACCAACCTTCAAGACCAAAATCTTTTGTAAAATTTCCTCTCGATGGGCAGGTAAAAGCAGCAACTGATAATCGTTAATTAAATCGGCAAAAATACCCCCAGAACCCAGCGTCAGGGCAAGACCAAAATGCGGGTCACGTTTTATACCTATAATTAATTCACAAATGGGCTCAGGGACCATTTCTTCTAACAAGAAAGAATTTGAATCATATTTATCTTTGTAACGCTTGAGGTTATCCGTTATACTATAAACAGCCCTTTTTAGCTGCATTTCATTTTTAACATTTAATTGTACTGCCCCGATTTCAGTTTTATGAATTAAATCTTTGCTCATGAGTTTTACCGCAAGCGGAAAACCTATTTGACTGGCATTCCTCACAATATCTTTTCTATTAGACTTTAACCCTTTTGGAACGCTAATACCTTGACCAGATATTAAAACCTTAGCTTCCCATTCGTTTAAGTAAGAAAATTTTCTTAAGGGCAATTCCTGGGGCAAAGACAGTCTAAGCCTATCTAAAATCTTCTTTCGATTAAGACCCCATGAGCCTGTTTTGGCTATAGCTTGAAGAGCATCTGCTAGGCCTTGTAAAGGCGCGATGCCCTTAGACAAGAAAACCTCTCTAGTCTGTTCATCTATATTTTCTGAAATTGTTGAAACAATTGCACCCGGGACTCCGTGTCCTAAAGCAGCTTCTGCGAAAGCTCCGCCATCTGCTAAATAATGTACTTTCGTGTTGTCAAAACCAGTTAGTGGATAGTCTTGCACCATTAACGTACAATCAACCTCTAGTTTTTCTAAAACCTTAGAAAAAAGTGGTTTTGTAAATTCTTTCTTCCCCCAAATAGGCGTAGTATAGTCAAGGGGGTTAGAGACTGTTGCTATAGCCGGTAAAAGCTTAGACACGACCTTAGCATCAACCTGAGAAAATCCAGGAAATTCTAAGCCCAGCCCTTCTCCAAAATCTGCTACAAGGGTGGCACCTCCACCGGAACACGTAAAAGCTGCACATTTTTTACCTGCAGGGACACCCGAAACACATATAAATTTTAGTGTTTCAATTAACTCTGATGGAGTTTTTACAGTTATTATACCTAATCGTTCAAAGAAGGCGTTATACATTTCATGTGATCCTGCGAAAGATCCTGTATGACTTTCTGTAAGACCTGCCCCGATTTGGGATGTTCCAGTTTTTAGAACCACGATAGGTTTTTTTGCTTTTAAGGCTTGCAGTGCAGCCATTTCGAATTCCTGAAGATCTTCTATACTCTCAATATGAAGTCCAAATGCCCTAACTGGCCTGGAATCAACCAAATGATTTATAAAATCAGTGTTTTTTAACGATGCCTGGTTACCTAAGGATATCATGTGTGTCATAGGTAAGGATCTTTGGCTCATAGTAATATCGGAAGAAAGCATTCCACTCTGAGTAATTATGGCAGCTCCATAGCCTGGACAGTATCCACCATGTTCAAATGGCCATAAAGCATATTTCTCCAAATAATTTATGACTCCATAACAATTTGGCCCAACCATAACCATTTCACCTAGGTCCTTTATGAGTTCCCTTTCCATTAAAACACCTTGAAGGCCTGTCTCCCGAAAACCTGCTGTATAGCAGACTATTCCACCTGCTGAGACTTCACGAAGTTCATTTATGGTTTTAAGAACTTTGTTGGCAGGAATAGCCAGAAAAACTGCATCCGGACCAAATGGTAGATCCAAGACTGATTTGTAACATTTGTAACCGGCCATATCATGTCGCGTGGGATTTACTGGCCAAATCGATCCGGTAAAACCCCGACGCACTGCTTCATTAATTGCCACCTTCGCATCAGAACCTCCAATGAAAGCAATTTGTGAAGGTTTCAATAAGCGGTCTAAATTTTTGTTTTGATTTCGTCTCATGCCCCGAGAGGTCGTAAAATTGATCTGGCAATTATATGTCGCTGTATTTCCGATGTGCCATCCCAAATTCGCTCTAAACGACTATCTCTCCACAATCTTTGGATAGGCATTTCCTCCATCAGACCCATACCTCCAAAAATTTGGACAGTATCATCAGCAACCTTGTTAACCATTTCTGAGCAAAACAGCTTTACCATGGCAGCATCCTCATCTTTCATAATTTTATTTTCTGCTTTATCTACGGCATCATTGACCATTAAATCGGCAGCTCTTAACCCTACTGCCATGTCGGCTAAACGAAAACCTATTCCTTGAAATTTTCCAATAGGTTGGCCAAATTGTTTTCTATCTGCGGCCCACTCCGATGCTAGACTAATCATACGTTCGGCTTTTCCACAACAGGAAGCACCGACCCATATACGTCCCATGCCTAACCATTTACCCGATAACTTCAAACCTTCCCCTTCTTTTCCAAGAACCGTTCTCTTGGAAAGCCTTACATCGTCAAAATTTAGCGCAAAAGTTTTGTATCCTCGATAGCTTACACACTTGGTGCCTTCCTTTATATCGAAGCCTTTTTCACCTCGATTCACCAAAAAAGCAGTAATTCTTTTTCGAATACCTCTCTTTGTCTTGTCCTCACCAGTTACCGCAAAAACTATCGCGAAATCAGGCATACAGGGCCCTGATATGAAGTGTTTAGATCCATTTAACACCCAATCATCCCCATCCTTTACAGCATTTGATTTCATTCCCATCACGTCTGAACCCGCTCCAGGTTCAGTTAAAGCAAATAACTCTCGCTTCTCCCCCCTAACACATGGATAGAGGAACTCTTGTCTTTGCTCTTCATCGCACGCAAGCAGAATCTCAGTAGGCCGAGCGATCCAGGAATGTAATGCATGAGAAGTTTTTCCGTACTCTCTTTCCAAGACCATCATTGAGCGATAATCCAACCCCCCCCCACCCACTTCAGTGGGTAAATTGGCAGCAAACAGCCCTATCTCTTTAGCTCGTTTTTCAATTTGTTTTCCTAATTCAGGGTTAACTTCACCAGTCTTATCAACTTCATCCTCGTATGGTAAAATTTCTTCTTCTAGGAATTTCCTAACTGTCGTGAGCAGGAGAGCATTTTCTTGGTTTAGAACTTGATCCAATCTTATCTTACTCCTTTATATGACCTTTATAATAATCATCACTTTTTTTTCAGATTAAACTTTTTTCTGGCTTCTTCTGGGGTCAAAACTTTAGCACCCATGAGTTCAACGATACCCTTAGCCTTAGTAACTAGGTCTGCATTTGAAGCCAAAACCCCTTTTTCTAAGTACAAATTGTCCTCGAGTCCCACTCGAACATTTCCTCCTAAAGTTACCGCTGCAGCTACCATCGGCATTTGCATGCGGGAAATACCAAATCCCGCCCAAAAACAATTTGCTGGTAAGTGATCCTTCATAACCTTCATAGTATCAACTGATTGTTCAGCTCCCCATGGGATCCCTAAACAAATTTGAAATAAAGGAGGTTCGTCAACCAACCCCTCTTTAATCATTTCCTTAGCAAACCTAATGTGTCCTAGATCAAAAACCTCTAGCTCTGGTTTGACCCCCCACTTCTGTGTCAACTGAGCCATTTCTCTCAAAAATGGTGGAGTTGATATATAAATCTCGTTTCCGTTGCCAAAATTCATAGTACCGCAATCTATAGAACAAATTTCTGGCAAACATTCCTTAACGTGAGCCAATCTCTCCTCAGCACTGATTATATCGGTGCCGGGAGCTGGTTCGGTCAGTTTATTGGGGTTAAGGACCCAGTCCCCACCCATTCCAGCTGTTAAATTAATGATCACATCATGTTCGTCATCTCGAACCCTATCCACAGCCTCCTTGAACAACTTTGGATCTCTGGAACCTTGACCAGTTTCAGGGTCTCTAACATGTAAATGTACCGAGGTAGCTCCAGCTTTGGCAGCATCGATTGCAGCATCGGCTATTTCTTTAGGGGTAATTGGAACCTTATTACTCTTCCCTACTGTATCTCCAGCACCTGTGACAGCGCATGTTATGACTACCTCAAAGTTCATGCCGACCTCCTAATTCAATCTCATCTAAATAACCTATGAAACATGGGCTTTTTGAATCTTAATTATCTCCACAATTTTTCTGTCTCTTTCCGCAGCTAGACTTTTAAAGTCCCGACCTTTCGTAATTTCATCACAGCCTGAAACCATAGTGTCCCTTAATTTCTTAGTCAATTCTGGTGCCGTCAATCTTGTCCAAGGTAATTTCAAAGCAGGCCCAAACTGATCCAAGTTCGTGGCCATACCTCCTGCACCACACGCAACGTGAAATGCAAGGCACTGTCCTTGGATTGCCATTCTAGGGCCTGGGCCATTCATCAGGGCTTCATCTATTTGTTCAGGAGTTGCCTCGTCATGAGCTACCATATGCAAAGCCTCTCTCCATAAAGCCTCTTGCAGTCGGGTCGCAACAAAGCCAGGAATTTCTTTGTTCATGACCAAAGGAACCTTGCCAACATATTTATAAAAATTTCTTGCCCATATAACCGCCTCTGAATTTGTTTTCTCCCCCCCAACTATTTCTACTAATGGCAGCAGATATGGTGGATTAAAGGGATGTCCAACAACAGTTCTCTCGGGTGTTGCACAATGAGCTTGAATGTCTGTCATCATCAAACCAGAAGTGGAAGAACAAATTACTACTTCACTAGAAACAATATTTCCTAGGCGAGCATAAAGATCTTGTTTTAAGGATAAAATTTCTGGTGCATTTTCCTGAATGAATTGTGCATTTTCAACCGCATTCTCTAAGTTGGTGCTGATTTGTATTGAATTTCGATTAATACTACCCAAATTATGTAGCTTTTCTAGAGAAATCCAAGCAGTCTCAATCATTGAATAATAGTCTTTTTCTTCTCTCTCGGAATGAAGATAGGCTTTGACAGAAAGACCTTGAGCTAAAAAAAAGGCTGCCCAACCCGCACCAATTGGCCCCCCTCCAATGCTGCAAACAGTTTTTACATTTTTTATATCTATTAGGTCCATTACTCACCTTTAAAATTGGGATCTCTTCTCTCAACAAACGCTGCTATACCTTCCTCCGCATCCTTAGAACTCAACATTTTTTTGTAAGTTACTAAATCATCTTTTCGCATCTTAGAAAACGCTTCCTCTAATGGGTGGCATTCTATAGCTCTCAACACTTCTTTTACACTTTGCATTGCTAAGGGCGCAGATGACGCTATCTTATTAGCCCATTCGCGCGCCTCATCTAGTAAATTTTCAGATTTCACTATCTTATTGATAAGACCATAATGCTTAGCCTCAATGGCGGACATTCTTCGGCCTAGTAAGAACATCTCCATCGCAATATTATAGGGTATTGTTCGTGGCAGGCGCTGAAGAGCTCCAGCATCTGGAACGATGCCAAGGGGCATTTCAGGCAAGCCAAATTCAACATGTTCTGCAGCTAATAAAAGATCACAGCCAAGAGCTAATTCAAAGCCTCCTCCAATAACTAACCCATTTAACGCTCCTATGACTGGTTTGTTCAAATTCCAGTTCTCAGTTAATCCAGCGAATCCTCCATCTCCATAATCTGATGTTTCCCACCAATTTTCCAAAGACATCTCCCCAGAATTCAAAGCCTTAAGATCCCAGCCTGCTGAAAAAATTTTTTCTCCTTTAGCAGTTAAAATGCCTACCCATAGGTCCTTGTTATCTCTGAGTTCCGCAAAAGCCCTACCTAACTCTTGACTCATCTTTACATCAATAGCATTTACCTTCGGTCTGTCGAGACAAACCTCTAGTACTCTTCCCGACTTATTCACTTCTATTCCGTGGGCCACTATTTTCTCCTTAACAATTGGTGATAAAATGAATGATTAAAGTTTTTTCAACGCATCACAAAAGGATTGCTCATTGGCTCATTTGATGTATTTAACCAAATTGTTTTTGGACGAGTATAATCATACATTGCCTGAAAACCACTTTCCCTTCCATAGCCAGAACCTTTAAACCCTCCAAATTGGGCTATTGGTGATACAACCCGATAAGTGTTAACCCAAACTATACCTGCCTTGACAGACTTAGCAACACGCATAGACCGAGCGCTATTTTCACTGAATATGCCAGCTGCAAGACCATGTTTTGTGTCATTCGCTAGATTTATGGCTTCCTCTTCCTCTCGAAAGGTTAACACGCTTAAAACAGGACCAAAAAGTTCAGTATCTACTATCTTTAAAGAATGATCAGGACAAGAAATTATAGTAGGTTGGAAAAAATAACCTTCTAAATTTTCTGGCCTATTTCCACCACACAGAAGCTGTCCACCCTGGGATTTTGCTGTTTTTAATTCGTTTTCAATATTCTCAATTTGTCCCATAGTGCATAAGGGGCCCATTTGAGTTGCCTCCTCAAGGGGATCACCCATATTTATGGAGCGGACAATCTCTAACATTTTTTCAAGAAATTTCTCAGCTATATTTTCATGCAAATACAACCTAGATCCTGCCACACAACTTTGACCAGTCGCTCCAAAAATTCCTGCAATAGATCCGTTAACTGCACTTTCCAGATTTGCATCTTCAAAAACTATGAACGGTGACTTACCTCCCAATTCAAGAGAAACTTCCGCAAAGTTCTCAGCAGAATTCTTAATGATGTTTTGAGCTGACCTTGGCCCTCCAGTAAAGGAAATACGCGCGACTAAAGGGTGAGAAGTTAATTCCTTGCCGCAAGGATCCCCATGGCCCGTAATGATATTTACAACTCCAGGAGGAAACCCAGCTTTTTCAACAAGCTTTCCAAATTCTAACATTGCCGCAGAGGCATGCTCAGAAGCTTTCAATACGACTGTATTCCCTGCCGCAAGAGCGGGTCCTAATTTGACAGCAACTAAGAACAATTGAGAGTTCCATGGTACTATTGCAGCCACCACCCCTAATGGTTCACGTTCAGTAAAAACAAACAAGTCTGGTTTATCTATTGGTAAAGTTTCTCCGCTAATTTTGTCAGCGCAACCAGCATAAAAATGGAAGAACTCTGCTATATACTTTGCTTGCCATCGAGTTTCTTTGAGCATTTTTCCGGTATCAATAGTTTCTATCTTACCTAGAGGTTCAGACATTTCAGAAAGTAGATCAGCTAGCCGTCTCAAACACCGTCCTCTCTCAGTCGGAGTCATTTTAGACCAAGGTCCCCTGGAAAAAGCTTTATGCGCAGCCTCTACAGCAGAATTTACATCTTGAGAGTTTGCCTCCGGAACCCTGCACCAGACCCTGCCAGTATAAGGATTGACACTTTCAAAAAACTTTCCATCGATCCCGCTAGTCCAGCTTCCATCAATGAGCATTTGATATTTTTGCACTTCAGTCATGTTGTAACCTCCAATATAGTGGTGGAAGGAGAGAAAACGATTCTCCCATTTTGTAATATTGTACGCTTTTTTTTGAGAATTTAAAAATACACTTCTTTTAAAAGTAGTGGACAGCTAAGAAGGTAACCCAGATGAAAAAAAAACAACCCTTAGGAGATCCCATTATTATTAATGGAAGACAATTATCTCTCTCGCGAGCTGTACAGGCTGGAGATTATATCTTTTGTACAGGGCAAGTACCTATGAAAGAGGGCCTCGTTATGACAAGCGGATCGATAGAGGATCAAACCAGAATAGTGATTGAAGAAATCAAAAAGACCCTAGAATTAGCAAATTGTTCACTGGATAATGTTGTTAAATCTATGGTTTGGCTTAAGGACAAAAATGACTTTCCGGGTTTCAATGAAATCTATAGTGAATATTTCAAAAATGAACCTCCTGCAAGATCGGCTGTGGTAAATGATTTACTAGTGGATGTTCGGGTTGAAATAGAGGTCATAGCTTACAAACCTCAAAATTTTTCATAGGTATCGAGTGTCTAGAATGTCATCCTTTACCCCCAAAGGCACTAAATTTCAATTACGAGGAGTTGCTAGTAATAAGATTCTCATTTTTGTTCACGGTTTGGGTTTGAAAGGAGAAATGTGGCAATGGCTTCCAAAAGAGCTAGAACAAGAATTTACCATCATTACCTACGACCTTTTTGGACATGGGGAAAGCCTCTTACCTGAGAAAATTCCCTCCTTAAGAATGTTTTCTGATCAGATAAAAGAATTGATAGATCACTGCAACTTTGAAAAGATTATCTTGGTAGGTTTTTCATTAGGCGGAATGATAATAAGGCGGTTTGCACAGGATTTTCCGGAACTCGTAGAAGGGTTAATAATAATTAACTCCCCTCATACTCGATCTAAAGAACAGCAAGAATTAATAGAGGCAAGAGTATCCCTGTCCCAGCAGTCTGGTCCTGCGGCAACGGTATCTGCTGCAATCAAAAGATGGTTCAGTGAGAAATTTGAAGAAGAAAATCCTATGATAATTAATAAAGTTAAGGAATGGATTATTGGCAATGATCCTAGCATCTATCCCAAGATTTATAAGATCTTGGCATATGACTTGGAAGAGATTATAAATCCACAACCACCTATCAGCTGCCCAACTTTAGTCATTACAGCAGATCAGGATTATGGCAATGGCCCGGAAATGAGTAAAAAGATAGCAAAAGAAATAGACCAAAGCCAACTACACATTATAAAGAATTTAAAGCATATGGCCTTAGTAGAGGATCCGAACCAATTTGGCTCTATTTTAAGAAAATTTCTACGACAATTCACAAAAATTGGATCAATTTAAAGATGAAAACAGGAATATTATCAGGTCTACGAGTGTTAGATTTAACCCGCATGCTTTCTGGCCCTTACTGTACAATGATGCTTGCTGATCATGGAGCAGAAGTGATTAAGATTGAAAGCCCGTCCGGTGATACTAGCAGGGCAACGGGTCCTTTCCGAAAAGATGATATTAAAAAAGAATGGTCAGGATATTTTGTAAGTCTCAATAGGAATAAGAAAAGCCTGTTACTAAACTTAAAGACAGATACAGGAAAAGCAAAGCTACTAAAACTTGTCAAATCTGCAGATGTTTTGGTAGAAAATTTCCGACCAGGCGTGATGGAAAAGATGGGCTTGGGATATGATAAGATCAGATGCCTTAATCACAAAATAGTGTACGCAGCCATTAGCGGATTTGGCCATCCGCTCTCAGGAGAAAGTCCCTATAAGGATTGGCCTTCTTATGATGTGGTTGCGCAAGCAATGGGTGGTTTAATCGGGATAACCGGACCCAAAAAAAATGCTCCTACCAAGGTCGGGCCAGGTGTTGGTGATATTTTCTCTGGGCTTATGATGTCTTTTGGAATCATTGCAGCGGTACGAGAAGCTGAAAAAACAGGTAAAGGACAGCTGATTGATTTGGCAATGTATGATGCCGTGATTAGCCTCTGCGAAAGGATAATTTATCAACATGATTTAGACGGATCTATTCCGGGCCCGCAGGGTAATGGACACCCTTTGCTTGTGCCATTCGGGATCTTTAAAGCAAAGGATGGCTTTATTGCACTAGGCATAGTTGATGATTCATTTTGGAGAGTTTTAACCAAGATCATGAAAGATCCGGGGCTATCTTCAGATCAAAGATTTTCTTCGATTGCAAATAGACAAAAAAACTCAAAGGTATTGAATGCTATCGTTGAATGCTGGACTTCATCAAAAACTAAGTTAGAGCTAAAATCTCTCCTTGGAGGCTTAGTTCCATTCGGTCCTCTAAACTCAGCCAAAGATATATTTGAAGATCCACATGTTATGAACAGATCAATGATTGAGGAAATGAAATTTTCAAACTCCGAAGCACGACCTTGGCGCGTAGCTGGAAACCCACTTAACTTTAGTAAATTTCCGCAACCAAAATTCTCATTCCCTCCAAGGCTTGGTGAGACAAAAGTTGAAGACTTATATAAAAACGATCCTGAACCCCTATCTGAAAAAGATAAAAATGATCTTCGATCTGCGTTTGGGACCTTTGCAACAGGTGTGACGGTTGTGACCACCAATCAAAAGGATGGGGTCCCTAGAGGCTTTACTGCAAATTCCTTTTCTTCTGTTTCTCTAGATCCTCCCATGTTACTTGTATGCATTGCCAAGACTGCCCAAAGTTTTGAGATTTTTAGAGATAGCAAGTGTTTTGCAATCAATGTTTTGAGCGAGAAACAGCGTGCTGTTGCAGGGTTATTTTCATCCCAAAGAACTGACAAATTTGACTTAACCAGCTGGAAAAAAGGTTCAAGAGATTTACCTCTTTTGGATTCATGTTTAGCCCATTTTGTATGTCATAAAACCAACTTTCAGGAGATTGGAGATCACGCTATAATGATTGGTCTTATTGAAGATTATTTGCATCATCCAGGCAACCCCCTTGGTTATTTTCGTGGTGATTACTTTTCAGTAGGATTAGAGCATTCTCTCGTGAATATGGTAAATAAAGAAAGTAACACGCGGGTAGGAGCAATTCTGGAGAATGATCGCCAGGTTTTATTTATTAAAGATCGAGAAAATAACCTATCATTGCCAAAGACCCCAAGTAATAATAAGAGTCTGCTAGGATTAGAAGATTATCTAAAAAGCTTAAACTTAATGTTCAACCTGGATTTCCTTTATTCAGTTTATGAAGACCAAGAAATGAATGTCCACATGATCTTCTACCATGGAAAATTTTCAGGCGGGGGAAATAAAAACACAGTAAGCCTCAACCTAGAAGAAATCCCGTTAGACAGAATAAAAAACTTAGCTGAAAGAACAATGATTAAACGCTATTGTGAAGAATATCACCATGGGAGATTTGGAATTTACCAGGGAAATGAAACAGAAGGCACAGTAAAAAAAGTCCTTTGAATACATTGGAAAATAGGAGATGAATAATGCTAACTGATATAAGAAAAATAATAGCATATGAAGAAATAATAAATGTAGAGGGAGGCAAACTGGCTCCAAAGGAACTTAGGTTAGTAGGTGTTGCTGCCGTAGTTAAGAATCCTTGGATTGGGGAAGAGTTTGTAGATGACCTTTATCCTGAAATAAATCGAATTTCGCCTATTCTTGGAGACCTATTAACAAACAAACTAATTTCTATAATAGGATCTGGTGAAGAAGTGGAAGCATATGGTAAAGCCGCCGTTGCGGGAGTAGACGCTGAGATCGAGCATGCCTCCGCATTAATTCATACACTCAAATTTGGTAATTTCCTGCGCGAAGCAGTCAATGCAAAATCTTACCTCGGCTTTACTAATACGAGAGGTCCAGCAAATTCATCTATTTGTATACCACTAATGGACAAAGATGATACTGGGCGTAGATCTCATTATCATACTGTACAGTTTTCAATTCCAGATGCGCCAGCAGGCAATGAATTAGTTGCCGCCCTAGGCGCGGCAACGGGGGGAAGGCCTCATCATAGAATTGGTGACAGGTATTCCGATCTAAAAAGCCTTGGTAGAGATGTAGAAAATCCAGCCGGTGTATAAACAGAAAAGGTTTGCAGACCAATTTAAATCCTATACGATTTAATGAGACGAGTTTAGTTTTTTGATTAGAGGTTTATTACAAATGAAATTCCAGTTAGCTGTCAATTTAGAGCGCATGGACACCTCAACTAATATGGAGGATGTCAAGAAACATACCCTTGATATGGTGAAAATGGCAGACCAAGGGAACTTCAACATTGTTTGGGCAGCAGAGCATCATGCCATAGAAATGACTATTGCTCCAAACCCTTTTCAAATATTAACCTGGTGGGCTAGTCATACAGAAAAAATAAGATTGGGCACAGCTGTTGTTAATGCTGCTTATTGGCACCCAATCAACTTAGCAGGAGAAGCTGCATTCACTGATCTAATTAGCGGTGGTAGGCTGGAATTTGGAATTGGCTCAGGGGCCTATCAAAGAGAGTTTGATAGAATGAAACCAGGATTGAAGCAGCAAGATGGCTGGCGATACATGCAAGAAATGCTTCCACTATTGAAGCAGTTGTGGCTAGGTGATGTAGAACACAATGGCGAGTACTGGCAATTCCCTGCATCAACATCTTGTCCTAAACCAATTCAAAAACCACATCCGCCTATCTGGGTAGCAGCCAGATCACCAATTACCTTTGATTACGCTGTAAAAAATGAATGTAATATAATGTCCTGGCCTTTAACTAGACCCTTTTCAGAGGCAGAACTCTATAAAAAGCAACTAGATGAAGCTATTGTGAACAATCAATCAAACTTCAAACCAATTTTCGCTATGATGCGACACGCAGCGGTTTATACCAATGATGAAGATAAAGAGAAAGCACTCACGGCCATACGAATGGTACTAGGTCAATTTGAAAACTTATTCAAGAACCTTGGGGACGTTGAAAACGGCTTTACAAAACAGATACCACTTAATCAACTTGTTGGAAGAGAACAATATGACTCTGACATGCTTGCTCAAAATCTTTTATTCGGGAGCCCAGATGAAGTTATCACAAAGCTAAAAAATTATGAAAGTCTGGGTGTAGATGACTTCATCTATTATGCTAGCATGGGGCTAGGGCAAGAAGAACAGAAGAAATCTTTGAAACTTTTTATTGACGAAGTGATGCCTGAATTTTCTTAATATTCCTTTTTATTAGAGCCTGACTAGCATTTTTCCAAAATTTCCTCCATTCAAAAGCTCTAGAAAAGATTCTGGGGCACTTTCTAGGCCGTCTCTAATATCTTCCTTATATTTTATTTCACCACCCTGAATTAAAGAACTAACCTCTTTTTGGAATTCTGGGAATGACTCTTTATGATCAAAGATAATGAATCCATTAACTCTAAGCCGTTTTACCAGCACCATTCGCCAAAATTTGGGAAAAATCATTGCGTCCTGCAATCCCTTACCTGAATACCAGGAAATCATGCCGCAAACTGCTATTCGACCAAAATCATTCATATTAGGTAAGACTGCTTCGAGTGTAATCCCTGCAACATTTTCGAAATAAATATCGACACCATTTGGGCAATGCCGAGTTATTAGTTGTCTGAACTCCTCTACGGAAGATGCTAATTGATGATTAATACAGCCGTCATATCCCAGTTCTTCGGTAACATAAGTGCATTTTTTTTCACTCCCAGCAACACCTATAACCTTAAGCCCTTTTTTCTTTGCAAGCTGGCCGACCAGACTGCCAACAGCACCAGACGCAGCTGATACAACTATTGTTTCTCCTGGAGATGCTTTGGCTATCTTATTCAATCCGACCCATGCAGTATGGCCAGGCATTCCCAGAATACCTAGCGATGCCTGTTCTGGAATATTAGACTTAGGTATTTTTCTTAACTCCTTACCATTAGAGACAGCATGAGAAACCCATCCAAATCCACCAGAAACAAGTTCTCCAACTTTAAATTCATTGTTTTGAGAATCAATCACTTCGGCAATGCACTCTCCTTGCATAGGTTCTCCAATTGATACTGGGGCTGCATAGGATTTACTACCATCCATTCTGCCACGCATATACGGATCCAAAGAAAGCCACTTGACCTTAAGCAATAGTTCACCTTTGTGTAACTTCGGGGCACCAACTTTTTCGAAACGAAAATTTGCCTTTGTAGGTTCTCCCTTTGGTCTCTCTGCAAGAACCACTCTATCTATATTCATCTTATTTTCCTGTTCCTATTTTTATTTTAAATCTCTTGTTTTTTTTAAATAATTCATCCCTAATGTCCAAAAACCTTCCATTATATTTGTCATACGCCCCCGATACTAAAAGAAGAATACATTTTGCTGGTTCGTCAGGACTAATCATATCTGATTCAGGTAAAAAAGAGATTTCATTTATCGCTGATTTACGTATTTTATTTTGCATCTTTGTTTTAACTAAACCAGGCGAAAACCCAAAACTTTTAATTCCAAACTTTTCTCCTTCTAAATAAATCTGTTTGGTAAACATATGTAAAGCGGCCTTGCCAGCGCAATATGCAGTCCAACCGAACCTTGGATTCTTAGATGCTCCAGACAAGATGTTTACCACATATCCTTTTTTTTCAGAAAGTTCCTTCCACAGTTTCGAAATTAAAGCAATCTGTGCAGTGATGTTAATTCGAATAGATTTATCCAATTCTTCCAAATCTATTTCGGGAATTCCAGCCATTGGCAAAATAGTAGCAGCATTATTTATAACTATATCCAACTGTCCCCATGCACCAATAATATCGGTCGCCAGCTTTGGCAACCTTGCTAAATCTGAAATATCACAACCAACTTCCTTTCCAATCCCACCTGCCGCTATAATGCTATTAATAATTTCTTGACAATCACCTTCTTTCCGACAGCCTAGTACGACTCGAGCTCCACACTGAGCAAAGAGTAACGCAGTTGCACGGCCTATCCCTGATCCAGCACCAGAAATAAAAACTACTTTACCTTTCAAACTCATCATGATTTTGCTTTTATTATTAAAACGAATCCTATTATAAATCCCATGTTAGAATTTAAAAGATCTAGAACTATTTTTTTACAGACACCTAAATGAAGATAGAAAATTTTCGACTGCAGACAACAACACCCCAGCAATTCGATACAATTATTGATGTAAGGTCACCAGCAGAATACTTGGAAGATCATATCCCAAATGCCATCAATCTACCAGTTTTGTCAGATGAGGAACGTGAAGTAGTTGGTACGCTTTACAAGCAAGAAAGTAAATTTGAAGCAAAGAAAATTGGGGCAAGATTTGTTTCTGACAATATTTCAAAGCATCTAAGTGGAATCTTGGCTGAGAAAGAGGATCAGTGGACAGTACTGATTTATTGTTGGAGAGGTGGTCAAAGGTCGAAATCCTTAGGTATAGTTCTATCTGAAATAGGTTGGCAAACACACGTTTTAGAAGGGGGGTACAAATCCTACAGAAGGTTGATAGTAGACAAATTATATGAAAAACCCATTAAGCATAACATCATAGTAGTTTCTGGTTACACCGGAACTGGAAAAACAAAACTTCTGGGAAAATTGAAAAAACTCGGCCAACAGGTTATTGATCTTGAAGAACTTGCCAATCATAGAGGATCAATTTTTGGTTCCCGACCATCAGGACAACCATCTCAAAAAGAATTTGAAAGCCAAATAGCAACATTACTGGAAAATTTTTCAGTACACCGTCCTATTTTTTTAGAATCTGAATCAAATCAAATAGGTTATCTGAAAATACCACCAAGCCTTTGGCAAAAAATGAAAGTCTCAACTCATATAGAATTATATGCAAAAATTGAGAATCGAGCTGAATTTCTTATTAGTGAATACCCCGAATTGTATGAGAATCCTGAGGGTTTACTTCAGAAGATTAAACTCTTGAGTGATTTTCATAGTAGAAAACAACTACTTACGTGGCAAGAATTAGTTAAAAAAAGCCAATTCCAACTTTTAGCACAAGGCCTTATGGCGGAGCATTATGATCCTAGATATGGAAATTCTTCAAACCATAACGGAACAAGTAGAAGGTATCGTATCAGCATAAATCCCCGTGACTCAAAAAGTGTTACCCGGGTGGCATCAAAAATTTTGGAAAGGAGCCGTTTAGAAAAAATCAGCTAACTTTTATTTCGGGTCTGCCAGCAAGAAATTCACCGACCACTGAACCACAAAACCCCTGTTCCTTAAGCTTACTAATAACTATATTTACATCTTTCTCAGGTATTGAAGCTAACAATCCCCCGGCAGTTTGTGGATCAAAAAGCAAAGGCCATTTAATGTGGCCTGGTGAACACTTGACCAGGGGGGTATAATTTAAATTTTCTTCAAAAAGCGTTGACCTAACACCACGTGAAGCTAGTTCCATAGCTCCTTCAAGGACGGGCAACTCGTCTAAATATAATTTCACGGCGAGATCGGATTCTTGACAGATTTTCATTAAATGACCAGCAAGACCAAACCCTGTAATATCCGTCATAGCTGTAGCTTTCTGTCCAATTATTCTTGCTATTTCCCTCTGAGATCGCATCATCCAGTCATGTGCATTTTTGATCCATGTTCCTTTTGACAAACCTTGCATTTCACCAGCTAATATAGTCCCTACCCCTATTGGTTTAGTTAGGACCACCTTATCCGTAGGCAACGCTCCCTCAGTAGTTATTGGTTTATCATTGACATTACCCAAAATAGTGAAACCTATTACTAATTCTACCCCCTTGTTCGTATGTCCCCCAACAATTTGAGCTCCTTCAGCTAAGAATGTACCTCTGGCAGCATCCATGATCTCTGTTAAATAATTTTCCTCAACCTCCGGTGAACCTTCCGGGATAGTGATGTGGCTCAGTACTGCAACCGGATCAGCTCCCATCGCCCATATATCACCCAAGGAATGAATTGCTGTTATTTTTGCCATTTTCCATGGATCATTACAAAACTTTCTTAGGTGATCAGTCGTTAGCACCTTCAAGGATTCAGTCAAGTTCAGGACCGCAGCATCATCTCCAATTCTATTAGTCATTTCTGGTATGTTAGAGGGCAACTTTCCAAGAACTCTTTCTAAGACTTTACCACCGACTTTAGCACCACAAGCACCACATAGTGGTTGGGTTTCTTCAACAGCTATATCACCAAATCCAGAATTCATCGGTATACTTACTGAAAACTTCTTTAAAAATGATCTGTCCACAAAATTCTTGTAAAGCCAAGGAATGTACCCAGATACACAGCTAGCGCCTCTGAAAATTAACGCTTTTTTATAACCAACGGTTAGTGCCTGAAGAAATTTTTTTTGGGGGGTATAATTGAGCAATACTCGAGAATTCAAATATCTCCCCAGATTCTTGTATAAAATTGATGATGCCCTAACTGCAAAAACACCTGCCTTCTGTAATGGATAACCTTTAATTGCTGCGCAATCACCAGAAGCAAAAACAAAATCATGTGAATTACTTTGAAGCTTTGGGGAAGTTTCAACAAAACCTTCATCTAATTTTAGTTCGGTATTCGACAACCAGTCGTGTGGGTGTCCACCGGCAGTACTGATTGTTAAATCAGAAATTATTTCTTCTCCATCCTTAAAATGAACTACTTTCTCCGAAACAGAGGCAATATGTGCATTCTCCTTTAAAACTACATTATTATCATTTAAATATGAGATAAGTTTTTTTCGAGCCTTAATAGGTAAATGTGCCGCTATAGTATCTCTATCTAGTAAGGTAATCCTTGGGATATGGCCTAACGTCTTTAATTTAAGCTTAATTGCCAAAGCTAACTCACATCCAGCAGCTCCTGCTCCTATTAAGGTAATGGCAGGTGCTTGGCCTGGAGCTCCTAAATTAGCTAAAAACTTTTCCCAAGAAGAAATAAAATCTCTAAAAGGTTTTATAGGTAGAACAAATTCTTCAAAACCCTTTAGCTTAAGCAGGCTATAATTAATCCCTATGTCTATAGAAAGAATATCATAGCTTAATGGATTTCGTTTTTCTAAAATCAAATACTTTTCTTCTAAATTGAGACCCGTAGCTGAGTCAAAGATCACCCTAGAGTTTGCATAGTTAGCAAGTTTGACTAAATCTACTTGGATATCTTCCTGCTCATAATTACCCATGATAGCACCTGGGAGCATCCCAGTGTAAATCATCGTAGCATCAGGGGTAACTAAGGAAGTGATTAACCCTTCTATAGGGCGCATCCCTAATTTTTTTAATAATAGTATGTGGGAATGACCACCCCCTAGAAGTACTAACCTTTTCTCTGGCATAAAAAACCTGACTTCTTTTTATGGATAATTCATGGAAAGTTGATATGATTCTAATCGATCAGATAAACCTAACGAAGTAGGATAAAAGTTCAATAGTAAGGGAGAAAAGTACAAATGGTAAAGATCCTTGAAGATTTTGCTAAAAAAAAGAAGATCCGTTATTTCATGATTTCATTTACAGATCTCTTTGGAGCACAAAGAGCAAAGCTAGTGCCAACAGCTGCAATAACAGAAATGGAAAAAGAAGGTGCTGGGTTCGCTGGATTTGCCACCTGGTTAGATATGACTCCCGCCCATCCAGATATGTTGGCAATTCCTGATCCCAAAAGTGTGATCCAATTACCTTGGCGACCAGACGTTGCATGGCTTGCATCTAACTTAGTCATAGACGGGAAAGAAGTTGCACAAGCTCCAAGAAATGTCTTACGCCAGCTGATTGCTGAAGCTAAAAAGAAAAAAATGCGTGTTAAAACAGGAATTGAAGCAGAATACTTTCTTATTAAGCAAGATGGTTCTGCAATATCAGACGATTATGATACAGCTGAAAAACCCTGTTATGATCAGCAAGCCGTCATGAGAAAATATGATGTCATAACTGAGATATGTGACGCCATGCTTAAACTCGGATGGGGACCGTACCAAAATGATCATGAAGATGCAAATGGTCAGTTTGAAATGAACTTTGAATATGATGATGCATTAATCACTGCGGACAAGCATTCTTTTTTCAAATTTATGGTAAAATCTATTGCGGAAAAGCATGGATTAAGAGCTACCTTCATGCCCAAACCCTTTTCAAATTTGACTGGTAATGGCTGTCATGCGCATATATCAGTTTGGGATTTACAAGGAAAACAAAACATTTTTGCCGACAAAAAATCTGAGTTAGGTCTTGCCAAGAGTGGCTTAAACTTTCTTGGTGGTATTATGAATCATGCAAAATCAATGGTCGCCATCACAAATCCTACAGTTAATTCCTACAAGAGAATAAATGCGCCAGTCACCCAGTCAGGCGCAACTTGGGCACCGAATACCGTAACCTGGAGTGGAAATAATCGAACCCATATGGTTAGAATACCTGGGCCTGGCCGTTTTGAACTACGTTTACCTGACGGAGCAACTAACCCATATCTTTTACAGGCAGTAATTTTGGCCGCTGGCATAATAGGAATTGATACAAAGGCTGATCCAGGGAAAAGATACGATAATGATATTTACTCAGATCGTACTACAGATAATGAAGTGGAAAAATTACCTGCCAATTTACTTGATGCATTAAGAGAGTTTACCCGGGACGAGCTCCTTATAAGCAAGCTTGGTTCTGAATTTTCAGATGCTTATATTAAACTCAAAAATCAGGAGTGGGAAAAATTTACCTCCCATCTTACAAGCTGGGAGGTTTTAAATACTTTGGACGTTTAGACCGATCTTGTGGGAGGAGGCATCAAGACAATATGAGTTGATCGCCGCAAGAAATTTTTCCATCTGTCAACACTTCGCAGTAAACTCCAAAATCCTTGTGACCGTAATTGGATTGTAAAGCGGTAAGGGTATCTATATCTTTTTTTCCGTTTAGTGGATTAGCTTTGGTAGCATTGCAGCGTTCTATCGGTTCAACAACTTTTAACCTGATGTTTCCAATCTCTATCTCTTGATTCACCCAATTAAATTCTTCAAAAGGTTTTCCCCCTCTTAACCAAATGTTCCCCCTAAATCTCCTTGGATCTAAATCAGTTTCTATTTTTTCTGACAACTCATTCAGCGAGCTTAATGATAGAAGAGAGATTGAAGGGTATTCAGTATCCGTTGATCCTCTATTTTCAGTTTTATATAAAGCAGAAGGGGCAGGCCCATTTTCTGGACATAATGGTTCTATCCAGTCAAGAAATTTCTGTAAATCTGTATCCATGTTAGGTCTGAAACTAAAACTTTTAGCATCCGGATGATGCAAATCTAAAGTTCCGGTATGATCATCATATTTTGCAGATATAGCCATTAAAGTTGGAGCAATGGCACCTCTCAAAAATGACCTGCAAGGCAACCAATGTCTTCCCGTCTCCGGTATCCGCGTCTTATTGTGCGCTAAAGCCCAAACTCTATCCCCTGGCATTGTACTGCCCGCTAGCAAATTAACAGAATTGATCAACTCAGATCCCACACTTTTTATTGGGTGGCGAAAAATTTTCTCAACTATACGGCTAGTTTGGTACTCCACCATTTGTCTCCTTACCAACTTGATTACTATACAACTTCTAGTCGTACAAAAAAACTAATAAATAACC
Source organism: Paracoccaceae bacterium (assembly GCA_029243395.1). Taxonomy (GTDB): domain Bacteria; phylum Pseudomonadota; class Alphaproteobacteria; order Rhodobacterales; family Rhodobacteraceae; genus CACIIZ01. Next base: position 161,937 of record JAQWSE010000012.1, on the reverse strand, counting down.
CTAGCCTAAAGATAAAATAGCAATGGAAGAGAAAACTAGCATAATTCCCACGCTTTGGATTTTTGATAATCTTTCTTTATAAAAAATGCAAACTAACAGAACAGTTATCAAACCAAATGTAGATGCAGAGACAGAAGAAAACCCCGGTCTGCTATAATTTCCTGCGTAAACCATGATAGTTAGAGCAATAGTGTCTAAAAGACCCATAAATACTAAAATCAGAATCTGATTAAAACTTAAACCTAAAGGGTGCATCTTTTTAAAAGCAAAAGTAAAGAGAATAGTTGCTGCTGTTAATCTAGCAAATAAATTCGATGTAACTTCTTGCCCATTTATGATTTGATTTTGTCCCAATTGGAATGAGATAGAAAATAGTAATGCAGACAATACTGACCAACTGACAGTTGGTAAAATATCTGATTTAAATGATGTGTTCTTGATAATTTGAGAACTTACCGTCAATGCCAACCCCACAATCACCAAACCACTCAGTAACCATTGATAAGCTTCAGGGCTTGTACCTAATATTGAGGCATATAATAAAGATAAAAGTGGATATGAACCAATTATGGGTGCCGCTATAAAAACAGGCCCATGGTCAAAGGCCTTGTATAAGCTGTAAGTCGCAACCAGAAATAACAGGCCATAGACAGCTGAAATTACCAAAAAGGATTGCTCAATGACTAAAATCTTTTTTGAGAATACCAGAAATAATGTGAGGGCTAATATGCCTACGACGTTAGTAATGATTAGCGCAGTAAAGATATTTATTTTTTTGACTATGAACCTGACAAAAAAATCATGTAGTCCCCACGCTAAGGCAGCAATTAAACCTAGGGTTATTTCAACCATTACAGCACCTTTTAAACTTGTTTGGTAGGAAAATGATACTCCAAATCCCTGTAATCTTTATCAAATAAGGCTATTAACCTATCCCAAAACCTTGTTTATATTCTTTTTTTTGCTTAAAGAAAGCCTAATTGGTATTTTTTTGGTATAAAAGTAGCATTTTTTGATACCTTTTTCGGGAAATAATGTTTTAATTCGCCTACATTCATTTTTCATACAGTCAATTAACCTAAGGGGGGAATGGGATGGAAGAAAAAATCGCCGAATTAACGGCACAAATTGCGCAGCTCGAGGCAAGCTCGCAAGTTACAAATACAATGTTTGCCGAAGCTTATTATTATTTAACAATACCGCTAATGATTCTTATTCATGCAGGCTTTTTAGCCTATGAAATGGGCGCCACGAGGATGAAAAATGTTTTATCCTCTGGAGTTAAGAATATCTTAGCTTTTGCATTTGTGATACCCGCTTTTTACTTTTTTGGTTGGTGGGTTTACTGGGCTTTCCCAACAGGTATTAGCCTATCTGCTGGCGCAATGGAAATCTCAGGAAAAGCATATGCGGATGCAATTGCATGGGGCTGGGGAGAATCCGCCCAGTACATGGGACCGAATATAGCTGACAATGCTTCAGGCGTATTCTGGGGAGCATTTGCCTTGTTTGCCGCTACAACGGCTTCTATTATGTCCGGTTCTGTGATTGAGAGGATCCAAACGGTTGGCTTCGTGATCCTAGCAATCGTTCTTGGAGCTTTTGCTTGGGTAGTAGCTGCGGCCTGGGGCTGGCATGCTGATGGGTGGCTTGTGACCCAGTTTGGGATGCATGATTTTGGTGCTGCCGGAGTAGTTCATGCAGTTGCCGGTTTCTTTGCCTTGGGTGTTCTTATTAACCTAGGACCTAGAATTGGTAAATTTAATGCAGATGGCACAGCTAATGACCTTTCAGGACACAATATGCCGTTTACCGCTACCGGGTTGATGTTAATTATCGTCGGTTTCTGGGGCTTTCTAATGGCTTGTATGATCTTACCTGGTGAAGGTTGGAGCTGGACAGCTAATACTGGAACAACCATTTATGGAACTCCTATGAACCTTTCTGCATTATCATTTAATATCCTTATGGGTATTTGTGGTGGCGTGATTGGAGCATGGTTACTTAATCGGGACCCATTCTGGATGATGTCTGGTGCCCTTGCTGGTATTATTTCAGTGGCATCTGGTCTAGATGTATATTTTCCTGCATTGGCATTCATTGTAGCCATTGGTGCAGGCCTTCTACTACGACCAGCAGCGAGAATGCTCGAATCTTTTGGCATCGATGATGCTGTAGGAGCGGTCACAGTTCATGGTACCATTGGTGTTTATGGCATGGTAATATTCGGTGTCTTTGCAGCAGGATATCCTGCTCTATTTATCGAAAATGCACCAACCGTATCTATTCTGGGTCAATTAGTGGGTGCAATTGTGTGCTCCCTATGTGGTTTTGTACCTGGATACCTTTTGTCTCTTGGACTTAGTGGTCTAGGTATGCTCAGAACACCTGAAGCAGCTGAGATTGCAGGACTTGATCCAACTAAAGTACCGGCTCAGGCCTATCCAGAAGGTATACCAGCTTCAGCTCAACCAGCTGAATAAACTCTACTAGGAAAGGATAAAAAATGGGATTTCCTTATGATAAATTAGATTGGAGTGTTGTTGACGGTGCCATGTTTATGGGTGCGGGCTCAACTCTCACATTCTTTTATACTCTCATTGCAATCATTATCTGCATAGCATTCTTGCTATACGGGCAAATGATTGAGAGTGATAAATACGATAAGGTAGAAAAATAATCTAAAATCTAAGTCTAGGCCCGCCACTGTTTGGTGGTGGGCCTAGTTGCTTTCACCACCATAGTTTCCCCGGACCCTCTCCTTTGTAGGATCAAAATGAGGAAAAGAAATAACCTTCGCAGGTATTCTTTTCTGGAAACCATCTAGTTGACCAACTTCAATTTCTGTATCAACTTCGGAATGTTCTACTGAAATTCTGGCCAAAGCTATTGTTTTATCCAAAATAGGGGATCTAACTGCTGAAGTGATTTCACCTATTTGGGCTCTCCCCAATCTAATGCAATCACCAGAGGATGGAACTAGACCTCCCTCTATATCCAATCCCACTAGTTTCTTTTGTGGGTTGGCTTTTTTCTTTTCCAGTGCCGCTCTTCCAATAAAGTCAGCTGTCTGAGTTTTTAATGGTACAGTAAAACCTATTCCAGCCTCAAAGGGATCTATCTGATCTGTAAATTCATACCCTGCAAAGATCAAACCAGCCTCAACTCTGAGCATGTTGAGGGCTTCTAGACCCAAAGGAGTCAATCCAAACTCCTGCCCCACATCCCATATAGCATCAAAGACTTCCTGAGCATTCCTGGGATGGCAAAAAACTTCATATCCTAATTCACCTGAATATCCAGTCCTACTTACGACACAAGATGGGCCATGAAAATCTTTTAGTCGGGCTACTGAAAACCTAAACCACTGCAGTTCACTCATGTTGGGTTGCACTGGAGCAGTCCAAATAATTTTTTCAAGTATCTCCCGGCTTCTTGGTCCTTGAATAGCAATGTTACAGAGATGATCTGTAGAGTTTCTCACCCAAGCATCTATTCCCATTTTTTCAGCCTGTTCTCTTAACCAAACTCCGCTAAAATCATTTCCTCCTACCCACCGAAAATTATTTTCGCCCAATCTAAATACGGTTCCATCATCGATCATACCGCCATGCTCATAACACATAGCCGTATAAACTACCTGACCTACGGCTAGTTTGTCCATATTTCGGGTTACGCACTTTTGCATAAGTGTTTTTGCATCTGGTCCAGTAACTTCATATTTTCTTAATGGAGATAAATCCATAACAGCTGCCTTCTCTCGACAAGCCCAATACTCTGAGATTGCTCCATGATTTGTCATGGTGTTAGGAAGCCAATAGCCGTTATATTCAACAAAATTTCTGGTGTGTTTAGAAAAAGAATTATGAAAACCAGTTTGTTTGGTTTGTTCCATGTCTGCCTCCGTTGTCTTTCTCCACCCAATGGAGCGCTTAAATTTATTTTCTTTCGAATAAGTCCGTACTTGTATGTCTGTTGGATTCCAACCATTTGCTGGATCCACGTCACAAGGACAAGCGGTAGAAATACAAATCAGATCAGTAATAGCCTTTAGCATCACAAAATCACCTGGTCGAGACCATGGATCATCCATGCCTAAGGCATTGGTATCATCAAGCATAGTATTGAAGAAAAAATTAATAGCTGGCCATCCACCTCTTGGCTTTATGCCATATGTTGCCAAGTCTATGTTCATATTGTCGGAGCAATTTACATGCCCTGGATAACCCAGATCTTCATAATATCTAGCCGTACAAGCCAATCCAAAGGTATCATGTCTACCACAAGTGTCTTGCACAATTTCCACAAGTGGTTCATGGTCCAAAGTCCAATATTTCGAAAAGATTCCAGGGCTTGGATAGAGAGAACCCATCAAACTTCTTGTTGTCGTCGGATCTATTTCCCTTTCGATACCCTTATCTAATTCACGAAGACTAAAAGCTTGAAAATCTGAACACTCCCTACCTTGCACGTCTAAAATTTGAATGTAATCACCTGCTTTTACTTCATAAGACTTGGCCTCACCAGGTTGAATATTCTTATCAACCAGCGGATCAACAAGAGGATCTGGGGGCAAGATCCCACCTTTAAGAAACCCAGGGTCAGCTCTTTTAATATAAACTATCAATTCAGTAGGGACATTCTGAGCCTCGGGCAACATATGCTCCCCAGGTGCTGCGATAATTAGAAGTCCATCCGAAGAGGCTACAAATTCAACAGAGTCACTAGCCTTAGAACCTTCGGTAAAGATCCTAATGGCATTACCTTTTCTTATATCAAAATTGGTCTTTTCCAGAGCTCTTAAAACCTTGACCCCTGACTGATCACCGGAAGACAATAGCTTGATCAGGTATTCTGCTTTCCCACTACCTCTAGCTCCTAGCATTGCAGCATCAGAACGACCCGAGGGATCAAAGAAGACCATTTCAGCTAGTTGCAGGCCCTCTCGATCTACGACGGCAATTTCATCACCTTTATTTATATTTATTCCCCTGCTTCCCCCACCAGGAACGACATGACGTTCAACACCATGCGGCAGAACAGGTAGGCCTGGTACATTGCTTGAACCAAGCACAGTAGGCCTTTCTATATATTGCATTAGTCCCATCACAAATCTTCTTTATCTAAATCAATGACTTTACCACGATGGGTTACGACTATAATGCACCCTGAAGGTGAAACGCTGTAATGACGAGAGCCTCCTGTTAGAGATACAAAATCCCCTCTTTTATAGATATAACCATCATTATCAACTAAATCTCCTTCCAAAATAAAGAATTCCTCAGGTCCTTCATGTTCATGAGGGTTCGACCTAGCTCCAGGGCCCATCTTATAAAGATAGGAACCTTGACCCATTTCAGGATCATAACTCAAATTATACCACCATACTTTCTCTCCTGGTAATCCAGGCTGATCCAGAATCTCCCATTCCAGAGTCTCAATATTAGCAACCTTTCTTAATTCGTTTAGATCACTCATAGTCCTAAAGCCTTCTTTCTCTCTTCAGCCCATGTTCTAATCAAATGATCTACGGCTAATCCAATGAAAGCCACGCAAAAACCTAATGTTAGACCATTTCCAATACCATGTTTGTCAGACAAGGATTTCAAGATATATTGGCCTAGATCTTCAGTACCAATCATTGCTCCAATGATTACCATGAAAAGTGCGAAAACAACGGTTTGGTTAACACCTAGCATCATATGCGGGAAAGCAAGAGGTAGTTCTATTTTTAACCACCTTTGTAACCGATTAACTCCTGACATCGAGCCTGCATCATGGAGAGTATCTGGTACGCTTCGAAGTCCCTCAACGGTGTATCTCGTGGCTGGAATAGTAGCATAAACGATTACAGCGATCAAAACTGAGGTATCGGTAACTCCAAAAAGCATAATAACTGGTATAAGATAAATAAAAGACGGAAAGGTCTGAAATGTATCACAAATTAATATAATAGATTTACTAGTAATATTAGTCTGGGCACAAATAGATCCAACGGTAATACCAATAAGTGCGGAAACGATAACCCCAAAAGTGGCCATATAAGCAGTAATAAGAGCTCTATCCCACCATTCAGTGAATGCTATGAATATGAGAAAAAATCCGACTATAAAAGCAGATTTCAAGCCACCAATAATATAACCAATGCCCATGATCAGTACAAAAGTCGCGATAACTGGCATACTAAGATAGGCATGCTTCATCGGTAATAACACAGATATAATTAGGAATTCGTTAAAAGCTTTCAACTGGAAAAAAAAGGTATCCACAATCCAGTCTACTCCTCCCTGCCAAAAAGTCTCTGTAGTTATCCCTTTATTATGCGGGATCAAGTAAAAATAATTGAAACCTTCTTCAAACAAGAAAGTTCCAATGTAAGCAATTATCGACCAGAAAAAGAGTAGGAAAAATAAGAAAATCTTGTATTTATTTCGCTGCATGAAATTAAGGTCTGCAAAATAATCTACTTGTTTATTAGCCCACGCAAGGGAAAGTTTGTCTAGAACAACTGCAATTAAAACAATGCAGATTCCTAACTCTATAGCCTGACCTACTCTAAGTCCGTTAAGCGCTAATAATAAATTAAAACCAAGACCTTTAGCGCCAATAAAAGACGCTATAACAGCCATGGCAAGGCATTGCATTATTACCTGATTAACACCAATTAATATGTCACGTCTTGCAGTTGGAATCAGTACTCTAAACATTAATTGAAATTCATTACAACCACTCATCAATGCTGCTTCGGTAACCTCAGGTGATACTTTCTTCAGCCCCAGTATAGTCAGGCGTATCATTGGTGGTGTAGCGAATATTATGGTTGCAATTGCTCCAGCATGGTCTCCAACTCCAAAAAAAACCATGGCAGGTACCAAGTAGGAGAAATGTGGCATTGTCTGGGCAATGTTTAGCAGCGGTGCCAATGCAGATTCAACACTTTTATTTCTATATGCAAGTACCCCAAAAAATAAGCCTAAGACAAAGGATGCTGGAGCAGCAATTAAAACAAGTGAAAGAGTTTCCATGGCAGGTTCCCACTGACCAAAAATGGATATGTACATACTAGCTAAACCTGCCAGTGTGGCGAGGCCAAAACCTCTTAGGGAATAACCTAGGAGAATTGCAGCACTACAAACAACCGTCCAAGGTAGTGCTGGCCAATAGGCCCATTTGTTTTCATTAACAAAATCCCAACTAGTAAAGGTAACTATGGTTTTAACACCGCCCAACAAGATCTCCCGAATGACTTGGATACAAAAAAGTACTGTACTAGATAAAGCTCTGGTCACCTCCTTAATTAGAGGGCGTTCCTCATACTCCTCTATTTCAGAATCATATATTTCTATAGGCATGAATTCGTACATCAGATAGCTGACGCAGTCATTTATGAGTAATGGTAGTCCTGCTATTAAAGGAGGAAAACGCCAAAGAATATTACTATCAGATGGACTGATTAAAAAACAAAGTGAAAAGAATATAACTAAAAGCACGACAAACTGTGTTAGTTTCTTATTATTACTTATGTAGTTTCTCATTTCACTCATTTTAATGTGCTAACCTGAGCTTTTTTTATCGCCAAAAAGGACATTTATTATCCTCAGGCGATCTATCACCCCTACTGTATCGCCCTTCTCATTTGTTACCCTCACTAGTTCTGCCTGGCTCAAAACAGCTTCTGCTACAGTTTCGATTAAGGCGTCTTTTGAGATCGTCAATTTCCCTATTTTTAATGATTTTGCATTACAATCCATAATCGCTTCTATTTTTAAGACTTTTTCTCTAGGTACGTCCTGAGTAAATTTACGAACATATTCTGTGGCAGGATTTAAAACGATGTTTGCCGGTGTATCAATTTGTTCAATTATGCCATCTTTCATTATAGCAATTCTGTCAGCTAGTCTTAAGGCTTCATCAAAATCGTGGGTCACAAATAATATAGTCTTACCTAAAACTCCTTGAAGTCTCAGAAATTCATCTTGCATTTCTTTACGAATTAATGGATCCAAGGCAGAAAATGGCTCATCCAGAAACCAAATATCTGGTTCAACTGCAAGAGATCTAGCTATGCCTACCCTTTGCTGTTGACCACCTGAAAGCTGTCTGGGAAAATAATTTTCTCGGCCTCCTAATCCAACCAAATCAACCATTTCCATGGCCCTATTAATACTTTCATTAGTACTATTTCCCTTGATTTGGAGTGGAAAAGCAATGTTTTCTATAACTGTCTTGTGGGGTAATAATGCAAAGCTTTGAAAAACCATTCCCATTTTGTTGCGACGAAGTTCTATTAACTCCTTATTATTCATAGCAACTAAGTCTCTACCCTCAACGTAAATCTTCCCAGCAGTAGTTTCTGTCAATCTTGAAATGCATCTTAAAAGCGTTGATTTTCCAGAACCAGATAGCCCCATAACCACAAGAAGCTCTCCTTCGAATAATTCAAAGGTTGCATTATTAACTCCCACAATACATCCAGCTTTTTGAAAAACATCTTGATCAATAACTCCCCCTGCCGATCTAAAAACTCTCTTGGCGTTATTACCAAAAATTTTATAAACAGATTCACATTTTATTACTGGTTGATCTATGGTTTTTTTCGTAATTTTTTCAGCCATAACTCACTTTATCTTTATTTGAATGATGAGGTACAAATCTTGTGTCAGTTTTCCACACCTAATTCAAAATGGAAACTAAATACTAGCTACTAGCCTTAATTTCAAAAACGCCTATACCCCGAAGTTTCTTAGTTCGGGGTATAGGCTTAAATTATAGTATAATCAAAATTAAAATTACATGCCTGGCTTAGTAAAAGGCTTCCAGACGTCTTCATTATCAGCCAACCATTTTTTTGCAGCATCTTGATGGCTCAACCCTTCAATGTCCACCAGCTTAGCCATCTGGCCAATTTGTCCGGCATTAAAAGAAATCTGTGAAAAAGTAGTGTAAGCTGCTGGATGCGTCTTCGGCATCTTATAATTTGCAGCCTTCTTTAACCAACCCTTTGGTGATCCACATTTGCTGTCTCCTCCATCCTGTTTTCTGCAACCTGGATAATATGGTGGCCATTCGATGAAAGCAAAACCATCGGCATCAGTGAAGTTTGGAGTCCAATTGAAAGTTATAGTACCACGACCTTCTTTTTTTGCAGCTGCAAGCTCGGCCCAAAGTGCGTCAGCACTTCCAGCAAACTTAACAACCCAGTCGTCCCCTAAAAGAGCTTCTACACGGTCTGGATATTCTACTCCATGCCAGCTTTGAGGTCCTTCAAGAATTCTTCCTTTACCACCTGAATCTGCGGTAGCAAACACATCTTTACAGTCTTTTAGAGCTTCCCAATTTGGCAAGCCTGGGCACAAATTCTTGTCAATCACCCATTGTGGAACACCTACTTCTTCTAAGGTCATGGCTGCATGTGTGCCGGCATCAATAATTCCACCTTTAGCCATGGCTTCGTAAAAAGATTTCCCAAAAGTCGATTGCCATACTTCATGGGAAATCGTGACGTCACCATTTCTGATGGCTTCATAAACTGCTTGGGTATCCGCAGGAACGTACTCCACCGTATTTCCCATACTTTCAAATATGCCACCTATCACGTAGGCCATCACCACTTGGCTAGACCAATTGTGTGTTGGAATTACTATTGGCTTACTACTATCTTTCGCTGATAGAAAAGCCGGTGCCATCAATAGTCCTACTGAGACTAGAAATGCTGTTATTATTTTCCTCATTTTCTTCTCCCTTTTGTTTAAATTTTACTAATCATACTCGTTAAAATTAAAAACTACTTCATATTCTATTCATTCCATATATGATTCAAGACTATCGTCAAGTTCCTCTTTCCAAGCTTTCTTATAAGATGGGGAAATTGATTGATCCATTGGAGAAACAAAACCTCCTTGATCCCTAAAAGTCATAATATTTTTCTTCTTATGCTTTTTCCATAAAAAGAATGCTTCATTGGCTGCATCGATATCAAAACTAGGATAATCAGTTTCAGCTATTAACTCCCGCACATAATCACCCTGATACCTAACACAAGCATAATCATCTTCTAATGCATCCTCTTTTGCTTCTCGGATTTCTGGATCCTTTTTCATTACAGAAACCTCAGGTAAGTCAATCTTTCCCATGATTACATCACGTGCATACCAGGCCTGTGCGTCAAACATATTGAAGGTAAACCACTGATCCTGCATTCCGAGGTAAAATAATCTTGGATTATTGACCCAAACGACCCCTTTATACAAGTTAGCTGCTGCCAACCGGTTTGCTGTTTTTAAGCGAAGATCATCTGGTAAAAATGGAAAATGATGTTGATACCCAGTGCAAAGAATAATTGCATCAACTTCCTTAGAAGTTCCATCCTTAAAATGCGCTTTATTCCCTTCGGTTTTAACCAAGGCTGGGACCTCTTGCCAATTCTCAGGCCAGTCAAAGCCCATGGGAGCAGTTCTATGAGCTACAGTGATTGACTTACATCCGTATTTCCAGCATTGAGATCCTATATCTTCTGCTGAGTAACTCGTGCCGAGAATTAAGATATTTTTCCCGGTAAATTCTCGCGCATCTCTAAAATCATGAGCATGTAAAATCCTACCGTTAAAACTATCAAATCCCCCATAATAGGGAACATTAGGGGTGGAAAAATGACCAGTCGCTACAATTAAGTGATCAAAATAATCAGTAGACTCCTTATCGTTCTTATTATCTCTAGATATTACTTCAAATTTATTTGTATCCCCATGATACCTAACATCTCGGACGATAGTATTGAATCGTATTTTATCTCTAAAAGTAGTTTTTTCTAACCTACCTTTGATGTAATCGAATAGCACAGCCCTAGGAGGGTAAGATGCGATATCTTTTCCAAAGTGCTCCCTAAATGTATAGTCAGCAAATTCTAATCCTTCTTTAGGTCCATTTGACCAAAGATATCTATACATTGATCCATGACATGGATCTCCGGCTTCATCTACACCCGTTCGCCAAGTATAGTTCCAAAGCCCTCCCCAATCTGATTGCTTTTCAAAACAAACAATTTCAGGAATTGAAGCGCCTTTGTTTTCCGCCCTTTCAAAGGCCCTAAGTTGCGATAATCCTGATGGACCAGCACCGATTATTCCAACTTTAACACTCATTACATTTCCCCTATAAAAATACTGGTAGACAATTAGTACTTTGTCAAATTATTTGATCCATCATTGTTGCTCAATTCTCCTCCCACCCAGGACTAAAACTCAAAATAATTGTTTCTGGGTGAAGATTTGGATTAAACAATTGATTATGCATTACTGTTGAACGGAAAAGAAATTCTGATCTCTCGAGTTTGTTGACAGCAAAAGTACTCTCAAACTTATGAGAATAGGCATCAAAAAGAAGCCTACACCTCCCCTCAGAAATTAGTGTTTCTGCTAAATTTGAATTAGGAGCAAATGTTGCCGTCAACACATCAGTGAATTCTCGATGTTTTTGGTAGTATGAAGCAGAAAGCAACTTAACAGCTTGGTCTCTCCTTTGAGATGGATCATTAGTTTTCCTAGCAATATGCATTAACTCTGAAAGAGCAGCGTACTCTGGTAATTTATGCATCAAAGTTATTATCTTTGTAATAGGTTCCGCATTCCCCTTAAGATAAATATTCGGGGTGATTGAGTCATCTGGTCTTCCAAGATTATCACGCATGATCATTTGCCTAGCTCGACACTGAAATTTCATGAATGCTTCCTGAGGTGAAGAAATTTTATTTTGTGTGTCAATTGGATTAGCAAAATTCTCAATCATGAAGATCCTCCAGATGCATCGATTATCTCTAGTTGATAATCTCGGTCATGCTGTAAACTAGGGATCTGCATTCGCGTCTTTTCTACTTTCTGCAAATCTATTTGAGAGGTTATGACACCTGAACCAACACCACCATCGGCTAAAATCTCACCCCAAGGATCTACAACTAAGGAGTGCCCATATGAATCTCCTCCTCCTTCAATGAGGCCACTAGCACAAGGAGCTATCACAAAAGCACCGTTTTCTATTGCCCTTGCCCGATTCAAAATATGCCAATGAGCTTCCCCCGTCTTTTTTGTAAAAGCAGATGGCACCAACAAGATTTCAGCACCATTTTGAGCCATTTGCCTATATATATGTGCGAACCGCAAATCATAGCAAACAGAAAAACCAATCGTTCCAAAAGGAGTCTCAGCCAAAGAAATTTGGTTTCCAAATTGAACAGTAGCACTTTCTTTAAATGCATGAGGATTGTCAGCAAGATTGATATCAAAAAGATGTATCTTGTCATACCTGCATTTGATATCGCCGTTATTATCCAAAAGGAGGCTCCTGTTAAAATACCTCCCATTTTCACCAGTTATTGCAACAGAACCCACACAAATCCAAACTTTATTTTTTTTTGCAAAATCCTTCAAAGCTAATAGTACTGGATGTTCATCTTCCTTTGCATGAGGAGGAATAAACCTTCCCTCATCGCTTCTCAAGCCACCACAATATTCTGGTAGACAAATCAAGGTAGGCGCTTTCCCCATGGCCATCTCAGCCAAAGCTATGGCCTCTTCGCGTGCAGCTGTGAAGGTGGGCCTGGGACTTGTTTGCAGACAAGAAATTGTTAGTAATCGAGGCATGACTAAAATTTCATGTAGGCCTTTCTTAGAGCGACTAATGGGTGCCTATCCGACATTTGAAATTTAAGCAATAATTCGCGGGCAATCATATCTCTATCTTGTTGATTATCCGGCAAATTAATAGTGTCAGGTACTCGAACCCAACCATTTATATTTCTATCAAATACGGCTGGTTTAGCTTCTTCATAGCCCATGTGAATATCTTCCAACCAATTTAAATCATCCCACCCCATAATTTCCATATATTTTTTCAAAAATGGAGTTAACCTCTTATAATCAGGTACAAGGTTTACATCATATCTATACCCGATGTGTTGACCTATCTCTTTTTCTCTTTCACTATCTAATCCATCAGCGTCATCAAGAAATTGATCTACGTTTTTAAGTTCAGATCCTCTGTATTGTGTTCCAGCCATAATATATTCTCCTAAAGATGATGGTAATCATCGATTCCAACAGTATGATTAGTGCCCGCTAAAGGAACTCCTGCCATTGCAGAAGCCTCCATAGTTAAAGCAGCAAGATCTTCTGGTTCCAATGAGTGAAGATTTGTTTTGCCGCAAGCCCTGGCAAACAACTGTGCTTCGATTGTAAGTGTATGCAGGAAATTATATACTCGTTCTGCTGCCTCGTCAGGGTCTAATCTAGAACGAAGAACGGGATCCTGCGTAGCAACGCCCACAGGACATCGACCGGTATGGCAATGATAACATTCCCCAGGATCCACTCCCATTTCCTCAGGGTAATTGGCTTCAGGAATATCTTTATTACAATTCAAAGCCATCATAGCCGAATGCCCAATTGCTATAGCGTCCGCTCCCAAGGCAATGGCTTTAGCAACATCAGCGCCGTTTCTTATGCCTCCAGCATAAATAAGTGTTATGTCTCCTCTTTTACCCAAGTCATCAATTGCCTTTCTGGCCTGGCGAATACCAGCCATACCTGGAACACCCGTGTCTTCAGTAGCTAGATGGGGTCCCGCACCAGTACCACCTTCCATGCCATCTATATAGATCGAGTCTGGATCGCATTTTACAGCCATACGGACATCATCATAAACTCTAGCGGCACCCAGTTTTAATTGAATAGGAATCTGCCAGTCTGTTGCTTCCCTAATTTCTTGAATCTTTAAAGCCAAATCGTCTGGGCCTAACCAATCAGGATGCCTTGCCGGAGATCTCTGATCTATGCCAGCTGGTAACGAACGCATCTCAGCCACCTGATCGGTTACTTTTTGACCCATCAAATGTCCTCCCAAACCAACTTTACAACCTTGCCCGATGAAAAACTCGCAACCATCTGCTAAAACTAGATGATGGGGATTAAACCCATACCTAGACTGGATACATTGATAAAACCATTTTGAAGAATACCGTCGTTCATCCGGAATCATACCGCCTTCACCTGAACAAGTTGCTGTTCCTGCCATGGTGGCACCTCTGGCCAATGCGGTTTTAGCTTCATAACTGAGAGCACCGAAGCTCATGCCAGTGATATATACAGGGATATCTAATTCTAATGGCCTTTTTGCCCGAGGACCTATTATGGTTTTCGTATCACATTTTTCTCTATAACCCTCGATAACAAAGCGCGTGAGAGTTCCTGGTAGGAAAGTTAAATCATCCCAATGAGGGATTTTCTTAAATAAGGAAAACCCTCGCATCCTGTATCTTCCCAGCTCGGCTTTGATATGGATATCATCCATAACACGCGGTGGAAAAACAAAGGAATTTCCTAATCTGTAAGGGTCTCTATTGAGAGGTTTTTTATTTATTGGATTTCCATCAGCCATTCTTATTTTCCTTCTGAATTCTGCTTTAAATCTTAAAGAATAAGTTTCTTTTCCGTTGGTTCTAAATTGTCATAGTTCCATAGCATTTTGCCAGCCACTACTTTTGTGAAATGATCAACACCTTTAGATGGTAAGAGCCCATACAGTTTTAACTTTCTTTCAAGCCAATCCTTATCAACCTGGGTTAACTCGGCTTCTACGGCATCAACCCCACAAGACTTAATTGATCCGCCGACATAGATCGTTCCATCATACATTGAATCACCAAGGTTTTTTCCTGCATTTCCGCAAACGATCATCCTACCGCGTTGCATCATGAAACCAGACAAAGCACCTGTGTCACCACCCACAATGATCGTGCCACCTTTCATGTCAATTCCTGTCCTAGACCCTACCGAACCTTTACAGACAAGATCTCCTCCCCTAATGGCTGCTCCAAAAGTAGAGCCAGCATTTTTCTCAATTAAGACCGTCCCTGACATCATGTTCTCACCACAGGACCACCCCACTCTGCCATTAACTCTCACATTTGGGCCATCTAACAATCCGACGCCAAAATAACCTGTTGACCCCTCTATAATGAGATTAAGTTTACTCAAGATTCCAACAGCTAAAGAGTGCTTTCCTCTAGGATTCTTTAGGACAATTGTGCCATATCCTTCATTCATTAGCTTTCGAATCTCGGTATTTACTTCAGTTGATGTCATATTATCTGAATCTAGCTCAGTCCTCTTATTGAAATCGACCTTGGGTGCCCAAGGATATTCAAATCTCTCGGTTTCACCAGGATCAAATTCCATAAACATCGACCTGCCCGTCAATTGTTCACTAGTCATGCCAAGAGCTTTGACACGCTCTTCTTGGGTCATGGATTTTAATTCATTTTCTGTCACGCTTGCCATACTCTTACCTCCTCGTCATATGGGTCAGAAGTATCTATCTCTTCTGGGAGAATGGCTCTAATAGCGACCTCCTCTGAAGCCATTGCTATCAATTCATCACTTTCATAAAGAACCAAGGGTTTTGCTGCCATAGTATCTTTAGCCATTCCTAACTGATCTTTGGTTGCCACTAAATATGTGAAGACACCATCAATTTCCCCAATTGATTGCCTAAGACTGTCCTCCAAACTAGTTCCAAGTGAAAGATTATGGGCAGTATACACTGCTAATAGCTCACTATCACAGTTAGAGGTAAACCTATGGCCTTTTTTCTCCATTTGTCTTCTCATTATCCAATAATTTGTTATCTGCCCATTGTGGACGACCGATACATCATTGTATGGGAAAGCCCAATATGGGTGCGCCGAACGTATGTCCACATCTGACTCTGTAGCCATTCTTGTGTGACCAATTCCATGAGTTCCTTGAAACGCTTTTAATCCATAAGCCTCAGAAACTACAGCAGCATCTCCAAGATCTTTGATTAACTCTAAGCCCTTACCAATTGAAAGAATCTCCGCTCCTTCGACTTCTTCGACATGCTCAGCAAGTTTACCTAAATCCCCAGTAAAGGTGTACTCATAGCGATATGCATAATCAGTGACTTTTTCCTTTTTGGAGACCTTAACGCCATGTTCTTTCAAGATTCCATCAACGGCATTTATTCTACGATCGAGTTCAGCATATATTCCACTTCCCCTATCCATATCATCCGCTTCAGCTATCTTTAACCTCATTACTAATCCGCCGCCAGCCTCTCCGTAAACGGCATACCCCGTTGAATCCGGTCCCCGATGCTTCAATGCTTGCAGCATTTGGGTCATTTCAGAACCAACAGTCGATTTCTTTCCTCTATGGATTAATCCTGCTATTCCACACATTCATAGTGCTCCTTCTCATTTAGGTCATTGTTGACTTTGAACGCCATAAGTACAGAACCTATGGCAAACATTCCATATAAGTGTCGTTATCCCAGTCAGTGACCGTTGACATAAAGCGCGCCCACTCATCAGCCTTGTATTCATGAAAAAGGCCATACATTTCACCTGGCATTCCTCTTTGAACAACAGGGTCACTTGCTAAAGCGTCAAGAGATTCACCTAAGGACATAGGTAACTTCTTAACTTGCTTACCTTCCTCCATCGCTTGATAGATATTTCTTTCTTCGGGTGCTCCAGGGTCTAGCTTATTGTCAATGCCGTCATCAGCAGCAGCTATAATTGTAGATCCCATAAGGTATGGATTTACCATAGAGTCTACTGACCTGTATTCGAAACGCCCTGGAGCCGAAACTCTTAGTCCAGTTGTGCGGTTTTGGAACCCCCAATCAGCAAACACAGGTGCCCAAAATCCAGTATCCCAAAGTCGGCGATAAGAATTTACAGTGGAACAACCAATTGCTGTTAATGCTCTGAGATGGTGGACGATACCCCCAATTGCTTCTAATCCTGCCTTCTGTGGCATTTGGGGATCATCTCCGTCAGGCATAAAAGTATTTTCACCGCCCTTCACATGCATATAGTTATCCCGCATGCCTGGTAAATTTTTTGGATCATTTCCCATAGGAATGAAGACATCTTCTCCACCTCTCCATAACGACATATTATGATGGCAACCCGAAGCGGAAACCCCCATGAAAGGTTTACTCATAAAGCAGGCGAATATTCCGAACTCACGAGCAACCTGGGCACAAATTTGTCGGTATGTTGTCAATCTATCCGCATTTCTCAAGACATCATCAAATGTGAAATTTAACTCTAACTGACCAGGGGCATCTTCATGATCTCCTTGGATCATATCCAGGCCCATAGCTCTCGCGTATTCAATTACCTTCATATATACGGGTCTCAAACTTTCAAATTGGTCAATATGGTAACAAAAAGGCTTTGAATAACCATCTTTTGGTTTTCCGTTCTCATCAAATTTCAGCCACATCATTTCCGGTTCCGTGCCCATTCTTAACTGCAATCCATTATGTTTCTTTGAAAACTCACTATGAATCCTCCGCAAATTGCCCCTGCAATCAGCCGTTAGATAGGCACCAGCGTTTTCTCGTTCTTCTCTATTACGAAAAAGCGTACAGTAGAATCTGGCTACCCTTTTATCCCAAGGTAATTGCATGAATGTTTCTGGCTCCGGTATGCCCACTAATTCTGCAGCCTCAGGACCATATCCCAGATAATCTCCTGCCCTATTAGTGAACAGATTAACTGTTGCGCCATAAACTAACTGAAATCCTTTTTTTGCAATGCTTTCCCAATGATCCGCAGGAATGCCTTTGCCCATAATCTTTCCAGTGACCGAAACAAATTGGAGATACAGATATGTAATCCCCAGTTCGTCGATTTTTTTTCTAACTTCCTTGATTTTTTTTTCACGACCTGGAGCTTCAACAAACTCCTCTATATCTCTTTTTGACACTGTTCTCTCCTTTACAAAATCTTAGTATTTATTCTCTTGATTCAACTCCAAGGGTACGGACTATTCGACACTGGATGCAAATCACCTTTGCTAAACCTTTCAAACCTGAAGGGCTTTAGCAAATCCTGTTCATTGCCCAAAACCTCATCAGCAATCAAATGACCGACACTTATCATTTTCCAACCATGGTTAGAATCAGCAATTACAGCCACATTTTCTCTAAAGTGATCAAAAACAGGGAAACTATCCGGGGTAAAACATCCTATCCCGCCAGATGGATCCCGATGGTACTTAGGCATTGAACCTTCAAATCTTTTGTGACAATGCGCTAATGCAGAAACCCACATATGGGCAAACTCTTTGCTTGAAACAAATTCAGGGCTTGATGGTCCATAAGGATCAACTTTTACCTCGTCTACAGGTGTTTCGACTTTATATGGTGAAGCTCCTCCTTGTATTCCGCCAAAATGCCAGTCTGGTTTATAATAAATTCCCCACATCTCCTCTGTAATGGTCGAGCCATCCACATCTGAAATGAGCGGGGCATCAGTATCCACATGTAAAACTGGGGGTGCTTCTCCATTATTTGTTTTGAACATTCCGGGGTCTACATTTAGAACTCCCTCCTCCAGTTGCCAATACCTCCACATATCTACATCAGAGTGTATGTCTCCAGCTAAATCTTTAACTTCTATCTTCTTAGGCAAATCCAACATGTCCCAAAAGTCTCTTACCCATGGTCCTGCACCGATCACTACATGATCGCACTCTAACCTACCCAAATTGGTTTCAATGGCCTTGACGGAATCCGAGCCATTCTCAGTCATAAAACCCTTCACTTCACAACCCGTAATAATTCTCACGCCCAGAGCTTCTACCTTGGATGCAAGTCCATACATTGTTTTTGTTTGATTCGAATAACCACCTCTTTTTTCGTGAAGAACTGAGGTGATTCCCTTTGCTTGCCAGTCATCAAAGAATCCTCTCATATACTTAGTCGAAGCATTTTCACCTTCCACAAAATGACTCTCATAACCAATCGCAGCCTGTTGCTGGTATATCTGCGAAACATCTGACCTCATAGATTCACAAGAAATTTGCATGTAGCCTACGGGATGATAGTGAAGGCCTTCCGGGTCACTCTCCCACAAATCTACCGAGTGGGCCATTAGCTCTCTCATAGCAGGTTGAAAATAATTGTTACGAACAACTCCACACGCTATGCCTGAGGCACCAGATGCTATTCCTGTTTTATCAAGAACAACAATGCGTCCTTCTATTTCTTTTCCAGATTCTTGAAATCTCTTTGCCAATTGCCACGCCGTCGATAAACCATGAATTCCGGCTCCAACGATCACGAACTCTGCATGATTAGGAAATGCCATCAGTTTTCTCCCCTAAAACCTCTCCTTGTACTAGTCATAAGCCAAAAAATTACCGAAATCAAACAAAAAATGTACCAAAACGCTTGATATTTTATTTTTTTGGTATAATATCGGTATAAAATAGGAGGTTTTCATGAACGCCTTTAGTGAAACTATCAAGCATGGTTCAGAAAGTATAGCAGCAGGAATAAGGAGAGAGATTCTAAACGGGCAAATCGTGGCTCCAGAAAAACTTCCTGCTGAAAGGAAATTAGCCGAGCGTTTTAAAGTTTCTAGAGGCACTATCAGATCTGCTCTGGCAAAACTAGAATTAGAAAAGTTCCTGGAAATAAAGGCTGGGAGCGGAGCCTTTGTTATATATAAAACTTCTATAATCCCAGTATCTGAAGTTAAGAATGCCAACCCTTTAGAGTTGATCGATGCTCGATTTGCTTTGGAACCGCATATTTGCAGGCTTGCAGTTCTTCACGGAAAGAAAGATCAATTTGAGAAACTTGAAACCTTAATTGAAACCATGGAAAGAAGTGTTAAGGATCCCATGCAATTTTCATCAGCTGATTCAGCATTTCATCAGATTTTGTCAGACTGCACAGGAAATAACCTTTTAATTTGGATCATCAATCAAATCAATTCAGTAAGAGGCCAGGATGAGTGGATGCGAGCAAGACATCAAACATTGAATGACACAATAATACGTACATACAATATTCAACACCGACAAATCTTGAGTGCAATCAAAGCAAGAGAGCCTGAAAAAGCTGCTGCATTCATGAAAGAACATTTGGAGATTGCCCGGCTATCCCTTACCAGAGCTGCTGGAACTTAGGTTTGAGCTATCGCCTGCATCCAATTAATATATAATCTCTCCGCTTTTTCCTTCATGCTAGAAATATTTGCCAGACAAGCATCCTGCATCTTTTCAAAACCTTTTTCTCCCATAGCCTTATCTAATGACATCCGATATTCAGGAATGTTAGCCCAGTTTTTCACTGTATCTTCTTCAATTTCTACATGAAACTGCACCGAAAATGCTCGGGTTTCCCACTGCATGGCTTGAATATGGCAATTTTCCGACCAGGCCAAGCTTTTAGCTCCCGGCGGCAATTCAATAACCTCAGCACCATGCCACTGGAGAGTCTTAAAACTCTCTGGAACTCCATCAAAAAATATTCCAGTTTGTCCACTTTCGGTAAGAGATACATCCAAAACCCCAACTTCAGGATTAAGTGATTTAGCTACTCGACCTCCAAGACTTTCAGCCAATAATTGGTGACCTAGGCAAATACCCAGAAAAGGTGTTCCTTTATCGTAAACCTGAGAACGAATACATGCCTTTTCATCTTTTAACCACGGCAACTTTTCCTCATCCCAGACATCCATTGGTCCACCCAAAACCCAAAGGCCATCGATTCTTTCATCTTCCGGAATATGTTCCCCTTCGTCTAGGTGCACTACCTGGCTAGTATGCCCATCCTCCTTGAGGAAGTGTCCCAAAGACCCTGCCGTCTCCACTCTGGCATGTTGAAGAATTAATATGTGCATAAAAACCCTTTTTATTTATATAGTGTTACATTTTATACATTCTGTAAATCACGAGTCACCAACAAATGCAAATTGGCTCCCTTTTCTATAATCAGATGGTGGCACCGCAAACAAATGCAAGAAAGAACTGGAAAAATGTGATGCCGTACAAAATCCTGTCACTTCTGAGATTTCTGCTATAGACATTCTGGAATTTCTTAGCAAGTTTTTTGCCTTTTCTAATCTAATCTCACGATAGTACTCCATCGTGCCTTTATTAAAAGCTTTTTTAAAAACTCGATTCAACTGTCTTCGAGACAATCCTGTCAGATTTCCAAGATTCTCCAGACTCAAGGGATCAGCTATGTGCGTCTCCATTAGTTCTATTGCTATTAATGCCTTATTATTGGTGGTGCCAACCCTATTAACAAGATTAGATCTCTGAGGTCCTCCTGAAGGTCTAATTTCAGTATGTAAGAACCAGTCACTTACGAACTGAGCAAAAGAGGTGCCTTGCCTCCTAGCAATCAGAGCTAAAGCCATGTCAATAGGGGCAGTCCCCCCAGCACATGTAATACGATCGCGATCAAAAACGAAGAGGCTTTTCTCCAGCAGTAGATCATCATAGATTTCTAATAAGCTCGGAGCATGCTCCCAGTGAACAGTCATGCGGTAATCTTTCATCAATCCCGATTTAACCAAAATAATTGGCCCTCCTGAAACGCCTCCTATCATCACTCCAAATCTAGCAAACTTATTAATCCAGTTGAATAATGACTTGTTTTCATACTGAAACGGATCACCTCCCGCAACAACCATCAATAAATCTAGTACAGGGAAATCTCCCAACGCATAGTCTGACTCAACTCTGAGTCCTGAGGAAGAAATTGCCCCTTGTTTTTTTTCTGTTAAATTCATTATTTCATAGAGTTTTTTATTATCCAGGAAATTTGCTGCTCTGAAAGGTTCTACTAAAGAGGCGTAAGA
This sequence comes from Paracoccaceae bacterium, assembly GCA_029243395.1. GTDB lineage: Bacteria > Pseudomonadota > Alphaproteobacteria > Rhodobacterales > Rhodobacteraceae > CACIIZ01. The sequence goes on along the minus strand of JAQWSE010000012.1, from coordinate 140,255 downwards.
CATCAAAGCGAATCCATCTAATAATAATACCCCTACTCTATACATAATTATACCTTTCTTAGACCAAAAACGTCTTTTTAATGACATTTAATGTCTTTTTAACGGATGCATTATACCAAAATATATATCATAGTAGGTGAGGGAGTTGAATATGAAATATTCTGCAGCAAAAATCTTTCTTGAAGGTCTGTTTGGAAACCGCGGTTGGGGCAAGGCCTGGCGTGAGCCTGAACCGAAAAAGAATTATGACGTCATCATTATTGGTGGAGGCGGGCACGGGTTATCAACTGCTTACTATCTTAGCAACGTTTATAATATTAGAAATGTTGCCGTACTCGAAAAAGGCTGGTTGGGGTCTGGTAATATTGGAAGAAATACAACAATTATACGTTCCAATTATTTGTTGCCTGAAAATGAACCCTTCTATGAGTTTTCTCTAAAGTTATGGGAAGGCTTAGAACAAGATACCAATTATAATTCCATGGTATCACAAAGAGGCGTTATTAATATTTTTCATAGCGACCCTCAAAGGGACGCATTTGTGCGACGCGGAAACGCTATGCTCCTATCTGGCGCTGATGCTGATTTACTAGATGAAAATGCTTTAAGGAAACTATGCCCATATTTGGATTTTGAAAATGCTAGGTTTCCAGTAAAAGGTGCCTTGATGCAAAAACGTGGGGGAACCGTTAGACATGATGCCGTTGCCTGGGGGTATGCCCGCGGAGCAGACATGAAAGGCGTTGATATAATTCAAAACTGTAACGTCGAAGGCTTCATCATAAAAAATGGAGTCTGTTCTGGTGTTCGGACATCAAAGGGAGACATACGAGCCAAAAAGGTGGCTTCTTGCGTCGCGGGATCATCAAGCCAAGTCATGAGCACAGCCGGTATCCGACTTCCTATAGAAAGCCATGTGTTACAAGCCTTTGTATCTGAAGGTTTGAAACCTATTTTAGATAATGTAATCACTTTTGGTGCAGGTCATTTTTACGTCAGTCAATCCGATAAGGGTGGTCTTGTCTTTGGGGGGGATCTAGACGGTTATAATAGCTATGCCCAAAGAGGCAATCTCCCCGTTGTAGAAGATGTGTGCGAGGGAGGCATGGCTATTATGCCCATGATTGGTCGGGCAAGATTATTGAGAATGTGGGGAGGAGTGATGGATATGTCAATGGACGGATCTCCCTTTATAGATAGAACCCATATTGACGGATTATATTTTAATGGAGGATGGTGTTACGGAGGATTTAAAGCTACACCAGCTAGTGGCTATTGTTATGCCCACCTACTAGCTACCGATTCACCCCATCCTGTAGCAAGAGGTTACAAGCTTGATAGATTTAGGACGGGAAGTTTAATTGATGAAAAAGGGGTCGGTGCTCAACCTAATTTGCATTGAGATTATGAAATCATGATTATTCCACACCCACATTTAGGACCAAGAGATGCTTGTGAATTCGTTTACAAAGGAGATGCTGAGTTGGTTTTTAGGCCAGAAAGAGTGGCGCCAGTAGATTATGATACTTTTCATAACTATTTATACTTACGTCAAAACCCTGCAGGGGCACATAAAGAACTATGGTATCACGAATACGGTGATAGGTCCTGGTTGGTTGTCACTCGCAATACACAAACTCACGAGATTTTGAAAGTAGAGTTTGCTAGCGAGTACCTGAGTGGGCAAAAAGATAGGAAATCAAATGTTTAGGCTTGAGAACCGCGGCTTAATTAATCGGGAAAAACGTTTGAATTTTTCTTTTAACGGAAAGAAGCTACACGGCTATGAAGGAGATACCTTGGCATCAGCCTTGTTGGCTAATGGGAACCACTTAGTTGGTAGATCATTTAAATACCACAGGCCAAGAGGGATATTTTCCTCTGGGTCAGAAGAACCTTCTGCGCTTATTCAATTAGGCCTCGGGGCAAATACGGAACCAAATATTAGAGCAACAACAATCCAACTATTTAATGATCTTGTAGCAAATAGTCAGAACCACTTTGGTCCACTCGAATGGGACTTCATGAGAGTTAATGATTTTCTATCCCCTTTCCTCAGCGCAGGATTTTATTATAAGACCTTTATGTGGCCAAAGTCCTTTTGGGAGAAAATTTATGAACCAATTATTAGAAAAGCAGCAGGACTAGGGAAACTATCAGGAGAGCCAGATCCAAGCACTTATGACAAGGGATTTCTTCACTGTGATTTGCTCATAATTGGGGCAGGACCTTCTGGTCTTCTATCAGCATTAATGGCCGCCAGGGGCGGGGCAAAAGTTATTATAGCAGACGAAGATTTCCTCTTAGGAGGATCACTTAATGGAGATCATACTCAAATTAACAATGATACTGGAGTCAACTGGGTTAAAAAAACTATTGAAGAATTAATAAGTTTTAAAAATGTAAGGCTGATGCCTAAAACAACTATTTATGGAGCTTTTGATCATGGGATTTTTGGGGCATTAGAGATAAAAACAAATTTCGATAGGATCAAGTCTGACAAACCCCGACAAGTATTATGGAGAATTTATGCAAAACAGTCTGTTTTGTGTAGTGGATCGTCCGAGCGATCACTATTGTTCGGGAATAATGATAGACCCGCTATCATGCTATCAAGATCAGTTAGGCAATATTGCAACCGGTGGGGTATTATTCCTGGCAAGAAAATCTCTATCTACACAAATAATGATGATGGCTGGATAACAGCTAAAGACCTAAAGGAAGCTGGATGTAATGTAGTTATGGTCATAGACGAACGACCAGACATTATAGCCCCAATTAAGAATGTTGACTATAGACTTGGAAAGAAAGTGGTAGAGACTAAAGGCAGTTTGAGGATCTCCTCCATAAGATTGGATGATGGAACGAAAGTTGAAACTGACTGTCTTGCAGTTTCAGGCGGCTTTAATCCAAACGTGCATCTGACTTGTCATGAGAGAGGTCGTCCGCAGTGGCAAGAGAAAAATCAATGTTTTATTCCAGGAAAAACACCAAAAGGAATGGAAGTGGTCGGCGCAGCTAGTGGAGTCTTCGACCTAAATAGTATTTTCGAAGAGACCACTCTTAAAATGAAGAAAATATTGTCTTATTTAGGTTATAAACATAGAAAGGTAATAAAGTTAACTGCTGATCACAAACCTTATAATGTATCCGCTTTCTCAAAATCTCTTGCGAAGGGAAAGGTATGGATTGATTTACAAAATGACGTTACAATAAAGGATATTAAAATAGCGGTGCAAGAAGGATTTCACTCTGTTGAACTTCTGAAAAGGTACACCACCTTGGGCATGGCCACAGATCAGGGCAAAACTTCAAATGTATTAGGACTGTCCGTTCTAAGTATTTTAAAGAACAAACCGATTGAGGAAGTTGGAACAACCATCTACAGACCGCCTTTTACTCCTGTTCCAATAGGTGCGTTCGCCGGTCGATCCCGAGGAAAGCATTTTAAACCATTTCGACTAACACCTTCACACCAGTGGGCTGAACAGAGAAACGCAGTTTTTGTGGAAACTGGAAATTGGCTTCGAGCACAGTGGTTTCCCTTGGCAGGAGAACGCACATGGCGAGAAAGTGTGGATAGAGAAGTTCTCCAAACAAGAGAATCAGTTGGCATTTGCGATGTGACCACACTTGGGAAAATAGATATAAAAGGGCGAGATGCCGGAGCCTTCTTAAATTTTGTTTATGCCAATAATTTTGGTAAACTTGCAGTTGGGAAAGTACGCTATGGCCTTATGCTTAGAGACGATGGAATTGCATTTGATGACGGAACAACTGCAAGATTTTCTGAAGATCATTTTGTAATGACCACCACAACTGCCAATGCAGTAACAGTATTTAGGCACCTGGAGTTTTGCCGACAATGTCTAAAACCAGCATGGGATGTTCATTTACTCTCCACTACGGATCACTGGGCACAATTTGCCATAGCCGGCCCAAATTCAAGAGCCCTTTTGTCGGAGATTCTTGATCCCAAAATCGATATTTCTAATGAATCCTTTCCTTTCATGGCTTGCGGGAAGGTGTCTATATTTAATGGGATAGAAGCCAGACTTTTTAGAATATCTTTTTCTGGCGAATTAGCCTATGAGTTGGCCTTGCCGAGACGATACGCTTCTTCTTTCATGGAGCACATTTTTGAAATTGGCAAGAAATTTAATCTGGTTCCATATGGAACAGAAGCCTTGGGTGTCATGCGAATTGAAAAAGGGCATGCAGCAGGTAACGAGTTAAACGGTCAAACCACAGCTAATAACCTAGGTTTAGGAAAAATGGTTTCGAAACTAAATGACTGTATCGGTAATACAATGTCTGAAAGAGAGAAAATTGATGGAGAAGCTGTCCTAAAGCTGGTTGGTTTTGCCCCAACCAACAAAATGCAATCATTAGTGGCGGGATCACATTTTATTTCAAAGGGAAAACCCGCAAAGCTAGCAAATGACGAAGGTTGGATGAGTTCAGTTGCTTTCTCACCAATGTTAAACAAATCAATTGGCCTAGGCTTTATAAAAGCAGGAGATCAAAGATTCGGTGAAAAAGTTGATTCAGTAAACCCCTTAAATAAAGAGGTCATAGAAGTAGAAATAACTTCTCCTCATTTTTTTGATCCCAAAGGAGATCGTCTCCGTGGATAAGAAAATTTCACCAACGACTCCCCTTAGTGGGCTTCATTCTGTTATAGGAAATGTCACTCTAAATGAAGTAAATCCAGAAATTTTCTGCATTTCTATACCTAAGGAAATGAATAAGAAAGTCGCTAGCGAATTCAAAAGAATACTTAAATTTGACATTCCAATTATAGGACAATCCAGCTTAAACAAAAACTCAACCATAAGGCTTATAAGAAATTCCTTGGATCAATTTTTCATACTTTTTGAAAAGGCTTCTGAAGTTGCCGGCGTGATGAATTCTCTAGAAAAATATTTTTATATTACAGAACAAAGTGATGCCTGGGTTGGGATAGAAATATCAGGAAAAAGTTCTTATAGCTGCTTAGAAAGAATCTGCCCATTAGATTTGTCTACAGAATCATTCGGAGTAAATACTGCGGTTCGTACCTTAATGGAGCACTTAAACGTTTTAATAATCAAGACTACTGAAGAATCTTTTCTTTTATTGTCTGCAAGTTCGTCGGCAAAATCTTTCTTAAATGCTGTTGAAACTTCAGCTGAGAATATAGCATGACAATTTGTATCAACAGGATTTCGAAAAAGATAAGATAAACCCTATTTTTGTTAGTGGAGGAAATAATGAGTTTCAAGAGTGACATAGAAATAGCAAGAGAAGCCAACAAATTACCTATCTCAGAGGTTGCAAAAAAATTAAATATTCCTTTCCAAGATATTGTTCCATATGGACATGATAAAGCAAAGATATCCGAAAATTTTATTAAAGAAATACCTCAAAATAAAAAGGGTAAGCTTATATTAGTCACGGCGATTAACCCTACTCCTGCCGGAGAGGGGAAAACTACCACTACTGTTGGTTTAGGCGATGGTTTAAACGCCATAGGTAAAAATGCTGCTATCTGCATTCGAGAAGCATCATTGGGACCTTGCTTCGGAATGAAAGGTGGTGCAGCCGGAGGTGGAAAAGCTCAGGTAGTACCTATGGAAGACATGAACTTACACTTTACTGGAGACTTTCACGCAATAACCAGCGCACATAATCTTCTGTCTGCTATGATTGATAATCATATTTATTGGGGGAACAAAGAAGAAATCGATATTCGGAGAGTCGTATGGCGACGAGTGTTAGATATGAATGATCGAGCTTTAAGGGATATAGTGACTTCACTTGGGGGTATCCCCAATGGGTTTCCTCGTCAGGCAGGATTTGATATTACGGTAGCATCAGAAGTAATGGCTATTCTCTGTCTTTCATCCGATTTAAAGGATTTACAGAATAGATTGGGAAATATCATCGTAGCCTATAGAAGGGATAAGAGCCCGGTTTTCTGCAAAGATATTAAGGCTGATGGTGCCATGACGGTATTGTTGCAACAAGCAATGCAACCGAATATTGTACAAACACTTGAGAATAATCCTGCATTGGTGCACGGTGGTCCTTTTGCGAATATAGCCCACGGTTGCAACTCAATTATAGCCACAAAAACTGCTTTAGGCCTTGCTGACTATGTTGTCACTGAAGCAGGATTTGGTGCTGATTTAGGTGCTGAAAAATTTCTAAATATTAAATGCCGTAAGGCTGGTCTTGAACCATCCATTGCTGTTTTAGTCGCAACTGTCAGAGCATTGAAAATGAATGGTGGAGTAACCAAAGAAAATCTTGGAGAGATAAACTCAGCTGCCGTCACCGAAGGATGTAAGAACCTCGGCAGACATATTGAAAACTTAAAAAGCTTTGGAATTCCGGTAGTGGTAGCTATAAATCACTTTATAACCGACACAGACGAAGAAATTTCTAAGATACAAGAATATGCGTCTGAGCAAGGAGCAGAAGCTATTTTGTGCAAACATTGGGAAAAAGGCTCCGAAGGAATAACTGAGTTAGCAAAAAGGGTTGTAGAAATTGCCGATGGGGGAAAAAGCCAATTTGCACCTCTTTATCCAGATGACATGAGTTTATTTCAAAAAATTGAAACTATCTGCAAAAGAATTTATAGAGCTGATGAAGTCTTGGCAAACCAAGCAATACGAGATCAATTAAAGGCATGGGAGGAATCTGGCTTTGGTAACCTTCCAGTTTGTATGGCAAAAACCCAATACAGCTTCACCACCGATCCAAATCGAAGAGGAGCACCAACTGGACACTCAATCCCAATAAGAGAGGTACGCCTTTCTGCTGGTGCTGGATTTATAGTGGTCATATGTGGCGATATTATGACCATGCCAGGTTTACCAAGAGTACCAAGTGCCGAAAGTATTTGCTTAAATAGTGAAGCCCAGATTGAAGGGTTATTCTAGTTTTTAGGAGCTTAAATAATGAAAATAATTGATGGCAAGGCTTTTTCTCAGACCCTAAGGGAAAAAATCAAGGATCATGTTACTGTAATTAAGGAAAGTGCTAACATTACCCCTGGATTAGCAGTGGTATTAGTTGGAGAAGATCCTGCTAGCCAAGTTTATGTAAAGAATAAAGGTATTCAAACAAAAAATGCCGGTATGAATTCATTCGAACATAGGCTTGAAGAAGATGTTAGTGAAAAAGTGCTACTAGATTTAATTGAGCAGTTAAACCAGGATCCAACCGTTCATGGAATATTGTGTCAACTACCACTTCCCAAACATCTAAATGAAAACCTAGTTATTAATTCAATAGATCCAAATAAAGATGTTGATGGCTTTCATATCTCCAATGTAGGCTTACTTAATACAGGACAAAAATCTATGGTGCCATGCACACCTTTAGGGTGTTTAATGCTTTTACGAGAATATGTTGGCGACCTTAGTGGGAAAAAAGCCACAGTCATCGGCCGTTCAAACATAGTTGGGAAACCTATGTTTAACTTACTTCTCAGAGAGAACTGTACTGTAACTGTGGTCCATTCCAGGACAAAAAATATCGAAGAAATATGTAAATCCAGCGACATACTTGTTGCTGCAGTTGGCAGACCTAAATTTGTTAAGGGCCACTGGGTGAAATCAGGAGCTGTCATCATTGATGTTGGAATTAATAGAGTTTCAATTACAGAAAATGGAATCGAAAAATCAAAACTGGTGGGAGATGTTGACTTTGAAGCTACTAAGGACACAGCTTTGGCTATTACACCTGTTCCTGGTGGGGTTGGACCTATGACAATAGCATGCCTTTTAGCTAACACCCTTGTGGCTTGCTGTAGAACCCATAACTTAGCTGAACCACAAGAGCTTGTCCTATAATGCTCAAACCCTTATTAGAAAATAAGTTCATAGATGGAAGAAAGGTTAAGGAAAGAATCCTTAATCATGTTAGCGAATATGTCAGGGAACATACAAATAATGCAATGATTGGAAAATTGGTATCTGTAACTATAGGCGACACACCAGAAGTGGACGTCTATATTCGAAACCAAAAGAAGGCTGCCGAAGAAGTAGGAATAAGATTTGAAATTTGTAATTGGAACGCAACTGCATCGCAAGAAGAAGTAAAAAGAAATTTACAAAGCTTAAATGATGATCAAGAAGTTTTAGGAGTAATCATACAAAGGCCTATCCCAAAGCATATTAATATCCGCACCCTCCAATCAGCCATCCATCCCCTTAAAGATATTGAAGGAATGAACCCCGCATCTATTGGAAATATAGTCTATTCTGATATAGCAATGGCTCCTTGCACTGCGGCGGCTTCAGTAGAACTCTTGAAAGAGACTGGCCTGACCATGAAGGGTCTAGAGGTGGTTATGATTGGTCATTCCGAAATTGTGGGTAAACCAGCTGCATTTCTAATGATGGCAGAAGGAGCAACGGTAACAGTATGTCATCATATGACAAGATCCGTAGCTATGCATTCACGCAGAGCCGATGCGGTAGTCGTGGCAGTAGGAAAGCCAAATTTTTTGGGCCCAGAAATGATAAAACCTGGTGCAGCGGTTATTGATATAGGGATTAATCAAGTACTTGATGCAGATGGGAAAACAAAAATAGTAGGAGATTGCGATACATCTGCCGTCAAAGAAGTTGCAGGATGGATAACTCCCGTACCAGGTGGGGTTGGACCAGTGACGGTAGCAATGCTCATGAGAAATGCCATTAGTGCCCATCAAAAACAGCTAAAGGCTGGGTGGTTAACTAGTTAATTTTCTCAAGAGAGTCCTATCGGGTGTCCTGAACTTTCCCAAAGAAAGATTAAATGCTAAAAGTCTGCCTTAATCCTTGGATAATAAATTCTATTGCCAAAGCACCAAGCAATAAGCCAAAAACTCTTTGAAGAACCCCCAGTACTGAACTAGGTAGTTTTTCTGTTATTCTTCCCGAAATCCAAATAGATAAAACAGTTAAAAGAATTATAATAAATACTGGACTGAATCCAATTAATTGGAAACTAATAGATTGGGTTGATTTCTCAGATAGAAGCATTGCTATTGTAATCGCTCCAGGTCCTGCAATCAAAGGGATAGCAAGAGGGAATGTAGCAAGAGAAGTCAGAGCTTCATCATCCATTGCCTTTTCTGCTGTTTCCTTTCTCCTTTGCTGTCTCTTCTCAAATAGCATCTCGTATGCAATAAAAAGTAGGAACATTCCACCAGCTATTTTAAAGGAATTTATACTTATTCCCATTAGATTAAGAATTTGGCTTCCAAACACCCAAAATATCAACAATATCATAAAGGCTGTTAAACCTGTTCTCAGGCAAAGAGTCATAAGATCCTTTCTATTTAATCCGTGAGCAAAAGAAGCAAAAATAGGTAGTAAAGAAAGGGGATCTATAGCTATAAACAACAATACAAAATTCTCTAAAAAAAGCTTTATCATGGTGACATAATCTAAGGCACCTCTTTGCCAATGGCGGCAGAGTAGATCTCAAACCATAATTCTCGATTAAGCTTCAAATCAATTGATTTACAAGCCTCGATGATTCTCTCAGGATTATTTGTACCTATTACGGGTACTATCCTGGCTGGATGCAGAACAAGCCAAGACAAAGCCACCACAGACATGTCCACCCCTAAGGTTTCTGCTATGTCAGAGATCGTTATCAATAGTCTTTTAGATTTTGGGTCATTTTGATTAAAAAGACTTCCTCCTCCAAGGGGAGACCATGCCATCACAGGGTTTCCTTGCTTTTGATGAAAGGCCAAGTCTCCATTTGTAAATGCGTCCGTGCACACAACACTGATTTCTATCTGGTTTGTGGCTAATCGATGCTTCATGGCCGATTGAAGTAAGTTCCAATCCCAAGGTTTAAAGTTGGAAGCTCCCACTGCCCTGACTTTCCCGGAGTCAACGAGCTTATCTAAAGTGAATCCAGTTTCATTATGATCCATCAGTGGATCAGGTCGATGCAGCAAAAGCAAATCGATATAATCCGTCTTCATTTTTAATAGTGAACTTTCAACAGTTCCTATAATATATTTAGCACTCGTATCATAAGATTTCACCTTTCTGTCTGGAAAGTCGGCTCCCTGGAGCTTAATATTGCACTTTGTAATTATTTCCAGCCTCTTCCTCAGATTATGAGACTTGCTTAACGCCTCACCAAATAACTCTTCCGAACCTCCGTCACCATAAATATCTGCTTGGTCTATCGTTGTTAAATCATTTTCAAGACAAGTTTCTAACTTTTGAATTACTCTTTGATAGGATTTGTCATTGTCATCACAAAGCCTCCACATGCCATACACTAATCGACTTATTGAAAGGTTCTCATTCAGTGAAACTCGATCCATCATATTCTTTCCCCTACCCCGAGTGGCGTGTTTGGTATCTCATGTGGAACACGATCATAAATTTTGGGCAATGAGCAAGTATCTAGTTTAGGCAAGACCTTTTTACCAAAAGAAATGCACTCTTCCAAATGAGGATATCCTGAAAAAATGAATGATCGGATACCCATTTTCTTGTATTCCTCAATTTCATTGAGCACCTGGTCGACTGACCCTACTAAAGCGGCTCCACACCCTGACCTAGCTCGTCCTATGCCCGTCCACAAATGAGGTTCAACATAGCCATCTTGATCCGACTTTTCTCTATTTTCTGCCTGAAGATTTACCCCTAGGGAAGTGGCATCTAAGGCTCTCTCTCTAATGGTTTTCCCCACTTCATCATCTAATCGACTGACTAAATCTTTAGCATATTCTCTAGCTTCTGTTTCAGTATCTCTTACTATGACGTGAATCCTCAAACCATAATCAATAACTCTATTATACTTCTGAGCCACTAAATTTACTGCTTTCATTCTTTCTGCAAGATCTTCTTTTTTTTCTGGCCACATAAGATAAACGTCACAATGCTCTCCACATAATTCTAAAGCTGAAGGCGAATACCCTCCGAAATACAAAAGTGGCCCACCGTTTTGCTGATAAGGCTTTACAGGAGCAGTACTTAAGCCACTAAAGTCATAGTGCTGACCTGAAAAAGATATTTCCTGCTGGGTCCAAGCTTGTTTTAAAATTTGGACTACCTCTCTTGACCTCTGATATCTCACACTACTTTCTGCTTTTTCACCTGGAAAATCGGACGAAATAATATTGATGGTTAATCGCCCTTCCATAAGGTGATCTAACGTTGCTATAGTTCTTGCTAGCATTATTGGATGTAACTCCCCGCATCGCACAGCCGCAAGCATATTGATGTTCTTGGTAAGTAGTGCACTACTGGCGACAAAGGAAAGAGTATCTTGCCCTACCTGATAAGAAGAAGGACAAAGAATATTTCGAAATCCCATTTCATCTGCCGTTTGTAATATCTTGCTAGTATTTTTCCAGTTTGACCGGAGACCTGATTCTGGTACACCAAGGTATCGAAAATCGTCTGAGCATAACGGAGCAAACCACGATACTTCTGCACTGGTCAAATCTTCCGATTGAATGGGTACTACTGTCAATTTTTTCTCCTCACTCTCGATTCCTGATTTATTATTATTGGCGGCTTTGCGTAACAAGTATCAATCTATTATCTCAAATAGATTTACAACCTAAAACTATTCTGTAAAGCACCGTACCTGACTTACTATTTAATAAATTACTGTATGCAGAATTCAATTACTATCCCTCTGGTATAGCCAGTCAAAGTCAGGATGGTTTTTAAACCTCCATTTTCTTATTGGACCTGCCATTACGTTTAAATAATATAACTCGTAACCATATGGAACGCCACAAGGATGATGACCTCTAGGAACAAGAACAACATCACCGTCGGAAAAGCTTATTGTGGAATCCAATGAGTTATCTTCCGAAAAAATCCTCTGAAAACCAAACCCATTATTTGGATTTAACCGATGATAGTAAGTTTCTTCTAGATAAGTAATATTGGGATAATCATTCTCATCATGTCTATGGGGCGGATATGACGACCAATTACCCTGAGGTGTAAATACTTCCGTTACTAAAAGGCTACTTGCGATTGGATTATCTTCCATAGCTATATTATAAATAAATCTCTTATTTGCCCCCTTACCTCGTTCTAGTAACTGGATCTCTTCAGACTCAATTCTTTTTGGCTTGAAGCCGCTTTCACCAGGTGCAGTACAAATGGCCAGAGTCATTTCTGTTTTCGCTCTAACTTCCCATGCAGACTGAAAGGGTACATAAATTCCTGATGGTGGTTTTTTTTCAAAGACAGAGGTCCTACTCCCCAATCGACCCATATCCTTTCCCTGGATGTTTGTTGTACCATACCCTTCAAGAAAGACTAAAATTGCCTCCTCATTAGCAGTGTTTTCACAAACTGTTTCTCCTTCTTTTAATTTATAAAGCTTGAAACCCACATATTTCCAACCTGCTGATTCAGGGGAAATGTCAAATACTTTTCCTTCCTCTTTAAGAGGTTTTATTAATAGATTTTCCATAGTTTCTATCCCTAATATTTATGCTTGAGATCTGTTCTGTGAAACAAAATTCCATTTATCACACAATAGTTGAAAATTTTCACCCATTAACCTTACACTTTCTGCATCAGTTAATCTGTCAGAGAACCAGTCCTTTGCAATTTCACCAAATATAGTTCTACCAACGGCGAATCCTTTTACTACAGTTGATTTTGCAGCCAATTCGAAAGACTTATCTAGTACATCAATTGGTTGATCAAGACCAAGAAGAAGAACACCCCTACATAAACTATCCCATGAATTGATTAGTCGTTCCAATTCCTGCCAACCATCAACAGTAGTAAGTGGTTCAAGCTTCCACCAATCAGGCCTTATACCCAGACTATAGATCCGATCTACTATACTGACAATATCTTCGGTTTGATGTCGATGATTGAGAGAGACAACGATTTCCAACATAAATTCCAATTGATTCCGTCTTGCAGTATTAAAAAGTGTCAAAAGTTTCCTCTCCTGCTCTACTTTAATTTCGGTAGGGTCTTTGGGGTTATAATAGCATAAAACCTTAACTGTATGATTTTTTGGCCATGCAATGAGACCACTGCAATCTTCACCCACATCATCTTCGAGTTTTAGTGGCCAAGATTTTGGCACCTCGACAGGTCTGGCTATCCATAAGTTGTGATCAGATGCTTGATGTAAAGCCTCCCTACCTAACCGATCATCACAGATAATACCAAAACCTTCACACTTCTTAGCAACACTGATTGCAGCACTAAGACATAATTCTTTAAATCTACCGATATGTTTCTCATTCTTACCTTTAGATTTTGCTAGTTCTTTTACTTGAGCTCTATGATCAAAAGCAAAAACTAAGTTTTTTTCAAGATTTCCTGTACGCGTTGTTGACCAGTGTATGTTTTCTAATTCTTTGTCTTTACGCAGCGCTCGATTTTGAACACCATTTTCAAGAAAAAACGAAAGTTCTTTCCAACTAGGATATGAAGGGGCACATCCATGCCTACTGACCGCAATAGCTCCGCACGCATTCGCATAATCTAAACAGGTTGACCATATTTCGTTCCTTAGCCATCCTCTTAGTAGACCTGCCATAAAACCATCTCCTGCACCTAAAACGTTGAAGACTTCGATGGAGAATTTTCTCCCTTGTATCCCTTGGTCAAGATCACCTTTTATATCATTTTCAAAAAGACTTGCTCCGTGAGAACCTCTCTTGCAAACTAAGACGGCAGCAGTCTTAGCTCTAACATTTTGGAGCGCCTCAATAGTATTCGTGCTACCTCCAGCAATATGAAATTCTTCCTCTGTACCCACAATCAAATCAAATAGCATTAAGGTTTCTTGTAAATTTTTTGTCACCATTTCAGACTTCATATAGCGGTTTTCACCATCATCATGTCCAGATAACCCCCAAAGATTAGGTCTGTAATCAATATCCAAAACCGTCTTTTTACCGAGACTTCTACCTATATGAATTGCTTTCAGCGTGGCTTTTTCAACCCTGGGATTCGACAAATGAGTTCCTGTCACACACACACAGTTTGCGCCTGAAATAAACTCTTCACAAATATCAGCTTCAGACAAAGCCATATCGGCACAATCTTCACGGTAAAATATTAACGGAAAAGTATTCTGATCTCTAATTCCTAGAATAACGAGTGCGGTAAGTCTTTCAGAATCAGTAACAACCCCTCGTGTATTCACACCCTCTTTTTGCAGTTGTTCTTTAATGAATCGTCCCATGTGTTCTTTACCAACTCTAGTAATGACAGCTGACTGCAATCCAAGCCTAGAAGCACCTACGGCTATATTAGTTGGAGAACCACCAATATATTTTTCAAAACTCCTCATATCTTCAAGCCGACCACCCACTTGAGTTCCATACAGATCGACTGAGCTACGACCAATCGTGATCAATTCCAATCTTTCTGTTTTTTCCATAGCTAAATTAAGGTGATATAAAATTGATTGTATGATTATGATATTTAGTTAAATAATCACTCAGTCAAAAGCAACTGTTTATTGGATTGGGCATTTTATGGAAAAAGCAACCATCGGGAGTAATCTAAATATATCAAAAATCTGTTTTGGCACTTCTGCTTTAGGGAATATGCCTGATACTTATGGCTATGAAGTCAATCCTATTCAAGCCGAAAAAACCATCCAAGCAATTCTCGAGAGCCCTATCAATTTTATGGATACATCCAGAAACTATGGTATGGGAAGAAGTGAAAAATTGATTGGTAATGTTTTAAAAAAGGTGGGCGGGAAGCCTACTGACTTTGTATTAGCCACCAAGATTGATCGAGATATGTCCACTGACATATTAGATGCCGAGGCAACAAAAAGATCTTTTGATGAGAGTATAACCGCTTTGGGCACAGAGAAGATTGATATTCTTCATTTGCACGACCCAGAACATTGCCACAACATTAGCGACGTTACTGAATCCGGTGGAGCCTTAGATACAGTGTTCAATCTAAAGGATCAAGGTTTGGTCAAGTTAGTCGGTTTAGCAATGGGAAACATTGAACTTATGGAAAAAATTATTCCTAACTGGCCTTTTGATGTTTTAATTAACCATAACAGATATACATTATTGAACCGACAAGCAGACAAACTCTTCGACTTGGCCTTTGAAAAGGGAATAAAGATATTCAATGCTGCGCCATTTTGTGGTGGAGTATTAGCCAAAGGGTCTGAGCGCTCGAACAGATTAGTTTATCAAGAGGTTACCAAAAAGGATTTACTTCCCATAGTTGAAATAGAAAAAATCTGTGACAACTTTCAAATTCCGCTAGGGGCTGCAGCTTTACAATTTTCCCTGCGTGACAAAAGGATATCATCTACAATAATCGGTATAACAAAAAAAGAACGTATTAATCAGACACTTGACTGGGCAAATACACCTATACCTGAAGAAGCTTGGTCTAAGCTATTGTCTCTTCCACATTCAACTGAAGATCCAGAAGCAGGTAGAGCTTATAAACTAGGTTGACCTCAAACACCGTTGATCCTTATCCAAACATTTTCTATTGATGATTGCCTTATTCCCTCAACCAATAGTTGGATTCTATGCCCGCTCTCAAAATTAAAAGGTTCAGGTTCTGTTCCTTTTATGGCTTTAATGAATTTGCTTATTTCAATTGCTTTTAAATCATTAAAACCAAGTTGATGGCCTGGAGCAACGCAAAACCTTCCATAAGGCTCATGCTCAGGGCTAGCTTCAATTTTTCTGAACCCTTGTAGTCCGGAATTATCTTTTCTCGAGAAAAAATGAAGCTCATTGAGACGTTCCTGAGAATATGAAATAGAACCTAGGGTTCCATGAACCTCAAAATCATGTTGCATTTTGCGTCCAGTCGCCAACCAACTAGCTTCAATACTACCCGTAACACCCGTAGCAAATTTTAAGTAACTTCTGGAAATGTCATCAACTATGATTTCTCTTCTTTCGCCATCTTCTGCTTTCCGGGAGGGAATCACCGTGACGCAATCACCTAGAACTTCACTGATAGGCCCTAAAAGAAATTCGGCAGTAGCCAGAATGTGACTCCCAAGATCTCCTAGAACCCCACCACCAATTGGATCATGTCTCCAAGTGTAAGAACTTTCTGGATCAGACATATAATCTTCAGCATGAATTCCTCGAAAACTCATAATCTCGCCTAACTCGCCACTTTTGATGAGATCTCGAGCAACAACTATCATAGGATTACTTAAATAATTAAAACCTACTTGGGTTTTCCCTTCTGATTGGCCTGCCACGTGAACCATTTCTTCAGAATCCTCCAAAGTGGGAGCTAGAGGTTTTTCACAGTAAACATGCTTTCCTGCGTTCAAGGCAGCTATTGCCATTTCCTTGTGAAAAGCATTAGGCGATGTTATTGAGATAAGGTCCAGATCTTTATCATCGATTAGATCAAGCCAGTTGGAGGTAGATCTCTCAAATCCTAATGAGTGTGCCGCCCTTTGAGCAAGCTCCTCACTTACGTCAGCAACGGAAACCAACTCTAACCTGTATGGCAAGTCAAACACTCGATCGGCTATTGCAAAACCATAAACATGAGTTTTCCCCATAAAACCGGTTCCAATTAAACCAATTTTCAGAACCTGAGGAGAACCGTTCATGGTTTGACTCCATTGACGATCAGGTTTGGATCTAGTGTCCCTTCAAAAAAATCCAGAATATTTTGCACTGATTTCATAGACATTCTTTTTGCAGAATCCATACTTAACCCAGCCTGATGGGGGGTTAAAATTACCTGCTTGTAGTCTTTTAATATCATATTCTGATCTGGTGGTTCATCATCAAACACATCCAACCCCGCCCCGGCAATCAACCCACTCTCAATCCCTTTTGTAAGAACATTCAGATCTATTAAACCACCGCGCGCAGTATTAATTATCACTACGCCAGGTTTTAAATACTTGACTATATCCTGAGAGATAACCGGACTTTCAACCTTTGGTAGGTTTAAAGAAATGCAATCAGCCTGCGAAATCGCCTCTTCCAAACTATGCCAGTATCTTACTTCTTTGGATATTGATTTTGAAGAAATATACGGGTCAAAAACACTAATGTTCATTCCAAAAACCTTGGCCAAATTTGCTACATTTTGACCAATTCGACCAAATCCAATTATCAATAAATTTTTGGCAAAAATTTCTGATGGTTCGTAATTATCCCGGTATTTCCAGTTTGATTTTCTCACCGCCTCATCAGCTAACAAAACTCTTTTGAAAACTGCTAAGATTAACATCATGGTATGTTCACTTACTGAAGTTGAATTGACATCACCGACAATAGTTAAGAGAATATTTTTTTCTCTCAAGGCTTTCGTATCTATTGAATCAAAACCAACACCATGTCGAGATACTATCTTCAAATTATTAGATTTTTCAATATTTTCCCTTCTAAAACGTTGTGTGCGTAAAAGAAGTGCATCTGCATTGTCTAGGTAGGGTAAGAAATTGTCATCTGACACCTCCTTAATATAATCGAAAGTATAATTGCTCCGTTTCTTAAGAAGATCTATACCTGCAGGATGCAATTCACCAGCAATCAGAATATTGGGCATTAAGAATCACCTACGGTCTTGCTCTCATTCGTCATCATTAACTCTTTTCAATGAGTCTTCGTGTATTTTTGACTGTTCGAGTAGCTACTTCTGCTAATAGTCGTACATCAGAATGAACTGTGACCATGTCAAAACCCCACCTAATAGCTTTTGCTGCATACTCAGCCGTGGCACAATGAATTCCTGCAAATATCTTGGCCATTTTTGCTTCATTTAATATTGTCTGTATAGCACTTACTATTTCTGGTTCGGTTCTATCCATTCCAGGTTTTAATTGGCCATCTGACAATCCTATACTCAAGTCAGAAGGACCAATATAAATCCCCGACAAACCCTTTGTAGTGACGATTGATCCGATGTTCTTAAAAGATTCCTTTGTCTCTATCATGGCTAAAGCCAAGATTTCTGAATTGGCATTCTCCCAGTAAGATTCACCTGCAGAATAGATAGCACGAGTCGGACCATAGCTCCTTTGCCCTAAAGGAGGATATCGCATGTAAGAAACAAATTCCTCAGCCTGTTTCGCAGTGTTTATCATTGGACAAATTACTCCCATAGACCCAGCATCAAGGATCTTCATAATTATTTGAGGGTCTAACCACGGAACTCTTGCCATCGGACAAACAGGGTATCTGCCAATAGCCTGGAAAATTGCGAGTGCATCCTTATAATCATTGAGTCCATGCTGCAAATCTACTGTAATTGAATCATATCCGCTTTCTGCGAGGACTTCTGCACAAAAGGGTGAATTCGAGGACATCCAGCTATTGATGATTGGCTGCTCATCTTGCCAAAGGGTTTTTATTTTGTTTTTCATTAAGCTTCCTTCAATGTTTTCATTCTATTATTTCTTAGTAAGACAGCTATCACCAATTATAATCAATTGAGACTTTCATTCCCTTCTTTATTGAAGAATATGCGGCTTCAGCAATTACCAAAGCTTTGTAACCATCCTCAAAACCTACCTCAGTAGGTTGATCCGTTTCAACCGCATCAATAAAAGAAGCTAGCTGTGCGACAAAAGCATCTTGATACCGTTCAATAAAAAAATGTAAATAAGGATTAGAAATTTCCGTACCTGAACTATTGTAGTATTTCATTTGATTAGATTTGATATTATCACTTTGAAGCATGCCCTTAGATCCTAATAATTCTACTCTTTGGTCATAACCATAAACCGCTGTTCTAGAATTATTAATGAGGCATTGCTTACCATCTGATGAGCAAAGAACAAACATAGCTGTATCATAATCATCGATTTCATTCATAAGAACTGGATCAATCATTCTCTGCGCCGAAGCATAGATTTCTATGGGATCACCACCCAAATAGAACCTGGCCAAATCAAAATCATGTATTGTCATATCTCTAAATAGTCCACCAGCTTCTCTATAATATTCTTCAGATGGCATTTCTGGGTCTCTTGATGTAATGATGACTTGATGTAAATCACCTATTTGACCACTATCAAGAGCCTTTTTTATAGATGAGTGCCCTGGATCAAAGCGACGATTAAAACCAACTTGAATCGGTGATTTCGCAGATTTTATATTTGTGTAACAACTCCTGATCCTATCTAAGCTTAAATCAATAGGTTTTTCACAAAAAACCGCTTTCCCTCTTGCCACAGCCTTCTCTATATACTCTGCATGCGTAGCCGTAACTGAAGAAATCCACACAGCGTCTATACTACTGTTATTAAATAATTCTTCATCGTACTCACAAAAAGTTGCGCCAGTTCTATGTGAAATTGCTGAGGACAGTTCTTTATTTAAATCATAAACTGCTCCCAAAGTTGCTCTTTCATCCTTCATCAAGATTTGAGCATGCATTTGCCCAATTCTACCACACCCAATAAGGCCGAATGTCACCATAGCTGTTTCCCCTTTTCCATACTGTATCATCAATTATGAATTTTAAGACCATCAGTATAAGATCAAATTCTTCAATAATCCTTGTCAACTTTTAATTGTTGCAATAACTATTAAAGCAAAATTTGGTTTAGGAAAATAAGATATGGGCAAAAAAACTATTCGAATGACGATGGCACAAGCTCTAGTCAAATATCTTTGCAATCAATATATTGAGATTGATGGAAAGAAAGAACCTTTGTATGCTGGTGTTTTTGGTATCTTTGGCCATGGAAATGTAACTTGCCTAGCAGAAGCTCTTGAAAAAGTTCAGGATAAACTGCCCACATGGCGGGGACAAAATGAACAGTCTATGGCACTAGCCGGCATTGCCTACGCTAAGGCTAAGCTGCGCAAACAAATCATGGTTGCGACGTCTTCGATTGGCCCAGGTGCAACCAACATGCTTACTGCTGCGGCTTTAGCGCACGCGAATAGGTTGCCAATATTAATGTTATCTGGTGATGTATTCAATAACAGAAGGCCTGACCCAGTTCTTCAGCAACTGGAACATTTCAATAATCCTACGACAACTGCTAACGATGCCTTTAAAGCAGTAACACGATACTGGGATCGAATTACCCATCCTGAACAAATCATTCAGTCTCTACCGCAAGCTACGGCACTCTTATTAGATCCTGCTGACTGTGGCCCGGCCTTTATAGGTTTGTGTCAAGACACACAGGAATTGGCCTGTGATTATCCAGAAGATTTCTTCAAACCAAAAATTCATATTATCCCTCGAATGAGACCTGATGAACGGCAAGTGAACCTAGCAGTTAATCTTATTAAATCCTCCAAGAATCCTCTGATTATTTCGGGTGGAGGAGTACGTTACTCAGGCGCTCACAAGGAGCTAAGTGATTTAGCACAACAATTACAAATACCTGTTGCAGAAACAATCGCTGGAAAAGGAGCATTTACTCATGAAGATCCCGTGCATATCGGCCCTATAGGGGTTGTTGGATCAACTTCAGCTAATTATGCGGCGCAAAGGGCTGATCTCATCATTGCTGTGGGAACAAGACTTCAGGATTTTACTACTGGTTCATGGACTACTTTTAATCATAAAACACCTTTTCTAACAATAAATGCAGCACGCTGGGATGCTCAAAAACATCAGTCCTTAACCATGGTAGGAGATGCTAAGGTTTGTCTCGAAGAACTCTCAGGACACTTAAAAGGTTTTAAACTTGATGGCAAATGGCTGTCATCCACGAAGAATGAATTCTCTGCATGGAACAAACTTTTGGACGAACTCCAAGCTCCGACCAATGCTCCGATTCCCACTTATGCCCAAGTAGTAGGTATGGTCAATAAAGCGGCCAAACCAGATTCGATGATGGTGACAGCTGCTGGTGGATTACCTGGAGAAGTAAGCAAAGGCTGGCGAGTTAAAAAACCCAATACATTTGACTGCGAATTCGGATTTTCATGCATGGGATATGAAATAGCAGGTGGCTGGGGAGTTGCAATGGCGACTAGTGGCAAGAGTACCCCCATTGTTATGGTAGGGGATGGTTCCTATCTAATGATGAACTCAGATATTTATTCAAGTGTTCTAACTGGACACAAGATGATCATCATTGTTTGCGATAATGGTGGTTTTGCAGTCATAAATAGATTACAAAATTTCAAGGGTGGGAGATCCTTCAACAACTTAATACAAGATTGTAAAGTTAAAAAGCCATTTGCAGTTGATTTTACTCAGCATGCAGAATCAATGGGCGCCTTAGTCAAGCATTGTGAAAACTTGTCAGATTTAGAGAATGCCCTGGAATGGGCTAATGGGACCGATAGAACCACTGTTATTTCTATTGTGACTGATGCATATTCCTGGGTTCCTGGTGACGCTGATTGGGATGTAGGAGTGCCCGAAATATCAGATAGATCTGAAGTTGTAGAAGCTCGAAAACATCAAGATCAAATCAGATCTAAACAAAGAATGGGTGTCTGACATGAAGGCCAAATTAGGAATTGCACCTATAGCTTGGTCAAATGATGATTTACCAGAATTAGGGGGAGAGACGTCGCTTGAAACCTGTCTTTCTGAAGCACGGGAAGCAGGGTTCACTGGAATCGAAACAGGAGGGAAATTCCCAAAAGAACCTAGAGCCTTAGAATTAGTTTTGAATGATCATGAGATCTCTCTCTGCGGTGGTTGGTATTCTGGAACCTTGCTAGATAATGATCTTGAGATTGAAAAACAAAAGGTCCGAAACCAATTAGATTTATTCATTCACCTTCAGGCTCCGTGTTTGGTTTATGGTGAGACTTCAGGTACAATACAAAATATTAGAAATGCTCCTCTTAGTTCCAGAAGAATTTTGAGTGAAGAAGAATTTAAGCCTTATGGCGAAAAGTTAACTCTATTTGCTGAATGGTGTGAGCATGAAGGCATGCCAATAGCTTTTCATCACCATATGGGGACTACTGTTGAAACGGAAAGAGACTTAGACCTCCTCATGAGAAATTCTGATGACGCCGTCTCCCTTCTTTATGACCCTGGCCACATGGCATTCGCTAATGGCAATGTTTATGAAATAATAGAAAGACATGGGCATAGAATATCACACTTTCATGCTAAGGATGTGAGAATCAATGTTGTTTCTGAATTAAGAAGAGATAGCGAAAGCTTCCTAGATGCCGTTTTGAAAGGTGCTTTTACTGTCCCTGGAGATGGATCATTAAATTTTGATCAACTTGTCCAACAACTTATGAGCATCAAATATGAAGGTTGGCTTGTTGTAGAAGCAGAGCAAGATCCTAAACTGGCTCCTCCATTTGAATTTGCATGCAAAGGATATGCATCACTTTCCAAATCTCTATCCAAGGCAGGTTACAAAATCATAGCATGAACATTGTCAAAATAAGAAAGCATCCTAAGTGATAGACACTTCTCACCCTTTTTATCGCCGCCTATGGGTCCGTATAGCTATCCCACTTATATGTATTGGTTGGGCTTTGTTTGAAACTATCTTTGGTTCTAAAGGTTGGGCATTCTTTTTTTGGATTATTGGCAGCTACAGTGTTTATGTACTAATAATAAAGTACAAAGAAAGCTGAGATATTTTTGGTACCAAATTATGATACCATCCCATCTTTAGTTGGTCATCTGGCTAAAGAAAAAATGTCACCTGGTCAACTTAGGATTAAGCTAGCTCTTTAGCGAGATCACCAACCTCTGCTCCTCCCGCCATCAACCTTCTAATATCATCACCTTTTAGATCTTTAGAAGTTCCGCTACCAATTACCTCACCCAAAGATATAAAAGTATATCTGTCGGCAACTAGACGAGCATGGATTTCATTGTGGGTAATTAGTATTATAGCAATATGGCCAAGTTGTTTTACTTTCTTGATTGTTTTTAATACTTCCATCTGCTGGAGTTGCCCCAAAGCCGAAGTTGGTTCATCAAGAATGAGTACTTTGGCTCCAAAATAGATGGCTCTAGCTATTGCCAGCGTCTGCCGTTGCCCTCCTGACATAGTGCCCACAGGTTGCTCTGGATCCTCAATTTTAATTCCAATTTTCGCCATTTCATTAATAGCTATGTCATGCATCTGATTCATTTTGAGTATACCAAAAGGACCTTTCCCAAACTTCATTTCTCTGCCAAGGAAAAAATTTCTTGTTACCGAAGTAAGCGCATTCAGAGCTAAATCCTGATACACAGTTCCTATCCCAACTTCCGAAGCGTCACGTGGAGAATTGAACCTTGTCTCTTTACCTTCCACAAATATCTTTCCTGAAGTTGGCTGATGCACCCCCGATAGAGCCTTAATAAGAGTAGATTTTCCCGCTCCATTATCACCAAGAAGAGCATGCACCTCTCCAGGAAACACCTTCAATGACACACCATTCAGAGCAGTGAAACTGCCAAATTTCTTAACTAAATCATGTGTTTCTATTAAAGGCTGCGCGGTAGAGCTTACCATTCTAAATATTACCCATTATTCGTTTTCTTATATTTTCGTTCAACAGTGCAGAAGCTATAATCACAAAACCAAGAAAGACACGGTAGAATGATCCATCAATGCCTGGAATGTAGAAAAAGGCCTCTTTTGCTAACCCAAATATAAAAGCACCCACTATTATACCAAGCACAGTACCAAAGCC
The DNA here is from genome assembly GCA_029243395.1 of Paracoccaceae bacterium. Classification (GTDB taxonomy): domain Bacteria; phylum Pseudomonadota; class Alphaproteobacteria; order Rhodobacterales; family Rhodobacteraceae; genus CACIIZ01. Next base: position 116,695 of record JAQWSE010000012.1, on the reverse strand, counting down.
ACCTGTCATAACGATTCCACCTATGACAGCTGCAGCTATTGCTTCTAATTCTTTTAAGTTTCCCTTAGCAGCATCTGAAGTATTAACTTCAAAAACCTGACATGTTGCAAAAAGGGTTGCACAGAAGGCAGAAAAGACAAAAAGAGAGATCTTAACCTTATTGGTAGGGACACCATTTGCTTGGGCAGCACTTAAATTACCACCGGTCGAATAGATCCAATTTCCAACTTGCGTTTTACTCAGAACAATATAGCAAAACAAAGACAAGATCACCCAGATCATTACGCAAGAATATAAGCCTGGCGCAAACTGATTACCAAAATTATTGGTGTTCCAGTCAATTGGGAAATAAAGCCAATCAAAAATTGATTCAAGGATATTCCCCCCAAAGAAATCAGCTATAGGCTGTACCGTACTTATTGTATCAATGTAAGCTCGGGCTATATCTACATCAGTCACGGACTTTGGAACAACGGCTTCTATCTTAAAGTTTGTTATCTTTTCTTGAATAGTCTTGACCATAAATTCGTTGTTAGATTCTAAAGCATTCTCCAAAGCACGTTCTAAAGGCTTAACGCCTTTGGCAATCATTAAGTCAGTTTTAGCTCCAGCTACGCGCTGGAATGTATATTCCAAGCGTTCAGTAATTTTGGTTATTGTCTCTGCCGGCAACCCTTTAACAATCGATATTAGATCTGCTTCTGGCAAGTACTTAGCAGCTTCTCGCTCCATTTCTCCGTGGCCTGGCAAATTAATTAAATTCTTAAGATCAGGTATTTCGGTAACTGTAGTAGCACCCTTAGATTGATCTGGTCGGTGATTAAAAGAACGCAATGAAACTTCTGTTAAGCCACGCAAAAAGAATAGTCCACCAAGTGTAACAATAAAAGAAGGTAAACCTGAACGCACAATAATAAAGCCCTGGATCCAACCAAAGGTTAAAGTAAAACACAAGGTTATAAAAATGGCTAAGCTAGGCGAAACATCTGGAATATGGAATAACGTATAAAATTCTAAATGCGCTCCACCTTCAAACGATAAGTATGGGACAATTATAGAAAAACCCCAACGCAAAGTCATAGCCATACAAGCCCCTGCAAAACCAATCATTGAACCTATAGACAAGTCAAATTCACCAGCGATGATAAGCAGTCCCGCGCCAAGAGCGATTATTCCAAGTTGGGAAATTACCCGTAAATTATTCCTTATGCCTAACGCATTGAATCCTTCACCTGCGAAAGGATTCCATGTTGTTTCAGCAGCAGGAATAGAAAAATATCCAAGCATCCCGAATAACAAAATCATGACACCAATTGGTCCGATCTCTGGTCTAGAAATAATAGCCCGTAAACCACCCTTAGGTTTGTGCCGATCAGCCTCCTGTCTACTTAATTCTAATGTCATGGCGATGCTTTTAAAAAAAATGGGTGGCCTTGCCACCCACTCTTAAACTGTTAAATATTAACGATCTACGCCAGCCAAGGAGGCAACCGAAGATGCATTACTTTTATCAACAAAGCCTGGTCCAGATGGTATATTTGCACCTGGTAAAAGGCCTGCACCAGTATTATGTAGATGCAAAACTATAATTGGCATATAGCCCTGAAGACGCTGTTGCTGATCAATTGTATATTGTACTTTTCCAGAATTGATCAAATCCATCACTGGTGGACTAAGGTCAAAGCAAGAGTGGTGAACACTCACCCCAAGCTCATCAATTGCTTGCTGAACACCAACACAAACGTGTGGTCCAACAGATAGAACGGCATCAACATCAGGATTAGCTTGAAGTCCTGCTGCTGCTCGTGTTGGGATAGTAGCAGGATCGTTTGAGCTATCAAAATTGGTTGTTGGAATGGCTTCACCATAACCACCACATCTGTCAGTCAAAGCAGTATTATAAGCCTCTTGGATAAAGCAAATCCCTTTAGTAGCTCCCTCTGCTTTCGCTCGCTCCCCTGCCTTTTGACCAGCAAGAAATTCTGGCTGTCCTACGTGCATAAGGGCTCCAAGAGACGCTGAAGACTCGAGCCCTGAATTCATGGTAATAAGTGGAATGCCAGCAGCTACAGCATCTTTAATGGCTTGTCCCAAGGCATCTGGATCTGGTAAAGAAACTACCAAACCATCGGGTTGGGTTGCAGCTGCCGCTGCTATGGATTTTGCCATATCAGCCATATCACCAGATGGGGTGAAGATATATTCGAAATCTGCACCGATTGCTCTGGCAGCATCTTCACCACCTTTTTGAACAACTGGCCAGAAAGGGTCTTTACCTTCCCCGTGTGTTACCATAACGTATCGTTCTGCAGATGCAAAACCCGCCAAGGCAACAAGTGCTGTAGCGGCTATAATTATTTTTTTCATTTTCATCTCCCTAAGTAGAAAATTATAAGTAATAAACTAAAACATAATATCACTATACAAAAAGCGTACGAGTTTACGCTGCCGAGACTAAACAATTTGTAAAAATAAAATTCAAGGTGTTTTTTATATTTGAACAATATTTTAGCCTAATTCATATAGGCATGACCTCTCAATCTGAAGTATAGTATCATTATTTTATTTATTTTTTTCCAATTGACAATCGAGCTGCTTCGCCACCGTGATGCGATAATAAACCATAAAGCTGACAGCAACCTGTCAAAGAGAGCAAAAATAATGATACTAAAACAAAATTCTCAAAACCAAGAATTCAGGGTTGACCATACCTGTCATTGGTCTAACATCAGCTCCTTAGGCATAAAAAATATGTCTTTCGCAAAAAATGTGTACAACAGAGTTTAAGGGGGTTAACATGTTTAAGCTATTACCAAAATTACTTTTGGCACTTGTCTTGGCCACACCAAGTTTTTCTGCAGATCTTGGAGGTCGGGTTTTAGATATAGGATCAGATACAACTTATCCACCACACGAGTCTATTGATGCCACTACTGGCGAAGTGGTAGGATTTGACGTAGATGTCGTTGATGAAATTTGCAAGAAAATTAATTGTAAACCAAATTGGGTTACAACTGCATGGGATGGGATTTTCGCTGCACTAGCCAATAAACAGTTTGACATGGTAGTGTCAGGCGTCACAATTACTGATAAGCGAGATGAGATCGTCGATTTCTCTGAGCCCTATATTATTGTTCAGCAAGGAATTCTTATGCGGGTTGAGAATAAAGGCTCCTCTATTGATGATTATAAATCCGGAAGCTTAAGTTTAGCGTCACAAAAAGGGACAACGAACGCCGAGCTAGGTGAAAAATTGGTAGGCAGAGATAATCTTAAATTGTTTGATGATTTTCCACCTGCAGTTCTAGCCTTACAAAATGGTGACGTGGATGGTGTGATCATTGATAGCACTTCTGCGGCCGCCTACGAACAAGAATTTGCTGGAGAGCTCACCGTTGGCATCACAGGACTTTCTTCTGATCCACTAGGGCTAGTTTTCCAAGAAGGTGATAGTCTACAGGATGCATTTAATGAAGGTCTAGCAGCCATAAAAGCTGATGGTACACTAGCCAAGCTCGTTCTAAAGTGGTGGCCCAAATAGTATTTGATAATATATAATTAAATTGAGTTTAGTGCTGTCAACCAATAAAAATATTGGCAGCACTATATACCATCTGTTTTCATGCTAACTTTCGCACATTGGATCAGAAGTATCCGAGTAAGTAACCTGATATTTTTGGCCTTTCTTCCATTTGTCATTTACTTCATAGCTACGTCTAGGAACTATGGAAAAGCCTTAAAATCAATTTTAGGCATAGAGAATAACGCAGTATTTTTGCTTAGTGCTTTTTTAGTCATCTCGGCCATTGGAATAGTCGGATTCATAGCTTCATTAAAATTGAATCGAAGTATCCGCTTAGATATAGATAAGAATGATAAAAAACGTAGCCATTCAATAGCCTGTATAAGTTTAGGAATCCAAGTAATTCTAATCGTATTTTTGCTTCAATTACCTATCCTAGACCCATATATCGTCTCTGTTGCTGTTAACTCAATGGATGCCAGGACAACAGACTGGGTCCTTATGGTGAATCAAAGCTTTGTCCTTGAACCCGCCGCTGAAAAGTACATCATTGAATTTGTACGAACATCATTTAAGTACTATGGCTTATTCGCCTTAGGCACCCTAGTTTTTTCATTAATTTTTAAGAACTCTCTCAAGACATCGATTGGTAAGTCCATTATCTTCATTATTGGTTTGTTGGGTTTTCTAATAGCATTTTATATTGTGATGATAGCGCATGCTGGGTTTTCTCTTGGTCTAGCAGTGACCCTCAGAGCCGCCTTCTTTGCCTACTTGTTAGCAAGCGTATTAGGATTGATTTGGGCCTTGTTAACCAAGCTAAAACCAAGCAACTCTGCTTCCTTAATTTTTATGACATTGGGTTTATTATTCATTTGCCTAAGTATTTTTAACTTTTCTCGTCCATACCAAAGCGTAACCTTATTTGGAAGTCTAGATGGAAAAATAGGTATAATCTCAGGCATACCTCAAGGGGTAACTGATGAAGTGCGATATGGAGATTTTTTGGAACAAAAACCAAGTAAGCCGTTCAAGGTTCGATCTATTAAGAATGCTGATCAAGCAATAAAATTATTTGAAAATGGAAAAATATCGGCTGTTTTACTACCCTCAGATATAGGCAAAGATTACAGCGCCTTATGGACCACTGCTTTCCTCCCAACAACAGAAAAAAATATAGCTATTTTCTCTATAATATTTGGTTCATTTCTATTGCTGATTGTAGGAATTGGCAGGTTAACAGAAATGCACCCACTGGCCATTTTTTCTGACTTTTTTGTTGATACCATAAGAGGAGTTCCAATGCTGGTTATTATTTTATATATTGGATTACCCCTTGCTGGTGCGATAAAAAGCTCGTCTGGAGGCTACATCGATATGCAGATGATGACCCGTGGGATTATTGCAATTGGAATAGGTTACTCGGCTTATATGGCCGAAATTTTCAGAGCTGGGATCGAAGCTATTCCAAAAGGGCAAATAGAAGCAGCAAGGACACTTGGAATGAGAGAAGTTCATATAGCTAGGCTCATAATCTTACCACAAGCCATAGCCATAGTACTTCCAGCACTGGGGAATGAATTCATAGCGATGCTTAAAGACACCTCCTTAGTTTCCATTTTATCAGTAAGAGATATAACTCAACGAATGCGAGAATTCCAAGCTCAAAGCTTCTTACCTTTTGAGCCCTTTAACACGGCTGCTTTACTTTATATTATACTAACACTACTGGCAGCAAGCAGTATTAAATCACTAGAGAAAACTGTTAATCGAAACCGTGAATCTTGATAACACCTTAAAAATGCTACCCCGTTTGAGTTCCCTGTTGCAGATCCTCTTATCTATGATTAAATAGGCCTGTGCCTTCGGACTCATAGAAAGAAAATTCATGAAGTTTTCTAAATTAACTGACCGTATAGCGGAACTAGGGTCTGACAAATGGGCTCTTCACCTTGAAGCAAGAAAATTAAAAGAACACAATGAAGATATCATTGAACTAACTATTGGGGAACCAGACCAGCCTCCCGCAGACATCCTGATCCAGAAATGTCATGAATCAATGCTGTCTGGTAGAACCAAATATTCTAATGGACGTGGTGAAAGTAATCTACTAGATGCTCTTGTCAGCAAATATTCCAAGCGATCTGCCAAGAATATTTCTGCTGATAATTTCTTGTGCCTTCCAGGTACTCAGACAGCTCTTTATGCAACTATGATGACGCTAGTTGAAGAAAACGACGGGGTCTTGGTTGGAGACCCCTACTATGCCACCTATGAAGGAATCATACGCTCCTCTGGGGCAGATATACAGCCAATCCCTTTGCATCAGGAATTTGGTTTTTCAATTCAAGAGAGTGATATTCGTGATAAGATTTCCCCTAATAGTAAAATATTACTATTGAATTCACCCCATAACCCTACAGGCGCTGTTTTGAGCAGAAAAGAACTTCTGAAATTAGCAAATGTCTGTGAGGAACACAATCTCTGGCTAGTATCAGATGAAGTATATGAAGACCTAATTTTCGAACAATCATTTGTCTCACCTATGGAAATAGAAAGATTAGCAAACAGATCAATTGTGGTCTCATCTATATCAAAAAGTCATGCTGCACCTGGTTTTAGATCTGGCTGGGTACTAGCACCTGAACAAGTAATTGAAAAAATGCTCCCTCTTGCTGAAACCATGTTATTTGGGAACCAACCCTTTATAGCTGACATGACAGAATATGCAGTTAGAAATCCAAGTGAAGCCGCCATTAAAATGAAGACTGATTATGAAAGAAGAGCCAAACTAATTTGCCAGGAACTTGCTAATATCGACTGCGTAGAACCCCTTATGCCCAAAGCTGGAATGTTTATACTATTAAAAATAAACCAAGAAAATTCAAATGCAGATAAATTTGCCTGGTCACTTTTTGAAGAACAAAAGGTCGCAACAATGCCTGGCTCTTCATTTGGGAAAAATGGTGAAAATTATCTTCGACTAAGCCTGACCGTGCCAGACAAACTGCTCCAAGAAGCCTGTCATCGAATAAAAGCATTTATAAAGCAAAAAAAAATTTAATGCTCCAATGAACACTGCACATCAAGACAATGGAAATCTAACAGTGGGAAGTACTGTTCTATCCCTTTTAGAAAAAATGGGAGTCGAAACGATATTCGGCATACCAGGTGTTCATACCATTGAGATATATCGTGGAATCTCGAAGACTAATATTCGCCATATAACTCCTCGTCATGAACAGGGTGCTGGTTTTATGGCGGATGGTTATGCTAGAGTAAGGGGCAAGCCTGGTGTGTGTCTTGTTATCACGGGACCAGGGATGACAAATGTGCTGACTGCTATGGCTCAGGCTCGAGCAGACTCTATTCCTATGCTGGTCATCTCAGCAGTCAATCCAAAATCTAATGATCAAAATGAATTGGGATTATTACATGAATTACCCGATCAAGGCGCATTAGTTAGGCAAGTAGCAATTAGTTCCCTGAAAGTCACAAAATCAGCTGAGCTAATCCCCGCACTCAAAAACTCTTTTGCCAAGATGCTTACCGGCAAGCCAGGTCCCGTCCACATAGAAATTCCAACCGATATACAAAAATTATTATCTGATTTTAATCCTGAAGATGCCAATATGGCATATGAGATATCTGAAGACCAATTGGATCATTCCATTATTGCAAATATTGCTGATCGATTAAATGAAGCAAAAAAGCCCCTGATGATCCTGGGTGGTGGGGCAAAAGCTTGTAACCAATACCTATACGAATTAATAGAAATAATTGGCGCCCAAGCCATAACCACCATAAACGCTAGAGGTCTACTCGGGGACCATCCGCTATGTATACCTGCCAGCCCCAGTCTAGCTTGTGTAAGGCAAAAGATAATGGCAGCAGACGTAGTTTTAGCTATAGGCACCGAATTTGGGAAAACAGACTTTGATCTTTACGGGGATGGTGGCTTTCCTCCAATACAATATTTGATACGGGTCGATGTAAGTGAGGATCAATTAACTAAAAACGTTAAACCAAATATGACAATCAAAAGTACAGCGACTAAATTTTGTGACCAACTATTGCGGGAAATTAAGAGTAGAGACTTTGTACCTAAAGAAATAATCCAGCTAAAGGTTCATAATCAAATAATACAGGAAAAATGTTTAAATGAGATTGAAAGCAAACTTCGTGACCCTCTTGATTTAATCTTAAGGCTGATCAATCATTTTCCAGAAGCAATCTTGGTTGGCGATAGTACACAACCCATTTATGCAGGAAATCTATATAATAATGTAAAAAAAGCTGGGCATTGGTTTAACTCTGCAACCGGTTATGGAACGCTCGGATATGCTATTCCTTCAGCATTAGGAGCCAAATTGGCTTCACCAATTTCTCCAGTAATTGGGATCATTGGTGATGGAGGTTTTCAATTCACCTCGAACGAGCTCATGACTGCTTCTGATGAAAATATCCCCGTTATCTTTATTGTTTGGAATAATAATGGATATAAGGAGATAAAGGACAGTATGAAAATTGAGAGAATTTTCCCAGTTGGGGTAACTCCAAAACCTCCCAATTTCAAACTTCAGGCAGAATCTTATGATTTATCGTATTATCTTGTTGAAAATAGACATGACTTAATAAAGATCGTAAACACTGCCTTGGAGACGGAAATGCCAGCAATTATCGAAATTCGTGAAACAACATACTAAAAAATAATGAAGGGTGAAAAGCTATGCCTTTAACTATGAATTCTGAAGTTTTTATTACATGTGCCTTAACCGGATCTGGAAGCACTCAAAATAAAAGTAAATTCGTCCCACGATCCCCAAAGGAAATAGCAAATGACGCTATATCAGCGGCAAAAGCTGGCGCTGCTATAGTCCATTGCCACGTTAGAGATCCTGAGACAGGGGCACCTTCCAGAAAATTAGAATATTATAAAGAAATTACACGTAGGATAAGAGATTCTGGAACGGATGTGATAATAAACCTTACTGCTGGGATGGGTGGTGACATGGTTTTTGGCCCCACATCTAATCCTATGAACCTAGCTGCAGGAACAGATATGATTAGTGCGGAAGAGCGTGTTTCACATATTGTTGAATGCTTACCTGAAATATGTACCCTTGATTGCGGAACAATGAACTTCGCAGAAGCAAATTATGTTATGACGAACACCCCTGGAATGCTTATGGCAATGGGAAAAATGATTTCTGAATTAAATGTTAAACCTGAAATAGAGGCTTTTGATACTGGGCATTTATGGTATGCGAAGCAACTAGTCGCAGAGGGTATACTAAATTCTCCTGCCCTAGTACAACTATGCATGGGAATACCTTGGGGTGCTCCAAATGATCTGAACACCTTTTTAGCAATGGTTAATAATACTCCAGAAGACTGGACCTGGTCGGCTTTCTCTCTCGGTCGAAACCAAATGCCATATGTAGCTGCTGCTGTTCTTGCAGGAGGAAATGTTCGAGTTGGGTTAGAAGATAATTTGATGCTAGCAAAAGGTCATTTAGCAACTAACAAAGCATTAGTTGAGAAAGCTGTGACTATAATTCAAAATCTAGGATCTACTATTCTCAATCCCAGTGAGGTTAGAAACCGTCTTAACTTAATTAAACAGGCACCAAAATGGCAGATAAACAAATGAACGTTTCCTGCGTCGGGTGCGGTACCATAGGTGCAGGTTGGGTCGCTCGCCTTATACAAAATGGTTTGAATGTTAAAATCTATGATCCAACACCTCTTTTAGATTCCAGACTAAACAATATGCTCGACAATTCAAAAAGGGCCCATAAAAAACTTTTCCCAAATGGAAATATGAACACAGGAACTTTTGATTATTACACTGAAATCACTCCCGCACTAGAAAATGCAGATTTTGTCATCGAAAGTGTTCCAGAAAGAATAGACATGAAGCAAAATATTTATGAACAAATTGAAAAGGAATGTTCACCACAAACTATTATTGCTTCATCAACTTCTGGAATAAAGCCTAGTGATCTTCAGAAGCAGATGAACCGCCCTGAAAGATTGATTGTGGCCCATCCTTTCAACCCCGTTTACCTAATACCTATGGTTGAAGTGGTTGGAGGATCAAGAACTGACTTAGTTTTTATAAACAAAGCTTGTGATTTCTTTATCAGTATTTTTATGAAACCCGTCCACATTAAAAAAGAAATAGAAGCTTTTGTGGCTGATCGCCTTCTGGAAGCAATTTGGCGTGAGTCGCTTTGGTTAATCAAGGATGGAATATGCACAACAGAAGAATTGGACGATATAGTCAGATATGGGTTCGGTCTCAGATATGCCCAGATGGGAGTTTTCCAAACCTATAGAACTGCAGCTGGTGAGGGCGGTATGAGACAGTTTTTAGATCACTTTGGTCCCTGTTTGTCATGGCCTTGGACAAAACTCATGGACGTGCCTGAATTTAATGATGAACTAATTGACCTTATTTCTGGTCAATCTGACAACCAAGCAAAAGGAAAGTCTGTAACTGATCTAGAAAGGATTCGTGACGACAACTTAGTAGAAATACAAAAGGCACTAGAAAAAAATGATTATGGTGCTGGAACTTTAATCAAAAAAGCAAGAGCAGCTATTGAAGAATTTTGAATAGCATAATGTTATTTTCTGGAGATCACCCATGAATTTTGACCTTACTGAAGAGCAGAAATTAATAATCAAGACAACCAAACATTTCGTGGAAAATGAGTTATATCCGCATGAGGCCCTTATAGAAAAAAATGGCCACCTACCTAAAGATCTGATTAAGGAAATACAAGCAAAAGCCATGAAAGCTGGTATCTACGCAGCAAATATTCCCCTTGAGGAAGGAGGGGGCGGGTTGGATACACTCACATGGCTATTATTTGAAAAAGAGTTAGGAAAAGCAAATTATGCTCTTCATTGGACTTGCGTGGCTAGACCATCAAATATTTTATGTGCTGGAACGAAAGAGCAAAAGGATAAGTATCTTAAACCCTGTATTTCAGGGGAAACCTGGGATTGTTTAGCAATGACTGAACCTAATGCTGGATCCGATTTGAGAGGAATGAAATCATCAGCAAAAGAAACTGAAACAGGAGATTGGATCCTAAATGGCACAAAGCATTTCATTAGCCATGCAGACATAGCTGATTTTACTATAGCATTTATGGCCTCTGGAGCAGAGGATACCCCAAAGGGAGAGAAAAAACTCATCACTGCATTTTTTGTCGACAAAGGTACTCCAGGTTTTGAGGTTAGACCAGGTTATGAGAATGTTTCCCATAGAGGATACACAAATTCAATCTTGGAGTTTTCAGATGTCAAGGTTCCTAAAGAAGCCGTTTTAGGAGAAGTTCATAAAGGCTTCGATGTAGCCAATAACTGGCTGGGCGCCACAAGGCTGCAAGTTGGAGCGGCCTGCTTGGGTCGTGCCGAAAGAGCCTTTAGCCATGCCACAGAGTGGGCTGCTACGCGACAACAGTTTGGACAAACTATTGGAAAATTTCAAGGAATCTCCTTCAAACTTTCAGACATGGCCATGGAAATGAAAGCTTCCGAATTAATGGTTTTAGAAGCTGGTTGGAAGTATGACCAGGGTATTGCAACTGATGCCGACATGGCCATGGCTAAACTGAAAGCCACTGAAATGCTAGCAATGGTATCTGATGAAGCTATTCAGATACACGGTGGAATGGGGTTAATGAACGAACTTCCACTAGAACGAATCTGGAGAGATGCAAGGTTAGAAAGGATTTGGGAAGGTACATCAGAAATCCAACGCCACATAATTTCAAGATCACTTTTAAGGCCCTTTGAAAATTGATGAAGATAAACCTGACGAGATTGTTACAACCTAAAACCATTGCACTTGTCGGTGGTTCATGGGTTGAAAATGTTGCCTACCAAATTCAAGACTCTAAGTTCTCCGGACAAGTTTGGCCTGTCAACCCTAATAGAGAGAGAATCGCAGGATATAAATGTTACAAAAGAATTGATGTTCTTCCAGGGTCACCTGATGCTGCATTTATTGGAGTGAACAGGAGTGAAACAATTGAAATTATTCGAGAATTAGAGGAAATTGGTTGTGGAGGAGCGACCTGTTTTGCATCAGGATTCTCAGAAACAGGCCCACTAGGAGAAAAACTCCAAAAAAAAATGTCAGAAGCCGCAAGAGACATGCCGTTCCTAGGTCCAAATTGTTATGGATACTTGAATTACCTTGATCACATCTATATGTGGCCAGACCAACATGGGGGAAGAGCAGTAGAATCTGGAGTTGCCATAATAGCCCAATCATCAAATATAGCTATCAACCTAACAATGCAGTCCCGTAGCACCCCTATTGCCTATGTTCTAACTTCAGGAAATCAGGCTAAATTAGATATTGCGGATCTAGGCCTTGCAATGATTGAAGATCCCAGGGTTACCGCTATTGGATTTTATATTGAGGGGATTAAAGATCTAAGAAAATTTGAACAAATGTCCCAATCAGCACTAAAGATGAATAAGCCTATCATAGCTCTAAAATCAGGGAAAACCGAGTCCAGCAGGTCTCAAAGTTTTTCTCATACAGCATCTATTACAGGAAATTCAGATATTTCTAATGCCTTCTTTGAAAGACTAGGTATTGTCGAGGTAAATGATTTAGATGTCTTTTTGGAGAGTCTAAAAATTCTTCATGTAGCTGGTCGAATGGGAAACCATTCAGTAATTTCCGTCAGCTGTTCTGGTGGAGAGGCTAGTCTTGTTTCAGATTTCTCTATAATAACATCCCTAAAATTTCCTAGATTTTCGACTGAAAAATCTCGTCAGATACGTGATATCCTGGGAGATATTGTAGAAATCTCCAATCCCTTTGACTATCATACATTTATCTGGGGCGACACTGAAAGAATGGTAAAGTTATTTACCACAATATGTCAAAACACCAAGAGTCTCGTGATCTTTGTTTTAGATATACCGAGGAAAGATCGGTGTAATCAAGAGAGTTTCAGATGTGGTCTCGATGCGATTCTTGAAGCAAAAAAAGCTACTGAAGCCAATATTGCAGTCATTTCTTCTTTGAGCGAAAGCATGACAGAAGACTTGGCTGATGAATTTCTTAAGCATGGAATAATGCCATTATGCGGATTGAAAACTGGCTTAGAATCTATTGATATAAGCTTAAAGAGCAACTCTATATTAAAGAACGCAGTCGATAAGCCCGCTCTAATTTCAACCACGTTTTCACAAAAAGGAACACCCATTCAGCTGCTTGAGATTGAAGCTAAAAATATTTTAAAGAATAATGGTATTCCTATTCCTAAATCTCTAGTGACTGATATGAATACTATCAAAAAGGATCCCAGCCTGCTCAAACAATTTGATTACCCCTTAGTCCTAAAAGGCGTCGGTGCTGGGCATAAAACTGAATCTGGTTTGGTCTTTCTCAATATTCAATCAGTTGATGATTTGATGTGCAGGATCAACGACATAAAGAGCGAAACCAACCAAATTCTGATAGAGGAAATGGTTGAACCCAATATTATGGAATTGCTTGTCGGTGTGACAAAGGACGAAACTGGTTTGTTCGCCATGACCCTCTCTCCAGGAGGAATTTTAAGTGAACTGCACGCAAAAATTTCAGCCAACAAGAAAACCCTTATACTACCCACCACCCAAGATATTGTTGCAGATTCGTTGAAATCACTTCCGCTATCGCCACTTTTTGAAGGATATAGAGGTTTATTAAAAGCCAACTTGACAAAAACTATTGAAGTAATAATGAAAATTTCTTCGCTAATAGAAGACCCAACCATTAGTATTTCTGAATTAGAAATTAACCCTCTTATTATTACAAACAAGAATGCCTATGCGGCAGACGCCTTAATAGAAATCAATACCTAAATCTTGGAGGAAAAATGAAAAAAAATGATGAATCTGTTCTTAATCTAGAGGAGGGTCCTATTAGAACAACAATTATGGGAAAAATTCTCATAGTTACTTTAGATCGACCTAAAGCAAATGCTATAGATTTGAAGACAAGTAGGTTGATGGGGGAAATTTTTCGGGAATTTCGGGACAGTTCTAAATTGAGAGTCGGCGTATTGACAGGAGCAGGTAACAAGTTCTTCTGCCCAGGTTGGGACCTAAAAGCTGCGGCTGGTGGGGATGCTGTAGATGGAGATTATGGTGTTGGCGGTTTTGGAGGTCTACAAGAATTACCACACATGAATAAACCCATGATTGCTGCTGTCAATGGAATCTGCTGTGGTGGAGGCCTTGAAATAGCTTTATCTTGTGACATGATTATGGCGACAAAGGACGCAACTTTTGCATTACCAGAGATTAAATCAGGAACTGTAGCAGACGCCGCTTCAATCAAACTACCTAAACGTATTCCATATCACATTGCAATGGAGATGTTGCTCACAGGACGCTGGATCAGTGCCCAGGAAGCACAGAAATGGGGTCTAGTTAATCATGTCTTTAACAAAGAAAATTTACTAGAAAAAACTCTGAATGTAGCCAAAGATATTGCTAATGGTCCACCTTTAGTTATGGCTGCTATTAAGGAAGTTGTAAGAGAATCCGAGGATTCCAAATTCCAAGATATACTAAACAAAATAACTAAACGCCAATTAAGTACAATTGACAAACTTTATGGATCAGAAGACCTTTTAGAGGGACAGAATGCATTTGTGGAAAAAAGAGATCCAATTTGGAAAGGGAAGTAAAATAAAGGAGAAGAAAATATTAATGGTTTGCCTTGGGAATATTTGTAGGTCACCACTCGCCCAAGGTGCCTTAGAATTTCTAGCCAAAGAACATTCTCTAAAAATATATGTTGATAGTGCAGGAACTGAAGCTTGGCACTCAGGTAAATCACCTGACCAAAGAGCTCAGAGAACTGCTCTATCTAAAGGTTGGAATATTGGGTCGCAAAGAGCCAGAAAAATCACTAATAAAGATTTCACATACTTTGATCTAATTCTAGCCATGGATAAGAATAATCTCTCGGACCTTCAGGCCATTCGCCCAAGAAACTCGAACGCACCTATAAAACTGTTGTTAGAATTTTCATCAGATAAAGAGAAAGAAGTGCCCGATCCATACTATTCTGGAAACTTTGAATACGTATCAAATCTAATAGAAAAAGCTTGCCTTAACCTAGTAGATATTGATGAATAAGTAATATTAAAACTTTCCAAGAAAAGTTTTTTTCCATAAGCTAGTGCTTTAACATTGCTGGAGGGTTTAGTGTGGTACGCTGGGGAGTAATATCAACCGCAAATATAGCAAAAAATCAGGTGATCCCTGCCATATTAGAATCCAAAAATTCTATTTTACATTCGATAGCTAGTAGACATTTAAAGAAAGCGGAAACTCTTTGCCAAGAATTTAATGCATCTATCCCTTATGGGTCCTATGAGGAGCTTCTGGCTTGTCCCCAAGTTGACGCCATTTATATCCCACTCCCCACTGCACAACACGTAGAATGGTCATTAAAATGCTTGGAAGCTGGGAAAAACGTTCTATGTGAAAAACCGATTGCTTTAAGAGCTAGTGATATTGAATCTCTTATCAAGGCTGAAGCCAAATCTGGCTGCATCCTGTCCGAGGCTTTCATGGTTTACTATCATCCTCAATGGAAAAAAGTTAAGGAATTGATAGCAGAAGGTCAAATCGGAAATCTTAAACACGTCCAAGGATCCTTTACCTACTACAATAAAGATCCAGGAAATATGCGTAATAGACCTGATCTGGGTGGAGGGGTATTACCCGACATTGGCGTTTATCCTCTAGTAACCACTCGTATTGCAACAGGGGAAGAACCCCAAACCATTAGAGCAAAAATAGAAATAGATAAAACTTTTGGTGTAGATACTTATGCTTCTGTAGAATTGGGTTTTGAAAATTTTGATTTGAGTTTCTATGTAAGCACGCAAATGGCGTTGAGGCAAAAAATGGTCTTCCATGGGGACAATGGTAGAATTGAGGTCCATGCTCCCTTCAATGCAAGAACTTATGGAGATTCGAGCATATCTGTACATTCTCTTAATAATAGTGAAATTTTGGAATTCCGTTTCGGTGAGATAAACCAGTACACTTTACAAATTGAAGCATTTAGTCATGCTATCCAGGAAAAGAATAGTGACCGCCTATTTTCGTTAGAAGATTCATACAAGAATCAATTAGTGATTGATGGAATTTTTGAGGCTAGCAAGAGTGATAGGATTCAACTCATCTAATACTTTCGCGATCTAAGATAAAATATCCTAAGTATTTCATGGTGGTTACTGCTCATTTTGAGAAAATAAAGCCCAAAAAATTTAGCAAAACTTGGGCAGCCAATGTAGCAGTGCTCCCCGAAGGATCATAGTCCGGTGCTACTTCAACTAAATCAACACCAACAATCTGGTTTCTATCAGCAATATTCTTTAGAATTTCCAAAACTTCATAATATAAAAAGCCTCCATGGCTAGGTGTCCCTGTTCCTGGAGCTATAGAAGGACAGAAAGCATCTATATCTATGCTTATGTAAAGTCGTTCATCCTTTGGTATTCTACTAACTACATTTACCATACCCATCTGCCGAGCTTGACGTACTGAGATTATGTCACTACCCATAAGCCTAGCTTGCTCATATCCTTCTTTAGCTGTTGAAGAAACATTCCGAATGCCCAGTTGAGTAAGGCCAGACACATAGTTTTTTTCAGCCGCACGCCTCATAGGATTTCCATGACCAAACCTCACCCCATGTCTCTCATCAACAAAGTCTAAATGGGCATCTATTTGGAGAATATGAAAAGGCTTTTCTCCCCCCTGGAATGCATTTATGCAAGGAATATTAACAGAATGATCTCCACCTATAATAACTGGTAATGCTCCTGCCTTTAAAGCACATTTTACTGCAAACTCTATATTTGCGTGACTTTTGACTGTATCCGTATGCACAATGTCCGCATCGCCCATGTCTATAATTTTAACATCACTATCCAAATACACTTTGTCATCTTCATGATCATATGCCCCTGCATGACCAAAAGAAAATAAAGTAGAAGCTTCTCTTACCGAACGAGGTCCAAATCTAGCCCCTGCCCTAAACTGAGTTCCAGAATCAAAAGGAGCCCCAATTATCGCAATGTCGGCAGACAGATTTTTCCAATCACTTACATATTGTCTCTTGCCAAAAGTTGGAATACCCACAAATGGCAGATCCAAGCGGCCTTTATCATAATTGTTTTTAGAAATCTCAGCACCTTTAATTGTTAATGTTACAATATATCATTAATTAAATATGCTTTAAAAGCTTTCCTTTTGTTATTCAAGATTAGGAACTATAATACACTCATGAATAATATGATGTACGGCTTTAAAGAAGATTATATTACTACAGAAATTGGTCAAATTCATTTCTATACAATGGGGAATGGCCCTCCAGTTCTATTATTACATGGTTACCCACAATGTAGCCTAATGTGGAAAGAAACAGCCCTCATTTTATCTCAAAGTTATACGACCATTATTCCAGATTTAAGGGGGTATGGGAATTCAGCGGCTCCAAAGGGTCTCGATGATCATTCTAATTACTCAAAAAGAGCAATGGCGCTAGACATGATTCAAATTATGGATCACTTAGGTATCAAAAAATTCTCGATAGTCGGTCATGATAGAGGTGGTCGAGTGGGACATAGGCTATCCAGAGATCATCGCGATAGAGTCAAGGCACTTTCAGTTCTTGATATCTGCCCCACTTTGGATATGTACAAAGCTACAAATAAGGAATTTGCTACTGGGTATTTTCATTGGTTTTTTCTAATCCAAGAAAGCCCTCTTCCTGAAGATTTTATCGGCAAGAATCCAAGATTATGGTTAGAAACGTGTTTCAGAAGATGGTCTGGAGAATTTGATTATAGAGACAAGTTTGAAGTATATCTTGAAAAATTTTCCAGAAAAGAAACTATTCACGCAACGTGTGAGGATTATAGAGCCAGTGCGTCTATAGACTTGATACATGACAAGGAAGATATTGATGAAAAATTGGCCATACCCATCCAGGTACTTTGGGGCGAAAAAGGTCTCATTAATAAATGCTTTCAGCCATTAGATTGTTGGGGTAAATACACAACTAAAGATATCGAAGGAGAAGCTCTTCCTTGCGGTCATTTCATCCCAGAAGATGCGCCAAAATTGCTTAGTAAGAAACTAAGTGAATTCTTATTCTGAAAACAGATTTCAGTAAGCTTCTTATTTACCCCAAGGCGGTTTTTCTTTATTTAGAAAGGCATCTATTCCTAATTGAGCCTCCTTGGTGTCCCACCTATCTGCAAGGGCCTCTGAAGTAAACTGCAGTGTTTCATTAGGAGGCATATAACCTAATTGATGATGCAAAAGTTTCGCTTGCTCTAAAGCTCCTGGAGCACTTCCGAGGATATAACCCAACTCTATCTGCAGATCCTTGCGCAAGGTTTTACTGTCTGGAAAAATTTTCGTCACTAAACCCAGCTCTTTTGCTCTCTCGGCTTTGATTGGTCTAGTACTTAAGAACAACTCTTTGGAAGAACCTTTCCCCACTTTATTAATTAAAAAGGGAGCTATAGTGGCTGGAATCAAACCTAATCTGGTTTCTGACAAAGAATATTTCACACTATCTAAGGAAAAAACAAAATCGCACGCAGCGATAAGTCCCACTCCTCCCCCGTAGACGTCACCAGTTACTTCGGCAAAAGTAGGCACCTTCAAATTGTATAAGTCTAAGAGCGTTTGGGCCAAGGATTTTGCTTCTACTATCCTTCCTTTTCTATCCTTATTACGCGACTCCTTCATCCAGTTTAAATCACCCCCTGCACAAAAAACATCGCCTTCCCCTTTAATAATGAGGCATCTGTACTCAGGCGATTTCTTAAAATTACTTAAAACTCTTTGTAATTCCAATATCATCTGTTGATTGAAAGCGTTCTTAAACTTTGGTCTTTTTAATGTCAGACTAACGAGACCGCCACTATCTACTTCAACTTGAATTGTATCAAAATTGTCCAAATTAATTATCCCAAATCATTTATGATTACTAATTTCTAGAGGAAATTCAGTTCATATCCCTCAATTTTCTTCTCAAGATCTTCCCTGTATTTGTCACAGGAAGGGTTTCCAGAATTTCAATCTCTCTAGGATATTCATGAGCAGACAATCTCTTTTTCACATGGATTTGAAGTTCCATTTTGAGTTGTGTACTTGAGTTCCACTCAGGGTTTAACACTATAAATGCCTTTATGATTTCTGTCCTGACCTTATCAGGTTTCCCCACAACAGCAGCAATGCTCACAGATGGATGACTCATTAAGCAATCTTCAATAGGAACAGGACCAATTCTATATCCCGATGATGTTATCACATCATCATCTCGAGCAATAAACCTGATCCAATAATCCTTTTCCATAACACCTCTATCACCGGTAAGCATCCAATCTCCCACAAACTTTTCCCTAGTAGCTTCAGCATTTTCCCAATATCTAAGAAACATTTGAGGGGGACCTACCTTTATGGCTATTAGTCCTTCCTTCCCTAATGGGCATTCTCTTCCATCAGCATTTATTACTCTGACTAAGTGCCCGGGGACTGACGGGCCAGCTATTCCAGGTCTTGATTTCATGATTGCCTCACAGGAAGACAATACCAAATTGCATTCCGTTTGGCCATAAAACTCGTTAATGATCACACCTAAAACTTTTTGTCCCCATTCTACTAACTCAGTGCCCAAAGGCTCCCCACCACTACCTACAGACTTTAGGTGCAAGTCATTGGGTGAACTTTCAGGAGCAAAAGATCTCAACATTTTCAATGCTGTTGGAGGCAAGAAAGCTCCAGTAATTTTGTGTTCAGACATTAATTCAAATGCTTTTTTTCCTGAAAATTTTTCAAATCTGTGCGCTAAAACTGGCACCCCATGATGTAAGCCTGGGAGTAAGATATTATAAAGTCCCCCCATCCAAGCCCAATCCGCAGGCGTCCACAACAAGTTATCCTTTTGGTGCTTATATTTAGAAAATAAATTCAAAAACATTTCTAACCCAGGTAAATGGCCAAGCAAAACCCTATGGGCATGCAAAGCGCCCTTGGGCGAGCCTGTTGTTCCGGACGTGTATGTGATAGTTGCAGGATCATCTGCACGAGTATTAACATATTTGAAAGAGGTTGGTTCCTTTAAGTGAGAAAAGCATAAATCATTAGTTCTCAGCTTTGGATCTGCCCCATCAACTGTGTAAATTTTTAAATTCTTTTGAACAGACTTTGCCATTTGCCTAAGCTTACTGGCTCCAGCATTGTCAGTAATTAGTACCTGAATATCTGCATTTGATATCCTATAGCTTAAGGCATCAGGACCAAACAATAGAAATAAAGGTACCGAAATAGCTCCAAGTTTAAATGCTATTATATGTGAGATTGCACATTCCAAAGATTGCGGAAGTAATATACCTATCCTGTCACCTTTCTTTACTCCCACCTTACTAAGACAATTGGCTCCTCTATTGACTAGAGTGTCAAACTCGAAATAACTGGTTTCCTTCAAATTTCCATCTGGAAACACTTCGATAATGGCAGGATTGGCAGGAGTTTTGACTGCCCATTTCTCACAAGCGTCGTAGCCAATATTATAATGCTTTGGAATTTTCCATTTAAAATCACGGTATAATTCTTGATAAGTCGAACTATCTTTATTCATTTGTCATAACCTCATAAAAAGAAATGATGAGCGCTATTTGCAGCCAGAAACACTTTATTTTGTCTCTTCAAAAATTTCCCTTCCAATCAACATGCGTCTTATTTCAGAGGTACCTGCACCAATTTCATATAACTTGGCATCTCTTAATAGGCGCCCTGTTGGGTAATCGTTGATATATCCATTACCTCCTAAACACTGTATTGCCTCTAGTGCGATCTGTGTAGCCTTTTCAGCCGAATAAAGAATGCAGCCAGCAGAATCTTTTCGGGTGATCTTTCCTCTGTCGCAGGCACTAGCCACTGTATAAACATAAGATCTACATGCGTTAAATGTTGTGTACATGTCTGCCAGCTTAGCCTGCATAAGTTGAAAACTTCCTATAGCCTGACCAAATTGTTTTCTATCATGAACATATGGTACCACAACATCCATTGCTGCAGCCATGATTCCTAACGGTCCAGCTGCCAAAACAACCCGCTCATAATCAAGACCAGACATAAGTACCTCAACACCTTTGCCTACCTCACCCAAAATATTATCAAAGGGTATTTCACAATTGTCGAAAATTAATTCACATGTGTTGGAACCCCTCATGCCAAGCTTGTCAAGTTTCACTGAAGACTTAAATCCTACCATTTCTTTCTCGACTATGAAGGCTGTAATACCTCTGGATCCTTCTTCCTGATCACTTTTAGCATAGACAATCAAGGTGCTAGCATCTGGCCCATTAGTTATCCACATCTTTGTACCATTGAGGATGAAGCGATCATTTCTTTGCTCTGCTTTAAGTTTCATCGATACAACATCAGAACCAGAACCAGCCTCTGACATAGCTAAAGAACCAACTTTTTTTCCTGAAATGAGATCAGGCAAGTATTTTTCTTTTTGCCCGTCATTACCCCAACGATTAATCTGATTAATACATAAGTTTGAGTGAGCACCGTAAGACAAGCCTACAGATGCTGATGCACGGCTAATTTCCTCTACAATGATGCAATGGGCTAGATAACCTAATCCTGCTCCCCCATGCAGTTCGGGGACTGTCACCCCTAAGAGTCCAGCATTACCCATTTTTTGCCAGAGATCCATTGGAAATTCATTTTCAGTATCTATAATTGAGGCCCGTGGTAATATTTCTCTGGTTGCAAATTGATAAGCCAGCTTTCGCAAAGCATCTAACTCATCACCCAATCCAAAATCTAAAGAGCCCACAAACATTATTATTGAACCTTCATTAAATTCGTTAAAACTAATAACAAGCTTGAACTAGTTAGCTAGGTATTTCAACTGCCAATGCCAAGCCTTCTCCCCCACCAATACAAATAGCTGCAACCCCTCTTTTTAATTGCCTCTGAGTTAATGCATTGATCAGCGCTATTAATATTCTAGCGCCCGAAGCTCCGATTGGATGTCCTAAAGCACAAGCTCCGCCATTCACATTTATCTTTTCCCTTGGAATTTTCAATTCCCGCATAAAAGCCATGGGTACGACAGCAAAAGCTTCGTTTACCTCCCACAGATCTACTTCATCCAATGACCAATTTAGTTTTTCAATTAGTTTCTTGGCTGCAGGAATTGGAGCAGTAGTAAACCAACCAGGTTCCTGAGCATGACCTGCATAGCCTCTTATTCTAGCCTTTACTGGAATATCAAAATCGTTTGAGTACCCCTCAGAGCAAAGAACCATAGCAGCTGCGCCATCAGAGATAGATGATGAGTTAGCAGCAGTGACCGTTCCGTCCGATGTGAAAGCAGGTTTTAAAGTAGGTATCTTTTCCACATATCCTTTTTTAGGTTGTTGATCTTCACAGACCTCTATTCTTCCTAATTTCTTGCTTTCATAACAAACTGGGACAATCTCATTAGCAAAGCGATTGTTTTTTTGCGCCTCAAGTGCCTTCTCAAGAGAACCAATCGCATACGCATCCTGTTGCATCCTAGTGAACTGAAAATATTTTGCACAATCTTCTGCAAAAGACCCCATTAATCGCCCACTTTCATATGCATCTTCTAAACCATCCAGAAACATATGATCATAAACTTTACTATGACCAAGCCTAGCACCACCACGATTTGTACTTGAAAGATAAGGTGCATTAGTCATACTCTCCATTCCTCCGGCAACCAGCACACTGCTCGAACCAGCCTTTATCTGTTCAGATGCAGTAATCACCGTCTTTAAACCAGAACCACACATCTTGTTTACAGTCACGGCAGGTATACTATTAGATAACCCAGAGTGAAATCCAGCCTGTCTGGCTGGAGCTTGCCCTATACCAGCTTGGAGAACGCAACCCATAATTACTTCTCCTATATCCTTAATTTTGATAGTAGATTCAGATATAGCCTTTTCTATAGCTTTACCCCCTAATTCCGGCGCGGAAAGTTGGGCCAACTCTCCTTGAAAACTGCCCAAAGGAGTCCTGGCATAACCAGCAATAACAACATCTTCCATGACCATATTCCTCAATCAATAAAAAAATAATTAGTTAGTAATGACATATACTTGATAAATTTGTCTTTACTGAAAAATATGTCCTGTCATACATAAGTATGTCAAGGATTACTAAGGTGGGACCAATTTATGAAAGAATATAACTGTTTTAAGGTACTTAATGAGAAAAATATTAGCCATGTTTTGCTCAATAGGCCTGAAAAGAGAAATTCAATGAATTTAGATTTTTGGCATGAGTTTCCAGAAATTATTTCCAAAATCGATCAAGAAGGAACAGCCCAAGTCATTGTTATATCTTCTTCTGGACCTCATTTTTGCTCCGGCCTGGATGTATCACTATTCCAATCAGATCTTGTTAAAATTGTTAATGATGAGGAGCATAAAGGTGTCCTCCTAATGGATTACATCCAGATTCTTCAAGATGCCCTTGGAGTGATGCAAGAATGCCGTATACCGGTCATTACAGCAATTCAAGGTGGTTGCATAGGGGGAGGTCTAGATTTAGTTTGCGCTAGTGACATTCGCTTAGGTACTGACGATTGTTATTTTAGCATACTGGAAACTAAATTAGGATTAGTTGCAGATGTTGGAACATTTCCTAGGCTAGTGAAATTAATTCCAGATGGCTTAGTTAGAGAACTGGCATTTACCGGCAGGCAATTTAACGGGGCTGAAGCTTTGGCTTCTGGTTTTCTCAATAGTACTTATCCTGATCAGGAACGTATGATAAAAGCTGCTTTTGCTTTAGCCGAAATAATAGCTGCAAATGCTCCATTAACAGTCCATGGATGTAAAGAGGCTATAAACTTCGCTAGAGATCATTCCACGGAAGAAGGTTTAAAATGGGTCAAGATGTGGAATTCTTCTATGCTAAACATGAACGACATCGCGGAAGGTTTCAAAGCATCTGTTACAAAAAAACCGGGTAAGTTTGCTACCTTACCTCAAAAAATTAAAAAAATTGGTTAGAAATCAAGAAACTCTACCGTTGATCATCAATAATGATGCCATCTACTGGTAAACTATTCGGCTTGACCTTAACAATGTTAGCTCTCAATTGAATAATGTCTCTCACAGTTAGTGAATAATCGATCTCGTTTTCTGCATTCACCTCGAGCTTCAAAGTCAATTCATCCTGATTACCAACCAACTTTATCTCTACTCTTGCTTTAAAAATTTCTGGATGACGAGAAATGAATTCTCTAATTTGCTCTGGCCTCACAAACATCCCCTTAACCTTTGCAGCTTGATCAGCTCGACCTCGCCAACCTACTATCCTCATATTTGTACGTCCACATGCACTTTTTCCTGAAGCAATAGCAGACATATCACCAGTGGCGAAACGAATTAGAGGGTACTCTAAATTTAGATTTGTTACTAAAACTTCCCCTATTTCACCAGGTTCTACCGGATCTCCAGTACCAGGATAAACAATTTCTACCAATACCCCTTCATCTACTATAAGTGGTTCATCTTCAATGGTTTCCAATGCAATATTACCCAGATCTGCTGTAGCATAAGACTGTAGACATTTAATGCCTCTTTCAGAATAAGCCTTCCTTAAATTTGGAAAGAGAGCCCCCCCACCAACGCAAGCAATTTTTATACAGGTAAGATCAAGAGACAGTTCATCACCTTTTTCTAAGATTTTATATAAAAAGTCTGGAGTACCAGCATATACCTGAGTTTTCAGGAAGGATGCAGCTTTTGCCTGCAATTCAGTTTGACCTGTCCCTGCAGGTAGGACTTTTGTCCCAATTCGGAGCGCCCCCTCTTCAAACATCATTCCTGCAGGAGTGAGATGGTAAGAAAAGCAATTCTGAAGTCTAAAGCCTCTCCTAACACCTGAAGCATATAAAAATGGTGCAAACCGGCCCCAATCCTTTCCTTTAATCCCAGGTTCGTAGATGGGTCCAGGTGATTGAAAAAAATGTGTTGAAGCATTCTCATCTGATCTTTCAAAGCCCCCAAAAGGTGGGTAGGCTTTTTGCTTATTTAACAAATCAGATTTTCTTAAAACAGGTAATTTATTTAGATCTGCTAAACTAGTGAATTCAGTAGGCTCTACTTGGGCAAACGTTTCTTTATAGCCTAACGTATTGTTCTTTGCGATCTTAATAACCTTAGGGAGTAATTGACTGATAATATTAGATCTCTCATCATCAGAACGAATTTCTTCCGATGAGAAATAACTTTCATCTAGTTCAGCCAACGTTTTCTCCGTCGATAAGATCTACCATCTCTGTAGGATTTACGTTTGTCTCCCGATAAACCAAGATAAAATTCCTTAACATCAGGATTTTCTCTCAAGTCTTCTGCAGGTCCATCCATTACGACCCTTCCACTCTCTAAAATGTATCCAAAGTGGGCAAATCTTAGCGCTACATTAGTATTCTGTTCAGCAAGTAAAAATGAAACACCCTCTTTTTCATTTAAATCTTTTACGATTTCGAATATTTCTTCAACTAGCTGAGGAGCTAATCCCATACTAGGCTCATCCAAAAGCACTGTTTCAGGCCTAGACATTAAAGCTCGACCAATAGCGCACATTTGTTGTTCTCCACCAGAAGTATACCCAGCCTGACTTTTCCTCCTCTGTTTTAATCTAGGGAAATAATTATAAACCATCTCTAAATCGCTCTGGATATTTTTTTTCCCATCAGCTCGTGTATATGCCCCAGTCATGAGATTTTCTTCAACACTCAAATGCTCAAAACAATGCCGACCTTCCATCACCTGTATAACACCAGATTTAACTAATTCAGACGGGCTCAAATTCTCAATTTTTTCATCTCGGTATAATATTGATCCCTTTGTTACTTCACCTCTCTCAGAGTGAAGCAAATTAGAAATCGCTTTTAGAGTAGTAGTTTTCCCTGCACCATTTCCACCTAATAGAGCAACTATAGAACCCTTAGATAGCGACAGGCTTACTCCCTTTAAAACCAGTATTACATGGTTATAAACAACTTCTATATTGTTTACTTCTAAAAGGTTTGATCCTTCTTTTTCCATTTTTCATCTTACCAATGAAAAGGGTCCTCCAAAAATTGGAGGACCCTTCATCTGCATTTACTTAGTTACAACGTTCTTTAATATTGTTTTCAGCAGCGAACTGCGCACTATCTGCGTCAATTAGAGGCTGAATCACACTTTGGTCTGACGTCATATAATCAGTAATGAAAGACCAAGTGCCTTTTTTTGCATCCCATTGTTGTACAGCTGCACTACCTGTACCACCATGATTCTCACAGGTTGCCTTAAAAGTAGGTGCAAATCCTGCCAAACCAATACTGGCCAATTTTTCTTCAGTTATATCTAGAGCCTCAAGGCCATCTCGCATCATGCTCGGAGTAATCTTACTGACACCATGAATAGCCTGAGCAGACTTGGCTCCCTCAACAGCAAGAATAGCCGCATACATGCCCCTACTATAAAGAACAGTACCCACGTTGGAACCATCTCCAGCACCAAGGCCCTTGTCGATGACATATTTTCGCATATCGTCATAGACTGGGAAATTATCACCAGGAGCATGCATAGCTAAGGACTTATAGCCATGGGCAGCATCACCAGCAGGGATCACATCATTTTCAGATCCAGACCACCAAACGCCAATGAAATTTTCCATTGGAAATCTAATGTTCGCCGCTTCCTGAATTGCAACTGAGTTCATGACACCCCATCCCCACATAAAAATATAGTCTGGTCTCTCTCTTCTGATTTGAAGCCACTGGGATTTCTGTTCTTGACCAGGATGATCAACTGGCAACAGCATTAATTCGAATTTGTGTTTCTTACTCAGTTCTTCAAGAGTACGAATGGGTTCCTTACCGTATCCTGAATTGTGATAAACAAGCGCAACCTTTTTCCCATCTAGAGATCCACCACTCATTTCTATAGCATGTTTTGTTGCAATGCTTGCAGCATCCCAATAAGTGCCTGGGAAATTGAATATCCACTTGAAAATCTTACCGTTCTTTGCTGAGGTTCTTCCATATCCAGAAGAAAGAACAGGTATATTGTCAGCGGAAGCTTTAGGTATTAGCTGATATGTAATACCAGTCGACAAAGGCTGGTAAAGTAATGCCCCTTCTCCTTTAGTAGATTCGTAACATTCAACTCCTTTTTCTGTGTTATAGCCAGTTTCACACTCTATCATGCGAACCTTTTCACCACCGATACCCCCATCACGCTCATTCATAAGCGTAAAATAATCTGCATATCCATCGGCAAACGGAATCCCATTTGGCCCATAAGGCCCGGTTCTATAACTAAGCGATGGAAATACTAAATCTGCAAATACTGGCGATACCAAAAAAATTACCGCAATAGCAGATAGAATTGTCTTTTTATAAATCATTTTTCCCTCTCATTTTACAGTTAATCCTGTTAGACTGATCAATTACTACCCTTCATTTAGTTAGAGTCAATATGTTGAGCTTTAATTTAAGCTTCTATTACCTTTTTTTAGTATGGGAATGGCCATAATCTAAGCTTTTGCTTTAACAAGTTCCATAATTGGGCTAGCCCATGAGGTTCAACTATTAAAAAGAATACGATTAGGCCTCCAATAATTATGAACTCAAAGTGTGCAGCTATGTCTGTAGCCCAACCTAATTGAGTCACCAAAAGATTCTTTAAGACTACGGGCATCAGCACCATAAATGCCGCTCCAGCAAAAGAACCAAAAATTGATCCTAACCCTCCAATGATAATCATAAATAAAACAATGAAGGATTTTTGGATATTGAATGCTTCAGTAACTTCTACAGCTCCTAAGTAAACTGTAAAAAATAATGCTCCTGCTACACCGACATAAAAAGAACTGATTGCAAAAGCTGAAAGTTTAGCTATGAGAGGGTTCACCCCTATTATCTCTGCTGCTATGTCCATATCCCTTATTGCCATCCAACTTCTACCAATCTTCCCCCTAGTTAAATTCCTAGCTATCCAAGCCAAAATAAAAACAAAGAGAAAACAAAAGAGATATTGAGCAGCTGGAGTTGCGTCGGGGCCGGTAATTAAAAAATCCCCCAAACTTCTTGCAGGTGCTGTAATCTGTCCTGATGCTGAATAATTATAGAACCAACCAACTTTATTAAACAGCCATACCAAAAAAAATTGAGCAGCAAGTGTAGCAACAGCCAGATAGAAACCCTTAATTCTAAGACTAGGCAGGCCAAACATAGTACCAACTGCAGCTGTGACGAATCCTGAAATGATTACTACAAAAAAGATATTTAAATCAGGAAAGGCTGTCATCAATTTATAAGCTGCATAAGCGCCAACGGCCATAAAACCACCAGTACCTAAACTAACCTGACCACAATAACCCGTCAGTATATTCAATCCTAAAGAAGCAATAGCATAAATAAGGAAAGGAAGAAAAACAGCTCCCGCCCAATAGTCATTGATTACAAAAGGTACAAAAAGAATGCCCACCAATAAAACGAAAAAATATCTATATCTGTCAAATTTTATGGGAAAAGTCTGGCTATCTTCAGCATAAGAAGTTTTGTATTCTCCTACTTCACGATACAACATGTTTAAACTCTCTCAATTATCTTTTCACCAAACAATCCTTGCGGCCTAAACACAAGGAATAACAAGGCCAACACATATGCAAACCAATTTTCTGTAGCGCCTCCTATTAAAGGGCCTATAAAAAATTCAAAAAGCTTTTCACCAGCTCCTATAATCAACCCACCTACAATAGCCCCAGGTATAGATGTAAAACCTCCAAGCATTAGAACAGGTAGCGCCTTCAATGCAATCAGAGACAATGAAAATTGTACTCCAGATTTTGCTCCCCACATCATCCCAGCCACCAGAGCAACAAAGCCTGAAATAGACCAAACTAACACCCATATCATCCTTAAGCTAATTCCTACCGAAAGCGCAGCCTGGTGATCATCGGCCACTGCCCTCAGTGCACGGCCAGATTTCGTATATTGTGAAAAAATAGTAAGAACTAATACCAAAACTAAGGCAATTACAGCTGCCCAAACATCAAGAATATCTATATACATACCATAAAATTTCTCACCCTCTGCAGCCCAGCCTATTGTTAGATCCTCAAACCACAATGATCCGCCCTGGGGTATCCCGACATTCAGCTTTTTAACATCAGATCCCCACATTAAATCACCAAAACCTTCCATGAAATATGCCAAACCAATCGTCGCCATGAATAAAATAATTGGTTCTTGATTCACTAGGTGTTTCAGGATCAATTTTTCAACACAAATAGCAAACAATACCATAACTACCACAGTCAATGCGATGGCTGCTACAGCGGGAAGAGTCCAATCAAAATTATGCACATGGGTTCCGAATGTTGCATTTATCAAGTGAGCAAAAGGTACTCGCCCCTCTTGCAGACCAACAAGGGTCAAGGCGGCAAACAAGGCCATTACGCCCTGAGCATAATTAAATATACCAGACGCTTTGAAGATAAGAACAAAACCTAATGCGACCAAAGCATACAACACACCGGCCATGAGCCCATTTAGTATGACTTCAATAGTATAAAGAAAATCTGCACTCATTCCTAACTCCTAATTATCTGATACACCTAAATAAGCATCTATAACTGCCTGATCATTTCTCACTTCATCAGGTGATCCGTCTCCAATTTTCTTTCCATAATCCATCACCACAACCCTATCGGAAATGTCCATCACCACACCCATATCATGCTCTATAAGAGCGACTGTTGTCCCAAATTCACTGTTCACATCTAATATGTATCGGCTCATATCTTCTTTTTCTTCAACATTCATCCCAGCCATTGGTTCGTCCAACAATAATAACTGTGGTTCTGCCGCGAGCGCTCTTCCCAGCTCCACCCTTTTTTGAAGACCGTAGGGCAGCGCACCAACAGGTGTCTTCCTAATATGCTGTATCTCCAAAAAATCAATCACGCGTTCTACTATTTCTCTATTCTCATATTCTTCTCGTTCAGCAGAACCTTTCCAAATCATTTGGGAAAAAACACCTTTTTTCATATGAGTAAATCTACCAGTCATGATATTATCCAAAGCTGACATACCTTTGAATAGGGCAATATTTTGGAATGTTCTTGCAATACCCTGATGCGCTATCTGATATGGTTTCATTGCTGCTCTTTTTCGTCCCCTAAACCAGACCTCGCCTTCCTGGGGATGGTAAAATCCATTGATAACATTCAGCATGGATGATTTGCCTGCGCCGTTTGGCCCTATTATTGCTCGAATTTCTCCTTCATAGATATCAAATGAGATATCTTGAATGGCAACTACACCACCAAATCTTAGCACAATGTTTTTGATTTCCATAACAGGAACTTTTCCTGTTACCCCTCCAATAGATATACTTGCTTTACTCATGCTACTTCATTCTGATACACGGTCTCTTGAATATCCTGTATCTTGACTGTTGCAGAAATTTTCCCCTTGCGACCATCCTCATAAGTTACCTCTGTTTCAGTAAAAACTTCCTTTGCCCCTTTATATAAGGCTAAAATTAAATCAGAATATTTTTCACTCACCAAATTTCGTCTTACTTTTCTTGTTCTAGTAATTTCGCCATCGTCTGGATCTAGTTCTTTATGCAAAACTAAGAATCTCTTAATTTGACAACCAGAAAGGCTTTTGTCTGCTGCAAGAGACTCGTTGACCTCTCGAATGTGATCACTAATCATATTGTATACTTCCGAATTACCTGCCAATTCTTGGTACGAAGCATATGAAATATTGTTCTTCTCTGCCCAATTACCCACAGCTGTTAGATCTATATTGATGAGAGCTACGCAATATTCTTTGCCTGCACCAAATAAAACTGCTTCTAAGATATTCGGGTAGAATTTTAATTTGTTTTCAACATACTTCGGAGCGAAAAGGGAGCCTTGTTTCATTTTTCCTACGTCTTTAGCTCGGTCTATTATGCGTAGGTGTCCCGTTTCTTCCTCTATAAATCCAGCATCTCCGGTTGCAACCCAACCAGTTTTGTCTTTGGTCTTATTCGTATTTGCTATATCTTTAAAATACTCTAAAAAAGCACCAGGAGAACGGTAGAAAACCTCCCCAGAATCCGAAACCTTTAACTCCACCCCCGGAACTGGCACGCCGACTGTCTCAGAATAGACTTCGCCATCAGGTTGGCAAGTGACAAAAACACAAGCTTCTGTCTGGCCATAAAGCTGTTTCAAATTTATCCCCAAAGATCTATAAAATCGAAAAATTTCAGGTCCAATAGCTTCACCAGCAGTATAGCCGACCTTGGTCTTTGATAAACCCATACGGTTTTTTAGAGGACCATAAATGAATATGTCGCCAAGTAAGTACATCACTCGGTTTATTAACCCAACACTTTTTTTTTCCAGTATTTTTTCTCCATTTTTTTTCGCTACACCCATGAAGTATCTATATAGAAACTTCTTTACCGAGCCTGCATCATCAATCTTGAGGTTAACTGACGTCAAAAGCGCCTCAAAGAACCTGGGTGGACCAAAAAAATAACTTGGGCCTATTTCCCTTAGATCTTCGTGCAGGGTTTCTGCACTTTCTGGACAGCAGAGACACATGCCCGACTGGAGCCCAAGGCCCATTGTAAATGCGAAATCCCCCACCCAAGCCATAGGCAGATAGCAGATTAAGGAAAAATCTTGGTTTATATTGTCAAATTCAATTCCTGCCTTTCCACTTTCCAAGACATTCTTGTTACACAGGACCACTCCTTTAGACCTCCCTGTAGTGCCAGAGGTATATAAAAGGACACATTTTGTATCCAGATTTTGGTTTTTTTGCCGTTTTATGAGTTCAGTTCTAAGAACTTCTTCTTTTGAATTAAGAGCAGCAAGTTCTTTTAGAGAATGAAGGTTTTTGTGATCATAATTTCTAAGCCCTCGAGCGTCCAGATAAGCTATTCCTTTGAGATCAGGAATTTGGTCACTAATCTCGATCAGTTTATCAACTTGCTCCTGATCTTCCACGACGGCAAATTTTGCAGAACAATGTGACAGTGGGAACACCATTTCTTGAGCAACAGCATCTTGATACATTGGGGTAGGGATTGCTCCAACATTTTGGGCAGCAAGAATAGACCAATATAACTGTGGCCTGTTTCGACCGATAATAGATACATGGTCTCCTTCTTTTATGCCCAATTCCAAAAACCCTAAGGAAAGTCGGTCAACCTCCTCATGAACCTGTTTCCAAGACCAAGTTTGCCATATGCCAAACGCTTTTTCTCTGAAAGCTGGTTTGTTCCCATATATTTTTGAATTCTTCTCCAGGAGGGCTGGTAAGGTTTCCATAACATTCGCCATAAACTTAAGTTCCAACCATCTTCAACCCGTGGACTTGTTAATCGTCAAGGCGTCCTTATATTTTTATTAGAATTTTTTTGCAAGAACTCATTTACCAGGTCGGCAATCTACCTTGAAAGCATCACACACAGTATTTCGAACAGAATAGAAGAGCCCAAAAATGCCGTACCTCCTGATGGATCAAAGGGAGGTGAGACCTCAACCACATCAGCTCCAATGAAATTTAAACCAGAAAGTTTTCTTACTACTTCCAAAGCTTGAAAAGAATTTGGACCACCTACTTCGGGTGTGCCAGTTCCAGGGGCAAATGCAGGATCAATGAAATCGATGTCATATGAAAGGTATGTCTCTTTACTTCCAACAATTGCTCTCACTTCACTCATTACATCATCAATTCCTCTTCGAAAGAATTCTTCAATTGTTATGATTCGGATCCCCTTTGTTTTGGCAAAATCCCTATCTTCGCTATTGTAATTAGTTCCTCGAATCCCTACCTGAACTATTCTCTTCGGATCTAACAAATTTTCCTCTACAGCCCTCCTAAAAGGAGTCCCATGTGTATATAACTGCCCATTAAAATAGCTATGGTATAGGTCAGTATGACTATCAAACTGTATCAAACCCACAGGGCCTTCAGAAGCAACTGCTCGCAGTATTGGGAGAGAACATAGGTGATCTCCTCCAACTGTTAGCGGCAGAATGGCGAGGTTAACAACTTTTTTATAAAAATCTTCAAACCTTTTTAAGGTGTCTTCCAAATTTGCTGGATTTGGCCCCACATCACCTAAATCTGCACAATTCTTTTGTTCAAAAGGACGAAAATCAGTTACACCATGTTGAGGCCTGATCATTGTGGATGAATCTCTAATTTGCCTTGGTCCATGGCGAGGTCCAGGTCTATTCGTTGTGCCAGCATCCCACGGAGCACCAATGATGCCAACATCAACATCTGAAATTCTAGGATCGTCTAATCCGATATAAGGTAACCTCATGAAAGTTGGTAATCCTGCAAATCTAGGCAGTTCAAAACCTGATATGGGTTCAAAAAAATTTTTCTGATTCATATTTTCTCCTCTAGAATCTCCTTAAACGTTATTGATATTAAAGATTACCGCCCGAAAGTCATTAATATTAGTTCCAGTGGGACCAGTATAAAACAAATCATGAGCAGCCTTAAAAGCTAAAAATGAATTATTTTTTGCCAGCAAATCCTTTGGAGAACCATTTTTTGCTCTGATTTTTGACAATGTATTATGGTCAATAATTGCTCCAGCATTTTGCTCTGTTCCATCAATTCCATCCGTATCAGCAGCAATCGCAGCATAAGGCCCTAGATTGTGAGATTCCAACTCGATAGCCAAACTTAGTAGATATTCACAATTCCTTCCCCCTTTGCCCTGGGGATTGACTATAGTCACAGATGTTTCACCCCCGGAAAGGAAAAGAACTTGTTCACCTGAAGCCAATGAATAATTTGATAAATGATCTTTAATGATTCTTGCGTGCTCTACTGCTACATTTTTAGCCTCTCCCTCACTTTTATCGGAAATAACAATTACTCTGGTAAATTTAAATCTAGCAGTATTGACAACTGATTTCATGCATTTACTAGCTGATGCCAGCAGTTCTTGGCTATTGCTCCTGAAACATGCCTCCTCAGGCTTTGGGGTATCTACCTTACCTAGATTAAAATAACTCAGGATATTTTCTGGAATATCAATTTTATATTGACTTATGGCACTTACTGCCTCCTGTATTGTGCCTGACGTAGCTAGTGTGGGGCCCGATGCCACTTGGTTAATGTCATCATCTGGAATATCGGATACTGCTAAAGTCAACACCTTAGCCGGATAAGCTAACCTTGCCAGCCGGCCACCTTTTATTCTGGAAAAATGTTTTCTTATCAAATTCATGACTTGAATTGGAGCCCCACACCTTAACAAACTTTTGTTTAAGATTATTTCATCTTCTAGTTTAAAACCATATGGTGGTGCTGGCAAAAGGGCAGATCCTCCGCCGGAAATCAGAAACAAAAGTAAGTCATTAGAGGTTAGTTTGGCAACTTCCTTCATCAGATACTCAGCAGCGAACAATCCCTTTTCATCTGGGATAGGATGACTAGCATAGAAAATCCTAAATTTATCCAAATTTGTTGGCATATGTTCTTTATATGTGGAAATTATTATCCCATTGTAATTAGATTTAACTTTTCTTTGGAGTAGTTCACAATACGGGAATGCAGCTTTACCTATTCCTACTATTAGGATCTGACCTGAATTTCTTATTGGATTAATCTGAGCAAGACATTTTTCTGGTGAAGCTGCCAACAAAAACGAGAAATATAGGCTCTTAAGAACTTCTTTTATCCTCGAATCTTGCAAAATCTAAAAACTTTCTAACCAGAAGTGGGGCATAGCCTCATAAAACATTGAAATTGATTTACACTATCAATATTATGTTTTTTTCTTGTTAATCCACAGCTACAGTTTCTAAATTCAAACATGCTGACCCCCATTTACTTGTAATTCCTCACCAGATATATAACCAGAAGTTTCTGAACATAAGAAAAAGATTGTGTTAGCTACTTCTTCAGGAAATCCAAGCCTTCTTAACGGAATTTTTTTCACAATATTTTTAGTACCAGCACTAAGTATGTCCGTCTCAATCTCACCTGGTGCAATAGCGTTAACCCTTACATTTAATGGTCCAAAGTCTGCTGCCATTTCTCTGGTAAGTGCTGACAAAGCTGCTTTTGAGGTGGCATACGCAGAGCCAGCAAATGGATGAACTCTACTACCTGCTATGGAAGTAACATTTACAATAGCCCCCTTTGCTGATGTAAGTTCATTTTGCAATCCTCGAGCTAAGACTACTGAAGCAAAAAAATTCACATGAAACACCTGCCCCCAAATTCTTAAATCCGTTGCCAGTGTATTTAATCGTTTTCCGTTTTTGTCCTTGGGTGAAATTCCAGCATTATTTACCAAAGCATTTAGATTTCCACCTATTCTAGATTTGATTTCTTGTATTGCCTCAATAGTTTGACTAGGATTTGCTAAATCAAGTTGGATGTGGTTCTGTTCTCCCCCTGGCCAAGGGCAACGGTCATCAAAAGCTTGTCTAGAACAAGTGATCACCCTCCAGTTCTCAGATGCAAATTTCTTCACGGTTGCGTGCCCTATTCCTCTGCTGGCACCAGTCAAAACAACAATTTTTTGCTCTTTATCTTTATCCATATAGCCTCAATTCATCTACTACATTGCTATGTTAAAAGGCTATTCAACCGAAATGTCAGGTCTTTAACAATTTGACGTTACTAGTTCATTTAAGTTAAATCAAGACTTCAAAAATAGAGTTAATTTGAATATTAATACTATTGTATGGCTAATAAAAATATTTATTCGACCGAACCTTCTGAAAAGATGCACAGAGCTTTAGATTTGCTATCAAGGAAAAACTTTCCCCTTTTTGCCAACAACCTGAGGGCAACAAAGCCTGCAGAACTAGATCTAGAAATAAATATTCCATTATCTGACAAAAATTTGTTTCCAAATTCAGATTCACGTTCCGTAATTGTGACAAACGCATTTGCAGTTTTTGATAATGAATAAAAAGCATGAACGGATGGAAATTTGCAATCCAGTCTCCCCATTTTGGATACTGGCCCTGTAATTTTTGATGGTTCTCCCTTTTCTATTGAGGCTTGCAAACATGGTGCTGTTGAAGGTTCAACTACTATGATTATCGGAGTATTTCCCAATTTTTTCCTGATAAAAGCGGCAAATGAAGCAGCTAAACCTCCTACACCTGCCTGTAAAAATATGTGTGTTGGATTTTCAGGAATCTTCTCTAATGCCTCACTGATAGAAATTAGGTAACCTTCCATAATATCTAGACCTAAGTCATAACCTTCCCAGGTAGAATCTGAGATTAAAGTCCAACCATTAAGATCACAGTCTTGGATTGCACGCTCCTGTGATTGCTCATAGTTGCTGCCATGAACCGTTACTTTAGCTCCCATATCCTTAAGTTGACGCTTGAATTCCTCTGGAACATTCTCCGAAACATAAATTCTTGAATTTGCTCCGAATAACCTAGCTCCTGCCGCTACAGAAAGACCATGGTTACCAGCACTTGCTGTCGCAAAAGTGACCCCAGCCAGTTTTCTTTTGGTTTTTTTGAGGTAATCTGAATTCATATTCCTAAAGTTTTTTCCAACAGCCATTTTGGCAATGACGTATGCTGCCCCTAAAGCTTTGAAACTACCTAAACCCAACCTCTTGCTTTCATCGATGGCAAATATCGAACTTAAACCCATTTGGCCAGATAATTCCTGGAGCTCTAACAAATTTACAGGATCTTTCTTTGGACACATTTCAAGAAGTTTTCTTGGTAAAGTATCGTTAGTACTCACTTCAGAAATATTAGCTAGGTTAGGTTTTCTTTTAAATCCTTTACCGAACTTAGTATTCAGAACAATTTTCATTGGAACCCTATTAAAAGCCCTGATACTAACTATTGCCACTAACCAAAATAATGCCGCCAATGTCACATCTTTTGATCTTGCAAGAAAGGATCTACTTATCGGCTTTCCGAATCAATTTCAGATTTGTCAATTTCTTTTTTTTCTATAGTCGTATCCTTTTTCGGAGAAGCCGTGATTGATAGCTTTCTAATAGTGCCATTCACCGTTGAGCCATCTTCTATAGCAAGGATCTCATAATTAATCTCGGCATCAACAGAAGATCCGGAATCCAACCGAATGGACTTTCCTTTGATCTTTCCTTTGAATTTTCCACTAATTATCACCTCATCCGCATTCAATGTTCCTTCCATATTGGAATCAGCACCTAGCACTACCTTTTCACCAGTAATGTTTCCATTGATTCGCCCTTCTATTTGCAATTCACCTTTACAACTAATCGAGCCTTTTAAATTGATACTATTAGCTAGTAATGAGCCTGTAAATTTTTGATCTGAAAACAAATTGAACTCCGAAAATATTTTGATTTTGAAAAATTAGCGATTACTCTAACAGAAATTAATAAATTTTAAAGTTAATCACTCCAAAGAGAAACAGAAAGTGTGGCCTGATCTTTTGCTTCTTCATGGAAATGTCTTTGCATATCGACTAAACGAGCTCTCACCCTTCTTCCATTTTTAATGCTTTTCGAAAGCAATTTTGAAGCCTCCTGCGGTAAAAAACCTAACTGCTCTCTTACCGTCCTCTTCAGCCCGAAAAAGGAAGAATTTACATCGGCCCATACAGAAAGCCTGCCATCTGTGTCCGTTTC
This sequence comes from Paracoccaceae bacterium, assembly GCA_029243395.1. Classification (GTDB taxonomy): domain Bacteria; phylum Pseudomonadota; class Alphaproteobacteria; order Rhodobacterales; family Rhodobacteraceae; genus CACIIZ01. Next base: position 79,414 of record JAQWSE010000012.1, on the reverse strand, counting down.
CACACCTAGCCAATCACCCAAATTTAATCTCTTCAACATGCCTGACCCATTATAAGGTTCAAGTTTAGCTTGATCAATCAAGTACATTTCTCTGCTCCATTTTTAAAGCTTGTCGCTTTTTTCTGTATCTTCTTGTAACGCGAACCCCCTGCTAATGCACAAAGTATTTTAAATTTTCACTATATAATTCATGTGTTTATGGCACTATAGCAACACTTTTCCCTTTAGAATTACAGACAAATGCTGCATTTAATGTGCCAAAAAACCCCCCTCAACACTACTTTTTGGTGTTTGTCCTAATTTTAGGGATATATATGGTATTAACCTATATAAAAATTTCTTTAAGCTATTATTATCGCATAATTTTGAAAAATAGGAGGGTCAAATGGTTGTTGGGTTCATCGGTTTAGGCAATCTCGGTCATAAATTAGCTGCTACATTAAGTAGAAATGGTATCAACCTAGTCATACATGACATTGATAAATCCAGGGCGCAGAAATTAATTAAAGATGGGGCTTCATGGGCTAGGACTCCTCGACTTGTGGCAAAAAATTGTGACCAAATCATTACTTGCCTTCCCTCTCCAAAAATCTGTGCAGATGTCATGGAGTCTGAGAATGGTGTGATACAAGGGCTAACAAAAGAAAAAATATGGATTGAAATGAGTACAACTAGCCAAGATGAAGTCTTAAGACTGGCTGCGAAGGTCAAAAAAAAAGGTGCTGCTTCATCCGACTGTCCCGTCTCTGGAGGTTGCCACAAAGCAGCCAGCGGGAATATCTCGATTTTTTCTGGCTGTGAACGAAAAGTTTTTGAAAGAATAAAACCTATACTTTTTTTAATGGGTGAAAAAATACTTCACACTGGTGTCTTAGGAACGGCTTCAATTTTAAAAGTTATGACCAATTTCTTGGCCACAGCTAATCTAGTCACCTGTTGTGAAGCTTTGGCTACAATGAAAGGTGCTGGCTTGGATTTAGCAACAGCATTTAAAGCAATAAAGATATCCTCGGGAAATTCTTTTGTCCATGAAACCGAAAGCCAAGTAATCCTTAATGGGAGTAGAGATATAAATTTCACGATGGCTCTCGTTCTAAAAGATATAGAAATATTTCAAGAGTTAGCAAAAGTTAATAACATTCCCTTAGACATTTCACCGAAACTTATTGAGATTTTTAAAGAAGGTATTTCTAGTTTTGGGGCAGAATCTAACTCTCCTTCCATTATCGAAAGATTAGAAAGGAAAACTGGTTTGAAAATTAGTGCCCCTGGTTTCCCTGCTAAAATTTTTGATGATGAGCCAGAAAAAAAAGGTTTTGAGGTAAAGCTATAATGAATAGTGACGAGAGAGCATAATATCAATTCATGTTCATTCGATCACAAATTTTTAACCATCTGATATAAATCTCTGCAGCATACCGCCCAACCCCCCCCCCATTCCACGTGGGAAAAAAATACTCAAATGCCTGCATCTTAGACGTGTCTCCTAGGATAGCTTCTTTAACCAGAGACGCTGCTGCGGGTGCGGTGTTCATTCCATGGCCCCCAAAACCTGTAAGAAGAAATAGGTTGGACTTTTCACAGCATACATAAGGCATAAAATTCGAGGAATACCCTAATTTCCCAGACCAGCCGTAATCGATTTTCAAGTCATCAAGAAATTTTCCTCGCTTGGGGAAGAAAAACCTTAGATCTCTCCTTGTATCCCTAATTATTTGTTTCCTGGTCTGCTTACCAATTGATCTTATGTCTCTTCCCCATAAGAGTCTGTTATCAGGCAAAATTCGAAAATAATTTCCTGCTCTCCTATCATCATGAATCGCTATGTTGGAAGAAATTGTACCGCTGAAGATTTTACCAAGAGGCTCAGTTACTGCTATAGATGTTTGGAGACTAAATAGCTTTTTATATAAAGAAGAAACTCCAAGGTTTGAAAAATGGCCCCCAGTACAAAAAACCACTCTTTTGGCATGTATAATACCTCCACCTGAAGTGCTTGCCCTATAACCACCTTTATAACTCTCAACATTAGTTACCTTAGAATCTTCAAAAATTTTGCCAGTTTTACTCTGAACGGTAACCGCCAAAGACCTAATCACATTTAAAGGGTTGAACTGGAAGGAATGTAAATCCAATGATCCGCAATCATATCTTGGGCTCATCAAATACTGTGATAACTCGGTTTCTGTCAAGAATTGAATGTTTGCGTCATATTTCTCATTAAATTTGTGAACCTTACTTTCTAATTTTACTTTTTGTTTAGAAGAATGTACTTTTAATACCCCGTGCTTTACTTGAGAAATAGCTGGATCAAACTTTTGGCAGAGCTCCTGCAACCATTCAAATCCCGCCAACGAAATCGAATATAACTGGCTTGCTTTGCTTAAACCCACCCTATTCTCTAGTTCCAATTGATCAACGGACCAACCAGGAGTACAAAATCCTCCGTTAATACCGGAAGCACCTGAGGCAATATTTTTTTCCTCAAGAAGAAGGCAGGATATCTGATGCTCAGAAAGCATTGATTGAAGAGCTAGGCCTGCCAAACCACCTCCTATAATCAATGTATCACAATCTTCCTTTCCCTTAAACAGGGGTGCCGAAAATGACACACAGGCAGTGTCCTCATACCAAGTATGATTAATGGAATTATCCAACTGACTAGTGCTAGTAGCCAAATACACCCCCTATATGTAAAATTTCCAAACCCGCATGAAACATTATTTAATAATCCAAAGCTTTAAATGTAATGTATATAAACTATCTAAATAAGAGTAGATTTAAATGTTTAACAAATATGTATGTTTCTCCCCCAAAGGCCCATGGAACCTTTAGTTAAAGTAAACGACTTAAGTAAATCCTTCGAAAGCTCTGGTGAAATATTCCAAGTTTTTGAAGAACTGTCGTTTAGCCTGGCCCAAAACTCTGCAACAGCCCTCATCGGTGAGAGTGGAAGTGGAAAAACTACTCTGATAAATATACTAGCCGGACTAGAACCTCCTTCCTCTGGTATGGTCATGATAGCCAGAAATGAGATCTGGAACTATAGAGAACCTGATAGAGCAAGATTCCGTTTGAAAAATATGGCAGTGATATTCCAGCAATATAACCTTATTCCTTCTTTAAATGTTTCCAGTAATATAAGTCTTCATTCTCAGTTGATTGACAATTGGGACCAATCATTTCAGGACGAACTCATTAAGTTATTCGGTCTTAAAAACCTGTTAATGAAATACCCAGAGGAAATTTCTGGTGGCCAACAACAAAGGGTTGCAATAGCAAGGTCTGTTCTAACAAAACCTAAAATACTTCTTGCAGATGAGCCCACTGGAAACTTGGATGAAGAAAATACCATGAGTGTGCTAAAAGCTTTCGAAATGTTGCTAGAAAGATGTAAAAGCACCATACTTGTGGCAACACATTCAAAAAGCGTGGCAAGTAAAATAAAATCAAAGCTGATTCTCGAATCTGGCAGAGCAAAAAAATAAAGGTTGAATGAAAGTTTTTTCCATCTCCTTAATATCAAGTATGAAGCATTGGTTTAGAAAACCTTTGCAATTCTTGTTTTTAATTATGGGTCTGTCCCTAGCTACAGCACTTTGGTCTAGTATACAGTTATTAAACTCACAAGCCAAAAACTCCTATGAGGATGCTGTTAAAATTCTAACCGAATACGAAACTGAAATAATCATCTCCAAAAAAAATAACCTAATTCCTATTGAATCTTTTGCAAAATTGAGAAGAGCGGGTTGGCTTGTTACTCCAATATTAGAAGGTAAGCTACCTAGCCAAAATTCTATAACCATTTTAGGAATTGAACCAATCAGTATCTCCGAGTCAAATGGTCTTCTTAATGGATTATTTGGGAATGGGGAAAAATTGAAAGAATTTGTTATTAAGAAGAACGTAGGATTTGCAGCTCAAGAAACGATAAATAGTCTCGGCAAATTGCCTTTGGGACTACAAATGTCAGTCAATGAGTCATTATTAACTAATGTTCTAATCACTGATATTAGTAAAGCTGAAAAAATCCTGGGGCATCAAGGTTTAATTTCAAGATTTGAGCTAACAGGTCCTGCTCCCAATAACAGACAAATTTTAGAAAAATTGGATCTAAGACTTGTACATTCAAATTCTCAGGCTGATCTTGAACAACTAACAGAAAGTTTTCACCTAAACCTAAGTGCCTTCGGGTTACTTGGCTTTATTGTTGGCTTATTCATTGTTTACTCAACATTAAACTTGGCATTTGAGCAGAGAAAAACAACTTATATGGCCCTCAGATCAATTGGTGTTCCTGTGCGGACAGTTTATACCTCCACACTGATCGAAATTCTAGTTTTAGCCTTGACTGGCGGTGTAATTGGAATATTTCTTGGGCATTGGCTTGCCTCCAGTCTCTTCCCTGATGTAGCAGCAACACTAAACCACATTTATGGCGCCAATTTGGGAAACCAGCTTGTACTTTCAATGAGAGAGATATTCTTGGCTCTATTGATGCCAGTGCTAGGCTCCTTATTGATCTCAACAAATTTCATCCTAAAGCTTCATAAGATGGCCCCTCAAAACCTGAATGCACTAGTAGCTGGTAGCAAGCTCTATCACAATAAAATTAAATTAAAGTTGAGTACTGCACTCATTTTAATGGGCCTTACATTTGTTCTTACCACTAGTTCGGTGGGCCTTTTCAAAAGTTTTTTCATTATTGGACTTACAATCATTATAGCTGCAACACTATTACCAATTATACTAAGAGTAGGACTATCGTTGTTGGTATCTTCAATCAAGAAGAAACTACCATTATTGCACTGGTTTCTATCAGACTCTGTTCATCAAGTTAATAGAATTTCTCTTAGCCTCAATGCACTGATGCTTGCCGTGGCTGTCACCATAGGTGTCGATAACATGGTGAAGAATTTTAAGGAAACTTTCAATATCTGGTTGGAAAAACGCTTGATAACAGAAGTGTACGTCAAAGTTGAAGATCAAAATAAAGCTGAATTATTGATCAATGGATTGCACAATGAACATTTAGTGAAAAATTTTTACCCAATCACAAGCCTTAAAATTAGCTTTAACAACCAACTAACAACTATAGTAGGTTTTAAACCTGCTGAAATTTATATAAAAAATTGGCCCTTGGTCAAATCAAACGAACAAACTTGGAAAGAAGTTCAAAATGGTAAAGGTGTACTAATTAATGAACAATTTTTTTACAAATATGGTTTGGGGATTGGTGATATAATAAAATTAGATAGTCTTTTGAACCCAGAAAAGAAAGTTAGATATCAAATAGTAGGCATTTATCCAGATTATGGTAATAGATTGGGCCAGATTATGATGAATATCCATTCTTTCCAAGAATACTATTCTAAGGACATACCTTTAAATTTCGCTTTAGAAATAGATCCGAGATCTTATGATTCAGTTTCTGAAATGCTCTTGAATAAATATGGTTTATTAGACGTAGAAATAATTAATCAATCAACAATAAAAGAATTTTCCACTCAAATTTTTGATAGAACATTCGCTATAACCAATGCTTTATCTGATTCAATGATCGTTGTCGCCACACTGACTATACTAACTACTCTCATAACACTTTCTGAGATCAGGCTCGCCAATTTGACTCCTCTATGGGTGCTGGGTATTCCTAGAATCACGCTTTTGAAATTTGAACTGGCTCAATTTTTGATGTTAATCCTTATTACTTTATTCTTAGCAATACCCACAGGCTTATTAATCTGCCATTTTCTCACTAGCTACTTGAATGTTGCAGCTTTCGGTTGGAAACTGCCTTTCCAATTTTATCCATTGATTTGGATTCAAACCCTGTTAATAGCTTCACTAGGTTCACTTATAGCCATTCTTTTCCCGTCAATACTGATGTTCAAGAATTCTCCTGCATTGATGATTAGGAGATATAAGAATGATTCTTAAAATAGTTGGGGCCTTCTTATTGTTACTGTTGTTTGGAACACATTCATTGTCCCTTGCTTTTTCAAATATTTTCCAGTCCCCCAAAAACTCTAACCCCTTATCGCAAAACTTGACTATTGAATTCCCCCAGGACCATGGATCGCATGAAAGCTCCACAATAGAATGGTGGTATGTCACGGCAAACCTGAAAGATGACCAAGGAAATAGTTTTGGAATTCAATGGACATTATTCAGGAGCTTAATAGATGACTTTGGCAATTCAAGAATAAATCAATCAGAGGAAGAAATACTCTCTTGGGATGACAATCAGATCTGGATGGCACATGCTGCCGTCACTTCTAAAAATTTTCACTATTTCTCCGAAAAACTAGCTCGAGGAGGGAGTGGACAAGCCGGTGTTAAAGGCGAAGATTTTTCTGCTTGGATAGATGACTGGGTATTTTTTGGGAATAAAAACTGGAACAAGTTAAAGGTGCAAGCCAAAGGTAAAAACTTTGAATACTCATTAAGCCTTAAAACAGACGGGCCAATAATCTTGAATGGAAACAATGGGTACAGTGTAAAAACCCGCGAAGGTCATAGCTCAGCTTATTATAGTCTGCCCTTCCTTAAGGTAGATGGGAAAATCATTGTGGATGATGCCACCTTCTTAGTAAAAGGTGTGGCCTGGATTGACCGAGAATGGTCCAGTGCAATGCTTGGACCAAATCAAGACGGATGGGATTGGGTTTCCCTGCATTTAGATAATGGTGATAAATTGATGTTATTCCGAGTAAGAGATAAGGAAGCTAAAGATTTTTTCTCTGGGACCCTAGTTACAGCAAACAAAAAAATATTGAACCTAGACAATGCAAAAATAAAAATGAAACCACTAACATATCAAACTAGAAAGGCTACAAATAAACGTCAGGGATCAAATGTGCCCATAAGTTGGAGGTTAAAGATTAAAAGTCAAAATATTGATGTAATAACTAAAGCCATCAATTCTCATTCATATATTGACGGATTAGTCCCCTACTGGGAAGGACCTATTACGATTTCTGGTAGCCATAGCGGGGTAGGATATCTGGAAATGACAGGGTATTAAACTATGAAAATCTAATTTAAGCTGCTCTTCCCTCTAAAACTGCACCAACTTTAACTTGCGCCTTTTCTTCTTCAACTCCATCTACCGCAGCTACTTCCCTTGTTAACCTCTCTAATGCAGCCTCATATAGTTGGCGCTCTGAGTAAGACTGCTCCCTCTGTTCGTCATTGCGATGCAAATCACGGATTACTTCGGCTATGGAGATTAAGTTTCCAGAATTTATTTTCTGCTCATACTCCTGCGCCCGACGAGACCACATTGCTCTTTTAACCCTAGCACGGCCTTTCAAAGTACTCATTGCCTTACCGACAATTGCTGGTGAAGACAAACAACGCATGCCCACTGAATCAGCTTTGGAAGTTGGCACTCTAAGCGTCATTTTATCCTTTGCAAAATGTATTACGAACATCTCCATTTCCATACCTGCTACAGTTTCCTTTTCTATAGCCTCTACTTTTCCTACACCATGGGTTGGATAAACAACATAATCATTTTGTGTAAATTCCATATTACTACTCATTTCTCAAACTATTCTCCACCAAAAACCAAAATCTTCCTGGAGGACGACAAATTCAATCCCACAAGAAACTATTTCTCATAATGATTTCAGAGCCAGCACATTCTACTATTCAAACGAAGCTGGCACTTACTAAGATCCGTAAGTGCCTATCAGGTTTTTGTGCAAAAATCAACTACATGTAAGGAAAAAATATTTGAAGGATACCGTGGATGGGTGGGTGTCCACAAAACTACTTGCTAATCACCCTCGCCCGGATTTGCAGAAAAGTATTTCTCTAATTTTCCTTCCTCATCTGCTTTGTTGTCAGCTTCAGGTAATGGGTCCTTGCGAATTGTTATGACTGGCCACATCTCAGAATATTTTCTGTTGAACTCCACCCAATCACTAGCCCCTGGATCAGTGTCTGGTTTTATTGCATCTACCGGACATTCGGGCTCACAAACACCACAATCTATACACTCATCAGGATGTATAACTAACATGTTTTCACCTTCATAAAAGCAATCTACAGGACACACTTCGACGCAATCAGTATACTTACATTTTATACACTTATCATTTACTATATATGTCATAAAAACCTGCTTTTTTACTTTAACTACTTAAGTCACCTAGTCATAGCACTTATAGAATTCATTTTTTTTGAGATTTTTCCAGTTCCAATCATTTGTTATAACCAGTTATTCCCCTTTAAGTACATTGCTCGCTCTCTTAAGTTCAATCAAAGCGCGTCTATCTTTTTTATCTGGGCGAACACTCTGTTTTGACCCTGAAAGCCCCCGACTATCTGCTTCCTTACCACTTTCTAGAATTTCTTGAACCGTGTTATCATACATATGCCTGGCTATATCATAGCTCTCCCTTCTTATTCCAAAATTCATGACCTTTAACTCTAAAATCTCTTTTGAACCCTTTACTATAATACCATCACCAATTTTTATCACCTGAGATTGTTTGGCAACCCGTTTCCCATTAAGAAAGACCAGTCCTTTTTCTATGCTCCTAACTGCTCGATTCCTTGTTTTAAAAATCCTTGCAAAAAACAGCCATTTATCAATTCTCAAGGCTTAAACTTCTAATTTTTAATTAGAGAAGCTAAAGCTGCAAAAGGACTATCCGGATCGATTTTCCTAATCCCTGATCTGGATTCTCTCGTCAAATGATTGTGTTCCTTATTCTTAAGACCTTTCTTCTTAACCATCTTCTCATTACTATTTTTACCTCTAGTCATACCTCTTTTACGAGATTTTCTGATTTCTAACCCCTTTGGCTCAAATTTAAACATGAAATATTCATTTTCAATATCATTTAGAAAATTCTTGTGGATTGTGACTACCTCAACTATTTCATCTTTAGTATTTCCAGTTTTAGTAGTCTGGCCTTTCGTCGTTTGGTCTTGAGCACTTTCATTAATTTCTAAATCAGCTGTTCTCTTCAAAACTGAAACTTTGTAACCTAGAGCCACCATTAAGTCTTTGAACTGCAAAAGAGTAAGGCCTGTGATCGAAAGCATTTCTGGGGTAGCTTCGAAACCGACTTTTGTATCTTTGGCCCTTATAAGATCTGCAAGTCGCTCAAGCATATCAATTCTAATAGCTCTAGCCCCAAGAAGTCGAAAACCAGATATTGAATAAAATAGTGGTTTAACATCTTTAATAGATGGAATGGTCACTAAGCCAGGCGCAGGCGGTTCAGGTACTAAAGTAAGCTTATGATAGATCTTCCACAGCAACATACGAATTCGCGTTGGCTCAGGTTTAAGCAAGCTTGGTTGAAAAATACTGTATTGACCAAACCTGACCCCATGCTTTCTAAATTTGGATCTGGTGTCCTGATCAAGAGCTTTTAGTTCTTTACTAAATTCTTCCCTAGGAAGAACTCCTAGGTTTTCACGTAGCCTAAAAACCAATCCAGCTGATAAACCGGAAATTTCCTCATCTTTTACCAAAGAAAATAATGCCTCCATATGTTCTTCAAGTAATCCCTCTAAGAAATATTTTATACGTCGCAAAAGTTTTTCTTTTGCGGTTTTACCTGCAATCTCATCTATTAGTGGGGTCAGTTCTGGTTCAAGGATGGAATTACCAACTTTAATAGAGCCAATAGCATTTTCTCGCCAAATTATATTCCCAGAATTATTTAGAGAAAATTCTCCATTAGGAGATTCATATAATTGATCCACTAGAATTGATATTTTTGATTTGATTGCTTGCTTAGAAACCGAGAATAGTTTCTTTTTTTCATTTGCGGATCCTGATGGATCTAATGAAAAAATAAGTCCATCCAACTTTCCAATGAGTTGATCTTCGACAAACACCTCACCTTTCTCATTTAAATCTGCAGTCAATGTTACCTTCTCCCTAATTCTGCGCATTAACACTGTTGTTCTACGATCAATAAATTGTTCAATTAATAATTGATGCAGATGATCTGATAGTTTGTCTTCAATTAATTTCGACTTTTCTTGCAAAAATTGCGCATTTTCTACCCAATCTCCTCTATTAGCTACATAATTCCAAGTTCTTATATACGCCAATCTTCTTGAAAGGCCATCTATCCCACCATCGTATTTATCTAACGTTACTATTTTTTTTTCAAGCCATTCTTCTGGCAGTTGACCCCGATTGGAAAGAAGGAAGAATATTTCTGCCAATGTTTGAACATGATCAGAAAGTGAAATTTTCCTATAATCAGGAATTTGGCAGATTCTCCACAAAAGTCGAACTTCCTGTTTGGAAATAATTCTATCAACAATCAAGCTATTTTCAGCCATAACTCTTAAGGCTCTTAGATCGATGCTCTCTCTCACCCTAACCAAATAAGGATGATTGGATTTTTCGTCTAAGGAATTAATAAGAGATCGCAAATTTTCAAAACAAAGATCAGCATTACGCCACTGTAATTTTTTGATATCTGAAAATATATGATTTTCTACTCTATGAATGGTATCTGGAGCCAACCTCTGACAACCAGCAGTTACCCCAAAAGTACCATCGGACATATATCTGCCAGCTCTTCCGGCTATCTGAGCTAATTCGTCTGGAAACAGATTTCTATAATTTGACCCATCAAATTTACTCAAACTAGCAAAAGCTATATTTGTTATATCTAAGTTCAGTCCCATGCCAATTGCATCAGTAGCGACTAAATAATCGACATCACCATCTTGATAAACCTGAACTTGTGAGTTTCGAGTCCTGGGTGATAACCCCCCAGTAACAATTGCAGCACCACCCTTCTCCCTTCTAATTAGTTCAGCAATTGCATAAACTTCATCAACGGAAAAACATACTATCGCTGATCTTGGGGGAACTCTGCTCAATCTATGAGAATCTACGTAACGAAGCTTTGAAAATCTTTTCTTAGGAATGAATCCGACATTAGGCAAAGTGTCTTCCAGAACCATTCTTATAGAATTTGAACCAAGAAATACAGTCTCTTTAGTACCTCTAGCTTTAAGTAATCTCTCTGTAAAAATATGTCCCCTATCAAGATCTGAACACATTTGGATTTCATCAACTGCCAAAAATTCCACTTCCATTCTCACTGGCATAGCTTCAACTGTGCAAATCCAATATTTGGGATCTGCTGGAACAATCCTTTCTTCTCCAGTTATTAGCGACACTGATTGCTTTCCAGATCTAGCAACAACTTTTTCATAAACCTCTCTAGCCAAGAGCCTTAAAGGTAATCCAATGATGCCACTAGAGTGACAAAGCATTCTTTCAACAGCATAGTGTGTCTTTCCCGTATTTGTTGGGCCTAAAACAACCCATACCTTCTTATTAAAGTTAGGACTATTTACCATGATTCATTTTCCCACTTTAGCAGCCCTATATTAAGATCAATTCAATGATTCTCCATTGAACAAAAATTTACTAAAAAACTTTGACGCCGTGAACTTTAAATTATTAAATTACTGGATATCTAATACCTAATACGTATAAAATATTTTGGAAAAAACTATTAAAGGAATTAAAAAAATGACGAATATAATTGAAACTGCCATCAAAGCATTGGAGGAAAAACTACAAGGCAAGAGTGTGGACTTCAGTGCAAAATTTGAAATTGAAAATGAAGGTTCAATAATTGTTGATAACAATGGTGTTAGAGCTTCCTCTGAAGATACTGATTGCACTTTGATTGCTAGTGCCGAAACCTTTCAAGACATTTTATCCGGTGAAACGAATCCCACTTCAGCCTTTATGAGTGGACATCTTAAAGTTGAGGGAAGCATGGGCGTAGCAATGCAATTAGGAAATATAATTGGCTGATAAAACACTAAATCCTTTACCTAAATTAGGAATTAAACTGCTAGAAGGGGGCATATTAGATTATGTCCAAACTGAGGACAGGAAATACATTAGATATGGTTTTTGGGATAAAGGAGAAAAGGCTACAGTTATTATTCTACCGGGAAGATCAGAGTATATAGAAAAATATAATTCAGTTATAAAAGAATTCACACAAAGAAATTACTCTGTAGTTTGTATTGACTGGAGAGGTCAAGGACTATCTCAACGGCCCCTAGGTCGCACAGACATTGGTCATGTCAAAAATTTCTTCGAGTATCAAATAGATCTCGAGAGGGTCCTAAGTGTTCTTCAAGCAAAGTTGTCCCCAAGACCCCTGATACTATTTGGTCATAGCATGGGGGGATGTATCGGGTTAAGGTACTTATTAAGAGGCTCTAATGTTAGTTCTGCCATATTTTCAGGCCCTTTGTGGGGTTTGCCTGTTTCTGATTTTACTGTTTCCATATTGATACCTATTTTTAACTTAGCAATCTCTTTAGGTCTAGGACTTCTGACATATCCATATAAGATTGATGGATTTCAAATTATTAACAAAGCTTTTGAGAAGAATATTTTGACAAGAAATGCAAATATCTATCAGGAAATGAGGGAGAATCTTCTGATTGATCCTAGGTTAGGTTTGGGCCGCCCAACATTGAGCTGGCTAGTTGCCCTCAATACTGAACTCAAGAAATTGGCAAAGATGCCACCACCTGATATTCCACAGCTGACTTTGGTAGGAGAAGAAGATATGGTCGTATCTAAGAATTCTATATTAACAAGGATGGCTAGAACGCCGAAGGGGCATACCCATATAATACAAGGCGCATATCATGAGATATTTTTTGAAACCAAAGAAATTCAAGAGGATGTGTGGCAAAAGATTGATGAATTTCTAGACGCCCAACTTGAAAAAAGTCCCACCCATTAAATCAATTTTTTGATTTGATGACTTCAATTAATTCAATTAGAACCGGAGTAATGCCCTTAACTATTAAAAGGACTCCATCTACATTTGGGTGAATCTTGTCTGCCTGATAATACTTTTCTAACTGTGCATTATCCTGATCCAGGATGGGAGATAACAGATCAGGATACAAAATCAATTCAAATTCATCAGTTAAATCTGCGTAAATATTTTCAAATTCTAACTTATAGTCCTTGCCATAGTTTTCAATTGACCTTATTCCCACTAATAAAACAGGCAAATTTCTATCTGTAAGCTTTTGTATGATTTGGGATAGATTGTTCTTAGTGTGCTTGGGGGGAAGCCCTCTTAGCATGTCGTTAGCACCTAGGGCAACTACAACCCCATCGATATCATCAGTCAAACTCCATTCTAATCTAGACAAGCCACCTGCTGTTGTGTCCCCAGAAACACCTCCATTGACTAAACCCACATTTATGCCTTTATTCATTAAATTGCTCTCTAGCTGATTTACCAATCCATCTTTCTGTGCGAGACCAAATCCTTGGACCAAGCTATCTCCAATAATCAAAATTGTTAGGTGATTAGATTGCTCTGATGAACTGCCCCCTACAGTAAGGCTAAATAAAACCAATACCATTCCAATTAGTTTATTGTATCTTAAGGAAATAAAACCATATAACACTAGTCAAAACCTTTATCATTTGAACGCAAAATAATGAATATTAGTCCTCTAATTAAAGCATCTGAGCTTTCTTTATCATTCCCAAGTGGGTCTGGTAAGATAGAAATTCTAAAATCAGTCAATTTTTCACTTCATGATAGAGAGAAAGTAGCTCTGGTAGGCCCATCCGGTTCTGGAAAGTCATCGCTTTTGATGCTTTTAGGCGGACTGGAGCAATGCACAACTGGTTCCATAGTAATTGATAATAATGAAATCACTAAATTTTCCGAAGATGAATTAGCTGACTTTAGAAAAGAAAATATGGGAATAGTCTTTCAATCTTTTCACCTCATTCCCACTATGACAGCTATCGAAAATGTTTGTATACCATTAGAATTGGCTGGCTTCAAGGATGTCAGAAAACGAGCTGGATTACTCCTAGGTGAAGTAGGGTTGATTGATAGATTTGATCATTTTCCGGCACAATTGTCTGGAGGTGAGCAGCAAAGAGTAGCAATAGCTAGGGCCCTAGCTATCGAACCTCAAATCATCTTAGCTGATGAGCCAACAGGAAACCTAGATCAAAATACAGGAGATAAGATCATCGAGCTTCTATTCAGGTTAACCGAAAAGAATAAAAGTAGCCTAATCATTGTAACCCATTCTATAACGCTGGCAAGGAAATGTGACAGGATAGTGGAGTTGATTGATGGCAAGACCGTAGAAAAATAGGGACGCATTGATTCTATGGGTAACTCAATCATTAGAATAGCCACTAGGGACCTGCGCGGCGGGTTGGCTAAGTTTAGGATTTTCCTAGTATGTTTATTCTTAGGTGTTTTCGCTATCTCACTGATAGGAACTTTTAAGGAGTCCGTAAAAGCAGGCTTACAAAAAGAATCTGCTGAGATTTTAGGTGGAGACATTTCTCTTAACTTAGCGTACAGGGTGGCCTCTCAAGATGAGAAAAATGAAATCAGAGAAATTTCCAATAATTTTTCTGAGCTGATATCTTTTCGCACGATGATATCTGGTATTGGGCAGTCCTCTGATGTCCCTCATGCTTTGGCAAAAGCGAAAGGAGTAGACGACAAATATCCCCTATATGGGGATTTAATTATTGAACCAGATATTTCGATTGAAGATGCACTACGTGAGAAGAATGGTATTTATGGTATAATAGCAGAGCCATTACTCATAGAGCAATTACAACTCAAGATTGGTTCTTTGGTTAGATTAGGTAATACCACATTTGAATTACGAGGCAGAGTACTTAGCCTGCCAGATTCAGGTTCGGATACCTTTAGCCTAGGTTCGAAGATCATCATATATTCATCGTCCCTTAAAGATTCAGGATTACTTGGAAAAGGTACTCTTTATGAGACTAATTATTATATTAAAACACGCGAGCAGGAAAGTTTGGAAGGCCTTAAATCTTCCTTCACGCAAAAGTTTTTTGACAGAGGTTTCCGTTGGCGAGATAGAAGGAATCCTGCACCTGGGATAGAATCTTTTGTCAATAGATTAAGTTTCTTTCTTACAGTATTGGGAATGGCTGGCTTAATTATTGGTGGAGTAGGTATAAGCACCGCTGTTGGATCCTATTTAACTCTAAAAAGAGGGACTATAGCCACATTAAGAACTCTTGGGGCTACCTCCGCAACATTAACCAAAATTTACTTGTCGCAAATATTGATATTATCACTCACTGGTACGACAGCTGGAGCTTTAGCTGGAAGTAGTATGTGTTACGTTCTAAAACCTATATTAATAAACATAACTCCTTTTCCTTTGAGCTTCGATTTTTACCCTCGACCAATCATGAATGCTATGATCTTAGGTCTTCTTGTCAGCTTAATTTTTTCATTAATACCTCTAATGAAGGCCTGCCGAGAAAAAGTATCAGATTTATTTCGTTCTCAATTGACGGACGGCAAATCCAGAATACCGAGCATGAGAGAAAGCATTTTCGTCATCAGCTTGATAGCCGTCTTAATATTACTAATAATCATTATGGCTCCAGAAAAAAAATTAGCAATGTGGTTTATAATTGGAACAATATTCTCATTCTTAGTTTTACATATGATTTCGTTTCTAACTCAAAAAGTTTCTTTGAAATTAAGTTCATCAGAAAAAATGCCGAGCCTACTTCCCTTAAAACTAGCATTTGCCTCTATTGGGAATGGAAGTAGGGAAAACAAGTCAGTTCTAATTTCTATTGGAATTGGTCTCATAGTACTATCTACCATGGGACAAATAGAAAAGAACATTGAAACCTCCTTAGAGAAAGATTTACCAGCAATAGCACCTGCTTTCTTTTTGATAGACATACAATCTGTTCAGAAGAGACCACTTATCGACATTTTACAAGAACAAAACCTTATTACTGACCTCAAAATGGCTCCAATGTTAAGGGGTTTCATTACGAAAATTAACGATATTGAAGTTTCCAATCTCAATATAGACCATTGGGCATTGAGGGGAGATAGAGGCATTACTTATGAGGATACTCCAACAACGGCACAAAATGTGACACGAGGTGAATGGTGGCCTCCCAACTATAAAGGTTCACCCCAAATTAGTTTTTCCCAAAATGAAGGTCAAGAACTTGGCCTAGACCTTGGGGATACTTTAACGGTAAATATTCTGGGCAGAGATTTGACTGGAACCATTACCAGTTTCAGGGAAGTGAATTTTGCTACAATGGGAATTAATTTCTTAATGGTTTTTAATCCTCATTCATTATCATCTGCACCGCACACGCATATTGCCACAGTTTATGCATCACCACAATCTGAAGCCAGTATAATAAAAATTATCACTAGGAATTTTCCGAATATAACGTCCGTATCTGTTAGGGAAACTATTAATAAAATTCAAGAGATGCTAATTAAGATTTCCCTTGCAATGAAATGGTGTGCTCTTCTGATAATCTGCATGGGTTTCTTTGTAATCATGGGAGCATTGGCGGCATCCGAGCAAAGCAGAGCATTTGAAGCTTCTATTTTGAAAACATTGGGTGCGAGAAAAAGTGTAGTTTTATTTAGCTTTGGCTTAAGGTCACTAATTATTGGTAGTATTGCTGGACTAGTTTCATTAAGTATTAGCGTCATTATGGCTTGGGTTGTAATATCATATTTTCTAAAAAGCACTTACTCCTTTGACCTTAATTCAGGAATTTGGATTGTACTAATTGGAATCTCTATAACTGTCCTGACAAGCGCTCTATTTGCAATTGGACCACTAAAATCGAAACCTGCAAGGATCCTACGAACCGAGGATTGACCTAGCGCAATTTAAAAATATCTAAAAAAGCCTTGAATTTCATGAGAAAAACACCGATATTAATATCAGTTAATCTGTAAGATTTAAGGAGATATTTATGGCAGAATTCGATTCGATTAGATCAACCACACAATCAGATGCTCGCGCAAGCATTGATAGCGGCCTTAGAGCTCATATGAACAAGGTGTATGGTTTAATGGCTGTAGCAATGGTCATCACAGGATCTGTTGCTTGGTCTATTGGAACATCACCACAGTTAGTGTATGCGCTTTTCAGCAATCAAATCATCTCACTAGTAATTATGTTCGCACCTTTAGGATTCGTATTCTTTTTGTCTGCTAAGGTAATGAAAATGAGTTATGCGAGTGGTCAATTGGCTTTCTGGCTATTTTCGGCTTTAATGGGTCTTTCATTATCAACCATTTTTGTAGTGTATACTGGAGCGTCAATAGCAAATGCATTTTTTACTACAGCAATAGCATTTGGGGCAATGAGCTTATTTGGCTATACAACCAAGAAAGACTTGTCTGGGATGGGACGATTTCTTTTCATGGGAGTGATAGGATTAATAGTTGCGATGATTATTAATTGGTTTACTCAAAGCCCCGGATTAGAGTTTGCTATTAACGTCTTGGGAGTTCTAATTTTTGCTGGACTTACCGCCTACGACACGCAGAATATTAAAAATACATATCTTAGTTTTAGGAGCGCTCCAAACGGGGAAGAAATTGCAGCCAAAGCTGGAATACTAGGTGCCCTATCACTTTACATTAACTTCTTAAATATGTTTATGTTTTTGCTGCATTTTATGGGAAGTAGGGAATAGCAATTTAGAAATCTGAATACATATAGGATTTAGAAAGGCCGCAGACAGTGTGGCCTTTTTTACTTTATCTTTCCTTCCTTGTATTCGACATGTTTTCTGGCCACTGGATCGTATTTCTTGACAATCATCTTTTCGGTCATTGTCCTAGCATTCTTTCTTGTTACATAAAAATGCCCGGTGTCAGCCGTTGAATTTAAACGGATCTTTATAGTAGTTGGTTTGGCCATTAGGTTCTCCCAAAATGAAAGTCTGACGAATGTTCTACACCGAAAAAAAATAGTGTCAAGCCAACATCATCCCTCTAATCAATAGTGAGATGGGAAAAGTTTGAAGTACTAGAACCTTCATTGTAGAAAGGAACTCCATTGGCGTTAACACCTTCCTTTAAAAATCGAGAAACTTCCTGCAGGACAATTCTTGTTATTATTGGCAGGTCAAGCCCTCTAGATTCTTCAATACTAATCCATTGTAAATGACTAAGTTCAGACGAAGCTCCTGAAAAATCATCTAAATCATCAACTATTGCCTGTGCATCACAAAGGAAGAACCTTGCATCAAATCTTCTGGGTCGTCCTACAGGAGTTATAGCGCGGAAAAAAAAAGTCAATTCGGATGCATTTGGACAAAGACCCTGTTTATGAAAAAATTCCCACCCTTCAATCGCTGTTACATTCCACTTCAAGGGTTTTACCAACTTCAATCCGGTCTCTTCCCACAGTTCCCGAATTACAGTCGCCGCCAAACCTAAACTTATATTTCTTATGGACTCAAGAGTTAATAGGGCTTCATCATGGATTGATAAAGTAGAAAAAAAAGGCACCTTGCTATCATTCTCTTCATATGCTCCACCAGGAAAAACAAACTTGCTTGGCATAAATACAGCCTCCTTTCCCCTCTGCCCCATCAGGACATTATGTTGGGAACCCATCTTCCTAATAAGAACCACTGTTGCTGCATCTTTTACTGGTATACCATCAAGTTTTTCACTGCTCACAATTAATCTCTCTATATTAAAATAATCCTCACAAATTTTAATCTAAAAGATGGTAAAAGGAAAAAAAATAATTAACTTTATCTAAGCTTTTTATTTTTGAGAATGTCGATGATACCACCAGTTCATGAACAAATTGAAAACATAAATATTTTTCCTGATCAACCATTAGTATTAATTGATGCAGATGAAGTATTAGTACACTTTGCCGTTCCATTTAGGAATTACCTAAGACAGAGAGGTTTTGGGCTTGAGCTCAATGGGTACACTCTCCATGATGTAATTCTGGACAAAGAATCAAACCTTTTCGTTGACCCCCAAACTGCACGGGACCTTGTAGTTAGTTTCATAAAAGAGGAAACTCATCGACAACCAGCTACGGAAGGTGCCGTTGAATCAGTGCATGATATTTCTAAATCTGCACAAATAATCATAATTAGCAACGTACCCCGATATGCCCACGAGGCTCGATTAAAAAATTTCCAAGAATTGAATCTTCCATTTCCTTTTGTAAGTAATGAAGGGCAGAAGGGGCCCGCATTAAAACAAATTTGCGACCAAGTCAAAAAGCCTGCAGTTTTTATTGACGATAATGCATCACAGATAGCTAGTGCCAAGAAATTTGCACCAGACCTTTACAGATTTTATTTCTCTGGATGTGACTTAGTACGTACCCAGATGCCAATTACAGATGCATACACACATAACCCGAAATCCTGGAAAGAATTAGTACATCTGTGCAAAGAGCTGTTGCTTTAATCTTTATTTATAGTTTTAAGGGCTTTAAGTAGTTCCTTAGGTATTTTAACTGGTTTTCTAGAATTAGAATCCACACACACGTGAGTGAAAAGGACGCGGGCTGCAGTTTTATCTTCTTGGTTGGAAAATAAACCAACTTCGTATTGTACGGAAGATTTCCCAATGCGGTTGACTTTAAGACCGGCAGTTATAACGCCAGGAAAACCGATTTCTGAAAAATATGTGCATTTAGTTTCAACTACTAGACCAATTATTCGTCCCCTAGGTATCACTAATGAATTGGTTTTAATTAACCAGCTATTCACTACTGTATCCACATATTCGTAAAAAACCACATTGTTCATGTGCCCATAAACATCATTATCACGCCATCGGGTGGTCATTTTTTCAAAATAGGCATAATCTTGTTTCGAAGTTTGTTTTATTCTCATTATATTAATTCCTTTCCAATTACAGGATACAAAAGTTTAGGAGGGCGACAAGTGACTTTTAAAGGATTACTTTTTGATAAAGATGGTACCTTATTTCATTTTCAAGAAAGCTGGGGGGAGTGGATGAGTCAAATCATAAACGATCTAACAGCTGGTTCTACAAGAGATAAGAAGATGATGGCAAAAGTTCTTGGTTTTGATTTGACACAAAAAACTTTCCTTAAAGACAGTGTATTCATCGCAGGTGTTGCTGGGGAGTTTCTCTCTATAATTGAACCCTACTCAAGCAGATTAAAAGGAGATACTCTGCGAGAATTTATTACTAGTAAGTCTGTCAAACTGATCCAAGTTCCAGTAACCAATCTACCTAAATTGTTCGCACAGCTTAAATCACAGAATATTTTATTGGGCATCGTCACCAATGACTGTGAAGAACCCGCGAAATCACAATTAGAGTCAGCAAAAATTCTTGATTATTTTGATTTTGTTGTTGGTTGTGATAGTGGCTATGGCGCAAAACCTGAAACAGGTCAAATGATTGAATTTCTCAATATTTTTGATTTAAAGTCACATGAAGTCGCCATGATAGGCGATAGCACACATGACCTTAAGGCAGCCCAAAAGGCAAGAATCTATTCAGTAGGAGTATTGACAGGGGTTGCAGAAGAAAAGGAGCTGATACCCTATGCTGACAAAATATTAGATTCCATAGAAACTATACCTTCCTGGCTAAGATAAAACCTTTACAAAAAATTTATTCTCCCCTCTAATTTACTCAGTCAATAACGGATCACGAAAGGAAACTAATGCCTATGAAAGCTGATCGTAGATCTCGATCTGGGGGACGCTCTGGAAATGCTCGGCGAAAGAGTGCTGCTGCAATTTCTCAAACCCCTTGGTCATTGCCTGTAAATTGCGATAATTTTGTTGAGCCTATATCTCAGGAAGGGATTGAAAAAATCCATGATACTGCAATGCGTGTGCTAGAAGAAATTGGTATTGATTTCATCAATGAGGAGGCAAAATTACTTCTTAAAGAGGCTGGTTGCCGTGTTGATCCAAACTCTGACAACGTGAAAATGGATAAGAGCTGGGTGATGGAAATGGTCAAGCATGCGCCCAGTAAATTTGATATTATCCCTAGAAATCGAGAAAGGAAGGTAACCATTGGAGGAAGGCACATGACTTTTGTTAATGTTTCTTCTCCTCCAAATGTAATGGATCTAGATAGAGGAAGAAGGCCTGGTGACTTTGAAAGCTTTAAGGATCTCATTAAATTCACCCAATATTTTAACTGCATACATATTGCAGGAGGATATCCTGTAGAACCTGTTGATATTCACTCTTCAATAAGACATCTTAAATGTTTGTATGAAAAACTAACCTTAACCGACAAAGTTTGCCATGCGTATTCTCTAGGAACTGAACGGGTTGAAGATGCTATTGAAATGGTGCGGATTGCAAGTGGATTAAAAGAAGAAGATTTCATTAAAGAGGCGAGACTTTACACAAATATTAACTCCTCTTCACCACTCAAACACGACTGGCCTATGCTTGATGGAGCCATGCGTTTTGCTAGAAAAAATCAACCTGTGAGTGTAACTCCTTTTACCTTGGCAGGCGCAATGGCTCCAGTTACTTTATCAGGAGCTGTAGCCCAATCCATAGCTGAAGGTTTGGCAGCTATTGCCTTACTTCAATATATTAATCCAGGTTGTCCGGTGATTCTGGGTACCTTTACTTCAAATGTGGATATGAAATCTGGCGCACCTGCCTTTGGTACTCCGGAATATATTCGTGCAACACAAATTACTGGCCAGATGGCCCGCTATTATAATTTGCCTCTGAGGTCATCAAACGCTTGTGCTTCTAATGCCCCCGATGGTCAAGCAATGTGGGAAAGTCTAAATAGCCTTTGGGCTTCAACAACTTCAGGAACAAATTTAGTTTATCACGGGGCAGGATGGCTGGATGGAGGCTTAATTGCCTCTTATGAAAAATTTGTAATGGATTGCGAAGTTCTACAACAATTCAAAAGATACTTTGAACCAGAATTGTGTAGTGTTAATGAGGATGACTTAGCTTTTGAGGCCATTTCTGAAGTAGGTCCTACAGGGCACTTTTTTGGTTGTCAGCATACCCAAGACCGTTATGCCAGTGCTTTCTATTCTCCATTTCTATCTGATTGGAGAAATTACGAAGCCTGGGCCGAAGCAGGAGAAGAGTGGACCCATGTTAGAGCAAATAAAATATGGAAAGCAATTCTGACTGAATTTGAACCACCGCCAATGGATGAAGGAATTAAGGAAGAATTAGCCAGTTTTGTAGATCGAAGGATAAAGGAAGGAGGGGCCCCTACTGACTTCTAGTAAGTTTGAACTAGAAAGTATTTACTCAATTTTTGAGAGCAAACTATCCAAAGAATTTTTGGCATCACCATAAAACATCCGAGTATTTTCTTTATAAAATAGAGGATTTTGAATTCCTGAATAACCGGTCCCTTGTCCTCTCTTTGAGACTATCACATGCTTTGCTTTCCAAACTTCAAGCACCGGCATTCCAGCTATAGGACTATCAGGATCTTCTTGGGCTGCCGGGTTAACAATATCATTTGAGCCAATAACAATTACCACGTCTGTTTTCGGGAAATCATCATTTATTTCATCCATTTCAAGAACTATGTCATATGGAACCTTGGCTTCAGCAAGTAAGACATTCATATGACCCGGAAGACGTCCTGCAACAGGATGGATCCCAAACCTTATAGTCTTTGATTTTGACCTCAATCTCCGAGTCAATTCAGAGACAGCTTGCTGGGCTTGAGCCACAGCCATTCCATATCCAGGAACTATTATTATTTCATCAGCATCATTTAACAGGGTAGCCACTCCATCAGCATCAATAGCAACTTGTTCCCCCTCAATCTCGGACTGGGTAACTGGTTGGGATCCAAACCCTCCGAGTATAACACTGACAAAATGTCGATTCATCGCCTTGCACATAATATAGCTTAGAATGGCTCCCGATGAACCAACTAATGCTCCCGTAACTATCAGTAAGTCATTCCCTAAAGTGAATCCAATCGCGGCTGCGGCCCAACCCGAGTACGAGTTAAGCATAGAGACTACAACAGGCATATCAGCACCACCTATGCCCATAATTAGATGCCATCCAATAAAGCCTGCCAAAATGGAAAGTAATATCAATGTCCACATCCCTGATCCATTGAAATAAAGCAACCCTAAACCTAAGGAACAAATTAGAGCAGCTAGGTTTAAACCATGGCCACCAGGCAATTTGAACACCTTACCACCAATTTTTCCCGATAACTTTCCAAAAGCCACGACTGAACCAGTGAAAGTGACTGCCCCAATAAAAACACCAAGAAAGATTTCTACAGTCATGATTGATATCTCTGTTGCATTTTTATTTGCTATTTTCTTCGAAAATCCCTTTAGATCATCTAAATTTCCACTAAAGTTTTCTATCAATGCCAACTCTAGCTGTGCATTAAACCCAATAAAAACAGCTGCTAAACCAACAAAGCTATGGAGCGCTGCTACTAATTGCGGCATCTCTGTCATTTCTACTTTCTTTGCCACATAATAACCGATGATGGATCCTGCGATTATCATAGGTAAAAGAAGCCAAAAATTACCTGAATTACCGCTGAAAATAGTAAAAATGACTGATAAGGCCATGCCTGCTATACCAAACCAAACGGCTCTCTTAGCCTTCTCTTGATTGCTCAGCCCACCAAGCGATAGAATGAATAACACACTTGCTGATATATATGCCGCTGATACTAATCCATATTCCATTAACTTCTCCTACCGATCAGGATTTTTGAAACATAGCCAACATACGCCGAGTAACCATAAAACCTCCAACGATATTGATGGTTGAAATTAGAACCGAGATTGATGCTAGAAATATAGCAAACCAGCTTTCAGAGGCCATTTGCAACACTGCACCAATAATTATTATACCAGATATTGCATTAGTTACTGCCATCAAGGGCGTATGTAAAGCATGGCTAACATTCCAAATAACTTGGAAACCTACAAAACAAGCTAAAGCAAATACTATCATGTGTTGCATGAAATCTGGTGGTGCATAGCTCCCAATGAAAAACATAAGAATTGCCCCTATGGATAGCAAGACTGTTTGCTGCATTGTATTCTTCTTAAAGATTTCACGTTCTTCAGCTTTGATTTGTTCGGGAGTCTTAGTTTCAATTTTGGGAGCCTGCTTGGCTATAGCTTGAATCTTTGGCGGAGGAGGGGGAAAGGTTAATTTCCCATTATGAGTAACTGTACTACCCCGGATCACATCATCATTCATATCGACATTTATTTTTCCATCATTCTCAGGAGTTAAATCATCCAACATATGTCTGATATTAGTAGCGTAAAGCGCCGAAGCCTGCGAAGCCATGCGACTCGGGAAATCAGTATACCCAATGATAGTGACATCGTTATCAGTCACTACTTTTTCACCAGGTACGGTTAAATCACAATTGCCACCCTTTTCAGCAGCTAAATCTACCACAACAGAACCAGGTCTCATATTCTTAACAAATTCTTTAAGCCATAACTTCGGGGCATCCCTACCCGGTATGAGGGCCGTAGTAATAACAATATCGATTTCGGGAGCTTGTTCACTAAAACATTGCAACTGCTTTTCTCTAAATTCTGGGCTGGATGGAGCTGCATATCCGCCAGTCTCTGACCCGTCAGCGCCTTCGTCAAAATCAAGCATTAAAAATTGTGCACCCATAGATTCAATTTGCTCCCCAACTTCAGGTCTGACATCAAATGCTCTCACGATAGCTCCAAGACTCACTGAAGTACCTATAGCTGCTAATCCTGCAACACCTGCACCTATTACTAATACTTTTGCAGGTGGAACTTTGCCAGCTGCAGTGATTTGCCCCGTCAGAAAGCGATCGAAGTTATTTGTTGCCTCAATTACAGCTCTATAGCCAGCAATATTGGACATGGAAGAAAGTGCATCCATCTTCTGGGCCCGACTTATCCTCGGCACCATATCCATGGCTATTGTTGTAACTCCCTTTTTCTGGAGACTTTCTAATAATACCTTATTTTGTCCAGGCCAAATGAACCCTATTAAAATATGTCCCTTCCTAAGTTTTTTTTGTTCTGTATCAGTAGGTGGATTTACTTTCACGATAACGTCCGCCTCTTTCCACATGCTTGCGGGTGATTTAACTAGGCGACATCCGTTCATTTTGTAATCAGAATCAGAAAAGCGTGAACCCTTCCCGGCTCCAGACTGTACAATAACTTCATGGCCCAAATTTATTAGAAACTTAGCTGATTGTGGAGTTATCGCTACACGGCTTTCACCTTGATCTAATTCTTTGGGAGCTACTATTTTCATCTCAGCACCTTTGCAATATTCTAACTAACTAGGGCCTGTTATAGGCTTTATAATATCGGGAGATAAATACTGGATACCGTACAGAAAGCAAGTTGTTTTTGTAATTGTGAATACTTAGACTTATGTTCTCATAGCTCCAGCAAGTATAATGATAAATTTGAATGGCTTTTTGTGAATAGCAGCATCAAATTAACTTATTTATTTTTATTTGGCTTAATTGCTCTAAAATGATGAGGACAGTGTTCTCCTGAATCTAATACCCTTATCATAGCCTCCCAGGTCATTATTTGGTTTTTTATAAATTCCTTAGAAGTTAGTTTTTCATATGACTTTCGGTCTGATCCTGATAGGATATTTACTTCCCGGCGCGCCTCATTTCTATACCATGAATTACGGTTTCTTACTTCGATAGCGATAAATCCACAATTCTTCAAGGCTTCTTCATATCTGACTGGCGAGGCCATACTAAATCCAAGATCCTCAAGTTCCAAATAATTTTTCATCTCTTGGGACGGTTCATCATCATGTGAGATTAGCCAATCCGAGAAAACAAAGATCCCACCTGGAACTAAGACCCTTGATACTTCATTAAAAATTGCTTCCTTATCAGGAACGTGCACAATTGAATCCTTGGAGAAAACTATATCAAATGTGTCTACCTTGAAAGGTAATTTACCCTCACCCACAAGGAAGACCTTTATTTTCTCTTCCAAATTCGCTCTCTTAATTTTATCCTTTGTTTTCTTTAAAACATCAGATTCAACATCCACGCCTATAACCATCTTGGCTTGAAAATCTCTAAGAAGGCTAATTGTTATTCCACCAGCTCCACACCCAATATCCAGAACTTTGCGATCCAACAAGCTAGTTTTCATTAAAAGTCTTTGGATCTCTCCATGTCCGCCAGGTGACATAAATCCATCACCCCACAACTTCTCTAAGAAATCAATATGTGTAGTATCGTAATGTAGCTGATCTTGACTCAGTATATTCTTCCTTTAAGGAAATTATACGTTGAATATAAAGTAAATGTCAAAGAAACTAGACCCATCTCAATCTATTTCAACTCAATGAAAAATTAATAAGAGGTATGAATATGCACAAATATATTGTTCTCGGAAAAACAAATACGGAATTTAGTTCTTCTATGGTTAGCAAACCTCAAAATCGAAAAGATATTGTGGCTCCTTTCGTCGAAAGCCTGGGGGGGAATCTTTTGGAAATGTTATATCTTAATCATCCTGAAATAAGTGCTGTGGCTCTAGTTGAGGGACCAAATGATGAAGCCGTTGCCTCAATGACTGGCATTATCAAGGCTAGTGGAATGTTTGATGATCTCAATTGGTATCGGGCTTTTGACTCATCAGAGTTAAAACAAATTTATGAATTGGCCTCTACAAAAATGACTGAATATGTTTCTGCCAAATCATTCGGGGAAGATGAGTAATGTATGCACGAGTTATAAATTTTACTTTGTTGGCTCCGTCTCTATGGACAGTAGTGCAAGCTGTAACATCAGCTGAAACATCCAAAGGGCATACTGTACTTCTATTTAAATCATCCGATAATTCAGGTGTTATTGTTGAATTATTTTCAGACATAAAAATAGCCGGCAAAGAATTAAGGGCTTTAGAAATTCTTCAAAAATTCAAAGAACAAGCAATGGCTAAGGTCAATGTTTTAGAAGGCAAACAAGAGTAATGACTTTTAATCATAGATAGAAAGGCACCTCTCAATTTATCTAAAAACTATATTCAGTGGAAAGCATGATTACGTCCTGATTTTGATAGGGGTAAAAACTATCTGAGACAGAACTAGCTTGATAGCGAACAACTCTAGCTCCAAGGGATAAACCATCCTTCACATTATAATTCGCAGCAAGACTAGAAATGGTACTTTTCTCGCCATTCAATTTGCTAACACTTCCACTAATGTTCAAAAGATCATTTAATCCAGTCCATCTCACTTGGAATCCTTGTCCAACTGATGTTTTGGAACCACTTAAATCTTCGGAATATTCTTGAACAAGTTTTATATCACTCTCAAAACCAATAGTTAAGTTGTTAATGCCGCTATAATCCAACCCAAACCCCATAACGGATTGATTTTTTTTCTTCCATGGTAGTATTGTAGGATCCTTTCCTGGAATTGGCACTCCTGCAATCTGTGCTCCCTCATATTTAAATAAATAGTTTCCTCGAGCCAAATTACCGCTAAAACCAAATTTTTGGACCCGATCAAACCCAAAATGAAGTTCACTTAAGAATGAAGATGTAATCACTGACTTTAAGTTTCTTTGATTCAAGTTTTCATCTGAAAAAACTACTGCGAAATCTCCACCATTAAATGCATAGTTCAGCCTTGCAAATAGCTCGGTTCGATTACTTGGTTTTATATGCTTAGCAGATAAGGAACTAAGTTCCGGAAGGGGATAATTTTGGAAAAGTACCAGAGGATCAAAGCTGCTCCCTGGTTGACCGACATTATTGGCACCAGCATCATAAGTTAGGATGAGTTCCAGTTTAGCGTTTTGTATTGGGATACTGATCAGCGCTGCTGGGACATGTTGCCTAAACTCAGATAATTCACCTTGTGCCGGAATCGATAGATCTCTTGGGTTAATTGTATCGGTAATTGATAGTCCATCAAATTGACCTCGGGCAATAATTTGATTCCCTATTCTCAACCAAATGTTCTCGGATGGATACATATCTAAGTAAGCATCTTTTAATTTAAGGTATACAGAATTTCCACCCATCCGATATTGATCATTATCTAATTTGCCCCAGTCATACCGAAGCAACCCACCTACCTTATATTTAACATTAGATGAAATTTCACCCTTATAATTAAAATTAAAGGCTGTACGAATTCTTTCTAAGCCACTTTTTTGCCGATCGAAGCTAACCCCAGGATCTTCTATGCCAAAAACGAAACTTTGATTGATAGAACCGGAAAGGCCTTCAATTCCAAATCTGCCAATTTTCTCTTCCTCAGAGACTTCATTCTTGTCGAGTGTCTCTACCTCCCCTTCTCCGTCGAGATCCAACTCCGTTTCCAAATCTTCTAATGAGGAATCTTCTAATAAATCAAAATCGTCAGACATCAAATCAATGCTGTTTTCTTCAGAATAGGTGACCCCTGGAAGAAAACATATGAAAGCTAAAAATAAGGCGCACAAAATCTTATTGGAAATCTTGTTAACTAATTTAGAGACCACGCTGCATGACCTCAGTACTAAAAATTTTATCGCCAACATCAGCATTGTATTTTATACTTTTAAGCTGAAAGACACTTTTATGCACTAATTTCTTATTTTTTGTGGTGATCATTTGTAAAGTTTTTGCTGTCCAAATACCATCAATTTTTGTGATGTCTTTAGCAGAAAAAAGCTTTATCTTTTTTCCTTTTTTTACAAGAATTCTGCCTTTAACTGGAATAAAGATGTCTTTCCTAATCCACTGTAAGCTTCTTAAATAACCTGTTTTATCAATGACTGTCTTATTTTTTGGTGTTAATTCTATGACCCAACAATCCTTTCCGTCAACTAAATCACTTTTCTTTTTGAGTACATAATTATAGTCGCCTAATTCAAACCCATCTATGTCTGTGTAGGTGAAATCACTACCCATGAATGAACCAGATCGGTCCGAAGAGGCTATCCGATTAACCTTCTGCAACGCCGGCAAATAAAGCCATGAATCATCTTCTTTTGATGGAAGGTCCCAATTGAATGACATGTAAGCAGTACCTTTGACATCAGCTGGGTTCTTAAAAAACGATATTGACTTGTCAACGTCTGCATAATCCTTGCTAAGAATTTCTATTTCTCTTGTGCGTTTTCTATCCTTCTTATCAATTAAAATCATTCTTGTGGTAGATATTGCTGAATCTCCAGTATATCTAGCATCAACTTTTGACATAATCTCAAATGCCGTAAGCGCAAAGGCTGGTTTAACAACAAAAAATACTACAAGAATGATTGACCCGAAAAGATTTGGTTTGATAGATAAGGTCATCTGATACTTCCCTCTCATTAAGTCACTTTAAGCCTTTTTCTGATCTTCATCAGTAATATAAAGAATTGATGGAATAAAGAAAAGTACTCCAAATAATGCCAAAAGAAAAATGATTGCAGCAAATCTACCCGTATCAATCATTGGAACTAGACGACCCATTAAGAACATACTAAAACCAATGACCAAAATGATTGAAGTAGTTATAATAGCTCTACCAGATTCGTTCATCGCTCTTTGCATCGCTTGGTGAACATTGCTGCCTTCTTGTCGCGCTAACCTATAACGGCTGATTATATGTATACTGTCATCAACAGCGATTCCCATTGTCATCGCACCTACTATCAGGGATCCCAAATTCAGGTCTTTTCCCATTAGGGCGGCTATGCCTCCAGCAAGTAGTATTGGTATAACACTTGGAACTATGGCGATAGCTCCAAACTTGACTGATCTAAATACAATAAAGAAAGCTAAACTTATTAATATTAAGGAAACTGTAAAGGAGCTCGTTATACCTTTGTCCGTATATTCACTTTGTGCCTGAAACATTACCATTGGCCCTGTTGCTTCCACCGCAAGAGTAGGAAACTGTGCATCGATCTCTGATTTGAGTGTTTTAACAAAACCATTGAACTCACTTGCATCCATGTTAACTGTCGGAACATTTATTCTAAGGTTTATTTCATCGAAATCTTTTAAATCCGATAAATCTTCCTCTGGACCTGAGTTTTCAAACAATAATAATAGCTGTGCAGTCATCTGTTTTGTATCTGGTAAAATATAATATTCTGGGTCATCGCCCGAAAATGCTTGTCTTGTCTGCTTTAAAAAATCCGCTACCGTCAGTGCATTACCGGTTTCCTTTTTATTTTCCAGAAAATCCTCTAATACTCCAACATCCCTAAGAAAATCTGGCTCCTTCACTAAACCTTCTCCTGAAAATTTATCTTTAGATGTTACTAAATACTCAATGCTACCCATTCCCTTAAACCTATCATCAAAGTAAATCATGTCATCAGTGACCTTCAGATCAGATCTGAAATATTTAAAAATGTTGGTATCAACATTAATTTGAGAAACACCATAAAAGCTGAAAATTAATAAGAAGAATCCCAGAGCTGTTATCACTTTTCTGTATTTGTAATTGAAATCAGGAAGTGCATTAGTGAATTTAGTTAACCAATCTCGCTTAAAGGCATTTTCTGTTCTCCTAGGCAAAGTAGAAAAAAAGCTCAGAGCGGCTGGTAAAGCCGTCATAGTAAAAACAAAAACAATTACTGGTATTGTTGCTGCTACAATAGCAAACTCCCTCACGGGCACTAGTTTAGTTACATACAAAGCTGAAAATCCTATAGTTGTGGTGAAACTAGTAAAAAAGACCGGTTTTAAAAGGTTCTCTATAAGACGAATACTCGCTTCTTTAGAATCAAGTCCGACAGTTCTTAAACCGTAAAATTCAGAAAGAACATGAACAGTG
Organism: Paracoccaceae bacterium; assembly: GCA_029243395.1. Lineage (GTDB taxonomy): Bacteria > Pseudomonadota > Alphaproteobacteria > Rhodobacterales > Rhodobacteraceae > CACIIZ01. The sequence continues at coordinate 48,792 of JAQWSE010000012.1, read as the reverse complement.
GTTGCCATCCCAATTAGCATAGCTATTGGGGTCAATGTCTGATTAACAACTGTAATAGGAAAGCCAATGCCTGATTGAATACCTTGAAAAACAACAACACTTATTGCAATAATCACCCAAGGCACAATCATTCCAACAATAGATCTAAACATTAGACCCAAAATACAAAACATTACAAATGACATTAATGGAACTATCCAACCAAAATCAGTATTACTTAATGTTTCAAATCGTTCCCCTACCAAAGGTACACCACCCAATCGAATATTATAACCATTCTTCTCATAACCTTTTTCAGCCATGAAATTCTTAAGATCTGTGACAACCTTTACTTTATGAGCGTTGTCATTAGCTCGATATTCCGTCCGAGCCATAATCCTAGTGTCCTTGAAATCTTTAGTGATTATAGAATCTAGGGCTAGTTCCTCACCCTTCATTATCTCACGTGCAGAATTGATAAGATCAGAATCAGTTTTTATATCATCAAAATCCTCTATTAAGTTATCCGTAGCGACCATCCCATTTTTATTATAAGTTCGCTGGTATTTTGATAAACTTCTGACTTGTGTGACAACTTCATGGTCCTCAAGCATCGTGGATATTTCATCAATCATGACCAAAGTATCTAACTCAAAAACATCAAGATCTTGATCTCTAGCAGATATTCCAACAACTAAATATTCAGAATCCCCAAATAGGTCCTGCAATTTTTCAAAAGAAACCAAATTTGGATCGCCAGGCAAGAACCACATTTCATTTGAATTATTATAACCAAGAGGTTTAGCTACGATTACTGCTATAGAAATAACAACCAATAACAAGCTAGCTAACAGAATCTTAATCCTGTTATTGATAACTGCCAGCGCATATCCAGCGGGAAAATTATGCATGATGTTCCTGAAATTTAATTGAAATCAAGCTAGATGCCTATCACTTTCCAGATAGAAATTTCAACAAAATAATATTTTTACGTTACGTTAAGCTCATCCTAGAAGTTTTTTATCAGCTAATTGTGGGTGTGGGAATCTTATGCGATGGATTAATTGCAAATTCGCTAATAGTGCCCTCAAACCGTTCTATCTTAACATTAGATTCCTTCAAGTTTCTGAGCAAATCGTCCCCAATTTCTTTCATTCTTTTATCAGCAGTCTCTTTATTAGGCTACACGAAGATTTGGACAATTTGGTTTTCTGATGTGTCAAAAAAAATCCGCTGGATCATGCCTCGGTCAAAATCTGTTTGGTTAACCGATGCATTTAGCTGAGAGACAAAACTTTTTTTTGCAAATATACTAACAAAAGTGAATTTTACTGTTCTACAATGATAACTCACGTCATTACCTTTAAAAAAACTATTACAGAGTAATCCATAATATCATGTATTCTCTCCTATCCAACCAACAATTTTTTCCTGAGCAGTAGACATTTCTTTTGGCATTTCCCCTATTAAAACCTTTAGGTCTGAAAAATTATCCACGTCTGTTAATGTCCTTAAATAAACTGGCTCTTGTTTCAACAATTTGACAAATTCCTCCGCTGTTTCTGAAGTGCTCCAAGGTGTTTCAGACCAGATCAACTTCGACATCCTTCTTCTACTTCCAAATAGATAAAAACCTCCATCCTGGGATGGGCCTAGGACAAAATCAGACGTTACTAAATTGTCAAACGCCTCTCTGATCAAGGTTTGATCAATTTGGGGTATATCCATACCAACTAAAACCACTGCATCGTACTTAACCAACAAATTTTTAAATATGAAATACTGCTTGTCTCCTAAAGATTCTCCCTCTGCATGGAATGTAGAGAAATCTTTCCAAAAAGGATGTTTAATCCCATTTTTTTCTGCAGTAGCAATATATGTGGAATGTTCCCCCAAGTTTAAAAACCGATTCAAACAAGCTTTACAAAGCTGGTAAAATTCAAGTGCTTTATCTTTGCCGATTTCTCTAGCTAGTCTGGTTTTAATAAAAGACATCTCTGGCGTCTTTGCTAAAATCACCAAACACTTTTTCATCTCTGCTTACCTTTTCCAAAACTGAAACCATAAAGAATTTTCCAGAATCTCCATTGGTGCATTAGTGTTACTTTGAACCAACCTTTTTTATGATATTTCCTTGCGCTGGTAGTTATAGAAAATGGTAGCTGCCTAATGGACTTTCCTAAGTGCTTTAATTTTAGCACAAAATGCATGTCCTCTCCATAGGCCATGTTTTCTGAAAATCCTCCTACCTCAATGAATAGTTTTTTGGAAATACAAAATCCCTGATCTCCATACGGAATAGAAAACAAATAACATCTTAAATTTGCAGCTAACGAATTAAAATATACTAACCCACTTCGATCAAACTTGAGTTTAAAATGATACATTATTTCAGTGTTTCCCTCCAAAATGCCTGGTAATTTCTCCAAGCTAGAATCATCAAGTTTGGTGTCGGCATGAAGAAAAATAAGGTACTCTCCGTTGGCAAGCATTACGCCTCGATTTAGGCTCTTGGCTCTAGTCTCTTCACTGACCACAATAGGATCATAGCCTAGCCTCTGAAGTTGTTTTATTAAATCATCAGCGCTGTCATCTGGAGCCAAAGGTATGATTATACTTAAAAACATATTAATAATTTAGTGAATGGAAGATTCTAAACAATTCAAACCTTAAGAATAACCCTATCATGTTTGGATGTGATTAATTATTTTCTCAAATTCGCTGCACAAATCATTCACAGGGAATTGGAGCGGGCGATGAGATTCGAACTCACGACATTTACCTTGGCAAGGTAACGCTCTACCCCTGAGCTACGCCCGCAATTCTCGTTCTATGTAAAGAATTTATACTGAAATTGAAAGAAAAATATTGTGAAATGAACACCTAATTATTTGTGGAGTAATATTTTAAACTCAATTTAGTGTTAAAAGGAATGAGATTAATTTCTAATCAAGAAACTTGCAATTAGCATATATTTGACTACCCTAATGCCTAGCCGGTCAAGTAATAAAGAATGAAATAGAAAAGCAATGAAAAGAAAGCTCAAATATTGGGGTTGGGGTTACGAAGACAAATCTTTATCAGATAAGGAAACCAGTAATCTCTTAAAATCTCTGACTACATTTGGAATATCGGGATCTGATAAAGCCAAATTCCCTTCATTAGATTCTATTTCTCTAAGTGAATCTAGATTGACGCCTCCAAAGTCACTTGAAACCATATGCACAAAAGACAAATATGAAAGGGTCTTACATACCTTCGGTCAATCTCAACCAGATTCTATAAGAACCTTTCTTGGTGACTTTAGTAATGCTCCTGACCTTATCGCTTATCCAAAAAATGAAGAAGACATCGTCAACCTTTTTGAATGGTGTGGCGAGATCAATGCTGCCCTTATTCCCTACGGGGCTGGATCATCTGTTGTAGGAGGAGTAACCAGCGACGTTGGTGAACAATATAACGGCACAGTGACTATAGATCTATCATTATTAAACAAAGTTTTAGAGATTGATGAACAAAGCCAAGCTGCCAGGATACAAGGAGGGGCCCGTGGCCCAGAACTTGAGGCTGGCCTAAAACCTTCGGGCTTTACACTCCGCCATTTTCCGCAAAGTTTTGAGCACTCTACCTTAGGAGGCTGGATTGCTACCCGATCAGGTGGCCATTTTGCTACTCTTTATACCCATATTGATGATCTAGTGCAAAATATAACTATGGCAACCCCAGTTGGAAAAATTCAATCATTGCGGGTTCCAGGTTCCGGCGCAGGCCCAAGCCCGGATCGCTTAATGCTAGGGTCAGAAGGTTCATTAGGGATCATCACTGAGGCTTGGGTGCGACTTCAAAAAAAGCCAACTTTCAAGGCAACAGCAGGATTTCTCTTTTCAAATTTTTTGGTAGCTGCCAAATCTGTTAAAGCTATTTCTCAAGCTGGCCTTTATCCTGCTAATGTTCGGATTGTGGATAATGTGGAACTCAAAATCAATAATGCGAGCAATGGCTCATCGACACTGATGATAGTGTCTTTTGAAAACTCTGATCACCCTGTGGATGCTTGGATCACTAGGGCGGAGCAATGCTGTTTGGATAACGGAGGCGTTATAGATGTGGATTGGCGCAACAACCCAAGTACAAACCAGGAAAGTCTGGTTGGAGCCTGGAGAGAAGCCTTTATTCGTATGCCCTATAATCGCGAAAAATTAACACCCAGAGGTATTATTTCTGACACATTTGAAACAGCTATCACCTGGGACAAGTTTGAAAATTTTTTTCAAAATGTAAAACAGGCCACAGAGCTGGCTATACTCCAAACTACTGGTCATAAAGGAGCAGTATCGTGTCGATTTAGCCATGCATATCCGGATGGCCCCGCACCTTATTTTGCATTCCATGCCAATAGTGAACCCAATAGAATGATTGAAGACTGGTTAGCAATAAAAAATGCTGCATCTGATGCAATCATCGCAAATGGTGGTACGATTACTCACCACCATGCGATTGGACGTGACCATAGTAAGTGGTACAAAAAACAAAGACCTTTATTATTTGGAAAGGTTTTGAATAGATCCAAAGAATACCTAGATCCTAAAGGCATCTTAAATCCTGGTGTAATTGTAACATAAGTAATAAAGGTCTTCAGTCTAAAGTAGGGCGCTCACTATTTTTAATACTCTCGTTACTAACTCTTTCGAACTTGATCCTAGATTTTTTTATTCTGATGCCTATATCTCTGCGAACTTTTTCTTGCCAATCAGGTTTCTGTCTAAAAGCATTACTACAGTTTCTAGAACAGAATTCTCTATCTCCTCGTGTGTCCTGGAAGTAGTGACTGCAATTTTTCCTTGAACCATAAAACTTGAAATATTTACATATTTTTTTTGCTTTTCTAGACTGGGCTGTCAGTCCCCATGCTAAATAAATGGCATTGAAAAGGGAGGTAGGCTTAAAAGCAGGAACAAGTCTTTCCGCACTATCATAGTCCCAATTCAGTATTTGAAAGTCTTGCTTTATGGGGTCAGTGCCAAAACTAAAAGCCGGAAACTCTGATTTTTGTTTAGCATCTTCGCAATCCAGTAGAATATTTAATGATTTTTTAAACATTACCTCATCTTCTCTGATCTTGATTAAAGGTCCCCATTTATCACAAAAAGATATTCGTGCATCATAAAACTGCTGATCGTTATAGTACTCACCAAGCGCTAAGAAATCTTGAACAACCTCATAACTAAAAGGTTTGACCCTAGGAGTTTGATCTTTTACGCGCTGAACTAGCAAGTTCCTGCCCACATCATTTTTGAGAGCTTTTCTTTTTGGAAATACAGCATTGATCAAATTATTATGAACCAACTTTTGATCATTGTTCTTTGAATTGAGTAACATGTAGCCACTCTCCGCTACCTTGCACTCAAAAATTATCGCTAATTGGGTTGTATATAACATGAGGTTTATGATTGTTACATCTTTGTACTTTTTATGTACTTTTACTATTAAAGTACATTGAATAAACAATCAAATAAATAATTTCTCAGTGGTCAAAACTATAAAACAAACGTCCTGCTAATCAAAGAAATGTTACTTACTCCTGCTATGATTTTGTATCTCACTATCAATTTCACCAATGAAATGACCAGATCCTAAAAGTTGGTCATTTTTCTTGGGAGTTCTGGATAGATTGGGGATCTAATTTGCTTCTATCTGATATAATCTAAATATAAAATTTTAAAAAAATTTAACAAAGTCGCGACGGAAATTCGACCTTCATGCGTTTAACAATCATCTTTAAAAAAAATGTTGGCAGTTCAGAACGTATTAAGGAGTTATAAATGTCAAATAAACTAAAATATTCAGTTGCAGTGTTATTAGCGCTTACGATAGGAACCCCGGCGATTGCAAAAAACCCCAAAGGCATGAAAATGCTTGGTATGCCAGGCTTTGAAGATTTAGATATCAATAATGATGGAAAAGTATCAAAAGAGGAAATAGGAAAGCAAAGAGAAATTGCGGTTAGGTCTATGGATCTAAATGGTGATGAAAAAGTGAGTGCAGAAGAGTTAATGCAACAACACGCTAAGCGTGCAGAATTTTCCGTTAAACGAATGATCAAAAAATTAGATTCAAACGGCGATGGCAGTCTGAGTTTTGTAGAACTCAAAAAAAGTCAGCGCGTTGGAAACTTAAGCAGAATGTTTGATCGATTGGATAAAGATGATGATGGATATATCAGTAAAGATGAAGTCGTACGAGTGAAAAAAAATATGATAAATCTCTTAACAAGATAGGTACTTATTCTATAGATTTGTAGATCACTCTAATTCAAGAATTGTTTGAGGCTCCTTAATGTTTAATGGGTTGCAAAAAAAAGAGACTGATAATGTTTTGTTAGTCGCTTTTGCAAATGGAGATCGTAGGGCAGCCCAGCAACTGACGGGACGACTTATGCCAAAAATATATGCGCATGCTTATTATAGGTTAGGAAACATTGCGGATGCTGAAGATGTGACACAAGAGGTTTTTTTGAAACTATGGAAATTTGCGCCAAAATGGAAACAAGATAGGGCGCAAGTTTCTACTTGGCTCTATCGTGTGGTTAGTAATTTATGTAAAGATCGGTACCGGCTAGCAACGCTCGAAGATCTAGGTAATGCTCAAGAACCAACTGATGGAACCCAGTCCCCTTCTGATAAAATTGATGAGCAGTACCGTCAAAAGGCTCTTTACGACGCGATGTCAATGTTACCAGAAAATCAGCGTCTTGCTGTTCAGTTACGACATATTGATGAACTTACCAATTCACAAATTGCTGAAATCATGGATCTGAGTGTTGAAGCAGTTGAAAGCCTCACGGCACGAGGTAAACGCAAATTGATAAAAATTTTGCAAACTCATAAATCAGAATTAGGATATAGCGATGGTTAAAAACAAACAAAACCCCAAAGACGATCTTTCTATCTTTTTTGAAGTAGCCAAAAGCTCCACCCCAGAGGTTCATCCAGACTTAAAGGTGCGTATTCTAAGAGATGCAGATAAAACACGTGATGAACTCGATTTGGTGCAAAACCGAACATGGTTAGACCGTGCCCTGGATTGTTTAAAGGAGTTGGGAGGGTTCCCCTCAGCGGTCGGATTTACAGCGTCTCTCGCGGCAGGAGTTTGTATTGGTTTTTATTCTCCTGATTGGTCAGAGGTTCTAGCAAGTGTTTTTCAGATTGATACCTTTGATGAGGTAGACTTCACCAGTTCATTTTTTGGAATGAACGAAATTTTTGAGGATACTTAAAATGACAGATTCAACAGATCAGAAATCAAGAAATCTTTGGAAAATCCTATTTGGTGTATCACTTGCCTTAAACCTTCTGATAGTTGGTGCGCTAGGCGGTGCATTGATGCGAAAAGGCAAGGGGCCAATGGCAAATCATCTCGCTTCTGGTTTTCTTTACATACAAGCACTGGACTTTCAGGACAAGAAGGTACTTCGAAAGGAAATATCAAGAAACAAAGATGGTAGAAAATTAGTTAAGGCTCGAAATCAAGCAAGTTTTAGTTCTGCGGTTGGTATCCTAAAAAACCACCCCTTTGACCGGAGTGCATTTGAAAATTTGCTTAATGAACAAGCAAAATACTCAAAATCAAGACAGAGTTTGGCGCGCATAGCGCTGGTTACTCATATTGAAAATATGACAAAAGAGGAGCGTTTGGTTTATGCCCTACGTTTAGAAGATCTAGTAGACAGCAAAGTAAAATAAAATTCAACTTGAGCATTTTTTTTGCTTTGAGCGCAACCAATGTAATCCTCAGTAATCTCTTGCTTCTGTAAACCCGAATGACATAAAATAGAGTCGTAAAAGCATGTTGACTTATCTATATCATTAGATCCAACCATCACATATCCAATCATTTTAAACTCTCTAATTTGTTAAGACTGTTAATGATTTAGTCTACTAAAATGCTTTAAATGAAGCTAAGGGAGATCTTAGCTTTACTGAATCAATCGTAAAATGCTATTATTAATTTCTGGAATCTCTAAATTATCACCCTTAACTATTTTCTTGGTTTTATCAAAAAATGGGAGGTCAACAATTTCAATTCTATGTCTTGTTCCATCCTGAAAACGTAATTCTAAGTTCTTACCACACCATTCCCCCGAATCATAAAAGTGTGCATAGCCTATTCCCAAGCCTAATGTTGGTGATGGAACCCCTGCCCGAATTTGACCTACAATCTTATTTCTATCTATGATCTTGCTTTCAGCAGCTGGAATTCTAGTTTCGCATGTTGCGCCCAAGAGACGTATGTCCTTTTTTTTCTTAACTAATGCATCTCGTCCTACAAAACCTTCCTTATCCAGATCAACAAATTGAGAGAATCCAACTTCAAAAGGTGTCATTTGAATATCCATGTCGGTGGTATTTCCAAGAATTCCAGCTTCTATTCTTCTCATCGTCATTGCTCTAGTTGAGGACACCTCCATACCAAATATTTCACCTGAATTTATTAAATGATCCCAAAGAGAAAGATGATCAGTTTTGGCAGCATCGCAATAAATTTCAAATCCCAACTCGCCCGTGAAACCAGTCCGCGATACATATAGGCTTTGTCCACCAATATCAAAAAAACCGGACTGAAAATATTTTATAGTTTCATCGATTTGACCATGAGATGCAGCTTTCATGATTTCTATAGAGGCAGGACCCTGAATTTGTAAGACTCTGGAATGAGGGTCCGAGATATTTACATCAAAATTTTCACTATGCGCGACAAGCCAAGTTTCTAATGCTCCGTCAGCTTGAACATACCAAAAATGATTTTCGTCAAACCGAAAAACTACCCCATCCATGAATATACAACCCTGGGGCGTACAGGCTATAGCATAATATCCCCGACCTATTCTCATATCCTTTACCCTACGGGTTAAAATTTTTTCTAAAAAAGGAACAGCATCTGACCCACTTATCTCGATGGGTTTTTCAGGGACATCGAAAAGTAAGGCCTTGCGCCTTAGTGTCCAATATTTTTCCAAGGGGTCTTCGCCATTATAAACGGCAAAAAATCGGTTAGCATAAACTCCCCTGATCATTTTTTCAGTGTTTTGTCTCTTTAAAAAAGGAGACTCTTCAAACCTCCGAGCACTTACCCTGACTGTCTTGAAAAGGTCCTCTTCTTCCTGCAAGTTAACCATATCTAATCCTCATTAATTTGCTTGGAGTGTTTATCTATCACTAGCCATCTTTCCTAACGATTTTCGGTGGATCATAAGCCGTTACCTTAGGCATCGGTTCGTTGACTAATTTTATTTCAACAAGACATGTGTGCGCAATAGGTCCTTGTGCTAGACTTGAAGTTCCTTTATCTGGGGTCAACACGTTAGGGTTCCCATTCTTGCATGTACTATTGACAATGCTTGGATCTAGCGGATCATACCAAGCACCTGTACTCATTAAGGCCACTCCTGATCGTATACCATCATCAACAACAACGGCTGCAAGGCAAGACCCTCTATCATTAAAAACAAGTACCAGATCATTGGGCTTCAAATTTCGTTTGGTGGCGTCCAAACTGTTAATACGAATAGGTTCCCGCCCGTCAATTTTAGAAGCTCTACTATAGCTACCATGATCCAGTTGGGAATGAAGCTTGTTATCCGGTTGATTAGAAATTAAGTGCAAAGGAAATTTTGTTTGATTATTTCCCAACCACTCACAAGGTTCTCTCCAAACAGCATGCCCAGGGCAGTCTTGATAACCAAAATTGGCTACCACTTCAGAATATATCTCGATCCTGCCACTAGGTGTCTTTAATCGATTCTTAATTGGATCCTTTCTAAAATCCTCCAACATGACAATTTTTTCTTTTGGATCACTAAATTTGAACCAGCCCTTGTCATCAAACTCTTCGTAACTAGGCATTTCCAAGCCAAGCGTAACTGCGTTCTTACGTGTCTCCATATAGAGCCATTTAATCCAATCATCAGAATTTTTCTCTGCTGTAAACTCCGTTTCGACACCCATCGCGCAAGCTATCCCTTTAAAAATTTCAAAATCACTTTTACTTTCACCATATGGCTCAGTTAATTTTGACATCTTTACAACATACGGATCTCTAGGTGTAAGAGCCACGTCTTCACGTTCAAGAGGAGTGCTACAAGGTAAGACTATGTCTGACCTTTTTGCTAGTGAATTCCAACACCATTCATTACAAATTATTGTGTCTGGTTTCTGCCATGCTTGCATAAGGCGTCCCAAATCTTGGTGATGATGAAATGGATTTCCACCCGCCCAATAGACTATTTTTGTATCCGGATAGGTGTATGCTTTGCCATCAAAATCAAACTTTTCATTTGGACACAACAGAAGGTCACTAATCCTTGCAACTGGAATAAAGGATCTGACAGGGTTCTTACCTTGAGGCAAAGCTACTGCAGGTGGAATAGTAAATTGCCCTCCGATAAAGTTCGTTGCACTATACCCAAAACCAATTCCCCCACCTGGTAATCCAATCTGACCTAACATTGCAGCCACTGTGATGGCCATCCAAAATGGTTGCTCCCCATGATCTTGTCTCGTCAAGGACCAACTGACGGAAATCATAGTTCGATTAGCAGCCATTTTCTTTGCAAGATCTTTGATCTTTTCAGCATCTAATTCACAAATATTAGATGCCCAGTTAGCTGTTTTTGGTATTCCATCGATCTCACCAAGAACATAAGCCAAAAACTTTTCATAACCTTCCGTATATTTCTTAAGAAAAGCACTGTCAGTAAGTCCATGTTCGTGAAGTGTATACGCGATACCTAGAAGAAGGGCTGTATCGGTATTGGGTCGAGGTGAAAGCCATTCCCCCCCTACGTTTTCGAGTAAATCAGCTTTTACAGGGCTGATATTTACAAATGATATGCTGGATTTGGTCGCTGCAATTAGATTTTCTCGCTGGTAATGACTACCAACTCCCCCTTGGCTTATTTGTCCATTTTTTAGAGGTATTCCTCCAAAACACACAAACAGTTCTGTATTTTCCAATATGGATTCCCAACTAGTACACGTATCAAGAAACTCTCTATAACTTCCTAAAATATGGGGAATCATCGTTTCTGCTGCAGCAAAACTATAGGTGAACTTTGATTTAGTATAGCCTCCGATACAATTTAAAAAACGGTGTAGTTGACTTTGTGCATGGTGAAAACGACCAGCGCTGGACCAACCATAAGAACCAGCATAAATAGCTGAGTTACCATACTCATTACGAACTCTATTTAATTCACCAGCCACTAATTTTTCCGCCTCTGACCAACTTACCTCAACAAAAGGATCTACCCCCCTCAGGTCGGTCTTACTCCCTGGCCCATTCTCCAACCAACTCTTTCGAACAGCTGGAGCCTTTATTCTTGAAGGCCCATCCTGAATATCAATTATTCCTGAAGCGATGGGTGAAGGGTCCTGGTCATACTCAAAACTCAATAATTCCTGCACCCTACCATTACTTACTCTAGCACGATAGGTACCCCAGTGACTGCTCGTTAATGGCAATTTTTTCTTTTGGTTCATGTCATTTTCCTATTGAAGGCAGACTGAAAATCAAGGTTGGGACTGTGTTTAAGGATTTGCTAAATTTTGTCAAATGCAAATAGTTTTATGAAATTCAATGTTTAATTATTTAATGTCCAATCCCAAAGCCTGACTTCTTCTTTCACTTACTGCCTTTGTCATTCGATCTAGAATCCTCCCCCCTAACGCGGTAAATTTTTGTAAGCGTCTGTGGCCCGCTTTACTGCGTCCTCATTAAGTTCAAAACCCAAGCCCGGACCAGTTAGAACTTTAATTTTGCCAGAGTTTGGTCTCAAGTCTGGTTTTAAAACCAAATCTTCTTCCAATAATTGAAACATGATCTGGTTACCATCATCAAGATTTGGAATTGTAGATGCAGCCTGTAACGAAGCACAAGTGGTGATACCAGTCTCAAAAACGCCATGTAAGCAAATGTCAATACCAAACACCTCAGCTATGGAAGCAACTTTTTTAAACCCTAATATACCACCAGTTTCATGAAGACCTACCGTAACCAAATTAACTGCACCACTGGAGCACATTGTTTCAGCTTCTTCAGGGGTAAAGACTGACTGGTCAGCTGCCAAAGGTATGGAGCAATTTGTTTTTAGTGATTTTAATCCATTAACACCAGATAATGCCGATATAGGTTGCTCTACCATTTCAAGGTCAAATTGAGAAAGCTTTCTAATCATATTCTCCGCCTGGAGTGAACTCCAGGCTTCATTTGGATCAACACGCAACCTTTTTCCTCCTATGGATTCTCTTACAGCTTTAGTAGCCTGAAAATCGAAATCTTCACCCCTCCCTACCTTAAGATAGAGGACTTCAAATCCGTCATCCGACAATTCTTTTGCATGACTCGAAAGCTCATCCACCGTGTCACCTTGGATAAACCCAAAATAACTTATCTCTTTATGGATTTTTCCGCCTAAAATATCATACACAGGTAGATTAACAGTCTTGCCTAAGGCATCCCACAAGGCAAGTTCGACCCCAGCAAAGATTTGATTAGCAATTCTGGGAGATGAGTGACTGGCGGTCTCTATCCCAAAACTTCTAGTATAAATTTCTCTTATCAAATGGGAGATGTCACATATTGACTGACCAATTAATAATGGTTTAACCGTATTCAAAAATGATAGTATAGGGTGGATTGGCATCATAGTTGCCGGGGTTTCACCCAAACCTAAAATGCCCTCTTCAGTTTCAATATGAACCAAAGCAATGTGGGCACCATCATGTCTGCCCTGAGCCCAAAAATATGGTTGCTTAAATCTGCAAAAAAGTGGCGTTACCCTAAAGTCTTTTATTTTCATCTGGCTTATCCCAAATAGTGTGTCTCATAATGCTGACCTAATAGTTCAAAATTGAAGTATAATCTTAATTTAACAAAAATATCTACCAAAATTTTTCCCAACTAGCATGAGATAATCAGGATGTTAACATTATAGCGCAGTGTCTGAATTCACATTATTAAAAGCATCAAATAACTTATCGCAAATATTCATTTACTATCTTCCTTTCCATGCAATATTCCTTATTATTTGTAGGAATTAGAATGTCATAACGATACACGATCTAGATATTATCCGCACAATATTTAATTTTATAGAATGTTGTTCTTCTCATTATCAACCGACCTAAGCAATAGGAAAAATTATGGAAAATCAATTTGAAAAAGAACTTGGGGATCGCCTTATAAGGTATGCTGCTATTGACAGTCAAAGTGAAGAGGACTCCTCCTCAACACCTAGTACAAATATCCAATATGATATGCTTAGAATTCTGGAAAAAGAACTTAAAGATATGAAAGCCCACGATGTTCAAATTACCAATTATGGAGTAGTACTAGCCACAATACCAGCAAATACAAAAGGGCCTACAATAGGTTTTCTTGCCCATGTCGATACAGCACCACAATTTAATGCAAAGGGCGTAAAACCAAGAATAATAAAAGGTTACAATGGTGGAGAAATTACTTTTCCAGATGACCCTTCTCTAATACTTTCCCCTAAAGATTTTCCCTATTTAGATGAGAAACAAGGCCACAACATAATTACAGCATCTGGTAAAACCCTACTAGGTGCAGACGACAAAGCAGGAATAGCAATAATCATGACTGCAGCACGGCATTTGCTACAAAATTCCAATATACCTCATGGGAAAATTAGATTGGCCTTTAATCCTGATGAAGAAATCGCAAAGGGTGTGCACAAGAAATTGCCAAAAGATTTAGGGGTTAATTTTGCCTACACCTTTGATGGTGGAAAAGTTGGTGAACTAGATGCTGAAACTTTTTCGGCAGATTTAGCCGAAGTGACCATTCAAGGCGTATCAATACATCCTGGAGAAGCAAAAGGTGAAATGGTTAATGCCATCCATCTAGCGTCAAGAATAATAAATAATCTGCCTCAGACTACCATGACACCAGAAGTTACCGATGGACGCGATGGGTTTATCCATGCCACAGATATGGTTGGGGGTTCATCTGAAATGAGACTTAAGTTCATTCTAAGAGACTTCGAATTACAAGGATTAAAAGATAAAGGTCATTTGCTCTCGAGAATCTGTGAAACTGTGCAAGCGTCAGAGCCAAGGTCAGAAATATTATGTCATATTCGTCCCCAATACAGAAACATGCGATATTGGCTAGACAAAGATCCCAAACCAATTGAATTAGCTGAAACTGCGATTAAAAAATTGGGCATTAAACCGATAAAAAAACCAATACGTGGCGGTACAGATGGTTCTCTGTTAACCGAAATGGGTGTACCAACACCAAATCTTTTTACTGGGATGCAAAACGTTCATGGTCCACTAGAATGGATTTCCACAAAAGATATGAATGTCGCTGCTGAATTGCTACTTAATATTGCAAGCCTAGCAGCGGAAACTGAAAATTAATGACCGAGAATGATTAAGCATCCTATTTGCTTGGAACTTGGTTGACAGACTGCATTAAATTGATAGCAAAAATGACTGTGAATTTTGATAAGCTAGTTTCCATCATCTTAGACTGAGGGAAAAAACATCGTAGCATCACGGCAATAGCAGGACCTCCGTGTTCAGGGAAATCAACGCTTGCCATGGATTTGTACGCGCGAATTAATAGCTATGAACTCAATAGTGCGGATGTTTTCCAAATGGATGGGTTTCATTATGATGATATTGTCTTAGAGAACCTTGACCTGTTAGGCAAAAAGGGGTCTCCCAATACTTTTGACGTTGCAGGCTTCACCTCCATCCTAAAAAGATTATCCGAAAACAGCGAAACCGCCGTAGCTGTTCCAGTATTTGACCGACAGCTAGAGATTTCCCGAAACAGCGCTAACATCATTGATGCGTCTGCTCGACATTTAATAGTTGAAGGGAATTATCTTATGTTGAAAGATAAACCATGGGCAGATTTGCTGAAGTTTTATGATACTACAATTTTTATAAATGTTTCACCAAATGTTATCAGAAAAAGACTTGAACATCGTTGGAAATCTCTCACTAAAGAAGTAAGGGAAAAAAAGATTTTTGAAAATGACTTACCCAACGCAAAATACATTTTGGAGAATAGTCTTAATAGTGAATTCTTGTATGAAACCAGGAAAAATTAAAATGTTGATCGCCATAACTGTTATCGAGATGGAAACTATCTCAGTGATTTAGGGTTTTTTCCTATCTTACTATAGCCAAAGAAGACTTCTATAACTCCTGCAAATAAAATAGCCCCAGCACCTACCCATTGTAAGAAAGCCATAGTTTCCTCGGGAACTAAAATGCTTGCACTAACGATGGCCACAACGACTTCTGACATCATGAGAATTCCAACCCTTCCTGGAAACAGTAACTGAGATACCCTAAAAATAATCCAAAAACCTGGCAGCAAGATTATAATAGACCATATGGCCGCAGTCAAAAAACTATCCTCTATAATACCCATATTTGGCATTGGATCCTGATAAAGAAATATGGCAAAGAGTACAGAAAGGATTGTTGTTGCAACATAAACTATAGTTGTTAATGGCAAAGTAGGAGCATTTGGCCACCTATTTATAATAGTTGCTCCTATTGCCCAAAATATCCCTGATAAAAAACCGAAAAGATCACCGATATTAAGTTTGGTACTTTCTGAATTATTGAGGTCTGTTAGCAATAGAAAGAGCCCAATAACGGCGACAAGAATTGAAAATATTCTAGCCTTAGTTAGACGCTCTGAGAGCCAAATACCGCCTAAAATAGTGGACCAGATAGGGCTCAGGTAAAATAGGAGTGTGGCTCTTATAATGGTGGTTTCAACCAACCCATTTGCATATAATGTAAATGCGGCACCTATCATGAAACCAGCACATGTCATGGGTACTGGATGAACTTTCAACCCTTTAAGGTGGAATATTAATAATGGAAAAAGAACTATTAGTGGACACGCATTAACCAACACAATACTCCATGAACCAGCCATTCCAGCCTGCTCAATTGTCCTCAAAGGCAGCCAGTACAAACCCCAAGCGGAACCGCTTAATACAATTAATAAGCTTAAGGAAGTATCTGAATATATTCTTGAAAACAAGATGATCTACCCAGTATAGAGTTGAATTTGTTTAGTTGAAGGATATTGGGTCTCTGTCAATTAATAACTTTGTTCGTTTTAAGTCAAACGCATTTCTCGTGAAATGATTGCAACTATGGCTGTTTTTGGAAATATTCATCATTTGGACGCATATCGACTGCGCTGGCAATGCGATTAGTCATGTTAAAAAACCCAGCTACGTTTGCTACATCCCAAATTTCATGATCATTAAAACCAACTTCTCGCAAGACTTTCCGATCTGATTCTTCAATATTTAAACTATTCAAGGTTATTTTTTCTGCAAACTCAAGCATTGCGCGTTGACGTTGATTAAGGTTGGCTACCTTATAATTTGTCGCTATCATCTCAGCCAAAATGGAGTCCTTTGATAACTGCCGAAGATTTTCTCCATGCCCGACCAGACAGTAGAAGCATTTATTAATAGATGAAACAGTTACTGCTATCATTTCACGTTCAATCTTAGTTAGCCCACTATCTGCCAACATGAGCTCATTATAAAAACCTGTAAATGCCTCCAACTTAGATATATCAAAAGCATAGGCTTTCAATACATTTGGTATCATTCCGAGTTTTTCCTGGCAAATATCAAAATATTTTTTTGTGGATTCTGGTAGGGGATCAACTACCTGCAAATCTAAAGCCATAATTTTCTTGGGTGAACTCATAATCAACCTCGTTAAATAATGACCAATACATAGCACACCATATATTTGGAGTGAATAACCCTGTATGGAACATACTTATCTCTAGTATACGATAAAATAAAATTACTGAATGATTATAAGAGAATTAATTTCATAGTTTGTAGAGTATCAATAGCTTCGATAGAAACCATTAGAAAATGGGCAGAGGTTGAAAGGAAATAGCGTTATTCTATAATAACGGAATTCTAACCTAAATAGGTAATTATAGCCACAGTGTGAACGAGTGCTATTAATTTTTATTTTTTTATTTTTGTCTGCTGCTTTAGTGGATTCAAAATATGTCCCAATTTAGGTCGAAAAAATCTCTTAATTTATTCGAATTAGCTCTAAATCTGCGCAATGCTTAAAGTTTTCAGTATACCAATTCAAGAGAGTAAGTTCTTTTGAAGATAAACCGTATGGGTCAATCGCAAATCTGACAAGCACAGGCTTTATAATAGCTTGGGAAAAGTTTAGAATTGATGTCCATGGCTATCTATGCAACTTCTTATTTGATACTGTTAGTCTTTTTTTGTAAGATTGGGCAAGCAATGTTTTACCTCTCATATGTAATTAAATAAGCTAATTAATAATTTAAGTTGAAAGGCAGATTTTAGTGACATTTCCAGATATAAAAATAGCTATAAGAATTTTTTTTAGTTATCGCGTCAGAAAAAAAGCAATTAAGATTGCACTAATAGTCGGGTTAATTCTAGCTTTCATTAATCATGGAAACGAACTGTTAACTCTTTCGATTTCTGGCGATACATGGATACGGATGATCTTAACATTTTTTGTGCCATATACGGTATCTTCGCTGACTGCGACACAAGTTATACTTACTGATTTAAGAAACAAACATTAACTAATTATATGATTTTATCATAACATGGAATTGTATATTTCCTCATTTTTGACTAGAAAATAAAAGAGTTCAACTTTACACAAAAAATTTTTAACGTAATGATTGAACTGAAAAAAATATTTTGTTAACAGTTTAAGTCGACTGTTTTCTCGAAAAAAAAATGAGTTAAACTATCCTAAGAGTCATTTAGATTGGAATCAAATCGATGGAAAGAGAATGTGGTTTATTTAACCCATCTTTTAAGCTCAGCGACCAAAACATAACTGGTTTTAATGAAGCTTTCTATAATTTGACTGAGCCTAGCTTGATGGAGCAAGCAATCAAAAGAAATGAGGGGGAATTAGGTCTTGGCGGCACTTTGGTTGTTAATACAGGAAAGTTCACTGGACGATCCCCGAAAGACAAACATGTTGTAGTCTCGCCCAGTACTGCGAGCAAAATTTGGTGGGAGCAAAACGCTAGAATGGAAAAGGCTTCATTCGATGTTTTATATGCTGACATGCTTCGTCACATGAAAAGTAAAAATCTTTACGTACAAGATTTATTTGCAGGTGCAGAAAAAGACCATCGAATTAATATCCGAGTCATATCTGAACTTGTATGGCATAACTTGTTCATAAGACATTTACTAATCCGCCCAAATGAATTTGAAGTTGTAGACTTTATCGCCGACTTTACAATTATAAACCTACCAACTTTCTTTGCCGACCCGGTTAGGCATGGATGCAGATCCGAAACTGTTATCGCGATTAATTTTGATGAAAAAATTGTGCTAATAGCAGGAACTGAGTATGCAGGAGAAAACAAAAAAAGCGTGTTCACATTGCTTAATTATCTCCTTCCGCAAAAAAGTATAATGCCAATGCATTGTTCAGCAAATAGGATTTCTGATACTTTATCGGACTCGGCAATTTTTTTTGGTTTATCGGGGACAGGAAAAACTACACTTTCAGCTGATGGTAAAAGAGTTTTGGTCGGCGATGATGAGCATGGATGGTCCGCTAATGGGATTTTTAATTTCGAAGGTGGGTGTTATGCTAAAACTATTAATCTGTCTCGTGAAAATGAACCAGATATATACGCTACAACATCGAAATTTTCCACTGTGATCGAAAATATGATGTGTAATGAACACACTAAACAGTTGGATTTTCAAGATGATAGCTTGACGGTGAATATGCGTGCTGCCTATCCAATGCATTATATAGCTAATTCAGCTCAAGATGGCTTAGCAAAACATCCTAAGGATCTTGTTATGTTAACTTGTGACGCATATGGGGTCATGCCACCCATAGCTTCTCTTTCAGCAGCTCAAGCTATGTATCATTTTTTGTCAGGCTTTACATCAAAAGTGGCGGGCACTGAACGAGGAGTAATTGAGCCTGAGCCAACGTTTTCAACTTGTTTCGGTGCGCCGTTTTTACCTCTCCGACCAGAGGTATATGGAGAATTATTAAGAGAAAAAATCACAAAGTACAATACGAGGTGTTGGCTACTAAATACTGGGTGGACAGGGGGCGGCTTTGGAATTGGGAAACGTATGCCAATTCATATAACTAGAGCACTCTTGGATGCCGCACTAGAGGGGCGTTTAGATCGTTGTTCTTTTCGTAAAGATTCAAACTTTGGTTTTGAGGTACCTATTTCTCTTCAAGGCGTAGATAACAAATTCCTAAATCCAAGAGAAAATTGGTTGGATAAAGTTTCTTACGATAAAGCAGCTACTAAATTAGTTAAATTATTCGCTGATAATTTTGAACAATATTTACCTTTTGTAGATGAAAAAACAAAAGCTGCTGCAATTGGCTAATCTTCAGCATTTATGGTGCCAATTATCGCATCTCTTGTAATTGGTAAATTTGTCACATGACATCCGATAGCATCGGCCACAGCATTAACTATAGCAGCGCCTGTAGGACCTTGAGAAATTTCTCCTGCTCCAAGAGGCTTTTCCTCAGGTCTATCAATAAGAATTGTGCGCAAATTTGGAATTTCACTAAATTTAAGAATAGGATAATCTGTCCATGATTCAGCAGTTGCCGAAAATCCATCCACTGGCACACACTCCTTTAAAGTCCAACTAATTGATTGAATAATTCCACCCTCAACCTGATTTTTTACTCCATCTGAGCTGACAGCTTCTCCCACATCGGACACGGATATTGCATCTGTAACGCTTACATTTTCACCTACATGAACTTTAACCATTACCGCACAGTAGCCTCCTGAACCTTTATAGCGCGCAAAACCAATGCCCCAGCCAATACCCTCTTCATTGGAGACTGCCCTATCTTTCTTGGTTTCATAATCGAGACGCTCCAGTATTTCCCTAGCTCGCGGGTCGGTTGTGTGATCGAGACGAAAAGCAATAGGTTCAACCTCAATTTGTTTCGCAATACTATCTAAAAGCGCCTCATTGGCGACTACATTGCAATACGCCCCCAAAGAGCGCAGCGCAGATGTTCTGTATGGAGTATCATATATAATCCGCTTTCTAACCCTTACACCCCCCACTTCATAAGATGGAATCGCATTTCTATCGGCTCCTCCCCCTCTCTCCACTGGCACATCAGGAGTCCGCGAAGGGGAAATAGGATTGGCCAAATATCCTGCCGCCCGCAAATTTGGGAAGTTAGCATTGGGCCTATTGGTATGAGGTGTGGAACTTACGTCCACATCGAAAGCAACAAGTCGGTTATTAGAAGAAAGTAGGGCTCTTGATTTTGTTACCATGGAAGCTCCCATTGGTGATGAATGAAATTCATCAAATCTGGACCAGACAACCTTTAGAAATCTTCCAGTTACAGATTTAGCCATTAGAACAGCATCGAACGCTACATCATCCGCTCCATTGTGCCCATAGCAACCTGAACCGGGTTTATGTATTACGCAAATCTTTTCCTCTGCTGTATTTAAGACTTTTGCAATAGCTTGTCTTAATTGAAATACTCCCTGACTATGCGTGAAAATGGTGATCTTGTCTTTCTCAGCCTTTGCGATAGCAGTAGCTGGACCTATTGAACCGTGATAAATAAATGGCCGTGATGCGGTAATTTCAAACCAAGTTCCGGAATTCTTATTTACGTCTCTTGACTCAATCACTGTCTCTGGCTTTGTATTTAAATTCTTTAGGTTTTCAAAGAGATTAAACGGCTCTTTGATATTACTTTCCCATTTTCCATTATTTCTAGCCCAGTTTGCAGCATTTTTTGCGTGGTAAGAAGTTGATGCTATTATGCCCACAAACGAACCGTTCTTGACTACCTTTATGACACCAGGGCGGCCTTTTAACATTTCAAGATCTAAACTAACTAAATGAGAATGAGTATTAGGGGGGTGAACTGGAGCACCGTAGACCATACCATCGAATTTCAAATCATGGATGAATGGAGCTCCAAAGAGTCGAGATTCTAAATCAATTCTATTTATGTCTCTAAAGCTCTTCCGTCTTTCTTTGAAACTCTTTGGTTTGGCGTCATCAACAATTTTTCTAGTTAAATCAAGTCCATCAAAAAAATCATTCAAAGAAAACTCCGTTTTCTTTCCTCGATCAAAGATATAACCTTCACAAATAGAAAAATCTTTGGAATTAACTTTCAATTGTTTTGAAGCAATGTCTAAAATCTGAACCCTTAAGGCAGATGCCACCCAACGTAGTGCCTGGCCTCCAATGGTTATAGACATACTCCCTGCAGTGATACCTTCATTTGGTGTTAGATCTGTGCGGGCAGTTTCTAAAATTATTGAGGAAGGCAGAACGTCTAACTCATCGGCTATCATCATTAAAAGTGCTGTGGTATTGCCTTGACCTAATTCAACACGACCTGTGAAAAAAATTAATTTTTTTTCCTCTGAAAGTTTCAACCAATTCTGTAGATGTGGCGCAGCTACAAGTGGAGATGGAGGGATCATTTCATTGCTCCTTACTCATAAACTTCCCAGCTTCTTCAACTGCATCTAATATTCTTGAATGAGCTCCACAACGGCATAGATTTGAGTCCAAAACTTCTGCTATTCTTTTTCTCGTCGCGAAAGGCTCTTTTTCTAAGAGAGCTTTTGACGCCATTAATATACCTGTTAAGCAATATCCACACTGACCAGCTTGATGTTTAATGAAAGCCTCTAACAAAGGGTGACTAGGCTTGGTTTGCATTCCTTCAGCTGTTTGAACTGATTTTCCCGCAACAGCACCCAATGAAATATCGCAAGACATTACTGCTTGGCCATCAATAATCACAGTACACGCTCCACAAGTTGCTTCACCGCAACCATAACGAGTCGCGCACAAACCTATATTGTCTCTAAGCACAAACAAAAGAGGAGTATCCTGATCCGCTTTTATCTTATATTTTGATCCATTAATGGTCAAAGATATCGAATCTTTTGCCTTAGACATCGTCTTTCCCATCTCATTCAAGTCGGTCAATCACCAGTTCATCGGGTCTCGCGAGGAGGCTTCTATAGTGTGAGGTGAAGTGAGTTGCATCAACTCCATTTATAACGCGACGCTTAAAAATTAAATCAAGGGGAACCCTCGCAGTATAAATGTATTTTTCACCATACCAGAAAGGGTCTATTTCCATTTGCTTACCATTCAGTTGAAATGTATTGAGTTTCCTGAAACTCTAACATTCCCTCTTTACTGCCTTCCCTACCCAATCCCGATTGTTTTACGCCTCCAAAGGGAGCTGCTGGGTCCGAAACAAGGCCTCGATTTAAACCGATCATACCAAATTCTAAATTTTCTGATATATTCATACCTCTCTTTAGGTCGGTCGTGTAAACATATGCCACTAATCCATATTCCGTATTATTTGCCCGTTCGATAATTTCCATTTCGCTATTAAATGTTTGAATAGCAGCAACCGGCCCAAATATTTCGTCAGAGAGACAATCAGCACTGTCAGGAACATTTGTTAAAACTGTGGGTGGATAGAAAAAACCTTTACCTTCAGGTTTTTTCCCACCTAAATTAATCTTTGCACCTTTGGAAACCGCGTCACGAACAAAGTAATCAACTTTATCTCTTGTCTCCGCATTAACTAAAGGACCAACATCAATACTAGCGTCACTTCCGTTACCCATCTTAAGCTTGGCCATTTTCTTAATAAATCGTTCGACAAATTCTAATTCCACGTTCTCGTGCACGTAAATTCTATTTGCGGCAGTACAGGCTTCACCTAAATTACGCATTTTTGCGACCATTAACCCATCTGCTGCCGCCTCCAAGTTAGCATCCTCACAAACAATAAATGGAGCGTTTCCGCCCAACTCCATTGCAGGCTTGATAACATTATCAGCCGCTGCGTGTAAGATTTGTCGCCCAACTTCTGTTGACCCTGTAAAACTAACAACTTTTGTTCGACGATCTCTTAGAATCGCACCCACAACACTACCGGAAGAGCGAGACGGCAAAACATTTACTACGCCCGGAGGCACTCCTGCTTTTTCTAAAATTGGCATCAATGCTAACATTGTCAGAGGAGTCTCTGACGCTGGCTTTATAATTACTGGACAACCTGCAGCAAGGGCGGGACCAATTTTTCTAGCACCCATAGCTGCGGGATAATTCCAGGGAGTTACGAGAACTGAAATTCCCGCTGGTTTCTGATGTACTAGCACACGAGCACCTGTCGATGGGGCCATCCCTAGATGTCCTTCTGAACGAACCGCCTCCTCAGCATACCAACGAAAAAATTCAGCTGCATATCTTGCCTCACCAATTGCGTCAGAAGCTCCTTTGCCGTTCTCTAATGTGATTAGGTTGGATATAATATCTAATTTCTCTGTAATTAATTCAAAAGCTTTTCTTAATATTTCTCCCCTTTCACGAGGACTTTTCGATGCCCATAAGGGAAAGGCATCTTCTGCCGCTTTTAGGCATAACATCGCGTCATCGACAGTTCCGCTAGCGACATTAGTTATGACTTTTTCTGTGGCTGGATCCAATACTTGAAAAGTTCCACCATCTGAAGCGGGACGCCATTCACCATTAATATATAACTGGTTTTTTAACTCTTTCATCTTTAATCCTATAGTAGTTGGAGAATAGGGTTCTCTACCCTTGCCGCTATCTCGTTAATTAATTTAGTGGCATCAGATAATTGAATGTCCGCATCACTATATGAAAAATTTAATATAAAAGTACCATTGTGATGACCTATACTGAGAATATTTCCGCTGCTTCCTGAACCATAGCTAAATAACTTCGTTTTACGCAAGTCAAATAGTGAAATTGAAACCGCAGGGGCCTCATGGTTTCTAGAGTCTGTATCACCCGATGACGATACCGAGCCGTCCAAATTTATAATCTGCACGCTTAACGCTTTTTCGGGAAATAAAAAACGCCAAGCACCACGCACAAAAGATACAAAGATTGTTTTTTTGTCGATTTTATCTGATCCTTCAACTAGCTCCAGAAACAACCCATCATCAACAACGGCCATTAAGTTAGATTGGCCCCCAACAGGCAACCCCATCATGTCAGATGCATGGATTGGCTCAGAAAGGCCTAAAGACCGAAGCCTGGAAACCTGAATTCCTCTCTCTGCTGCTATAACTTTAGCTTTCGGTGATGCTAAGACTTTTTTGCTAGCAGAACTTGGAGAAACAAGTTCTTGGCTTTTAGAGCTATTTTCCTCCTCACTTGTAGGCACATCATTTTTCCCAGCAGCAACTTCCTTTTCAATTGAGCTTTTTTGTTCTTCATCTAATTTTGAATCTTCTTCATTTGTTAATACTGGCGCTCTGACGCTTTTAACGACATCTTTTTTGTTTTCTACAATTGTTGCGATCAATTCTCCAACTGGAATCTCAACACCTAATTCAACTTGTATACATGATAAATAACCCTCTGACTGTGCCTCTACCTCCATAGTCGCCTTGTCAGTCTCTACCTCAAAAATTGCCTCACCTTTTGTTACTTTGTCACCTACATTTTTGAGCCAAGTAACAATTGTTGCACTATCTTGATTCATTCCAAGCTGTGGCATTTTAATTTCAAAGGGCATGTATTAATTCTCCAGCAACAAGTTTTCTGGCTTTATCCGCAACACCCTCTGCGGTTGGTACCGTAATATCCTCTAGCACTGGACTGAAAGGGATAGGAACATCCATCGCTCCCATTCTAACAACTGGAGCATCCAAGAAATAGAATGCCTTTTCGCTAATTCGTGAGGCAATCTCTGCCGTAGTTCCAAAATTTTGATGCCCCTCGTCAACAACGATTGCTCTTGATGTTCTTTTAACAGAATCCAAAATGGTACTTTCATCTAAAGGGACTAGGGTTCTAGGATCAATAACTTCGGCGTTAATCCCATCTTGTTCCAAAAGCAGCGCAGCCTTTTCACAAACCTGACGCATTGAAGACGTTCCAATTAAAGTCACGTCAGTCCCCTCTCTCAGTATAGCCGCTTTACCAAATGGTAGACGATATTCTTCTTCTGGAACAAAAGCCTTATCCTGGTACATGAGTTTATCTTCAAAAATTACAACGGGGTTGTCATCTCTTATTGCCGTTTTTAATAATCCTTTAGCTTCATAGGCAGACGACGGCATCGCAACCTTTAACCCAGGAATATGGGCAACTAGAGCATGTAAAGACTGGCTATGTTGCGCAGCTGAACGTCTGGTGGCTCCAAGATTTGTTCTTAATACAAGTGGGACATTTAATTTACCCCCTGACATGTAGTGTATCTTTGCCGCCTGATTACACAATTGATCCATAACTAAGAATAAAAAATCCCCGAACATTAAATCTACAATAGGTCTTGAGCCAGTCATGGCAGCGCCTACTGCCAGTCCCATAAAACCTGGCTCAGAAATAGGTGTATCTATAATCCTATCAGTAGAGAATTCTTCAACCAAACCAGAGGTTACCTTAAAAGGCGTGCCAGCCTCTGCAACGTCTTCTCCGATAAGAAACACGGTCTCATCCCGCCGCATCTCTTCAGCTATCGCTTGGTTAACTGCTTGTGACAGTGTAATTTCTGGCATTTTTTAACCCTCTTGAAAAACGTGCATATCTACTTCCGAGATATCTGGATAATCTGCATTAATGGCGTAATCGACGGCTTCACTAGCTTCACTACGTACCTTCAAATAAAGTTCTCGAAGCTCATCATCATTAGCGATACCTTCCGTTTTTAAAAAAGTACCCAATATTTCAATTGGATCCCTATTTTTTTTCCATTCCGTTTCTTCCTCTTTAGATCTATAATAAGTCCTATTAATGTCACCGACATGATGCCCATGATATCGATAAGTCATCAACTCTATGAAAAATGGACCTTTACCTTTTCGAGCTTTTTCTACGAGTTCAGAGGCCAATCTGTTAACTGCAATCACGTCTTGTCCATCCACACTAAACGCTTCTATACCAAAAGCACGAGCTCTCTCCAGAATTTCACCCGCTGCAATTTCATCTGTAGAGGTATACTCAGAATATCCATTATTTTCACATGCATATATAACCGGTAGTTTCCACAAAGCTGCCATATTCATGACCTCATACATTAAACCCTGAGCAGTTGCACCGTCGCCAAAAAAACATACAGTCACATCATCAGACTTTTGTAACTTAGCACGCAGAGCGGAACCCGTTGCGATACCCATGGATCCTCCTACAATAGCATTCGCACCCAGATTACCATTCGTCTGATCTGCAATATGCATAGAGCCACCCTTGCCTCTGCAATAACCATTAACCTTTCCTAAAAGTTCACAAAACATTTGCCTAAAGTCTGCACCTTTCGCCATGCAATGCCCATGACCTCTGTGGGTAGAGGTTATTTTATCGGTCACTTTTAAAGCTTCGCATATTCCTACTGCCACTGCTTCCTCACCCGAATACATATGTGTCAATCCAGGCATTTTAGCATCCAGATAAAGCTGGTTCGCATTATCCTCAAAAACGCGGATTTTTGCCATCTGCGTGTACATTCTGAGATAAAACTCTGTGTTGTGTTTTTTTTCTTTCACTATTCACCCAATAAAATTATGAATTTAACAATTCAAAATCAATTAATTATGAGAAGTTAAGATGCCTAATAGCGGTTAGCTATCGGGAGCTCTTCAGCAGGAAATAATGAAATCACCTCGCACCCTTTGTCTGTCACGACTACTTCTTCTTCTATTCGAGCAGCAGAATAACCGTCGGCCGCCGGACAGTAAGTCTCTAAAGCAAAAACCATCCCAGTTTTAATTTCCATTGGATGTTCCAATGAAATTGCTCGACTGATAATTGGTCTCTCATGCAAAGCTAAGCCAAGACCATGACCAAACTGCAATCCAAAAGCTGCGTCCTCATTAGGAAAACCCAAACTTTCGGCTGTTGGCCACACTTTTGCAACTTTGTCAGTTGTGACCCCTGGCTTAATCATTGCAATCGAAGCATCCAACCATTCCCTGCACCTTATATATGCATCATTTTGTTCTGTCGTAGCTCGACCAATATTAAATGTCCTATAATAACAAGTTCTATACCCTTGATAGGACTGTAAAATATCAAAGAAAGCTTGGTCACCTGGTCTGAAATAACGATCGGTAAAATTGTGTGGGTGCGGATTACAACGCTCTCCAGAAATAGCATTGATAGCTTCAACATCATCAGAGCCCATTTCGTAGAGCATTTTATTTGAAAGGGCCACGATATCATTTTCCCTAATTCCAGGTTTTAATTCTTCGTAAATCATATGATAAACACCATCTACCATACTGGCTGCTTGCGTAAGTAATTGAATTTCGTCCCAATTTTTTATTTCTCGAGCTGCCAACATAATTTGTTGTCCGTCAATTACTTTGATACCCTCTTCTTGCAAAGCATGGAACATCGCAGTTTCAGCATAATCTACGCCTACTGGCATATCAGCCATTCCAGCGTCGCGGATGAGATCGGCGATTTGCTTTGCATACTTCCTCATGAGACCAAACTCTGGTGGAATAGTACCTCGCATACCAACGACACCAGCCAAACAATGATCTGGTTCAAGCCAATCTGAATATTTTTGATGATGCACTGCTGCTGAACCAAAATCCCAAACGTATGGACTATCATCACCGGTCAACAGACAAAAACGACACATTTTATCTCGTTCCCATTCACCAATTTTCGTAGCCGAAACATAACGAATATTATTAACGTCAAATAAAAGTAATGTACCTGCAGGTGAGTTTTGTAAAGCTTGCCTTGTTCTGCTCAGTCGGTAACGACGCAATCTGTCATGATCAACACGGCGTTCAAAATCAACACTGGTGTGACCCCATGCTGGGAGTCGACCTTCCCATCTCCAATTCGTTTCTAAATCTTGAGGGGTTAATACATTCGGTGTAAGAGCTAGTGTCTTAGAATTCATGATTTTCTCCATTTATCTAGTAAGATTTTCTGCCATCCAGTCAGCACTCTGTGATCTATATTTATAGGGACGATTATTTACTACATGTGTTCCGTCTTCCACCATATTCAAGGTCACATCACCGGAAGTAGCATTTGTTAACTTTTGTGCATGATCGGGTGGAATTACTCTGTCTAGAGCGCCACCCACAATATACAACGGGCAAGTAATTTTATCCGCCACAGAGCTTAAATTCATTTTCTTAGCCGCATTTTGTGCCGAGGACAAATCTTCACTATGACTTCTGAAAATGAATGCCTCTCTTGTCAATGCGGGTGCTCGCTCAAAAGCTTCAGCAAAATCAAAGGGACCCGTTAAGGAAATACAAGCTTTAATGCGTTTTTCGAAAGCAGCTGCACGAGGCGCATAATAGCCTCCCAGACTAACACCCCAAATCCCTATGTTATTTAGATCAATATCATTCCTGTATTCCAAAAAATCTATGACAGCGCCTACTGGCACCTCATAGTCAAACCGAATAGGCATTTCGAATTCAGCTTCACCTTGTCCGGGACCGTCAAAAGCTAGAGTAGCCATACCTCTCATCAAGAATGGTGCTTCATTAGTATACATCTCTTCTTTAGTACTATCTAAACCCATACACATTATAACGATTGGTGGATTCTCTATTCCATTTGGTTTTCGTAGATTACCATACAGCACCCTCCCTTCAAATGGAATTTTGACTCGCTCTCCTGGAGGGGTCATGATTGGTAATGCTTTATTATAATTGGATATCGTTAAATTGTGCGCTTCTTTCATTTGGATTAAATTATGAACAAATAAAAATTTTCCAAAATGGAAACAAACTGCCGCCGTTCTAAAATGTTCCGAGGCTGATATTAACTGCCCAGCAAAAAATGAGCCTTCACCCATCAATGCATGAATTTCACCTCTTTTCATCCAAGCTTCACACCAGTTCTCCCAACTAGACAGATTATTTGTAACGTCTTGGAAATCTGCTAATGGAACACCATTAGTCACCATTCGGTGTGCCCAATGGGTGGCAGCTGCTACAATCTTTGAATCTTTCTCTTCATTACGGGCCATTTTTTTCCTTCAAAAACAACTAAAGTAACCTTTATTCTTATAACCAGGAAACTAAGAAGTTTTAATTTTAATTAAGTCCAATATGGATACATTTTAAAATCCAGCTGATTGATTTTTTTTCATATTTGCTAAGTGGGGATACTTCTCGGTCAACAATGAGCCATGATAAAATGTTGCATTATAATTTTCTGAGGATTGAATTCTTGATAACCAACCTTCAATAACTGGTAATTTGTCCCATATATAGCCAAGATTAATATCGGCCATTCTAACAATTACCGGCATAATTGCTAGATCTGCAATCGTAAACTGATCCCCGGTTAGCCATGGACCTTTACTGTAATCTAGCCATTCAGCCATCCGTTCAATCCCACGTTTAAGCCTTGTCAGAGATTCATTCATATCCGCTTCCGAAAAACCAGTACGACCCATTTTCATTAAAAACTCGCGTCGGAGCGGTTTGCTGTCACAAAGTGACTGAAATTCATCTTCCGTCATTGATTGATAATGCGGAAGAAAAGCTAAGTTGTAAGACGGAATCCTAATTGCTGGCCCTGGGACCTCATCTACAAACCTCATCATAGCCCTTACTCTAGCTACAATCTCCGGTTTCTTGGGACGCATTGGGAATACTTCGGGAAAAATATCTTCTAAATACTCTAAGATTACAGCACTATCTGTAATCGATTGCCCCTGGTGCACCAAAGCAGGTACGACACCGTTTGGATTTATCTTAAGATATTCAGGCGCGAGTTGGTCTCCTGAAAATAAATCGAGTTTTTTATCCTCAAATGTTATTTTTTTTGCGTGAAGAGCGTACCTGACTCTCTGACTACAGGTTGACTGTGAAGCATTGTAAAGAATAAAATTTTCCATATTATTTGTACAAGGTACCGGTTTTACATAAATATTGAAATTTTCAATCACTCTAGCCCTGTAGGATATGGATCATTCTCACTTTCCAATTTCTCCCCAGCTGCTAGGGCTACCGTTTCTAGCAGGGCAGCAAAATCTCCTTGAAGATATCCTTCCGGATCATCTTTCAGCGATGCTGCTCCAAAATGTGTCTGAAGGGCCTCTCGGGTTGCAGCCGTCACGGGCATTGGAACTTCCAATTCTCTTCCTGCCGCAAGTCCAAGATCTAAATCTTTTCTTAATAACGTTGGAGTAAAAGTAGTAGTCCAATCCAAATTCACAAAAGCATTTGTTTTGTATCTGGTAAAAATGGAACCCATAACTGAGTTGTTCATGAAATCCAAAAATGCTCGTCTTGGAACTCCTGCTTTTTGAGCGAGAACTGTGATCTCAGCTAAATTTTGGGTCACTGCGCCAAGCATCACATTATGAGCAATCTTACAAAATCGTGCAAGTTCACCCTCCCCTACATAAGAGACACCTCTGCCAGCTACAGTAGAGATAATATCTTTAACTTGATCAAACGCTTTCTTCGGCCCTGACGCAACTGCTGATAACTTTCCTGCTTTAACGCATTTGCCATTACCGGAAACTGGAGCGCAAACTAAATCGGCACCTAGCTCCGCTAGGCGTGCTCTTATGTTAGCAGACTGGTCAACCCCAATAGATGAAAAGTCCACAAATATTTTTGGCACACCTGAGCCTGACAACACACCATTCTCGCCAAAATACACAGCTTCAACATCACTGCCAGTCGAAACCATGGTTGCAAGAACATCTACACCTGACAAATCAGCAGGGCTTTCCACAATTGAAGCTCCTATTTTTTCAAGAGGCTCCGCCTTAGAACGAGTTCTATTCCAAATCTTTAAATTAATACCTGCCTTAGCCAGCCTCTCAGCCATAGGGGAACCCATACGACCCATTCCTATCCATCCAACATCAGATGTATTCATTCTTTTACCTCCTCTTATAAATCTTTGTTCCTACTCTTCAGATGCTCGTATCCAAACCATGTTAATTCGAACACCCGCATCCTTAATCAGATTGAATACCGGGCATCGCGCCTCAGTTTCCTCTACCACTTCACTAAGGCGCTCTTCGCTTTCTTCGGTAGAAACACGTGCTTCCACTTTGACTGTTTGGAAGTGTGGAACCACACCTCTTACTCCCAACCTTCCTCTAATATCAATGGTGAACGCGGCCTCGTATTCAATTCCCTTGTAATCGAACTCCATTTCTTTTGCAGTACGGCTAAATGTGACGCTTTCACAA
The DNA here is from genome assembly GCA_029243395.1 of Paracoccaceae bacterium. GTDB lineage: Bacteria > Pseudomonadota > Alphaproteobacteria > Rhodobacterales > Rhodobacteraceae > CACIIZ01. The sequence goes on along the minus strand of JAQWSE010000012.1, from coordinate 17,515 downwards.
GCACAAAGAGTTGCTAGAACACCGGTAAGAGGAGTAGGTCCCTGATCTCCACCGCCATGTGCGGATGGTTCATCAAACGTAAAAAATCCTTGCTCTCCAAATCTCACTACAGTTGCTAGCGAACCATCATTGCTTGCCGACAAACTTTTCCTTCGGATTATTGGTTTAGTGAAATCTTTTTCATCAACAACTGTTGCCATAAAAGCTAGTCCTGCAATAAATTCTGCAAACGATTGCAAATAGCTTAACTAAAGGGAATCATAGGGTCAACAGTTTTACGCAACTGTTTGCACATAAATTAGAATCAACTATAAGAAACTCTGGAAAGGTTTGTATGAGAAAGAATATTACAATTAAAGATGTTGCTAGAGAAACAGGAGTGCACGTTTCGACCGTGTCCCGTGCTCTATCGAAAAATGCAAGTTCTTCTCTTTCAAAAATAGTTGTAGAAAAGATCAGAGCAACAGCAGATCAAATGGGTTATCGACCCAACCGCGTCGCATTGGGCCTTAGAACTAGAAGAACTATGTCTATAGGAGTAATCATTCCAGATATCGGAAATGCAGTATTTCCTCCTATAGTTCGCGGTGTAGAAAGCATTTTAGAGCCTGCAGGTTACGCTTCTATTCTTGTAAATACCGATAACGATCCACATAAAGAAAAAAAGTTTCTCCAAGTGTTAATGGAGCGCGGGGTCGACGGGATTATCGATGTTGCGGTAGCAGCTCATGATCATAATGCTGTAAGTTACTCATCTGAAATTCCAATTGTCACTGCTAACCGTATGGCTATTGGTTCTGGTATTCCTGCCGTAGTCAACGATGACAAGGGAGGAATTCATTCTATGGTGAAATTGCTTATCAAAGCAGGACATCACAGAATTGGGCATTTGGCTGGACCTGAGCATTCTTACACTGGAATCACTAGAAAAGATGCCTTTTTTACTTCTATGTCGCAACATGGTATAAAGCCCCAAAAAAGTACTGTGGTGTCGGCGGCAGCTTATTCAGAAGAAGCTGGGAAAGCCGCAACTGAGCAAATCTTGGATGGTTGCCAATCCATAACAGCCATTTTATGCGCAAATGATCGTTTAGCAATCGGTGCGATAGACGCATTACAAGATCGAGGTTTAAAATGCCCTGAAGATATCTCTCTCACGGGATTTAATGACATACCTTTTTTAGAACGGATTCCTCCAGGATTAACTACTGTTAAAATATTACAATTTGACGTTGGACGGATAGCTGCTGAAATCTTGCTGAAGAAAATGAAGGAGACAAGTATCCCAGTTCCAGAAACTACAATCATGCCAGTCACTGTGGTAGAAAGAGGAAGTGTGTGCCCGCCCAAGAATTAGATTATTTTCTTTTCAATCAGGATACAAAATCGTATGAACAACATGCAAAAAATAATGGCGGTAGAGGAGCATTTCATGCATCCAGCTCTAGCAAATCATTTAGGGCACGCTGCTAAACAACCCAAAAACATAAGAGATAGATTATTTGATTTTACCGGAATAAGGATTTCCCAGATGGATAACGCAGGCATTGACGTTCAAATACTATCGCATCAATCACCAGGAAGCCAACGTCTTCCTGACGAGGTAGCCCTTGAGGCCTGTAAAAATGTTAACAATGCTCTAGCTAAAGTTATTAAAGAAAATTCAAGTAGATTTCTTGGTTTTTCAATGTTACCTACAAATTTACCAATCGCTGCGGCAGATGAATTGAAAAGATCCGTGGAAGAGCTAGGTTTAAAAGGTGCTATGATTCATGGTCTTAGTGCAGGAAGAATGGTTGATGAAAAGTTCTTCTGGCCAGTATTTTCTCAAGCGGAAAAACTGAATGTTCCTATATATTTGCATCCCGCATTACCAGATAAAGCTGTCACAGCAAAATACTATTCTCCTTATGACGAAAGTCATCCAATGTTGACAAGAGCCGCATGGGGATTTGGAGTAGAAGCTGGAACACAGGCAATTCGAATGATACTTTCTGGTATTTTTGACAAGCACCCAAACCTAAAAATTATCTTAGGACACTTAGGTGAGGCTCTACCCTTTTGGTTGCCACGGATCCAAGAAAGTCTTTCGAGAGGAAATGGTCAAAAGATAAATTTTGAGCAAATATTTAAATCTAATTTTTGGATTACCACCAGTGGGTTTTTCTCTGATACTGCATTAGAACTTTGCTTAAAAGTGTTAGATAGGGATCGTATCTTATTTGCCGTAGATTGGCCGTACGCAAGTAATCAATCTGGAGTAAATTGGCTAAAAAACTCTCAAATAGACAATGAGATCAAAGCTGCCATTTTTTTTGAAAATGCAAAGAAACTGCTAAGAATATGATTTCAAATCAATTTTGGTAAATTTTGATAAGTGTATCAGTCCTTGTTTACAACAAATTTGGGAAATTCATCATTTAAGAGCACTCGCTCAATATTTTTCCATGAGTCTTTAAATAATGCGGTCCAAGCCTGACGAGATATACCCGCTACGTGGGGAGTAAGTATCACTCGTTGAGCAGCTTTCTTACTCAACTGTAAAAAAGGGTTTTGGCTGGTTAAAGGTTCTTGAGAGAATACATCTATAGCTGCACCCCAAAGATGTTCCTCATTCAACATTTTCACTAATGAATCCTCGTCTACGACGCCACCACGTGAAGCATTAATTAATAGCGAACCGGGTTTCATAGATTTTAATTCATTAATACCAACCAGGTTCCTAGTTTTGTCATTTAGAGGAACATGTATGGTAACGACATCTGATCCTGACAAAATATCGGGTAATTCTAAACTGCCTTCTACCCAAGGATCGTAAAAATTAACTTTTGCTTCAAAAAATTCAAAGGCCCTTTTGACAGCTTTACCGATAATACCATAGCCGATAATTCCTATAGTCAAACCCGAAAGTTGGTTTATGCCTTTAGAGATAAGTTCATGTCTTAAACTACTATACTTTCCCTCGATAATACGAGAAGTGCTATAGCTTAAATTGCTTAATAGAGATAGCGTTACTGTTAAAACGTATTCGGAAACGGCGCTTGCAGATCCGCCAGGAATATTTGCAACTGGAATACCTAACGCCCGCAGTTCTATTACATTTAGCCTGTCAAAACCAGCTCCAGTGATTTGAATCAATTTAACTTCACTGGCTTGAAATAATGAACTATCTATTTTTATTCCCACAGCCGGTAATATAACCGCATCAACACTAGAAATTTTCTCACGCAAGGAAGGATGTAAAGGATCCAAATCAGAAACGAAAAGTTTTTCTGATGGGTAAACACCTAGATCATAAAAATCTTTCAATGGCCGAAGAGATAAAACTTTAGGCATTACTCCAACTTTCTAACTCTTTAGTTCCAAACTTTATGTCATGAACTGGAAACAAACAAATTAGACGAACAATTGTATCTGTATTATTTATGGTCTGATGCAACACACCGGCGGGTATACAAACCGTATCACCTTTACTAAGTATGAACTCGCCTTCACTCGTTTTTAGCAGACCGCTACCTTCTAATACGTGAATTACCTCCTCAAAGGTATCGTGCAAATGTGGCCCCCGATTGATTGCTCCAGGTTCGATCTCCACTATTCGAACTGTAGTTGAGGACGAACCAAATGACTTCGACATTAACTCCAAAGAATTTCTACCAGGTAAGTTAAGCTGCTTTCTTTCTTTTGACCTGACTAAACTTACCATCAGCGAAGAACCGTCTTTAATTGATTAAATAGTTCAGTCGCCTCACAGGCAATATACTCAGCAATATCTTTCATCATACCCTGTCCTCTTTTTTCGGTTGCCGGTTCTGGATCTCCATACCATCCAGATGGAGCTATATTCCGAATATCTGTAAGTACAGGCTGAAAAGATCGCGTGCGTCGAAGCTTGTCCATATGCTGACCCTGTCGCTTGTCAGAACCACCTGTAATCCGATCTAAATGAACGAGATCTGGTCGGGTGGCCATTACTGCTAAAGCTTCAATCTCACCAGCATGTGTTAACCCGCCACAATTATCTCCCCATAATTCCTCAGCAACGTAGCAAGCCTGAACAACGATCACTCTATACCCTACTCTGCGGTGAAGTTCTTCTGCGGCAATGCTCAAGGATGCAATATTTCCCTCGTGCCAATTAACGATCATGAGATTTTGTGCACCATGCTGAGCTGCACTCTCACAAATTTCAATCACAACTCGTTGGAAAGTTGTGGGACTCAAAGTTAAAGTAGCTTCATAAGGCATGTGCATGGGTGTAACACCCACGGCAGGAGCTGGTAATACTAAACCATCCATTTTGGCAGCTACCAACTCACACACTGTTGTGGCAGCTATTGTGTCCGTGATTGCAGGAAGATGTGCGGAGTGTTGCTCAACCGAACCAGTAGGAAATAAAACGAGTGGATTTTTCTCTAGCTGGAACTTAATCTCAGGTTGTGTTAGTTCAGAAAAAAGCCTAGTTTTTATTTTCATTTTTTGCTCGCAGCCTCCACGACCTCTGACAATTTTACCCCCGCCCCATTTCGTTCTATTGAAGACAGAGCTGCATAAACACAGGCAACGGCTTCATTTCCGTTTTCAGCAGATAAAACAGAAGTTTTTCCAGATCTGCAACTATCAGCAAAGATATCTAGCTCTGCGGTGAACATATTAGTTTCAGGCTCCGACAGCACTTCACGTTTTCCGAAACCATCTTTTCCTCTTTGAATATAAAAAGTAGAGCTATTCTTTATTTCTTCCGGCGTATCCCAAGTACCAAAATCTATTTCATAGTGTATTAGGCCTTTTGAACCAAAAACACGCAACGAGAATATTCCAGGTGATGTCCAACAGGTACCAATATAAGCAATAGCACCATCAGAGAATTTGAGTAAGGTCATGGACTGATCGTCCACCTCAGCACCGACAGGAGAAAGCTTAGAAGCAATCGATGACGCTTCCACGATATCTGCACCAAGGTAATTCACTACATCAAACATATGTATCGCAAGCTGAGACAAAGGTCCACCAGGAGCACGATCTTTATACCACCGCCAAGTATCTGGTGTCAGTTCCAGTGCTCTCTCGTTAGAAAAGTTTGCTTCAAAAAAACCTACTTTTCCAAGTTCCCCAGCAGTAATTCTTTTCTTAATTTCTTGGACTCCTCCCAAAAGTCGTGCAGAATGACCCACCGTGACCGTTATCCCAAACTCAGACTGTAATTTTTCAATTGCTAAACCGTGTTCTAAATTATGTGCAATAGGCTTTTCCGTATAAACATGTTTTCCAGCTTTTGCGACTTGAAGAGCAACCGGATAATGTTGCTCGTTCGGTACTGTTAAAATCACACCTTTTATATCATCTCTAGACAACATCTCGTCTAATGAAGAAACTGAAGGTATTCCAGTTTCCTCCTCAAATTTGGATCTAGTATCAGCTGATCTACTAAAGCCAACGACAATTTCAACTTTCTCAGACAAAGTCGATGCTCGTGTTAGGACTCTTGCCCAACGACCTAATCCAACAATACCAACCTTTAATTTATCCATTTGATAAACCCCCATGCTTAAATGTTAGATTTAAAATATAATTAACTCTTAAAACTTAACATACCTTATACTTATTTGTTCGTTATGATTGTTTTAACCTTTGGTTATCGTCATTTTGTTACGATACACTGAGTTTCTCTTTTAACCATGCAATTACAAATGCTATGGCCTCTTCCTGAACTTCATTTAAAATATACTTCCCATCCTTACCGCGAATTGGGAAAATATACCCATGATAGTCGTGATCATATGAAACCCAGTCTACATTTTTGCCACTCTCCACCAGAAGATCGTAGGAGGTTCTAAAAATGCCTTGTAAATGATCTTCATCCCGACCCATTACGAGAATAGGCGTATTTATGTTTTCTATTCGTCTCATCGCTACAGTTAGGTCTATGCGCCTACGTACCTTGTCAACCTCTGCCATTTGCATTTCTTCAATATTTCGCAACCCAGTTTCCTCATTAACAAACGCCGTATCATCAGGTTTTAAGGCAAGAAATTCATGGCTAGCAGGCTCACTTGCGATGGCTGCTGCCAATCCATGGTATTCCGATGTCATTTTTAAAACCATCTCTCCACCATGGCTCATACCTATCATTGACAATCTTTTTGCATCCACCCATGGCACAGTTTTAAAATAATCAGCAATGGCAATTTCATCCTCGTACTCTAACGGGGATCGATTAAACATTTCTCTCCCTTGCCTAACATCACGGATCAATTTTCCTCCGTTGTTATAACCGAGCTCAACTTCTGTCCGATATCTCGTCCAAGCACATGCAAAACCTGCCTCTACCAATTTATCCACGGTGTAAGACCTGTTGCGCATTGAATCTTTAATCCATTCCATCCCTTCACCACCATTGCCCGAAGCCAAAAGAACCATTGGGAACGGACCATCCCCATCTGGTTTTCGAACTCCAACCGGAGCGTATAAACCATCCCAAACCTCTATCATCATAAGATTCACAGTGTGCCCATTGACAGTTTCGGTCAAAACTATATTTCCAGGGTTTATTTCCATATCTTACTCCTTAGGAAATTTTTTTGGCCTCAAAATACTCCCGGAATCGGGGATTCCTTGTTACCTCAGTGGATTCTTCTCAGCCTTGCATAAAGTATGCAATCGTTTTCGTAAAAATGCTAGCAAAAGAATATATTTGTGTCTACAATGATAAAATTAATACTTTAAATCCTATAAAGATTGTTAAATATGCCAAAAAAAGTCTCCGATTTTCCACACAAACCTGGTGAAAATCCGTTTACGGTTGCCCGGGGTGGTTTCTATCGGCGTTGGCTTCAGATGATTGATGACTTAGATTTGTTTGAAGAAATCGTGATGTCACTCACCTCGACAATAGATGAAAAATGGGTACCCATTTGGAGAGAAGTTGGAAAAAAATACGAAAATCTTGGCGATTCTGCAGAGCTCAGAGGTAACGAAAAAGAAGCCCGCTCATATTTTTTGCAAGCAAAAACATATTACTCAATAGGTAGATTTCCCGCAGAAGTATCTGCTTTAAAGACTCAAGTGAGTGAAGATTGCGTACGCGCATATAAAAAAGCCTGTAAGCATATTATACCACCGATTCAGGAATTAGAAATCAATTGTGAAGGGTTGACTATTAAGGCCCATTTTAGAACGCCACAATCTACAACTAAAGTCCCTGCTGTATTGGTTATGTGTGGGGCAGATGTTTTTAAAGAAGACCGTGGTTGGGCTTCCGACATGGCTTTGAATGAAGGAATGGCAGCATTGGTGATGGATGCACCTGGAACTGGTGAAAATCCATTTCCCTGGGAACCAGAGTCTGTAAAAGCCTGGGAAGCAGCAATCAATACATTAATGGAAAGGCCCGAAATCGACTCAAATCGTGTAGGTGCTTTTGGCGTTAGCCGGGGCGGTTATTCAGTTCTACAATTAGCTGGAACAGCTCCGAATAAAGTCAAAGCGGTTGTAGCAATTGCTGGACACCCGTTTCATAACTCGCCTTCAAAACAGGATATGGCTCTAATTGTTAAAACTAGGAATGAAAGAGCTCAATTAAAATTTGGAGATCAAAATGGTCCCACCTGGGTCCCTCGTTGGTCTCCAGAAAAAGAAAACGAAATCTCTAAATCCTGGTCGCTACAGTCGCTTGGCCTGGTAGAAAAAATGTCAATGCCAATACTCTTAATCAATGGCGATACTGATGGGCTAGCACCAATCAGCAATATTCATTTTATGTTGGAACATGGAGTGCCGGGATTAAGAAGTGCTAAAATATATAAAGACTCAGGTCATTGTGCCTTTGAGCACAATTTAGAATGGGGGCCAGCCTCATTTAAATGGCTGGCAGAAAACCTTCGGAAATAAATTAAAAAACCATCGTATTGGCTGGGTCTACACCAAGATCTTGAAGAATTACGATCGCCGCATTTCGGCCTGGATAACCTGTAATTGAACCTCCTGGGTGGGTTGTCCCGCCTGTTTGCCATAGCCCTTCTATTGGCATTCTGTGCTGTGCCCATCCTGGAGCAGGCCTCTGAGCTCCAGAAAATGTAACAGATCTATCTCCTCCATGAGGAGCACCATTTATCATATGCCGATTCCAGATTTCAATATCCACAGGGGATTTAACCATGCGATCTAAAATAATGTCATCAGTAAAGGTTGGACAGAACTCTTGAATTTTTCTCAGTAAGTTTTCTCCAAATTTTGTTTTTAGATCGCTCCATCCATTAGGTCCTGTTTCAGGCAAATCATAGATCGTATGCGTTAAAAACTTAACTGTATGATGACCATGAGGTGCTCTCGATGGGTCAACAAGTGTAGGGGTTGCTACTAGCAACCATGTAACCTTTTCAGACAATTTACCATCATAGATGTCTCTCCCCGACTGGACGAGGTCTTCAAACCAGCCGGCATAACCAGCTGATACAGCTGATCTTGGGCCCCTTGGAGTTTTAAAAATGGGAGGTTCTGAAGTCGAAAGATATGTTGAGAAAAAAGGTACGCCAACGTTGTAAGTCTCTACACCAAAAAGAAAACTTTCACCCCAGAGCTCTTTAGGCGCCATATCTACCAAATGTTTAATATGTATTGTGGAAATAACGCCTTTTTTTCCATAATATTCTTTATTATCAAGAGTTCTAACGCCTATGCAGCGCCCATTGTCTATAATTAAATTCTCTACGACAGTATCATAAGTGAATTCTGCTCCGTTATCTTTGAGAAAATTTACTAATGCCTCTGTTAACTTTCCTGAACCGCCCTTTGGAATAGACCAGCTATTTGATTGCCTAGGTGCAGTTATTTGATACGGTAATAAGCCTGTTCCTGCCTGATCTATTGGTACAGCAGTTTGAAAAGTCATCCAGCCCATAAATGCCCTAACATGGGGGCTTTCAAATGCATGCAAGATCACATCTTTTGCGCTCATCGCCATTCTACGCAACCAAATGCCGCCACGAGGATGATCTTTCAATAAATCTTGTAGACTTGGAGCAAGGCCAATGGGACCAGATCGAGCTTTACCAAGGAGCGGTCGTAACTCATTAAATTCTTCAATCAGTCGTGCATAATTTAGGGCATCGGACTTAGAGTACCTTTCTAGTTCTTTGACTGTTTTTTTTACATCGAGAAACATAGTAATCTGTTCACCATCTGGCAAAGCAACATGAGCTACAGGATCTGGCTGCAAGTATGAAAGTCCATACTTTTCGACAATTCCTAACTCATCTAACTTTATTATTGGATTTTGAAGAATCAAAGTGTGTCCTGTTGAACAGGTATCAATTTTATACCCAGGCCCTAAGACCTCTTCCGTCGCGCATCCACCTCCTGGAATGGCACGAGCATCGATTATTTTACAAGAATACCCCGCTTTTGATAAGTAACAGGCAGTAATCAGACTATTGTGCCCTGCACCGGCGATAATAAAGTCAAATTGCACTTTTTATTTCCCTGCAACCGTTTGCCCAATTATTTAAGTTAAATGCCTTGGTGTCAAACATTCTCTAAACAATTATAAAATTGCCTTCTAACATTATTGATAATCTCTATCACCCTACAAAATAAAAAAACTGTTCCGATTTAATATTCAAGTTTAATCTATTGAATTTAAGAATTCCCTTACGATTTTATCGTGACTTCCTGCTCCTCGTACTAAGTTGGGGAATTGATGGGAAAGTCTACTTCCATGGTAGAAAGTCTTTTTTGTTGCATTACGTTCTTGAGCATTTCTTAGCCAATCAGAAACTCTAGGATAAGCTAATCTCCAGAGCGCATCAAAACCAAGATCCTCTAATCGGTCTACCGTTGGAAGGATAGCTATATCTCCAATCGTGTATTTTTTGCCAAATAACCAAGGCCCACTAAATTTTTCCAGTAATAGTTCCATCCTTTTAAAAGAGCGTAATAATACTTTGAAAGAATTGTAAACTTCACTCAAATGAAACCCATCATTTTTATCAAAAGACTCGTAGAAATCTACCTTCAGGGGACGCTTTTTTCTGAGAGCTTTAAAAGTTTGATCGCTCATAACCTTAAATTTTTCCCTTAACCCACCATATTGGAACGAGGGTACTCGTACGGCTGGGGTTGGCCACACGTCTGTGAAAACCAACCATGCTCTTACTTGACTGCACAAGAATGGATCTTTGGGGCGAAAATTAATCTTATCATATTTGTCCTCAAGATACTCTAATATTGCAGTCGATTCAAAAATAGATTGCCCACCATCTATTAAAGTTGGGACCACTCCATTAGGATTAAGTTTGAGATACCAATCTGACAAATGCTGATTTTCAGACGAAACTAGGCATTTATCAATCCAAGGCAGTTTTTTCTCAGCAAGTAGAAGCCTAACCTTTATACTGCATGTCGATTGGGAAAAATTGTATAATTCGATTGACAATGCTTTATCCTTTCAATGAATAAGGCACCTTATTGCGGGGGCGCCTCCCAAAGCAATTTTATCGTTTCAAAAGCGGCTTGTCCCTCGACCTTTCTTTTATCCGCAGTTATATCACCCCAATCATCAACAGCCCTTTTGTAGGCATCTCGAGCCTTAATCTTTTCAAACCAACTTTGTAAATAAGAAAAATCATGCCACAGAGGTGCCATTTGAAAAGATGACATTCTGGTTAAATATACAACCAAAGAAATATCAGCGATAGAATAGTCTTTACCGGATAACCATGGTGTTTCCGAAAGCTGATCATTCATATCTCTGAAAAGCTTCTTAAATGCATCAATAGAGGGCTTTAGAAGCGGAGAATCTAAGCCCAATTCTATATTAATTTGATCATTATTTTTGCGTGTTGTGTCACGCATTTTTTTATAATAATCCTCAAGTTTTGATTTATCTGCCTCTTTATAAATGAAGCGATTAACGATACAAACTCCGATGGTTCGACTAGCCACATGAATTCCATCTTCTATGCGACGCATCCATAGTCGCATTCTCGCTCGATCCTGAGGGGAGTGAGGCGTTAGCCTAATGTTGTCTGGGAATGCTTCTTCCAAATATTCAAGAATTAATGTTGACTCAGGCAAAGCAAATCCATCATGAACCAATAGAGGAATAAGGCCTTTTGGGTTTAACTCGTGAAACCCCTCCGGCCTTTTGCTCGCGTCTCCCATGGCAGTATCCACGATCTCACTATGCCACTCTATTTTCTTTTCCTCAAGTCCCAGGCGAACTCTTTGTGCAGCCGTCGATCTATCGTAATGATATAAAGTCAGCATGATTTTACCCCTATTTTATGCAAGATTTCTTACTCCAATTGGTATGATCCCAAAAGGATTTATCTTTAAATGTGACAAGTAATAATGATCAATAATGTGATCCTGGAATACGGTCTTACGAACTTTAGGAAAACTTAAAAGTCGGTCCATATATTTTGACAAATTTTCGTAACTTTTTAATTTTCTAAGGTTACATTTGAAGTGATAATAATAAACTGTATCGAAACGAATTAAGGTGGGCAAAAGACGCCAATCACATTCACACGTTTCTTTTCCTAGTAGAAAATCAGATTTTCCCAAAACTTGCTCTAACTGATCTAAGGTTTTGAAAAGAAGGTCAACACTATTCTCATAAGCGCTTTGGCTGGTTGCAAAACCCACTCTATAAACACCGTTATTGATCCCCTTGTATACAAATTCGTTCATTTCATCAATTTCAGGAAGAGGGTATCCGCCAAACATTCTACCTCTACTCTCTCCTAAGAGTTCACAAAACGGACCATCTAGCATTCTGATAATCTCAGAGGATTCATTGTTTACAATGGTTCGGGTCTTTTTATCCCACAACGCGGGTACAGTTACTTTCCCCGTGAAGTTTTTATCGATAGAGAGGTAAAGATCGCGTAAATACCTTAACTCTTGTCCAGTATTGTTTACCACGTCTTTAAAACTCTCAAAAGTCCATCCATTCGGGTAGCTAATTGGATTAACTACTGATACATCAATACAATCCTCTAGGTTTAAGATAGATCGATAAATTAAACTTCTATGCGCCCACGGACAGGCAAAAGAAACAATTAAATTATATCTATTTTTTTCAGCAGGATATCTTCCACTCTTTGGGCTTGTAATGAAATGTCGATAAGGGGATTCAGGTCTGACGAAACTGCCATCCGAAGCTGTAATACCTTTCGCGTCTGGGTCCCACTTTCCATCTATTAATATACCCATAACTATTCTTTCATTCTAAGGAAGTGTCAGCATCCCTACAAAGAAAATCGGGGTCAAAATGCTTTGACCCCGACCTTTTTTCTAAATTTATGCAGGTCTACGTGGAATCCCTAATGCATCTTGAGCTGCATGTAAGAAACGCAAATCAACCGCAGTACGCCAGTCAAAATCTGGTGGCACCTGACCCAAATCCCTAACACCTTGGGCAAAGCTATCCATGGAAGCTTCAGTAAATCCGCCATCTTTGCATATCTGGTTTAACTCAGTCTCATATTGAGCTTCAAATTCAGGAGGAATGTCAAAGCCTTTAGCCCGCATCTCAGCATAAGCTGAATCTTTATTTGCAGGATCGTGTAGCCATTGTCGCGCTTTTAATTCGGCGTATTGCCAAGCATACAAGGCGTCTTCATTTTTTGCACCCCACTCCATATTTGTAATAAATCCTTCCTGCGGAACTTCCTTAATATAGGCAGAAATGAATTTACCCCCATTGTCCTTTATCCCTTTTTCGTGGCGTGGAAATACAGATCCACCCTGGATAACTCCGGCAATGATGGCCTTCATGCGACCATCGGAACCACCTTTCATCGGAACCATTTCAACATCTTTATCGGGATCAATACCGTTCTCAATTAAGATTTGACGCTGGATCCAAGTGTTACGTCCTCCGAGGCCTCCGCCTGATATCTTTCCTCCCTTTAGATCTTCAAAAGTGTCAATGCCTTTGCCAACGCCCATTATCCACCATTCTTTATCTCGATAAACACTTAACAATTTTAGGGGAGCGCCACTTGCTGCTGCTGATCCGAATAAAATATCAACATCAGAGTGAGCAACATCTAAACTGCCTCCAATTAAACCAGGAAAGTATGTATCAGTAAGGAAAAATTCGATTTCATTTATCCCCCCACTCTCAAAAAAGCCTTTGAACTGAGCGAGTCTCCAAGACCACTGGGCTGCATAATTAGGGTTCCAATCAGCCATGCGAATTTTGCTCACATTAGATTGCACCGCTGCAGCATCCATAGCGAATGCTCCCTTATAAGAAAAAGCAGAAGCGCCGATTGCCATTCCTAATGCTCCGAGAGAGCCAGAAAGTAAGACTTCTCTCCTAGGTAATAATATTTGTGTTTTTTGTTTTTTAAGTGCCATTTTTTTCTCCCTATGGATTTGTGAATTTAGTTCACGCTAAATATGGTTCACGTTTCGCCACGGAGCCACGTATGCTTCCAACCATCTTGTGAAATTTATTAGTGACAGTGACATCACAATAAGTAGTAACAAAACAGCGAAAGTCATGGCGGTATTAAATGTGTCCGCGGATCTTTGAATGAGGTAACCTAAGCCGTTCGAACCACCAAACAACTCTGCAATAACAACCCCAATCAAACCTCTACCGATACCCTGTTGGATACCAGAAATAATAAATGGTAATGTGTAAGGCAAAACAACTTTGACATATAATTGCACTCTATTTGCCCCAAAAACGCGTGCAGCAGCTAACAAGGACTTCTCGGTTGTTTTAACACCGGCCCAAGAATTAATCATAATTGGAAAAACTGCTGAAATCACTATTATCGTAACTTGCATTTTTGTCGTGAAACCAAGAAACAAGATGAATAACGGTACAAGCGCAATTCTTGGCAATGAAGCTAATGCCCATACGTAAGGACTTAGAATGGACTCGATATATTTGTTTCCCCCCATTAACAACCCGCCAGGAATGCCAATTAAACAAGCGATAGCAAGTCCAAACATTAAATTATTAAAACTATGTAAAAAATGATCTAATATGCTCCCTGAAAATACTGCTCCTTCCGGAGCTCGTGTCGTCAAACCAACCCACAACTCTGCAAACATATCAGAAGCTTTTGGCAAAAATAATGGATTAATATCACCATAGATCACTATTAGTTCCCACAAAATGAAGAAAGTAATAAGATTTATCGAGACAACTACCGTGCCGCGCGTGCGACGCCATACCTCCTTAAAAGTCCAACCTATATCTTGGATACGATTTGGATCATCGGTATCAAATTGCTGAAGGGACTTATTTTTTGTAGCCGCCATTCTTACTCTCCTCTATTGGTTTGCGAGGCCTCATCTTTCACTAAATTCCATATATGATCTCGAAGTTCTGCATATTCTTTTGACGTTTTAACATCTGAATTATTCATTCGTGGTCGGGGAAAATTTACATGAACAATTTCTTTTATTTTTCCAGGCCTATAAGAAATAACAATAACTCTATCTCCCAGCAAGATTGCCTCATCGATGGAGTGCGTAATGAAAACGCAAGTTTGACCCGTCTCCATTACAATCCGCTCCATTTCGGCCTGCATTGCTTCTCGAGTCATTGCATCAATAGCCGCAAAAGGTTCATCCGCAAGTAGGATATCAGGACTCGTTATCAATGCCCGAGCAATTCCTACTCGTTGTTTCATACCTCCGGATAACTCGTATGGGTAAGATTTCTCAAAACCTGTCAAATCAACTAATTCAAGGCATTCCTTTACGCGTTTATTTTTTTCTGCTTCAGATAAACCCAAGTTCTGAAATTCAAATGGCATTCTGACGTTTGACTCGACCGTTCGCCACGGAAGCAGCGCATAATCTTGGAATACCATCGCCCGATCAGGTCCAGGACCAGTTACTTCACTACCCCTCACAGTAACACTTCCACTTGCCTTAGGAACTAACCCAGAAATCGCATTTATAAAGCTGGTTTTACCGCAACCAGAAGGACCAACTAAGACTACAAATTCTCCGGGATCCACCTCTAAAGTGATGTTTTGTAAAGCTACTAGTTTTTTTCTTTCTCGGTGAAGTTCGTAAGCGATAGTTAGATCATTCGCCACAATAATAGGGTCACTTTTAGTCATCCCAATCTGTTCTCCACACTCTAAATTCCAAGATGTCTCAAAAAATCCATGCGAACGTTTGCATAAACGTTATCTGAATATCACTATAAAAACCACCGTTGCGTCAAGAAAAAAAGAAAAAATCCTTTTAAGATTATTATAACTATAATTTGACACAAAATCATAAAATAAAGGAATTCACTTAGAAAATAAGAAAAATACATCCTTAATCTTACCTTAGATTATCAAAGTTAATTAAATAAAGTCACAATAGTTTTCTATACTGACAAGTGATTCTAAAGTTATAGGTTGGATAAACTAATCCAATTTATTTTTGTAAACTTTCAGAAAAATGACACTGCAAATAAATCAAAAAATATTTTCGCAGACAAGATTACTAAAACGACCAACACCACTTTATCAAAGATTTGTGCTGATACCCTCTTAATTAAGTAATTTCCCACTGGCATGAAGCTTATTTGTGGAATCAATGCCAAGATGCCTAAAAGGAAAATTGTTAACGTTAACAAATCAAAAACAAATACCGTTAAAATTTGAATACAAGCCATAGAAAAAAAGAAACACGATATAGAAAATATAAAGCTTTCTCGTTTTAAATTTAACGCATTAAGAAAGCTTAAAGCTATTGGCGCGGAAATTCCACACGAACCTTGAACTAATCCTCCGATCAATCCTACCGTTGGGAGCAATTTACGCGTCAAAGATGATGACAAGCTTTTTTTTGCTTTGAGTAACCGAAAGACGACGTACAGCATAGTTAGTGTGCCGACAAGAAATTCAATGATCCTCGTATCAACTGAAGCAAGAGCTATAGTGCCTCCGATACAACCAATTCCCCCATATACTGCAAACTTAACTGAAAAACCCATGTCTACAGAGGATTGCCTGTATTGAACTATTTGAGCACTATTTGAAAATAAATTTGGTATGCTCATTAATATTACCGCCAGCTTGGCATCAAAGAAAATAGCAAGTACTGGAATTGTTACCAGAGGACTGCCAGCACCAGTTGCACCTTTTAAAATGCCTCCCAGTGCAAAAGCACAAAACAATATAAAGTAAGAGTTTATATCAAGGGAACTGTGAAGCACTTTAAGGAATCCTAGAACAAATCTACAACTTTATTATACATAAAGCGATATTATACATTAATCGAGCAGTTTAAAGTTAACTACGAAAATTACTCTTGAGAAACTTTAAAGTATCCCACATCAATTTCACTAATATGCACTAAGAGCCAAGGTTATAATTTTGAAAAACGCTTAAGGAATCATTCTTACTATCCGCACATGTACTTACACAACTAAAGCAGGTATAATCATAAGCTGCACACAAAATTTCTTGCCCTTTCTTTTAACCAAAAAAATTTTTACAAATTTTGTCTATGGCATTATTGAATTTGATTTTAAAAGTCCAAAATACTAATTAAACTAAGGCTGCGCCTTCCGATAATGTTTTTAGCTTGGCATAAGCAATATCCGGATCTACAGCTCCAAATCCAGCAAAAGTACCAAAACCACAATCAGAACCAGCTAAAACCCTATCTTTGCCAACAATATTAATAAATCGCTCTAGCCTTTGTTTGACTAATTCGGGATGCTCTACAAAATTGGTTGTCGTATCGACTACGCCAGGAACAAGAACTTTATCATCTGGGATCTCTGAAGCTCTATCACGAAAGACTACCCATTCATGAGCATGCCTTGGGTTAGATGTTTCAAAAAGAAGATAATGCGCTTTAACCCTCATTAGTGTAGAAAAAACTTTGTTCATATCTATATCACAACAATGCGGACCCTCGTAATTACCCCAACAAATATGGACACGTACTTTCTCCTGTGGGACATTTTTTAGTGCACTATTCAATGCTTCTACATGCATATCTGCCACTTTTAAAAATTCATCATCTGTTAGATCATTGAAAAGCATGTGACGACTGAGTGCTAAATCAGGACAGTCTAATTGTAAGTCCAAACCAGAGCCCACAATGGTTTCATACTCGTCGCTCATGACATCAGCCAGTGCAGCTAAATATTCTTCTCTAGAATTATAAAAATCATTTTGTAGAAACAAGGAAATTACACCAGGTGAAGCTGCATTCATAAAACCTCGTGAAGCTCCGTGCTCCTCCATGCCTGATTTCAAATTACGAATATCTTTTTTTAACTCGTCTTGCCCTTTTGAGGTAACCTTTGACGTACACATCGGTCTGGCATATTGTGGCGTTCCACCATCATCAGCTAAACGCTTTAGAAATCCTGGAAACATTTTTAGATCAGCAGGAGGTTTTATGGGAATGCCTGCAAGTGAAATACCAGGTGATATGAGAGTCATTGACATGTATCGCAGGAAGGGAGAAAAGCTAACTGAAAACTGGGTATTCATAGATTTATTACATTTCTGGAAGATGCAAGGAA
>JAQWSE010000008.1 GCA_029243395.1 Paracoccaceae bacterium | reverse complement strand
TGCAAGACACGATATAAACATCTGCATATTCCGGGCGATCCGGCACTTCATTCCAACAACATCCGGCACCTTGTTCCGGGTTATCCGGCACCAGCTTTCTTTAAAAAGCCCAAAGAATTCTGATTGTTAACCTTTTGTGATTCAAAAGGGTAGGACAAACGGTAGGACATTTTGGGAGATCTAGCGTCAATTATGCAATATAAAAAGGTTCAACAAATTTCACTTTAATAGGCTGTATAAAGAAAGGGATGTAAACTTATTATCAATCAGATTTGAAGATCTTTTTAAAATTAGTTGAAAACGATTTGTCGTGTCGGTCCAAGCAGAAATAGGTAAGATCAAGGGATTCGTACAAAGCTGAAAAGACACTTAACTTGAGAAGTTGATCAGACGTTAAATTTTGGATTTTTAAGATATCTCTAATAAATACGGCATCTGACCAAATATGTTGGGATGCAAAAAATGGCTCATCATTTAAAATGAGTGGCTTAAGAGTCCTACCAGACATACCCAAGAACTTATGGAACATGAAACCAGACTGGGATAGAAATTTGAAAATTTCTCCAAACAGTGGTTGACTATCATGGTGCTGAATAAATTCAATCTCCGAAACGATGAACGTGATGTCTTTAAGAGTTTTTACCCCACCTTTAAAAATTTCTAATTCTGCTCCTTCAACGTCAATCTTTATTAAGTCAATACTACCAGTAGAAGTCTCTTCTATTAATGTATCCAGATCGATAGTGTCAATTTTAGTTTCTTTTCTGAGATATGACATCTCAAAGTTATTATATAGACGAAGTAGGCGCTCATTTGGTTTATATAGAGAACAGCACATAGGGTCATTTGTTTCATAAAATGTGCGTGTTTCCTTTTTCAAGCCTAATGCATTTGGAAAATATTTAATGCCATTTTGTGCTTTAGAATTCAGTTTTTCACAGGTATTTTCGTCTACTTCAAAACCAATAATTTCTGAACCTGGAAAATATTCTAGTATTTGATGAAACTTCTCTTTATCTCCGATATCCAAGGCACCAATTTCAAGAGCTCTAAAAACAATTTGTGAATTATAGCTTTTGATCTCATTGACTAGTGCGCTTATAATGTTATCCATAACCATTGTGAGATAAATTTTCTTTCATAAGTTTAAACTTTGGCTTCTTGCTTATAATCAGGCACAACAAATATAATCTTTTTACAACAAACATACCAAATAAATCATTTAAATGTTTATAGAGTTTATTTCATAACAGACCAATAAAGGGACACTCTACCTAGGCCTTTCTCTCAAATCAGAAGAAGCAGCTGACTTCTAACTAATACACTGGAACGTGTAGGGTGTGTAGGGTCAAACCATAACTTTTCTATATAACTCTCTTCACGAGAGACTTTAGGTTTTAGCTTACACTCCCTACACTTTCTTTAGCGTTCCCTAAGAATGATAACTACTGATCCTCCTCCTCCAAAAATAGAAGAAAATCTGAAAGCATGATCTATAAGGGGCTGCTTTGGTCTTTCCCCCTAATGGGTCTTTGTCTCTGTGTATCTGTTCTTTTTGGGAAGGACAAAGGGTAGGACATTTATCATTGAAATCCTAAAGAATGCTTATAGAATCTTTAAGGAGTGTTGAGGTTACAATCAAAGGTGCTTCCTATCACCGGCACCAACTTTCTTTAAAAAGCCCAAAGAACTCTGATTGTTAACCTTTTGTTATTTAAAAGGGTAGGACAAACGGTAGGACACCTTGGGAGATTTGTGATCCGACTAACAGCATGGATCCTGGAATAGGACAGACTTCTAAGAAGCAGAGCGATGTCTGATTGGTTGGATTAGGTTTCTCAGAGAATAGAAAATTAATAGTTTGGCATTTAATCAGACTTAGCATAGAATTTTTCTGAAAAATGGACGTATAGTTTTTGAAAACTGCCTTGAAGGAGTTTCTGATGACCCAAGCAAAGCTTATTAATTTTAGCACAGCTGATTTTTCTTCAAAAGCAGAGATGGAAATGAACTTTAATAACTGGAAGAGCAATAAGGACGAATACCTACCAAAACTCAAATCCCTAGGCATGTTGCGTTTTACAGTTTTAAGGGTATGGAATAAAGAAGGTGCTTTTAGGTTGGGATACATATTTGAATATGAAGATGAAAAAACATACAAAAAGTGCCAACCAATTTGGCAGGAGATAGAAAGAAAAAGTAAAGACGAAGCCCCTGTGAAGATCTTTGCAAACAGAGGAATTGTTTTAGAAGATAACGATCTAACTTGATTTTCTTTGAACCAATTTAGTAATTTAGCTTACATACCCTACACTTTCCAGTGTATAAATTAGAAGCCTGCTGCTTCTTCTGATTTAAGAACAAAAAAATTACAAGTGTATATCATTGCCTAATAATTTGATCATAATAATGACTGATGAACTTAGAAGAGATACCCTAAGCTGTTATGGTAATTCCTATGTCAGAACTCCAAATATTAATAGATTAGCTCAATTTGGGCAGCTTTTTACAAATGCTTATACACCTTCCCCTATTTGCGTACCTGCACGCGCATCTATAGCCACTGGGCAATATGTTCATGAAAATCGCTGTTGGACAAATGCAATGCCATATTCTGGACAGTTGAGAAGCTGGCATCATGAGCTAAGGGATAATAATAGAGATATAATTTCAATAGGAAAATTGCATTTTAAAAATAATGAAAAGGCTAATGGCTTTACTAAAGAAATTTTACCTTTACATGTCAAAGATGGTAAGGGCTGGATACATGGTCTTCTTAGGGAACGTACAGATCTTTTTGATGCAAGAAGTTTTGCAGCTAATATAGGTCCTGGAGAAGATCCATACACAAATTATGATAGAAAAGTATGTCAACTTACTCAAGAATGGTTGATCGAAAATGGTGTAAGGAATCCTCAAGGTGGATGGTGTCTCTTTGTATCCTTTCTACGTCCACATTATCCTCTTACCTGTCCTTCTGAATTCTATGAATTGTATAATCCTAAAGAACTTCCTAAACCACGCCAAGCATCAGATCCACCAGAATTAGAGCATCCAGTTTTAAGAAACTTGAAGAAATCATGTGATTATGATGAATCATTTAAAGATGATACAAGACAAATCGCGATCGCCTCATATTATGGTTTATGTACTTTTGTGGATGAAATGGTTGGAAAAATAAATGAAACCTTAAAAAAGACTTCTCTAGAAGAAACAACCAACATCTTATTTACAAGTGATCATGGGGAATGTCTTGGGGATAGAGGTTTTTGGACTAAGATGGTTATGTTCGAGGAAGCTTCAGCTGTACCACTTATTATGTCTGGGCCAGATATATCTTCAGGTATTTGCAAAGCTCCTGTATCTTTAATTGATATTTATGCCACAGTCCTGGATCTTGTCTCAATTAAAAAACCAAATAATCTTCCTTCTCATACGTCGTCTTTACTAAATTCAATAGACAAACCAAATTTATCACGACCTATTATTTCCGAATTTCACGACTATGGTGCACAAACTGGAATGTTCATGCTGAGGCATGAGAATTGGAAGTCAATTATATATCCAGGTTTTAGGTCTCAACTGTTTGATTTAAATGAAGATCCATATGAAATAAATGACCTTGCATTAGATAATAAATATTCTGATATAGTTCAAAAACTATATGAAATATTAAATGCTATTTTAGATCCTCAGAAGGTAAACCAAAAAGCATTTCAAGATCAGGAGAGAAAAATTAGAGAACTTGGAGGACGCCAAAATATATTAGCTACAGAAAATTATGACCATACCCCTGTACTTTAGGAATATGGTCAGTAGAAAATACTATTGACGAAATCATTACAAGATTTCAATCATTTGTATTGTTATAAATCATCTGTGCTTCTGATTTGAGGGAAAAGCCTAGGTAAAATGGCCTAAAGCTTTAATATTTTGTCAATGCGGTCAAATCATTAAAAAGGCTAAGGATTGGGGTCGTTTTCTAACTTAAGGGCAGCTACTCAGTCTTTTTCAGTATCCTAAAATTTCGAAATCTTTTTCAAATATGCGATCTATCTTTCTTTTTTCACAAAGCCTAATATGATGATCAGCGCTTTGTGTTTCATTTCCAAACTTGATACGGTGGGTTTTTGAATAACCAAAGACACCTTTGGACCTTAGAAAGTGATCGATAGCTTCTCTATCTTCAAGATGAAAAAGATATTTTACGATTCTATTTCCATTAACATCTAATATAAAATCGGTTTGCCTATAACTTGTTGGATAAATTTCTCTCTTGGTAAAATTTCCTTTTAATCTCTCCTCAAGAGCTCCTAAGAATTGATCGAAGTCATTAGTTTTTACACCTAGATTGTGATATTTCATAGTGTGATGCCAGAGTGAGGAGCACCAGCGATATGGATTTCTAACCACTACAAATGTATCTATTTTATTCCATAGAGTTTCACTAATGTGAGGTTTTGCTATGAAAGCGGGAGTGTGATCTGCTAAAAGCATACTGCGATTAATGTGAATTTTGTGGTTACCATTACTATCCAGGTAGGTGTTCTTGCCAAAAGGCCAACCAAATTTTAGACCTAACAAAACATTAATAGCTGTTGAAGAAGTCTTCGGAATATCAACAAACCAAAAATTATCTTTATCAATTTTTTCTCTAAGTTTTTGTTGTTCTGTTTTGATTAGATCTTCAATAGCCTCAATTTCACCCAGTAAGTTATTATTGCGAGCAGAAATGTAATGCCTTAGACAATAGCTTATTTCGTTATGGGCTTGAACATAGTTGGGTCTTATCTTTAAGGCATGTTTGCAATTTTGTATTGCAGCCTTTAGATCTCTATCACTTAGGGAATTGCCTAACAGGTAATAAGCCTCAGCAGAGTTAGGGTTTAGTTCAATGAAGTGTCTAGAATGATTTGCTGCATCGCTAAATTCACCTACCTCATTTTGAGATACAGCCAGATTGTAATGAGCTTCCTCACAAGTAGAATTAATTTTTATGGCTTGTTTATAACTTTCTATTGCGCCTTTAATATCTCCCATACCTTTCAGAGCGTTACCCATATTATTATAGGCTTCGTCATAATTAGGTTTGATTTCTATAGCTCGTTTGTAACTATCTATTGCGGCCATGTACCTTTGTAGAGATGCATTAGATGCTCCCTCAAGGTTAAATAGTTCCGCCGTTTTGTTAAACAACTCTTTCAAAGTTTCGATCTTTGATAAAACTTTTTCAAATTGGTTATTGTTGTAAAGTAAAAGTAATTCTTGAACTTTTTCTTGTGAAAGCCTTTTTTTTGATAAATTTGGGTAGGTGGTATCAACCATTGATAAGTCCAAAAGATTTGAAATATGGTAAAGTATAATCTAATGTTTTAATTTTCTTCTTTAATTTATAGCATTTGAACTGCATTTTTTGTGCCAGAGAATCTCATTTAAGGTTTGGGTTTTCATTCGTGTTCACAATATTTTTTTGAAGAAGGTGGTCAATAGTATTCGAAAATGCAGGGTTATTGTTTCTTAGACGTGATATAAAAATGCCTGGCATAGAACATGCAGTTAAAGTCTATCATATCTGGAGATTGCAGTGTTAGATTCTGTTACACAAGAAACATTGGATAACGAAATCCATCGTTTATGTGATCTGTTTAGCCAAGGTTCTATTCAGGAGACATTGGATCAAACCACACAATTACTCAAACGTTTCCCTGAAACAACAGCACTATATATTATTGCAGGTGATGCTAACACTAAGTTACAGAAATTTGATGCTGCTATAACCAGTTATACAAATGCAATCAAGCTTAAACCAGACTTTGCTGTCTCACACTTTAACTTAGGTGTAGCTTTGCAAGATAAAGGAGACTTTGAAACCGCTCTTCAGAGTTATAAAAGGGCAATAGCAATCAAACCAGATTATTTAGCAGCTCATTACAATATAGCTGTATCTTTTGGTAAAATTGGTTTTCTTGAAAATTCAGTTAAATATTTTTTAAAGACGATTAGACTCGATCCCTATCACCATTCTAGTTGGAACAACCTTTTGTTTCCATTGCATGTGTTAAAAAATCAAAATTCTAATTCTTTTAAAAATTTAATGAGAAAATTTGAACTCTTAACAAATAAGAAAGCAAGAACGCATTTGGATATTCTAAAATATGATTTGAGTCGAGGATCTCTAAAAGCAGAAAAAGCAATGGATAAGGCAATTGCGCAAATGCCGCAAGGTGCCAATTTTTGTATTAAGAATCCTAATATATTTTCAAATCACGGCAAGAGAATTGTAAATAAACCAAAGAGAATTTTTGCACTCTTTCAAACAGGAAGAGCTGGAACAGGACTTTTACACAGCCTAATTGATGGCCATAGTAAAGTCTCAACACTTCCAAGCATTTATTTCAGTGAGTACTTTGATCATACCATGTGGGAAAAGATCACTGCTGGGGGATGGAAAGAAATGGCTATGCGTTTTGTCAAGAGTTGTCCTGTTCTATTTGATGCCAGAAATCCTAGTCCCGTTTTATCTATTGGGGGAGAGTTAATTTCAAATATTGGTCAGTCTGAAGGGCTTTGTAATTTGGGTGAAGAAAGGAATGAAGTTCTGACTTTAGACAAAAACCGGTTTTATGTTGAATTAAAAAAACTCATTTCTTCACAAGAAAATCTTAACGCTTTAACTTTTTTTGAGTTAGTTCACGATGCTTATGACGAGACTATCTATAAAAATTCAGAAACAGATATTATTTTTTACCACATTCACAATCCTAGTAATTGTGCTCAACTCAATTTTACTAGGTTAGCATCAAATCTTAACTGTATATTGATGGTTAGAGAACCTGTTCAAAGTTGTGAGTCTTGGGTGAAACTTTCTTTAGAAGCAGGAAATTATGAGAAAATATTGCATCCTGTGATTACAATGCTTTTTGAAGTTGACAATCTGATTTTTAATAAGAATCGTTCGATTGGGATAAGATTAGAGGACTTAAAGAATTTTCCAAAGAAAACTGTAAGGGAACTTTGTAAATGGATGGGAATCAAAGAGGAAAAAAGTCTTTATGAAATGACTTGCCAAGGAAAAAAATGGTGGGGGAATCAAATGGAAACCACAGTTACAATGGAAGAAGTGGCACCTTTCGACAAATCTTCAATTAGTAGAGCGGTTGGAGAAGTTTTTAGTGAGCGAGATCAGTTTATTCTTCGAACCTTATTTTACCCTTTTAGGGTTCATTTTGATTATGTTGAAGCAAATGAAGAAGTTTTTTTAAAAGATCTTTTAACTATTAGGCCTATGCTTGATCAGATGTTTGATTTTGAGAAAATGTATGTAGAAAAACATATTTCTAATCCGAAAAGATTTAAGGAATCAGTACCGTTTTTATACGTGAGAGAGAGACTAATTGAGAGGTGGAAAACCCTAAAAAATTGTAAAACTTATCCTAATATGATTAACCCTATGAAAATTTCACTCAACTAATATAATGCTTAATATCACACATTGAGGTTACTACTTCTAATATAGTGGCAATAGTTGGCAAGTAAGAAAAGTTATTCTTAAAATAAATCCCAATACATTTTAATTATTAAACTTTTTGATTTAGTGAACGCAGGGCATTTTTTGAGAATCAGTTTAAATCATAAGCTCAAGAAGATTCATAGTCATTTCTATGAGAGCTCTTTAGATTATATTATCGCACCTCGAACTTTGGCAGAAACCCATTCAGAAACGAATACTGTAAACAAAATAACAAGTAATATTGTGGATACTTGTGTCCAGGCTAATGTATTAATTGATCCATTTAATTGAAGCCCAATTCCTCCTGCTCCCACTAAACCCAATATAGTTGACTCTCTGATATTAATGTCCCAACGGTAAATACCAACTCCAGCGATAGTTGGTAAAACTTGTGGTAAAATTCCAAACACCATTTGTTGTAAATTACTGGCACCTGTTGCTTTTACTGCTTCTACCTGGTTTTGGTCTATTTCTTCTATGGATTCGTAAATTAATTTTGCACAAAAACCAATTGATCTTAAACCTATCGCTACGGTACCAGCCAAAATACCTGGACCAAGTATGAACACTAACATGAGAGCCCAAATCAGGGAGTTCACAGAACGTGAAGATACAATGATAAATAATGCTAAAATTCTGACAAGACTGTGAGGAGTAGTATTTCGTGCAGCACAAAAAGCAACAGGTATAGCTATGGTCATAGCAATAATAGTCCCCAAGGTTGCAATATTTATAGTATCCCAAACTGGCTTCACAAGTTTAGAAATATACGACCATTTGGGTGGTACCATGCGAGTTCCCATATCAGCAGCTTGCCTAGGAGCGTCTTGAACAAAAAACCAAACGGTTTTTTCGGAAATAATGTTCCAGGCAAAAAGGACGATCGATATCCCTAATAACCAAAAAAACCAGTTAACCCATTGTTCTTTGGAGGTTCTTCTTTTCCAAATGAGATCATTATTTTCCTTTGATACAACCATCACTGCACCCATTTTCTAAGAATACTAGAAGCATATTCTAAAACCATGACAATACATATAATCACCAGTAAAATTGCTGCAGCAGTATCAAATTCATATCGGGAAAATGCTGTATTCAGAGTGGCACCAATGCCGCCACCCCCTACAATGCCTACCACAGCCGATTCACGAAAATTTATATCCAATCTGTAGACAGAAAGTCCAATCATTCTGGGCATTACTTGAGGTTGGATGGAATAATTGATCCATTGAAACCAGTTTGCGCCGGTAGCCTTAACCGCTTCTGCCTGAGCTTCGCTACTATTCTCTATATCTTCGGCCAGCAATTTAGCAAAAAAACCGATAGTCCCGAGGCTTAGAGCGATAAATCCAGCAAAAGGTCCAAAGCCAAACAGTTTTACTGCAAATATAGCCAAGATTATTTCGGGAAATGTTCTTGATCCAGCTATGATGAATCTGCAAAACATGTATACCCATAAGGGTGCTAGATTTCTTGCTGCACCCAAACCAATGGGTATAGATAATGCTATTCCTGCTACCGTAGAAATAATGGCCATCCAAACACTTTCGAGAATTCCTTCCCAGACAACACCTCGATTATCAGCAAAATTTGGAGGGAAAAATGAATCAATAAATCTTTGTCCTCTAGGGATACCTTCTAGCAATCTTTGGATATTAATATCCATACTGGTTAACGCAGCTATCAAATAAAGGGTAGCACCAACAATGATAGACCAACGTAGCCAAGCCTTTTTAATAAATGGTGGTTTATCCCAAATTGTTGGATATGTGGAAGTGTCAGGAAGATTATTCATTATGGTTAATCGTCCTCATCTTCGTCATCAACTTTTTCAATAGTTACTGACCAGTCTTCTTTTCCATAGATCTGTGTCAAGACTTCAGGTGTTAATCCATCAGGACTTCCATCGTAGACTACTTTTCCCAGAGCCAAACCTACAATTCTTTGAGAAAACATTTGGGCAAGGAGCACATCATGGATGTTTATTATTGCCGTTAGACCTCCCTCTTCGCAAAGTTCATTAATGAGTCGCATGATTTGGCGTGAGGTTTTTGGATCAAGACTTGCCGTTGGTTCATCTACCAAAAGAAGGTCTGGGTTTTGAATTAAAGCCCTGCAAATTCCTACTCTTTGTCTTTGCCCACCCGATAGCTCATCGGCGCGTTTATCAGCCATTTCCAAAAGGCCGACTCTGTCTAATAGACGAAATGCTTCTTTAACATCCGTTTTTGGAAATTTCCTAAAATAACTTCGCCAGAAGCCGACATAGCCTAATCGGCCAGAGAGAACATTCTCCATTACGGTTAACCGTTCGACCAGCGCATACTCTTGAAAAATCATACCCATTTTCCTACGAGATTTTCTTAATGCTCTTGAAGATAGATTGGTTAAATTTACATCATTTAGTGTTGCCGATCCATTTGTTGGTTCAACTAATCGATTGACGCACCTTATCAAAGTAGATTTTCCAGCACCTGAAGGCCCTATCAATGCGAGAACTTGACCGTCCGGAATGGTCAAATCAACGCCCTGAAGGGCCCAGTCCCCAGTATTATATCTTTTTGTCAAATTATCTAATTTTAACATTTAATGCTTTCTTCATAAAACCAGGCTCAAAAAGCGAGCCTGGTTTCAATATTTTTTCAAATGAAAAGGTTATTTACAATCGTAACTTACCCCGTTTGCTGTATCTATTTGTCTGATTACAGCCCAGTCATTTTTGTGGCGAATGCCAATAAAACGGTCAGCTTTTGCAAACTCTTTTTTGAAAATAGGATCCACATCGAAATCAAAAGTCCAGAAAGCAGTTTTTAATTTTGCTACTAGCTCAGGATGCAAGTTGTGAGCATGCCCATAACCAGTGGTTGGAAAAGTAGGTGATTTATAAACAGATCTTATTTTTCCTTTCTCAATCACGCCTCTTCTTATCATTCGCTCGAGAACTGAATTTGCTATAGACGCAATCTCGTAATCACCATTGTAAACACCAAGAATCGAATTATCGTGCTTACCAGAAAATGTTGGTGTGAAATCTCTGTCAGCAATTAAATCAAATTGACCTTTTAAAATAGCTGATGGAGCTTTAAACCCTGAATTAGAAGTAGGAGATGTAAAAGCTAGTGTTTTACCTTTAATTTCTGAAGGTGATTGTATTGGGCTGTCTTCCTTTACAATTATTTCCATTTCATATCCAAATGAACCATCGTCATATGCCATCATGCCAAACGGTACAAAGCCAGCACAACTAACGGCTATAGGATTAGATCCAGTGTTGAAACCTGCCACATGTAAGCGGCCTGAACGCATGGCTTCCAGCTGAGCAGCATTCGATTCTACGGGAAAAAATATTACTTTTCTATCGATTGCTTTTTCTAGATGGTCAACAAATGGTTGCCATATGTTGGCATAAACAGCAGGATCTTCAACTGGTGTATAGGTAAAAATCAATTGTTTTGGGTCTACCCAATCTTTTGGGTCTAATGGTAAATCGGCGACTTGGTCCATGTTTCGATCACAATAAGCAACGTCTAGAGTGCCTCTATGGCAATCCTCAGCAAAGGATGCGGATACTCCAAAGAACAGAGCACTCACTAGCAAGGCGGTTGCCAAGCCAAGCTTATACATTATTTTCATTATTTCCTCCCTAAGTGATGGTTTAAAATTTCATACAAAGCGTTGTTAGATATTAGAATATTTTATTGATATAGCAATAGCTTTACTCGAAAGAAAAACTATGAATTCTTTACAAGTTTTGGTATCGATAACTTACTGTAGTGGCTGAATTATTAATATTCGTTTTATTGATTATTCAGAAAAGTTTTACTAAAACTGATTTAAACGACTCTTTATGATTGATGAAGCTTCAGACATGGTTCTTTTGATTAGTTCCTCGACAGTTGGTATGTCTCTTATCAAACCGGCAACCATTCCACAGGACCAAGCACCGCTATCGGAATTTCCGTCAATCATCACCTTTGGATAAACACCAACCACTTCATTTGCAATGTCTTCAAATGACAAATTGCTGCCTTTTTCTTTCTCAATTTTTAAAACATGATCAACAGCGCTATTTTTTAGGACTCTCTCAGTATTTTTTAAATTTCTCATAATGAGAGCAGTATCCAATTCAGTTGCCCTTAAAATGGCTTCCTTCACATTTTGATGAGCTGGAGACTCTTTAGTTACCATCATTCTTGTCCCCATATTGATTCCATCTGCCCCTAAAGATAAGGCAGCTACTAGGGATCTACCATCAGCCATGCCACCAGATGCTATTATAGGAATTTGCAGCTCTTCTGCAGCTCTAGGTATTAAGATCATATTTGGAATGTCATCTTCTCCGGGGTGGCCTCCACATTCAAAACCATCAATCGAAATAGCATCTAAGCCAATTTTCTGCGCCTTTAATGCATGTCTAACAGAAGTACATTTGTGTATAATTTTTACTTCTGCATCCTTTAATTGAGGCACATATTTTTCTGGATTTCTCCCTGCTGTTTCTACGATCTTTAC
Organism: Paracoccaceae bacterium; assembly: GCA_029243395.1. GTDB lineage: Bacteria > Pseudomonadota > Alphaproteobacteria > Rhodobacterales > Rhodobacteraceae > CACIIZ01. The sequence goes on along the minus strand of JAQWSE010000008.1, from coordinate 140,424 downwards.
GCCGCCATCAATTATAGCTTCGATGTATCTGGGATAATCAGGTGTGGCTAAACTTGGTAAGAAAGTTAAGTTCACAGCAATTGGTTTTTTTGTAAGCTTTTTGCATTTGGTTATCTCCTCACTTAACATGTCAGGATTTGGTTGGGTTAGGGCGGTTATCGTTCCGAGCCCCCCTGCTTCAGAAACTGCTGCAGCTAATTCAGCAAAACCTACATAATGCATACCACCTTGAATAATTGGGTGTTCTATGTTGAGAAGTTCTGTGATTCTTGTTTTCATGGTTCAATCTTTGCAATATTCAGAAAAAGTTATAAAACGATAGCTTATAATACTCAGATCAAAATTCTTAAGTCAAAGGTGTCCTAGCGTCTATGGAAATGAAAGAGTTAGATTATCCAGTTTTGTATTCATTCAGGAGATGTCCATATGCAATGCGTGCGCGCCTTAGTCTCCTAGCATCTAATCAAAGAGTTGAAATAAGAGAGGTTTACCTAAAAGAAAAGCCACAAGAATTTCTTGAATCGTCTAGATCAGCTACAGTACCTTGTTTGGTAACAAACCATGAAACCATTGATGAAAGTCTAGACATTATGATTTGGGCTTTGAAGCTAAATGATCCATTTCAATGGTTAAGAATGCCAAAGTCAGGGTATGACTTTATCAGTCAAAATGATGGACCCTTTAAATTAGCTCTGGATAAAACCAAGTATCACTCGAGATACCCAAATGAAGATCCGATTAAAAATAGAGAGATTGCTTCTAAATTTATTAGTGAATTAGAGAAAGAAATGGCAGGGAGTTTCTTGTTTGGGGATCAACCTTCTTTAGCAGACATGGCTATACTCCCATTTTTAAGGCAGTTTGCGTTTATCGATAAAGCATGGTTTGATCAGCAATCTTGGCCAAAAGTGGCAGCTTGGCTAAATGATTTTCTTTGTTCTGAACTTTTTCTAAATATCCAAAAAAAATACGACCGCTGGTTTCCTGAATCAAAGACCATTTTGTTTCCTTAATATTACTAATATTAATCGACAAAAAATGATGGAAATAATGCAATCCGAAAGGAATAAAAAGGTCCTTCATGATTTGGCTAGCTTAGTAGTGACCTAACGAAGGTCTTTCTTATAAATCAAAAAGGGTACAAGAAAACTTAAGAAAAATATTCTAGTTATGTGATGAATTGCGACATAGGTTGGATCGGCTTCGATTAATGTACCCATTGCCACCATGGTTTCCAGACCGCCAGGAGCGAATGCTATTATAGTTTCAACAAAATTTAGGCCAGTGGTTTTGTAGGTAATGTAAGCAAAAAGCAAAGAAAAGAATGCACCGATCAGAGTCAGTAAAACACCACCAAAAAAAGATGAACGTAGCTGTAAAACGTTAACACATACAAATCTTGCTCCTATTAATGTTCCCAAAATCACGAATGCTAAGATAGAAAAAAATGGAGGAACTTCCCCTAAAGTTAGGCCCGTTCCATTACTAAGTGTTGAGCAGCACATTCCTGCTATTAAATAAGCAGCAGGTATTCTCGTTTTCTGAATAAAAAACCCTGAAAGAATAGAAGCTGCCATGAGTATAAACAAATCAAGAAATGGAATTAACTCGTTTGAATTAATCACCCGTCCCAAAACGACATTGTCATTGGTTAACATTACTATCAAAGGGGTCAACAATGTAAGAGTGAGTACCCTGGTAGATTGAATGACGGTTATTTGCGCGGTTTCTCCCTTGATATCACTGCTTATACTTAATACGAAGCTCAAATGCCCTGGGGAAGAAGCTAGGGTGGAAGATTTTTTATCCATTGATAATAAATTAATCAAAAAATGCTTTCCCAAAATGCTGATTAGAATTACCGAAGCAAGCATACAAATTATGCTAAACGGCCACTTAGATGCTTGTATTAAACTTTCGGGTGTAACATTTGATCCCATGGTCAATCCAATAATTACGAAACTTAAGTTCTTAATTGGTTCAGGAACAAAAAATCTTAATCCTAATACTGCAGCTATTGAGCAAACTGTAGTAGGTCCCGTTAAGAATGGAGCTGGTGCACCAATGTACCAAGCTAATAAAGCTCCGAGTGGTCCCAACCAAAATGAATGCATGATTTTGCCAAAAGACAATTTTTCTAACAGATTATGCTTCAATGAATGACTAATTCCTCAAGAATTATACTGAATGATGCCCCATGCAAATCTCTATCAAAGAAAGAACCTTGGATTTCGGGTCTGGGAATAGTGATTTTAATTATGTGAAGTTTTGGAATTAAAAATTTTTTTATCTCATCTTGTGATATCTTATAAAGTTCAGAAATTTTTTCAGGTGTGAGAATTTTTCTTACTTTATTATATCCGTATTGATCAAAACAGAAAACATCTATGGTAAGAGAAAAAGGTCCAGCATTTTTACTTCTAATTTTTCTAGTAATGTCGCCTAATGTTTTCATTTAATATTCTTCTAATTGAAATATGTCCATGGGATCCTTTAAGTTAATCGCATGATTAAGGCAGAATTCATATTTAGCACCAGCATTAAATGAAGGAGGTGAAAAGGGAAAAGCAAATGTTGGAAGCTCTCCTTTCTCAAATAATGAGTGGTGCAAAAGTAATGGATTAAGTATTTTACCAATTTCTTCGGCGTCATTCGGACTCTGAGCCGTCACGATACCCAAAACACCAATTTCACAGGAAACATTTATATTGGTTTCTAAGTTCCCCAATGTCGCATTTTTCCCAATCAGTCTGAATTGAATCTGATAATTTTTTGCTTCTAGACCCAGAGTTTGGGAGATCAAGGTTTTAGCCTTTTCCTTGATTTGATTTGTCCAAGCATCAATATGCTCAACATATTTTTTGTCTCTGATTAAAACAATGGAAACATTTTGATAACCTGCTACATAAGCGCCCTCCAATTTTATGGAATATTCTTTTTCATCTATCCATTTAGAACCAGTCACATGCACAGAGCGTTCGTTTATTTTTTCATAAAAAGCGCTCTCAACGTCTAAACAACCACCAGGTTCTCTCAAAATAAAAGGATCAGAATTTTCGTAAACCATATGAGCCGCGACTGAATCTGGGGTTGCTTGGGCGTCTTTCTCCATGGGTTCTACCGTGAATCCCTTTTTTTCAAAGGAAATTAAGATCACACCTGTTTTAGGATTAGTACTGCAAAATGCTCCGCATTCCCCAATTTTACCCCCGTGCCAAGCGATCCCTTCTTCAACCCCGTTTAAAATGGGATAACTCGCTATCAAAGAAGCATCCGTGGAACGACCTGCTATTATTATGTCCGCTCCAGTATTAATAGCCTTTGTAATTTGTTCAACGCCTGCCAAACCAACAATGTTTGTACAACTTTGAATCCGCTCTTCCGTGATTGGGGGCGCATATTGAAGGGGTTTCAATAGACCCTTTTTCAAGGCATCCTTAATTGTTGTCTTAGATTGAGAGCATCTTAAAACGGCAATTTTTGGTCTCTGTCCAAGTTCTTTTGCTAGTTCTTGTGTTATTTCAAGAAACCAATCAACCGAACTGTTAGTTCCGCATGTTCCAGCACTACCAATAACAAGAGGAATTTTTAATGAGGCTCTTGCCTCCATTAATGTTTTCCATTCTGCTTTAGTAGTTGATCGAGAATACTTTGAAATTCCCTGACCTAAATAAGCTGGTCCAGAGTCTGTAGAGCCACCGTCAATTACAATAATATCTGGATTTTTCTTTAAACCGTCCTTCAAAGCAGTTTTGCTATAAGTTATCCCCAAGGCACCTGAAGGGATTAGAACTTTAGCTGTCATAGGGTCACCCTGGAAATTCTGGTTTCTTTAAATAAGACCTTAAAAAGATTGGAGCTACAAAACCTATGAAGGCCGCAATCCATAATCCAATCGAAATATATGAATCAAATAGATAGGTCCAATCACCATTAGATAATACCATAGCCCTACGGAGACTGACTTCCATATGCCCTCCAAGCAATATTCCTAGTATAACTGGCACGGCCGGTATTTTTAGTTTTCTTAATATAAAACCTAAAACCCCAAAACCAGTCATGAGTAAAAGGTCGAAATGACTACCAGAAAGAGAATAAATGCCGACAAAAGATATCATGGCAACCCCAGGCAACAATATGGATGCAGGGACTTGAAGAATTTTTGTAAATAATTTCACCAATGGGACATTTAAAATTAGTAAAACAAAGTTGGCTATGAGAAGCGTAGCTATTAACCCCCAAACTACTTCAGGTCGTTCATTAAATAATAGTGGGCCTGGAGTAATATTTAGTGTCATTAATAAGGCCAGTAAAACAGCAGTAGTTCCTGATCCTGGAACTCCCAAAGTCAACATGGGTACGAGTGCTCCACCAGCAGCTGCATTGTTGCCAGCTTCTGGTGCGGCAACACCCCGAACATCTCCAGTTCCAAAGGAATCTTGATTCTTAGAAAGCGATTTTTCACTCATATAGGCTAAAAAGCTACCCAAAGAAGCCCCAGCTCCTGGTAAAACTCCAGCAAAAAAACCTACTATTGTTCCCCGTAACATTGTCCATCTTGTCGCAAAGATGTCTTTGAAAGGAATTGTTATTTTTCCTAGATTTACCCCAATGGCTGAATCTCGTCCTCTACTCTCGATGAATACAAAAATTTCTGTCACTGCAAAGAGTCCGACAATTGCAACTAGAAAATCAACCCCATCGTAAAGATGAAGATTTCCACCGGTAAATCTTGTCATACCTGTTGAGTTATCTACTCCAATCATTGAGATGCCTAGGCCTAGGCAGACTGCTATGGCAGACTTTGCTTGGTTCTCGGCGCCGATACCCCCCAGGGTACAAAAAGCGAGTAAATATAAGGCAAAATATTCAGCTGGGCCAAAATAAAATGCGACTCGGGCTAAGATTGGTGCTAATAACATTAGGCCAATAGTGGCGAGAAAGGCGCCGACGAAAGAAGCTACACCTGACAAAACTAAGGCATCACCAGCGCGGCCTTTTTTTGCCATAGGATAACCATCAAGAGTAGTCATCATGGCAGGTTCATCCCCTGGAATATTAAGCAGTATTGAGGAAATCCGTCCACCATACATAGCTCCATAATAAACACTAGTCATCAGGACGAGAGCTTGGGTTGCATCCAATTCCAGTGAAAAGGCAAGTGGTATTAGTATAGCAACACCATTTGAAGGCCCTAGGCCCGGCAAAGCGCCTATGATTGTTCCAAGAACGCATCCAGCTATAGCTAGACTCAAAGTGGTTATTGTTAGAGCCACACTAAAACCAAGGATTAAGTTATCGACTATTTCCATATTTTCTATCCGAATAATACTCGTGGAAACGGAAACAAACTGAGTCCTAATCCAAATTTAAAGATAAAGAAAAGGCCTGCTGAAAGGCCTACACCTGTAGCAGCTGATCCAATCAATTTTGGTGAAATTTGATAAGAAAGTATTGCAGAGGCTATAGCTGTTGGTAATAGAAAACCTAAAGGCTTTAAGGTTAGAGCATAAAACACTAAGACTAGTAATGCTAAACCTAATTTTTTTAAGGTAATAAAATTTGGCCAGCTAGGTTCTTGATCAGGAATAGAAATCATTACTAATGCGGAAAGTAATGCTGCTCCGGCGATCAAAATAGGAAAGGTTTTTGGTCCCACTGGGTCGGCAAAAAATGGGGACTCAAGTTGCGTAGCACTGGCAAATAATGCCAGTGCTAGTGCAGTTAATATCAAACCGAATATTCGGTCAGACACTATTTCATTACACCAAGTTCTTTTGAAAGAGCTTGGACTTCTGCCATGACGCTAACAACGTAATCTGCAAAGTTAGCACCAACTTTATTAAAAGGGGCTAATCCGTTAGCTGCCATAGCTTCTGCCCACTCGGCTGAATCCCCAACTTTTCTTAGAGCATCAGTCCATTTTTTGTAGGAGGCATCAGAAGCACCTTTTGGAGTGTACAAGCCTCTCCAATTAACGGCTACAACATCTATACCTTGCTCTTTTGCAGTAGGAATATCCTCAAAGCCAGGAATTCTTTCGTCTGTAAAAGATGCCAGCACTCTAACATCGCCTGATTTAATAAAGCCAACAACACCAGATATATCTCCTGTCATTGCTGCAGTAAATCCACCTACAGTTTGGGTAATAGCATCAGCATCACCGTCTACACCGATGTACTTAACTTTAGAAATGTCTGTAAAGCCTTTTTTCCCTAAAGCCATAAGAACTTTCAGATGGTCAAAGCCTCCTGCAGCTGAACCACCTGCAAAAGCGTGCTTAGCAGGATCAGCAATGACGGCATCTAACAAATCATTCAAGTTTTTGTAAGGAGAATCCGCGGCAACAACTATGACGCCTGGATCAGCACCAATGGCTCCAAGAAACCGTACTTGGTCGTATGTCATACCTGAGTAGGCATTTTGTGCAAGCCTTGTTGCAGTAGCTGAAGAGGCTGCAACAATAAGGTCATCATCAGTATTTCTCTCATTGACGACATGACCATAGGCAAGTCCACCACCGCCACCAGCCATATTCGTCACCTGAATAGGTGAGTCAACAGCACCAATGTCATACATGATTTTTGTTATCATTCGACAGGTGAAATCCCAACCACCACCAGGGTTAGCTGGAGCAATACACTCTGCAGAAAATAGGCTTGTTGCTGCACCAAGCGATAGAACCGCACCGGCTGCAACTGATCTTAACATTTTGATCATATTTTTCCCTCCCAAATATGATTTTGCTTTTTTGAATGAGATACAAGCATCCCAGATGCGGACAATAGTCTTACCATTAAAAAAAAACAAGCAAACATTTACGATTAAGATTTTAAAGATTTGGGGTAGGTTATAAGATGAGTTTGCAACAGTAAGTATCAAAACTTTTTTATGAAAATTTCAGAATTTCTTGACGATAGATATTTTCAAGCTCAAAAAGGCTAAGTAAATTTATTCTATGGGGAGTTAATCATCATGCCAACAAAAGAGAAAAAGGTTGTAGTAAACAGTTGGAATGAATGGGATCCATTAAAGCATGCCATTGTAGGCAGAGCGGATAATTGCCACATACCCCCCCCTGAACCAGCCCTTGATGGAAAAGTTCCAGAAGATAGTGACATGCGAGGGCAATGGGGTAAAAGACCCCAAGAAACAATTGATAAGGGTAATGAGCTTCTAGACAACTTTGCCACTATGTTAGAAGGAAGAGGTCTAACAGTGGATCGACCTATCCCGACAGATTTTTCTCTTCCTGTTACAACACCGGACTTTAGTACCGAAAGTCAATTTGGGTGCATGCCACCAAGGGACGTTTTGCTGACGGTTGGATCTGAAATACTGGAAGCAACTATGTCTTATCGGTGCAGATGGTTTGAATATTTGAGTTATCGTCCTTTGCTTAAACACTATTGGGAAGAGGATCCAAATTTCCGACATGAATCTGCACCTAAACCGCGTTTAACAGATGCTGATTATCACTCTGACTACCTTTCTGACAAAATTGGAGAGCAAAAGAGGCTCGAGTGGACAGCAAGAAAGTTCTTTGTGACAACAGAGGAAGAACCATTGTTTGATGCTGCAGATGTTCTTAGATTCGGAAAAGATTTAGTTGTTCAGCATGGTTTCACTACAAATCTTAAAGGGATAGAATGGTTGCGAAGACATTTCACTGATCACAGAGTGCATGCAGTCAATTTTCCTGGCGATCCATATCCAATTCATATAGATGCTACTTTTACTCCCATTAAGCCAGGTTTGATTTTAAACAATCCTAAAAGACCCTTACCAGAGGAACAAAGAAATTTATTCACTCAAAATAATTGGGAAATTGTAGATGCTGCCCCGCCGGCACATAATTCTCCACCAGCACTTTGCTATTCATCGGTTTGGCTGAGCATGAACGTCTTAGTATTAGACCCGAAGACCGTTTGTGTTGAGAAATCAGAAGTGTATCAGGCAGAACAATTAGATAAATTAGGAATGGAAGTCATTGAAGTTGAATTAAGGGATGCCTACGCTTTTGGAGGAGGTCTTCACTGTTGTACGGCTGATGTCTATCGTGAGGGAAAGTGTGAGGATTATTTTTCAAAACAGTAAGTGATTTTCAAACAAAAAACGGATTATTATTGCGTTTATTGATACTTAATCTAATCAAATGAATTTTGACCATGTCAGGAGTTTAAAACAAAAAAATAGCGAATTATAAGTACACAAATGAGAGTGATATTTTGAATATTCCAGGGGGAATAAAATGATAGAGTCTTGGCGATGGTTTGGACCATTAGATAAAATTGATTTAACAGAAATTTACCAAACCGGTTCAGATTCAGTCGTGACGGCACTCCATGATATTTCTTATGGAGAAATCTGGCCTTTACCTGAAATAGAAAAAAGAAAGGCTATGGTTGAGGCAGCTGGGTTAACTTGGTCTGTAGTTGAAAGCCTGCCTGTACATGAAGACATTAAATTGGGTCGAGGCAATACGTCTTATTTGTTCAATAATTACAGGAAGTCTCTGGAAAATTTAGCTAAATGTGGGGTTGGAATTGTTTGTTATAATTTCATGCCACTACTTGATTGGACAAGAACTAATCTTGATGCACCTGCAGATACTGGAGGAAGTGCATTGAGATTTTCTATGGCCGAAATGGCTGCTTTTGATGTTTTTGTCCTTAAAAGAAAGGAAGCTAAAGAAAGTTATAGTGAAGAGGTATTAAAAAATGCAGAGGAATTATTTAAGAAATCAGATCAAAAATATTTTGATAAAATCTTAAGAAATATAATGGCAGGACTTCCGGGTTCCTACGCACGTTATTCAACTGAAACACTTAGGGAAGTGCTGAAAAATTATGAAGGTTTTATACATGAAGATTTAAGGATGAATTATCAAAATTTCCTGAGGGAAATAATACCCACTGCAACTGATTGTGGAATCAGAATGTGCGTACATCCGGATGATCCACCGTGGGATGTTTTCGGTATACCAAGGGTCGTTTCTACCAAAGAAGATATATCATTTGCTCTTGATTCTGTTCCTGTTTTAGAGAACGGTTTAACTTTATGTAGTGGATCACTTGGTGCACATCCAAATAATGATGTGGTCAAAATAGCATCGAGTTTTTCGGAACGCATTCATTTTGCACATTTACGTAATGTCAAAAAAGAACCGGATGGTTCTTTTCAGGAATCCTCCCACTTAAAGGGAGATGTAAATATGGTTGAGCTTATTAAAGTATTATTAAAGGAGGAGAAAAAAAGAAAGTTGGCTGATGTAAATTCTCATGAAATTATTTTTCGTCCAGATCATGGGCACGAGATTTTAAGTGATGGCGAACGTAACACACATCCTGGATATCCGTTGTTGGGTAGAATGAAAGGTTTAGCCGAATTAAGAGGGGTCAGCAAAGCAATTCAAAATGAATTAGATCTTTTATAAACTTTCTTTGGATCAATTATTATAGAATTCCTTAATAGCTTTAATAACTGTATTTAAAATTTCATCAGAAATATCTAAGTGCATGACCAACCTAGTTTTAGGTTCGGGCTTAGAGATTAGAATTCTTCTTTGCTTAAGAAATGAAACCAGGTCCTTATTGCTATTTTCGAGAGGTTCGAAAAAGACCATGTTGGTTTGGTTTTGTAACTCTGAATCATTTTGGTTTTTGTTATATGGATTTAGTGCTTTTGCCAGATACTGCGCTCTTTCATGATCTTCTTTAAGTCTCTTAATATTGTTTTTTAAAGCATACCTACATGCTGCACCAAGAACACCAGCCTGTCTCAAGGCTCCACCAAGTATTTTTCTTTGTCTTCGCACTTTTTTTTCCAAATCTTTAGGAAAGCAAAGTATTGAACCCGCTGGGGCACCCAGACCTTTAGAAAAACAAATAGATACACTATCTGCGCAGCCAGCCAAATCTTTTGGGTTACATCTGAGTTCTTCTACAGCATTGAAAAACCTAGCGCCATCTAAATGAACGTTGAGACCAAGCTCTTTTGCTTCTGACCTGTTTGTTTGCAATTTTCTTATTTCTATAGCTTTTCCAGAAGATGTATTTTCCATACAAAAAAGTTTTGAAATAGGGCAATGTAAATCGTCTGGTTTAACAGCTTTTTTAATAGAACCTTCTGGAACTGATCCATCATCATTCACTTCAAGTGTCGTCATGGCAACTCCGCCAAGGACCGAGGCTCCGGCTGCTTCGTCCTGGGCTATATGATAAGGAAAACCCACGATTATTTCTTCGCCTCTTCCGCAATGAGATAAAACTGCAGACAAATTGCTTTGGGTTCCGCTCGTCATGAATACAGCTTTTTCTGTGCCTATTAGTTGGGCTACTTCATGCTCTAATTCATTAATTGTGGGATCATCACCATAACAATCATCACCTACCTCGGCATCATACATAGCTTTTTTCATACCCTGAGATGGTTTTGTAACAGTGTCGCTTCGGAGGTCTATCATGTGTTTATATGTTGTTTAAAAATAAAGGTTACGAAATAAAAGAATCTTGTTGAATTCTAATGTATAGATAGCAAAATAGATTTAGACAAAATACTTTGCAACAAAAGAAAATCGAGGCTTGAAATGTCAGATGAAAAACCAGCTTATGTTTTGGTAGATGTGAAGATCACGAACTCTGAAAATTATGAGAGATATAAAGGTCTTGCTAAACCTTTAATCGAGAAGTTCGGTGGTCAGTATCTTACTAGGGGGGGCAAAATGGATGTTGTGCTAGATGACCTATGGAAACCCACAAGGATTGTTTTGATTAAGTTTTCTAGTATGAAAATTGTAAGAGAATGGCTGGAAAGTCCTGAATACAAGGAAGTAGCAAAGATTAGGTTAGAGAATTCAGTAGGAAATTTTATCGTTTTAGAGGGGATATAACTTCTATAATTCTTAACTCCTATTTTTTTCAGCTAGAAAACCGATAATAGGGCAATCAGGTCTTTGATCGCCACTACAGTTTTTTGAAACTCTTTTGAGTTCGGTCCTGAGGGAGTCTAATTCTGCCATTCTTTGTTCTATTTCTTTAATTTTCTTAAGGGTGATTTTCTTCACTTCACTGCTCGGTCTGTCTTTATTTTCGTAAAGACTCAGTAACTCACGACACTCTTCGATAGAAAAATCAAATTTTCTTGCTTTACCAACAAATAATAATTTTTCTACATCTTGAATTGAGTAAATTCTATAGTTTGAATCAGAACTTTTATCAGGCGAAATAAGCCCAATATTTGAATAAAAACGGACTGTTTTTACAGACAGCCCGGATTTCTTGGCAGCGGTACCTATATTCATTTTTAAAACCTCTTGACCTTCCACTTACGGGAGACTTTATATAAGACAGTGAAAGGGTTTGGGTCAAATGATTTCAGCTTCTATTAAGTCAGATTTCTCTTGGAAATGTAAAAAAACCTGGATGACCGCCAGCTATAATACTTTATGGTGTTTGATAGGTTGCGCTATTGGTGATTTTGGCACAATAGCATTCTTTCAATTTACTGAAACCCCTTGGCCACCTTTGGCAATCTTTTCCTTAGCAATTATTAACGGTATTATTACTTCAGTAATACTGGAAACCATAATTCTATGTCGTCAAATGCCATTAAGCGATGCAATTAAAACAAGCCTTGGAATGTCTCTGATATCTATGGTCAGTATGGAAGTGAGTATGAATCTAGTAGATTTTATTCTTGTGGGAGAAGCTAAATTAGTCATTTGGGTAATACCCATAATGCTAATAGCGGGTTTCTTAACTCCTTTACCATATAACTACTGGCGTCTAAAGGCCTTGGGAAAATCCTGTCATTAATTTCCAATTATTTATAAATATTTCCTGCTCTTCAGTCTCTATCGTCCCTTTTCTATAAGATCGCACAAAATCAATTACATTTGGTATTTTTAGTTCCTTGCATACCACTGCGGCTACTAATCCTGAACGACCCAGACCAGCGTTGCAGTGTATTAAGACTGGTTTATATTGATGTACATATGATAAAATAGTTTTTGGATTGTAATTCTAATATTACTCCGATATTAGGGCACCTAATTGAAGACCTAGCCCTAATTTCTGACTAATTTTGTGATAAGGAGAGCTCATGCAACCGGAAGCATTTTCTATGGAAGGTAGATTTTTTAAAGGCAACCTTCATACTCATTCTAATAAATCCGATGGCATCCTGAGCCCCTCTGAAGTGTGCAAAAGATATGAAAATGCTGGGTACGATTTTATTTCGCTGATAGACCACCTTGTGGGTCGCTATGACTATCCTATCGTTGATACAAAAGAATTTCGAAATCAAAACTTCACTACTTTGATTGGGGCAGAGGTACATTCAGGATCGATGTTAAATGGTGAACTTTGGCATTTGGTTGCTGTTGGGTTGCCATTGAATTTTAAGCCACCTAAAACACCTGACTTTTCTGCTTTACCGGGAATGGAGACGGCAAATGATTTGGCAAAAAGATGCATTGATACAGGTGCTTTTCTATCAATAGCTCATCCTCAGTGGTCAGGTCTTGTTTTGGAAGATGCACTTTCAATAGATAATTTTCATGCCGTTGAATGTTATAACCATGGATCTGCTATGCAAGAGCGTGGAGATGGATTCACACTTTTAGATACGCTATTAGATAGAGACAGACGATGTAACATCACTGCTGCAGACGACGCTCATTTTAAGAAAAGGGATTTTTTTAGAGGGTGGGTAATGGTTAAGGCACTGGAAAACTCACCGGATGCCCTGCTTTCTAGTTTAAAAGCTGGCAATTATTATTCTTCGCAGGGTCCAGAAATTCATGATCTGAGGCATGAAAATGATAAGATTTTGGTTAGATCCTCCCCTATCGAAAGATTGGTTTTATGTGGAAAGGCAACCACGTCCCAATATATAGAATGTCAGAATAATGAATTTAATGAAATAACGCTGGTGCGCTGTAGGAACAGCCCTTGGATTAGAGTTGTTGTAATTGATCAATTTGGTAGGAGAGCTTGGTCAAATCCAATTTGGTTATGATTGTGGGAAAGAAAGTATTATTCTGTGTAGACATTATTAAGAAATGGTTTGTCATAAAACTGTTACAAAGCTGTGATATATCATGTTCAATTGTTGATTAAATTAAAAATTTGTCAGGAAAAAATTGAATTTTAGGAAAGAATTTCAATGGTAAAAAAAGCCCGCATTAATAAGGCTCTCGATAGGGACCTCAAAACAAGAACTTTTTTTGAGAAAGCTGCAAAGGAAACCAAGCAGCAATTCTTGGCACCATCTCTGGGATTAGCTTTCATAGTGTTAGCGGGTCTATCAGTGAGTCTAATACTAGGTTGGAATTCAGAAAGTGTTATCATTATAGCTGCAGCAGCTATCGGAGCTTACATGGCACTGAATATTGGTGCAAATGATGTTGCAAATAATGTAGGCCCAGCTGTGGGATCAAATGCTCTTTCAATGTTTGGTGCGCTTATTATAGCAGCTATTTTTGAAAGTGCAGGAGCATTAATTGCCGGTGGTGATGTAGTGGGAACTATATCTAAAGGTATTATTGATCCTAGTTTTGTTTCTGATCCTTCTACGTTTGTTTGGGCAATGTTTGCAGCTTTATTGTCTGCGGCAATCTGGATTAATCTCGCTACTTGGCTTGGTGCCCCTGTATCCACAACGCATTCTATAGTTGGAGGGGTTGTTGGTGCAGGATTGGCTGCTGCTGGTATGGCTGCAGTGAACTGGCCAAAGATGGGTCAAATTGCAGCTAGTTGGGTTATTTCTCCAGTTCTTGGTGCACTCATTGCAGCATTATTTTTGTGGTTTATTAAATCTAAGGTTTCGGATCAGAATGATAAGATTAGGGCTGCGAGAAGATGGGTGCCTTTATTGATTGCCATAATGGCCGGAGCTTTTGCAACTTACCTATTCTTAAAAGGTGTTAAAAAAGTCATTAAAATAGATTTGCAGATGGCATTGTTTATAGGTCTAGCAACACTAGGCATATGCTATTTTATAGTTCATCCACTAATTCGAAAACAATCAGAGGGGATGGATAATACTAAGAAATCTGTTCGAACGCTTTTTAAGGTTCCTTTAGTGTTTGCGGCTGCTTTATTATCATTTGCCCATGGTGCGAATGATGTTGCAAACGCTGTAGGACCTTTAGCGGCTATCGTTCACACTGTAGGTGAAGGGGAAGTTGTATCAAAGGTTTCAATACCCATATGGGTAATGGCAATTGGTGCGTTTGGTCTTTCTTTTGGTTTGCTATTGTTTGGTCCTAAATTGATCCGAAGAGTAGGTGAACAAATAACAAAACTTAATCCCCTACGTGCATATTGCGTGGCTCTTTCAGCAGCAATCACTGTTATAATTGCTTCTTGGTTGGCTCTCCCAGTAAGTTCTACTCATATAGCATTGGGGGCAATTTTCGGAGTGGGTTTTTTCAGGGAGTTTCATTGGCGTTTCACCTCCAGCAGTAAAGAAATTATTGCTTTGAAAGAACAAGAAGAAAATAAAGCAAAATCTGAAAAACGCGTTTATCGTAAGCTTGTTAGACGTTCACATTTTCTTACAATAATAGCTGCTTGGATTATTACTGTGCCGGCAGCAGCCATACTTTCTGGGTTCTTGTTTATTATATTAGATTCTATCTGATATTAAAGAGTAGGGTAATTTCGGGATGGTTAGATTAAATCTCAAGTAAAATCCTGTAATCCCTAATAAATAAAAATTAAGAGTGGAAATTTGCATGTTTAATTTGCTGGCATCGATCAGAAAATTAGAGGTCCAATAGAATTGAAAAAAAGACTATTAGCATTATTTATTAATTTTTAAAGAAGTAGATTTCTAGTTACTAAGATCAGCCAAGAATTTGTAAACGTAATATAATTATTCCTAAGAGCGTTAGTCCTGTCCCAACTAATTTTGAGCAGGTGATTTTTTCCTTTAGAAAAAAGATGCCGAGTAACAGGGCAAAGATAATGGATGTTTCTCGTAAGGCCATGACTATGGCAATAGGGGCTTGAGAAAATGCATACATAATTGATGAATAGGCCAGGAAAGATGCAAACCCACCTCCTAAAAAAACCCATTTTGCTGAGCCAAACATTTTAGGAATTGAAGTTGGGGATACCAAAAGAATATAGACTAGCCAAACGGAACCATTGATTATTGCTAACCAACCATAAAAAGCTACGGGACTACCACCTATTCTTCCCCCATATCCATCTGTCAAGGAATAGGCGGCTATAAAGCACCCAGTAATTAGGGCACTTTTTACTGCTGCGCTGGGAACTTTTTTGCTATGTAGACCACTGGTTGCCACTAAGCCCGAAGCGATCAAGGCGACACCTATGAGTTCTGAAACCCCAAGATTAACATCTAGGATCAAAAGACTGATTAAGGTCACTATTAAAGGTGCTGAAGCTCTGGCTATTGGATAAACTTGGGATAAATCACCCTTCTTATATGATTCTACTAAGTAATATTGATATCCAAAGTGAAACACAGCTCCCAAAATAAGGTTTGGCAAGCAAGCAAAATCAAGAGCTGGTGACCAGTAAATAGCAAGCGGAGCAAAGGGCAAATGCCCTAGAGCAATAGCGGTCATTTGCAGACGTTTATCTGACCCACCTTTAACTAAGGCATTCCAGCTAGCGTGTAATATAGCAGCAAAGATTATGATTAGAAATGTTGCAGTTGTCATTAAGGTACTCTACGGCGTCTAGTTTTATTATGCCATTAGATTTCAAGTCATTTTTTCTCTTGCACATGAATGAGTGTGGTGTCACTAACGGCGAAATTGTCTTCAAAAAAGAACTAGAAATAGTTTTAGTGTCTGATTTAGACGAAATAGATAGGGTTAAACAAATGAGGAGAACTGATTATGTCAGAACAGTTTTCTACTGAAAAATCAAAACTAAAATCTAACCTCACATGTATGATGTCGATGATTTTGTTTGCATCAGGGTTTGTTGCAGTTGAGTCTCTCTTAAATGCTGGATGGCATCCGGTTTATTTAAACTTCCTTAGACATATTATGGTAGTCTCATTATTAATACCCATCTGGATTTATTTTGACGGACTAAAAACATTACTAGGAGCCAATTGGATTTGGGGCATCTTTGTGGGTGGAATTGGCTTTGGTTTTGGAAGCCTTCTATTACTATATGGCCAGGTTTTTTCTGATCCCATAACTGTAACAATAGTTAGTGGATTATTTCCTGCTGTTTCTGGATTTCTGGAGGTTCTACTGGACAAAAGAAAGCTCAATAAAGAGTTTGTTTTTGGAGTGAGCATAGCTGTTATAGGTGGAACTGTGGTCATTTTAGGATCTGAAAATATGATAAATGTATCTTGGGGAGTTCTTTGTGCATTATTAGCAGTTATATTCTTTTCTTGGGCTTCAAGGGCCAATGTTATTGATTTTCCCGATCTGTCAACATTAGGACAAACCACTATATGTATGACGGGTTCATGTTGTTTTATGTTCCCAGCATTTGTAGTGATGAGTTATACTGATCAACTCCAACCTGGTTCAATATTTGACATGTCTGAAATCGAATTAGGTCAGTTGATGATATACGCTATATTTGGAATGGCAATATCCCAGTTTTTTTGGATTTCAGGAATAAGACAAATAGGGTTAGGACTCGCGTCAATACATTTAAATGCCACACCGTTTTATGTGATGTTGATTGTGGTTGCTTTAGGAGGGGCATGGAACAATTCTCAGTTCTTAGGTGCCGTCATTATAGGAATAGGGGTTATTGTTTCCCAAAGTTCGAAAAAGAGTTTTATCAGTTAGGTAGGAATTTCGGCTTCAAAATGCGGAATGTTGTAACCTTTTTGCACGGCAGGTCTTTGGTAAATCTCCTTATACCAACGATAAACTTCAGGGTAATCATTTAAGGTTATGCCTTGGCGTTGGTATCTTGATACCCAAGGCCATAATGCTATGTCAGCAATAGAGTATTCACCTTTCCCAGGACCAGAAACATAATCAAAATTCTCTAACTTTTTGTTTAAAAGCCTATACAGTCTCTTAACTTCATTCTTAAATCTTTCTTCTGAGTAAGTCGAGCGGCCTGGATTGTAATATAAGAAATGATGAGCCTGGCCAAACATGGGACCGACAGCGCTCATTTGCCACATAAGCCATTGCAAAGTATCCCAACGGTATTCGTCAGCTCTTAAAAACTTACCAAATTTCTCGGCAAGATAAATTAAAATAGTACCACTTTCTCTTATGGACCTTTGGTTTTCATGATCATAGATTACGGGTATTTTATGATCGATTGAAACCTTCTGAAATTCATCAGAAAATTGATCACCTTTGCCAATATCAATAGGAAAAACTGTATAATCAACTCCTAACTCCTCAAGAAAAATAGATACTTTGCGGCCATTCGGTGTTGACCATGTATAAAGATCAATCAACGCAATATTCCTAATTAACCTAGATAGAAATCATAGTTTATTTTATCAGACGGATAGCTTCTAAAGGATCTCTCGTGATCTTAGTGAATATCTTCTTAATTTCTGGTTTATAGATTGAATCTTGAAGACTATAACCTAGTACTAAGGGGATATCAGGGTTAAGAATTTTCCTTAATTTTTTACCAATCTGGATACATTCATCTAAACTATTACAACAGGATGCAGATAACCCAAACAATTGAAAGTCAATTGAATTTATCAAGTCCAGTAGTTTTTTTTGAGAATAACCTAAGGCTAAGAACGGATTCACACCATTTTTTTTCATAATAATTGATGCGGTGATTATTCCTAGGCTATGGGTCTCTGATTGGGGTAAGATCAAAAGGACAGGAGGTCCTTTATAATCTTGATAAAGAGGGCCTAGGTATTTTTTTTCGTAAATGCGAACCAGCTTTTGAAGCCTATCAACTCCGAAGGACACATCTAAAAATGAAATTCTGTCATCTTTCCACATTTGACCGAGGCGTCCCGCGACCTCAGGAATAAATTGCTCAAGAATGGGATCTGTTGAGTTATGCTTATGGCACAAATCATTTATGAATTCAGTCTGAAATTCATCATCTCGTGATAAAATAGCATTACAAAATACATCCAGCTCATTTTGAAAGCAGACTTTTTCAGCTGGAATATTCTTTGTAGCAACCTCGCTAAGAGCAAATATAGCAAGAGATAGCTTTTCAGATTCTTCTGAAGTGCTTTGAAACAAAATACGTTCCCCCACCCACACCATGACAGAAAAATCTATAAATGATAGTAAAAAGTGAAAAAAATAGAGATTTTATTAGTAGCCGATTAATTAATGACAATATTTCACAATTAATTGCCCTAATTTTTCACCGATCTCAGTTTTGGTCATTTTAGGCCATTTTTCCATATAATCACTAGTTATGATGGTTACTTCATTGGTTTTGGTGCCAAAAATTGAGGACTTTTTCTCAATCTTGTTCGCGACGATCAAATCACATCCTTTGAATATTAATTTTTCTTTAGCATTCTTTGTTAGTTGTTCTGTTTCTGCTGCAAATCCTATTACTAAACCAGGTCTGTTTTTAGATTTTGAAAGATCGGCAAGTATATCAGGATTTTCTTTTAAGGCTATATGAGGATTACTGTTGGTATCCTTTTTCTTAATTTTTCTACTGCTATCATTTTGAACATGCCAATCTGAAACTGCCGCTGCACAAATAGCTACATCATAAGGTCCATTGGAGAAAACAGCTTTATACATGTCTTTAGCTGATTCAATAGGAATGATTTTTGCTCCTATGGGATGAGAGATATTTGTCGGTCCTGTTACAAAAACAACTTCTGCACCAAGATTTACCAGGGCATTGGCAATGGCGGTTCCTTGCAGGCCACTTGAGTTATTTGAAATAAATCTAATAGGATCAATTCGTTCTACTGTGGGTCCAGAAGTCACAAGAATTTTCTTTTTGAGCAAATAATTTTCCTGGAAGCTTGCCATTATTTTATCTTTTATTTCGGAAGGTTCGGCCATACGTCCTAGACCAAATTCTCCGCAGGCCATGTCTCCTGTATTAGGACCTATAAAAAGAAAGCCGTATTCTTTTAGTTTTTTTACATTGGAAAGTGTTGCTGGCTTGTTCCACATTCGTACATTCATTGATGGTGCTATCAAGACTTTCTTGTCTGTGGCCAGGATCAGCGTTGAAGCCAGGTCATCAGCTAAACCATTTGCCATTTTACTAATTAAATTAGCAGTAGCTGGAGCTACTACAATTAAATCAGACACTCTAGACAGTTGTATGTGGTCCATTTCAGTTTCATCATTCAAATCAAATAAATGAGAATAAACTTTCTTTCTAGATATTGCAGCAAGGGACAAGGTAGTTACAAAATTTTCCGCACTTTTTGTTAGTATTGGGATAACATCAATGTGTGCATTTTGCAGAAGTCTAATTAATTCCAGACTTTTGTAGGCAGCTATACCACCACCAATAATTAGTGTTATTTTTTTTTCTTTACCCAATTTTGTTTTCCAACAACATGAAATTATTAATTTTGTACTTGCAATTGATTCGGTGCCATTTCTAAAGGGATATGATTTTGAGCGTTAAACTATCAATTCTGATTATATTCATAAATTACTCTCATGCCGTGCATTGTAAGATCGAGATCAATATGATCAAAAATATTTGTTTCCCTACCGAAAAGAGGAGCCAATCCTCCGGTGGCAACAGTTTCCATTTTTATAGCTCTCTCCTTTCGAATCTTACTTATAAGTCCTTCTATCAAACCAATGTACCCCCAAAAAACCCCGGACTGTATGCAGTCTTTGGTATTCTTTCCTATTACGCTTTCTGGGGTACTAACATCTACGTAAGGTAAGGCTGCTGCTGTTTTATGTAATGCTTTAACAGAAGTTTTTACCCCAGGAGCGATAGCGCCGCCTAGGTAAGCTCCTTCTTCACCTACTACGTCAAAGGTAGTCGCGGTACCAAAGTCTATAATTATAATGTTGCCACCATATTTTTCAAAGGCTGCTACAGTATTAACTAATCTATCGGCACCAACATTAGTGCCTTCATCAACTCTGACTCTAATCGGTAAATTGCAGTCTGCCTTTCCCACTACTAGTGGTCTGGAGTTGAAGTATCGGTCTGAGAATATCCTAAGATTAAAACCGACTTGAGGTACGACTGAGCTCAAGATCACTGCCTTAATAAATGAAGTTTTATGATTTTCCAGTTCCATGAGAGATTTGAGCCACACAAAATATTCATCTGCTGTTCTCTCTTCTAAAGTAGAACATCGCCATTCCGCTAATTTCTTGTGTTTGTCAAAAATAGCAAATACCGTATTTGTATTTCCAACATCTATTGCTAATAGCATAAAGGACCTTCTCAATTCGCAATTAGTAGTAGCAAAAACTAAGCAAGGATGTCGACAAAATATATCCTCAAACTTCCTTTTTTATATGCATTACTTGTCATAACTAACTGACTTTATGCACAAAAAGCTTTCTGTGATATTTTTAACCTAATTTTTAACAACTTCCCAAAAAGAAAAATGAAATCACAGGAAAACTTAAAAAAATCTAATGAAAACAAATGGTTATATTTTTTCCGCAAATTCCAGTTTATTTCCCCGTAAACTAGTAAGAAAACATCTGATTATTCTTGGCCAGAAATATCCCCAGATTTATCCACAGGTCGTTCTTTAACGATAAATCATTTTTTCTAATGTTTTCAAGGCTCTTATCAATTTTATATATAATTACTTTTTCTGAAAAAAAATTATTGTACAAAAATGAGTGTAAAAATTAAAGTATATTTGCAATGGAGCTCTCTTGGTTAGCACACTTCAGATCCACAATGTAGCATTCTGATTGGTGATTACTGGTTGATTTTTCGAAGTAAGTTAAAAATTGAACGTATGAAAAGCTCGACTTTATAAATTTCAAATAACCTTTTATCGAATCACCGCCCGGGTAATGAACGGCAGCTCTTAGGCTCTAATTTTTCAAATTGTTGAGATGATTTTCTATCACCCTTCTTATCATGGGAGCAAAATGCCAGAAATCTGTAATAGCCATATTGGGATCTTTTCCAGCATCATCTAAATATCTAACTTGCACAATTTGATCTAAATTAGGATTTTTTCTGAATTCCTTTATCTCTACTTTAGACATGGGTCCCCCTTGCAAATTTAAAGAATGCACGGAAGCATTAGACAGTTTCTTAAAATAAGTAGGAGAAGTTGCACACAAATATCTCTTTGCTGCTACGTGATATTTAACGCAGTCAATCACTATACTTGGAAAGAAAGATTCTAAAACCTTAGCTCCGGCTTCCTCATGATATTTGTCGGCTTGGTCAGACATACTAAAAGTTCCAAATTCACTTGTGAAATGACCAATGTCATGCAGTAATGCAGCAACGATTACATTCTCAGAGAAGCCTTCTTTTTCGGCAAGTGTTGCACCTTGTAACATATGTTGAGCCATTGTCACGGGTTCTCCAAGATACTCTTCATCTCCAAGCTCTTCAAAAATATGTGCTAGAAAGCTAACAATATTTTCTTTGGTAAGTTTCTTGAATTTTTCATCCAACATTTAGATTTTCCAAACTTCTCAATTTTGATAAGAGGCTATCCTTATCCGCATAGCATCCTTGTAACCATCGTTTTCCAGATCCTGAATATCCTTTTCTAGAGTGAAGTACACGAGTATTGTCAACTATAAAAGCTTCCCCTGGTTTTAGTTTAAATGCGACCTGATTTTGGGTTATGTCAACAAGTTCTGCAAACCTCCTATAGGCCTCATAATATTTTTCCATAAAGTTGAATGGAACATCAACAAGTGGTGCGGTGGAGCGGGAGTTAAAGCGGATGCATCTGAGTTCATTATCTGGACTCAATTCTATCATGGGCTTCTTAGCCTTCAGTGATACTTCTTTTGACCCATCATAGGAAAAACGTGCAGGAAACTTTGCAAGGCAGGAAAAACCTTCTGGATCTTCAGAATAAATGTCCATAGCGATCTTATACCCATCCACAACCATACTCTCTCCACCCTCTGTTGAATTTTCAACACAAGATAAAATCTGTAGGGTTGGTACAGGATCTCGATAAGGATTATCAGTGTGGGCTTGAAGAGCTAATCTTGTGTATGCAAGATTAACTGGATTCACTTCAGTACGAACCTCAAAATGGCGACCATAATTTGTTTCGCGCACATAACCAAATAAGTCAACTATCCTGAAAATTTCATCAGGTATTCCAGACATTCCATTTACTTTAGCAAACCCGTATCTGTGGATATCAAAAAGCCATTTTTGTAATGAAATAGAATTACTTTCTAGCTCAGAAATGTTGCATTTTGGAATTTCTTTTTGAAGTTCCTTATCCCAAAGGATGCTTTCAGATTCTAGCCTAATCCTATCACTATTTTTTTGATTATCATAAGTATGATTTAATAACCACTTTATGGAATATCGGATGATTTTATTTTCTGGACTAAAGGTGCAGAGGATTTCATTATCTTCAATAATTACAGAATCTAATCTTATGTCTTTAGGAATATCCTGTAAGGTAATGAGCCTTTGTCCGTTTCTGGGATCCCTTGCATTTTCATCCAATGCATTATCGCGGAGCCAAATTGCATGAAACCTGAAAGATCCTTCGTTTGTTTGTAGTGTCATAAAAGATCTAGAGCTGCTAATATCTGCTTTCATCATGGTAGAAAAACCTTTGCTACTCCAATTACTTTTTAAGAAAAATACAAACTAGTTTGATCTTTGTAAAGTTTTCAGAGACGTCTTGATCAGAGAAAATAATTTTCTCGAGAAGCATTAATAAAGTGATGAAATACTAATTTTAGAAAGATATTATGGAAATTGTTATGTATCATTTTCTAGTTAGATATATCTTTCAACTTTTTCTTTTGACATCAGCAATTTGGGTGATTTGAAAAGAATTATCATTTTTTAAGACTATGATATTATGGGCACAATTATCCATGTAAGGGGGGTCCCATATTTGATGTATCTCTTTGCCATCTATTTTTGTCATAAAAGCCTTAATGAAAGCCCCATGACTTACAATTGCAATCGTTTTATTTATATTCTGAATGGAAATTTCCGTGATAGCATATATTGCCCGGTTGGTCAGTTTTGCAAATGTTTCTGCACCTTTTAAATTAAATAAATGGGGCTTATGGAAGAAATGATCATGAGATGAGGGATCATTTTTTTCTACATCCTTATAAAGTTGTCCTTCTAAAGTTCCTAAATTTATTTCCACTAAAGAATCCAGATACTTTATGTCATTCGAAAAATTTGGCCACATATAAGATGCAGTTTGTCTGGTCCGCAAGCTAGGGCTACAGTATATCCTATCAAATTTTATGCTTTCTATTTTTTTTCCTAGTTTCTGAGCTTGCAAAACTCCTTTTTCTGTCAGTCTAGATTCATCTTGACCCTGAAATCTACCAGCTTCATTCCAATCTGTTTCACCGTGCCTAAAGAGATGCAATTCCATTTTATGCTCCTACCCACTCATCCATTAATTAAACTATTTTCCAATGTAGTAAAATAACTATAATAAGGGGAGCTTCGAAAATATTTTTGGTGCTTTACAATATGTAATGGAAATGGAATTAGATCTTTAATTTCCCAAATATTGCTTGGGTCTTTCAAACAAGGACTGAATTTAGATGAGAGAAATAAACCTAGATCAAAAAGAATTTTGGAATCATAAGAAAGGAAAACTGTGGGTATCTTTAGGACCAAGAATTGATGACATGTTTGGACCCTTGGGAGATGAAGCTTTAAAGGTTTTAGCACCCAAAAAAGGAGAGAATGTAATTGATATCGGATGTGGAACGGCTACAACCAGCCTTAAACTGGCAGGTTTAGTAGGTGGGAAAGGTTCAGTTATAGGCATGGATATTTCCAAACCAATTCTTGAATATGCGAAACAAAATGCAAAAGAAAATTCAATCAAGAATATTGAATTTTTACTTGCTGATGCTCAAAATTATTGTTTCATAGGGGATAGTTATGATGCAATTTTCAGTCGTTTTGGTGTGATGTTTTTTGATGATCCAGTGGCAGCATTTTCTAACATTCTTAAAGGCCTAAAATCTGGGGGAAGACTTGCTTTCGTTTGCTGGGCTGATCGCTCAGCTAATGATTGGATAGAAGTCTCAACTAATATAGCTAGCAATTTCTTAGAATTGCCTCCAAAAGCTGCTCCGAGAGATCCTGGACCCTTCGCGTTTGAAGATCCCTTATATTTAAATGAAGTTCTTTGTGATGCTGGCTGGAATGAGATCTCGATCGAAAATTATTCTGTAACTAATATTGTTGGGAAAAGCATAAAGGAAGCAGCTGATTTCTTAAGCAGAATGGGGCCTATGTCAGTACCTTTTGAAGATTCAGAAGAGCCGGTTAAAAGCAAAGTCATTGATTCATTAGAAAAATGTTTCGTTGATTATGTAACGACAAGAGGTGTTGAGATGCATTTTAGTGCTTGGATTGTGACAGCCTATAAGCCTTAGATACCAAGGAAAATATTCTAAGCATTAATTGGCTAGTGCTAAAGATGCTTTTTCTATAGCCATCTCAGTTTAGGCAAGATCATCTCCTGATAAAGTCAACAACACGTACATTTTTCCTATCGGTTTAAAGATACCCTCATTCTTTAAAACCTTATTAAACAATTCGCATTGTTTTATGTTATTTTTTTTTGTGTTTGAATTGCCTTTCAGAAAAACATATTATTTTTTTCATAATTACACACACAAAACTTTAATTGTCATGTAAAAGATACATGAGTGATAAACTATATAACCATATAAACTAAATGGAATATGAAATATTGGGGGACAGGATAAACAAATGTATCCAAAAGATCTTTTACAGGAAATTAGGAATAAGTTTTGTCACGTTGATAGGTGTCCTTTCTCAGGTGAGAGAATATTTTTTGAAAATGCTGGCGGTTCACTAACTCTTAAATCAGTAGCTAAGCGTTCCGGTGATTTAGCAGCTATTCCAGATAATCAAGGAAGAGATAACAGGGGCTCCCAAGGGGTAATGGATCTCATAAAAAAATCTAAAGCAGATGCTTTGGAATTTTTTAACACGGAAAAAGGAAGTATATTAATTGGAGAAAGTGGAACGGAGTTGCTATTTAGGTTAATACGCGCTGCAATTTTGGCCTCTGACAAGGGGACAGTAGTTGGTAGTACTCTTGAGCACCCAGCCTCTCGATCAGCTTCAACAAAATGGGCAGCGTATGCTTCAAAGGAACTTAGACTTGTTCCACATTGTAAGGAATCTGGTTCGGTAAAGATAGATCAATATCTTTCAAAAATTACTCTGGATGTAGGTGTAGCAACAATCGTTCATACATCACCCGTCACAGGCATTGGTGTGGAAATTAAGGAGCTTACCCAAGGGATAAAAAGTATCAGTCCAGATTGTTTTATCATTGTTGATGGCATACAACATGCTCCGCATGGAGACATAAATATTTGCGATTACCCTATAGATGGTTATGTCATTTCTCCATATAAAGTTTTTTCTCGACACGGCTATGGGTTAGCATGGATTTCAGATAGATTGAGGAATTTACCTCATGAAAATCTAATGAAAGGTCCAGAAGAAAACTGGGATCTTGGAACCAGAGATGTTGGTTCATATGCTACTTTTTCTGATGTTGTTAATTATTTTGAGTGGCTGGGATCAAGGGTTTCTAATGTTTCAACCCGCCGTGAAAAATTTGCTCATGCATCAAAATTTATTAAGCAACAAGAACAGGAACTTGTAAAAACAATGTTGTATGGCAAAGATAATGTAAAGGGATTGTCTCACTATCCTAACATTAACATTATTGGTGGCCTTGAAAATAAACTTCGAGAAGGCTTGGTTTCTTTTGCCATACCACAGTTTCCTTCAGATTTTTTAGTCAAGGAGTTAAATTCACGGGGTCTCAGAACGCATGTCAGAAAGTCTGATCATTACTCAGCAAATATTCTTGAGCCATTGGGTTTGGAATCTTGCGTTAGGGTTTCTATGTGTCATTATAATTCTAAGGATGAGGTCATGCATTTTTTAACCAGCATGAATGAAATAATGCACCAATAATTTTTGAAATACTTAATGACCCCAAAGATTAGATTTGGGAGGAAAAGCCAGATGATTTTCATAGATTAATGGATTTGGTCTATCTTCATCAAGGAGCAAAGGTCCATCAAGATCAACGAAATCACACATGTGGGCGAGTAACATGGCAGGGGCCATTGCTAGAGAAGATCCTACCATACAGCCTAGCATAATTTTAAAGCCTTTTTCTTTAGCTGATTTTAAAACTTTGATTGCTTCTGTTAATCCACCAGTCTTATCTAATTTAATATTTACAAAATCATAGAGGCCTAATAAATGATTCAAACTTTCTAAGCCATGACAGCTTTCGTCTGCACAAACCGGTAATATTCGATCTAAACTCCTAAGGATGGAATCTTTGCCTGCCGGAAAAGGTTGTTCCACCAATTCTACCCCAAGGTTCTTAAATACTGGTCCTAAGTAAATATATATTTCAGGTGTCCACGCTTCATTGGCATCTACAATTATTCTCGCTTTTGGAGATCCCTTTCTAACAGCTCTTATACAGTTTTCATCGTTTGAACCACCTAATTTTACTTTAAGTATGGGGTAATTTTTTTTGTGTCGGGCTTCCTTCTCCATGTTTTCTGGGGTATCTAATGAAATCGTATAAACTGTTATAGATGGTTTAGGTTCCTCTATGCCCAATAGTTTCCATACAGGAGTTCCTGTTGTTTTTGCTTTTAGATCCCATAGAGCACAATCTACCGCATTTCTAGCAGCCCCAGATCCTAATGATTCTTGTAATTGACCGATACTGGTAGGTAATTTAATGGATTCGATTTGTTTGATAACAGTTTCCAAACTTTCATTATATCTTTTATAAGGAACGCATTCAGCCCAACCTTTGAAACCCTTATCTCTAATGATCACTGTGAGGACGTCAGCAGAAGTTCTAGAACCCCTGGAAATAGTAAACATTTTTTTAAGTTTGAAAGAGTTTTTTTCTACACTTAGATGCACAATTGATCCTTTAGTTAATTTTTTAGGAGATTATCAACAATTTTCTTTGTGCCATCTTTAAAAGGATCTACGGTGGGTAATTGGAAAGTACTTTCTATTTCTTTTATCAAGGCTTTTCCTTCAACCTCATTAGTATTCTTAGTATTTACACAGATACCAGATATTTTACAGTCCGGATTACCTATTCTTGCGAGAGGTAGTGCAGTTTCATAAAGAGCTTCTAGCGTCGGTATGCTGTAGTGTGGTAAGCCTCTCATATGTGTTCTCGTGGGTTCATGGCATAGTATTAGATGGTCAGGTTGACCGCCGTGAATTAGGGCCATGGTCACACCAGAATATGAAACATGAAAAAGAGATCCTTGACCTTCTATGAGATCCCAATGATCATGATCAGCGTCCGGTGTCAGGGTTTCTACAGCTCCAGCCATAAAATCTGCTACTATTGCATCAAGAGGTATTCCACTTCCACTTATTAGAATGCCTGTTTGGCCAGTAGCCCTAAATGTGGCTTTCATTCTTCTAGAAAGCATCTCTCGTTCTATTGCCAAAGTGGAGTACATTTTCCCTATGGAGCAATCGGTTCCTATAGTCAAACACCTCTTGCCAGATCTTTTTTTACCATTTGCTATGGGAAAGTTTTCCGATGTTACACGAACGTCAAACAAATTGCACTGGTTTAAACTTGCTAACTCTTTGAAATCTTTTTCATTCGATAGTAAGTTGTGCAAGCCTGAAGCGATATCAAATTTTAAATCTAGGGCCTGACACAAGGTTTCTTTCCAGGTTGGAGAAAATTTTCCTCCCCTGTTGGCAACCCCAACTATTAATGTTCTTGCTCCTGAATTTTTTGCTTCTTCAAGTGTATAATCACGGAGCCCTAAGTCTGCTTTACAACCAGGCAACCTTATTTGTCCAAGACAAATATCTGGTCTCCAGTCTTTGATTCCTTGACCGACCTTAGCAGCCAGTTGATCAGGAGCGTCTCCTAAGAATAATAAATATGGTGTCTTTATCATAGTGTGTCTCTCAGAAAAAAAGATGTTAATATTGTGGCTTGCACTTTTTAAATATTATGAATGTATTTAGTTATCCATGAAGAGTGGGCTCATTTTCTTCTTCTTTCAAGTTATCATTTTTTTTGAATCTATAAAGAGAAAAAGGATCAATGGGTAATCTAGGGGGGGCCTTCATCGTAAGGTCTGCCAAAATACCTCCAATGGCTGGAGCTATACCAAATCCATGGCCAGAAAAACCTGAAGCTACAATTAAACCTTCATATTCTTCAATTTGATCTATTACAGGTAGTGCATCCGGAGTTAAATCTATCAAACCTCCCCAAAAAGACTTTATTGAGCATTGACTAAGGTTTGGAATAACCTCTATCGCGCGCGCTATAGTAAAATGTATTTTTTCTAAAGAGGTTACGGCGTAGGGCATTTTGTCTTTTTCTTCTAGTTTGCCGCCCCATTTCTGAGCTCCGCTAGTAATTCGAAAACAACCATTTAATTCTTGTCGCATTGCCAGATTTGCATTAGCAACCCCAATCACTGGTTTGAGTATTTTTGCAGTCTTCTCTGTTTGAATTACTGTAACTATTGGCACGTCTAACGGAATTTTGATACCTAGATTTTCTAGTAGGGAATTACAATGTATACCATTTGCTAAAATACATGTTTGGGTATCAACATTCCTTTTAGAGGTTCTTACTGACCTGACACGGTTATTCTTTACATTGATTTCTAAGACTTCTTCATTGCTAGAAAAAATGACACCATTTCTTTCGGCTGCCATTTTGTAAGCTTGAACGGTTTTTAGAGGTTCGGCATGTCCATCGGTAGAACAAAAAGAGGCAGCAAGCACTTTCTTAGATAAGGCTGGTGCAATTTCTTGAATATCTTTGTTTTCCTTTAAATATGTGATATCCAATCCTGCCTTTTTTTGATCTCTCACAAGATTCCTAATTATTATTTCTTCCTCTTCATTTCTTGCTAAACGTAAGTTACCCTTTTGGGTATATCCGGTTTCACTGCCCAGTATTCCCACTAAATTAGGCCATTCTTGGACTGAATATTTTGCTAGGGGTATTTCTGCAGAATGTCTACCAGATTGCCTTACTCCAGCAAGTGTCCAGCCAGATGCCATAGAACCAGGTTTGTATTTTTCAATAACTTCAATTTTCAGATTGCCTTTTGATAGCTCAAATGCTGCGGCGCAACCGGTTATTCCTGCACCTACTATGATGACATCAGGTGAATTCATGACAACTACCTATAGCATAAAAAGATACACTTTGTTCTAGTTAAATTATAATATTAGATCAAAATAAATGATATTTTTTAAAAAACCTTGTCAAAGGCCTTTTGGAGTTTTTCGAGGCTTTGATCGATATGATATAGTTTATCTAAACCAAAAAGACCTATTCTAAAGGAAGAAAAATCCTTTGGTTCGTCGCACATTAGTGGAACTCCGGCTGCTATCTGTATCCCCAAATCTCGAAATTTAATTCCGTTTTGTATTTTATCATCATTTGTATAGCTAACCACTACTCCAGGTGCTTGAAAACCTTCAGCAGCAACTGATTTAATTCCTTTCCCTTGCAGCATTTTTCTAACACCGTTGCCTAGTTCCCATTGATTTTGAAACAGCTTATTAAAACCGTATTCTTTTGTTTCCGACATGGTGTCTCTAAAGTGGCATAAAGAATCAGTAGGCATGGTGGTATGATAGGCATGCCCTCCAGATTCATAAGTTTTCATGATTGAGTGCCATTTCTTGAGATCAATAGCGAAGCTGTTTGAGTTCGAACTCTCAACTACTTCAACAGCACGATTGTTCATCATGACTACGCCGGCCGATGGGGTAGATGACCAACCTTTTTGCGGTGCAGAAATTAATATGTCTACACCTGTAGCTTGCATGTCTACCCATGCACATCCTGATGCTATGCAATCTAGGATGAATAGGGCACCAACATCGTGGCAAGCTTTGGAAATTGCCTTAAGATATTCATCGGGCATTATAACACCTGCAGAAGTTTCAACATGTGGAGCAAAAACTACATCAGGAGAGGTGTCGTAAATTTTCTTTGTGATTTCTTCAATAGGTGCCGGTGCAAACGGTGACCAACCTTTATTTCCTGTCTGTCGGGCCTTGATAATGGTTGTTTTCTTAGTGAAATTACCGCTTTCAAAAATTTGACTCCACCTATATGAAAACCACCCATTTCTTATAACCAAAGCGTGTTTGTCTATGGCTACTTGCCGTGCGACGGCTTCCATTCCATAAGTACCACCTCCTGGCACTAATGCCACAGCGTCACCATGATAGATCTCTTTTAACATAGTAGATATGTCACACATCACGCCTTGGAACTTCTTTGACATGTGATTCAATGAACGATCGGTGAATACGACCGAGTATTCTAATAAACCGTCAGGATCTACTGTATCTAAAAGTGCTGCCATATTACTACCTCTATCCAATTATTATCTTCTAAAGTGAAGATATGATAAGGCACTCTAATTATCAATATTATCTTCTAGTTTTCTTGTATTAAGTATTTAAGGGGGAATGAATATGAAGGTTTTGGTTGTTGTGGGCTTGGAGATTGGGTCTCAAGGTTCCTTATGAAATATAAAGTTGAGGTTAAGTTCTATCATACAGCTGAAATGTCACCAATTCTTGAAAACTAATCCTACGATCTTAGCCTTCTCTAGAATTTACCCACCAGTCTTGAAGTTTGTAATATTCTAATGCTACTGGGAGAAACCAAGGATGGCCATTATAGAAAGGTATTTTTTTGAAAGGAATATTGTAAAAAGCACTTTTACTTTCAAGATTTAAAATTATCTCGGCTGCTTTTTTTCCCATCCATCTTGCCCAAACTGTACCTGAACCACAATACCCTGCAGCATGAATTATTCCATCATGCATGACCAGTTTTGGTAACTGATCAAGAGGAAAAGTGACATAGCCATGCCAGTGATTTGATATTAAGGTCCCTTTCAAATCAGGAAAAATGTTTAAGAGACCATTATTGAGCTTATAGGAACGATTTTCATTTCCATACCGAACTCTCCTACCACCAATAAGTATTCTTGTACGATCCGGCGATGGCCTAAAGTAATAGAATACATTAAGGGCTTCACCAAAAGTGCTAAGTTTTGGCATCAAGCTCTTGACCCTATTTTCTCCAATGGAATCCGTGGCAATCATTTCAGAGATCACAGGCACCAACCTTTTTCTTAGCCAAGGTATATTTTTATCTGTGTAGGCATTAGTTGCCATAATAAGGTGTTTTGCTATTATTGTTCCTCTTTCTGTGCTTACCTTAAAAAGGTTGTTTTGTTTTTCAGCACCGAGAAATTTAGACCTACTAAAAACAAAACCATTTTTTTCTGAAACTAGCTTTGTCATTGATGAAACTAGTTTGGCTGGATGAATTGATCCAATGTCCTTATCAAAGTTTCCACCGATGTATTTAGGGCTATTGATGAAGGTTTGAATATCTTGTTTCTCCACAATAGCTGTTTTTGAACCAACGGATTCAAATAATTCTTCGGCTTCACGCTTTTGGTTATCAAAAGCTTTTTGGCTGGTAGCACCTACCAACATTCCATTGTTTTCCAAGTCGCATTCTATTTTTTCATTTTTTATGAAATTATAGAGATCATTTCGCGCTGTAGTACCTTCTTCTATGAGTCGTTTTGCTAAATCCAATCCAAATCTTTTTTTCAAAACCTTGAAACTTGGTTTAATTTTGCCGCTCGTTATTCCTCCATTTCTGCTAGAAGCACCATAACCAGGCATTTCGGAATCGATGATGACTACTTTAAGGTTTGCATATAAAAGAGTTAAAGCTGCGCTTAAACCCGTATATCCTGAGCCAACAACAACAACATCAGCATTTGATTGCCAATCTCTTTCTTGAATTGGGGAAGGTTTTGCATGGAGCCACCAATAGGGCTCATATGTAATCTCTTGATTTGGTTTCACTATCAGAAGTCTATAAATTTTTAAGGTTTAACCCATCCTATTAGGGCCTTGAGTTCGGGAATGATAGAATGGGAAAAGTCATGTAGTCAAATTTATTTGGTAGTTTTCAAAATATTCCTTTAGAAAGGACTATGGTTAAATATCTGAAATCAAGAAAGAAGAACGAGGCTTCTTTAACAAAAGCAATACTACTTGTACTTTTAGGACTTTTTCTTTTGGATATTATGGGAGTGATCATCAAGTTTATGGGTGAAAAATATTCTGTCCTGCAATATGCTGTAGCCCGAAATGGTTTCGGTTTGTTACCGGTTCTAGTTTTTTTGTTTTATTCTTTTGGGTTTAAAAAGGATAGCGGGCGATTTAATTTAAGAGATAAGGTCATATCGATAAGCAGAGGTTTAAGTATCGTTTTTGCTCAATTTTTCTTTTACCTTTCGCTCATGAAACTTGAATTTGCGACGGCTACTACACTGGCTTTTGCCAGCCCTATATTCTTGACAGCACTATCCATTGTTATACTTGGAAATGTTGTGGGACCTTGGAGGTGGTCAGCTGTAGCGATGGGTTTTTTTGGTGTTGTCATTATCATTAGGCCCGGGTCGGATATTTTTACTTATGATGCCTTACTTCCTTTAGGTGCGGCATTTGGGTATGCTCTTGCCGGTGTATTGGTAAAATTATTTCCAAAGGAAGTGCATACCGCGAAGATACAGTTGTATGCTCAAATGACAACATTAATAGCTACTATTTTTATAGCACTTGTAACGTTTTCTTTTAGTTTCATAGAGTCCATCACCGATTTATTTCTTTTGGCAGCTATGGGGATATCCGGTGGAGTGGGAGTCATATTATTGATCTCTGGTTACCGTATAACAGAACCAAGCATAATAGCATCTTTCGAGTATTTTGCTTTGCCAATATCTTTTGCCCTTGGGTGGATATTCTTTATGGAATGGCCCTTCGATAGATTGTTTCCCGGTATTTTGGGTATAGTCCTGGGAGGAATGATCATAGCATGGAGAGAAGGTAGAGCGCGGTAAATTAGCGATAATTGATTATTCTCCATTAGACAGATTTCTTTAAAGTCACGACCTGTCTAGATTAGAACTCGTAAATGGTGAAAATATGAGGGTTGGATGTGTTAAGAAAAATTCTATATTGATGTCAGTAATCCGAAAAATTCTGGAAAGCCATCTAAAACCATTTGGGTAGACAAATAGACTAAAAAAAACAAACCAAGCCACGATAACCATGAGTATCTAGTCAGTACATTCATAATAATTGTTGCAAAAAAGGCCATAAACATTATAGCCAAAACTAAACCAAAAATCAAAAGAGTGGTGTCTTCTCTTGCTATAGCAGCCACCGCTACAACATTATCTATCGACATTGAAACATCAGCTAAAGTGATTGTTACCAATGCGCTGAATAGCTGTTTGGTAGGAGATCCTTGATATGTTCTTTGATCAGAGGATCCTTCTTTTTGGTCACTTAATTTTCCCTTAAGTTCCTTGTAAAATCGCCAACAAACTAAAAACAAAAGTAATCCACCAAAGAATAAAATACCTGGGATATTCAACAAAAGGGATGCTATAGCTGCAAAGAATATCCTGAAAAAAGCCGCTAGCGCCATGCCTAGGAAAATCGCTTTTTTCCTAAGTTCTGGTGGTAAGCCCGAGGCTGCCATTCCAATAATCAGGGCGTTATCTCCTGACAAAATTAGGTCAGCAAAAATGATTTGGATGATATTTGCAAGCTGTTCAGTCATTTTCCTTTTTTGAATGATTTTTTAACTTTTGGATCTTATATTATTTTGGTGACCCGAATAAGGCTTCCCAAAAATAATTTCAACTCTGAATTTTCTTTGGCTCCACAGCTTTTCCAATTCTGGCTGACAATTTAATAGCTTCGACAACCAATAAAGTTTTCAATCCATCCTTTCCAGAGCAAACCGGTTCTTCTTTACCTTGCACCACTGATATAAAATTGTCCAATTGTGCGGACAAAGGTTGATTTATACTTTTGTCTGTTGGACTTTGATTAGAGTAAATAGGTTTCCACCAACTTCTTTCATTCAGGCTTTCCCATGACTTCAATTGAGGTAACTCTAGAGAACCATGAGTCCCACCAATCCAATAGCAGGATTCTTTTTGATTTGGATAAACAGGATTTTCACCGGAAGTATTTTCCCAGCTCCACGGTGCAACGATCGTATCTGAAATAGATAATGTCCCAATGGTTCCATTTTCATATCTGAGGTTCACTACAGCCGAATCTTCTACTTCCCCTTTTCTATTAGTATTTGATTCGAAACTGTGAACACTCTCTATTTCTCCAATCAGATATCGCATTAGGTCTATGTCATGAGTTAAGTTTATAAGAACAGGTCCTCCACTAACACTGTTACGCCAGGAATTAAAATAATCATCAGGCTTAAAAAGCCAACACATAGAATGGCTGGAAACTAAACGTCCTAATTGGCCTGAATCAATTGTATTTTTTGCCTTCGTTATTATTTTATTGTGCCTGCGGTGATGACCGGTTAATAGATCAACATTTTTCTTCTTAGCATATTGTACGATAGATAGAGCACTTTCGAAATTTGATGAGAGTGGTTTCTCCACAAGAATGGGTATTTCCCGGTCAATGAAATCCAAAGCATGTTCCAAATGCAGTGAGTTTGGGGTAGCTATTATGGCCCCATCAGGCTCTCGAGTTGCTAGTGCTTTTGCAATATTAGGAAAATGTGAAAAGTCATTCTTTCTGCAGAATTCTATGCTTTCATCACTTGGATCTACAATAAAATCCAGCTTACACGTTTTATTTCTTTTTATCACTTCAATGTGTTGTCTGCCAGCTAATCCAGCACCAATTACGGCTATTCTCATGTTTTCAAACCTCTAGGGAAAGATTCATATTCATTTGTAGTAAATGGTCTTAGTCTCTTAAACGTTTTACGCCATAAAATTTATTAGTTCGAATTTTAGTATTGTTTAAAATCAATTTTGAATACTTGGACTTGATAAGCTATAACGCTTCAAGGCTCAATCAGATTTAATAATTCGAAGAAGAAACATGAAAAGAAAAGAAACTATATATGATGTTTTTGTGATAGGCGGGGGGATCAATGGATGTGGCATTGCAAGAGATGCGACAGGAAGGGGATTAAAGGTTTGTTTAGCAGAAATGAATGATCTCGGAAGTGGAACTTCCTCAGCATCGACTAAACTAATTCATGGAGGACTTCGCTATTTAAGGTATCTTGATTTTAGATTAGTTAGAGAATCCTTGAAAGAGCGAGAAGTACTTCTTAGAAACATGCCACACATTTGTTGGCCGATGCGTTTCGTGCTTCCAGCCCCAAAAGCTATGTTTCAGAAAATTATCATCAGGTTGGGACTATTCATCTACGATAATTTGGGAGGTCGTACTATTCTGCCAGGGACCAAAACTATAACAGCCAAGGATTCCAATCTAGGTACTATTTTAAGGAATAAGTTCTCTTCTGCATTTGTCTTTTCAGATTGTTGGGTTGAAGATGCAAGACTGGTAATACTTAATGCCGTTGATGCAAAAAAAAGAGGTGCACATGTTTTAACTTATACAAAGGTAAAGAACATAAAAAGAGAGGAAAAATATTGGAAAGTTACGACCGAGAATAAAGCAGGAATTACTCACGACTTTTTTTCATATTCAATTGTAAATGCAGCAGGACCATGGGTAAATACTTTTAACAATAATGCTTCAAAAGATAATACCTCAATTCACTTGGTGAAAGGTAGCCATATTGTCGTCAAGAAAATGTTTGAACATAAAAATTCATATTTTCTTTTGGGAGAAGATGGAAGGATTATTTTTGTAATTCCATTTCAGGAGGATTTCACTCTAATTGGAACTACAGAGAAGCCCCATGATGATATATCTCGGGAGCCAACTTGTTCAAAAGAAGAGAAGAAATATTTGATTGAATTCGCTAATAGATATTT
Source organism: Paracoccaceae bacterium (assembly GCA_029243395.1). Lineage (GTDB taxonomy): Bacteria > Pseudomonadota > Alphaproteobacteria > Rhodobacterales > Rhodobacteraceae > CACIIZ01. The sequence continues at coordinate 104,363 of JAQWSE010000008.1, read as the reverse complement.
TAATTCGAATTTAGACTTGGAAAACATTGTTTGGAGCTATTCGGGAGTTAGATCACTTTACAAAAATTTAACTGATGACCGAGGTTCAATGTCCTCCATTACTCGTGATTACATGCTACATGTGGAATTAATTAATGAGCTGCCCATTCTGACTGTTTATGGTGGAAAATTAACGACATATCGCAAATTAGCAGAAAATGCACTTTTCAGAATGAGGTCTTATTTTCCAAATATGCGAGAATCTTGGACCTCAGAAAAACCGCTTCCAGGGGGAAACTTTAAACTACATAAAAAAGCTTGTCTTATTAAAGAGCTGCGAGAAAAGTATTCGTTCTTGGACGAAAAATGGTCAACCAGATTGATAAATAATTATGGCACTCTTTGCGACGGGTTACTAGGAGCTTCCGAGACTAAGGAAGATCTGGGCGTCGATTTTGGTCATTCATTGACTGAAACAGAAGTTAAGTGGTTAATTGAGAATGAGTTTGCTAGTTGTGAGGAAGACATACTTTGGAGAAGAACAAAGTTAGGCCTGAGATTTACTAAAAAGCAAGAAAAAAAATTATCTGAATGGTTTCAAGACTATCGCTCAATATAACTAGTATAAAAATTGGAGAAGCAATAATGTCTTACATAGTCGCAATTGATCAAGGAACCACTTCAACTAGGTCTATCTTATTTGATAGAAATATGAAGGCAGTAAGCGTATCCCAGAGAGAATTTAAACAATATTTTCCTAAATCAGGATGGGTGGAACACGACCCTAATGATCTATGGAACACTACAGTACTGACATTTAAGGAAGTTTTGGAAAAATCAGGCCTTTCTGCGGGGAAGGTTGCCGGAATAGGAATTACTAACCAAAGAGAAACCACATTAGTCTGGGATCGTAAAACAGGACATTGCCTTTCAAATGCAATAGTGTGGCAGGATAGAAGAACAAGTGAATTTTGCAAAGAATTAAAAGAGCAGTCTAATGAAGATATGATCACAAGAAAGACAGGTCTTTTGTTAGATCCGTATTTTTCTTCTACAAAGCTTAATTGGTTATTGAATAATATTCCAGATGGAATGGTTAGAGCAAAAAATAGAGAGTTAATTTTTGGTACTGTAGACACCTATTTGATTTGGAAATTAACTGGAGGTCGTTCGCATGTCACAGACGCCACTAATGCAGCGAGAACAATGTTGTTCAATATCCAGGATAATAATTGGGATGAGGAAATTTGCGAGTTAATGGATGTCCCACTGAGCATGCTACCAAAAGTTTTAGACTGTTCGGATAATTTTGGTGAAGTAGATGAAAGTATTTTTGGTGCAAGAATTCCAATCCTAGGGGTGGCTGGAGATCAGCAGGCGGCTACGCTGGGTCAAGCCTGTTTTAACCCAGGCATGATAAAATCTACTTATGGGACCGGTTGTTTTTCTCTCATTAATACAGGAGCTCAAATGATTAAGAGTACTAATAAGATGTTAACCACTATAGCATACAGACTTGATGGTAAAACGACTTATGCTTTGGAAGGATCTATTTTTGTGGCAGGTGCAGTGGTACAGTGGTTGCGGGATGAAATGAAATTCCTAAGAGCTGCTGAAGAAAGTGATGATTTTGCTACAGCTGCTGACCAAGATCAACGAATCTATTTTGTTCCTGCCTTCACCGGGTTAGGAGCACCATATTGGAATCCAGATGTAAGAGGTGCTATTTTTGGTTTAAATAGGAATACGGGACCAAAGGAATTAGTTAAATCTGCTCTTGAAAGTGTTGCTTACCAGTCTTTAGATCTCATAAGGGCAATGAAATCAGATTTTAGATCTTCAAAAGAGGATATCGTATTAAGAGTGGATGGCGGTATGGCTGCATCCGATTGGACTATGCAGTATTTAGCTAACATCATTCAAGCACCAGTCGATCGTCCAAAGTTTCTTGAAACGACCGCCTTAGGGGTAGCTTGGCTAGCAGGGATGAAGACTGGTATTTATCCAGATAAGTTGGGGTTCTCAAAGCAATTGGAGACTGACAAAAGATTTACTCCTAATCTTCCATCAAAAGATGCCGAATTTTTATATAAAGGATGGCAGCGGGCAGTTTCAAGCATTCTTTGAAAATCCTAAATAATTTTTTATCAATAAATTAGTGACTAATTCATTAATTATTTTTATTTCTTTTCCAAATATTTGTGCAAGAGCAAGCTAATCATTTTGTTAACAAAGATGGAGCAAACAAGTTGGAAATTTTACCAGCTCTTTTTGAGACATTATCAACAAACTAGTTGAATACTCTACTTTAGAGTTGAAGGAAAAATGAAAAGACAGTAATGAATGTCGTTGACTATAGGCTTTTTTTGCCCTCTTCTAGTAATAATGAGGACCTTTTCATGTTTATTACTAATTTACGTCCTTAGGTATAAGTTACTTGATAGTCTTCATTGAAAAACCACAAAAAAATGTTTTAACTAAAGTAGGGAATTTCTAGTGTCTAAATTAGCATTGAAGGTTCAAGATTTGGTGAAACATTATGGTGGTCTCCAGGCTTTACGTGGTATTAGTTTTGAAGTTCCTGTTGGGGGAATATTTGGTCTTATTGGACCTAATGGTGCTGGTAAAACAACCACATTCAACATGATTGCAGGGTCTGAAATTCCAACTAGTGGGAAGATTTTTTTATATGATTCAGATATAACAGGATTTTCTACTCATAAATTATATGAATTAGGGCTTATCAGAACTTTTCAATTAAGCCATGAATACAAAAAAATGACCGTTTTAGAGAATCTGATGGTAGCTGGCTCTAATCAGCTTGGAGAAAATATTTTTAGCACATGGTTTTCAAGTGAAAAGGTTAAGAATCGAGAAAAAGAAGTATTTGAAAGAGCATTAGAAAGTTTGGAATTTCTGGGTTTGACCAAGTTAGCAGATGAATTGGCAGGTAACCTTTCTGGTGGTCAGAAAAAACTGTTGGAGCTTGGGCGAACGATGATGACAGATGCTAAGCTTGTTTTACTTGATGAGCCTGGTGCAGGAGTAAATCCAACTCTTATGTTGAAAATAATTGACATGATAAGGCGATTGAATAAAGAGAGAGGCTACACGTTTTGTATCATTGAGCATGATATGGATTTGGTAGCAGACCTATGTCAAAAGATTGTAGTTTTATCCGAGGGGCAAGTTCTTACTGAAGGAACAATGTCGGAAGTAAGAGATGATGATAGAGTTATTCAGGCTTATTTCGGAGGTGGAACAGGCTAATGTTGCAAAACAGAATTTTGGCTGTCGAAAATTTAGTCGCTGGATATGGGGAGACAGAGATTCTTCATGATATAAATATTGAAGTTGCAGGACATGAGATAGTTTCCATTATTGGACCTAATGGTGCTGGTAAGTCCACTGTTATGAAATCTATTCTTGGTATTTTAAATATTAATAGGGGTAATATTTTTTTGGAATCAAAGCAAATCACGGGGGTTAAACCAAGTGATGTCGTTAAATTAGGTGTTGGATATGTTCCACAGACGGACAATGTGTTTGTTAGTCTGACCGTACAGGAAAATCTTGAAATGGGAGCTTGGACGCTGAGGTCTGGATTAGAAAATAAATTTGATGAGATGTATACGTTATTTCCAGACTTGAGTGATAAAAGGTTCCAGGCAGCAGGCCAACTATCAGGAGGACAAAGGCAAATGGTGGCCATGGCAAAGGCTCTCATGCTGGACGCAAAAATTCTTCTCCTTGATGAACCCACTGCCGGGTTATCACCAAAATTTAGACACGAGATTTTTAGTACTATTCAAAGAATTAACAAGAGTGGGATGCCTATATTAATGGTCGAACAAAATGCCAAACAGGCATTACAAATTTCTCACAGAGGATATGTATTAGTTGATGGATCAAATCGGCACACTGGTACAGGAACAGGTTTATCATCTGATCCTGAAGTTGCCAGGATGTTTTTGGGTTCCAGGGGATCGGTTTAAAATGTGGGAAAGCTTTGGTTTTGAGTTCATTAATTTCTATTTTATTCCAGGATTAGTCCTAGGCTGCATTTATGCTCTTGGCGCTATTGGTATTACGCTTACTTTTGGAATATTAAGATTTGCGAATTTTTCTCATGGCGAAATTATGATGACTAGTTCTTATTTGACATGGGAATTCATTATGATATTCACTTCTCTAGGAATCTTAGCCCATCCTCTTATTGGAGCCATTCCAGCAAGTATTTGTGCAATTTTATTAGCACTTTTTGTGGATAGATTTTTTTATAAACCTTTCAGAAATGCTCCTACGATTATGATAGTGATTGCTAGTTTTGGCATGATGCTGATAATTCGGAGTATGGTTCAAGTAATTTGGGGACCTAATCAGTTAACATTTGTAAAAGGTATTGCTAAGCCCAACGCATACATAAGGGATTTAACCGCCTCCTTTGATTTCATGCTATTAATACCCAACAAACATTTCTCCATTTTGATTGGAACTGTTTTGATCATGCTTTTGTTCAATTATCTTTTATCTAGTACAAAAATTGGGAAGGGAATGCGGGCGGTTTCAGATAATCCTGATTTGGCTAAGGTGTCTGGAATAGATGTTGAAAACATTATAAAGGCAACTTGGATAGTGGGCGGGTTTTGTGCAGCAGCGGCAGGGGTTTTCTTAGCTATGGATACACAGTTTATAGAAAGTACAATGGGTTTTCGAATGTTGCTGCCAATGTTCGCTGCTGCAATTCTAGGTGGAATTGGAAGACCCTTTGGTGCTGTTGCAGGTGGTCTTATAATAGGTTTGGCTGAAGAGTTGTCAGCTTACCCTTGGCTTGGGGATGGACCAGTCATAAGTCCTGGTTATAAAAGTGGAGTGGCATTTTCTATCATGGTTTTGATGTTAATAATAAAACCAAGTGGCCTTTTTAAAGGAAAAGTGTTTTAGGCATGGACATAATTCTTGGATACTTTCTATATGGGATGTCACTTTTAACGGTTGGTGGTATTTATGCTCTTCTTGCACTAGGGTTGAATGTGCAATGGGGATTTGCAGGTTTATTTAATGCGGGGATTGCCGGTTTTGCTGCAATAGGAGCTTACACTTATGCAATACTAACAACGGCTGAAAGTAAATTTCACTACGGAGGATTAGAATTGCCACTTTTGGTGGGTGATGTGATGGCCATGGTTCTTGCTGGGGTCATAGCAGGAGTAATAGGTTTAATTTGTATCAGGTTAAGGGCGGATTATTTAGCAATAGCAACAATTGGCATTGCAGAGATCATTAAATTAGTTTTAAAAAACGAGAGTGATATTACAAATGGACCTAGAGGTATTAATAAGATTCCAAGGACATGGGAACATTTTTCAGAAGAACGATTTTATAGCAGCTTTCCGTTAAATGTCATTAATTCATCAGATAGTTGGCAAATGTTTTTCGAGAGCATTGCTAGGTGGTGGTGGCAACCTTTTTTTGCTGGAACTATTATTCTTATAGTTTTATTCACCTATGTTTTACTCGAAAAATTACGAACTTCCCCTTGGGGAAGAATGATGACAGCAATTAGGGAAAATGAAATGGCTGCTGCGGCTGCAGGAAAAGATGTAACAAGGAGAAGGATTGAGGCTTTTATTTTAGGAGCCTTAATTATGGGTTTAGCTGGAGCTTTTCTGGGACAACATTTAAGACTGATAGAGCCCACCCAGACATTTGATCCTAGTAAGATGACATTTTTAGTCTGGGTCATGTTAATAGCAGGAGGGTCTGGAAACAATAAAGGGGCCATTCTTGGAGCCTTCTTAATTTGGTTTATTTGGTCAAGTAGTGAATTAGTTACTAATGGAATGATTGAAATACTTGCAAGTATCTTCGATAGCGTTGATATTAGTATCTTAAAGAATCGCGCAGGATTTATAAGAATGCTTTTTATTGGTCTTTTGTTACAGATTATTCTGCAGCGTTTTCCTAAAGGAATATTACCAGAAAAAAGACCCGCAGTTTCTGGTAAAATATGAAAGTTAGTGGGTTAAGGGAGATATCTTATGATTAAAAAATTAATTATGTCTGTACTGATCTTGTTTGGTTTTAGTACAGTTACTAACGCCGATGTAAAAATTGGTAACCCAATGGCTCGCACAGGTCCTATTCCGGAGCTTGTAAAACCAATGTCAGCAGCTGTGGATCTTGCAGTTGAACACGTGAATGATCAAGGAGGTTTATTCTCTGATGGTCAGAAATATATAGCTGTAAAGGTGGATAGTGCCTGTGATCCTGTAGCTGCAGTTGATGCTGTGACTAAACTGGTTAATATAGAAGTTGTGACTGGAATAGTGGGCCCAGTATGTTCTGGCGCTACTATAGCTCAAGCAGAATCTGTGTCCATTCCAGCAGGTGTGGTAACTTTATCTGTTTCTGCATCTTCTCCTGCCATAAGTGAAATGGAGAGCAATACTGATTTAGTATTTAGAACTGCAGCATCAGATGCTTATCAAGGGATAGCTTTGGCAGAGTTGGCCATGTCAAAAGGTCTTAAGGAAATCGCTGTTTCTTATGCTAATGATGATTATAATGCTGCTATAGCAGGAGTTTTTACCAAAGCTTTTACTTCCATGGGAGGTAAGATCACAGGTAATGAAGCACATGAACCTAATAAGGCTTCGTATAGATCTGAGGTAAATACTCTTGGTGCTGGTTCAAATAATCTGGCCCTTTTCGCTTATTATGGTTCTAGCGGAATTACTATAATGCGAAATGCTATGGAAACTGGAGCATTTGAAAATTTCATAGGTGCTGATGGGATGTTAGCGCAGGAAGTTATTGACCAGCTGGGTGCTGAAAACCTAGGGAACGTCACTTTTACGACCTCAGCTTCAGATTCAAGTACGGATGCTTTCAAATCATGGAAAAAGCATGCTGACGCGGCAAATGTACCAGCTTCAGATCCATTTGTGCCAAACTCTTATGATGCGGCATTTCTAATGGCTTTAGCTATAGAAAAAGCTGGTTCTGCAGATCGATCAAAAATAGCTGCAGCACTTCGAGAGGTTGCTAACGGTCCAGGAGAGAAAATTTTTCCTGGTGAATGGAAAAAGGCTAAAGAGATCATAGCATCTGGTGGATCTATCGACTATGTTGGTGCTGCAGGACCTCAAGATTTTGACAAAAATGGTGATGTAGCCGGCTTGTTTAGTAAAAACACCGTTGTCGATGGGAAATGGAAATCTGTCGTTATAAAATAAAATAATGTGATAGAACTTTAAAAAAAGCCCCAAGACTATCTGGGGCTTTTTTAATTCAAGAGAATAGGTTTGTTAGATTTTGAACTGTTCTCTTTGAGCCATGGGGGAAATGCTTTTGTTTCCCATTCAGCCTTTAGATAAATTCTATAAACGGCGTTTAACCACTGTCTCAAATTTGTGGTTGCAAGATCAAATTTAGCCTGATTTTTTGTAATATTTGATACTTCTGTGTTGTCACCTAGAAACACGAGTTGAAAATTACTTTCACTCCGACGAATCTGAATGCTGGTAACAAGCCAAGAAGAATTCTTAATTTTTATTTTGACGGCTTCAGATTCTTGTTTGTCCAGTTCAGCCTTTTCTTGAGCTAGGGATTGTTCGAGTTCTGTTGGTATCTCGTTACTTGACTTAACTTCTAGCTGATCAGTTAAGTTTGGTATCAATCTATCTAAGAGTCTTCTTGATAACCAAAGTCTTTCAACTTTTTCATTTTTGTCTGAAGAATCCATAACTACACGATCTTCCATTGGATTGAAGCTCATGGTTACAGTACTAATGAAAAAAGTTTCCGGGGAGTCCTGATTTATTCCTTTTGACATTTTTATGAATACCCAGCAGTAGTTTTTTTTAAATTAATTTGATTTCAACCCGCCGCATAAGTCTGTCATTTTTCTTATTGCTATATTGTAGCCTTCAGTCCCAAATCCAGCAATAACTGCAGTAGCTTTTTGTGAAACATAGGAATGATGTCTGAAGTTTTCTCTTGTATGGATGTTACTAATATGAACTTCAATTATAGGTCCTTCAAATAGGGTTAAAGCATCCAAAATAGCCACAGATGTATGAGAAAAGGCTGCAGGATTAATAATAACACCATTAGCTTCTTCTCTAGAAGCGTGGATCCAATCAATCAGATCGTGTTCTGCATTACTTTGAAAAAATTTTATCTTTGTATTATATTTTTTTGCTGTTTCGATACAACTTTTCTCAACATCTTTTAATGTTTTTTTCCCATAAAGTTTTGGTTCCCTTTGGCCTAAAAGGTTTAGGTTAGGGCCATTAATTACGTAGATCAAATATGACATTTCATGCTCCTTAATTTTAATTCACATCTTGCTAAACTAAAAGCTAAGACGACTAACCCATTAAAATATTATGTAACAAGTTTTCTTTTTGTATACTTTTCATTCTTCCACATATTTTCTTTAATGACGGAATTTAATCTTTGTGCAGCTACAATGGCTTGACTCTCATTATTAAAAAGAGGGTTAAATCCGAAACGCATAATATCAGGTTCTCTGTAATCACCTATGACTTGATTGTCGATTAGCGCTTGCATTTTCTCGTAAGCGTACTGCGTCCTAAAGGAAACCTGGCTACTCCTTAAGGAGGGATTTCTCGGACTAACAAGTTCCAAATTGAGCCCTAAACTTTCTATTTCTTCAATAAATAGTTGGGTTATATCCTGAGCTTTTTTTCTAAACGCTTTCATGTTTACTTTTCCCCAAATTTCCAAAGCAGCCTTTAAAGCTGCCATTTGTATGACTGGAGGCGTTCCAATTCTAAATTTCCTTATGCCTGAAGCCGGTACAAAGGATAGATCAAATTTAAATGGAAATTCGTGACCAAGCCAACCAGAAATCTCCGGTTCTATTTTAGGTATATGGGATGGTTTTACATAAATGAATGCAGGAGCTCCAGGGCCCCCACACAAATACTTGTACGTGCATCCAACTGCAAAATCTATATCATGTTGGTCTACATTTAGACACAGTGCTCCAACGGAATGAGCCAGATCCCAGATGGTTACTATTCCTTCTTTTTTTGCTAAATTAGTCAACTTTGTTATGTCGTGAACATACCCGGTTCTATAATCAACTTGTGTTAACATGAGGATAGATACATCTCCTTTTCTTATTTCGCCCTCTAAATTATCTGTGTTAACCAACCTAACAGGTGGTAGATCTTTTTGTTTTAGAAGAGAATTTGCCACATAAATATCTGAGGGGAAATTGCCTTTGTCACTTAGAATAACCCCATCCTTGGGAGCTATCTGTATAGCACTTGCCAAGGCCTGATATACTTTCAAAGAAAGTGTATCCCCTACTGTAACACAATCTCTTTTTGCTCCTATCAGACTAGCTATATCATTTCCCAAAGTTTCAGGCTGATCCATCCAACCTGACTGATTCCAGCCTTTTATCAGAAGTTTCCCCCATTCATTATGAGTGACATTTGAAATTGCTTTGGCAGCACTTTTTGGTAATGGGCCTAAGGAATTTCCATCTAGATAAATTAGATCTTTGGGAATTTCAAATAGGGAATTAAATCTCAAGAAAACATCATTTTCCATAAAGGCTATTGATCTTTCATCTAGTTAAAGTATACCTGAGATCACTGATAATGGACCCTACCGTTTTGTCAATATTGATGTATTCAAAAATCTAAAGGGTTGGAACCATAGAAATAATCTACAATATTTTTTTCAGAGCTGCTGAAAGTTTTTTGAGAGAAAGGGTTTTAGGTTTTCTGGCAGCCATTGCAGTAGTTTTTATTTGGTCTTTTTGGCTAATTATTAGTCGTTTAGGAGTTCAGACTTCATTAACGATCTATGATTTAACAGCTATTCGTTTTGGATTGTCATCATTGATAGTTTTTCCATTTATACTTTATTTCAAGACATGGCGAACGATTAGTTTTGTTAAATCACTTGCTGTTGCTTTTTCAATTGGCCCTATTTATGCCCTTTTAGCTTTTGGAGGCTTTATGTTTTCCCCAGCTTTTCATGGTGGGGTATTCATGAATGGATTTCTTCCATTTATTGTGGTTTTGTTGGGTTTTATTTTTGGTCAAAGAATGAAATTTTTTCAACTAGTTGGTATTATGTTTATTTTATTGGGTTCAATAATAATTTTGCTTGAAGCACAGGGCTTTCCCCAAAAAAATAGTTGGTTCGGTGACGTCTTATTCATCTTAGCGGCTTTTTTTTTAGCATTCTTTATGAATTTTGTTAAGAGATGGGACCTTCAATACATTCAGATTTTATATTGTATCTGCTTGGTTAACGCGGTTTTCTATTTGCCTTTTTGGTTCTTTTTTCTTCCTAGCGGTATAGAATCATTTAACATTTTCTGGCAGGATCAAAACGTTATTATTAACATTTTGTTTCAAGGATTGGTTCCTAACCTTCTAGGTTTGTTTTTAACAGCATATTCTGCCAAGATTATTGGAGCTCCCAAAGCCTCGGCTGTACTTGCAGCAGTTCCAACTACGGGCGCTTTGTTGGGATTTCTCTTGCTTTCAGAAATTCCCACATTTTTTGAATGGGTGAGCCTTGTCGTAGTTTCAACAGGGATTTTGATGGTAGTGATTAAGGGTAATGATATTGGAAAATGCTAATGGAATTCTAATGGAATTGTCACAGGTCCATCGTTGAGGATTCGTAACTTCATGTGGTTTCTAAAAATACCCGCTTTTGTGGGTATTTTTTTTCGTTTAAAAATCTCAACTAATTGATCAAAAATTTTCTTTGCGCCCTCTGGAGGTAGAGCATTTTTAAAATCTGGTCGATTGCCGCTTTTCATATTAGCAGCTAAAGTGAACTGACTAACCAATAAAATTGAACCCTTAACATCGATAAGAGATTTGTTCATTTTACCAAATTGATCCTCAAAAACTCTAATTTTTGAAACTTTTTCTGCAACTTTTTCACACGTTTGATTGTTATCATTTGGCATGGCACAGACAAGTGCTAAAAGGCCCAAACCAATAGAGCCGACAATCTTTCCATTTACCTCTACTGAGGCACAAGATACCCTTTGAATATTCAATAACAAGCTATTACTCTCTCTGCAAACATATTCAATCACTATTGAACTACATAGTCTATATGATAGTTTTAGTTGTTACTACTGCGTCAGGTCATTAATGAAAAACCCCCTTTTTGAGAAGCTCTTCAAAAAAAAAGAAAATGATGAAAATGTATTCCTTTCTTTTGGTGACGGAACTTCCCTGACCTATAAAGAATACATGAAAATGATCTATGAATTTTCATCTGTCTTTAGCTCGATAGGATTAAAGCCAGGAGACAGGGTAGCTTTGAAGATAGAAAAATCGCAATATTTTTTGGCTATTTATGGCGCTTGTGTTCATAGGGGGCTGATTTTTTTACCTATAAATGATAGTGCCACTACTAAAGAATTATTGTATTTTCTTAAAGATTCGGAAACCAGAGTAGTAATTTCAGACAAAGAACAGGTTCATGAGTTAAGGAAATTCTTGATTAAGTCTAATGTATTAATTGAGACGTTAGAAAAAGATGGCACTGGATCATTACGGACTATAGCAAAATGTGAAAACTTTTCAGTTGAACCAGAAGTTAGAAATTTACAGGATATCGCAGCACTTCTTTATACTTCCGGAACCACTGGACGACCAAAGGCAGCAATGATTACGCATGAAAATTTGATCTCGAATTCGCAAACTCTTATGGAATTTTGGTGCTTTTCTAGTGAAGACATACTTATTCATGCATTACCAGTTTATCACACTCATGGCCTTTTTGTAGCTACTAATGTTATTTTAATGGTCTCAGCAAGGATGATTTTTATTAGGAAGTTTGATGTTGATACTGTCATTAAGTTTATTCCTAAAGCTACCTCTATTATGGGAGTTCCTACTTACTATTCAAGGCTCATCGATTCTCCAAATTTGACCAAGGAATTGATCCAACACATGCGGTTAATTATATCTGGAAGCGCTCCGCTTTCTAAAGAACTAAGTGACAAGTTTTTTGAGAGAACTGGGAAGAGAATTCTTGAAAGATATGGTATGACTGAGACCAATATGATTAGTTCTAATCCATATTTTGGAGAACGAAGAGCGGGAACTGTTGGTCATGCTTTGCCAGGAATTAGAATAAGAATTTGTAACCCTGAGACTGGCAAACGTTTATCTCTTGGGCAAGTGGGGGAAGTTGAATTAAAGGGGAAAAATGTCTTTCTGGGCTATTGGAAGATGTCAAAAAAAACCCAGGAAAACTTTAGACATGATGGTTTCTTCAGAACGGGAGATCTTGGCAAATTTGACCAGCAAGGCTTCTTAGAAATTGTTGGTAGATTAAAAGACCTGATTATTACAGGAGGTTTAAATGTTTACCCTAGAGAGGTAGAAAAGATATTAGACAGTTTTTCTGGAGTTAAAGAAAGTGCGGTAATAGGATTGCCTCACTTTGATTTTGGAGAAGCTGTATTGGCTGTGATTATTAGTGAAACAGGGCAAGTCCCTGATGTAAAACACATAGTACAATACCTAGAAGTTAATTTGGCCAAATATAAATGCCCAAAGGCGTACATTTTTCTGAATAGTTTACCTCGAAATAATTTGGGAAAGGTGTTAAAAAAATCCTTAAGAGAAAAATACAGAAATTATTTTACTAATATAGAGTGAATCATGAGCCTAGAGAATATTTTATCTAGAGTAGAAGTTGCTGAAATAAAAACTGGGAGAAAAAAAGGTACCGTTAATATAATTGCGGTTTCAAAAGTACAGCCTGTCGAAAGAATCAAGCGAGTTCTTAATCAAGGGCACCGGGTTTTTGGAGAAAACCGTGTAAAGGAGTCCTTAGAGAAGTGGCCTGCATTGATTGAAGAGTACGGGGAAATTGAATTGCATCTAGTAGGACCCTTACAAACTAATAAAGTAAAGGAGGCTACGCAATTTTTTAATGTGATTCATAGTGTAGATCGTAAAAAATTAGTTTTAAAACTTGACAGTGAAGTTCAAAAAAGAGGGATTTGTCCAGAATTATTCATTCAAGTTAATACTGGCAATGAACTCCAGAAAGCTGGGGTTGCTTTAGAACATTTGGAAGATCTTTTTGAGTTAGCGAAAGAAAAATATTCTTTACCAGTCATTGGTTTGATGTGCTTGCCTCCAGTCAATGAACCGTCTTTGACTCATTTTAAGAAACTTTCTAGCCTAAATGAGAACCTGGGGCTTTCAAGAATTTCTATGGGTATGAGTAATGACTTTGAACACGCCATTAAATCAGGAGCTACTGACATCCGAGTTGGATCCGCATTATTTGGTTCACGTAGCTAGTCTGCTAATTTTGAGCAAATATGTGGCCACTTTTTCTTTTCTTTGTTTCTAAATACTGTTTGTTTTCATTAGTAGTCCTAGCCACTAATGGTACGCGACTTACTATTTGTATGTCAGAATTTTTGAAATTCGCTACCTTCAAAGGATTATTTGTCAAAAGATCTATTTTCTTGACTCCTAATTCTTTCAAGATTTTTGTTCCTACTGTAAAGTCTCTTTCATCGTCTTCGAAACCGAGTTGGTGATTTGACTCGAATGTATCTAGTCCAGCGTCTTGCAGTTTATAGGCTCGCATTTTGTTAGCTAAGCCAATCCCCCTACCTTCCTGATTTAAATAGAGTATTATGCCACATTTTGCCTTCTTTATTTTGTTGATAGCTATGTCCAATTGTTCGCCACAATCACACTTAAGGGAATGCAAAATATCGCCTGTAAAACAAGCTGAATGTAACCTAGTAAGTATTGATTGAGAAAAATCCAAGGTTCCAATTTCAACAGCATAATGTTCTGATAAGCTGATAGGATCCCTAAAAACTGAAACTTTAGAGGAGAGCCCGTAGCGTAGAGGGACTCGTCCTGAACTAATCAGCACAGGGTTAGGGTTAGATTTTTTGGAAATTATAGAGTTGGAGATGTTTTGATATAACAAACCTTCTCTTTCTAGCTTTTTTGCGGTTTCACCATCTATAGGAATGACCAAAGTAGCAGGTAATAGCTCAGCTTCTTTACAATATTTGATTCCAATTCTTGCTATTTCTGAATCTCCATTTCGAAAACTTTCATATGGGCCCTTCATGGGATACTCTAAATCAAGTGAAGGATCTGCAGTGGCTTTGATCCAGTTTAGGTGAATCTTTTTTTGTATTTTTAGCCTAGCTATATCGTTTTCATATACTCTGGCTTTTAGTAAATCAGCACGTTTTTTTGTTACCGCTATATAAGGAGCGGGCTGTGATAATGAAAAAAATTTTTTTAATTTTTCAAAATTTTCTGTAGTTAGTGTTTCAATTGAAATAATTAAAGCATTTTTATTGTTGTTTTTAACAATAATAGGAATGCCAAATTTCAAATCACTGATCTGTCGAATAGACTGTTCTTCTTGGGTGAGGTAGGAGTGCATCTTAAACTTTCAAAATCTAGTTCTTAATAATATAGTTGCTCAATTAATAAAATAAATACCAAACAGATTCTTATGTTAAAGAAAACTGAAGTGTATAGTTTGAGAAACGTAATGAAAAATGATCGTAAAGAGACTAAACGTGTAGCAGTAATAGACAATGATTCAGCTCTCTATAATGATCTAGAAGAGCAACAGGATTTTGAACAAAACTATTTTTGGCAACATTTTAAAGAGCTAGATGATTTTAATCAAGGAGAGCAATCAAAGGCTTTTGACCTAGTCATTTTTAATCAGCCTAATTCTGAACAAAAAAGCGTAGAAAAATTCTCTGTTTCAATTTTGAAATTGCATCATGTTCCAACAATTGTTCTTTTTTCAAAAAATGGGGAAAAGGATTATAAAACTAAGGATGGTACTCTAGAAAGTTTAACTTTTATAAAAAAACCTTTTAGATTTGTGACATTAGTTGAAATTATGAATGAAAAACTTAAGTTCCAAGAAAAATCTAGATTTCTAAGCATAATGATTGGGCCTTACTTTCTCAAACCTTTTGAAAAGGTCATATTGGATAACTTTGGGGAAGAGTTGTTGCTAACAGATACGGAAGTTAAAATATTGAGAATACTTTCCAAATATGAGGGGGACTTTGTAAGAAAGGAATTGGTTATGGAAAAAGTTTGGGGAATCAAGAAGTTTCTTGAAACACACACCTTAGAAACTCATATCTATAGGTTGAGGAAAAAAATTCAGAAGAAGTTCAATGAAGATTTATGGATTAAGAGTAAGAAAGGAAGATACGCACTTGGATACAAATCTTGAAGAAATATGTTATGAAAATAATTACTTGGAATATTAATTCGATCAGGTTGAGAAGTTCTTTAATTTCTAAAATATTGGAGGAAGAAGAACCTGACATTTTATGTCTACAAGAATGCAAAAGCCCATCAGAGGATATGCCGTTTGGAGTATTTGAACCTTTGGGTTATAAATTTTTCGCGTGCTGGGGACAAAAAAGTTATAATGGTGTTGCCTTTATTTCCAAGATTCCATTAGAAAATATTGAAAAGAGGAAATTTTTGGGATCAGAGCAGGCTCGGCATATTTCTGCTAGAATGAGTACAGGTCTAACCATCCATAATTTTTATTTTCCTGCTGGAGGTGATATTCCTGACAGAAAGTCTAATGAAAAGTTTGCTTTTAAGCTTGATTATATAAAAGCGGTTGAAGAGCATTTCAGAACCTTAAATCTTAGCAAATCTATTTTAGTTGGTGATTTAAATATAGCTCCAGAAGAACAAGATGTATGGGATCATAAGAAGTTATTAAAAGTTGTGAGCCATACTCCAGTGGAGGTGGAACATCTAAGAAGTTTAGCTAAATCGGGTCCTTGGATTGATGTATTAAGGAAAAAATATCCGGATGAAAAACTCTTTTCTTGGTGGTCTTATAGGGCAAAAGACTGGTTGGTTTCAAATAAAGGACGTCGGTTGGATCATATATGGCTTACAGAAGATCTTTTAGATAAATGCAAGAGTTGCTATATTCTCAAGGAAGTAAGGGGGTGGATTTCACCATCAGATCATGTCCCAGTAGTAGTCGAGTTAGTTTTGTGAATCATCCTGAATTTAAGGTGAAAAATAAAATCGCTATGATCACTTTGCGTGCAGAAGCAAGGAAAAATGCTGTTGACCGTAAGGATTTAGATCTTATCGCTAAATTTTTAGAAAAAATAAAAAATAAAAAACTAAGATGTTTAATTTTATCAGGGAAAGGTGATACTTTTAGCTCGGGAATGTATCTTCAGGAACTAAATATTGGTGACTGGCAGGAAAACCCAATTTCTGAAGTCTGCGACTTGATTGAAAAACTACCTTTCATTTCAATATGTCTTTTAAATGGAGGAATTTATGGTGGAAGTGTGGAGTTGGCATTATCCTGTGATTTTAGGATAGGTTGCAGTGCCGTTAAACTGAAGATTCCCGCAACTAAGTTTGGAATTCATTACGGTGTCAAAGGAATTAAACGATGTTTACAAGCCTTTGGCTTGCAGTTATCAAGGAAGATTTTATTCTTAGGGCATTCCCTAGATTTTAAAGATTTAATAGAAGTGGGATTCTTAGATTATCATGCTAAGGATATCGATTCTTCACATATCATTTTAGAGAGAATTATAGATGAAATTTCAGAATTGTCTTTGGATGCTATTTGGCAAATGAAAGCTACACTTCATGATTTAAGGAATAACAATATTAATGATTCTAGAGAAAAGTCTAGGTTTAGTCATAGTTTTAAGAGTGGAATTGTGGCGAAGCGGCTCAAGTTTTACAGAAAATCAAAAAAGGAAGAGTGATTTACTTTAATAATGTTTCATTCATTAATTTTGTTATAGAATTTCATCAATTCTGCTGAAACATAAAATAAATCATCTTTGATATCAGAATTAAGCCTAAGGTTTTTCAATTTTATTTCTGTCTTTTGCTTGTCATTTAGGGGAATGTCCCAACCTATGATTGAAATAGGATCTGCTGCAAATTTTAAAATGATCCTTCCTGATCCAAAGTCTTTGTCAATTTCCGTGATTTCCAAACTAATTTGATTTTCTAAAGTAGATATCCTGGAGCTTATCAAAGGATCTAGTAAATCCAGTTCATTGTTACTAAGATATTTGAGAGGAGTTTTGTTGATAGGATATCTTAATGGCTCAGCGTTAGATCCATAGTCTATAATTGCAAGAATCCCATGGCTTGCTAAAATTAAGTGGTCAGCTTTCTGATTTTTGTATTCAATTCTCAGTTTGCCAGGTTTTTTTAATTTTATTATCCCTAATTTTTGTGTCCCATACGGGTCGGTTTGTAGAATGTCCGCTTCGAGTGACTGTATACCATTGAGGTAATCTTCAATTTTTTCTATTTGATTAGCTTCTGATCCAAAAGATTGGTTGTTAAATAAAAAGAAGGCTATACTAATCGATAGAAAAAAATACTTTATTAAGTGGTTTAAAAAGAACATTAGTACACCTAAGTCAGATTTCTGAGATTAAAATCTCTCTTTTGCCAACATGATTAGCTGGGGATACTATTCCTTGTTCTTCCATAGTTTCAACTAATTTTGCTGCCTTGTTATAACCAATAGATAGGCGTCTTTGGATATATGAAGTAGAACATTTCTTATCCCTGGCCACTATTGCCACTGCTTGATCATAAAGGGTATTATCTCCATCATTTTCTGGAGATATTAAGCCCATAGCTAAATCTATCTTACTTTGGGTCTCTTCATCTGGTCCATCAATTATTCCGGAAATATAATTAGGGGATCCTTGATTTTTAAGGTGGTGCACGACTTCCTCAACTTCTTCATCTGAAACATAAGGTCCATGTACTCTCGTGATCTTTCCCCCATTAGCCATGTAAAGCATGTCCCCCATGCCAAGGAGTTGCTCAGCACCCATTTCCCCAAGGATTGTTCTACTATCAATTTTTGAAGTCACTTGGAAAGAAATTCTGGTGGGAAAATTCGCTTTGATTGTACCCGTAATTACATCTACTGAAGGTCTTTGAGTTGCCATAATTAAATGAATACCAGCAGCTCTAGCCATTTGTGCTAGTCTTTGTATGCAGGCTTCTATATCTTTTCCGGCAACCATCATTAAATCTGCCATTTCATCTACAATTATGACGATAAAGGGTAAGTGCTCTGGTTTAATATTTTGATTTTCAAATTTTGGCTCTCCAGTTTCCTCATCAAATCCTATTTGAACAGTCCTGGTGAATTCTTCATTGTTACGCAGAGCTTGTTCTACTCTCAGATTATAACTCTCTATATTTCTAACTCCCATTTTTGACATTTTTCTATATCGCTCTTCCATTTCTCCAACAGCCCATTTGAGTGCTACTACGGCCTTCTTTGGATCAGTTACTACTGGGCTCAATAAATGAGGTATTCCATCATAAACTGACAATTCTAGCATTTTAGGATCGATCATGATTAATTTACATTCTTCCGGAGAGAGTTTGTAAAGTAATGAAAGTATCATGGTATTGATTCCCACTGACTTACCTGAACCAGTAGTTCCTGCAATCAATAAGTGGGGCATTCTTGCAAGATTGGCAACAATCGGCTCTCCTCCAATGTTCTTTCCCAAAGCTAATGGTAATTGGTAACTACTGTCTCCATAAGCTCGAGAAGATAGTATTTCTCGTAAAAACACTTTTTCTCTTGTGTCATTAGGTAATTCTATCCCAATAACTGATCTTCCTGGTATAGTCGAAACACGAGTTGCCAAGGCTGACATTGATCTTGCTATATCATCTGCTAAGCTAATTACTCTGCTTGCCTTTAGGCCTGCAGCAGGTTCAAGCTCATAGAGTGTGACAACTGGTCCAGGTTTTACTGATAGTATTTCTCCTCTGACCCCATAATCATCTAAAACATTTTCTAGCATCCTAGCATTTTCATTTAAGGCATCATCTGACAGTAAATTCTTACTAGAAGTTGTTTGGCTCTGCAGCAGGGATAGTTTGGGGGCTTCATAGGCTTCTATTGTTTCTCCTAAAAAGGATAGTGATGGTTGTTCTTCCTGCTTTGCAGCTTCACTTTTCAGGCTCATTCTTTTGTTAGGGTATCTTACTTTTGATCCATGAGAATGTTTTTTAGGTGTTTTCTCCTGAACAGTACCGGTATTCTCCGATTGCCATGATGGCTCATCTTTTTTCAAGAATCCAGAATCGTTTAATCCGCCGAGAGTAGGAATTATGGCTTTATTTTCAGTGGAATAATCTGGCTGCGAGAAAATAGTTGGTTCTAGGCGATAGTTTACATTTTTTTCTTCCAAACTTGATGAATCAATCTCATCAGAATATGCGTATTTTTTCTTAAATAGTGAGATCATGTCTTTCCTTTTGAAATTACTGTAGAAGACATAATGGGCCATTTTCATCCCATATAAGAGACTACTAAAGAAAAATTTGGTCAATTTTGTTAGTTCCTTAAGGTTAGTAGCTGTTACAACTACTGATAGTGAGAGGGTCAAAAGTGCGCCGGCTACTGAAGTTAAACGTAAAACAGTATTAGAATCTAGAAAGGCCGCTTGTAGAATATACTTGAGAATGGTGTCTCCAAATATACCTCCAAGACCGTAAGAGAAAGAAAGGTTCCATTCAGGGGACGGTGGATAAGTCGAAAGAAATATTGCTGTGGTTGCTAGCGGTAGAGGGAAAAAAATGAGCCGAATGATCATTCTTCTTTTATTTTTGTCGAACGTTAATCTCCAGCTCCATAGTACCATTAGAAATAACAAAAATTTATAAGATAACCCTAACCCTAGGTGCAGGGGGTCTGCTATGTGGCTTCCAAAAGCTCCAAAAATATTCTTAGCAGGTTCATTTGGTATATTTCTAAATGATGGATCACCAATGTGATAACTAAACATGATCAAACCCAGACTTATCGCCATAAAAAGAAAAAGGATGCTAAAAAATTGGTAAAGGATTTGTTGTAACTTGTTCTTGAAAGACGATGAAAGAATGGGCCTTCTTGTTTGAGGGGAATTAACTACTGACATAAGATTCAATCTCTTTTTCTGTTATTAAATTTAGGGCTTTGGCTATTTTAGCAAGTCCCAAAGCGATTTTTTCTATTGGATGGACCAATGCTACTCTGATAAAATCGGATCCTGGATTATCTGAGTGCAAACAATTCTTTGTCTGGTGAGTAAGATATGAACCAGGCAGACATCTAATGCCATGTTTCTTCCACAATGAATATGTGAATTTTTCACCATTCCCTACTTTTAACCATAGAAAGAAACCTGCCTGTAGAGGTTTGAAACTTTCCATATTTTTGAAAATGTTGTCAGCGAGTTCATATTTTTGTCGATACAAATGGCGATTTATTTTTACATGCTCTTCCTCATTCCATGCTAATTGAGAAACTTCTTGGACTGGCATGGGTAACGGTGCTCCACCATAAGAACGAAGCTTTTTTATTGAATTAATATTATTCTGGCCTCCACATACAAATCCTGATCGAAGCCCAGGCAAATTCGAGCGCTTTGAGAGAGAATTGAAGCTTAGAGATTTTTCGGGATCATGATTTAGGATATTTGAGGCCTGTAATATTCCGATAGGCTTCATTTCACGGTATATTTCAGAATAGCATTCATCTGAAAAAATTCTAAATCCATATAATTCAGACAGGTTAAACAAAGATTTCCAATATGTTAGATCAGCAATTGCTCCTTGAGGATTAGACGGGGAGCATATGATAAGAATAGATGTCCTATTGAGGATTTTTTTTGGAACCTTACGAAAATCAGGTAAGAAACAATTATTAGGCATTGCTGGTACAAAAAAAGGGTCAGCATCAGCGGCCAATGCTGCGGCTAAGTAACATTGATAAAATGGATTAGGAATTAGAATGACAGGCTTTTCTACTTTTGTTTGATTATCACAAAGGGCTAATGTTGCATTAAATATACCTTCTCGAGACCCATTCAACGCTACCAAGCTTGTATCAGGGTTTGGTGGGTTAATGTCATATCTATTACTTAGCCAAAGACTTATAGCTTCCAGCAATTTTTTTGAGCCAAAATTTGGCGGGTATTTATTTAATTGACTTGGGCATTTAGCTATTGCTTCTGCAACGAAAGGAGGCACCAAATGTTTTGGTTCTCCAATAGAAAAATCCAAAGGCTCTCCCAAAGGATCCACCTTATCTAGTAAGACTCTTAGCCTTGAAAAGGGATAATCCGGTAAATTACGAAACCGCTCATTATTAACCATAACTGCCTCAAAATCGGAATCTACGCTCCGCTTACCTGATCTTACCTTTACTTTAAGTTAAGGTCTAGCATTTTAAATGACATTATCTAAACAGAAACTAGATACTTCATGGCAGATTATTATTTTAGATACTCAAGTAATTTAGCAGTTTCCAATATTGCTTGGTCTTCTTGGGGTTTGCCTAGTAGCATCAAGCCACAATTTTTTATTTCGGTAGGAATTGTTATAGAAGTCAAACCTAACAAATTGGCTATACGTGTATTTCTCAAAGCTAATAAATTAGACTTTGTAAAGTAATCTTCAGATTCCAATAAATCTTTTACTTTTGGTGGTAAAATAGGACAGGTTGGGGCAAGCAAAGAGTCAAAACCATCAATTTTATCTAGAAAACTTTGCCTTAAATTGGTAAGTTTTTTCCATGAAGAAAGATAGACATGATAATCAATATTAAGACCTCCTCTAAAGCGTGAAAGGATGGGGGGGTACATTTCCGCCGGGGAACCTTCAATGATTTCCCCCCAACTATTATAGGCTTCATATGGAAAAATTGTTGATGCTAGTGAAGTAGATTCAATAATTTCGGGGATTCTTGTTTCATTGATTGTTGCACCAGATTGTCTTATTTTTTCAAGACATATTTCAAAGCTTTGATTAATTTCTGGACTTAAATCTTCAGTTAGAAAAGATCTATCTACTAGAAATTTTTTTTCACTAAGTCTGCATTCTGGAAGATCTCCTGGTTGTTCTCCTTTCAAGATATGATATAGGTAGCAACTATCTTGAACTGTTTTAGTTATGGGTCCAGCAGTGTCAAAACTAGGACATAATTTTAGGACACCATTTAAACTTAGATTACCATGAGTAGGTTTAAAACCTACCAAATTGTTCCAGGCAGCAGGAATTCTTACCGAACCCCCAGTATCTGAACCAATCCCAGCAGAGGAAAGATTAAGTGCTGTTGCAACAGCAGCTCCAGAAGATGAACCTCCTGGAGCTGTTAAGTTATTGGTTGAATTTGGGGGTGTCGCTGTTTTTGGATTTACCCCAAGTCCAGAAAAAGCAAATTCACTTAGGTGGGTTTTTCCTATGCTGACTAGCCCATATTTTCGAGCGTTAATTACAATATCTGAAGTAGTTTTTGCTACTCTTCCTGATAGCAAAAGGCTACCACCCTCACTCGCTTTTCCTTCAATATCAAATAAATCCTTCCAATTAATTGGAATCCCATCCAAAAGACTTTTCCTTAAGCCACTTTTTTGACGTTTTTCAGCTTCTTCAGCTTCTTTTAAGGCAATCTCATGAAAAACTTCTGTAAAAATATTCTTAGAATGGGGTTGGTTTCTAATGTTATCAAAGTATTCTTCCAGAAGTTTTAGAGGTGATAGAAGATTTTCTTCAATCGCTTTGGCTTGCTCTGCTATACTTTTATTAGTATAATTTATCATGATTGAGTTTCCATTATTGGATTTCTAGTCGTATCGTTATTAAAACTATTATTTTTGTTTTTACAACTATTTCCATAACAGGCAAAAGAGAGAATGGCCCAAAAAAAGACCAATGTCGTTATAATAGGGGGTGGGATAGTTGGAAGTCTATTGGCATTGATTCTTGGATTGAATGGATTAAAAGTTGTTTTGATTGAGAAACAGTCCTTGGATGATCTTAATTCCAATTCATATGATGGAAGATCTTATGCGTTAAATTCGGGTTCTAAGAAATTATTGGTTACTTTGAATATTTGGGATAAGATCAAAGAGAAAGTACAAATTGTTTCTAGGGTTTTATTACAGCAAGGAGGTGTCACGACACAACCTCAGCCCTTCCATTTGAACTTCTATGATTATGAGACAGATAATGGCCCCATCTTTTACATGGTTGAGGATAGATTTCTTAGAAAGGTGATTTTAAGAAAAGTTAGTGAATGTTCAAATATAGATCACTTAACCTCTAAGATTGTTCAAAGACAAAATATCACAGATAGCTTAATTGAAATTACTTTAGATGATATGCAAATGATCAGAGCTGATGTTGCTATCGGTGCGGATGGATATCCGTCAAAATCTGCTGAAAGGGCAAAAATAAAGAGATTTGGTCAAAATTATGACCAATCTAGCATAGTTGGCGTAGTTAGGCATACGAATAGCCATAATGACGAAGCATTTCAGTTTTTCTTACCAGCTGGGCCATTAGCAATTTTACCGCTGATTGGAAATAGATCTTGTTATGTCTGGACTATGGGCACAAGTGAAGCAAAAGAAATTCATAAATTAGATAAAGATTTATTTTTAACTAGACTAGCAAACGTTTTTGATAACCGAAGAGGAAAAATTGAATTAGATACTCCCAGCAATATTTTCCCAATCTCATTATCTGTTGCTAATAAATTGGTTAAAGAGAAATTCGCTCTGATTGGTGATTCAGCACACAATATTCATCCTATTGCTGGACAAGGTCTTAATCTAGGAATTAGGGATGTTGCTTGCTTATCTGAAATATTAATTTTGGCTAGAAGGAATGGAGAGGACATTGGTGCAATAAATGTTTTAAGGCGATATTCTAAGTGGAGAAACTTTGATATTTTCACCATGTCTCTTTTCACAGACATTACAAATAAAGTTTTTTCCAATGATCATTTTCTATTACAAATTGCTCGGGGAATATCGTTTGATTTTATCAATAAATCTCCTATTTTAAAGAGTTATTTGATGAAAGAAGCTTCTGGATTGGTGGGAGATATTCCAAAGTTATTACAGGGGCGGGATATTTGACTGCAACTATTATCGAGGACTGCGCTTTGCTAATATTCTTTGAAGTGTTCTTCTGTGCATGCTTAACCGCCTAGCTGTTTCCGAAACATTTCTGTCACAAAGTTCAAAAACTCTTTGAATGTGTTCCCATCTTACCCTATCAGCAGACATGGGATTTTCTGGGGGCGGGGGTTTTGATCTGTTTATCGAAAGGAGGGCTGCTGTGATGTCTTTGGCATCAGCTGGCTTTGCCAGATAATCAACCGCACCGATCTTTATGGCTGCGACCGCTGTAGCGATTGCCCCATAACCAGTCAAAACAACTATAGAAGAATCAAGCCGGTTCTTTCGAATTTTTTCAACTACATCCAGTCCGTTTCCATCACTTAATCTAAGATCGATAATAGCGTAAGCAGGAGGATCATTTTTAACATGGTTGAGACCCGCCTGAACATTCAAAAGAGTTTTCACATTGAAACCTCTTCTTTCCATAGCTCTACTAAGAGTTCTAGTGAAAGGTTCATCATCGTCTAAAATCAATAAAGAGGGATCAGTCCCAATATCTATTTTATCAACTAGTTCCATATAGCTCGATATATGGTCAAATGTGATATTTTCAAGTTGAAGCAAAATCTTCTTATGAATTTTTGTTGCTGGCGCCTTTATTCTCAATAATACATTTTATGGTATCGGCTATTTTTTGGGAATTTTCTTGTCTTGTGAAGTAGGTCTGCACACCATCTTGGGGCAAAATGAAATATGAAAAGGTACTATGATTTACCATATAGTCCGTTGATGTATCATCAGGAATTTCTGAATATACTTTGTAGATATTTTTTACTGAATCTATTTGCTCTTTTGACCCGGTAAATCCAATCATATTTGGGTGGTGAAATGATGTAAAATCCTTTAATCTGGCAGGGGAATCTCTTGCTGGATCGACTGAAATAAAAATGGGTTTTATTTTTATATTCTCTTGGTCTAGTAGTTCGACGGCTTCAGAATTTCTCATCAAATCAAAAGGACAAATATCTGGGCAGTAGGTATAACCAAAATATAAAAGACTTGGGCTATCAAGAATAGAATGACTAGAAACTTTTAACCCTTCTTCATCAATCAGGTAGAAGTCTCCTTGGAAAGATTTGAAAGTGCCTGCATTTGAATTTAGGTTGCATTCGGCTAGTTCATTTATTATTGATTCCCTTTTAGAAACTAAAAAAATGGTTAGACTTGCACATAAAAGCAAGGACAAGCTCACAGCTACAAATTTAGAACTATTATGTCTTCCCGTCATTTTTTTGGATTTTTTAAACCTTTTTTAAGTATTTAAGGGTTAGATTATTTTGGAATCAGACAACACATGAGTTTTATTGATTTAGGTTTCCTTATAAAGCCTTTTTTTTGATTGGACTAGGTAATGAATAAAAAAATTGTAAGATCTTTTACCAAATCTGCCAGGGGTGATTGGATAAGATTATTAACATTAACTTACTTAAGGTGGTTAGCAGTATTTGGACAGCTTTTGGCTCTGTTAGTTGGACATTATATTTTGTTCTTGGATTTTAATCTAATGGCATGTCTGGGATTAATTTTGTTGTCTTCAGTACTTAACATAATTAGCACCATTTATTTTCCTAAAACAAAACGTCTGTCTGAGCATCAAAATATGCTCTTACTTTTGTACGATCTTCTGCAGTTGGGATGCATGTTGTTTTTTACTGGTGGTTTGACCAACCCATTTTCTGTTTTGATACTAGCACCCGTAATAATATCTGCCACAGTCCTAAATTTAAGATTTACCATTTTGCTTGGAATTTCTGCAGTTGCTCTTATTACTATCCTTTCAGGATTTTATATTCCCCTCAGAAATCAATACGGAGAAGTGTTAGAACCTCCTTATTTACTTTTGATTGGCAATTGGTTGGCTCTTTCGATAGCTATACTATTCATAGCTGTTTACTCTAGAAGAGTGGCTACGGAAACTTTTTCGATGTCAAAAGCTCTTCAAGCAATGCAAATGGCTTTAGAAAGAGAATATAGATTAACCTCCTTAGGTGGGATAGTTGCTGCAGCAGCGCATGAGTTAGGCACCCCTCTAGCGACGATTAAATTAGCCTCTACAGAACTTCAGCATGGTTTTTCTAATATGAAGGAGCTTAATCAAGATTTAAATTTGATCAGTATGCAAGTAGATAGATGTAAAGAAATCTTAAACAATATTGGTCGGCGTGGTAAGGAAGACATATTTTTGAGAAACATGCCAATTATGATTGTTTTGCAAGAAGCTGTTGAACCATATCTGGCTGAAAATAATAGAGTCCTTTTTTCACTAAATGGTAACACTGGTCAGGATCTAGAAAATTTTAACAAAGATTGCCAACCCTTAATTAACAGAAAACCAGAGTTAATATATGGGCTTAGAAATATTATTCAAAATGCCATACATTTTTCTACTAGTACTGTGTTTCTAGATGTTAAATATAATAGTAAAACGATCATTTTCCAAATCTCAGATGATGGAGACGGATTTCCCGCTCATCTTTTGGATAGAATAGGTGAACCATTTTTAATTGAAGGAATTGAAGAAGAATATTTTGATATCAGTAGACCCCATTATGAAGGTATGGGATTAGGTTTGTTCATAGCAAAAACGTTGCTTGAACACTTAGGTGGTATTGTTTCATTTAAGAATAAGGGTGGGAATAGTAACAATGATAGTGGTAGTAAAGAAATAGTTCTTAATAAGGAAAGTTCTGGTACAGGTGCTGTTGTCACGATTCAATTTGATAAGAGTGATTTGGAAGAAAAAACCTAATATCTCCAAAATGATTTAAAGATATAAAATAAATATTGTATATTTGATTGAAAATTCGAATGCCTAAGAAAATAAAAACATATTTCCTTGAAAATCAAAGTCCCAAAAATGTTTTTGAACTGGCCTGTAAATTGTCGGGGAAACTTCGGAAAGGGGATATTGTTTTTTTGAGGGGTCCAGTAGGTTCTGGCAAGACATATTTTGCTCGAAATTTTATTCTAGAGATTTTAAAATCTCAAAACCTATGTGATGAAGTACCTTCTCCGTCTTTTAGCTTAATACAAATTTATGATACGATTGTTCCTCCAATTTGTCATGTCGACCTGTATAGACTTTCTTTCTCGAGTGAATTAGAGGAGCTTGGTTTGGAGAATCTTTATGAAAATTCAGTGTCTTTAATTGAATGGCCCGAGCGATTAGCAAACAGATTGCCTGCAAGATTTTTTGAAATAGAGTTTTCTTTCAGCAAAAATAAAGAAAATGAAAGAAATTTGTCTATTGTTTTTTTAGGCCCTAACTGGGATTATATTTCAGGGATTTTTAATGGAAAGACAAAAGCTTGAATTTCATTTGTTATGATTTTGAAACGACTGGAAGAAATTCTACTTGGGACCAAATAATTCAAGTTGGAGCCATACTTACCAATGAAAATTTTGAGGAAATAGATACTTTTGAAAGCTCATGCATTTTGAAGCCTGGAACCGTTCCTGAGCCTGGAGCATTGATGGTTACTTACCAGATGCCTGGCGAGAAAACTAACCTTTCTCATTACTGTCTCGTTAAATCAATGTGGGAAAAATTTAGCTATTGGAAAGATAATTATGACCCTATTGTGTTCATTGGATACAACTCGATAAATTTTGATGAAGAATTTCTAAGAAGAGCTCTCTACAAGAATTTATTCGACCCTCTCTTGACCACCAAGTATAATTTTGGTGTACCGGGGAAGAGAGGTGACATAATTAATTTGGCTAGGACGGTAAACATTTTTTATCCTGGAACTTTAAAAACGACATTTAATGAAAAAGGAAAAGAGGTTTATAAGTTAGATGAGTTAGCTCCTGCAAATTCTGTGATGGGAGAAGATTTCATGTTTCATGATGCTCTTGAAGATGTAAAAGCTACTATAGAAATAGCAAGAATTATAAAGAATCGGGCACCTATATTATGGAATTCTGCTCTTAAGACTATGCATAAGAAGGATGTTCTTAAATTCATTAATGATGAAGAATTTGTACTTTCCAGTGAATTTTATTTTGGGACATTGAGAACTTATGTGGTTGCTTCAATTTGTGAAGGCCCTAAAGGTGGCTTGAAGGTCTTTGATTTAAGGAATGATCCTAGTCAATTTATTGGATTGGAATACCAAGAGTTAAAGAAAATAATTTCTGAAGCAAAGCCAAAAATTATTAGGTCAATTGTGATAAATAAAAGTCCAGTTCTCATGCCACCTGAACCTGAATTCGTTTGCTCAGTTGTTGGATATGAAAATATTGGAATAGAAGAATTAAGTAGAAGAGCAAAAATTCTTAAAGAAAATATTCAGCTTAATTCCCAGTTGAAGAGGTTAATATCTGAAGATGTAAAAGAGGAAATTCAAGATCAGTCAGATAAAGAGCCGGAAGAATGTATATGGAACTTTGGTTTTGCAAGTGCTCAAGAAAAAGGCCTTATGGCTAAATTTCATTCCAGTGATTGGCAAGGGAAGTTGGAAATTGCAGATCATTTTCAAAATCTACGTACTAATGATTATAACACTTCACAGAGGTATAAAATTTATAGTGAATTTGCTAGGCTAATTGTTTATGAAGAGAAACCAGAAATTTTGAGTGAAGAATTGAAAACCAAAATAAGGAAAAAATTAGCTGACCGGATATTCTATCCCGATACCGATACGGTTAGGTCTCCATGGAATAATTCGAACAGGGCACATATGCAAGTTGAGAAAATGGGTAATGAAATAGAGGAGGAAGGAAAAATTTATTGGGAAAGTGAAGTTCCAATGTGCAGCCAAAGAAAATTACCAGCAAAAGAATGTACCTGTACCTCAAAATGCAAGAGCTGTGATTGTTACAAGTATAATTTTTTGCAAAAAATAAAAGATTTAATCCATAAGATTGAAAATGAGCATGAGGGCTTAAATTTTAATTGAAGATTTAATAATAAAAGAGTAAGGGAGTAATAATGGCTATTACACAAGTAACAGACGATAGTTTTGAAAAAGAAGTTATGGATTCATCCATCCCTGTTGTGGTTGATTTTTGGGCAGAATGGTGCGGACCCTGTAAACAAATTGCACCTGCACTTGAAGAGCTTGCCTCAGAATATGAAGGACAGATTACCATTGCAAAGGTCAACGTCGATGAAAACCCAGTATCTCCAAGTAAATTCGGTGTCCGTGGTATCCCAGCTCTTTTTTTATTCAAGAATGGTGAGATGGTAGCGTCAAAAATGGGAGCTTCTCCCAAGGCGGCCCTAAAATCATGGATTGAAGAGAATAAGTAGTAGGTAAAATTTTTTACCTGATCAGGATGAATTGTGTTTAAGGTATTTCCCCACAAGGTAAAGAGATCCGGTAATTAATATCCTTTTTGGGAGAATAGTATCCTCGGTTTTAATATCATTTAAGGCCTTCTCTAGGCTGTCAGCACTTTTACTTGGTATTTGCAATTTTTTGGAAGTCTCTACAATGGTTTCTGGTTCTTGTGCATTAATTTCTTCAGGAATTTTTACTGCTATTAGTTTATGGATACTAGATTTCAAGGGTTTCAAGAAACCCTCAAGGTCTTTGTTCTTCATCATTCCTAATATTAAAAAAAAGGTGCTTGGATTTAGTTGCTGTATCCAATTTGCGATAGCATTCCCTGCTGAAGGATTGTGACCTCCATCTATAAACAATTCTGCTTCGAATCCTAAATTACAAGGGCTCAAATAACCCTTCCATATTTTTTGTAACCTACCAGGCCAATAAACTTTTTGCATAGCATCACCTAAATACTTTTCAGAACAACCAAGCTCACGTAAGGCTGCGACGGCCACACCAGCATTTTCTATTTGATGAGAGCCTTCAAGTTTAGGTTCAGGTAGGGAAATCATTTTTTTTGATTCAGAAAATAGAAGAGATGAGTCCATCACTTCAACTTTAAAGTCTTCATTTTGAGTAATTGTAGCGCAATCTAAAATCTTTGCTCTTTCTTTCAGAGCTTTCAGGGCGATTTTCTCTTGTTTAGCTAGGATGACCTTTGTTCTAGGTTTTAGAATGCCAGCTTTTTCCACAGTTATTTTTCTCAAGGTATTACCCAAGAATTCCTCATGGTCCATTGAAATTGGGGTAATGATGCTTAGCCTGGATTTTTCAATAACATTTGTAGAGTCTAATCTTCCTCCGAGTCCTACTTCCAAGATTGTCCAGTCTGCTTTATTTTGTGAAAAGGCTAGAAACGCAACGGCTGTTAGTAATTCAAAAAAGCTAAGGCTTTTGTTATCATTTAATTCTATACACGTTGATAGTAAAGCATCAAAATAGTCAGGAGTTATTTTTTCCCCAGCGATTTTTATTCTTTCTCTGATATCGATCAAATGCGGAGATGAAAAAACATGAACTTTATGCCCATTTGCTTCTAAACCTGCTTGAATAAAAGCAATGGTTGATCCCTTCCCATTAGTTCCTGCTACATGTATAGCTGGCGGAATTGAGTTCTGAGGATTTCCTAATTTAGAAAGAAGCCTAGAAATTCTTAGTGTATTCAGACCTAATCTCTTTGGAAATGGTTTGAAGAGTTTTATTATTTTCTCTTCATAGGTGAGCTTTTTTTTGATTTTCAGCGTGAGATTTTCCAGTTTTATTAAAGATTATTATTTTAGCGCAGAAGATTTTTCTTCTCCGGCTTTCTTAATATTGCCACGAATAGCACGGGGTTTTTTCATGAGAATATGGAGAAGAATTATCAATTCGTTCTTAATTTTATCTCTAGGTATGACTTGATCAATCATCCCATGTTCTAAAAGGTATTCTGATTTCTGAAACCCTTCAGGCAATTTTTCTCTGATCGTTTGTTCAATTACTCTAGGTCCTGCGAAACAAATTAGGGCATTGGGTTCTGCTAAGGTTACATCTCCTAGCATGGCATATGATGCTGTTACGCCTCCAGTAGTTGGATTAGTCAAAACAACAACGTAAGGTAATTTTTCCTCTCTAAGGGATTGAATTGCTACAATCGATCTTGGCATTTGCATTAGGGACAAAATACTTTCTTGCATTCGGGCTCCCCCGGCTGCTGAAAAAAGCACAAAGGGGGTCTTATGCTTTAGGGAATTATTAACTCCAGCTATAATACTATTCCCAACAGCCATGCCCATGGACCCACCCATAAAATTAAAATTTTGAACAGCTACTGTTACCTTTAGTTTTCCGATATCACCCATAGAAATTACCATGGCATCTTTTTCCCCGGTAATTTTTCTAGTTTCCCTAATTCTTTCAGCATATTTTTTAGTATCTTTAAATTGCAGTGGATCTTCCAAAACATCTTCAGTTTCAATTGGAGAGTATATCCCACCGTCAAAAAGGGATAAAAGACGTTCAGTCGAAGAAATTTGCATATGGTGCCCACATCCATTGCAGACATAAAGGGAATCTTTGACTTCTCTGTGGAAGAGCATCATGCCACAGGAAGGACACTTGGTCCAAAGATTTTCCGGTGTATCTTTTTTGGAAAAAATTGCGTTTATTTTGGGACGGACGTAATTAGATATCCAATTCATTTTTTTCTTCCTAATAGGTTAATCGATACATAGTGCTTGCCAGAGTTTTTTGCAACGATTTTACATCCTTGTGATTTTCTTTGTGAGGCTTTACTTATGTTTTATGGCAGTCAAAAATTTTGATGGCTTAGAACTTCAGAATGAAAAAGGTTATACCTAGAATGTGGAAACAAACAAGATATACAAACTCAAAGGTTTTAATTTGTAAGGTATTAGGTTGCTTTTTTTTTCTCTTTTCATGCGCAACTAATCAGGCGACAGATATTACAAAGTCTGCAAATTATAAAATAGGTGATTACAATGTTGTTATAAGTTCACCAGAAGGTTACTGCATAAACCAGAGTTCTCAGAATTTAACCAGAAAAAACTTACAATTTATTCTTACAGATTGTATCGATGATGCATCTTTCAAAAACTTAAAACGAAGACCAGTTTCTTCGATTATTTCTGTGAATATACTTTATGAACCAGGGTTGGAACTTTTTTCTGACGTATCGAATTTGGTGAAACAGGCAGGGGGAGCACAGATTTTACAATCAGTTTTAAATGAAAGGGGGACGAAAATAAGAAACTCTTTTGTGAAAAATGAGGTCCTTTTTCTATCATTAGAAGATTCTTCTCATAAAATAGGTTTGAATACTGGGAAAAAGTTTTGGAAAGCTTTGGCCTTGCATGAAAATATTCTAATCATATTTACATCTTATGGATTTTCTCAAAAATCTAGCAATCATTCAGCAAAAATAGAATTGGAAAAAAAGCTCAAGTCTATTACACAGTCTATTAAGATTTCAAGAATTGATCCCGACAAATCATATTAATATTAAGTGATTTTGAACCAGGCGCAAATAGTATGAAGCAATTTCCAAACCTTTTTAGACCACTTGATTTGGGTTTTTTGACGTTAAAAAATCGGGCCATAATGGGATCAATGCACACTGGCTTGGAAGAGATTGGTGATTGGAATCGAATAGCGGAGTTTTATAAATCACGGGCACTTGGTGAGGTTGGATTGATGATTACTGGGGGGATAGGTCCTAATCCTGAAGGTTCAGTGCTGCCGGGTGCTGCCATGATGGTTAATGAAAAGGATGTTAAAAATCATAAAATGGTAACGGAAGCTGTTCACGATGCAGGGGGTAAAATGGCGATGCAGATTTTACATGCGGGTAGATATGCTTATTCAGATAAGGCCGTCGCCCCTAGTGCTGTAAAAGCTCCTATATCTCCCTTTTCTCCGTCTGAATTAGATGAAGAAGGTATAGAAAAACAAATTTCTGATATATCCCGCTCGGCCTACTTAGCTCAATGTGCAGGTTACGATGGCGTCGAAATAATGGGATCTGAGGGTTATTTAATAAACCAATTCTTGGTCTGCCACACTAATAAAAGGGTAGACCGTTGGGGAGGAAGTTATGAAAATAGAATGAGGTTTCCACTAGAGGTAGTAAAGCGAATTAGAAAAGATGTCGGAGATAAATTTCTGATAATTTATAGACTTTCATTAATTGATTTGATTCCAGAAGGATCTTCCTGGGAAGAAGTAATATGTTTAGGAAAAAAATTGGAAAATGCTGGGGTAAATATTATAAATTCAGGAATAGGATGGCACGAGGCTAGAATCCCTACGATTGCCACTTCTGTTCCCAGAAGGGCTTTTTCATGGGTGACAAAAAAATTATATGGTGAGGTTTCAATACCTATCATTGCGTCTAACAGGATCAATTCTCCTCTAATAGCGGAAGCTGTTTTGGCAGATAAATGTGCGGATTTAGTTTCGTTAGCGAGACCATTTCTAGCTGACCCGGAGTTTGTGAAAAAGGCAAAACAAGGGAGGCCAAAGGAAATAGTGCCGTGTATCGCATGTAATCAAGCATGTTTAGACCATACTTTTTCTATGAAACTTACAAGTTGTTTGGTTAATCCACGAGCATGTCATGAAACTAGTTTGGTTTATAAAAAAGTTAAAAAATCAAAAAAAATTGCAGTAGTTGGTGCTGGACCAGCAGGACTATCATTTTCAATAATTGCTGCCCAAAGAGGGCATAAAGTGACCCTATATGAAGAGAGATTCCAAATAGGCGGACAATTAAATTTTGCTAAGCTGATTCCGGGTAAAGAGGAATTTATTGGCTTAATTGATTTTTATGAGAATGAAATCGAGCGTCTTGATATACAACTGAAGACTGGCTTCAAAGCTAAAAAGGCCGATTTACTAGGCTTTGATCATATTGTTTTGGCTACAGGGGTCAGTCCAAGGAATACGGATATACCGGGCCAGAGTTCAGCCCGGAATGTAATTGGTTATCAGGAAGTATTTGAGAAGCAAGCCAATATCGGAAAGAAAGTAGCAATTATTGGAGCCGGTGGAATCGGTTTTGATATTGCAGAATTTATTTCTAATAGCGGGACAAGCGCCACCTTGGACTTGCAGAAGTGGTTAAAGGAGTGGGGTGTAGTAGATCCTGAATTAGAGCGAGGAGGTTTATCTAAAAGTAGAGATTATGAGCAATGTCCCACTGATAGAGAGATTTATTTATTGCAACGAAAAAACGAACGGATAGGTAAGAAATTGGGTAAAACGACAGGATGGATACATCGGAAATCTCTCGCTAAGAAAGGGGTTAAAATGATTTCAGGTGTGAATTATGAAAAAATTAGTCCAGAAGGGCTAGTTGTTAGCTTTGGAAATGCAAAACAAGACCTTAAGACTTTGAAAGTTGACACGATAATTATTTGTGCTGGGCAAGAGTCAGAAAAAAAACTTGCCAACTCTCTTTCAGCTTCCAAGATTGATTTTCAAATTATCGGAGGTGCTGATATTGCTTATGAATTAGATGCAAAGAGAGCAATTGATCAAGGTTGCCGGCTTGCTGCTCAAATATGATCCTTGAATTCCTCAGTTGCTTTCAATAGAGCTCTTGTTATATCCGGTTCTGTCATAGCATGTCCCGCAATATTTTTGAGAATTAGTTTTGATTTTTGCCAGGCCTTATGAATTCTAAATGCTGTCACTGGGGGGCATACCATGTCATACCTTCCTTGTATAATTGTCCCTGGTATATTTTCTAGCTTATGCATATTCGCAAGGATTTGTTCATCTTCTCCTAAAAATCCTTTATTTATGAAGTAATGATTTTCTATCCTGGAAAAAGCTAATGCGTAGGTGGCTGGTGGATTTGACCAAACTTCTGGACTTCGAATAGTGGCCAACGAGTTTTCCCAAATAGTCCAAGAGATGGCAAATTTTTCTCTAACTTCTTTGGATTTATCAAATAATCTTTTACGGTATGCTTCGATCAAATTATTTCTTTCATTGGGTGGGATGATATCGGTAAAATCTTTCCATTTTTCTGGCCAAAAAAGGCTCGCTCCTCCTTCTGAATAAAACCAATCGAGCTCACTCTGGGTCATAGTAAACAAGCCACGTAAGACCAGACCTAGAACATTATTGGGAAATTTTTGAGAATAAATTAAAGCCAAAGCTGAACCCCAACTACCACCAAAAATGAAAAACTTTTTTATTTTCAGGTTCTTTCTAATACTTTCGATATCATCTAATAAATGCCAAGTAGTATTGTTTATGGTTGATGCATGGGGTCTAGATTTTCCACAACCTCTTTGATCAAATAGTATAATGCGATAATGATTTGGGTCAAAGTATCTGCGCATATTTGGATTGCAACCAGCCCCTGGACCACCATGAAACACTATGACTGGAACACCTGATGGATTCCCACATTGTTCATAATAAATTCTGTGACCATCTTTTGTTAACAAGAAGTTTGTGGAAAATGGTTCGATTTGGGGAAAGAGTTCACACGAGAGGCTATCTCGCTTAGAATTTTTACTTAAAATCATGGTTGATGAATATATCCTAGTGCTTAAATCTATATTACTATAAAGAGTAAGGTAACCAACATGAAAAATCTAGATGAAGTAGACAAAGAAGAATTATTAAAATTTGAATCAATGGCTGAGGAATGGTGGAACCCAGAAGGCAAGTTCAAACCTCTCCATATGTTAAACCCGTGTCGTCTAGGATATATAACTAATCAAATAAAGACCCATTTCCAGTGCAAATTAGATAAACTGTGCCCATTTGGGGGACTAAGAATATTAGATATTGGTTGTGGAGGAGGTTTGCTCTCAGAACCCATGGCCCGTTTGGGAGCAACTGTAGTTGGGGTAGATCCTGTGAGTAAGAATATCAAAGTTGCTGAAATTCATTCTAAACAGATTGGGTTAGATATTGATTATAGAATTTCAACTGCAGAGGATCTTTTGAAAAAAAATGAACGCTTTGATGTCATATTAAATATGGAAGTTGTTGAGCACGTGCCTCACCCCGAACGGTACCTAAAGACGTGTTCAGAATTACTCAAGTCAGGAGGTTTGATGACTTGTTCAACAATAAATAGAAATTCAAAAAGTTATCTTTGGGCGATTATAGGCGCGGAATATGTTATGAGATGGCTACCAAAGCATACTCATGAGTGGCAAAAATTTATAACACCTGAAGAATT
This sequence comes from Paracoccaceae bacterium, assembly GCA_029243395.1. GTDB lineage: Bacteria > Pseudomonadota > Alphaproteobacteria > Rhodobacterales > Rhodobacteraceae > CACIIZ01. The sequence goes on along the minus strand of JAQWSE010000008.1, from coordinate 68,296 downwards.
AGAGTTATTTCTTGAAGAAAATAATTTAGAATTGATTGATACTAAGGGGTTTGTATTCAGTTTTTCCCAATGGGATTGGAAAATTTCTTCTAAAGACTTTTCAGTAAACTACGTGACAACTTCTGTTAAGAACTAGGATTCATTCTATTCTGACAAAACTGTTGAAAGCCAAATTTCATCCAATTTTTCAATTTCAACAGAGTCAAATAGAGCCATTTGTTTCCAGTACCTACCATCTTCCACGAAATAACCTAAGGCACTTTCTTTGCGTAAGGCTTTTTGGATTCTATCCTCTCTAATTTTGCGGTGGGGTGGTTTTTTGTCTTCATATAGCTCAGTTATTTTCTGTCTAGGGAATACCAAGTTACTTGATGGAAGCAGTGAAAAATTTACTATTGAACAACCTTGCTTAAGAGCTATGGCTTCTAGACGGGCAGATTTTGCTTTAAGATTCTTTAAAGTTTTGTCATCTCGTAGTGGATCAGCTTTTCCATTTCCATAAAAATGTGTCTTAGATCCGTTATAAATCATGTCACATCCTATATAGCCAATTAGACTTGGTTTGAATTGATATAATACCCAATAGCCTGCTGTGAAAGCCATAGTTCCCCCCGCATAAACAAAACCGCCAAAGTGATTTTGAGCATTCACATAGTCTTTCGCTGAATTTAGGGTCTGACTTTTGGAAACTTGAGGTTGTTTTTTGAGGGGAAAATCTTCAGGGAAAATACAGTTACTCCAATCTGATCGAATTCTCCATGCATTATTGATTGCAACAATATAATCAAATGGAGGATCAGACCATTTTTTTGCTACAATAGCATCAGGGGCACTTCCAATAATTAGAACTCTTGTTTTTTTCATCCTAATTCAATTGCTAAGTATGTGCCTGAGCTCTCGTATGATGGGTAAAACGGAATCAGCTTTTTCTTTCCCCAGTTTATTAATTGCTTTGGTTATAACTGGTGTAATGGAAATTATAGCAGTTTGCTGTGCCTCTAGCCCAGATTTACTTATCGTAACTAGTTTTCGGCGAGCATCATTTGAATCTGGCCTAATATGGATGTAGCCGGATTTTTCTAGTCTGGAAAGAGTATTTGTCATAGCACCTTTAGTTACGTGGAAGCTATTGGCCAGTTGTACTGGTGTTTTTTCATTCTTCATAGAGGAAAGGTGGTTTAAAACTGAAAGATGAGAGATTGCCATGCCATGGGGTAAAGATTTAGAGATTTGAGCTCTGATAAGCTGATCTATTGTAGCTATTTCTGAAAACAATATTAAAGGCGAGAGATTAGGTGGATTTTTTTTCATTGAGATTTATAACTAAACAAGAAAGTGGTAACAAATTCCAAGCTATAAGATCTCGAATGTTTTGCAAGGGATAATCAGACTGTGAGTGCAACAACACTTATCCCAGGTTCCTTACCTGAATCAGATATTATCTTGCCAGTGGGATCAATTACCAAAGAGTGACCCCAAGTACTCCTACTTGGTTCATTTTGGCCACATTGCGCAGGTGCGAGAATATAAACATTGTTTTCTAGAGCCCTAGCTCGAAGTAAAGTTTCCCAATGACATCGCCCTGTTGGGATAGTGAAGGCGGAAGGCACGCATATCAAGCTGGCACCTGCTTTGGCCAATTGATTAAATAAATGTGGAAATCGTAGATCATAACAAATTGTCATCCCTATTTTTGCAAAACAAGTTTCAACTAAGATGGCTTTTTTCCCGGGTACGAAATAGCGTGACTCTTTAAATTCAACCTTTCTATTGATTTTGATGTCAAACATATGAATCTTGTCGTATCTAGCAACAACCTTCCCTTTTGGGTCAATCAATAAAGATCTATTTGCATAATTATCATTAATTTTTTCATCAATTTTAACTGCTAGTGAACCAATTAGAATCCAAACATGATTTTTTAAGGCAAAATTTTTGGCAAGCCTTAAAATAGGATCCTTTTCTTCAGTTTTCAAAGCTCTTCTTCTAAGTTCAATATCATTGGAAATGAAATTAGATACTTCTGGAGTTAAGATGAATCTTGCTCCTTTTTCATAAGATTTACGAAGATAAGTTTTGATTTTTTCATAATTTTCTTCTGTTTTATCATTGGAAGAAAGTTGTATTAGAGCTATCTTGATAGGTGATTTCATTTTTAATTCTTTGCTCCAAAGTGTTATTAATTAATAAGAATTATTACAATTGTAGTTAGTACTTCCATGCAAAACCAATCAAATATTTTTAATGAAGAACTGATTAAATGTAGGCAAGAAAGAGCAAAAGCCCAAGGTTTTGTTTCTTTTTTGCATGATCAGGTCATTGCAGATCTTAAGGACAGGATGAATGAACAAAAACAAAAATTCTTAAGTATTGAAATAATTGGGCCTTTTGCAAGATATTGGGGCGATAGTTTACCCTATAAAACTTATGATTTTTGTGAGGATACAAATATTTTACCAATTAAACCAAAATCAAGAGACTTGATTATTAGTGCTTTATATTTGCATCTAGTTAATGACCCTATAGCAAGATTAGTACAAATGCGACGCGGTTTGACAAGGGAAGGAATATTGTTTGCTTATGCCTTCGGTGAGAACAGCCTTTATGAACTGAAAAAGTCCTTTGAATATGCAGAACTTAAAGTTTTTGGTAGGGTTTCACGTCGTGTGAACCCGAAAATAGACATCCCTACTTTTGGGAAATTGCTTCGTCGAGCTGGCTTTGACCATTGTGTTTCCGACAAACTAAATTATACGGTTGATTACAGCGATCCCATGAGCCTTTTGTCGGATATTAGGGGTATGGGAGAGACAAATGCCATGATAGAAAGAAGTAGACGACCTCTACCAAAAAGAGTTTTATCATATGCGATGGAATACTATAGAAAAAACTATAAGACATTGAAAAATAATAATAAATATCAAGCAACTTTTGATGTAGTTTGTCTGACTGGCTGGAGTTCTAAACCTGGGAGTATGCATGAGTAAAAATCCAAGTACTTTAACAAAAATTTGTTGAAATTTTACTTTTGTAGCTTAATAACAATTAAGGATTTAGAGTTCAATTTTTTAATAACCTATTTAGGATCAAAGCATTGAAATTAGACAAACCAGGTCAAGGTAGATTAGCATTTTCTAGCCAGGATCACCCTCCAGTAGCTGTGGCAAGAATAGGTGTCCTGATTGCCAACCTTGGAACGCCTGACAATACTGATTATTGGTCTATGAGACGGTATCTTAGCGAATTTTTGTCGGACAAACGAGTGATTGATTATCCTAGGTGGCTTTGGCAACCTTTATTGCAACTTATTATTCTTTCAAAGAGACCATTTTCTTCGGGTGAAGCATATAAGAGTATTTGGAATGAAAAAGACAATGAGAGTCCTTTATTGACCACGACTAGGAGTCAGTTTAGAAAGTTAAGTCTGCATTTCCAAAAAAGTAAGTATAGTGAAAAGATTGTTATAGACTTTTGCATGAGATACGGGAATCCATCCACTGAAAGCGCAATGAAGAGGTTGCAGTCGCAAGGATGTGAAAGAATATTGTTCTTCCCTTTATATCCTCAGTATGCGGGGCCCACTAGCGCAACAGCCAATGATCAAGCCTTTAGGGCTCTCATGAAAATGAACTGGCAACCAGCTTTAAGAACAGTCCCAGCCTATTTTGATAATCCTACATACATAAAAGCTTTAGCTAATTCTATCAGGGAAGCTTATGCAGAAGCAAAAACTAAACCAGAACATCTTGTAGTGTCCTATCATGGTGTCCCAGAACGCTATCTCCTAGCAGGAGATCCCTACCACTGCCAGTGTCAGAAGACGACCCGGTTGCTTGCGAATGAATTAAAATGGGAGAAAAAATATTGTACAACTACATTTCAATCAAAATTTGGACCTGAAAAATGGGTGGGGCCATCAACCGTAGAGTATGTAGCTGAGTTGGTAGGAACTGGTAAAAAGAACATAGCTGTTGTGGCCCCTGCTTTTTCATCGGATTGTGTAGAGACATTAGAAGAAATCAATCAAGAAATTGCAGAAAGTTTTTCTGAGGCTGGGGGAAGTAGTTTCTTATATATACCATGCCTTAATGACCGAGATGATCATATTGGGGCTTTCATAGAAATTATCGAAAAAGAGTTGGCGGGTTGGATTTGATTTTTTTAATTTGTAGAATAAGAAATTTGATAAGGGAGTAGTCAAGATATCAATTACACATAGTTCTGAAGATGATCACAGAAATTCTGAGGTCAAGATTAATATCAATGGAGAACTTTTCCATAGGGAAAAGGCAAATATTTCTGTTTTTGATAGTGGGTTTCTTTTGGGAGATGGAATCTGGGAAGGCTTAAGACTTCATAGAGGAAAGTGGCTTTTTTTTGATGACCATATGGAGAGGTTATATGCTGCTCTTAAGGCAGTGGAAATAGACATGTCTTTAACAAAGGAAGATGTTCACTGTCAGTTAGAGAAAACACGTTTAGCGAATTCTATGGAAACGGATGCCTATGCTAGATTGATGATAACTAGAGGCAAAAAATCAAAGGCTTTCCAGCATCCCGGCTTCTCTATATTCGGATCGACATTTGTTATAATAATGGAACATTCAAGGCCAGTTTTGGGTTCTTCAAAGAAGGGAATTAAGTTGGTGACAGTCCCACAGATGCGTGGCCAACCTATGACCCAAGATCCAAAACTAAATAGTCATTCCAAATTAAATTGTGTTATAGCTTGCCTTCAGTCTTCTAAGGCTGGTGGAGATGAAGCATTGATGTTGGATCCTCATGGTTTTGTTAATACAACAAATTCATGCAATTTTTTTATAATCAGGAAAGGAGAAGTTTGGACCTCTACAGGAGATTATTGTATGAACGGTATCACCAGAGAAAAGGTGATACAGATATGCAGAAATTTGGATTTTCCAATTTATCAGAGGAACTTTTCTCTGGTGGACACATATTCCGCAGAAGGAGCTTTTCTCACGGGTACGTTTGGAGGTCTAATACAAGTTTTTAGTATAGACGGACATCAGATAGGTAATGGTTTAGAAGGAGAGATAGCTGTAAAGCTAAGAAAATTTTATGAGGCGATGATTGAGAAAGATTAAGAGGATTGCAATTTGGTCTGGACCTAGGAATCTATCGACGGCTTTAATGAGAAGTTTTGGAAATCGGGATGACTTCGAAGTCATAGATGAGCCCTTTTATGCCGCGTATTTGAAGGAGACTGAGCTTAGACATCCTATGCACTTAGAAATTCTTAACAGTCAACCTTCTGATCCAGATGTGGTGTGTGAAAACTGTGAGAATAGTTTAGTAAGTAAGCCATATCAATATCAGAAACACATGACACACCACATGCTGAAGAATTTTAATAAGGATTTTATTTTCTCATTGACAAATGTCTTTTTGATAAGGCGACCAGATTTGGTTTTGAAGTCATTTAGGAAAAAACATGCTGATTATGGATTGGATGATCTTGGTTTCAGACAGCAGTTTGAGTTGTTTGAGTTGGTTAAAGATAAATTAGGCTATGCACCACCGATTATAGATTCTGAAGACCTTATACAAAACCCAAGGAAAATCCTAAAAAAATTATGCAAAGCCATAGGCATTAAATTCTCGGAATCAATGTTGAGCTGGAAGCCAGGAGCAAAACCTTATGATGGTGTCTGGGGAAAACACTGGTATAAAGAAATAAATAAAAGCAATAGGTTTCTGGTAAAAAAAAATCCGGATTATAAAGATCGAAAATTTTATTCCATGTCAGCTAAAGAATTAGAAATCATTAATTTAGCCGACATTTATTATGACGATCTTTCCAAGATTAAAATCACTGCAGAATAATTTATTAACTTTTCTTTTTTCCTTCAGACTTTGGTTCTTTAATTTCCATGCCTGTTTCTTGGTCTATTGTTTTCATTGATAACCTAACTTTACCACGGTCATCAAAACCCATTAGCTTGACTTTAACTTCCTGCCCTTCCTTTAGTAGATCTTTTGGGTGTGCAACCCGTTCTGTAGAGATCTGACTGACATGAACAAGACCATCCTTCTTGCCAAAAAAATTAACAAAAGCCCCAAAGTCCATTAACTTTACAATCTTACCAGAATAAATTTCACCCACCTCAGGTTCATCTACAATAGCTTTGATTAGTTCTAACGCCTTTGAAATTTTTTCAGAATCATTAGATGCGATCTTAATAATTCCTTCGTCATTAATATCAACTTTAGCTCCAGACACTTCGACAATTTCTCTAATAACTTTTCCTCCGGATCCTATTACTTCTCTTATCTTGTCAGTGGCAATTTTTAAAGTTTCTATCTTCGGAGCATAAGTAGAAAATTCACCCGCTTCACTTATATCTTTGGACATTTCTTTAAGAATGTGGAGCCTTCCTTCTTTGGCTTGATCTAATGCTTTTTCCATAATGTCTGGAGTAATGCCAGCAATTTTTATGTCCATTTGTAGAGAAGTGATGCCCTGAGAGGTACCCGCAACTTTAAAGTCCATATCACCTAAATGATCTTCATCTCCCAAGATATCGGTGAGGACGGCATATTCTTTACCATCCAAGATAAGTCCCATGGCAACACCTGCGACAGCAGATTTTAGAGGTACTCCAGCATCCATCATTGATAGTGAAGAACCGCAAACTGTGGCCATAGATGATGATCCATTTGATTCTGTTATTTCAGATACAATTCTAATTGTATAAGGAAAGTCAACGGCATTAGGTAAGACAGCTTGAAGTGCACGCCAGGCTAATTTGCCATGACCTATTTCTCTTCTACCCGGCCCCATAGCTCTTCCTGTTTCTCCGACCGAGTAAGATGGGAAATTATAATGTAATAGAAATTTAGATCTACCTTCTCCGTGGAGGGCATCAATTATTTGCTCATCTTCCCCTGTTCCAAGAGTAGTAACTACTAGCGCCTGCGTTTCTCCTCTAGTAAAAAGAGCAGAACCATGTGTTCGAGGTAGAAGACCTGTTTCGGAGTTTATTTGCCTTACTTTGTCTAATTTTCTACCATCTATTCTCTTTCCTTTTTTCAGTATATCAGCCCGGACAATTTCAGATTCTATTTTTTTAAAGCAATTGTCTAGCTGTTCATCCCCTAATTCTTCATCCGTAAGATTATCCAACACTTTTTGCTTAGCTTCGCCAATAGCAACTTGTCTCTCAAGTTTATCAGCAATTGAAAAAGCCTTTCTAATATCTTTTTCTCCTAAGGAGGTAAGCTTTTTTAGCAAGTCTTTATTATCAGGTGGTGAGAAATTAAATGGAGCTTTTGCAGTCTGTTCAGCAAGGTCAATTATCAATTCAATCACTTTTTGCATTTGGTCATGGCCAAACTTGACGGCACCAAGCATTTCTTCCTCACTGAGTTCATATGCTTCAGACTCTACCATCATTACGGCATCTTGGGTGCCTGCCACTACTAAATCTAACCGTTGGGGCAAATTTTCTCGAAGTCCATCCATATCTTCAATAGATGGATTGAGTATGTAGGAATCATCAGCAAATCCCACCCGAGCACACCCTATGGGTCCAAGGAAGGGAGCTCCAGAACAAGTTAAAGCTGCCGATGCAGCTATCATTGCTATTATATCAGGATCATTTTCTCCATCATGGCTTAATACGGTGCATGTAACCTGGACCTCATTCTTAAAACCGTCTACAAATAAGGGTCTAATAGGACGATCAATGAGCCGGCTAGTTAAAGTTTCCTTTTCTGTCGGTCTAGCTTCTCTCTTAAAAAAGCCGCCGGGAATTTTGCCGGCAGCATAATATTTCTCTTGATAATTGACAGTTAAAGGAAAGAAACCTTGACCTTCTTTTGCTTCTTTCGCAAATACAACATTTGCCATAACAGTAGTTTCACCATAAGTTGCAAGTACTGATGCATCTGCTTGTCTAGCTATCTTTCCTGTCTCTAGGGTTAGTTTATCATGGCCCCAGGTAATTGATTTTTTTATTGCCTTTAACATAGTATTCCTTCTGCACGTTAATGCTTAAAACATCTCTTGGGACATTAAAGCGATTTATTCAATTTTTATTAATTAGGATGATTGCCGAATTTTCTAGATTCACCACGCTAAGAATGTAGGCAACCAATAAAGCCATAATTTATCTTCTTATGCCGAGTTGCTTGATCAAAGTCTTGTAGCGTTCCTCGTTCTTAGATTTTACGTAATCAAGTATTTTTCTTCTCTGTGATACAAGTTTCAAAAGACCTCGCCTAGAATGGTTGTCTTTTTTATGTGTTTTAAAGTGTTCTGATAAATTCGTAATTCTGGTGGTTAAAATAGCTACCTGAACTTCTGGTGAACCAGTATCATTTTCTGTTTGTGCAAATTTTTTTATTAAGTCTTGCTTAACTTCAGCATTAATCGACATCATATTCTCCCGTATCTATTTGTATTGATCTTGCCAGGATGTCGTCCAGTCAAGATGTGTCTTAGGGAGCATATATCTTCTTTTTTGTGTTTTGCAAAGGACTTTTAGAACCATATGCATGGATGCACATCAAAGCTAATGTAAAGTAAGTGCTTTGGCTGGTATTTTTTTGTTAAACCTAGGTGATAAATGGGTTTTCCTGATTTTTGCAAAAAGTTTTTCACTTTCAAATTTCTACCTTGTATTATGCCTAAATTACCCCAGGAGCAAATAATGTTTTCAGCCCAGGCTATGCTTTCTAGCAAGATTTCATCATTGTGAAGTCCTATGATATCAGGAGTAATCTTTAAAAGATCAGGGTTTGTCGAGCGAAATGCGAAAAGATTACATACTCTAAACTGTTTGTATCCTAAAAGCATTGCTCGATTTTGACATCTAATTAAAGTGGGGTCAGTTATTTCTTCCGTAGCTTTGGAGGGGTTTAGTAATATGTAAAGTAACTTACTTCCTTTGTAATCCCATGTTCGGGTAATTGAATATCTAAAATTGAAACAATCAGAAAAAATAGCGCTAGATACAAAATCATTGCAACTTATTTGTCTTCTCACTAATTTTTCCACTTAAAGGTTTCTTTTCGATCTCTAGCGTTTCAGGATATTAAACACCCTCGTAGGAAAAAATATTTCATTCTTGACCTTGCCGAAGGCTAAAGGGATATTTTGAAATCTAATCCATACCAAACCGTAATCTGGTTTTGGGATTTTGCTGATTTCGTATGAGCCCCCATTAAGGATTTTATTTATGTCTTTAGCTTTACAACCGAAATTGGGAAATTCTTTTAGTACGGTCTCAGTTGGCAAGACATTTTGAAGTAATTTAGGATTCTTCATTCTTTCAAATTCATCTAACCCAATACTATTTTCTATATTAAAAGGTCCGCAAGCTATTCTCCTAATGTCATGAGCATGACCATAACACCCTAATAAATTCCCAACATCTCTCGCTAGAGATCTGACATATCCACCTTTTCCACAAGTTAACTTCAGGCTCACTTCATCTTTATTTTTCCTTTTCAAGACTAGTATTTTTTTTATAAAAATTTGCCTTGCCGATAATTCGTATTGCGATCCTTGATGAAAGAGGTTGTAAGCTCTCTCGCCATTTATTTTTATTGCTGATAACTTAGGTGGCACTTGCGATATATGACCTTCAAAACTCTTCAAGGCGTCCTTGATAACTTGAGTTTCTGGCCTGGCTGAAGATTGATTCATTATTTTTCCAGAGGAGTCGTCGGTGTCAGTAGCTGTACCTAGCCTCATTGTAAATGTATAAGTTTTGAGGAAATCCCCAATGAACCTAACAGTTTTTGTGGCCTCCCCCAGCGCTAATGCTAAAATACCTGTCGCATCTGGATCCAAGGTGCCTCCATGGCCTATTTTTTTTATTCCAGTCTTTTTCTTGATCGTGCTAACAACTTTTGTTGAACCAATTCCCTTGGGCTTATCTATTAGTAACCAACCGTGTAAATCATTTAAAAGATAAGTTTTTGTCATGACAAGATTATCTTTTTTAACGAGAGTCCATATCTAGATTTTTTAGAAGCTCGGAAGTTTTTCGAAATTCCTCAAAACTTTTGTCCTCTATAAATCTTAATTCGGGTACATACTTTAAGTGAACCTTATTACCAAGATATTTTCTTATGATGCTTTTCTTTTTATTAAGGGCTTCTTCTATTATTTTTGAGTTTTCTCTTCCGACGGGTATGAAGTAGACCCTAGCAACGCGAATGTCCTTTGAACAAGCTACTTCTGTCAATGTAAGAGTCAGGCCCTCCAACCCCCACTCTGACCAGTCTAGATGGTACATTATTTCTGAAAGCTCTCTTTTAATTAACTCATTGACTCTTAAGAGCCTATGCGATTTATTTCCAAAGCTATTACTCATGGTAGCTAGTTCAATTATAATTCATGCTTATTGACTTATGTGATTGGTGAATACATAACGAAGTCTTGGATGTTTGTCGATAACAACTAATCATGTTCAATGATGGGAAATTCAGCAAATGGCTAAAAAAATAAGAATAACCATAGTAGGGGCTTCTGGTAGAATGGGTCGAATGTTAGCTAGTGCCGTCGAGGAAGATCAAGACTTAGAAATTTCTGGCTTAATAGAAGTACAAGGGCATGCGTTAATAGGAAAGTTAGCAAACAAAGAAATCTCTGGACTTAAAAGTAATTTAAAGTTTTCTGATGATATTGAAGTTGCTTTGTCGGCATCAGATGCGGTCATAGATTTTACAAATCCTAAAACATCAGTGAGTATAGCAAATCTCGCCGCGAGGTACCATGTAGTAGACGTAATTGGTACTACGGGTTTTTCTCAACAGCAATTGAAGCAAATAGAAAATGCTGCCCGTGAAACAACCATAATCAGAGCAGGAAACATGAGCTTAGGTCTAAATATTCTGACGGGTTTAGCCAGGAAGGTTTCAAAAGCATTAGATTTAGATTTTGACGCAGAAATAATTGAAATGCATCATGGCAAAAAAGTAGATGCTCCTTCAGGAACAGCTTTAATGTTGGGTGAAGCGGTAGCAGATGGTAGGGGAAAGAGTCTTGATGATCTGAAAGAAAAACCTAGGGATGGAATTGTAGGCCCAAGAAAGAAAGAAAAAATTGGTTTTTCCGTGATTAGGGGCGGTGATATAATCGGTAATCATTCAGTAATGTTTGCTGGAATGGGAGAACAAATAATCCTCCAGCATAATGCCACTGATCGACGAATTTTTGCCCGAGGTGCTGTAAAAGCTGTAAAGTGGGGAATAACAGCCAGCGAGGGCGAATATTCTATGTTAGATGTCCTTAATCTGCATTAATTAATTATCTTAATTGAGTAATGATAGTGCTTAAGAATTTTATTGGTAAAAGATTTTTCATCTGCATTTTTATAAATGTCATTTCATTACAGGGCTTTCATGCGATGGGAGATCCACTTGTAAACTGTGGTGGCAATTTTAACCAGTTTTTGCAAAGAATAGGTGCTAAAGCAGTAGAACGAGGGATAGACAAGAATTCCGTTTTATTGGCACTCAAATATAGTAAACATTCACAAAAAGTTCTAGAAATGGATCGGAAACAGAGAACTTTCAGGTTAAGTTTTTTGAATTTTTCAGAAAGAGCAATTAATACCTACCGACTAAGGAATGGTACAAAAAATATTGAGAGATATAAAAAAACGTTCCAGTTAGCTAAATCTAAGTATGGGGTACCGGCAGAAGTTATCACGGCATTTTGGGCTATGGAAACAGATTTTGGGGCAGTCCAGGGAAAATTCAACACTTTAAGTTCTTTAGCCACTTTGGCGCATGATTGTAGGCGACCAGAAATGTTTCAGGAAGAGTATGTTTCAGCAATAGCATTATTTGCGGATGGTTTTATCAAAAAAGAAATTACGGGAGCTTGGGCCGGTGAAATTGGACAAGTGCAAATGTTACCTTCTGACATCAAAATTTTTGGTCAGGACGGCGATGGTGATGGAATTGTAGACCTTAAAAAGAGTGCTCCAGATGCTATTTTAACTGCTGCTGCTCTCATATCAGATATGGGATGGATTCCGAATCAACCTTGGATAGAAGAAGTCATAATGGATTCCGGATTTCCCTGGGAGGAAGCAGGATTTGGTCGAGAACGCGCTTTGGAAGCATGGAAAAGGCTGGGAATTAAATCAAGAACTGGATCATTTAAGATGAATGATCAGGCCACGGCTACTTTACTGATTCCTCAAGGCCGCAAAGGGCCAAAATTTTTGGCCTACTCTAATTTTAATATTTATCTTAGTTGGAATGATAGTTTCATATACACTGTTACGGCGGCTCATTTAGCTAATAGATTGGGAGGAGCAAAGAAATTTGCAAGTAGTGATCCGGAAGACATTTTAACAGTAGAAGAAATGATTGAACTGCAAAAGATTCTGAAATCAAAAGGACTTAATGTCGGGGAAATTGATGGTATTTTGGGCCGCAATACTAGGCAAAGCGTTCGCAAAATACAACTGGAATTGGGTCTCCCAGGAGATAGTTGGCCTACTAGAAATTTGTTGAAAAAATTAAGATGACGACGTCAACCCGAAGAAACGGTTAATAAAAAAACTATCACCAGGACTTTCTACTAATCTGGCGGCTATTTCAGGTTTTTCTAACTTTGCTATATGCCCTTTCTCAGTTGGTAATGAAACTTGATATATTCCTCGACACAAGTGAATGTGAGATACTTTATGTGCCCACTTATTGTATTCAGGCATGTATACATAACGTTGAAAAAATCCTAACCGTCTTTCTGGTTTTATTTTCCAGCCTGTTTCTTCATATACTTCTCTTATTAGTGCATGTAAGTAGTGTTCACCTTTGTCTATTCCTCCACCTGGAAGTTGTATTTCATTCCCATTTTGTTGTGTAAGTAACATGTTTTTACCCACTATTATTAATCCATAGATACTGGGTCTATAATGATAATTTATATTTCTCCGTATAGGTTCTCCTACCCTCAACATGAAGTATCTTTCAGCGAATCTATTAAGATTGTCATTTGATGTATAAACTAAATAATGTAAAAGATCTTTGAAAGCAGATTGATAGTTACATGTCAAAAAAAAATTCATATTTATCTAATGTGGTTATGCCTTTTCAGTTTGAAGGTCTACCTATAAGGGGTAGAATTTGTAGAGCCAGCCAATCTCTAAGGGATATTGTCCAGCAACATGATTATCCTGAAAACATCTCTAAATTTCTCTCAGAAGCTGTAATACTTACTGTATTAATGGCTGACTCAATCAAACTAAAACATAAGTTGTCTCTTCAAATTCAAGGTAAAGGGGATCTAAAATTAATCGCAACCGATTATTATGTTTCACCAGAACTATCAGGGAATTCAAAAATTAGAGGTTATGCAAAGTTCAATTCAACTAAGAGTGATTATACTGGGGAAATAAAACATTTGATGGGAGAAGGTTATTTTGCCACGATATTAGATCAAGGAGATGGAAGTCTGCCTTATAAGGGTCTTTCTGAATTGAATGGAGTAAATTTGGTTCATTCTGCTGAAGAATTCTTTATGAAATCTGAGCAGTTAAAGACGCGCTTTTGGACACACATTAGTCGTGAACTGGATCAGGATGGTAAGATTTGCTTCAATGGGATTGGTTTAATGCTGCAATATCAACCCGATGAAAAAAAAATGTCTAAAAATGTTCTCAGTGATAATATCTTGGATGACGAGAACTGGAAGAAGATTGTATTGTCATTAAATCAAAATGGTTCTGAATTTATTCATGATCGCAAAAGTGATTTTTCTGAATTGTTACTTAAAACTTTCTTAAATCAAGAGATAAGAGTTTTTAGAGAAAAGATTTTTGATTTTGGATGCGGGTGTAGTCCTGATAAGGTCGTACAGACCATGTCAATTTATTCAAGAAAAGACCTTGATACTATGACGAATTCACTAGGCAAGGTGACAGCAGATTGTCAATTTTGTGGAGCATATTATGAATTCAACCCATCTGAGTTGGGTCAAGATAATTAACTTGATTTTGTAGAAAAGCGATCAAGGTAGGATAAATTTTGAACACTTCAAGTTTACTAGAGGTCATAAAATTAAAATTTAGCTCTCCAGAATCAAAGAACTCACAACCTGTCGCACTCTTGAATTACAGTTCAGATTTTGATCTTTCATCGAAAAACCAACTCAAATTTAAAGGCCAATTCGGGAAAGTAGCTGCAGTCTTTCTTTTGCTGAGAGAAAACCAAGGAGAGGTACAAGTGATCTTCACGAGAAGGTCCAGAAACCTATCATCCCATCCAGGGCAAATTTCTTTTCCGGGAGGGATTGTTGAACCAGAAGATTGTTCTATCCTTAATGCGGGTCTTAGAGAAGTAAAAGAAGAGATAGGTTTGGATAAAAACAGAATACAAACACTGGGAACCTTGTGCCCTCATGAAACATTAAGCAAGTTTTTGATATACCCCTTCGTTGGAATCATGGATGGTGCTTCAGAATTTAAAATGAATACCAGTGAGGTGACTGAAATTTTTGAAGTCCCCCTAGGGTTTCTATTGAATAAAAAAAATATGACTGAACACAGGTTCCAAAAGAACAAAAAGTATGCTGGATATTATGCTTTACCTTATGGTCCTTATTATATTTGGGGTGCAACGGCCAGAATTATTAAGAGTTTTGTAGAGAGGATTTACGGTTGAAAAGTTTAAGGTCAGTACCCAAAGAGAATATTTTCCCCGCACCATTTGATGTAAGTTGGTTTCACCAACCAACCATAAGAAAATTACTTTCTATCCTTCAATCTGAAGGTGCAGAAGTATTTGCAGTGGGAGGTTGTGTAAGAGATTCTTTTTGGAAAAAAAAAGTAGAAGAAATTGATTTAGCTATCAATATTGATCCTATCCAGGTGAAAGAATTATTGAATAAAATAGACTGCAAAGTTCTAAATATTGGAATTGAATATGGCACTGTTACAGTATTTCTAGAAGGTTGCAAATTTGAAATTACAAGTTTCCGAAAAGATATAAAAACATTTGGTCGAAAGGCAAAGGTTCAATACTGTGATGACTTGAAAGAAGATGCCAAGAGGCGAGATTTTAGTTTCAATGCAATTTATTTGAATCCAAATGGTTTAATCGTTGATCCATTAGGACATTTTTCTGACTTAATAAGTGGAACAGTAAAATTTGTTGGTGATCCAAATGAACGAATAAATGAGGATCACCTTAGAATTTTAAGATATTTTCGTTTTGTGAGTAAGTTCCCAAATACAAATAAGGCTCTTGACCAGGAAACCTTGAATACTATCAAAAGAAAAAGACATTTAATCTTGGAATTAAGTCAAGAAAGAATTTGGAATGAACTAAAATTGATACTGTCTAGCCATTCTATAAAAGCAGTCATCAGCTTAATGAACAAGGCTGGGCTGCTGACTGTAATGTTTCCACAGGCAAGGCTGGATCTAGTAAAAAAAATGTCTGAATTAGAAAAAATGTTAGAGAAGATCATTAATAAAGGGAATGAATGTGGACCTGTTGATCTCTGCGACCCAATACGCCGTCTTGCCTTACTTTCTGATTGGAGAGATGACTTTCATCAGGCGATTTTTTCTTTGAATAAAAAGGAATTAAAGCGTTTGAGATTTTATCAACTGCAAGTTAGTAAGATATTTGAGAGTTGTCACTTAATAGGTTTTCGCCACGGTTTACAAAATGGCATCGATTTATTGTTGTGGAGTATGACAGTGTTTGAGGAACCTGTTAGTTCTAAGATTGAGGAAGAAACCCAAATTATCTTAAAGCGTTCTTATAAGAAAATAGTTGAAGGATCATTCGCAAGATTTCCGCTATCAGGTCAGGATCTTCTGAATAAAGGATACTCCGGGAGAAATCTGGGTTTAATTCTTAAGGAATTGGAAACAGCTTGGATAGAATCGGGGTTCTCTTTGAGCAGATGTCAACTCCTTAAGAAAGTTGATTTATCAAAGGATTAAGGCCATTTAGCAACAGGTGGCAGACTCATTAAAACAGCTTCAGGATTATGTCCTGTTTGTAGGCCAAATTGGGTTCCGCGATCGTAGACAAGATTAAATTCAGCATAACGACCTCTTTTTATAAGCTGCCATTCCCGATCTTCAGGCGTCCACCCTTCTCCGATATGGTTTTTTGTTATGGTGACAAATCCCTTAAGGAAGGCCTTACCAACATCTTTGGTAAAAGAAAAATCACTTTCCCAATTTCCTGTATTAAGGTCATCAAAGAAAATTCCCCCAACCCCTCTTGGTTCATTCCAATGTTTTATCATAAAGTACTCATCTGCCCATGCTTTAAATTTTGGGTAATACTGCTTATTGGTTTTATCACAGGCTTTTTTTAAACACTTATGAAAAAAGTGAGTGTCTGTTTTATTTTCAATCATAGGATTTAAATCTGAACCACCACCAAACCATGCCATAGATGGAGTCCAAAACATTCGTGTATTCATATGGACGGCAGGTGTTTTTGGTGATTGCATGTGGGCGACCAAACTAATTCCAGAAGCCCAAAATCTTGGGTCATCCTTTAGTCCAGGTATATCATGTCTAGATGAAAGGCTCTTTTGAGCTAGAGGCTCCAAATCTCCATATACTGTAGAAATATTTACTCCTACCTTTTCAAAAACCCTACCATTTCTCATGACAGACATTACACCACCACCACCATCTTGATTATTTTTTCCCTTCCTAGTGGTATTTTTTCTCTCAAATTTTCCAGGATCAGAATGTAAATAAGGACCTGAACCTTGATTTAGTTCAATTTTCTCAAATTCGTCACAAATGATATCTCTTAATTTTTCAAACCAACTTTTTGCCAGGTTCTTTTCATTCTCGCCTATTTTGGCTTTTGAATTCATTGTATAATCCTTTTTAAAGTGTCATTGTTGTGACGTAATATAAACATTACCATCGGAATCTTTTTAGGTGCAATATTAAATACTTGCATTGAGCTGTGTCAAAATGGCTATTTCATGATAGGAGAAAATATGAGGCTAGATCGGGCTTTAGTTGAGCGTGGAATAATTGAAACTAGAGCAAGGGCATGTGATCTAATCAAAGAGGGTTGGGTAAAAGTAAATAACTTTCCAATCTTGAAACCGTCCCGAAGTATTACCTTAGATGATGAAATAGTAGTGGATAAAGAAAATTTTCCCTGGGTTAGTCGGGGAGCTAAAAAACTGGATTTTGCTATTAAAGAGTTTGCTTTCAACCCCAAGGATATGATTGTATTTGATTTAGGAGCCTCAACAGGAGGCTTCACAGAAGTTTTATTAAAATATGGAGTTAAAAAAGTTTTTGCAATTGATGTTGGGCAAGATCAATTACATATGAAGCTAAAAGCTGATTATCGAGTACGTGACCTATCAGGTTTAGATGTACGCAAGATCGACTACTTAGACTTACCAAAACCCGAATGGATTGTTGCTGATTTATCGTTCATATCGCTTACAAAAGCTCTCCCAGGAATTATGACAAGAGCTTCATTGGGAGCTAAAATGATTTGCCTAATCAAGCCGCAGTTTGAATTATCAAAAAAAGATATTGGGAAGAATGGTATTGTGAAGAATGAAACTTTAAGAAAATTCGCTGTTAAGAACGTTGTTAACTTTTTTTGTCAGGAGAATTGGAGGGTTTTGGAAATTACATCAAGTCCGATATTGGGACGTTCCGGGAATATGGAATTTCTATTGTTAGCAAAGAAATGTTGATTGCAGACTAGCCTATTTGGCCTCGGTTTATCAAATATTGATCTAACAAAACACAAGCCATCATGGCCTCTCCAACAGGGACAGCCCTTATCCCTACGCAAGGATCGTGTCTCCCTTTTGTTATAACTTCCACTTCGTCACCACTCTCATCGATCGATAGCTTAGAGGTAGCAATTGACGATGTAGGTTTTACAGCAAATCGGGTAACTATATCCTGACCTGTTGAAATTCCACCTAGTATACCACCAGCATTATTTGAGAGGAAAACTGGCTCATTCTTATCGTTTATCCTTATTTCATCAGCATTCTCTTTTCCATTAGATGAGGCGGACATCATGCCATTGCCTATTTCCACGGCTTTTACGGCGTTGATGGACATCATGGCTGATGCTATTTGAGCATCCAGCTTATTATAAATTGGTGATCCTAGTCCGATAGGGACATTTCGGGCTAAGACTTCAATAACTGCCCCAACAGAATTTTTATTTTTTCGAATTTTTTCTAAGTAATTAGCCCATTTATTTACTGCATGCTGGTCGGGCGACCAAAAAGGATTTCCAGATATTATAGAAGAATCGAAATTTTTTCGATCAATTTCATGTTCTCCTATTCGCACCAAGTACCCCAGTATATCTAAGTTTGGAACCAGTTTTTTGAGTACTAATCTAGCAACAGACCCTGCAGCTACTCTAACAGCAGTTTCCCTTGCTGATGCCCTACCTCCACCTCGGTAATCTCTAATACCGTATTTCTTATGATAGGTAATATCTGCATGTCCAGGTCGAAAAGAAGTTGCTATGTTTGAATAGTCTTTAGACCTTTGGTCTAAGTTTTGGACTACAATTTGTATAGGGGTACCCGTAGTTTTTCCTTTGAATGTTCCTGACAATATTTCAACGGCGTCAGCTTCTTTTCTTTGGGTTGTATATTTACTTTGACCTGGTTTCCTTTTGTCCATGAAAACTTGCAACATTGATTCAGAAATCTCTATATTTGGAGGACATCCATCTATGGTGACTCCTATTGCTTTGCCATGACTTTCTCCCCACGTCGAAAAGCGAAATAAATGTCCAAAACTGTTCATTGACATGGCGGGCCCTTAGAAAATTCAGGTGCAAAAATGCTTTTAAGAGCTTACATTGTATATGAGTTAGCTTTTATCATCAAATACTTAAAATCATATATGTCTTATAGCTACGATGCTTTCTCATGCTTGCTTTTTTTAATATTTGCCCATAGCTTCTTATTGGTGAAGTATAGTAGGATGGCCAAAGCTATCAAATAAAGGGCGGCTGTGAATCCAAATTCTTTACGAGCATTTAATTTTGGTTCTGCTGCCCACATTAAAAACGCTGCTACATCCTTAGCTTCCTGCTCTATTGAAGCTTCGGTGCCATCAATATACTCGACATCATCTCCCCAAAGAGGTTGGGCCATGCCTATCCAGTTTCCAGGGAAATATTTATTTTCATAAAAAGTTGATCCCGCTTGTTCTTTTTCTTCTTCTGTAAAGCCCTGCAACAAGTTCACAATGTATTCTGGTCCACCCATACCCTTTAGGAGCTGGTTTATTCCTGTTCCATAGGGGCCATGAAATCCAGCACGAGCCTTGGCTATTAAACTCAGGTCAGGGGCATTTTCAATTCCAGAAACTGGAAATTTATCCGAAGGTTTTCCTTCTCTATAGTCATCAAGTTCAGGGTCGAAAATTTCATACTGAGCTGCATAGGCTTTTACTTGCTTAGGAGCCAATTCAGGCCCTCCAGCATCGCCTAAAGTTCTGAAAGCCACTTGCCGTAATCCATGACAACCTGAACATACTTCGGTGAAAACTTGTAAACCCCTTTGAAGTTGGTTTCTTTCATAAGTACCCAGAGGACCTTCAAAAGAAAAATCTATGTCCTTAATTTTGTGTGTTTTTTCCGCGGCAAATGCTGAAATACTTAAGAGTAAGCTAACCATTAAATAAAAAAATGAGAGACAGTTTTTTTTCATGGGATTATTTCCATCTGGGAGTTCCTGTTTTCTTTACTTACTCAGTGGGTATATTGCTTTTCTTTTTGATGTCATTGTCAGGGCTATGGAGACCTCTTTTTTTGTTTTGAAGTATCACAGCTTCTTCAATAGTTTCAGGTTCTGGGTCAGGAGTTTCAATAAGACCTAACAAAGGGAGTAGAACCAGGAAATAAGTAAACCAATAAGCAGAGCCTATGAGAGCAATAGTAGCATAAGGTTCTTCAGCTGGCATTGCTCCGCACCACATCAATACAAAGAAGTCTATAACCAGAAGGGCAAACCACCACTTGAATTGCGGTCTATATCTTCCTGACCTTACTGAAGAAGTGTCTAGCCAGGGTGCAAGTGCCATAACTATTATGGCACCGAACATAGCTATTACTCCAAATAGTTTTGCAGTGACTATTCCACCGCTCAAGAAGGTTGCTAGCTGTACCACCCATACTTCGGCTGTGAAAGCTCTTAATATAGCGTAAAAAGGAAGCAGATACCATTCAGGAACAATATGTGTTGGGGTTACAAGAGCATTTGCTTCAATATAATTGTCAGGATGACCTAAGTAATTTGGCATAAATGCAACTATCGATACAAATGCTACTAGTATGACGACAAGAGCAAAAAGGTCTTTGATTACATAATAGGGCCAAAACGGAACGGTGTCTTTTTGAGCATCTTCTTTTGACGTTCTCCGAACTTCCACCCCTGTCGGATTATTATTACCTGTAGTATGAAAAGCCCATATGTGAAGTATTACCAAGCCAAGAATCACAAAAGGAAGTAAATAGTGTAGACTAAAAAATCGATTCAAAGTTGCATTGTCGACAGCTTGGCCACCTAAAAGCCAGATTTGAAAAGGTTCACCGACTACTGGGATTGCTCCAAACAGACTTGTTATAACAGTGGCACCCCAAAAGGACATTTGTCCCCAAGGTAAAACATATCCCATAAATACCGTAGCCATCATTGCTACATAAATGAGCATACCAAGTATCCATGTAATTTCTCTTGGTTCTTTATAAGATCCATAGAATAATCCTCTGAATATATGCATGTAGACAGCAATGAAAAAAAGTGATGCGCCATTTGCATGAATATAACGTATTGCCCAGCCAGCATTTACGTCTCTCATGATATGCTCAACACTATCAAATGCATGATCTACGTGCGGTGTGTAATGCATTACCAAGACAATACCGGTAATTATTTGCAGGGCTAAGCAAAATGTTAGGACAATACCCCATATCCACATCCAGTTTAAGTTCTTTGGAGTTGGAATCATAAGTGTGTCATATATGAGACCAAAAATAGGTAATCGTTTGTGCATCCAGGATTGAAAACCCGGTTTTGGTTTATAGTGATCGTGAGGAATTCCACCCATTATCTTTTCCTTCTAACCAAGTTTAATAATCAAATCATCGATAAATGTTGCTGTAGGAACAATGAGATTCTTGGGTGCAGGTCCTTTTCTAATTCTGCCAGCCGTGTCATAGTGTGAGCCGTGGCATGGGCAAAACCAGCCGTTAAAATCTCCTGCTTCTGCCAAAGGTACGCAACCCAAATGAGTGCAGACCCCGACCATAACCAGCCATTCACCTGCTTCGTCTAATGTTCGATTTTCATCACTGGCATCTGTGTCTGGTTTATTTGCATTATCGGAAAAAGGATCTGGCAAAGTTTCTAAATCCACTGCTCTGGCAGCTTGGATTTCCTCTTCGGTTCGCCTCCGGATGAATACAGGTTTTCCTAACCATTTAACTGTTATTTGAGAACCAGGTTCAACATCCGCTACATCAACTTCAATAGAAGCCAGGGCTTGGACATCAGCTGATGGATTCATTTGATTTATCAATGGCCATACCGCTGCACCAGTGGTGATAGCGCCTGCTGCAGCTGTAGCCACATAAATAAAATCTCTTCTGGAAGGCTCTTTGCTTTCAGTCTCTGACATTTATGTCTCCCAATCCCCATATGAGGTATTTAGCAACCAATGGCTTCACTTCATTCCTTGGGATGTGATATATAACCTAATTTAATAGGAGTCTAGTAGACTTTCCGACGCAGATGGGATTAATATATGAAATTTTTAGAATTAAGGTTGGCAGTTTATCAGCCTGACATTCCTCAAAATCTTGGATCAATGATCAGATTGGCTGCATGTTTTGGAGTTAAAATGGATATAATTGGCCCATGCGGATTTCCTTTTGCAAAGGTTGCATTGAAGAGAACAGCTATGGATTATTTGGATTTAGCCGAAATAGAGCACCATTCAAGTTACAAATTTTTTCGAGCGACTATACCACCCTTAAGGAGATTAGTTCTCCTGACTGCTCAATCATCGGCCAGCATTTGGGATTTTAATTTCCAACCAAATGACACCATCATTGTTGGCAGAGAGAGTGCTGGGGTCCCGGACACAATTCGTCGAGAAATTAAAGATCAAATAAAAATACCCTTGGTACCTTCAGTCAGATGTCTAAATGTTGCGAACGCTGCTTCAATAGCCTTGGCTGAAGCTACGAGGCAAATGTGTAGCTTACAAAATATTTAATCTGATTGATCCGAGTTGATTCCTAACTTGCTAAATTGACCATGGTTTATTATCGTCATTGAAGTTTTAACTTTATTGGTTTGTAAATGAACTTTCGAGGTAGATATGGATAAGAAAATTGAAAATGTTGATTTATGTTCCCTATTGGCTGATACCAGTTTGCTTAGGAGCCAGGCCTACATTGCTGGGGAATGGGTTGATTCAAACTCAAATAAGACTTTCAATGTCACTAACCCTGCTAATTCGCAGACTATTACTACTGTTCCCGATCTTGGTGTAGAAGAGGCTCGGGCTGCTATAGAGGCTGCCTACGAGGCTCAGAAAAGCTGGTCTATTAAAACTGGGAAAGAAAGAGCTGCAATTATTCAAAAATTCTATCATTTGATGCTTGAAAACGCTGATGATTTAGCAAAAATTCTTACAGCAGAAATGGGAAAACCACTGTCCGAAGCAAAAGGCGAAATAACATATGGGGCTAGTTTCTTGGAGTTTTATGCGGAAGAAGCTAAAAGAATTTACGGTGAAACTATACCTGGTCACCAAGCGGACAAAAAGCTTTTAGTGATCAAGCAACCAATAGGCGTTGTGACCTCTATCACTCCTTGGAATTTTCCAAATGCCATGATTACCAGAAAACTGGGCCCTGCACTAGCTGCCGGTTGTACTTTTGTTGCCAAACCAGCTGGAGAGACTCCTTTGTCTGCTTTGGCTATTGCAGTTTTGGCTGAGAGAGCGGGATTGCCTAAAGGAGTTTTCTCAATGGTTACCTCTAAACAATCCAAACTGATTGGAGAAGAATTTTGCTCGAATTCAAAAGTGCGAAAATTGACTTTTACTGGGTCAACAGAGGTTGGTAGGGTTTTGCTTAAGCAAGGATCTGAACAAGTCTTGAAAATGTCCATGGAACTTGGAGGTAATGCCCCATTTATAGTATTTGATGATGCGGATTTGGATTCTGCGGTCGAAGGTGCAATAATTTCTAAATATAGAAATAATGGACAAACTTGTGTGTGTGCAAATAGGATTTATGTCCAAGACGGGGTTTATAATGCATTTGCAGAAAAATTGAGTAAAGCGGTGCAGAAATTCAATGTAGGCAGTGGTTTTGATAATAATGTGACTCTGGGTCCATTAATTACGGAAGATGCAGTTCTTAAGGTTGAGCAGCATATTCAGGATGCTCTTTCCAAAGGAGCAAAGTTGGTTTCAGGAGGGAAAAGACACAGTCTGGGAGGATCTTTTTTTGAACCCACCCTTTTAACGGAAGTTTCTAAAGAAATGATGGTAGCCACTGATGAAACTTTTGGTCCTGTAGCTCCTTTATTTAGATTTGAAGATGAGGAGGATGTTATCAACCAGGCTAATGACACGATATTTGGTTTGGCTGCATATTTTTATGCAAAGGATTTATCGAGAGTCTGGCGTGTTTCTGAGTCTTTGGAGTACGGTATGGTTGGCGTCAATACCGGGTTAATTTCAACCGAACTTGCACCCTTTGGGGGTGTAAAACAGTCTGGATTAGGTAGAGAAGGATCTAGGCACGGAATAGAAGAATTCTTGGAAATGAAATATATCTGTATGTCCGTTTAGTGTTAAGCTCTTTAAGAGCAGGGATATTGTGGATTTAATAACATAGCAAAAATGAAGGATTCAGTGTTTGATCAAGCAATGGGCAAACCATAGAGCTCGTTATTGTGTCGAGATTTTATCCTCATTTCAACGATTTCTCCAATTGTCGATCCTTGTGGGAAAGTTACTCTGCTAAAGTCTTTGGTGAACCCCTTTAAGTTTGCTTCTACTAAAATACTTTGGATGCTACCTATCTTAAGATCAAGGTGTCGGTTTAGTTTGCTCTGACTTATGTCCCGAAGTTTGGCGGCACGTGTCTCAATCAGGGATCTGGATATCTGAGGCATTCTCGCAGCCGGAGTTCCTGGTCGGGGGGAAAATGGGAAAACGTGTAACCAATCAATCTTACATTCTTCTATTATCTCTATAGTTTTCTCAAACATTTCTTGGTCTTCTGTGGGAAACCCTGTAATTAAATCGGCACTGAAGGTCATTTCTGGTCGCGCCTTTTTCAGTGTGTTACAAAATTCAATAGCATCTTCTCGACTGTGCCTTCTCTTCATTCTCTTTAGAATCAAATTGTCACCTGATTGTAGTGAAAGATGCAGGTGAGGCATCAGTCTTTCCTCCTCACACAAAAGCTTAATTAGTTTTGGATCTGCTTCCACACTGTCTATGGATGAGATTCTTAGTCTAGGTAATCTAGGAATAGATTTGAGTATGAATTCTATTAAATCACCCAATTTTTTCGGATTTACTAAATCAGAGCCCCAGGATGTAATATCTACCCCTGTCAAGACAACTTCTTTCAATCCATTTGATACTAAATATTCAATTTGCTCCTTAATCTGGTTGGGCGTAAGTGATCGAGAATTTCCTCTTGCATAAGGAATAATACAAAAAGTGCAACGATGGTCACAGCCATTTTGTATCCCAATGAACGCTCTGGTTTTTGTTGTAGATGGCTTAATATTTTTTGAAGGAAGTTTAGAATGACTCATGATGTCGGACAAGAAATCCGCATTATTAGGTGGTTTTTTATCTGTTTTAATTTTTGATATTTTGTCCCAAAAAACTCCGGATAGTTTTTCGGCGTTTCCAAGAACAAGATTAACCGCCTCTATATTCTGGAAAAAAGACGGTTTTAATTGAGCAGCACATCCGGTCACAATTATAAAGGAATTCGGATTTTGATTTCGCAATTTCTGGATTTCACGTTTTGCTTTTCTCTCTGCCTCTGAGGTTACGGCGCAAGTGTTTAAGATCACTACATTACGTAGCCCTTTTTCCTTTACGAAGCTTTTCATGACTTCAGTTTCAAAGCTATTTAGTCGACATCCAAAGGTTTTGAAAATATTTTCTTGCATATGAAACGAGCTTATATCTTAAGTGCCTCTTCAGAAATTTCTCCAGCAAAAACAAAAGCTGTGGGGCCGGTTACCCAGACCCCATCCTCTTGCCAGTCAACAAGAAGATTTCCACCATCTAAGGCTACTCTTACAACACCAGTAGTAAGGGCAAGCCTATTTGATGCAACGGCGACTGCACATGCTGAAGAACTGGATGCTAGCGTCACTCCAGACCCTCTTTCCCAAACCTTTACTTTGATAGTTGTGGGGTTTATTATTTCTGCGATTTGAACGTTAGTTTTTTGAGGAAACAATGAATTGATTTCAGTTTCTGAACCCGTCTTCGAAATAGAATGAGTTTCTATATTTTTTACAAAATAAGTACAATGTGGATTACCCATATTTGTGGCAACAGGGTTGCCTTCAAGCGGTAAACTGAGCGTATCACATTTTCTTGACAATGGAATTTCATCCCAATTGATTTGAGGTTGCCCTAAATTTGTTGAAATTAACTCATTATTCACTCGTTTACATTTTATTTCGTGATGACCAGTTGATATAATTAACTCTTCACGATTCATTTCTGACATCAATAAATCTGCTACACACCGAGTTGCATTTCCGCAGGTTAAAGACTCCGATCCATCCGAGTTCCAGAAATTAAGGTGAGCAGATATATCATTCTTAGAGCTAGTGCTTATTGTCACTAACTGATCGAAGCCAATACCTAAATTTCTATTTCCTAGAAATTTTATTTGATCAATGTTAAAGGAGTTCCCTTTTCTCCGACAATCTACAATAACAAAGTCATTGCCTAGTCCGTGCATTTTCTTAAATAGAATATTTTTTGTGCCAGTTTTCTGTCTCATGCGGTTTTATAGCTTACACCTATTTGATGATCCAGTCCAAATTGATAGTAACATGGGAATTCATACTGGTTACCTGAAATTACACTTGACCATTATAATTTGAAAGAATACATCAGTTGTCGGGGGCCCGTAGCTCAGTTGGTAGAGCAACTGACTTTTAATCAGTGGGTCACAGGTTCGAATCCTGTCGGGCTCACCACTATAATTTTGGACTATTTTAGGCCAGTTAGGATTTTGATCTATGCAAATAGGCTTTTCTGTACCAGTTCACGTAGTAGACTCTAACTTAAGTGAAGAGTTTTTAGAAACACTAAAAAAAGATATATATTTGGTCAGGGATAACGATTCTGGTTTTAGTATCTCTAATAACCATGGTTGGCATTCAACATCGGATCTTTTTTCTAGAAAA
Organism: Paracoccaceae bacterium; assembly: GCA_029243395.1. Lineage (GTDB taxonomy): Bacteria > Pseudomonadota > Alphaproteobacteria > Rhodobacterales > Rhodobacteraceae > CACIIZ01. Next base: position 41,844 of record JAQWSE010000008.1, on the reverse strand, counting down.
GAAGAGAGCTTTCGTGGAGTGTGTTCCAATTGTGCATCTTCAATAGCCTCAATCATGAAAAGTTATGATGAAAACTTCGATCCTGAGTCTATTGATGCAAGATTTGCGGGTTGGATTAACGTCAACCCTAAAGGGGGTTCTAATATGATTCATAGCCACCCTAATTCTCATTGGTCTGGAGTTTTATATGTTCAACAGCCTAATGATGTAACTGGGAACTCTGGTATGATTGAGTTTATAAACCCAAATCAAGAGGGAAGAGATTTAGCCAGAATACTACCCAAGAATGGATTTGATCCGATAATGAGGATAAGGCCAAAAGCTGGTCAAATGATTATTTTCCCATCATTCCTTCTCCATAGCGTTTATCCAAATGACTCAGATCAAGATAGAATAACGATAGCGTTTAATTCATTATTATTGAATAAGAAATAGCCTACAAACTTTATAATCATAATAAATAAAGAAAACATCTAATGGGAAAAATAGAACATCGACACGAAAGCGCATACGCGCTTAAAACAATTACTGGGTTGCGTCCGTGATATTACCTTTTACTCTCAATCAGGCATAAGCCCTGTATCGATGAGTAGGTTTTCGATCCGTTTGAGTCTAGCCTTTGAGTATACGGTTTATTTCATATGGATGACTTTGTAGCACTGTTTTGGTAGATCCTCCATTTTATAGTCTCTAGCCCCTTTCTTCTTCTTTATTTTGGGTTTTATTTTTTTTGGATCTGGCGGATCCAGTGCCTTGGTTACCCACCAGTAAAGGGTTTCATCACATCCATTGTAACTCTTTGAGATCTCAGAAACTGTTGGTTGTTGTTTTAAACATGCTGACGATCCTTTAGGACATTTTAATCGTACATGAAAATGCGAATGGTGACCCCAGATCGGTCTAATTTTCTGTAACCATTTGTTGCGACCAGAAAGGTTTTCGCACATCCAAATTTTTACTGGAGCATTAATGAAGATTCTGTCCACGCTATCATCTTCTGCTGCTGATTTTAAGATTTTGGCATGGGTTAAGGTCCAATTGCCATTCACTTCTCTTAAATTTTTTTTTCTTACAGAAATTGATTCCAGGTTGTCCCGTTGCTTTTTGGTTAGGGATAAGCTCTTAGGTTGTAATAACCATATATCTACATCAAGTCCAATTTGATGAGATTGATGACCATAAGGCATAGGACCACCTCGTGGTCCCCCGATGTCTCCAATGTATAAACCTTTCCAGCCAAGTTCTGAAGTTTTTTCACTCAAGTTTTTTATAAAATTAATTGTGTTGGGATGACCCCAATTACGATTTCTACTCGGGCGCATTATTTGCCAGTGAGGACCCGTATCATCCAGTTGAACAGCACCAGAGAGACAGCCTTTGGCGTAAAATCCTATAGGTTTTGAATTTCCTTTCGTAGGAGTGTTAAAGCCTCCAAATATCTTGTTTGCGAGCAGGTTCTTTTTCGGGTCATGGCAAAATACTGCATCAAATGACCCAAATCCAATTAAGAATAATAGGCTTAAAATGATAGCAGGTTTAATATTCTGTACAGGTCTTGTTGCCATTATTTTCTACCGTACACCAGAAAACATTTTCCTTATATTCAAGGATCAGATGAATATGATCTTCCTCCTTAATTTTTTCCTGCAGTTCACCAGATTTTATAATTGATTCTGCTTCTTGTCCTTCATAATAAGTTTGGCCAGAATTGGCAGCAGTGCATATCAACATACACACAAAGGATGCCGATGATAATAATGGATAAGAGATCCGTTTTCTAAGGGATTTCAGGGATTTTATGAAAATATTCATGATGTGGTCGTTTCCTCGTGTTTTTCTTCAAAGGCTTTACCAAATCCTTCTACAAAAAGTTGTCTTTTTTTATAAAAAATATAAAAATTAAAGTCCACAAACATAGCCCACATTTTGGCCCCAGGTTCTATTTTATTATAATGCTTCAACAATTTCTGAAACTTTGAATTTTTTTTGCTCAAAGCCATCCTCTTTAACGTTCCTTGAAGTGTTAGCCTAGGATTGTTGGATCTGATTTTGTGGATTTCTTTTTCCGCAAAATAAATAGAAGAATTATTATTCTTAGCTAAATTCTTAGTATGTTCACTCAAATCACTTAGCAAAAGATAAATCTTGTCAGAATGAAACATTGGAATAACTTTAGTCACCATTGGACATCCATTTGCATCAATGGTCCCAAGGGCTGCCTGCTGATATTTACCCGCAACTATTTCGTTCACACGTTCTTCAATGTCATCAGTAATTTTAGCATATAGATTATTGTTTTTTTGCATTTCTAATGGCCTACAAGCTCCAAAACGGAAGGTTTACATAATTAAGTTTAAACTACTTTGTAGTGCATTAATAAAGATTTTTAGAACAAATTTCTATAAGAAGATTTTTTTAGAACTTGTCCCACTCTTCTTTCTTCTTCATCGGCATATGAAAAAAATTTACCTAGGATGGATTTTCTTTTTCTTAGCCCGATTAACTTAATATTATTAACAGCATAACTTTGAATATCTTCCAAATTTGAATTAGCGGGGACCGCTAAGTGTGGTTCAATATATTCTCGTTCCAAAGCTGATTTTATTCTCTGAACAGCATCACTTTTAATTCTTGCGATCTTTGATATAGTCGCTCTTTCGATTCGCTTAACCTCCCCAGAGAATTCACTTAATTGATTGTGATTTGGTTCAGGTATTTTTATGCATAACTGGGTTGAATTTTTAATTCTTTCGACCGTTTTAAATTCAGCCTTTTTTATTATTTTTATTACATTTGGAATGATTTCCTCACGGAAGACGTTAACTATGAAGCTGTCTTTCTCCTCCTTATTTGAGGGGTTCCCTTCTTCCATTTTTATAATTTCAGAAAAGTCTGTTAGGCGCCTATTTTTGCCTTTGACAACAACCTAACTCCGTAAAGAACATTCTTGAAAGCGTCTGTAGATCCAACCAATCCCAAATCTTGAATTAAGAAACCTAGTGCATCTTCAGTTCTGGCCATAGCTGCCAGGGAATAAGAATCCAGCGGACTATCCACATCAATTTTCATCAAAAATTCTCTTATTTTGCCTTTATTGGACACCGTATATAGATAAAAAAGGTAAGGATGGAATTGAAAATATTCATGCTTGGGAAAAATATGATAAAAAGTCTTTTTTTGCCTAATTTTTGAGCGGATATGATTAGTAAATAAACAAAAATCTTGTTTGCATTAATTTTGAAATCTGGCATTCTTTTCAATATTTGTTTCGGGAGGCTGCCCTTGGGCGACAAACCTATTTTGAAATCAGGTGGTCAGGTACTGGTTAATTGTCTAATCAAACATAAAGTAGACAAAGTTTTTTGTGTTCCGGGTGAGAGCTATCTGGCAATCTTGGATGGTATCTTTGAGAAGAAAGACAAGATAAAACTAGTTAATGCGTGTCATGAGTCAGGTGCTTCAAATATGGCTGAAGCATATGGAAAATTACTGGAAATCCTGGAATAGCATTTGTGACAAGAGGACCTGGGGCCTGCCATGGTTCAGTAGGTGTGCACATAGCTAAACAAGATAGCACACCGATGATCTTATTTGTTGGTCAGGTCCCTAGTAGCGTTCTGGGCCGGGAGGCGTTTCAAGAAATTGATTACCTAGAGATGTTTTCTACAGTATCAAAATGGTGTGATCAGATCCCTAATACAGAAAGTATAGAGGAGTATGTTAATAGAGCGTTTAAGGTTGCTCTATCCGGTCGCCAAGGCCCTGTCGTGTTAGCTTTACCCGAAGACGTGTTGAGTAACCAGGTGGCTCCAAAAAATATTAAACCACATCAAATATCTAAACAATCTTTTGTCACAGGAGATTTATTGAGAATCAAGGAACTTATCAGTCAGGCCGATAAACCAATTATTTTATTAGGAGGTTCCAACTGGTCAAAGGAATCGCGTAGAGGCATACAAGCTTTTTCAGAGAATAATTCTATTCCCGTAGTAACTAGTTTTGGGAGACAAGATAGGATAGATAATCGCTCTAAGAACTTTGTTGGCACGCTTGGAACTTCTGTCTCTCCTAAGCTTTTATTGGCCTTTCAGGAAGCAGATTTGATCTTAGTGATTGGTGCTAGGCTGAGTGACATGTCGACAAATCACTATAAGTTGTTTGGATCAGAAAAATCCAGTGCAAAAATAGTTCACATTTATCCCGACAAAAGTGAGATCGATAGAGTTTTTCGGGTAGAATTAGGTATAGTTGCTGACACGGGTGAGGCGGTTCAACAACTGGAAAAATGCTTATGGTTTGATGATTCCAAATCGGGTCTGTGGCTTGCAAAACTTCGAAAAGAGTATCAAGAAGACACGGAGTTGCTTGAAATAAAAAGGCATTCTAATCTGGTGCGCATTTGTTCCAAATTAAATGATCATCTTTCTGAAAGCTCCATTATCACGCTGGATGCTGGTAATCACACTGGATGGCCACAAAGATTTATCAAATTTCATGAGAAGTGTCTGCAAATTGGCACCACATGTGGTTCTATGGGATATGCTATTCCGGCAGCTATAGCTGCATCATTAGTTTTCCCAAGAAAACAAGTAATATCTTTTGTAGGTGATGGTGGGTTTCTCATGTCAGGTCTCGAAATTTCAACGGCCATTCAACAAGGGCTAAGCATGGTTATAGTGATAATCAACAATGCCTCTTACGGCACTATTAGGATGCATCAGGAATTAAAATATCCTAATAGAGTAATCGGTACAGATATAAAGAATCCTGATTTTGTTTCTCTGGTAAGGTCTATGGGGGGCTATGCAGAAAAGGTTACTACTTCAGATGAATTTTTTAATGTATTTGAACAAGTTATAAAGCTTAGACAGGTTTCTGTGATTGAGTTAGTTGTCCCAAAAGAAAATATATCGTCTAGACTTGAACTTAAGGACATTTTGAAGTTTAAGCAGTAGTATTCAGTTTTTATTTCGTATAAATTAGCGGGTGAAATTATTTAGATTTTGGAAGATTTTCATTCGCAACTATGCGCATTGGCGGTGTTAATTGAAGAGTCAGGTTATCTCATGATAACTTATCGTCATCTGTTCGTTCTTATGGTGAAAGGTTTCTTTATTAAAGAGATCTATTTTATTTGACTTGGGAGTTAATTGCATAATGAGATCCATACAGCTTAGCAAAAAAATGTCGAACATAAAACCATCAGCGACAGTGATGCTGGGCGAAAAAGCACGAGATTTGAGCGCACAAGGGAAAGACATCATACAGTTAGGAGAGGGCGAACCAGATTTTAACACCCCTGATTTTATAATTGAAGCAGCATTTAAAGCTGCCAAGCAGGGGGCTACCAAATATACTTTCGTTTCTGGGACCAAGGAATTAAGAGACCAGGTGGTAAAAAAGTTTCAAAATGATAATGGAATAATCTATCAAAATGAAGAGATAGTAATTGGTAATGGGGCCAAGCAACTTATTTTTAATGCGCTTTTAGTTTCCTTGAACCCGGGTGATCAGGTAATAATCCCTGCTCCTTATTGGGTGAGCTATCCCCAAATGGTTAAGATAGCAGACGGCGAACCAATAATTGTGACATGTAACGAGGCTCAAAACTTCAAAATTACTCCGGAATTAATTGAAAATTCTCTATCAACTAAAACAAGGTGGATTCTTTTGAATTCCCCAGGAAACCCGACAGGTGCAGTTTATAACAAGGAAGAGTTGTCAGCTATTGCTGAAGTTCTACGGAAAAGTCCCCATGTTGGTATCATGTGTGACGATATCTATGAAAAAGTCATATTTGAAAATCAAGAGTTTTATACCATGGCTCAAGTTGCCCCAGATTTATCAGATAAAATTCTGACAATAAACGGAGTTTCCAAGGCCTATGCGATGACGGGTTGGCGCATCGGTTATGCTGGAGGACATAAAGACCTCATAGCCTCAATGATAAAACTGCAAGGACAGTCGACCACCAATGCTTCTTCTATTGGTCAAGCAGCAGCATTAGAGGCACTCAGGGGTAACCAACAGTTTTTGGAAGAATGGAAACTAGTGTATGAAAAAAGAAGAGATTTAATTTCATCCAGACTGAGCCAAATTTTTCTCAGTGAATTATCCAAGCCACAAGGGGCATTTTACTATTTTTTAAGTTGTAAGAATTTTTTGGGGACCACAACGGGAGATGGAAGAAACCTAAAGAATGATATTGATTTCTGTGATTATTTGCTTGAGGATTTCGGAGTTGCTGTTGTTCCAGGATCGGAATTTGGTTGTGCCGGTTATTTCAGATTATGTTTTGCTAAATCAGAAGAAAAGCTTATCGATGCTTGCCAAAGAATCGTTGATGCTGTGATGGAACTGAAAAATATTAATTGAGAAACCTTAGAATGCCAAATGACCGATTAGGTTGAAAGAAAAAGAGATTCTTACGTTTAAGAGACCATTTTAGTTTCCTGAAAACTTAGTAGTAATTCCGCGGTTGAAAGAATCCAAAGATTTTTCAAAATCCTCGCTTCTAAAGGTGAGAAGGAATTGATCTAAATCTTGATTAGTTGAAACTATTGCTAAGGCATTAGCATAAGAATTAATGCTTTGTTTGCAAATCTTCAGAGATAAGGGTGGCATAGATGCTGCGATCTGACCTAATTCTAGGGACTGCTTTCTAACATCTGATTTAGAAGATATTTCATCAACCAAGCCCCAATGAAGTGCTTTTTCTGAAGGAGTCTTCTGGGCAAGCATAATTAACTGTTTTGCTTTTGCTGGTCCAACCAGGTTTGTAATTCGAGGTACGGCACCCCAACTCATGTTAAGAGCTCTTTCAACTTCGGGAACGTATATAGTGGTGTCTGGGCTAACAATTCTTAGATCTGTTGACACAGCTAAGGCTAAACCACCCCCTACGCACCAACCATTAATACCTGAAATAGTTAAGGGAGATAAATTTTCCCAAGCAAGGCACATTTTTCCCCCAGCAGCTAGGATCATCCTTTGTTCATTTAGGCTGGCAGATCTTACTTCTTTAAGCTCTTTGTCGCTTAAATCAAAACCCATGCAGAAATTGTCTTGCCGTCCTAAGAGAATTATTGCCAATAGGTCTTTTTTGTCACTTAAAATTTCTGCCGTTTTTGTTAGTTCTCTAATTAACTCTAAGTTTAGTAAATTGCTCGAATGACCTCTATCAAATGTGACAAAAGCTATATTTTGGTTTTGGTCGATAGAGACAAACTTCATGGGACAGTCCGAAATAAATATCAAAGAATCAAAACTGATAGTGATTACAATATTGAGTCATTAGAAAGAAAACAAATTAATGTTAATTTCTTAAGAACTTCTAGTCCAATGAAGTTATTCTTGGATTTAGTCACTGGCGCAATTCGTTATTCAATAATGTGAAGTAACGGAAAAGGACCAAACTTTAACTACATTCTCAATTTGTTATCCCTCTCAATCTCTCCGATCTTCTTCTCAGGAGTTCCACAACGGTTAACAAAATGATGGAGATGATAACAAGAAGAGTGGCTACAGCAAGAATAGTTGGGCTAATTTGCTCTCTAATTCCAGAAAACATTTGTCTTGGAATGGTTCTTTGCCTAACATCAGCAAGTTGTAAAACCACGACAACTTCGTCGAAAGAAGTTATAAAAGCAAATAGGGCGCCTGAAACGACTCCAGGTAAGATCAGCGGCATTTGAACTTTAAAGAAAGTTTTAAAAGGTCCAGCCCCAAGGCTTCCAGCGGCACGAGTTAAACTTTTATCAAAACCAACCAAAGTGGCTGTCACTGTTATAATGACATAAGGGGTTCCAAGTACTGCATGCGCCACTATTACACCAATATAAGTTTTTGCTATCCCTATGTCCGAAAAGAAAAAAAATAGACCGGAAGCTATGATAACCAAAGGAACTACCATTGGAGAGATCAGCAATGCCATAATGGGTCGCCGATAAGGCATTTCGCTTCTTGATAAGCCAATGGCCGCGAGCGTTCCAATGGATGTAGCTAGTAATGTTGCGAATATTCCAATGATGAAACTATTTCTGATAGATCTTATCCATTGGGAATTTACCCAGAGATCTGACCACCATCCTGCGATGGCCTCTGGATTAACCATACCATTGTAAAGAATATCTTTATACCATCTAAGAGAGTATGCATCTGAATCAAAAGCAAGCATGCCTTGAGTAAAACTAAAATAAGGTTCCGTATTAAAACTCAGTGGAAATACTAAGAGAATGGGTGTTATGAGAAATAGAAAAATTAGTCCACAGATAAATCTAAAGGCATAAAACCAGAGTACCTCGCCAGATGTTGCATACGGGGGCTGACCCAAACGATAGTGACCTGATGATAGCCAAAGACTGATTTTACCTAAAATCCAACCCAAAATCCCTAAAATTATAGCATAAGCAAGTCCGAAATAGAATAAGCCCCCAAAAAACATTAAGGTTGCACAGAAAACTGATGACAGAAGACGGGATTTAATTGTCTTGATACATATGAGTGCCAGTAAACCAAAAATGATTGACCCTGAAATGGCGTAAAATAGCATCAATTCTTTCTGACCTGTTGCAGTCAAAAAGCCTACTACTACACCAAGTACCCCAGGCCAAAATAGATTAAACCACATTGGAGGCTTTGGAGGGATATATTCAAAAGGTTTATGCACCATCTTCTATCCCAATTTCATATTATCGATTCCAACTACGCGATCGTAGATCCAGTAAAGGAATAGTACAATAACCAGTAGCACTCCTCCCATCGCTGCTGCGAGAGACCAGTTTAATGATTTCCGCATATGGTAATCGATGAAATTAGAAATCATGGTTCCATCTTGCCCACCTATAAGTGCTGGGGTAATATAAAAGCTTATTGCAAGTATAAAAACTAGTATGGCTCCAGCTCCAATACCAGGGATTGTTTGAGGAAAATATATTCGCCAGAAAGCCGTCCAGCTAGTAGCGCCCATTGATTTAGCTGCTCTCACATAGGAAGGAGGTATTGTTTTCATTACAGAATATATTGGCAGTATCATGAATGGCAACAGAATGTGTGTCATTGAGATTAAAGTTCCTGCCTTATTATAGATTAGAGTAAATCTGTCTTCATCTGTGGCTATTCCAAAAACTACAAACATGTCATTCAATACACCTTGCCCTTGTAGCATAGCTATCCATGCAGTTGTTCTAACCAGTAGAGAAGTCCAAAAAGGTAGTAAAACTAAAATAAGTAATAAATTTGATATTCTAATAGGTAGACTAGCGAGTAAGAAAGCAACTGGATAACCCAAGATTAAACCAGCAATTACTACAATTAATGAGATTTCCAAGGTTCGAACGAATAACTTAATGTGGATGCGCCTTTCTTCAGGTTTTTGGACTATAGTACCGTCAGCGGTGTATTTCATGTCTAGTGCAGATGCCAAAAAAACTGGTGTCAGAGAATTGGAAGTGACTTTCATGGCACGCCAAGTATCCAAATTCCCCCACTTTTTCTTCACCTGAATTAGAGATTCCTTGAATGGGGATTCCAAATTTTTTGCTTTTCTTGCAGAACTTGTGAATAAGGAACGCGATCCAGACAACTCCCTGTTCATGCGACTCGCTACCTTGCCAATATTCTTACTTTTCTTTAATGCAACTAAGTCTAATACTAGGGCTTCAAACATTTCTTCAGTAGGTTCAGTCTTTCCGTCCCATTCTGCAAGTATAGGGGTGAGATTTATCATATATTTTTCAAAAGTGTCGTTATATACCCCACGTGTCAAAAAAACTAGAATTGGAAATACAAATCCCAATGAGATTAGTAGTAGCAAGGGAGTAACCAAGCCAAAAGCTCTCAAACGACTTTTGAACAAAGATTTGGAAAGTTTTTTCTTTAGAGGGATACCATCATTTGTTAACACTTCGTTATTGCTATTATTTTGGGATGCTAACATTTGGTAGCCTATGGCGGGTTTCCAGCATTAAAAAATTGTGCCAAATAGGGGGAATTCCCCCCCCTATTTTCTTTTTATATTTGGTAGAACTTACTTAGCCAACCAAGCATTAAATCTTTCATTCAATTCCTCGCCATTGTCGGCCCAGAACATAAAATCATTTTGAAGAGCATTCTTGAGGGCTGCTTCAGTGGTTGGCATATGGTCAACCATATTGATTGATGAATCACTGTGATAAGTTCCAATCATAGGAATGGATGAGTTTCGAACTGGTCCATAATTTATCCAGCTAGCCTGATCCGCTAATCGCTTAGTATCTGTTGAGAAACGGATAAAGTCTAGGGCTGCTTCCCTATTTTTGCTACCTTTTGGTATTACAAAAAGATCTAGGTCATAGACCTGACCGTCCCATACCAAGCCAAAGGGTTGACCTTCTGCAGCTATAGCATTGAATATTCTTCCATTCCACACAATTGTCATTGTTACTTCGCCGTCAGCTAGTAATTGCGGTGGCTGCGCTCCTGCTTCCCACCAAACCACATGATCCTTTATTGTGTCTAGTTTTGCAAATGCTCTATCTACACCTGCAGGTGTATTTAGTAAGTCATACACTTCAGATGCAGGCACACCGTCACCCATCAAAGCCATTTCCAACATAGCCTTACCTAGTTTACGCATACCTCTTTTGCCTGGAAATTTTTCAACATCAAAAAAATCAGCCATAGTAGTAGGTGCTGTATCAAACTTTGTTTTGTCATATGCATATATTGTAGACCAAACAATGTTTCCAACGGCGCACTCTTGTAATGCCCCATCCATGAAGTCATCTGTTGCAGGTGTTCCATCTGGTGCAGCAGGAAGAGTTGAAGGATCGATTACTTCTAATATTCCTTCATCACAACCTTGCAAAGCATCTGAAAGTTCCACGTCAACCACGTCCCAAGTAACATTACCTGATTCAACTTGGGCTTTAACTTCTGCTAATCCTCCACTGTAATCTTCGGACACAACAGTGTTTCCAGTCTTCTTTGCCCATGGTTTATGATATGCTTCAACTTGGGATTTGGTGTAAGCACCGCCCCAAGATACTACGGTAATAGATCCCGCAGTTGCAACAGTTGCGACCATTAAGGCACTTACTGTCACTGCAATTAAATTTAAAAATTTCATGATTTTCTCCCATTTCCAATAATTCGACTAAGCTTTATTCGCTCGGACGCATGAGAATCGGATTATATATAACTATTCGCCCAAGGTATCAAGTGCTCTGCAATCATTAATTGACCAACTGACTTTAGCTTTTTGACCAATTTTCAAATTCATGATCTTTGAGGAGTTGGGTACTTTGACGATGAAATCCTTATCACCTTCCACTAACATCCGGCATCTAATGTGATCACCTATGTAAATGAGCTCCAATATTTCAGCCTCTGAAGTATTTTCACTTTTTACTCCAACATTAATTCTTTCTGGTCTTATTGATAAAGTTGTTTTGGATCCAATATCGCCACAATTAACTTTTTTACCTTTTATTATATTTCCTTTAGATGTTCTTGCTGAAATTATTGAATTCTTAATTTCGATCACTTCTGCAATAATTTTGTTATTTTCTCCAATGAATTGGGCGACAAACGCATTTTCGGGTCTTTCGTATAGATCTGGAGGTGAGGCCAACTGTTGAATAACACCATCGTTAAATACTGCTACCTTGTCAGACATGGTTAAGGCCTCAGATTGATCGTGAGTCACATAAACCACTGTAACGCCTAACCGTTCATGTAAGTGCTTTATTTCATACTGCATATGTTCGCGAAGTTGTTTATCTAGAGCACCGAGCGGTTCATCCATTAGGACTAAGTCGGGTTCGAAAACCAATGATCGAGCAAGTGCTATCCGTTGCTGCTGACCTCCAGACAATTGTGCAGGTCGGCGGTTTCCAAATTCACTCATTTGTACCATATCAAGGGCCCACCGAACTTTATCTTCACGGGTGGTCTTGGTGAGACCTCTGACCTCGAGTGGAAAAGATAAGTTTTCTGAAACGGTCATATGTGGGAACAGTGCATAATTCTGAAACACCATCCCGATTCCTCTTTTATGGGGTGGAATATTATTAATAGGATTGCCATTCAATGAGATAATTCCATGAGTGGCTGTTTCAAAGCCTGCAAGCATCATCAAGCAAGTTGTTTTTCCAGAACCAGATGGTCCTAACATTGTTAAGAATTCACCTTTAGGGATGTCTAGATTCAGGTCCTTAACAACTAGGACTTCACCGTCATAGCTTTTTTGTACATTTTGAAATCTTACAAATGAATTGTTTTCCACATTCAAATCCACTTTGACCCTATTTATTGTTAACAAGGATCCAACCTACCCTAGCTAGAAGTAGAATTCAAATCATAAAATTTTGGAAAAATGTACCTGACTTAATCGGGTGAATCCTGATATAGCTCTCGATAAAAGTGCTCCAGCGATGAGTAAAGAAGAAGTAGAGAACTATCTTAAAGGTTCTGTGTCGTCAAAAAAATGATCCAACTTGAGGTTTTTTTGAAACTAATTACTAGAAAATCTAGTAGAGATGACAAAGACTAAGGACATTCATTTTGGATCAATGTGCGCATGCCATAATGCTAGTTACTTAGCATCGGAAATATCTTACACTGAACCTAATAGGACTTTCGGTAAACGGTTTGCATGATTACTCGATTAGCTAGAAAAAGATTCCTTTAGGGCAAAGAATAATTCTCTTATTAATCAATCTTTGAATAAAATAGGTATTTTTGCGGCCCCAACAGCCGCTTCAGTATTTACGCCAGGCGTAACGTTAACACCTAAAATTTTGCTTCTAATGGTTGTCCAGACGGAGTTATTTGCTCCACCGCCTACAGTCAGAACGTATTTTGGAAAGTCGCCACCACGATCCAATATTACTGTGTAGCAATTCTTTTCAATTCTAGCCATCCCCTCGAACATGCCTTGCAAAAAGATACTATCCTTTGTTGGTCTAGGAGTTAGGCAAGGCTGTAGATTAGGGTTATTTACAGGAAATCTCTCTCCTGGAATTGCTAAGGGGTAATATTCTAAACCCGAAACCATATTGGGATCTATTTTGCTGCTTAGGTTCACTATTTCTTTCTTTGTGAAGTATTTTTTTAGAACAGTTCCTCCTGTGTTTGAAGCTCCTCCCGTCAACCAAAAATTACCAATTTTGTGAGAATATAAGCCAATACTGGGTTCCTCAATTTGGTTTTTACATAAGATCTTTATCGCGAGAGTGCTGCCAAGAGAGGTTACAGCAGCACCTTTTTGCAAGGGTGCACTGGCTAGAAAGCCGGCAATGCTATCAGTAGTACCAGCGTGGATTATTAGGTTTTTAGATAATCTAAGATCAACTGCTATAGCGTTATTGATAGTGCCTAGGGGTTTTCCAATTGGATAGACGTCTGGTAACAGGCTGTGGTTAAAACCTGAATTAATAATCCATTCAGGCCAGCATTCATTTTTTGGATCATAGCCCAGTTTAAGTGTATTATTTTGGTCAGATAAACCGCCTTTCTTCATTAATTTGGCAGCGATGAAGTCGGCCTGATGCATCAAGTGTCTTGCCTTATTATCTTCATCTTCCGAAATTAAGCGCATTGCTCTAGCCAAGGCAGAATTGCTTCCCCTGGTAATATTAGGTTCTGGGGCAATTTTTGCGATAATTTCAGCTTCTGGATCAAATCCAGCAGAGTTATACATTAACGCTCTTGTAACTGGTTGCAAACTAGAATCAGTCAGTAACATGGATCCAGATGTACCATCGACGGCTAGAGATGAAATCTCCAATGGATTTATCCCTTTTTCCTTCAAATTTAAAATATTACAATTTATTCCAGCTTTTACTGATTGCCACCATAATTTTGGATTAATTTTATCTAAATTTTGAGGTAAATGCTGTTGATAGGAGGTTGACAGAACTTTTCCAGTTGAATCAACTGTGGCCGTCCTAATTCCGGATGTGCCGATATCTATTCCTATTGAAAGGGTCATTTGACTGAATCTAGGGATTGCCTATATTTTTCCGCATCCCAGTTCATTAGTTCAGCTTCAGCACAAGCACCTATCGGCTCTGGGTTCCATTCAGATGGGAGTCGCAATAGAATGTCGGATAAACAGCGAAGCATGGCTTTTTGAGATTTCGTGGAATCTGACTTTAGATAGATTCCCTCATTTTCAACTAAAAAGGCAACCCTTCCCGCGGTTGGATTTTCTGTCAAACTTGGACCCAGGAAGACGACGTGGTCAGGATAATATGAACCAGCTCGCACAATTTTTAAGGCTTTTGGATCCTTTGAAATCCAGCTTTCATCAGACATTGTGTAGCCTGGGACAATTGATGGGCTAGGATTCACTGGGGATTTTCTTCTTTCAGGCATTGCTAACCTTTTTTCCACTTCTGCAATCAAGTTTGATACTGCCAGAACTGTTTCACCACAGCATATCAGACCGTGGTTTTTTAAAACAAGGATTTGAGTTTCTGGATTAGCTGCTTCAAGAATTAACCTTGTGAGGGGCAGGCCAGGTTTTACATACGAGACTATAGCATATGGAAGTCCCTCTAATTTACTTTCAGCCGCGGCTAATCCTTCTGGGCTGATAGCATGAACGAGTGTCACTACGGAGTGTGTGTGTGTTACAACTGGCCAGTCTAAGATGGCATGGAAAGTTGTTTCAATGGATGGACGCAGTTTGATTGAAGGATCAATTATTGTATCTTTACAACTTCCATCGCCATTTCCATACGTTTCGGCTTTAGCTGCATCTAAATCTATTTTTACAAATATGTTTTCATCTTTTGAATTAGATAACTCCTTACCAGAAGCTTTTATCCACATCACTTTCCCAGTCTTGATCGAGGTGTTCCCTCCTGCCCCTTGGACTTGTAAAGGATCGTTACCTAATCTAGCTGATAAATCCAGGAAGTTTGGGTCAAGACCTTGAGATTCTTTCATATAAGGGCACTCGTTGGTAAAAAATTTATACTATTCCAGAGGAACCAGATAATATTTTTGGACGTATTTCAGCAACCTGATCACGGTACCTTGATGCTCTAAAGCATTTTATGGGTTCCAATGCACCATTGGTTCTAAATCTGGCTTCTCTTAAGATTGGAGATACATCTGTTCTGAAGGCATTTTTCATAGCTTCTGAGGCTAGTAATGCATCATTTGATTCTTGTGCAAAGTTCAAACAATCCCTGTCTACTAAATGGGCTTGAATAAAGGCCCTCTGAGTTTCTATGGCACTAACCATTAGGCTTTCTATTGGATCCGTCACATTATGGGACTGGTCCAACATAAAGGCGGGCCTAAATTCTGAATTTTCCAAACTAGCCTGAACCAATTCACTGAAGACCAAAAACAACTGATATGGATTAATTGAACCGCTATCGAGATCATCGTCACCATATTTAGAGTCATTAAAATGAAAACCGCCTAATTTCTTGAATTGTATCAGTCTAGAAACAATCATTTCAATATTAACTGTTGGTGCGTGGTGCCCAAGGTCAACCAGGCACTGAGCTTTATCACCTAATTCCACAGCAGCTAAATAATTTGAACCCCAATCCTGTATCACAGTGGAGTAGAAAGCTGGTTCATATATTTTATGTTCCAGATACATGAGCCAGTCCTGAGGTAAGGCAGAATATATTTCGGATGCCGACTCAATATATCTTTCGAAGGCTTTTTTAAAATTACTTTGCCCGGGAAAATTCGATCCGTCTCCAATCCAGACGGTTAATGCTTTGGAGCCCAGAACCTTTCCTATCTCAATACATTCGATATTGTGGTCAATGGCCTGCTTTCGTGTATTGAGATCAGTATGACTTAAGCTTCCAAATTTATAAGAATATTTTTGATTTTCCTGATCTTGGAAAGAATTTGAATTCATCGCGTCAAAAGAGAGGCCCCTCCGCTTAGCATGAAGTTTTAAGGATTTTGGATCTTTTGGTTTATCCCAAGGGATATGAATTGAGATAGATGGAGTACAGGTTGTCAGTTGATTAATGACAGAGCAGTCATCTATTTTATCCATGATTCCTCCGGGTTCGCCCTTTCCTGGATATCTAGCGAAGCGGGTACCTCCTGTGCCAGTCCCCCAGGAAGGAATTGCTATGCCATATTTAGAAGCCAGATCAACAAGTTTTTCTATTTCAAATCCTCTGTTATTGAGGTTTTGAGCTAGGCAATCAAAGTCCTCTCTATGGTGTTTTAATTTCTTTTCGTTTTGGGATTCAATAACGTCATTATTAATGATTAATTCTTGCATTTTTTGCCTATCGTGTGAATGACTGAACATTTCCAGCATCTACATTAATGATATTACCTGTCGATTTGGCAGACTGGTCTGATGCCATAAAAAAAGCTGCTTCCGCTATGTCTTCCGGATATACAGATTTCTTTAACAAAGATCTTTCTTTGTAGTGGTCTTCGAGTTCTTTTCTATCTTTCTTGCCATAGGTGGCCATTCTTTCGTTAAGCCATTTGCCAGACCAAATTTTTGAACCTTGTAACACGGCATCAGGGTTCACAACATTTACCCTTATTCCTGCAGGTGCAGTTTCCAAAGCTAAACATCGGGCCAGGTGAATCTCTGCCGCTTTGGCTGTACAGTAAGCTGACGCTAAAGGTGATGCAGTTAATCCGTTCTTTGATGCTATGAAGACTATTGATCCACCCATTTCTTGGGTATACATCATTTTTATAGCCTCTCTTGAAACCAAAAAATAGCCTGTCGATAATATCGACATATTTTGATTCCACATTTCCAGAGTTGTTTCTTCAATTTTTGCGGAAGATGAAATACCAGCATTTGAAAACAGTAAATCAACACCACCGAATTTTTCTGCTGCTATTGTAAATGATTGGGATACAGAGATCTCCTTAGTTACGTCCATGACAACAGAGTGAACCACATCATTACTAAATAACTTTTTCAAATCTTCGGTGACTTTTTCTAATGCTTCTTTGTCGATATCAGTGAGAACAACACAGGCACCCTCCTTTAGAACTCTTTTTGCTATTGCGGAGCCAATACCTCCAGCAGCTCCGGTTATAAAAGCTACACGACCAGCCATAGGTTTTGCTTTTGGCATCCTTTGTAATTTTAAGTCTTCTAATAACCAATATTCAATATCAAATGCTTCTTGTTCAGGTAATCCCATGTACTCTGAAACTGAAGATGCTCCTCTCATCACATTGATGGCGTTTATATAAAATTCTCCAGAAATTCGTGCCGTGGGTTTGTCTTTTGCAAATGTAACCATACCAACACCTGGAATTAGATAAACAACAGGATAGGGGTCTCTTAAATTTGGACTGTCAGGATATTTACATCTTTCATAGTACGCAGCATATTCCATTTTATATTTTTCTAAAAGATTCGGTAATTTTTCTGATATATTGCTGATATTAGCTTCATTAACAGGTTCAAGGATTAAAGGACGTATTTTTGTTCTTAAAAAATGATCCGGACAGCTGGTTCCCAAGGGACCTAGGGTATTCAGGTTTTTCGAGTTTACAAATTCTAATACGGTATCACTATCATCAAAGTGACCTATTTTATATTCCTTTTCAGAAATAAGCCCTCTAATTCTTGGCATAAGCTTTCTGACTAATCTTTGTCGTTCGGGACCGTCATGTGATTGAATTTTTGCTCCCCCAAATACTTTTTCAGGTTTGATTTCTTGAGAAAACCATCGTATGGATTTATTAATAATATCTAAAGTGATTTTATAACATTTTTCGGCATCATTATCCCAAGTAAACAAACCGTGACTTTCTAAAACAACACCTTTAGCAGTCGGATTTTCCAAGCAAAACTTCTCTAACCAAAGCCCAAGTTCAAAGCCGGGGCGTTTCCATGGCAACCAACCAATTTCACTGCCAAAAATCCGGTGTGTTAATTCTTTCGAATTTTTTGAAGCGGCAATGGCAATAATTGAATCGGCGTGAACATGATCAACATGTTTTATTGGTACGTATGCATGCAAAGGTGTATCAATCGAAGCTGCTCGATTATTCAGATTAAATGTACAATGCGGAAGATAGCCTACCATTTCATCTTCATAATCAACTCCCCTATATAATGATTTCAATTTGGTGAGTTTATCCATATATAAAGAAGCCATTCCAGATAAATCAATTGAGCCCAAATCACCTCCTGACCCTTTGACCCAAAGAACTTCGGCGTCATTCCCACTTATAGGGTCTTTTTCAGTGACTTTAGCCGAAGTATTTCCTCCACCATAATTAGTTACCCTTTTGTCAGATCCTAAAATATTCGAGCGATAGATAAGTTTCTCTACTTCAGACATTTTAGACGTCAGTCTTTTATCCCAAAGGTTTGGTATTTCTTGATTCTCATAATCTGCACTCATATTTGTCCACCTTGTTTAAGATTTTGCCCAGGGTCTTGGCAAAGCCTTGGCTTTGCAATTATAGGCTATTTTCAGTTGCAATTAACTCTGTCCAGGTTTCATAATATTTGTTTATATGCTTTAGTCCAGTCGGTTCTACTTGGGTACAGGGGTTCGAAAAGCTGCACCCGCTCATATTCTCAAAGGCCAGGATGGCAGCTCCCAGCGATGTACCTTCAGCGCTTTCATTACAAAATATATTTTGGCCAATGCATAATTCCTTAAGCAGTATGGTGTAAAATTGATTATTTGCAAAGCCACCATCTATGATAATAGTATTCTTTGATTCCAGAAGGTCTATGACTGTTTTTGTCATACATACAAGGTAGATGGTCGCTAATGCAGCTGAAAGTTCTGCGGACCGTATTTCCGGTCCAATTACCTTACCCAACCTTCCCGGGAAGGGTCCGCCTCCTGTGAAACTTGGAAGAGCGTACCGATCTGATTTCATTATTTCATTGATGCTTTCAATGGATATATTTGATCTGTAAGAATCAGAAATTATGTCGAAATCACGTCCTCCCATAAATCGGGCGGTTGCAATGGGTTGATTATCCACAGTAATATTGCCCAACATGTCTCGATCTGGATTCAACTTTTGGATTGAAGTGTCTGTGTTAAAGATTACCACCCAGGTTCCGGTGGAAATAAGAGTGAAATTCTTGTAACCTAGGGCTTTGTAAAAGTACAAATTGGCATTACTATCGTGAAGGCCATTGTGCACATTGATGCTTCTATTGTTTTCTTTGAGTTTATATTGCCCCAGGATTTCACCTGCTCGATGCATTTTAGGAAATTTTCTTTCCCAACCTAAATGTTTGGAGAGAGAACTGGCCTGATTTTTTTTAGGAGACCACAAAAATGAATGACAACCCAAGTATGAAATTTCTGAAGCCAAATACCCTGTTAATTTCCAGATCCAATATTGGGGGTATGGAAGTATGGCATCACAGTTTTCAATAATTGAGGGGTACATTTTATGCCGCCAAAAAATGTGCACAGCGTAGTTAAGTCCCATTGGAAGTCTAGGGGTTAATGTTTCTGCAAAACTAGGTTGAATTACCTCAAATTGTTTTTTAATCTCTTCCGGTGGCTCGTTTTCATAATCCAGTATTGGTAAAGCTAGAACCCCATTTCTAACGATCGCAAAAGTACATCCGTGACCTGTCACGATCGTGTTTTTGACATTTAATAGATTGGAAAATCTTTCTAGAGATGAGTTAATCCAACTCCAATAGTGTTCTACATCAAGTTCTGATATCTGGTTATATTTAGACCATTTTGGTTTTATGCGAGTTTCATCGAGTAGGATACCATTACGATCATATACGAGTATCTTGGCACTAGTTTTCCCAATATCAATTACGGCAACATTGTCATTCTTAATAGTCATCAACTTGAGTGTTCGCCTTATGCATTAGAATTATTGAGTCAGTATATGATTCTAAAATAACAATACCATTATTTGGTTAAATTTGATGAGATAATTCCCTTCAATAATCATATGAAAGTTAATATAAATTTTGTTGGTTTTTATTTGACAGATAAAAAAACCTTGCGTAAACGAAAATATTAATGGCAGGCTTTATTGATGATTGTGTAGTGATTCCTTCTTAGGGTCTTGGTTTATTAGTCATGAAATAACCGACTAAGATTTATAGATTGAGTCAGATTATTTAACGAGTGAGGGGTTTTCTTTTATGAAAGATGATAGTGCTCTGACGTTAAGAATAGAGAATGCAACTAAATCTTTTGCAGGTGTAACAGTTCTTAATGATGTAAGTTTTGATCTGAAAAAGGGTGAAGTACATGCCCTTTTGGGAGAGAATGGGGCTGGGAAATCAACGCTTATTAAGATCTTATCCGGGGTCCACCTCCCGGATAGGGGTAAAATCATTCTGGAAAATCGGGAACATGTATTTAATTCTCCAAAAGATGCTTTTAAGAATGGTATAGCAACTGTTTATCAAGAGTTGCTGGTATTTCCTGAATTAACAGTAGCTGAAAATATATTTCTAGGTCACACCCCTAAAAGACATGGTTTTTTGATTGACTGGAAAAAAATAAAATCTGATGCCAGAAAAATCTTAGATAATTTAGACAGCCATGATCTGGATGTAGATGCCAGAGTAGGAAGTCTCTCCGTGGCAAATAGACAACGGGTTGAGATTGCAAAAGCGCTAAGTCAAAAAACAAAAGTTCTCATTATGGATGAACCTACAGCAGCATTGGCAGATACTGATGTTAGAAGATTAATAACAGTAGTAAAACGCCTTAAAGAACAGGGTGTAAGTATCCTGTACGTTAGCCACAAAATGCCCGAGATTTTTGAAATTGCTGACAAAGTTAGTGTTTTAAGAGATGGAAACCATGTGGGCACATTTGATATTCTAGATGTTACGGAAGATTTATTGGTCTCGAAGATGGTAGGTAGATCCGTGGACAAACTGTATCCTTCTTCGAAGGGAAGTCATGGCACTCCAATACTTGAAGTGAGTGATTTAAGTGACGGGGTAAGGTTCAGTAATGCCTCCTTTATTTTACATAGAGGAGAAATACTTGGTATCGCGGGGGTAGTGGGTTCAGGAAGATCTGAATTAGCCCAGACAATTTTTGGGATTAACTCCTCCAAGTCTGGATCAATAAAAGTAGACGGGAGGAAAGTTTTAATAAAAAAACCAAGAGATGCTAGGAATTTGGGGATAGCCTATATTCCTGAAGATAGAGGGACACAGGGTCTGGTAAAAGAAATGAAGATATCTCAGAATATTTCTATGGCTAATTTAGATAGAGAAGCAAGAGGAATTTTAATTTTGTCTCAGCAGGAAATTCTGAATGCTATGAATGCCATAAAGAAAATAGGGATTAGAGCACGGAGCGCTGTGCAAGTTGTTCGCCAATTATCCGGGGGTAATCAGCAAAAAGTTGTTGTTGCTAAGTGGTTACAGACTGAGCCCAGAATACTGGTAATGGACGAACCAACACGAGGAATAGATGTTGGAGCAAAGGCAGAAATTCATGCCTTGATGAGGGATTTGGCGGATCAAGGTATGGCGATATTAATGATATCCAGTGAATTACCAGAGGTCCTGGGCATGAGTGACCGAGTTTTGGTTATGAATGCTGGACAAATTAAGGCAGAGTTTTCAAAGGATCAGGCTACCCCTGAAAATGTGGGAGCTATCATGACTGAGAAAGTTGAAGAGGTGGCATGAATAATTTGTTACGCAAGGGAAATAGAGGTAAATTTTTTTCAAAATTCTTGGCCAATTATGGTCAGGAAATTGTATTACTAAGCTCCATGATCATTCTTTTCATAGTGGTTTCGCAAGTCAACCCAAGGTTCTTAGGGGGTAACAATCTAAATACAATTTTTTCAGGTAATGCCTATATTGGTGTTGCGGCCATAGGTATGTCTATTCTAATCATTACAGGAAATATTGACGTTTCAGTTGGGGCTTTGATTGGTGTGTTAGCAACCATTTGCGGAACTTTGGCGGTGTCAGGTTATCCTATATGGATAGCCTGGTTTGCACCTGTAGTTGTTGGTATGATTGTTAACTCCATAGTAGGCTTCATCGTAGCCTATGCAGGTATTCCCTCGATAGTTGTCACGCTTGGAATGATGTCAATTCTTAGAGGAGGGCTGATTAGTGTCACTGGAGGTGACTGGATCACAGATATGCCTGAGGAGTTTTTTTTGGCACAACAAAATTTTCTTGGTATCAGGGTACCTTTATTAACATTGATTTTTTTGACTACAATAATGTTTTACCTTATGAGCAATACGACTTGGGGACGTTCTCTCTATGCGATAGGCGGAAATTCTGAAGCTGCGAGAACATCTGGAATAGACTTGAAACGAGGGGTGGTATTGGCTTTTGCCATTCACGGTATGTTTGTTGGATTTGCCACTATCCTTTTCGCCACACAACTCAATATAATCGCATCAACTGTGCCTCCGAATCTTGAACTAACAGTTATTACAGCATCCGTTATAGGAGGCGTTTCTATAATGGGTGGGACAGGTACGGTGATTGGTTCGACGTTAGCTACAATATTATTTGCCGCAATAGGCTCATCTTTGATTTTCATTGGGGTTTCGGCATATTGGTTGAGGGCTATTATGGGGATATTAATCTTGTCAACCGTTTTAGCTGATATGGCTAGAAGAAGAAGAGCATCTTTATGAGAGTATTAATTCGCCACGAGTCGATTCTATTATTAGTGGTTATTATCGCTTTGTTTACTTTATCAATTCAGGCAGAACAATTTGCTACAATTGAAAATTTACTTAATCAAGGTCGCTTTCTAACAGAAGTTAGTCTGGTCGCTTTAATCATGACTTTTGTTATTGTGACGGGCGGGATTGATCTTTCTGTTGGCTCTATTTTGGGGCTATCCGCCATAATTCTGGGAGTTGCTTGGAAAAAGATGGGATTGCCTCTTCCCGTAGCTATAGGAGTAGCTTTAAGCGTTGGCACTTTAGCCGGTTTATTCAATGGTATTATAATAACTCGTTTTAGGGTCCCTCCATTAATTGCCACACTAGCTACTTTAGCTTTATATCGGGGGCTTGCAGAGGGCATAAGTCAAGCTCGTTCTATAAGAGGTTATCCAGATTGGTTTTTTATCCTAGGTCAAGGAGAGTTACTAGGTGTTCCAACACAACTATGGATTGTTGCCTTTTTCACAATCTTTACAGGATTTATTCTTGGTTATACTACCTGGGGTAGAGCTACTTATGCCATTGGCGCAAATGAAATAGCTGCTCGATTTTCTGGAATAGCAGTTAATAAAACCAAATTATTTATCTACTCTGCCTCTGGTTTTGCTGCTGCATTAGCAGGGGTAATATTTGTATCAAGAGTTTCCACTACCCGTTCGGACATGGGAATGGGATTAGAGCTTGATGCTATAACAGCCGTGGTACTTGGTGGAACAAGTATATTTGGAGGCAAAGGAACAATAATCGGGACTGTTTTTGGCTTGCTACTTATTCAGACGCTTAAGAACGGACTTTCACTTGCGGGTGTAAAATCCGATGGAACTTATGTCGCTATAGGTTTTGTCTTAATTCTTACACTCTTAATTAGCAACTTATTCAATCGAAGCAGCGAAGGTTGAAAAGCATTTATTTTTTTCGCTGTAAGGAATTAATAATAATGATATTATTAATACATAAAATGGAGGGAAATATGAAACATTACTTAACTGTACTTACGAGCATGCTTATAAGTAGTAGCATGGCTTTCGGAGGTGATTGGACTGGTGGAGATGATTTGCCTACAAATCCTCTACCATGTAGTGGTCCTGCTCCTGCCGGAGAGGCAAAGGCTTATGATGGTGGTTCACCGACAAATGCACCAAATAGAAAAGGAAAGAACATTACTGTTGTAGATGTTCCCAAATTAGTGGGTATTGGTTATTTCGCAGCAACCACACAGGGAATCATGGAGGCTGCAGCCGAAATGGGAACAATGGATGCCAAAACAGATGGACCATCAGAAGCTAATATTGATGACCAAATAACTCTAATTGACAATTACATTACCCAGGGTGTGGATGGGATTTTGTTTGCTGCAAATGACCCAGGAGCTATCGCACCAGTGCTTAAAAAAGCCCTAAGTAAGGGAATCAATGTAGTCGGTTATGATGCTAACTCTGATCCGGATGCAAGGCAGTGGTTTGTTAACCAAGCCGAGTTTAATGGTATTGCCAAGGGTTTGGTCGATAACATGGCTGGCGAAGTAGGTTCTGGTGGTGTAGCAATTGTTACTTCTACTTTTACTACGCCTAACCAAGCACGTTGGATATCCGAAATGGAGGCTTATAGCAAAAAATGTCATCCACAATTGGAGTGGTTAGAAACAGTAGAAGCACAAGAGGACAATATTTTGTCATTCAATCAGGCAAATACCTTAATTAACAAGTATGGTTCTGATCTAAAAGGTATCTATGGAATGACAAGTGTTGCAACACCAGCTTCGGCTGATGCTGTTACCCAGGCTAATCAATGTGGCAACATTGCTGTTGTGGGCTTGGCGACACCAAATGCTATGAGACCTTATGTTAAGAGTGGTTGTGTGAAATCAGTGGTCTTATGGAGTCCGGTTGATTTAGGTTATGCGGCCGCGCATGTTTTGAGAGCAGTCGCAGATGGATCACTCAAACCTGGTGCAACTTCAGTTAAAGCAGGGAGATTGGGTGAGTTATCCGTAATCAATGGTAGTGAAGTACTTTTGGGTGCTGCTTTTACCTTTAGTATGGACAATATAAATGACTTTGATTTCTAATCATAAGTTCTAAGGAAAATATAAAAAAGTGGATCGGCAGAGAATCAAATGATTTTCTGCCGATCCAATAAGAGGGGCAGAATTTTTTTGAATTCTTTAAACTTTGAATTAGTTTTTATACTTAAAAATATTGAATTTTTTGAAAATCACTTTAGGCACTGTGATATCATATAGTTTAGGAGGAAAGATGAAGGGTTTTGGTGTGCATACCAGCATGTGGACTATGAAATGGGACCGCGATGGAGCTGAGCGAGCGATAAAGGCTGCCGTTGAATATGAGATGGATTTTCTAGAAATTGCTCTGCTAGATGCTCCTTCGGTAGATGTGGCACATTCTCGGTCTTTGCTTGAAAAACATGAAATGAGAGCTATTTGTTCACTCGGACTGCCACAACCTGTATGGCCATCACATAATCCTGAAGGCGCATTAGATCATTTGAAGGTGGTTTTTGATACAGCAAAAGCTATAGGCGCTGAAGCTGTTTCAGGGGTTACCTATGGGGGCATAGGCGAGCGTTCCGGATTACCGCCTACGGAAGCGGAAATATCTAATGTTGCACGTGTTTTAGAAGCTTCTGCCAAATATGCCAAGTTGTTAGGACTTCAGTTTGGCATTGAACCCGTTAACAGGTATGAAACACATTTGATAAATACAGGATGGCAGGCCTGTGACATGATCGAACGTATCGGTTCTGACAACATTTTTATCCATTTGGATACTTACCATATGAACATTGAGGAAAAGGGAGTTGGGAATGGTATCTTGGATGCTCGTGAACATTTGAAATATATCCACCTTTCGGAAAGTGATCGCGGAACTCCTGGCGAAGGCTGTTGTGACTGGGATGAGATATTTGCAACTCTGGCGGCAATTAATTTCAAGGGTGGTTTAGCGATGGAGAGTTTCATCAACATGCCTCCTGAAATTTCTTACGGACTTTCAATTTGGAGGCCTGTTGCTTCTAACTTCCAAGAGGTAATGGCAAAAGGATTACCATTCTTGCGTAACAAAGCGCTTCAATATGGGTTAATTTGAGATTATATATCTCTTTTCTTTCTTTAGTACTCACGGCATGTGAAACATCATCTGAATTTCAGTAGTAACCGGAGAGGAATCTTCGTTTGTTTCCATAATGTCAGCCATATATTTCCACCATTTTTTCATAATGTCTTTGCTGGGAAGGTCGGCCATTTTATGATCTTTTGGTCTATTTAAAACACCAAAAAGTAGGTTGGTTTCTTCATCTAAGAAAATAGAGTAATCGCTTATTCCAGCATTTTTTAATAATAGAGTTATTTCTGGCCAGATTTCATCGTGTCTTTTTTTATATTCAACCTTCATTGCATGATTTAATTTCATTTTAAATGCAAATTTTTCCATTACTTCTCCTTAGGAATTTACCCATCAGATAGTTTTTGTGTTTACCTATAAGAATCATCAATAATTAAACCAAATAGATAAAATGCATATACATTTGTAATTATGATAGGATTTTTTTCTAGAATAAAATTAATTTTCTATAATATTCTAGAATATACCAACAACAGATGGATAATTTTTGTCTAACTAAGATTAATTAATTTAAAGAACTTTTGAATGAAGCAGTTACAAAATATTGCAGTGATTGATATTGGTAAAACTAATGCGAAAGTCGTTTTGGTCGATCTAAAAGAATTGTTTGAAATTGACTATTTTAGCACCCCTAACATCATCTTAAATGATGAGCCCTTCCCTCATTATGATATCAAAGCCTTATGGAGTTTCATTAGGTCTACTTTGTCCGTAATGCAAACTCGATACGGTGTGGATGCCATCAGTGTGACTACCCATGGAGCGGGGGTCATACTTCTCGATTCTTTTGGCCAACCAATTCTACCGATACTTGATTACGAGCATGGTGGACCAGACAGTCTGACTGAAAAGTATAACCGGTTACGTCCGGATTTTTCACTAAGTGGCACTCCTCGGTCGCCATTAGGTGTAATTTTAGGTGCACAAATTTACTGGTTACTTTTTACAAAACCTGAGATATCTCAACGTTTGAATTGTCTAGTCACCTATCCACAATATTGGGTTGGGCTATTTACTGGCAATTGGTGTACTGAGGTTTCCTATTTAGGTTGTCATACTGATTTATGGTTGCCCTGGGAGAAAAAATTTTCAAGTTTGGTGAAGAGACTTGGCCTGACTAACAAGATCGCCCCAATTCGCAAGGCCAGTGATTTGATAGGACCAGTTTTACCTTCTGTATCTCGAGAGATTGGTTTACCAAAAATGACGCCTGTCTATTGTGGGATACATGATAGCAATGCCTCACTTTACCGGCATCTGTTAGCGCAAAGTAAGCCTTTCTCACTACTTTCAACAGGGACATGGGTAATCATTATGGCCATTGGGGGTAAAGAAAAAATCTTAGATCAAAGACGCGATCTATTGGTTAATGTTAATGCCCTTGGAGATCCAGTACCATCTGCCAGATTTATGGGCGGTAGAGAATTTGAGATATTGACTAAAGACATTTCAGTAACTCCCACAGAACATGAAATTTCAACTGTACTGGATAAATTGATCATGTTATCTCCCTCTATTATACCTCAATTTGGGCCCTTCCAGAACCGAAGTGCTAAATGGTCAGTGCCAGAAGTTCAATTAAATCAGGGTGAGCGCACTGTAGTAGCATCATTATATTTAGCGATGATGGCGACTACCTGTTTGAATATAATAGGTGCTGAAGGCCCAATCATTACAGAAGGTCCATTTGCCAAAAACGTGCTATTCCTGGATCTAATTTCGGCCGCAACTGGTTCCCAAGTTCTTTTATCAAAAGGATCAACAACTGGAACTTCTATTGGTGTAGCGCTATTAGCTTCCCCAAATGTAAAAAAGCTAAAACCGTTGGATATCCACCCATCACCTCAAGGGTTTTATCGTGAAAAGTTAATTTTTTATAGTAAGCAATGGAAACTTTATGTGGATAGAAACAGATAAAAGATATCATCAAAAATTTTACATTGAAGCACTATACATTTGTCCCTCTATGGAAGGATCCTTCGTTCTAATATTTGAAATCAGTATTATGGGATTCTTATCTTAAAATATATATTATGATTGGTTTTTATATATTATGATTGGTTTTTAAGGTTATAACAGTTAAGTTTATTGTATGATAAATTTCAAACATCCAATTCCTTTCGTCGAAAAACTAGCGCCTGTTGTGCAGTTATGTTGGGAAATGGGGTGGAATGAGATTAATGGTGGAAATATTAGCTGGCGCTTACCCAGCGAAGAAGCGGGGGATATGTTTCCTATTCGTGGAAAAGCTATAGTAGAAAAAGTTCTTTTGCCACAGCCCCAACCTACCCTAAATGGATGTTATTTTCTGGTAACTGGGTCTGGGCAATACTTCCGACATGCGATTGAACGAGCGAATGATGTATTTGGTATTGTCCGCATAGTAGATGAGGGTACTTCTTATCAAAAGATATGGGGTTATGAAAATGGTGGTTGTCCTACATCAGAATTTGCAACACACTTGACTGGCCACGCTATTCGTAAACGTGTATCTAAGGACCGTGAAAAGATTATTTTACACTGTCATCCGCCAGAGTTTATTATTTTGAGTTTTCTAATGCCACTTGATTCCGCCGAGTTAAGTTTGGCTTTATGGAGGACAATGCCGGAATGTATTGTTTTTTTCCCTGATGGGATAAGGGTAGTTCTACCTCTTTTACCTGGAACAACTAAAATTGCGGATGCTTCTGTAATTGGATTAGAAAAAAGTCGAATCATATCATGGAGTCATCATGGTATATTTGCTTCTGAATCCAATCCAGATACAGTATTTGCTTTAGTTGAAACCATAGAAAAAGCTTCATCCATGCAACGAAAAATTCTGTCTGCTGGTGGAGCTAAACAATCTATTAGTTTAGAGTTACTCCGTGAACTTGTAGACGCCACAGGCCATATTAGGGTTTGTGAACCATTTTTTCTGACTGAAGCTGAAGCCAAAGAAAAGATATCTGGAGTGGTTCGATCTTAAATATTGGTCAAGAGAGATGTGTTCTAATTCCAAGTGAGGACACTTTTTATTGTATTTGATGAGTATTTCTTTTGATAATCTAATTCTATTAGAGCAAGTAACTTCATTTCTTAGAAAGCGTGTCCTCACCTACTTTTATTAAAGGTTCATTATGTTAAATTTTTTGGCTTATTGATAAAAATGAACAGAATTGCGTTGCAAAAAAATGAAACTAATCTTTTAAGAAAATGCTTTTGATCTAGAATTAATAATTTAATTATCCCGAATTAATAATTGATGTTAATGATTGAGGTAAAGGATTTTTTATGGCTGATAGGTTATATTTAGGGATAGACATTGGCACTTACGAGTCAAAGGGAATTTTGACCGATTTCAAGGGTATTGTTCATGGTCAAGCAGTTGTTAAACATGAAATGCTTATTCCCAAGTCGGGTTGGGCCGAACACGACCCAGTAGATGTGTGGTGGGGAGATTTTATTAGAATAACAAAAAAACTGCTCAGTCAAAGTGATGTTTCATCTAAACAAATTGCAAGCGTAGCAGTGAGTGCCATTGGACCCTGCATGCTTCCGATAGATCAAGATACTAACCCGTTATACTCTGGGGTATTGTACGGAGTTGATACACGAGCCAGCGAAGAGATAAATTATCTGAATGACCTAATTGGGAAAAAAACTATTTTCGATTTTGGTGGAAATGCTTTGACCTCTCAATCCATTGGGCCAAAGATTTTATGGTTGAAGAATCAACATCCTGTTATTTTTGAAAAAACTTATAAAATTGTTACGTCTACTACCTTCATTGTCCAGAAACTTACGGGTCAATGTGTAATCGATCATTATTCTGCGGCAAATTTTACACCATTTTATGATAAATCGAAATTAAAATGGAATGACAGCCTGTTACCAGACATAATCGAAATTCAGAAACTACCGGAATTAAAATGGACTTCAGAAATAGCAGGTCATATTACTGAGAAAGCTTCAAAAGAAACTGGTTTGTCCTCTGGAGTTCCAGTGACTGTCGGAACGATTGATGCAGCTGCTGAGGCAATCAGTGTTGGTGTTCAAAAGCCTGGCCATATAATGATCATGTATGGCTCAACCATGTTTTTTATTGGTCTCACTTCTAATTATCAATCGGATGAATCACTGTGGTCTGCTCCCTGGCTGTTTGAAAAGGAGTACTCTTTAATGGCCGGTACATCAACTAGTGGTACCATCACTCAATGGTTCCGAAAAGAATTTGCTAGAGAATTAGATTCTTCCGAAGCTTTTTCAGAATTGACAAAATTAGCTAGTAAAAGTCCCATAGGATCGAAAAATTTGGTGACCCTGCCTTACTTTTCGGGAGAACGAACTCCTATCCAAAACCCTAATGCGTGCGGGGTGCTTTTTGGATTAAATCTCACTCATACTAGAGAAGACATTTATCGGTCTTTATTGGAGGGTATAAGTTTTGGAGCAAATCATATTATTGAAACATTTGTTTCTTCTGGTTTTAAGCCTGAAATTCTTTTTGCGGTAGGGGGAGGGGTGAAAAACAAAGTCTGGACTAGTTCAATTTCAAACATAACTGGCTTTAATCAAATCGTTAAATCAAAAACTATTGGAGCAGCTTATGGCAATGCTTTTCTGGGAGCGCTCTCAGTGGGTCATGTCGAAAGAAATGACATCGATAATTGGAATCGAACTTCAAGAATTATCAAGGCAAAGTGTCATCCAATTTACTCCAAACAGTATGAATTGTTCAAAGCTTTATATGAAAACACAGCCCATTTAATGGGGTAAGATTGCTCCTAAAGAGTCAACCCAGATATATCAAAAATGAAATAATAAGGAATTAATTTTACTTTATTTTTAGTTGAAATTATACCATTCTCTGCTAATCCTATTTTGTTTCTCATTTGATGAAATATGTGCGTTAGATTTAATCTAAAACTAAGAACTTGGGTGAAGTAAGTGGCAGACGTAGAAGTAATAAATGCAGATATATTGACAGAAGTTTCTGAAGAATCTTATGGTGGAGTTTCTTGCATAAAATTGAGTTTTGAAAAAAATGAGCCTAGATTCATGGATTTCCAATTGAATGGATCGAAGAAAAAATACGAAATGGCACAGAATTTAATAGGAGAAATTGTAAAAGTTTTTGCTTGGGATCCAGATGACGAACCAGGCAAATGGTCTTCGAGAAGTTGGTTTATGGAAGTTATCCCTATGACTATCATGAAAGGGTCATGCAAAGTTTGTGGTGTCGCCAATGATTTGCTCACCTATAGCGAGGACTTTGGTAAAAGCTGGATGCATTATCGCTGCAAATTTCCTGATTAAATAGAGGTTTTGACTATATTGTTCTGAAGATTTGTGGTTGCTATCAAATCTGTTACGAAGTTGCTTTTTTGTGCTAACTAAATGATTTATTTAGATTTCAAAACTAAAGGATCACCTGGGATATAGTTTTTGGGTGATCTGTTAAGGCTTCATATCCATCCGCTGTGATTATAAAACTATCACCAACTTGAGCACGGAAATTTGGAGCTGATACTGAACCGTCTACTGCGAACACCATTCCTGGCTGTATGACAGTTTTATCACCAGTAACTAAACTGGGGGCTTCAAGAAAACTAAAGCCTGTAGAGCGGCCACATCGAAATGGGTATTCATACCCGGCTTCTTTGATAACTGTTGCATAGGCCGCATGAATGCTTTGGGCTGTGACACCTGGGCGTAGGGCG
The DNA here is from genome assembly GCA_029243395.1 of Paracoccaceae bacterium. Lineage (GTDB taxonomy): Bacteria > Pseudomonadota > Alphaproteobacteria > Rhodobacterales > Rhodobacteraceae > CACIIZ01. The sequence goes on along the minus strand of JAQWSE010000008.1, from coordinate 10,373 downwards.
TCCAGCGCAGCTTTTTGGCTTTCAATAGCCACCTGATAAATATCAGCCTGAGACTTGTCAGCAATTTCATCTATCCAAAATGTACGATCAAACCCCAATTTAAATCGATTAAAGTTTGTCATGCCGCAGAAACATAGAAAAACTGGTTCGCCTCTTTTCATGATGCGGTTTGTTGCACGGTGATGGGTTTTAGTAATTTCTTTTCCAGACGCCATAATCTGAAGGAAATGGATGTTTGGCGACATTTGGTCATCCCTGTAATAGGTTCTTAACAGATCAGCAGCCTTCCGTGTTCCAGCTTCGCTAGTAGCTAGTGCAACTTCGTATTCAGGTACACCATCCTTTATAGCCAACCGGCCCGCAGCCATCATAGCATTTGCAACTTGCCCCGCGTGGCGTGCAATTTGAAGTTCTTCAGTAGATTTGATCATCCGCATATTTGAAAGGATGGGTGTAACATCAGAGAAAGCCTTAACATTGCATATTTGGTTCAGATATACTTGCACCGGTGGTGGAATATAATCAGTTTCTATAGCAATTTTACTTATTCCTTTAAGAGTGGCCGGTAATTCTTCACGCCATTCATTTCCTGAACCATCATTCCATACTGAAATTTTATCAACTTTCGCTAAGGCTTGGGCTGAATTTTCATCAATTGCTGGAGTAATTAATGATGTTTTCCCATAACTGGATACTATTAGGATTGTAGGACGTCCAAATTCCATATGTAAGTAGTCATGATAACCGGTGAGATAATAAATATTATCTTGGTCAGTAATTATTGCGACTTCAATTTTTTTATCACCTAAGGATTGTTGAAGTCGTAACATTCTTTCAGCAAACATTCTTGTTCCCTTTGGTTAGTTAACTGTGTTTTCAATTGGCTGTTGGATTTTGTAAGATTTTTTAATCCTCTATCTATTAGTAAAGAAATTCCACCAAAATTCATTAGTTATTTTTTGTAGAAATATACTGAATATTTAGCTTCTTTATTGATTTCTTCTCTGAATCTATTTTTGGTTCATTTAATTTTTTTGGCAAGTTATAATCCTTGATCATTAGGGCAACTGTAGGAAGGATGTCTAGTCTCATAGTATTTTGGACGGTAGATTTGAATATGGTAGATAAAGAACTGCAATTGAGTTGCGTTTTTGCGAGAAAAGTAAGGAAGAAGTTAAAAACCTTTTTTCTGGTAAAGGAGCCCTAATTTGTAATCAGTGTGTTGAAATTGCTTTTGATGCCAAGAATGATGCCAATACCAAGAAACTTATAAAACATCATTTGTTGAAAAAAGGATGATTCATTCTTTAGCTAACTTTATCATTTTACAAAGCAAGATTATTTGGTTATTTGTAAAGTGAAACTTACAATCACTTTCATAGTGAATAATTAGCCATCTTATTAGATTACTGGGGTGTGCTCTGGGTTAAATTGTTTCTTGAGGTTAAAAATTATCATGCATAAACTCTTAATTTTGTCATTTTGTTTTCTTATTTTTAATTCTTCTGTAAGTGCTCAGAATAATTATAATAATAAATCTCCTACAAAACAAAAAATGTCAGTTATGACTATTGGTTATGGAATTTTTTCTTCCCCTAAGTATGAGGGGGGCAGTAAATATACGATTAGGGCCGCACCCTTTTTCAACTTGAAATATAGAAATATAAAAGTAAATCCAATTAGTGGAGTTAGAATTGAGTTTTTTGAGGGTGAAAGCTGGTCAGGAGGTATAGGGCTTGGAGGTAGTTTTGGAAGATACACCAAACAGGACACAAATTTGTCTGGTCTTGGTAATATTGATTGGACTGTAGAAGCCATACTTTTTGCAAAGTATAGAGCAAGATTTTATTCTATAAATTCAGAAATATATTCGGATATTCTACAAAATGGTCATAGAGGATATTATTTGAAGACTTCTATTGGTACGGCCTTCCCGTTATTTAATATGACCACTTTCATTAGACCTTCTTTATCAATCACGTTTGCTGACAAAAATTATCTTAATAGTTTTTTTGGTGTTAATCCAAAGCAGTCATTGTCTTCAGGTTATTTCGAATATTTCCTAAATCAAGGAATTAAAGATGCTTCGGCAAATTTTCTTATGATTTATAGATTGAATGACAAAGTTAGTTTAAATGGAACCCTCAATTATAAAGTGCTGATGGGCGCAGTAGCTTCAAGTCCAATAATTAAAAGTAAGGACCAATTTTCTGGAGGCTTTTCTCTAACATACCTTTATTAAGCTATTGTTATCGAAAATAGAATTGTCAATCACTTGTGCAGTTGTTGAACTAAGGCAAAGTCCTGTTATATATGTTTATCGTCTATTAGATTAATATATGATTAATTTCAGGTCGGTTTTAAACAAGAACAGTTTGATTCAATCCTTATAAGAAATGGCCATTTAAATTATCCAAAATGTGACAAACTCAGCTTTATACAAACTAGTAAGGGTGGCATAAAGTTCTTATTATTTGAATTTTTTTCAAAAAACCTTTTATATTTGGTTTAAATTTTGTTAAAGCAGAGAGTTAACTTTTAATGAGGTACCCATTAAGCATATGAGTAAGACTAACGGACCAAAAAAGGAAACTAATTCACCTAAAAAAACTGATCTTAAAACTGTTGAAAAAGATAAATCTAAATCGAGTGAAACTGTTTCTGCGGATAGTAAAACATCAAAATCTAAAGCAACTAATAAATCGGCTTCCCAAACTTCTATTAGCCATTTTTCTAGTGTGTCCACTCCAGAATATCGAGAGGGATGGAATAGAATTTTTGGTAGAGGTAAAAATAAAGAAGTGTTAACTTCTGAAAAAGGAGGTCGAGACCTTAATTCAAAAATACTATCTATTTCTGATGATGTGATAGATCTTCAAACTAGAAAAGTACTTTGTAAGATTTTTAGGCAATATGCCTTAAGACAGGGAGTGGGTTTGGCAATAGCTGAGGATTTAATGTTAGGAATTTATTCCCTGGAATGTAAGATAAAAATGAATGAATGACTCAGAAAATCTTTTGATATTACGATTTTGATTAACCTTTAAAGAAATTTGACTATGGAACTGTCTCTAAATATAGGTATTTCAACTGAAAAGCGGATATTTTGAGAAGAGCAATTTTAAATAAATCAATCAATTGGCAGGTTTGATTTACATAGGTTGGAAGGTTTCTGAAAAATTAGTTAAGAATAATTTGTCATGCTGATCCAAGCAGAAGTATGTAAGATCAGTGGATTCGTATAAAGTGGCAAGAAAACTAACCTTAAGTAGTTGGTCTGAAGTCAGTTCCTTAATTTTTAAAATATCACTTATAAATACTACATCTGCCCAGACCATCTGGGATGCAAACTTAAAATCAGTATTCTTATTAAATGATCTTAAACTCCGGCCACCTACGTTGAGAAACTTGTGGAACATGAAATCATAGGTTGATAAGAACTTACAAAGATCCCCAAATAGGGGTTGACCTTCATGATGCTCAATGAATTCAGCTTCAGAAACAATAAATGCTACATTTTTGAGAGTTTTCTTGCCACCTTCAAAAATATCTAATTCTGCACCTTCTACATCAATTTTTATAAAGTCTATGGGTCCAATAGAATTTTCTGTCAAAAAGCTATCTATATCTATTGTGTCAATTCGGGTTTCACCTTTTAAGTATGAAACTTCAAAATCATTAAAGAGGCGAAGTAGTTTCTCATTTGGTTTATATAGTGAACAACACATTGGATGATTTGTTTCATAAAAGACCCTATTTTCTCTTTTGGACCACAGTGCATGAGGAAAATATTTTATTCCTTCTTTTGCCTTAGCATTCATGTCTTCACATAAATTCTTTTCTACTTCAAACCCAATTATTTCAGAACCAGGAAAATATTCCAAAATTTGATGAAAGTTTTCAACATGGCCAACTTGTAATGCTCCAATTTCAAGAGCTCTAAACACGATTCCAGGATTATGATTTAGTATTGCAGTAGCCAAATCTTTTACAAAACTATTTGTATTCATTTTAGTGTTCCCAAGGTTGCGACAAACCTGATATGTCTACCGTCCTTCAAATAAAGATAAACTAATACTTAGTATCAAATCATATCACTATCACTTAGCACAACAAATAATTAAAATAAGTAGGAGATCTGGAAATCTTTATTAGGGATAATATTCGTGGAGCCACGGGGGTATCAATCTATTATGATTTCCTTTATGCATATTAATAACTAACCTATTGTTATTAAAATACAATAATGGACACGATATCATCTATCCTTATTTTGTCCACAGTTATCTTTATACCTTTTTTTGTGTTCTTTTAATTAATTATGTTTCTTTCGTTTAAGAAAAGAACTGATTAGTGACAAAACAATAAAAAATAATGAAGCTACACAAACTATAGAAGGTCCTGTTGGCGTATCGAAAATATAAGCTGCGTTAAGGCCAAATAAGGCGGAAGATGCTCCTATCAAGGCAGCAAAAAATCCCATCGCCTCTGGTGTTGTCACGATAGAGCGTGCTGAGGCAGCTGGTATTATTAACAATGCTATTATAAGTAATACCCCGACAACTTTGATCCCAACTGCTACCACTATAGCCAAGGAAATTGTTATGATGAAGTTCTCTCTTTTCGAATTAAAGCCATTTGCAGAAGCTAAATCTTCGTTTAAAGTTACCAATAAAAGTGGAGACCAGCGCCAAATTATGAGTGCTAGAATTATCACGACTCCCATCCAAATCAGTAAGAGATCCATATGAGATACAGCTAATATATCTCCAATTAAATAAGCCATTAAATCAATCCGAACACCTGAGAGGAAAGAAACTATAACAAGTCCTGCAGCAATTGAGGTGTGTCCCGCTACTCCTAAGAGTGTATCAAGAAAAAGTGAGCGGCCTGCCATTAGAGTTACTGATATAGCCATTAGAAGAGATGCTAACACGGCGCCTGCAAGAACAGAGAATTCAAAAGCTAATGATAGAGCAACTCCAAGCAAAGCGGCATGAGCAGTTGCTTCACCAAAATAAGCCATACGGCGCCATACAACAAAACAACCGAGAGGCGCCGCTGCAAGCGAAACGCCAATTCCAGCAAGAGCAGCACGGGTCATAAAGTCATCAAGCATTATGTATCATCCTTAATTGTCTGAGTGGTGACTGTGATCGTGATGATGTCTATATAAGGCAAAAGTTCCATCAACGTCTGATCCAAATAGCGCTTTATATTCAGGTGACGAGGCTACAGAATCTGGAGCTCCCTCGCAGCAGATATGACCATTAAGGCAAATCACCCTATCAGAGGCACTCATTACTACGTGCAAATCGTGGCTGATCATAAGCACTGCGCAATCAGTATTTTTACGAATGTCATCGACCTTACGGTAAAAAGTTGCAACTCCAGGTTGGTCTAATCCCCGGGTAGCTTCATCTAGTAACAAAACGTCAGGTTCACCGATCAAAGCACGAGCCAGCAATACACGCTGGAGTTCACCACCTGATAGATTACTCATTTGGAACTTTAAAATATCTTCTACTCCTACTAAATTTAACGCTTTTTCTAAGGCATTTGCATTTGTTTTTTGAGCAACTTTTAAAAACCGCTCCACAGTGATGGGTAAAGATTGATCAATTATTAATTGCTGCGGGACATAGCCAATTTTTAGGTTGGATCTTAGTTTAACTTTGCCAGTACTTATCGGGGCTGTTCCAATAATGGCTTTGAAGAGGGTGGTTTTTCCTGACCCATTAGGGCCTACTATTGTTACAATTTCCCCATCTGCTAATGAAAGATTCATATTCTGTAACACTGGTTTTGATCCGTATCGTACATTAAGGTTAGTTATCTCAATAAGCGTCATGTTGCCTCTACTGTGATACAAGATATACAAAGACCTATAACTTCTATAACTGCTTCTTCGATCTTGAAATCGAAAGGTGCCGCTTTTTTCAAATTGACACCACTCTCTTTTTCGTTAATTTCTGCAACCTTTTCGCATTTTCGACAAATCATAAATGCTGGTGAGTGAGTACTTCCTAGATGAGAACATGCAACAAATGCGTTTAACCTTTTGATCTTATGTGCAAAGCCTTGCTCGATAAGAAAATCTAGAACTCGATAAGCTATTGGAGGCGTTGAACCAAAACCCGAATCGCGAAGCATATCTAGAATTTGGTAGGCTCCAAGAGGCTGGTGATCTCTTAGCAAAAATTCAAAAACCTTAATCCTTAAAGGTGTCAATTTCAAATTTTTTTCAAAACAATGCTTTTGGAACGCTTTCATGGCATTATTAAAACACACATTATGATTATGTTTTTTGAAAATTATAGAGGCATATTTTTGTGTTGGGTTTTTTTTCATACAGATAAATTCGGTGCTTGTAAAAATTTTTTTTTTTGCTAAACGTATGTTATATTATAACATGGCGATATAAATGTCTAATAAAGTTTTTTCGATGACTTCTGCGTTAGTCTTAAGCGCAGGCATAGCAGTGGCTGATGTCCCAAAAGTGGCCGTAGATATTGCCCCAGTTCATTCATTAGTTTCAAAAGTTATGAATGGATTAGGGAGTCCAAGCCTAATTATACCACCAGAGGCTTCACCCCATGAGTATCAACTAAGACCGTCTGAAGCAAAAGCTCTTCAAGAAGCAAAGCTAGTGTTCTGGATTGGTGAAGATTTAACTCCTTGGTTAGAGAAAGGGCTATCAACCCTAGCTAAGAGAGCATCGGTTACAACTCTTCTAGAAGTTGGGGGAGTTGAATTACTTGACTTCAGAGAAGGGACGCTTTTTGAAAAACACGACCATGATGATGACGGTCATAAAAAGCATGTCAAGAAAGATGATCACGACGACCATGCACATGGCGAGCATGATCCCCACGCTTGGTTATCACCTGCAATCGCAAAGGTATGGTTAAATGTTATTGCTGCAAAATTGTCGGAAGCTGATCCTAAAAACGCGGGAACCTATTTCAAAAATGCAAATTCATCTAGGGAAGAGTTAGACGCCTTGTCGGAGGAAGTCACTAAGATATTGGATTCGGTAAGAGAAGAAAAATTTGTTGTTTTCCATGATGCTTACCAGTATTTTGAGAAGCATTTTAACATTAGTGCTTCGGGGGCAATCTCATTAAGTGATGCGTCCGATCCAAGCCCAGCTCGTCTAAAAGAAATTCAAGAGCGTATAACCAGTGAGTCCATTCACTGCATACTTGCTGAACCACAATTTAATGATGGAATCGTCAAAGCCATTGTAGCAGGAACGCACGCTAATACGGCTGTAATCGATCCATTGGGTGTTGGATTGGAAGTTGGTCCTTCATTTTATAACAATCTTATTAGAAATCTTGGAGCAAGATTATCTAATTGTTTTTAAGACAAGTCTGATAATCAACCTGCCTCATGGCAGGATGATTCAAGAAGTTTAGAGAATTAAAATACACTTATATTCCAATAATCTAACTGATCAACAGGCCAATAGAACCCGTTTCTAAAAATAAGTTGCTGATTTTATTGGTGATGCCAAGGGGTGCTTAACCTATCTAAGTCATCTTTAACCATACCTAACGATAGGTATCAGAAAACAAATATATCTGACTACCTGTCAATCATATGAGGTGATTGTAGGTATCTGAAGAACCTTACGTTAAGTGCTACTCTATATTAGCCCCACATTAACATAGCGAGTTCTTTAATCAGCAAACGAAGAAACTTGATTTGTTTATTAAACGAAAGGATACGCTATGTTAATTGTTTATAGTTTCAAAATTTCTTTTTGCTCTTCTTCTCAATTCATAACTAGAAATTTCTTTCGTCCGTTTAAATATCTTGATTTTTCCTCACTTACATCATTGGTATTATCATCACCGTGTGCTAGTAAGTCTATTTCATGTTTACTCAAGAATTCGTTATCTAAGAGCCAGGGGCTTTTTACTACTTCGTCAACATATTTGATTGCAAGTAGTATTTCTGCACGCTCTCCATATTTTAATTCAGGGGTATATCCCTTTTTGAGTAGAATTTCTGCGTCTGAAGTGAATGCTACCGTTAAGTGTGTCCCAATTTCTTTGCCTTACGGAGGATACGAATATGCCCGTGATGCAAAAGAGTTGCGCTCATATCCACCATGACTCTCATGAGGCTAACATTTCTACCATATTACCTTACTCATTAGTCTTTCTACTATCATAGCAAGAAGTAAGAACAAAAGCATCATCTCGCCTCGCCATAGGACCTGAAACACAATAGTAAATTATTCCATTCATACGATACCAAACTTGCAATTGTCTATATATAACTGCGCGAATATTTTTCTCTACTTCTAATTGATAAGTAAAATGAAATTAGCTTGTAAAGCGTCTTGCCTGTTACAATCTTGGTTTATGAGATTATCGTAAGTTTAATTTACCGCTTCCTCACAAATACATCCTTTACTTTGGTTCTTGACCATGTATAAAAAAAACAGAATTTTTTACCTAATAAAACAATTGTTTTTGAAGATTTTGTAAAGGTAACTTCCTGTTTCAGCCCTCGCTACATCTACCTTGGTATTTGGATATATAGACCGAAGAGATGATGTTATATTTGCTATATTGGTTGCCGATTTATGAACATAAGGACATTAATCTGAGTATTTTTTTAATACTAGTATGATGTAATTGACTAAATTTTCTTTAGCCTGAAGATTGCTTAAAATGAAAAGAGTGATAAATCTATTTTTGGAACGAAGCTATTCGAATTCTTTGGTAGGCCCGATCTTAATGATTGTTGCAACACTACTTTTTGTACTTCATGACGCAATTGTTAAATATCTGTCTGAAGACGAGATTAAGTTTTACCATTTTGTATTTTACGGCTCTCCAGTTTATCTTGCGTTGCCTTTGTACCTTTGGTTTGTAGGCCGACTTAAAGAAAATTTGGTGACTTCTAATTATTTCATCGCAATAGTGAGGGGCGTACTTTTTGTCCCGTTGCCTTTTATTGCATTCACGGCACTTGGTAATATTTCTCTTCCAGAGTTCACCACTCTTGTAATGTGCTCTCCAATATTTGCCGTTTTATTTTCACTTTTTATACTAAGAGAAAAATTCAACCTTTTTACTGTCGGAGCCTTGGCTCTGGGTATTATTGGGGTTATTTTTATCTTGCAGCCTGGTTTTGACAATTTCAGCCTTTATTTTCCTCTAGTTTTAGTTAGCGCGTGTCTGGTTGCGACAACTAATTTAATAGTCAGCAAATTTCATGGTGTTGTGACCTCTTTTAGTTTTTTTATTTATGGTGGACTTTTTGTGCATCTTTTTTCCCTAATACTATTTTCTATCGAACCAAAGATCTTGGATTTGTCCACTGTTGGGCTAATTCTTATTGCCTCTTTGGCAGCAAACATGGCTATTTTTCTTTTTGTTGTGGCTTTTCTTAAAGCACAAAAGTTTTATGGAATAATCTCTTGTTTACATTATTTACAAATGCTCTGGGCAGTTCTAATTGGTATAGTTTTTTTCGATGAGTATTTAAATCTGTTGTCAGGAATAGGTGCCATATTAATTTTTAGCAGTGGTGTAATGGCTTTGACTGCACAATATCGGGGAGCGAAAGTTCAGGATAATGACCCAAATTTTAAGTAAAAAACCGAAATAAATTATAAGCACTGACCGGTCGTCTATTCGCTTTATTTTCCAGCATATAGGGAGAAATTGGATAAATGGTGGAGCCAAGAGCAGTATTACCTAAAACATAACTTACTGTAATTATGTAATTTTTTAGCGTTTCCAGTATCAGTGTCCACATTTGTTCCTACATTAGAAACAGCCTCGCACGCGCATTTCTGCCTCATAGGTAAACTTATTGGAATAATTCATACCTGTCCCTGAGGTAGTATCATAGATGGGACTTTTTAAATCGGAATTTCTTAAAATAACCGAACCATCCATTTTTCCTATAACCATATTAATAGCTAGTTGAACGTAGATCATGTTGATTTTGTCGTCTCCATTCATATTCGTCGCAACAATCGTATTCCCATTAGGTGCTGCCTTGCCAATGATACAATTAATCATTAACTCAATATCAGTCATATTAAGTCTCTGTTCGGTAATAGCATAATCGCTACCCGTTTAGATATATCGTAATGGGATAAATAATGCCCTTAATTTAATCCACTCATATCCAGATTAACAGATGCGTCACTGGTTATGGATCCTGCACTATAAACATCGCTATTGCTGTCCGTAATTTCTTTATTCGCCACTTACTTATTTTGAAAAGGTTTCTGAAAAATTAGTTAAGAATAATTTGTCATGCTGATCCAAGCAGAAGTATGTAAGATCAGTGGATTCGTATAAAGTGGCAAGAAAACTAACCTTAAGTAGTTGGTCTGAAGT
>JAQWSE010000004.1 GCA_029243395.1 Paracoccaceae bacterium | reverse complement strand
TGCAAGACACGATATAAACATCTGCATATTCCGGGCGATCCGGCACTTCATTCCAACAACATCCGGCACCTTGTTCCGGGTTATCCGGCACCAGCTTTCTTTAAAAAGCCCAAAGAATTCTGATTGTTAACCTTTTGTGATCTAAAAGGGTAGGACAAACGGTAGGACATTTTGGAGTTCTTTATATGAAGATATTCTATTTGCCTGCCGCAGTTGCTGCATTAGCAATTTTACCATTATCTGGTGACATATATATATTAATACGTACTTTAATTTGTGGTTTTGCTATATGGGCTTCTATTATTTTATATCAAACCTCTGGTAATCTTTGGGTTGTATTTGCTCTAATAGCTTTAATATTTAATCCAATATTACCACTTTATTTAAATAATAAACCCATCTGGGCATTGATTGATTTAGCCACAGCTTTTGCATTCGTTATAATAGGAGGATCTAAGGATGCTGAAGAAAGCTATGGAAAAGCAGTAAAAATCTTTAGAAAATTTGTAAGTCCTGAAAAACCTTTAGAGGACGGTGACCTTAGTAATACTAGGGATAGTAGCTCTCAAAATAGAACAGAAAATAATGTAGAAAGAAATCATAATCCTAAATGGAAAGAGGAGTTTTCAGATTTTTTTCAAAGACTAAAAACTCTAGAGGATGGAACTATTGCATCAGTATTGATTTGTGCAAATCATAGAAGGTCTAATCCTAATTTTGATGAAAATGATCATGTCAAAATTGAATTTAGAAATATTCTTAATTCACCTATAGAGTTAGAAAAATATGATACCTACATGAATTTTATGCACTTATGTGAAACTCAAGTAAAGAAACATCAATCTAACAATGATTTCAATTCAGCATCTCATATGATGATATGGCTTCACACTTTCAGAGCTATTTGTGATCATACCTTAATGTCTGGTGTAAGAGATATGTGGGAAGAATTAAATAGAGGAAGACCTCTTGTTGAAAATGAAATAGATAGTGCGTCCTTTCTTCTTGGTTTTGATGAAAAGTTATCCCCTTGGGAATATAGTACTGCTAAGACCTATTATCCAAAAGCAATCGAATACAATGAAATTAGAGAAACTGGTAGGCTACCGAATACCGCTGCTGTTGTTCAGACAAGTAATTTAGTAATAGAGCCTTTCTTATTGCAAAAAGGAATGATTAAAGGCGCCAAGGGTACTGCTTTTATGGAAAGCTCCATTTCTATTGGCTTTATAAATGGTTGGATTTTTGAATTTCTAGATCTTTGGAATATAGGTGATCAGTACATTGTAGATTCTGTGGTTTTTTACCTATATCGGAAAACAGCAATAACAACTATATTTCCTAGAAAAGATTTTAAAATTGAAGCAAGATTAATCATCAGAGACTCAGAAGATAAAGACTTTATAAGAGGAGAAGAGTTAGGCAGGAAAGCAGCTAAGGCTATAGCCTACAATACATCAGAAAAGAATGAAGCCAGAATGGCCTGGTTTAAACTTTATTCAGACACCTCTAATTCTACCAAATAATTTAATAATGTTTCTAGTTTGTAACCACTTCCATACTTTTGACCAATTCCATAGCAAGTCCAACCTCCTAGTTGATCGATCACTTCTGATTGGCAATCAACTTGCCTCAATCTATCTCGAAAACTATGCCTAAAGCTATGAACCACACAGCCTTTTGGAACCATAGGTCTTAACCATTTATTTAAAGTACTACTTGCGTAGTCAGCCTTACAATGACTGCTGGAACAATATCTTGGGAAAGCTAAATTGCTAGTCTTGTTATCATTTAATCTTTTAGCTGCCCATAAAGACGCACCTACTAATGGTATTTTCCTTTTACTTGCCTCAGTCTTTAGCAGTCGCCAAGGATGCGCTCGTACAACTACATGTGGAATATCAGCATCAACTCTCAAATCTTCAATAAGAAGACCACATGCTTCAGCAAGTCTCATACCTGTGTCACTAAGTAAGGCAACAAGCCATCTTATATCATCATCTTTTTTGTAACACTGATTCTGAATTAATCTAATTTTGTCCAAGGATATAGGTAAGCGCTTGGAGCCTTCCTTCACTTTACCAAAGATCATGTTGGAAAATGGATTTAGAATCTCTATTCCTTTTTCTCTTAAAGCTAAATTAAAAATAGCGCTGACTGTCTGAAAGTTTCTTTTGACACTCCCAAGAACAAGTCCTCTTTTCACAAGAGTGTCTCTAAAAAGATTAGCATCTTGCCTACTAAACTGATGTAAAAATTTATTACCTGATACCCTCACCAGATAATTGATAGATCGATAAGCATATCTCCTAAACCTTTCTCCTTTGCCAATTCCTTTTAGATCAAGATATAAATGGAGAGCATCCATGATCGTTACTGTTTCTCCATAAATAGAAACCTTACCTTTTTTCAGGTCTTGACCACAAAATAGTTCTCCAAACTTTTCAGTTCTCAGAGAAGACCAGTATAAATCAAGTTTTCCTGCGAGTTGATTAGATAACTTCAAAGCAATCTGTGGTCTCTTTGTCCTCAAAGAAGCCACAATCTTATTCTTGAAGTAATACTTCCTTAAATCTGCAGGAACTCTTCGCTCAAAGTAAAAGATTCCTCTCTTCTTGAACGTATAATTAGCTCTTAAATCTCCCAAAATGTCCTACCGTTTGTCCTACCCTTTTAGATCACAAAAGGTTAACAATCAGAATTCTTTGGGCTTTTTAAAGAAAGCTGGTGCCGGTGATAGGACTTGAACCTACGACCCCATCATTACGAATGATGCGCTCTACCAGCTGAGCTACACCGGCATTTTTTCAGATTACAGGCTTGTGTATACTTTATCCAGAATTTTCAGAATTTTCAGGTACTACTTGAATCCGTTCAATGACCCTCTTTGAGGAACTTACTATACCTTCAGAAAAATCAAATTTTATTAGTATCTCTTCATCAGGTTCGAGAATTTCAATAATCGGCAAATAATCTATCTCTTTAATGGCTTTCTTCATTGATTTGCAAACTACTCTGTGAAGTTGTTCATTGGTCATTTTTGCTAAAGGGTCTAAAATTCTCCTTTGGTCCAGGTTATCTATTTCTAGACATCTGCTCCTTCCCATAATTCTGCCTTCTGAATTTATTTTTAAAACCAGCCGCGGTTTCAAATAATCTATCCCAGGAATAGCCAAAAAAGCTTTGTATGGCCAATACGGTCTAAATAAATCTGTCAAAGATTTAGGTGATTCTTCTGCAACGGATTCAGAAAACCCATCATAAAAAATCAGGATGCCCATAAAAGTTAAAATGAAAATTTTTCTATATAAAAACATTTAATTCGACGGTTTTAGACTTTGTAATTTACTTTATGTTAAGGAGTGCATAGCTTTATTATCTAAAGATTTCCACTTAAAATTTAAATTCATCAGTATTTTAATTTAAATTACTTTTTTTAAAAAAACCAAAAATGCAACAAGTAATTGAAATCACAGCACCTTTTTTTGCTCTTATATTTCTTGGTACAATACTCAAGTCTATAAAATTTTTAGATGAGCAGAAAACAATTTTCTTATCCCGATTTGCATTTTATATCCTTATGCCCACCATGTTGTTCTCCAATATTTCTAAGACCTACTCAAATGATTCCTTTGATTTTAAATTTCTTTTTTGCTACGAAACTGCAACAATTATACTGATACTCATTACCGTCTTATCAGGTAAAATATTCAATAAAAACCTGTCAAAAAGTACTATTATGGGTTTAAACATTTCCTATCCCAATTATGGTTATATAGGTATTCCAATGTCTTTGGTTGCTTTTGGAAATGAAGCCGCTCTACCATTAGCGTTTATTCTGTTAGTAGACACGATAGTATTATTGACCTGTTCATCTTTCTTCATCGCTATTTCAGAAAAAAAAACATCCGTTATTGATCTGATTTATAAACTGGTGAGAAGAATCATCTCTCAGCCATTACTGGTTGCTGTTTGCTTTGGCATGTTCTTTTCCCAATTAAAGATCAATATTGTATCACCGATGGAAGTATTTATTGAAACAGTTGCTGGTGCAGCTGCACCAGTAGCGTTAATTGCATTGGGTGCCTCAATAACTTTGAGATTTCCAACACACCAAAAAATTGATTTAGCCATAATTTCAGCTGGTAAATTAATATTACATCCGTGTCTTATAGTTTTAATATTCTTCCTATGGCCAACAGAAAAAACTGTGTGGCTTCAAACTGCTATATTATGTGCTTCTTTACCTGTTGCTGCTAATGTTTTTGTTCTTGCTGAATATTATGGAGTCTTCAAAAGGGAAAGTGCAAATTCCATAGTTCTTACAACAATTCTATCAACATTCACCCTTCCTATTGCACTGTATTTTGTGTTGAATATTTCTTAGTAGAAAGTAAGGTTATAAGATGGATAAAAAGAACATAATGAACGAACTTTTTAATATCGAAGATAAAATATCCATAATCACTGGCGGTGGCAGTGGAATTGGTAAAATAATTACTGAAGTTCTCGCTTTTTCAGGAGCAAAGGTTTATATAACAAGTAGAAAACTAGAAGCAATTCAAAAGACTTCACTTGAAATAAATGCTAAAAACCCACTACACAAAGTTGAATATTTCTGCTCTGATTTAAGTTCAGAAATGGGAATAGAAAAGTTAGTTAGGTATTTTGAGAAGAAGGAAGAGCACTTAGATATTTTGATCAATAACTCAGGTGTCTCCTGGGGGGCTCCATTGGGAAAATTTCCGTACCATGCGTGGGACAAAGTAATGAAAGTAAATGTGACAGCCCTTTTCCATTTAACTCAATGCTTGTTACCTAAGCTTGCATCAAAAGCTAGCCTAGACTACCCATCAAGAATAATTAATATTGGGTCGGTAATGGGTACAGCAGCTTTAGCTGATGGTCCCTATTCTTATTCTGCATCAAAAGCTGCAGTGCATCAAATTACCAGAATACTTGCTAAGGAATTAGCCAGACAAAAAATTACCGTTAATGCGCTTGCACCGGGACCTTTTTTATCTAGAATGACTGAGTTTGCAGTGGGCAACAGAGAAAAAGAACGTAAAGTTTCGAAAAATGTTCCTATCGGTAGGATAGGCCATCCCAATGATATTAAGAGTTCTATTTTGTTTCTCTGTGGGCCAGGTGGTAGTTATGTCACTGGAGCTATTTTACCCCTGGATGGCGGAATACATGTTGCAACAGGTCCTGAAATATTTGAATGAATTTTCTTTCATTTATTCTTTTAAACAGCATTTTTATTTTCTTGATCTTTGGAGATTTCTAATTTTCCATCATTTGGAATAATCTCTTCATCGGGAGAATAACTGGGTTCTTTTTCTGATTTTCCAATAATCATTGGTAAGAGGGCATCACTTTCAGAGAAAATCTTGTTAGTTTCAGGTAAACCCCAAACATAAGTATCAAAACCACGGCATTTAGAGCAAAAAGGACTCCAATCACTCACATTATTGCATGAATTACAAAACCAAACCGGAGGCCTTGATGCTGAAAAAGCTTTGGACAGCCAACCTTGAATTATTTCTTCTGACGCACCTGATCCTTTTTCAATTGCTGCCATTAATATAAAGGTTTGACTATCGGGTTTTTCATTTATCAGCTTGACTAGTATCCTCCTCGCAGCAGGAAAATCCTCCGCTGCTAATAAAAGCTCCGCCTTCGTTACCTTTACAATATTGTCATTATTTAGATTATTAAAAAGTATTTTAAATCTCTTTAACCTATCAGGTGGTGTTTCATCTGGTAAAAGTTCTGCAAAAGATTTTGCTAAATCTGGATGAGGTTCAATCCTCCAACATGCTTTAAGCAGTTTCTCAGCATTCTTGATTTTACCAGATATTTTTTCAAGTTCACTTGCCTGACAAACAGCTGGCACCAAACTAGGACTTTTTCTAACTGATTCCCTTATTTTCTCCAATGCTGAGGGAACGTCTCCTTCAGATTTTTTTTGTTTGGCATCAGCATATAATATTAATGCCTCCTGCCTCAATCTAATTTCTCTTGTATTCTTCTCCATATTTTGCTGAGAAACTAATGTCTTTCTTGCACCAGCCCAATTTTCGAGATCACATTGAATCTTAAAAAGTGTGTTCAAAGCCTGAAGGCTCTTAGGCTTTAATAGAACAGCTTTTTCAGCAAGTTGCGATGCTACATTCATATCACCACTCACAATCCTTGACCGAATTAATCCCCCAATAGCAACCAACCTCGTATCTTTGTTTGACAATAATTCCTTATATAATTTATCTGCCTTCTCTTGATGACCCAAGGCCTCTTCAGCTTGGGCTTCAAGTAAATGAACTATTTTTTCAAAATCAGGATTAGCTCGTGCCTTTGCTATTTCTAACAGAACTTTTTTGTTTTCCTTCTCAGTTAAAGCAATAATAGCACTATTTAAAGCTTTCTGGCTTTTTCGATATCTAATCCTTTTGAAAAACCTTTGGAGCGCTGTATCTTTTCCCATAAGAAAATCTACGACTGCCAAAAGGAAACCCAAAATTTTTAAACTTAACCAAAAAATAAACCCAAAAAAGATGAGAAGAATCACTGAAATCAACAAAGAAAGTTTTAATTCTTTTTCATTTATTTCGAAAATTAGAAAACCTGGGAGATTTTCTATATAAACAAAAAAATAGGTTAGCCCCCCTGCCAGAAGCAATATAATACCACCTCTAATGAGAGAGAAAACCATATTTAATCTCTATCTTTTTTCTTCCAAGAAACTATCAAAACTTTTTTTCCATTCCATCATTACTTCTAATGCGCCTTGAGGTAATTGGTTTAGTTCATCTAACACCTTTTCATAGTCTCTCATATTAAGCGCAGCTTCTGCTCTTGATAGTATAGCATCGACCGAATTTCCCTCTTGAGGTGTCAAAGATCTTTGTACAAAAACTAATTGGAATTTGTTTACAATAGAATTAAAAAATCCATCCTTTTTCTTAGATGTCATATCTTGTTTAATAGCATTATAAGCATACTCAGAAAATCTCTTCGCTATTGACGTGAAATCTTTTGGACTAATGTCTGAACTTAATTTCCTTGAGGTAGTTTCTGACGTAAAACTAGTTTTCTTTCTAGTTTTGACCAACCTCTTTAAATCTAAGATCTCTTCACTTATAGATTTTGAAAGAATTTCTAGACCTATAGTTCCAGTTAAGGTTTCTACAGATAACTCCAATTCTTTAAGTTTTCTTCTTATTTCGGGATCAAGATCATTTTTTTGAGCCTGTGTTTGATCTAACTGTTGAAAAGAACTCAGGACTCCATTGACTTTCTCTTCTATATCTTTCCTAAACTGTGTGATCCCTCTGTCTAACATTAATCCAACTTTTCCTTCACTCATTGGTTGAGGGAAACTCCCCAATTCTTGTTTAATTTCTAGAATTTTGCCTTCTATTGAAATCAAATCAGCATTAATTCTGGATTCCAATTTCTTATTAGACTTCTTAATTATCAAACCTAATCGGCCTTCACTTATTGGTGCAGGCATGTCTTCCAGCCTTTGAGTCAGTCCATTTAATTTATTCTCATGCTCTAAGATAATTTGATAAAACCATACACTTAATGAGAAAAAAAGCACGATAACAATCACTAGTAAGCTGCCCAGGAAAACAATTAAGGGGTCTTTCTTTTTGCTTTTCAATTCCTTGTAAAAATTGTTCTTACTAGTTTCTACATTTGCGGAATCTTCTCTTTCTCCAGGGGTATCACTACCAGTTTGTGCTTTAGATATTCCACTATTTTCATCACCCTTTTGTGATCCAATCTCTCTTGCCTTCTGAACCTTTCTTCTACCATTAGCAGGTTTATTATTAGCTTTCATAAATTGACTCCTAAAGATAGTTAATGCTGGCGAACAACTTCTTCATTATAAACTAATTTCATGATTTCCTTTGTAGTTGGTTCAGACGCTACCCTAATTTTATAATCATGTTGTACCTGAGTTTTAAGAACCTCTTGAGCCACTCTATCACTAATACAAAAAAACAAGAAGTCCTCTGGAAATTTTTTAAAGTAATGGCAAAAACTTTTTGCCACATTGGCAGAAAAAAAAATAACTCCTCCTACGTTTTCATTAGTAAGGAAGTTTCTGATTTTCTCGGCCAATTTCAGTTTCTTTTGTCGATAAACAATCGTCTCATGAACTTTGTAGCCAAATTTTTCTAGTTCTAGCTTAAGATCATAAGATACTTCTTTACCTCTTAAATAATGAAGATTGGAATTCTTGTCTTCAACTTTTAATGATATTAGTTTTACTAAGTTTGAAGCATTTCCAACTTTCGGGTAAAAAACTTTATTAAAACCCCTTTCCATTGCAGCAAGCGCGGTACGTTTGCCCACACAAAGCATGTATTTACTTACAACGTTTTCAGAACTAGGTATAGCTTGAATGGCGTACCTAGAAGTACAAACTAAATAATCAAAATCTAATTTTTCTTGAAGTTTTCTCTCAAGAACTATTTCAAACAAAGATAGAAATCTAAAAGATTGATTAACATCTATATTGGGATAAAGCTCAGAAAATGATTGAACAAATTCTTTATTGTCTGCATTGACCCTAGTTAAAATTATTGGCTTTTTAAAAGAAAGCGTCACCAATCTTTCCTTTTAATTCTCTACCCGCTCTTTCACCTAATTCAATTGGATTTAAAGTCGAACCTTGCCAGGATCCGGATATCACCTCTGATCCATTCACTCTAAGAATTTCCCCTCTAAAAATGATTTCACTTCCTTCCAATTTAGAAAAAGCTCCTATAGGTGTACGACACGAACCATCTAAAACTTTTAGGAAAGCTCTTTCCACCATCACTTGAATTTCTGTTTCTTTATCATTAAGAGGAAAAAGAATAGCGGTCATCTCTACGTCATTAACTCTCTGCTGGACCCCAATGACCCCTTGCGCCACCGCTGGCATCATAATTTCAGGTGAAATTGGTCTAACTAGTTTATTCATACCCAAACGTAACAAACCTGCACATGCCAAAAATGTTGCTTCGGCTACACCAGATTCCAATTTTTTCAACCTAGTTTGTACATTTCCTCTGAATTCCACTAAACTAATATCAGGCCTTCTATGAAGAAGTTGAGCACGTCTTCTTAAACTTGAAGAACCTACCGTTGCTCCTTTAGGTAAATCATCAAAATTCTTATATTTTAAGGAAATAAATGAATCTCTAAAATCCTCTCTTTTAAGAAAAGTCTTTATATCTAAGCCTTCTGGAAAAATAGTGGGCATGTCCTTCATCGAATGTACAGCCAAATCTATTTCATGGCTCAAGAGTTGGTTCTCTATTTCTTCCGTAAAAAGACCCTTTCCTCCAATCTCAGTAAGTGGCCTATCTTGGATCTTGTCGCCTTTAGTATTGATGGTAATTATTTCTATACAGTCTTCCGATATGTCACTGGATAGAGAGATTTTTTTTTTAACTTCAAAAGCTTGAGCCAAAGCTAAGGGTGATCCTCTAGTACCGATTTTAAGATTTCGTATTTTAAAGTCTCTTTTTTTTAATTCACTTACCATAACTATGGTGATATCTCGATTAGATTAAAGATACAAGAACTCACTTATGAAAAAAAAAGCTTCATTAATTTTAGGGATAGAAAGTAGTTGCGATGATACTGCTGCTTCAATATTACGTTACACAAAAGGTGAAAATGATAGTCAGACAGAAATTCTTTCTTCAATCGTATTGAACCAAAACAATCTCCACCAGAATTTTAGAGGCGTAGTACCGGAAATAGCTGCTAGAGCTCATAGTGAGAGATTAGATTCTTGCACTAAAAATGCTTTGCAGGAAGCAGACATCCTGATTGACGAAATTGATCTAATAAGTGTCACTTCAGGGCCTGGGTTAATTGGAGGTCTTTTATCAGGCATCATGTTTGCAAAGGGGTTGGCTCAAGGGTTAAACAAACCCTTACTCGGCATTAATCACTTGGCAGCGCACTGTCTTTCAGTAAAAATGGTTCATTCCATTAGTTTTCCATATTTGACTTTATTGGCTTCAGGAGGTCATTGCCAATTCTTGATTGTTGAAAATGTAGATTCATTTACTCGTCTCGGAAGTACCATAGATGATTCTCCTGGGGAATGTTATGATAAAATAGCAGCATTCCTAGGTCTTGGATATCCAGGAGGTCCCCATATAGAAAAACGTGCATTAAACGGAAACGAAAATCGATTTCCCTTTCCCAAACCGATGCTGAATAGAAAGAATTGTAATATGTCTTTTTCCGGACTGAAAACTGCTGTGATACGACAGGCTGATTATCTCATTGTGAAACAGGGCGGCTTATACCCTTCGGACATTGATGATATTTGTGCTTCATTTCAAAAATCAACGGTGGATGTCTTTAAAAATAAATCGGAGTATGCAATGAAAATTTTCAGAGAAAAATATGGTACGCTTAGAGGTAACTTCGCCATAGTTGGAGGAGTAGCAGCAAATCAAAAAATAAGAAGTTCACTAGAGAAAACAGCTTTAAAAAATGTCTTTGATTTCTTCCCAGTTCCACAAGAATTTTGTACTGACAATGCTGCTATGATTGCTTACTTAGGATCACAAAAATTTGTTTCTGGTAATTATAAAACAGAGGATCTCATACCTAAACCTAGGTGGCCTATAGATTTGAAAGCAAAACCTTTACTAGGTTTCGGTAAAAGGGGAATAAAAGCGTGAAAATTTCTATTATTGGTGGAGGAGCTTTAGGATCAGCGTTAGCTTTAAATTATGCTTCAAACCAAAAAAAAGTGACTGTTTGGAACAGAACAATAAAAACTACTGAAGAGATTCTTGAATACAAGTTTTACCCTAATCAAAAACCATCTCCTACAAAATGCATTAATTTTCTTGAGACAACAAATTCAATAGAAGAAGTCGTTTATGATTCAAATGTAATCTTACTGTGTATTAAAGCTCAATCTGTTTACCAATTCCTCAAGAAGTATTCTTCTTATCTTATTTCAAAGACTGTTGTCTTTTGCTCAAAGGGTATTGATTCAGAAAGATTGCTTTTTCAAACCGAAATTGGAGAGAAGTTCCTTAATAAAAATCATCTTGCTGTTTTAACAGGGCCTGGCTTTGCTGCAGACATAATGGCCGAAAAGCCTGTCGCTCTGACTTTAGCATGTCAGGATAAAAAAATTGGTAATAAAATACAAAATCTGATATCAACATCTTCCATCAGGCCTTACCTATCATCGGACATAGTTGGAGCTCAGATTGGAGGATCCCTTAAAAACGTTATAGCCATAGCATGTGGAATAACCGAAGCAAAAGGCCTAGGAGACAGCGCCAGAATAGCTGTAATGACACGTGGATTCACGGAAATAAAAAAAATAGGTTTGGCACTAGGATGTGAACTTGAAACGCTAATGGGTTTATCTGGACTGGGTGATCTAACATTAACTTGCAATTCTACACAATCCAGAAACTTCAACTATGGTAAACAGCTGGTTTACAAAAAATTTCACACAAAGGAACAGACCATAGAGGGCAAGTACACTGCTACCGCTGCATGTCTATTAGCTGATAAATTCGGAGTTGATGTTCCCATAATGAAATCAGTCAATTCCACAATTAAAGGAAAAATCAGCATA
Source organism: Paracoccaceae bacterium (assembly GCA_029243395.1). Lineage (GTDB taxonomy): Bacteria > Pseudomonadota > Alphaproteobacteria > Rhodobacterales > Rhodobacteraceae > CACIIZ01. The sequence goes on along the minus strand of JAQWSE010000004.1, from coordinate 115,785 downwards.
GATAATGCTATAAATTACTTGCTTTCCAGGCCTCTTGGAACAGAGATAGAATAATCAGTAACGATAATGTGCTGGTTTGAAGGGACCTTCACTACTCACTCCTATGTAATCTGCCTGATCCTTATCCAATTTGGTCAGAGTTGCACCCACTCTTTTCAAATGCAACATGGCAACTTTTTCATCTAAATGTTTTGGCAATACATAAACTTCATTCTTGTAATTTTCATTGTTTTGCCAAAGTTCTTTTTGAGCTAGAACCTGATTCGTAAAGCTTGCTGACATAACAAAAGATGGGTGACCAGTAGCATTTCCAAGATTCAAAAGACGTCCCTCAGAAAGTAAAATGATTTTCTTGCCATCAACCATTTCAACTAAATCAACCTGATCTTTAAGATTATCCCATTTGTGATTTCGTAATGCCGATACCTGAATTTCATTATCAAAATGACCAATATTACCTACTATTGCCATGTTCTTCATCTTCCTCATATCATCAATTTTAATAACATCCTTATTCCCTGTGGCAGTTATAAAAATATCAGCACTATCTACTACTTGATCTAAAGTAACTACGTCAAAACCATCCATTGAAGCCTGTAGGGCGCAGATCGGATCAACTTCGGTCACTAAAACCTTTGCCCCTGCTCCCTTCAAAGACGCGGCAGATCCTTTGCCAACATCTCCATAACCACAAACTACTGCTGTCTTACCACTTATCATAGTATCAGTAGCTCTGCGGATGCCATCAACAAGAGATTCTCTGCACCCGTACTTGTTGTCAAATTTTGATTTAGTTACACTATCGTTGACGTTTATCGCAGGAAAAGGTAACTGCTGCGAATCCATCATTTGGTAGAGCCTAAGTACGCCTGTGGTAGTTTCTTCAGAAACCCCTTTAATAGCGGCTTTTTGCTCTGTAAACCATCCAGGCGATTTTTTCAGTCGCATTTTGATCGTAGAATAAAGGTATTCTTCTTCATCCGACGAAGGTTTTTCTAAGAAACTAGTGTCTCCAGACTCTGCCTTTGCTCCTAAAATAATGTACATGGTAGCATCACCACCATCATCCAATATTAAATTGGCTTGATTATCGTTAAAATGAAAGATTTTATCCACATAATTCCAATAGTCTTCTAAGGATTCACCTTTTACTGCATAGACTGGTATTCCCTGGGAAGCAATTGCTGCGGCAGCATGATCCTGGGTAGAAAAAATATTGCAACTAGCCCACCTTACATCGGCACCCAACGCAACTAATGTCTCAATCAAAACAGCCGTTTGTATCGTCATATGGAGACAACCTGCAATCCTAGCCCCAGTTAATGGTCTAGTTTTTCCAAACTCCTCTCTCAATGAAATCAAACCCGGCATCTCGGTTTCTGCTATTACAATCTCTTTTCTTCCAAATTCTGCCTGACCTAAGTCTTTCACTACGTAATCCCTGCTCATTTTCAATCTCCAGTTCACAAACACGAAAATTTCATTAATATTCTTTTGGAGAGATAAAACATAGTAACCAATTATTTTCAAGTTTTATCAATTGGAGCTATTAAAAAGGATTTTTACTTAAATTGACACATAGAGCTTGGCAAAAAATGCTGTCTGGGAGAAGGTTAGATCTTATAAACCCATCGCCTTTAGACATAGAAATCGAAGATATAGCACATGGCTTGGCTTTTCAGGCAAGATGGAATGGTCAAACCTCGGGAGATTTTACTTTTTCGGTAGCTAATCACTCCATTTTGGTACAAAAAATTTTTCAAATTGAAAATCCAAATCTTAAAAACACCTGGTATCTTGTAGCACTTTTGCATGATTCAGCAGAATATGTTATTGGAGACATGATTTCTCCAGTGAAAGCATTCTTAGGCGACGAATATACCAAGTTAGAGCAAAGCTTGTTAGAAGCCATACATATAAGATTTGGGCTACCTGCAAAAACTCCTAAACGGATGAAAGATAGTATTAAGAAAGCAGATAAAAAAGCTGCCTGGCTTGAAGCTACCCAAATAGCAGGGTTCACTGAACTTGAAGCAAACAAAATATTCCTCCAGCCAAACGCAATAATAACTAACTCTGTGAAAATAATTTCAAAAGATCCTTTAAAATCAAGACAAGAGTTTTTAGATGTATACTGTAGTTTGCGTTGAGTTTCTACATATGACAAAATATAGGTGCAAAGTTGAATTCTATAGAAAACACAATAAAAGATACTGATGATGCTAGTTTTGTAAGTGACGTCATTGAATCAAGTAAGGATATTCCGGTTATAGTTGATTTTTGGGCACCTTGGTGTGGTCCATGTAAAACCCTTACTCCAATTCTGGAAAAGAACGTTTTAGATTTTAAAGGAAAGGTTAAGCTAGTAAAAATCAACATTGATGAAAATCAGGCAATTGCTGGGCAACTTAGAATTCAATCCATACCTGCTGTTTATGCATTTTTTGGTGGAAAACCCCTTGACGGATTTATGGGGGCCCAACCTGAAGCTAAAATAAAAGAATTTATAGCCGGTGTAATTACAAAAAGCGGTGGTGATTTAAGTAATGATCTTAGTAATCTAATTGAAGAAGCCGAACAAAAAATCAATGATGGCCATTATCTCGAAGCTGAAAAAAGATATAAAAAGATAATCGAGATCGATGAGAATAATATTGAAGCATATTCCGGCTTAATAAAATCTAAAATTTTAGCTGGAAACTTCTTGGAAGCTGGGGAAGAACTAGATTCTGTTCCAACAGATATTCAAAATAACAAAGAATTTGAAAAACTAAGAGCTGAAATCGAGTTGTCCAAAAAAACTTCAGATACTAGAAACGCAGACATTATTCGTTCTGATATTCTAAAAGATCCAAATAATCTACATTATCTATTCGAATTGGCTCTATCTCAAATTTCCTCTCAAGAATATGAGAATGCGATAACAGATCTTTTAAGAATTTTCAAAGAAAATCCTGCTTGGGAAAATGGCAAAGCAAAAGATCAGCTATTACAACTATTTGAATCTTTAGGACATGATGATCCATTGGTTTTGAAAGGCCGTAGAAAATTGTCATCTATTATATATTGTTAAATTGGTTATACTATGAATTACTTACTTTAGTGATATGAATAATCTTCCTAAAAGCATTCCTATATTCCCATTAGCTGGTGCACTCTTACTACCCAAAGCCCGTTTGCCATTAAATATTTTTGAACCCAAATATCTTAAAATGTTAGAAGATGTTTTAGGAAAAAAAAATCGCCTAATAGGCATGATACAACCACTATCAATAGAGGAGGGGAACCCCCACAATTTCAAACTTAACAAAGTAGGTTGTGCTGGAAGAGTAGTTAGTTTTACCGAAACAGAGGATTCAAGATATTTGATTACTCTAGCAGGTATAAGCAGATTCAATTTTGTCGAAAAAATAGAAGAAAATGATCCCTACCTGAAAGGAAAGGTTGATTGGAATTCATTTAGAAGTGATAGAAAAAAAGAAAAAATGAATGCAGATTTTGAGCGGAGTGTTTTTCTTGATATACTTTCAAAATATTTTAAACTAACCAATTTACAAATGGACTGGGAGAGTCTAAAAATGGCAGAGGATGAGTTGCTTATAAATTCTTTGTCTATGCTTTGTCCCTTTGACCAATACGAGAAACAAGCATTATTAGAAGCAAAAACGATAAAAGAACGTGCCAGCATTTTACAAACGCTTATGGAAATGACCTTAAAAGCAGAAAAAAGTTTTGGTCCCCTGCAATGAGACTAAAGCCATGAAAACAGGATTTGATGAAAGCTTGCTAAATATTGTCGTCTGCCCCAGAACCCATACTCATTTGGTATTGGATAAACAAAACCATGAATTAATATCTAAAACTGCCGGCTTAGCTTACCCTATTAGAGATGGAGTCCCAATCCTGATAATAGATCAAGCCAGAGAAGTTCAAGATAATTTTTAATGCTTAAATGCCCTAATTCCAGTTAATAGCATGCTGATACCCTTTTCATTTGCAAAATCTATTACCTCATTGTCTCGTATAGATCCACCTGGCTGAATAACTGATTTTATGCCCTTCGATATAGCTTTTTCTAAGCTATCAGAAAAGGGAAAAAATGCATCCGAAGCCATGACTGCTCCCTCCAAAGGTGATGAAACCATCCCCAGTTTCTCCTTAAGTTTTTCAGATTTCTCAATAGCAGTAATTGTACTGTCTATTCGACTCGGTTGACCAGAGCCAATGCCTACTGTGGCGCCATTTTTAGCAAATACAATACCATTTGATTTTACTTGCTTTACCACTTTCCATGCAAAAAGAAGGTCCTCCAATTCTTTATTATTTGGATTAAGATTGGTTACTAATTTCAAATCTTTAGCACTAATTTCATTTTGATCTCTTTCTTGAAAAAGAATACCCTGATAAATTGACCGGTATTCACAATCGTTAGCAACTTTTGATTTCCAGTTCTTCCCAATAGAAAGAACTCTCATATTTTTTCTTTTTGATAATAACTCCAGTGATTCATCATCAAATGAAGGGGCTACTACCATTTCAAAAAAGGTCTGCATAATTTTTTCTGTTACTCCCACTGAAATCCTAGAGTTACTAATTATAATCCCCCCAAATGCAGATATGGGATCACAAAGAAAAGCTCTCTCAAAGGCCTCCAAAACAGTCTTCCCTGTTGCCACACCACATGGATTTGTATGTTTTATTATTCCTACTAACGGCCTTAAATCATCCCTGAAACCATCAATAAGACCTATGCTAGAATCAAAATCCAAAAGATTATTATATGACAAATCTTTTCCCTGATGTTGAGTGTAATTAGCCCAACTTTGATCATAATCTTCTGTTTGATATAAAGCTGCACGCTGATGAATATTTTCCCCATAGGGTAAGTTTTTTTTCAGCGTTGATTTAATAAATTTTTCTTTTGGAAATTTGTTAAGATCATCACTCAAAAACCATTTATAAACTTGCCCATCATAGTTCGAAGAACATGAAAATGCCTTGATAGCATTTAACCGGCGAAACTCGTGACTTGTACCTCCATCATTTGAATCAAGATGATTCAAAAAATCCAGGAATCCAGAGTTGTCTGAAATAACGGTAACATAATCATAATTCTTTGCGGCCGCTCTTAGCAAAGTAATACCGCCAATATCGATATTTTCAATGCAAGAACTATAATCTCTTTTCTGTCTTGCCATTTCCTCAAATGGATAAAGATCACAAACCACCAAATCTATAGGTTCTATATTATTTTGCTTCAAATCTGAAATATGTTGAGGTTTGTCTCTTAACGCAAGTATACCTCCATGAATGCTCGGATGTAAAGTTTTGACCCTTCCCATCAGCAGTGGTGGAAAACCTGTTATATCCTCCACATCAATTACTTCGATTCCATTTTTCCTTAATGTACTAGCTGTTCCACCACTAGCAATTACTTCAATGTTCCAAGACCTAAGTCTTAATACAAATTCTTCTATACCTTCTTTGTTAGAAACCGAAATAATAGCTCTCTTAATCTTTACAAAACCTTTTTTCATTATTTTTTAACTCAACCTCCTTTTAGGAAACAATTTTTTCTCTCGTTATTCTAGAACTATGGCTTTGCAGGAAAAACCTCCATGTAACAAATAGGTTTTGACTGCTCGACCTTCTTCGTAAGACTATTCTAAAAGCTCTTTTTATTTGTAAGTCTTTAGGATCTAAGTAATTATATGTATGCAAGTCACCATTATTCTCATCAGTTTCAAAATTCCAAACCTCATTATTATTAAGCTGTAATAGAAAATAATTTGATCCTTCAGATTTCCAAACATGAACTTCTGGATGCAGAAAAAACTGAACGTTGATGTAGTCAAAATTACTCAAATCTTTATTCTCTGAATAAATAAACTCACTACCCCTTATTTCAGTTCCTGAAAATGGTATGCTTAATTTTCTGGAATGATAGATATCTGACTGATCTATACAGATCTTTTTTTTGCCTTCGATATAATTGTTTTTATAATCTTTATAGTTCTTAACCTCCATAATTTTGCTTACCCATTGGGATGGATCAATTGATCCAAACTTTTTCAAAAAGTTCACAGAATTATAATCCTGCTCAACTTTCAGTATTCTGTCGCTATGACCTAAAAAAAAATTGAAAGGAGAATTGTTCTGAAATATTGTTCGCTGCCCAGAGCTTAGTTCAAAGGAAAAGGCTGGACAGCAAAAGCTTTTGGCTTTTTTTTCTATCTTTCTTGATTTTCCATCAAAAATTAATGTAAGGCGACCCGAATTAATTCTGTAGAACCCCATGTTTTTTTTTCTAATTGAGAAATTATTTAACTTGGCATCGGATAATTCTTTGTCTAAATCCCAAAGGATCATCTCTCCTCCAAAATTATTGGTCCTCACTAGCTGTCCCCCTCCTAATCGTAATCCCCTTAAAATAGGCGCTATTTGATTTTGAAAACCTCTTAATTTTAAATCTTTTTTTCCTTTTGAAAGGTCTGAAGTAGAAGAAAACCTTGTGAGTCTGTTAACTAAAAAGAAAATCTCCAAAAGTTCTCCGGGGGTATCAATACTAAGCTCCCCATTTTTCTTCATTAAGAAATCAATATCCTTAACAATTTTTGCAAGTAAAACCTCTTTTTTTGAGATTGTTTCTCCTAAAATTAGGCTAGCAAAAAATATTCCCGAATTCATCCTTAAACTGATTAACCCTTTAGGTACAAAAGTCTTGCAAAGTGAAAGATAAAGAACATGAAAATGTATAAAAGACAGCATCTTAGGTTTATTGTTAAAAACTTTGGCTAATTCTAAAAATCGAATATTCAAACAGACAGAACAAAGTCTAAAAGCTGTTGCTTCTAAACACCAAATCTTGTAAGAAAATTTTCTATTAAAAACCCCTAATTCATTCACCAAAGCTTTGGTAAAATCTCTGGATTCTTGATCATTAATTCCGGATATCAAGTATAACCAACAAAACGTTTCTGGTTTTAAGCCTTCTAATAATTTTTTAGGAACAAGATCATTTTTTTCAATCACTTTTGAGGTTCTCATTGGCTTTGAAAACCTATTAAAATATCCATTGATAAATAGTTTTCCTAAAACCAATTGTCCCGAAAACAAATTTAAAGGAGCTTGCTCAAGATCGCTAGGTAATTTAAAAAGTCTATTCAATGATAGAGAAATCAGAAAAAATATGTGAAAGAATATATCTCTAAAATTATTAATAAGCCTTATTCTTAATCTGAGCAAACCACAATTTCCCTATCATCAAAAAATTTCCAAATTACCAGAAGGCACAATATCAATTATTCTTTACCAAGATTGCAGCGTAAAAACCATCCATTCCACCTAAATCAAACAAATGGTCTGGCCTCAACCTGAGACCACCTTTTGAATCCACCCACTCTGCCTCTAATCCATGTTCTTTTGGACAAATCGCTTTTTGCATCCAATCTTGGTTCTTTACCAGGAATTCTGATACTCGTTCTTCACCCTCGACAGGAAAAAGAGAACAAGTACAATATAAAATTACTCCATCTTCTTTAACGTATTTTCTCGCCAAATCTAGAGATTCATCTTGTATTGTTGTTAAATTAAGAATTCTCTCTACTGGTAAAAGATGAGGTAAATCTTTGTTTTTAATTATAGTACCAGAAGAAGAACATGGTGCATCAATTGTGATTATGTCATATTTTATTCTTGACTCAAATTTCCTAATATCGGAATTAATGATCTTAGCTTTCATGTTCATCCTAATAAGATTTTTTTTCAAAAGTTCTAATCTCTTTAGGGAAAAATCCAAACATGTCACTTTAGCCCCTGCTGAAATCAATTGCATTGCTTTTCCTCCAGGAGCAGAAAAAAGGTCTAACACTTCGACTCCAGATATTTTACCTAATATCTTAATAGGTATTGAAGACGAAGCACCTTGGACCCACCACTTACCTTCCTTGAAGCCTGGCAATGAAGAAAGGCCTTTAGGGTTTTGTAATCTAAGAATCCCACTAGGTAGTTTTTTTGCATTTAATTTTTCTTTCCAGCAATTTATTTCCTCAAAATTCTTAATATTAATATCTAATGGCGCCTTTTTAGTCATTAGTTTTTCGATTCTCTTAATTACTTCATTCGGATAATAATTACTTAAATAAGTCCTTAATTTCTCCTCTAAAACTGACACTAATATCAAATTATCTCCCTGGACATACACCAATATCCTCCTTGAAATAGCATTGACCAACCCTGAGTAATACTTTGTTGATTTACTTAGTTTGGATAATTGAACAGCTGAATGAACAATTGCATGATCTGGTGCTTCATCAAAAAATGACTCGGCAACTACAATACGGAGAATATTTCTTACTTCTAATTTAAGCTTCTTTTCAGAATAAAGATTTATACAGTTATCCAATCCCTGAAGATAAACAAAAATAAAGTCTGAAATTCTTTTTGCTCTTGCAATGTCACTTTCTTCATAAGAATGCATACAAAGGTATTGCTCTTCTAGCGTCTGTGAAACAGTTTTCTTTTTCTTAAAAACCCCTATCAAAATCTGTAAGCAGAGATATCTTGCCTTTAAACTATCATTCAGTTTCAACAGTCGATCCACCAGTCCTTGCTACTCAACCAAGTATCATTTAATGTTATGGATCTATTTGAAAAAATTAATTTTAAAGATAGTTCCAAGATGAAATATAATAACTATATAAGGAAGCCTTCCAAAGAAACAGCAGAAAAAGCATTGTTGGAAGCAGAAATAAGAAATCGGAAATTACCCTTGATAGAAAATCCAAAAGAAATAAATGGCCCATCAGATCTTGAACCAACTAGGTATGGAGACTGGGAAAGGCGGGGTATTATTAGTGACTTTTAATATTTAAAGACTTGAAAATTTAATTTTAGGTGCTATTGTGCCACACAATGTTTGTGACGGGCTTTAGGCCCGTTTTTTTGTGCTAGACGGATAACATGGAAAATTTAATAGCCCGTTCTAATGAAGAAAAATCCTTATACAAGAATATCCTACCAATTGTTGAGAATGGTGGTTTTGAATTGGTGAGAATTAGAATATTTAATGAATCCGATTTAACTTTACAAATTATGATAGATAATAAACTTAGGTCACTAACTATAGATGATTGTGCAAAAATGTCCCATAGTATTTCTAACGAACTAGACACGAAAGACTCTTTTCAGGAAGAATATCACCTAGAGGTATCTTCTCCAGGCTTGAATAGACCTCTCACTCGACTTAAAGATTTTGACGAATGGAAAGGACATAAAGCTATAATAAAACAAAAAATTAAAGATTTAGGAATTAGTAAATTGGAGGGAACATTGATTGGTGTGGTGAATTCAGAACTGCATGTACTCCAAATTGATAAAATTCACCATATTAAGGTATCTAACATAGAAGAGGCCAAATTATTGGCTTAAAAAACGAATAGGAAAAATAATGGCCGAACACAACCCTAGTAAAATTGAATTACTTCAGATTGCTGATGCTGTCGCAAGAGAAAAATTAATTGAACCGGAACTCGTAATAGAGGCTATGGAAGAAAGTTTGGCAAAAGCAGCAAGATCCAAGTATGGGGCAGAATATGATATTAGAGCAAAAATTGATACGAAATCTGGTGAGTTAACAATGAATCGATGTAGATTGGTTGTGGAAGAAGTTGAAAACCACTTTACAGAAATAACAATTGATGAAGTTATTGACCTACTTCCTGAAGCTAAAATTGGTGATATTGTCAAGGATCCATTGCCTCCTATGGATTTTGGAAGAATTGCCGCTCAATCTGCAAAACAAACCATAGTACAAAAAGTTCGTGAAGCTGAAAGGGCAAGACAATATGAAGAATTCAAAGATCGAGTTGGTCAAATTATTAATGGTCAAGTAAAGAGAATTGAATATGGCAATGTCATTGTAGATGTGGGTAGGGGTGAAGCAATTTTAAGACGAGATCAGCTCATCAATCGAGAAACTTTTCGAACTGGGGATCGGGTAAGATCTTATATCAAAGACGTAAAAACAGAAACTAGAGGACCTCAAATTTTTCTTTCGCGAACAGCTCCGGAGTTTTTGTCTGAGCTTTTTAAAATGGAAGTACCCGAAATATATGATGGAATCATTGAGATTAAAACTGTTGCCAGAGACCCTGGAAGTAGAGCAAAAATAGGTGTGATATCACTTGACAGCTCAATAGATCCTGTCGGTGCCTGCGTCGGCATGCGTGGTTCTCGGGTCCAAGCTGTGGTGAATGAATTACAAGGTGAAAAGATAGATATAATTCCATGGAATGAAGATGCCCCTACATTCTTGGTAAATGCTTTACAACCTGCTGAGGTCTCAAAAGTAGTCCTTGATGAGGACTCTCAAAGAATTGAAGTTGTTGTTCCAGATGATCAACTTTCTCTAGCGATTGGGAGAAGAGGCCAAAATGTCAGATTAGCCAGTCAGCTAACACAATTTGATATTGATATTATGACCGAAGCTGAGGAATCGGAACGAAGGCAGACGGAATTTGCTGAGAGATCAAAACTTTTTATGGATACTCTTAATGTGGATGAAATGGTAGCCCAACTACTCGTTTCAGAGGGCTTTTCCACGCTTGAAGAAGTAGCATATGTTGAAAAAAGTGAGATTGAAAATATCGAAGGTTTCGATGAATCCACTTCTGAAGAGCTTCAAGCTAGAGCACAGGAATGTATAGAAGAAAATAATAATAAAGCATTGAAAAAAGCTAAAGAGTTGGGTGTTGAGGAAAGTTTGATAAATTTCGAAGGTTTAAATCCTGAAATGATACAGGTGCTTGCTGAAGAAAACATTAAGAATCTTGAGGAATTTGCCAAATGTGCTGATTGGGAAATTGCAGGGGGTTATACTACAGTTGAAGGAAAGAGAGTTAAAGATGACGGTATTCTTGAAAAGTTTGATATTAGTTTAAAAGAGGCAAGGATTTTGGTTATGAATGCTAGACTCAAAATGGGCTGGATTACAGCTGAGGATTATGACAAAGAAATAACAAATGAAGATCAGGTTTCTTAATTAATAGGACGGTAATTAAAATAATCATGAAAGACTTATGCGAAAAAAAGATGTGTTATATTACAAAAAAAATGCATCCAAGTGAGCTTATGATTAGGTTTGTTTTGTCTCCATCCAATGTATTTACCCTTGATTTATTTAACGAATTTGATGGAAAAGAGTTTTATGTTCTTGCTTCTAAAAATATCCTGATAAAGATGAAAGAATTTGCAAGCAAAAAATATGAAAGAGATTTCCAACAAGAAAATCTTGTTTCAAGGATAGATAACATATTATTAAAGAGAATCGTTAGTTTGATAGCTTTATCTAGAAAGGCTGGTAAAGTAATAATTGGTTATGAAAAAATCCAAAGATATTTGTTAACAAATAAGATAGAATTACTCCTGCAAGCAAGAGATGGATCTGAAAATCGAAAAAAGAACCTAGCATTACCAAAATCCCAAGCTTCTAGGATTAATTGCTTGAATAGAACGGAACTAGGGATTCCTTTTAGAAGAGATGCTATTACCAATGTTGGCTTCTTAAAGAGTAGTTTTACTAATCCGTTAATTTTTGATACTGCTCGCCTAGGAAATCTGAGAAGATGTTAAAGAATATAGAATAAAAGGTCGATTTAATAATGGATGAAAATGAGAAAAAAGGCACTAGCTCAAAAACATTGAGTGTCCGGGGCTCTGGAAATTCTGTACGAATGAATCTTGCTCGTGGAAGATCCAAATCGGTCCTTATAGAAACCAAACGTAAAAAAATTCTTAAAACGAGTAAGAATATTTTGTCCTCTAATCAAAATCTTAACACACTTACCAAAGAAAATACTGATTCCGACCCAAAAGCTCAATTCAATAAGAATTACTCAGAAGAACAAATTGATAGGAGAAAAAAAGCCATAGAGGCCGCTCGGGAAGAAGAAAACAAAAAGAAAGAGGTTGATAGGCAGATTGCAGAAAAAGCTTTGTTGGAGAAAGTGGAAGTAAGTAAAAAATCTGAAAAAGAAAATTTGGTAGTTCAAAAAGTTTTAGATGTTGCTCAACCTATTGACGATACAACTCCAAAAACTCGATCTAAAATCGACAATAAATTTGATAGTAAGTCTAGCGATACTTCTTCCGGAAAAAAGTTCAAAAAAGATGACGAATTAAAAGAGGTTCGGCCTAGCAAAGGATATTTAGAGAGAAGAAGGTCTGGAAAATTAACAATTAATCAAGCTCTCTCTGATCAAGGAGGAAGACAAAGATCCATTGCTTCTTTGAGAAGAAGACAAGAAAAGGTAAAGCGCAGACAAACATCAGATAGTGCAGACAGAGAAAAGGTAAAAAGGGAAGTACCAGTTCCTGATTCTATTACAGTTCAAGAACTGGCGAATAGAATGGCTGAGAGATCTGCCTCTGTAGTTAAAACATTGATGACAAATGGCATAATGGCAACCCAAAACCAAACAATAGATGCTGATACTGCCATTTTGATAGTTGAAGAGTTTGATCACATTCCTGTAAGAGTTTCAGCCTCAGATGTAGAAGATGCTATTTTAAAACACGATGAAAAAGATGCTGCTGAAAATATGAAACCAAGAGCCCCAATACTAACTGTCATGGGACATGTTGACCACGGGAAAACTTCCTTATTGGATGCTATTAGAAAAACAAATACAACTGGCAATGAAGCTGGTGGTATTACACAGCATATCGGTGCTTATCAAGTAAAGACAGAAAAAGGCTCTTTATTTACGTTCTTGGATACCCCTGGGCATTCAGCATTTACTTCTATGAGATCACGGGGAGCACAAGTTACAGACATAATTATTTTAGTTGTTGCTGCTGATGATGGCGTTATGCCTCAAACTATAGAAGCTATAAACCACGCAAGAGCAGCAAAAGTTCCAATTATAGTAGCAATAAACAAGTGTGACAAAGAAAATTCTGACCCTAACAGAGTAAGGACTGATCTGCTGAAGCATGAAGTAATTGTAGAATCAATGTCAGGAGAGGTTTTAGATGTTGAGGTTTCTGCTTCTACTGGAAAAGGAGTGCAAACTCTTCTGGAAAATATCACCCTACAAACTGAAATACTAGAACTGAAAGCTAATCCAAACAGAGAAGCAGAAGGTACAGTAATTGAAGCAAAGCTGGATGTTGGGCGTGGACCAGTTGCTACAGTATTGGTGCAAAAAGGTACACTTAATAAGGGGGACATCATTGTCGTTGGAGATCAATGGGGTAAAGTGAGGGCCTTAATTGATAGTCAAAATGTAAAAGTGTCTCAGGTTGGTCCGTCTGTTCCAGTTGAGGTTTTGGGTTTGAATGGAACCCCAGAGGCAGGTGATATTTTAAATGTGGTGTCAAACGAAACAGAAGCTAGAGAAATAGCAAATTATAGAAATCAGGTTATTAAAGACAAAAAAGATGCTTTAGGTACTGGAAAAACATTAGATCAAATGATAGCAAAGGCCAAAGCAGACGAAGAAGTTTCGGAACTTCCTTTGGTCGTTAAAGCCGATGTTCAAGGCTCTACTGAAGCAATAGTGCAAGCTTTAGATAAAATAAGTACAGAAGAAGTTAGAATAACCGTTTTACATTCTGGCGTTGGCGCTATTACTGAAAGTGATGTAATTTTGGCCGAAGCTTCGAAAGCACCTATAATAGGTTTTAACGTAAGAGCTAACGCCTCTGCTAGAGACGGAGCAAATCAAAAAGAGGTAGAATTACGCTATTATTCTATAATATATGATTTAGTTGATGATATCAAAAAAGCGGCCTCTGGTCTACTTAAACCAGAAATAAAGGAAACCATTTTAGGTTATGCCGAAATATTAGAAGTTTTTAAAGTGACCAATGCTGGTAAGGTCGCTGGTTGTCTGATCACTGAAGGTAATGCTCAAAGATCAGCTAAGGTTAGGCTTTTAAGAGATAATGTAGTAATTCACGAAGGATCTCTTAAAACATTAAAAAGGTTTAAAGATGAAGTAGAATCTGTTCAGTCTGGACAAGAATGTGGCATGGCATTTTCAGACTATGAAGACATAAGAAAAAAAGATGTGATCGAAATATTTTCTGTTCAAAAAATTGCTAGAACACTTAATTGATGATGAAAAATAATTCAAAAGGCCAAACCTGGCACGGTACAACAATTATAGGAGTAATGAAAAATGGTTGTGTGACTGTTGCCGGTGATGGCCAAGTCACCTTAGGTCAAACTGTAATGAAAGGTACAGCAAAAAAGGTCCAAAGATTAAAGCCTGGGGGCTTGGAAATATTGGTAGGTTTTGCTGGATCTACTGCAGATGCTTTTACCTTATTGGAAAGACTTGAAAGAAAATTGGAAACTTTCCCTGGAAATTTATCTAGATCAGCAATCGAATTAGCCAAAGATTGGAGAACTGACAAATATTTGAGAAATTTGGAGGCTATGTTAATTGTTTCTGATGGAAAAGATCTATTCATAATTTCTGGTTCAGGAGATGTCTTGGAACCAGAAGGAGGTATAGCTTGCGTGGGATCGGGAGGCAATTATGCTCTAGCTGCAGCAAAAGCTATTTACGATAATGAGCTTTCTTCAAAGGAAATTTGTAAGACAGCACTGAAAATAGCTGCTGATATATGTGTTTATACTAACCATAACGTTGTTTCTGAAACCTTATCAAAAATTAAATGACTGAGTTAACACCTAGAGAAATAGTTTCCGAACTAGACAAGTTCATAATCGGGCAAGAACCTGCAAAAAGGGCTGTTGCTGTTGCCCTTAGGAGCAGATGGAGAAGAAAAAAAGTAGAGTCCCCGCTTAAAGAAGAAATTTATCCTAAAAATATTCTGATGATTGGGCCAACTGGAGTCGGAAAAACTGAAATATCAAGACGCTTGTCTAAATTGGCCGGTGCACCTTTTGTGAAAGTAGAGGCTACCAAATTTACCGAAGTAGGTTATGTCGGACGAGACGTAGAACAAATAGTTCGAGATTTGGTCGATAGCGCTATGATAATGATACGAGAAAAGATGCGCAAGGATGTAGAGGCAAAAGCCCATGCTCAAGCTGAAAAAAGAGTTTTGGCTTATTTAACTGGGGAAAACGCCCGAGAACAAACAATTGAAATGTTCAAGAAAAAACTCCGGGATGGTCTATTAGATGACAAAGAAATTGAAATTGATTTGAATGAAACGGCAAACCCTTTATCTCTTTTTGAAATTCCCGGTCAACCTGGCAACAGCATGGGGATGATGAATCTTAATGAAGTTTTTGGTAAAGCTTTAGGAAAAAGGACCAAAAAAATTAAAATTAGAATAGCTGATAGTTATGATCTATTAACTAAAGAGGAAGCAGACAAACTTCTAGATGAAGATACGATTACAAAAAAAGCCATAGAGTCAGTAGAAGAAAATGGTATAGTATTTTTGGACGAGATAGATAAAATCTGTGCTCGAGCTGAAATGAAGTCTGCGGACGTTAGTAGAGAAGGCGTTCAAAGGGATTTATTACCCCTAATAGAAGGGACAACTGTTTCAACAAAATATGGTCCAATTCGCACAGACCATATTTTGTTTATAGCATCAGGGGCTTTCCATGTAGTAAAACCAAGTGATCTTTTACCAGAACTTCAAGGAAGACTTCCTGTAAGAGTTGAGCTATCAGCGCTAACAGAAAAAGATTTTATCAATATTCTTAAAGAAACCGAAAATTCTCTGACAAAACAATATGCTGCATTGATGCTCACAGAGGGTATAGAATTAACTTTTGAAGATAGTGGTATTAAGTCTTTGGCAAAAATAGCAGCGGATATAAATGCTACTGTAGAAAACATTGGTGCTAGACGATTATATACTATTCTAGAAAAAGTTTTTGAAAACCTAAGTTTTTCTGCACCTGATCAAAAAACAAAAACTGTTAAGATTGATACCAATTTTGTGAAAACTAACCTAGATAAATTTGTCAGTTCGGCAGATGTGAGCAGATATGTACTATAAGCCCATACTACTTGATTTTTCGCAAATAAACATAAAAAGCTCCCCCGCCCCCATGTTTTGGGTGTGCTAACATAATTTTGAGAATTTTTGGCCACATGATTGAATTCTCAATCCATGGTATTAAGGCTTTCTTTAAAATACCAGTATCACTATCTTCATAATAAGGTGTGGCTTTTTTTCCTGCCCCTTTTCCTTTACCAGTAATAATCAAAACAAGTCTCGCCCCATGAATATAACTTTTTTGTAAGAAATCTACTACTTTTTTCTCTGCTTGTTTCGAATTCAAACCATGCAAATCTAAGGTTTTTTCTGGCTGAATTCTACCTTTTTTTAATAAGGTTTGTTTCTTTTTATCAAGATCATGATTTACAAAAATATTAGAAGGCTTTTCTAAACCCACATTCTGCTTCTTAAAGGAAGCCAATCTTTCATTTACTAAGACTACTTTTTCTTGTCTTAGAACAGTGTCCGAACCAAGTTCATTATTCTCATGATTTTGATTAAAGCAGCTGTTTTCTTCCTGTCGCAATGTTTGATCAAAGGTTTTTTTCACCTGATCCCAGAGAACTAAGTCCTCCTTTGACAAATTTCTGTGCCTGTTACTTTTCAATAATTATGTCTCACATTCATATTTTTAATATTATTCGGTCTTTACTAGATACCAATTTGGTACATCAGTATTCATTTTACGAGAAAAAGTCCAAATATCTCTTTGTTTTTTTATTTTGTCAGGACCTCCTTCCACAATATTACCATCTTTATCTTTCACACTAAAAGACAGCTCACATTTGAAAACCATCGTTATTTTTGCGTTCATGGTTTTTGTATCAAAATCGACTTCTTTTATTCTTATGTCTCTAACGCCTCCAAACTCTGCTTCTACTCGTAGACCTTTATTTGCTCTCTCATCAATTACTGTTTTGAAGGATTGACAAACCTCTTTTGAAGTCATTTTTCTTATTGTGGATAAATCACCTTTTTCAAAGGCCATTAAGATATCCTCATAAGCCATTTTGGCACCAGAAACGAAATGAGAAACTAACCATCCCTTTTCCAATTTTTTCATTTCTGACAGTGCTTTAAATGCCGGACTATCTAACTCAACATAATCTGCTATTTCTTCATCAATTTCATTAGCCTTAAGCTCTATAACATTTGAATCCTCATTTTTAGCTTGTCTTTTTTCTTTGTTTTTTTCCGGAGTTATATTTGTTTTTTCGAATCCTTCTCTTGAACCCAAAACTGATCTCAAACGCCAAAAAAGAAAAATTGCTACTGCTGCTAGTACTAGAATTTGAACCATAATAAATGTGCCTTTCAGTGGTATAATAAACCACCCTTTACAAGCTGATGTAAATACTATTTGGTTAACATCAATCCCCAAATTGATAAAATGTTTTTAGTACAATAAAAATAGTAACAATAACGTGGTAATATTAAGATAATTTAATAATAGTAAAACTTTTTCCTCTTAAATAAACAATATACCGTAATGATTAAGCTAAAAAATGATAAAACCTTGGAAGTGCTAGTAATATCACAGTTTATAAAAGATATGTCCTTTGAAAATTTTAGAACAAGAGAAAAAACTTTAAAGGAAATAAATTACAAACTCAATATTAATGTGAATGTTGAAAAAGCGGACGATGTTATATCTAATGTTGTTTTACACCTCTTTTGCGAGGCCAGTGATGAGATAGGCAATATTTACATATTGGAAATCCAATATGGTGGAAGCTTTAAAATTAGCTGTCTAGAAAAAAAAGAAAGAAGAAGAATTTTAATGGTTGATTGCCCAAATTTATTGTTTCCTTTTCTAAGAAGACTTGCTTATGACATAACCAAGGAGGGGGGGGGTTCTCCTCTTAATATTAAACCTATGGATTTTTCTTCCTTTCAAGACAAAACTTGATGCAGTTTTAAATTTTTCCAAGCTTTATCGCACCCTATAGTCTTCAAAAATTCTTGGTGTTTTTTTATGTCAAATTGAGAAATTCTTTTAGTTAGGGGTTTAGGTCTTATTAGTTTTATACCCTTACTATATAACTCATTCTCGTCTTCCATTTCAAAACTTTTCTTTCTATCAAGACCTAGATTTGGTTGCTTTCCTCCCAATATCTCTAAATAGACTTCGGACAACAGTATGCTGTCAGTCAAAGCTCCATGCCCTCTTTCTTTTCTATTAGTAGTGTCAACATTGAACCTCTTACATAAAGCATCCAAAGAAACTGACGATCCGGGATATCTTTCTCTGGCTAAAACAAGAGTGTCTATGACTGGTAAATCTAACATTGGGAAATTAATATTCTGGAGTTCATGTTGTAAAAACTTAATGTCAAATTCAGCATTGTGTATTACTAATGAACTGCTTTCCAAAAAGGAAATAAAATCTTTAACCACATCCGCAAAAAGAGGTTTGTCTACAACAAAATTATCTGTGATCTTGTGTATTCTAATAGAATCTTCTGGTATTTTTCTTTCAGGATTCAAGTAGACATGAAAAACTTTTCCTGTAGGCACATGATCGAATAATTCCAATGCACCTATTTCTATAATTCTATCACCTTTTGCAGGATTCAAACCTGTGGTTTCAGTGTCCAGAACCACTTCTCTTGTCATTACAATTATCCTTAATCGTTTTTATAACTGATAACACATCCTTCTTCATATCATCCAAAACTTTATCAGAATTTATAATGAAATCACATTTGTCTCGTCGCCCCACATATCTATTCTGTCTTGTAATTAACATTTTTATTTTTTCACTATTCAAATTTTTCCTTTTTAAAAGCCTTTTCTTTTGGGTTTTCCTGGAACAGGTTACTAATAATACAGCGTCCAACCATGAATCAGCTTTTGTTTCGAAAAGAAGAGGTAAGTCAAATACTAAAAGAGAATGATGGTGATGCTTAGCAATGAATTTATTCCTTTCCAATGATAATACCGGATGAATTATTGATTCTACGACATCCAGTGTTGTTTCTTTTTTTTGAATCATCTGGGATAATTGATTCCTGTCAATAGCCACATCATTAATTAAATTAGGAAACTTTGCTATTAAAGCATTGTAACCCAACCCATTCTTTTCGTATATTCTGTGCACATTTTTGTCAGCATCCCATAAAGGTATATTTTGTTCCACAAAATAAGATGAGACTGTTGTTTTTCCCATCCCAATAAAACCTGTTATACCTAGTTTAAAAGACAAATTACCTTCTCAACAAAGAAATTTCTAATAACTTTCTTAATTCTTTTGAATAAACTGGTTTCTTCTTAAACCATCTCTTAAAACCCGGCATTGCCTGGTAGACGAGCATATCCAAACCATTAATACAATTTATTTCCTCCTGCTTTGCTTTCTTCATAAATGATGTTTCCAAAGGGTTATAAACGAGGTCTACGCCAACACCGTTTTTTTTAACACCCTTTAACGTATGAGGAAACGAATCATGCCCTAAATTACCTAAGCTAGTGGTGTTCACAACAGTTGTAACACCATCTAATGCTTCGTTGTTGTTTTTCCAATCAAATACTTTTATAGAATCAGAAAACACTTCTTTTAACTCTATAGCTCTTTCTTTAGTTCTGTTAATCAATCTGATCTCTGACGTTCTTTCATTTAAAAAAACTGCTAATACTGCTCTAGCGGCACCACCAGCTCCGTATACAAGAACCTTTTCTTTTTTGAAATTATAGAATGGAAAATTACGTAATATGCAGTTCTTAAATCCAAATGTGTCAGTATTATCCCCTATTATTAGACCATCTTCAAAATAAAGGGTGTTTACTGCACCTACTTTTTGGGCTTCTATAGTGAGCTTGTCAGCTAGGTAAAAAGCATCAACTTTATGTGGAACAGTCACATTTAACCCCTTAAAACCAAGTTCCTTTACACAACTAATTTTCTTTTTGATCTCTCCTTTTGGGATTTTTATAGGTATATAATAACCTTCTAAGTTATTTTTTTTTATCCAAAAATTCTGAATTAGAGGAGACTTACTATGTGCTATAGGATCACCTATAACTCCTGACAGACTTATCTCATTTTTATCCACAATCATTGCTTTTTTCCGTTCAGTTTTCCACAAAACTTAGGTAAGTTATTTATAGTGTTTATTTTATACATGTTATAAAAATTTATTCACATAAACTTAACATCTCTTGTTTGTGAATATCTTTATACATTAATGTGTATAATTAAAAATTTATTTATTTATCAAACACATATTATGTTTTTCTTATATAAATATTATTTAATACTATTTTTCCACAAAATACAGTGATACTACATACTACAACTAATATAATAATATATTTTTTTAATTATGATAAGTACTTCCAAAAAATTACTTTCGGTTTTAAAAGGTGAAAGATATGACGTACCACCCGTTTGGCTTATGAGACAAGCGGGACGTTATTTACCTGAATATAAAAAAACGCGTTTAATAGCAGGTGGTTTTTTAGACCTTTGTTACAATCCTAAATTAGCTGCTGAAGTTACTCTACAACCATTAAAACGTTTTGATTTGGATGGTGCTATATTATTTGCGGATATCTTACTTATACCAAATGCGCTTGGTTTAAATTTGGAATTTAAAGAAGGTGAAGGACCTATTTTAGAAACAATAAATAATCATAACGATGTTCTAAACCTTTTAAAAACAAACACTATCCATAATACTTTAAACCCTGTTTATGATGCTGTTAGTTTAATAAAATCAAAACTAGATAAAAACATCACGTTAATAGGGTTTGCTGGATCACCTTGGACTGTTTCTACCTATATGATAGAAGGAAGGGGATCAAAGGATCATCAAAAAACAAAGAAGTTCCTAGCTCAACACCCAGAAAGTTTTGACATTTTAATATCAAAAATTACAGATGCGACTATTGATTATTTATCTAAACAGATAGAAGCTGGAGCTGATGTAGTTAAACTTTTTGATAGTTGGGCGGGTTCTTTACCAGGTTCTTTAGTCGAAAAGTATTCTTTAAAACCAATGAAGGAAATAGCCGAAAGGTTAAAGGACATATTTCCATCGGTCCAAATAATAGTGTTTCCAAGAGGCGTAGGTCCCCACTACAAAAAATTTTCTCAAATAAAAGCATTTGATTGTGTGGCGTTAGATTCTAATTTACCTTTACGCTGGGCAAAAGAAAATGTTCAAAAGAACGTTGTTGTACAAGGTAATCTCGATCCTTCCTTTCTCGTTTCTGGTGGTAAAATGATGATAGAAGAAATACAAAACATAAAAAAAATGTTTTCAAATGGTGGGCACATTTTCAATCTTGGGCACGGGATAACACCTAATGCTGAAATAAAAAATGTGGAAATCTTAATAGACACTTTACATAGATAAAGAATAAATTTGACTTTAGGGTTTGTTTATCATACTAGCGTTGATAAAGGGCAGGTTCTCTGTTCTGTTATCCTAACTATATTGAGCGAGTTTAGAAATGGTGGATTTAAACCAGGTTGATCTGAAGACGATTGAAGAATTGTCTTTGGCAGAACTAAAAGCACAATCACCTGCTAATTTGTTGAAGCTAGCCGAGAAAATAGAAATTGATAACGCTTCTACCATGAGAAAAGGTGATATGATGTTTGCTATTCTCAAAGAGATGGCTGAAGAGGGTGTAGAAATTTACGGAGATGGAGTACTGGATGTTGTTCAAGACGGCTTTGGTTTCTTACGTTCTAGTGATGCAAATTATTTACCGGGCCCTGATGATATTTATGTTAGTCCTTCTCAAATTAAAAAGTACTCTTTACGAACCGGTGACACTTTGGAGGGCGTAATTTGTGCCCCAAAAGATAGTGAAAGGTATTTCGGATTAGTTAAAGTGAGGGCTATAAATTTTGCAGAGCCTGAGAAAGCTAAACACAAAATACACTTTGACAATCTGACACCCCTTTACCCTGATGAACGATTTAAATTGGAGATAGAGGATCCAACTATAAAAGACCAGTCTGCAAGAGTTATAGACTTAGTAGCTCCAATAGGAAAAGGTCAAAGATCTCTGATTGTGGCTCCACCTAGAACAGGTAAAACCGTAATATTACAAAATATTGCTCATTCTATAGAAAAGAATCAACCGAATAGCTATCTTATAGTCCTTCTGGTGGATGAAAGACCTGAAGAAGTAACAGATATGCAAAGATCCGTTAAAGGAGAAGTAATAGCTTCTACTTTTGATGAACCAGCAACTCGGCATGTGGCGGTAGCTGAAATGGTGATAGAGAAAGCTAAAAGGCTAGTCGAACATAAAAGAGACGTGGTGATTTTATTAGATTCAATAACCCGTTTGGGAAGAGCTTATAACACTGTAGTACCCTCCTCAGGGAAAGTTCTTACAGGAGGAGTCGATGCAAATGCTTTGCAAAAGCCTAAGAGGTTTTTTGGGGCTGCTAGAAATATAGAAGAGGGGGGTTCACTTACTATAATAGCTACTGCATTAATTGATACAGGTAGCCGGATGGATGAAGTAATTTTTGAAGAGTTTAAAGGAACTGGAAATTCTGAGCTGGTTTTGGATAGAAAAGTGGCAGACAAAAGAGTTTTTCCTGCAATAGACTTGCTTAAATCAGGTACGAGGAAAGAAGAGCTACTAGTTGAAAAGAATGAATTGACAAAAGTTTTTGTTCTTCGCAGGATTTTAAATCCTATGGGTACAACTGACGCAATAGAGTTTTTGTTAAGTAAATTAAAACAAACCAAAACCAACTCAGAATTTTTTGATTCGATGAATAACTGATAACAAATGTCCGCTACCATTTTTGCGTTGTCAACTCCGCCAGGGATCTCCGCGGTCTCCATTATTAGAATATCTGGTCCTGATAGTTTTAGGGCAGTAGGTAGGTTGCTGGGTTTAAAAAAACCTTTTAAACCTATATTTTCTCAGATCAGGAAAGTTCATTTGAGGAAAATATTTTCTATTGAAGGTAGGTTATTGGATGAAGGGCTAGTAATTTTTTTTGAAAAAGGAAGGAGTTTCACTGGTGAAGATATGTCAGAACTACAGTTACATGGAAGTCATATAGTTGTGAGAACAGTATTAGAATCCTTGAGTAGTTTAGGCTATGTTAGATTAGCAAGGCCAGGTGAATTTACTAAACAAGCCTTAGAAAACAACAAGTTAAGTATTTTTGAGGTTGAAGGACTTTCTGATCTACTTGTGGCAGAAACTGAAGCTCAGCAAGAACAAGCGTTAAACATATATTCAGGTTCTTTATCAAAAAAAGTTAATGGTTGGAAAGAAAGAACCACTAAAATACTTTCTTCCGTTGAAGCGTCTATAGATTTTTCTGATGAAGTAAACAGTGATAGTTTGGTTAATGGTGTGGTCCATGATTTGAAGATTTTGGAGACTGAGTTAATGGAGGAAAAGGAGGGCTTTAAATCGGCTGAATCTATCAGAGGTGGTTTTGAAGTAGCTCTTGTTGGTAAACCAAACGTAGGTAAGTCAACTCTTTTGAATGGACTGGCTAAGAGAAAGCTGGCTATCACTTCTGAGATTACTGGTACAACTAGGGATATAATCGAACTTAGGTATAATTTAGATGGTTTGCCTGTAACATTCTTAGACACAGCAGGAGTTCGCCATACTGATGATGAGATTGAGAAAATAGGTGTTAGTAATTCCATCGATAGGGTAAACAATTCTGATGTTCGTGTTTTTTTAACAAATGATAAAGAGGAAATAAGGAGTTTTGGAGTTAAATACGTGAAATCAGATATTGTCTTAAGACCGAAAGGTGATTTGCCTGGTTCAGAGCCTAGCATTTCTGGTAAAACAGGTAAGGGTTTTGAGGACTTACTGGAAACTCTAAAAAAAATATTTGCGGATAAAGTTAGAAAAGCTAGTAATATTACAAGAACAAGGCATTTAGAAAAGATAACATTCTGTCTTGATCATTTAAGAACTATCCAGGTTTACATAGAAGAAAAAAACTATGAAGATGAAATAATAGCAGAAGAATTGCGAACCATACTAAGAAAATTTGATGGACTTTTGGGGGGAGTTAATACAGAAGAAATTTTAGGAGAGATCTTCAATAGTTTTTGTATTGGTAAATAAACAAATGTAACTACGGGTGTTTCACGTGAAACCTTTTTATGAAATTTTAGTTGTTGGTGGCGGCCATGCAGGTACTGAGGCAGCTTATATTAGTAGTAAGATGGGTATGCGAACTCTTTTGATTACTAACAGTATTACAAAAATAGGTGAAATGTCTTGTAATCCTGCCATAGGAGGTCTTGGAAAGGGACATCTGGTAAGGGAAGTTGATGCCTTGGGTGGTATAATGGGTGTAGTGGCTGATGCTTCAGGAATACAGTTTAGACTGTTGAACAAAAGCAAGGGTCCAGCGGTTCAAGGACCTAGAACTCAGATAGACAGACAGGAATACAAGAAGATAATCCAAAAAAGACTCAATAATATTGCTTTGTTAACAATAATAGAGGCAGAAGTCACAGATTTAGTGGTGAAGGATTATTCGGTGAGTGGTGTCATTTTAGGAAATTCTGAAATAATTTATAGTAAGTCTGTCATCTTGACTACAGGAACATTCTTGAATGGCAAAATACATATAGGAGATAAGTCATTCTCAGGTGGTAGAAGCGGAGAATTGGCTTCAATAAGATTGGCTGATAGACTTAGGGAAATGAATTTACCGATGGGTCGACTTAAGACAGGGACGCCACCAAGACTTGATAGTAAGACAATCAACTGGTCTATTCTTGAAAAACAATATGCTGATAGCAAACCGCACTATTTCTCATTTTTAACAAAAAAAACCAGGTTAAAACAGATAGCTTGCCATATAACTTATACAAACAAGAAAACACATGAAATTATTGAAAAAAACATCAAAAAATCAGCTATATATAGTGGTAAAATCCTGTCGACAGGCCCTAGATATTGTCCATCTATTGAGGATAAAGTAATTAAGTTTTCTGAAAAAGAAAGCCACCAAATATTTTTGGAGCCTGAGGGATTGAACAGTGACGTTATTTATCCAAATGGCATCTCAACTTCTTTGCCTGAGGATATCCAAGAAAAATATGTTAGGTCAATAAAAGCATTAGAAAGTGTTAACATATTAAAATCCGGTTATGCTATAGAATATGATTATATTGATCCAAGATCATTGAAGCCATCCTTAGAAATGAAAGCCCTACAAGGTATTTTCTTAGCAGGACAGATAAATGGCACTACTGGCTATGAGGAAGCAGCTTCCCAAGGTCTTATCGCTGGTATAAATTCGGTGATGTTTGTTCGTTCTAATGGACCTGTCATAATTCGAAGAGATCAAGGTTATATAGGTGTTCTAATTGATGATTTGGTCACCAGGGGCGTTAAGGAGCCTTATAGAATGTTTACATCCAGGGCAGAGTACAGACTGACATTACGTGCCGACAATGCCGATCAAAGATTTACCCAGTTAGGTTCAGATTTGGGCACCATAAACTCAAATAGAAATAACGCTTTTCTTAATAAAATTAGTAAGATCAAAAAAGCTAAGTCCGTGCTTAAAGAATGTAAAATAACCCCTTCGAAAGCAATTAAATTAGGTCTAACGGTGAAACAGGATGGTAAGATTAGATGTGCTTTGAATTTCATAAGTGATTCAAAGGTGCCACTCAAAAAAATCCAGTCTATTTGGCCAGAACTTAAGTGCATTGAAAAAAGTATTTTATTACAAGTAGCACATGATGTCAGATATGATATTTATATCAGAAGACAGAAAGTAGAAATAGAAGAAACCAAAAAGAATTCTAGAGCAAAAATACCAGAAAACTTTGATTACAGGTTAATCAATGGTCTTTCTAACGAAATTCAGTCAAAGTTGGAACTAATTCGCCCTATTGATTTACTTCAGGCTTCTAGGATAGAAGGTATGACCCCGGCTGCTTTGACCCTAGTACATTTATGGATAAAAAAGTATAGTGGTGCAAAGAGAGATAATGGTAATCATGAACAACGCTCCTATGGTGCAAAGTCATCACTGTAAAGATACCTTCCTTTTAGATAAATTAGGTGTTTCACGTGAAACATGTGAAAAACTTCATTACTATTACTGCATCCTTTCTGAATGGAACACAAAAGTTAATTTAGTATCAAGAAAATCCATAGAATCTTCTTGGCAAAGACATTTTCTCGACAGTTCTCAGTTATGGCTCTATGCACCTCAGAATGCAAAAACATGGTTAGATTTTGGTTCTGGAGGAGGATTTCCTGGTTTGGTAATTAGCATTATAGCTCAGGAATTGAATCCACAACTAAAAGTAATATTAGTGGAAAAAAATAAAAAAAAAGCATTCTTTCTGGAACAGGTTTCTCTAAAACTTTCTTTGAACGTTTGTCTTTTTTGCAGTAAGGTAGAAGATGTAAAGCCTCAGAAAGCTGATGTTATTTCTGCTAGGGCATTTGGGGCTTTAAGGCGCTTGATTGAGATAGCGTACATGCATAAAAACGATAAAACTATTAGTCTCTTTCCAAAAGGAAAAACATTTTCATTAGAAATTAAAGAATCATTAGTTTATTGGGAATTTGAGATGAGGCAGATTAGTAATTTATTGTCATTAGATTCTTCAATATTGGAAATAAGGAACATAAAAGTTGCTCAATAAGGTAGAA
Source organism: Paracoccaceae bacterium (assembly GCA_029243395.1). Classification (GTDB taxonomy): domain Bacteria; phylum Pseudomonadota; class Alphaproteobacteria; order Rhodobacterales; family Rhodobacteraceae; genus CACIIZ01. Next base: position 89,151 of record JAQWSE010000004.1, on the reverse strand, counting down.
GAAGAAGGTGGAGTTCAGACGAACCTTATCACTGTGGTGAATCAAAAAGGTGGTGTAGGCAAAACAACTACTGTCCTTAATCTGGCGACATGCCTGGCAGCTACAGGAAAAAAAGTTTTAATTATTGATTTAGATTCTCAGGGCAATGCTTCGACAGGTTTGGGTGTTTTGCCAGAGGACCGTAAACTGAGCTCCTATGACTTAATTATAACTGAAGAAAAGCTATCAAATATCTTAAAAGGAACAAAAGTACCTAATTTATTCATCGTTCCAGCAAACTCAGATCTTGCATCAGTGGATATGGATTTAGGTAACACTGAACAAAAAGCATTGAGATTGAGGCGATGTCTCATAAAAGGATTATCAGAAACAAGGGAATTTGATTATGTTTTCATGGATTGTCCGCCTGCTTTAAATTTACTTACTGTTAATTCATTGGTGACTGCAAAGATGGTTATTATTCCTTTGCAGACAGAATTCTTTGCACTAGAGGGTTTGTCCCAACTTATGGTAACGATTAAAGAAATACGGAATACTTTTAACAAGGAATTAAAGATATTGGGTGTTTTACTTACTATGTTTGACAAACGAAACAATCTTTCAATCCAAATAGAAGAGGATGTCAGGTCCACATTAAGTGATCTTGTTTTTAATACAATGATTCCTAGAAATGTTAAATTAAGTGAGGCTCCCTCTTATTCTTTGCCTGGTGTTATATATGACAGAAAGTGTCTTGGTTCTATAGCCTATCAAAAACTAGCCGCGGAATTTCTAAAGCGGGAAAGAAATACATTGTCATCCACAGGATAAAAAAAGAGGAATGAGCATTGAACAAAAAGAAAGCATTAGGACGAGGATTATCCTCATTTTTATCTGATAATGTTGAGGATATAAATCTCAATGAAAATCAGATAGAAACTAACCTGAGGAAATCGGGAGCGTTAGTGATACCGATAGAAAAACTTAGGCCTAACCCGGATCAACCAAGAAAGAACTTCAATCCTGATGAGTTAAGAAAGTTATCAGAAACTATTAAGGACAAAGGTATTTTACAGCCTTTGATCGTGGTTAAGGAAGGTAAATCAGAATATATGATAGTGGCTGGTGAAAGACGCTGGCGAGCAGCTCAGATGGCCCGTTTACATGAACTTCCGGTAATAGTTAAGGAATTAACTTCTAAAGAAATCTTAGAAATTGCTATCATAGAAAATGTACAACGAACTGAACTAAGCTCAGTAGAGGAAGCAGAAGGTTACTTAAAATTAGCCGAGGAATTCAAATATAAACACGATAAAATAGCTGAAATAGTAGGAAAATCAAGGCCTTATATTTCTAATTCAATAAGACTTCTATCATTGCCCCAGGAAGTAATGGGGTATGTGAAAAATGGAGAACTTAGTGCAGGTCATGCGAGGGCGATATTAAATTTCCAAGATCCTCTTTTTTTGGCTAGGTTAGTAATTAAAAAGGGTTTGTCTGTTAGGCAAACAGAGCTTTTTGCTAAGAGACAAAAAATAGATTATGATGAAAAAGAAATAAAAGTCGGATCTTCTTCGGAAAAAGATCCTGATACTGTAGATTTGGAAAGATCTCTTACTGCTCAAATAAATTTTCCAACGAGAATATCTCATGATAAAAAGAAAAATTCAGGAAAGGTTTACATTTCATATAAGAATTTAGAAGAACTAGATGCCATATGTGACATTTTAAGAACAAAAAAATGAAGCTTATGTTAACAACTGTTTAGTTATATAATTTAATAAGACTTTTCCTTTTTGTAAGACTTTAAGTTGATTACTAGCAATTTCTATAAAACCCAAACGGATTAATTCTTGAAGTATCTTTTCGTCAAATCTCTTGCCGAAATTTTTATGCATTTTTGATAAACTCAGACCCTCACTAAGTCTTAACCCCATAATAACGAATTCTTCAAAATGATCCAAATCAGACATTCTTTTTTTAATATTTATAGCAAGATCCTCATTAAATGATTTATTAAGCCAGGTCTCAGGATTCTTTATGTTCTCATATGAGAAACGCTTTTGATTAAATTGGTATCGACCATGCGCCCCAGGTCCTATTCCAAGAAAATTACCGCACTTCCAGTAATTCACATTATGCTTACACTCTTGTTTATCTAATGCAAAATTTGAGATTTCATAAGGTTTATATCCGTGGGAATAGCATATATCATTAGTGGTCATAAAAAGCTTTCTGGATAATTCGTCACAAGGTAAACCTTTTAATTTTCCTTTATCAAACAACTTACCAAAGGCGGTATTGTTTTCGACTGTTAGTTGGTACAGGGACAAGTGCTGACTCCGTAAAGAAATAGCAAATTGTAATTCTTTTTCCCAATCCAGTAGGCTTTGAAATTGTCTACCATAAATTAAATCAAAGCTTAAATTTTCAAAAATGTTTTTACCAATTTCAACAGCAGACAGAGCCTCTTTAGAATTATGGCGCCTACCTAGTAATCTGAGATCCTTATCCACAAATGATTGGACACCTATAGAAATTCTATTTATTCCGGCAGAAGCGTAATCCCTAAATTTTTTTATTTCAACAGAACTAGGATTAGCTTCAAGAGATATTTCTATATTATTTGAAATTGAATAATACTTATAAAGACCTTCTAAGAGATCTGAAACTATATTTGGCTCCATCAAACTGGGTGTTCCACCACCAAAATAAATAGTTTTAATTTTCGGGTTTTGAAAAATAGAAACCCATAACCGGATATTCTTTAGGTAACCCTGCAACCAATCCTCTTGTACAACTTTTTCTCTCACATGGCTGTTGAAATCACAGTAAGGGCATTTTGATTCACAAAACGGCCAGTGTAAATAAATTGAAATATTATTCACGTCAATCAATGTTTGGTGAAATTTCTTGATAAAAATTAATAAACTTTCTTAAAGCCTTATATCTATGGCTAATTCTATTTTTTTGATGTTCTTTCATCTCACCAAAAGTCTTGGAATAGCCTTTTGGTAAAAAGATTGGATCGTATCCGTGACCTTCGGGACCCCTCATGGGCCATACTATTTCACCAGCGACTCTTCCTTCAAATATTTTTTCGCCGCCGTTTGGAAAAGCTAAAACAAGAGTGCAACAAAATTCTGCGCTATAAGGCTTTTGTTTTTTTGTCAAAGTCAATTTATTCCACAAAAGATTCATGGCTTTTTTGAAGTCTCTTCCGGTTTTTGTTTCTGCCCAATCAGCAGTATGTACGCCAGGTTGATTATTAAGGGCATGGACTTCTATACCGCTATCATCAGCTAGACTAGGTAATTTACTTGCTTGACAAGATGATCTAGCTTTTATTCTAGCATTACCCAAAAAGGTGTTTTTTGTTTCCTTTGGTTCGGACAAATTAAGATCCTTAGCGAACATGATTTTCAGATCCAAATCACCTAAGATTGACTTGAACTCTTCAAACTTACCTTGATTATGGGTCGCTATAAGAAGTTTTTTTTCAGAAAAAGAACTCATAGATTTAGAGAGTATTTTTGGACTTCTATTAATTCTTTGATTCCTAATTCTGCTAAGTTAAATAATTTCTCAAATTCATTCCGAGAGAAAGGTTTTTTTTCTGCAGAAGCTTGGACTTCCATAATGGCTCCGTGTTCATTCATCACGAAGTTGGCATCAGTGCTAATATTTGAGTCCTCTTCATAGTCTAAATCTAAAATAGCTTGTTCTCCCAACATACCACAAGAAATTGCTGCTACATGGGAAATAATAGGTGTTTCTTTGATAGATCCATTTCTTATTAATAAATCCGTAGCCTGTTTTAAAGCTATCCATCCACCTGTTATTGCAGCACATCTTGTCCCACCATCAGCTTGGATAACATCGCAGTCAACTATAATTTGTCTTTCACCAAGTAAAACTCTATCTATGCAAGCTCTCAATGATCTACCTATCAGCCTTTGGATTTCAAGGGTCCTTCCCCCTTGTTTTCCTCTTGATGCTTCTCTTTTCATTCTGCTATTGGTAGACCTTGGAAGCATGGCATATTCAGCTGTGATCCAACCCAATCCAGTTTTTCTCATGAATTGAGGAACTGATTCCTCGACGGACGCGGTACATATTATGTGTGTTTCACCACATTTTATGAGGCAAGAACCCTCAGCATTTTTGTTGACGTTAGTTTTTATAGTGGTTTGACGTATTTGGTTGAAATTTCTCTTTGATAGTCTCATAATTTTTTCATTCTGTTTAATGTTAATGTTGTCAATTTTCTAGAGATAAATTCGTTCCTAGTAAATAGTATTGAAAAGAAATATGGAAAAAATGATCGGTAAGACGCAAATAGATAAATTAACTGAAAGAAGTAGAGAAGTATTCAGATGTCTGGTTGAAACATATATCAATACTGGTGAACCTGTTGGTTCCAGAACTTTGTCGAAGAGTTTAAATGAAAACCTTTCTTCATCCACAGTCAGAAATATCATGCAGGATTTAGAGGAAACAGGTTTACTTGGCAGTTTTCATAGTTCTTCCGGCCGGTTTCCGACTCAAAAAGGATTAAGGCTGTTTGTAGACGGTTTGTTGGAAATATCTGACATGGGAAAAGAGACAAGAGAAGAGCTAGAAAAGTCCATTAGCGGTGATGAAAAAGAAATTCATCCAATTCTGGATCGAGTAGGTTCTATACTTTCTGAATTAACTGCAGGAGCAAGTCTTGTTTTGGCTCCGAAATTAGAATCCGCCATAAAACAAATAGAATTTGTCTCATTATCAGTTGATAGGGCACTTGTAGTATTAGTGACATCAGATGGGCAGGTGGAAAATAGAATTTTTAAACCACCTTTGGGTTTAACACCTAGCGCGATGCGAGAAGCTGGTAATTTTCTTAATTCAATCCTGGCTGGTCATACTCTATCAGAGGTTCGTAAAATAATTGTCCAAGAAATTGAGCAAAATCAAAACCATTTAGATAAGATTACTCATAAACTAATTAATTCTGGAGTGGCTTCTTGGGCACCAGACGTTTTGTCTGGTCGTGACAGGCTAATCATCAGGGGGCGATCTAACCTGATAGGTGATCTAGAAGACCAGGATAAGATTGAAAGGATAAGGATATTATTTGATGATTTGGAAAGAAAAAGGGATTTAGAGCAATTACTGGATCTCACAGAGGAAGGGGATGGAGTTAGAGTTTTCATTGGTTCAGAGAACAAACTATTTTCTTTGTCTGGTTCATCACTCGTTTTTTCTCCATACATGAATAGCGAAAGCAAGATTATAGGAGCCGTGGGGGTAATAGGGCCTACTAGGCTCAACTATGGGAGGATAGTGCCAATAGTTGATTATACAGCTCAATTAGTTGGTAAAATGATTTCAAAAAGAAATCGCTAAACACCATATTTGAACAGGGTAAAAAAAGGAGCTTAATTTTGATAAAGGCTAGTTGTTGTGTATCAAATTGCGCAGATCTTGTCGTGATGTTATTAGTTTTATAGAGGGGGAGAAGGATTAATCCAATGAATTCAAATACAAAAAGCACTCCAAAGGTTAAGGATCAAAGTAATATTACTCCTTTGATGGAACAGTATTTGGAAATCAAGAGAAGTCACCCAGGAGCACTACTATTTTTTAGGATGGGAGATTTTTACGAACTTTTTTTTGATGATGCGTATTTAGCTAGTGACATCTTAAATATTACGCTGACCAAAAGAGGGAAATTAAATGGAAAAGATATACCGATGTGCGGAGTTCCACATCATGCATCAGATCGTTACATAGAGACTTTAATAAAAAGGGGTCTGCATATAGCTATTTGTGAACAAACAGAAACTCCAGACGAAGCTAAGAAGAGAGGTTACAAAGCGATAGTAAATAGGGATGTAATTAGAATTATTACACCAGGAACCGTAGTAGAAGATAATTTTCTTGAAGGGAAAAAAAGTAATTTTCTGTTATCGATTAATGACATCCGAGGAGATTTATCTATAGCATGGACCGATATTTCTACTGGAAACTTTTTTGTTAGAGGAATTTCTCAAGGAGAAATCGAATCCTCTATGGCAAGAATAAAACCTAGTGAAATATTAATTTCCAATAATTATGCAGAAAAAAATTTGTTAGGTTTAAAGGAAAAAAACTACAAAGTAACAGTCGTATCAGGGTCCAGCTTCAACACTACTAATTCTCACGAAAGGTTATTGAATCATTATGGTGTTAAAAGCATCAAAAGCTTTGGAAATTTCTCTTATTCAATGATAGGAGCGCTTGGAGCCATATTAGATTATATTCTTGTTACCCAAAGTGGCACCAAAATTCAATTGATGAGACCTGTTCTAGAAAAGAGGGAGTTAATTCTAGAAATAGATGAGCATACTAGAAAAAACTTAGAAATTAACATTTCCTTAGCAGGTGAAAAAAAAGGATCTTTAATTGGTATCTTGGACAGAACTGTTACAAGTTTTGGTTCCAGGCTTTTATCAATTAGAGCAAATGCACCTTTATCAGAGAAAAAATCAATTTTAGAAAGGTTATCGGTCACACAATTTTTTTCTACAAACCCAGAATTTTCTGAATCTCTAAGACAGGTTTTGATAGGTTGTCCCGACTTTGAAAGAGCTCTTTCGAGACTTACTTTTCATAAAAGCAGCTTCCAAGATCTTATAATTGTTAAAAAGGGTATTGTGATAGCTAGTAAAGTGAAGAAACTTTTCACTAATATGAGTGCGCAAGAAACTCTACCTAAAAAATTAGATTCGATGTTAGATAACATCTTTAATTTTAAAGATGTATTGATACTTCTTAATCGAGCTCTTTCAGAAATCCCTTTAGAAATATTTAATAAGACAAGCTTCGTAAATTCAGGCTATGATTCTGAGTTAGATAATTTAAGAAGTTTACTTAATCAAAGCGAAACTCTTGTTAAGAAATTAGAAGAAGATTTAATTTTAAATACAAGTATTTCAAGTTTGAAAATCAAGCAGAATAATGTCCTTGGTTACTTCATAGAATTAACATCTAAAAATGCTGAAGCTTTGTCTGAATCTGGTGTAAATGAAAATTTTATACACCGTCAAACCACTGCTAATACCGTACGTTTTACCACCAATGAGTTGATTTCTTTAGAAAGCCAAATAAATTCGGCTACCTCAAAAATGGAAGAGTTAGAAAAAAGAGTTTATAAAGATATCCAGAAAGCACTCTTAGATCTAAGGTCTGAGATAAGAGGTTCTGTTGGAGCACTTGGTGAATTAGATTTTTTCTCAACTTTGGGTTTAATATCAAGAGAGGAAAACTGGATTAAACCAGAGATCTCAGACAAAAAAATATTAGAAATTTGGGATGGAAGGCATCCAGTAGTAGAAAAAAATGTTAAAGAAAAAAGCGACTATTCTTTTATACCAAATGATTGCAAATTAAATGAAAAAACTACAACAAATTTAATCACTGGGCCTAATATGGCTGGTAAATCAACTTTTCTCAAACAGAATGCACTAATAGTTATACTGGCCCAAATGGGGAGCTTTGTTCCTGCAAATAAAGCAAAAATAGGATTAACTGATAGAGTTTTTTCTCGCATAGGTGCTTCAGATGATCTATCCCAAGGTCATTCAACATTTATGGTAGAAATGCTTGAAACTGCGACTATTCTTAACCAGGCTACAGAAAATTCATTTGTAATCTTAGATGAAATAGGAAGGGGTACGTCAACCTTTGATGGTTTGTCCATAGCTTGGTCAACGCTTGAACACTTGCACAATCAGAACCGCTGTAGAACACTTTTCGCAACCCATTATCATGAGTTGACAGTTTTAGATAAAGAACTGCCGCTATTGTCAAACCTTACAGTCAAAATAAAGGAATACGAAGGTGAGTTAATTTTTTTACATAAAATTGTCGATGGTTTTTCGAACCATTCTTTTGGTATTAAGGTAGCAAAGCTAGCAGGCATACCAGAGAAAGTAACCGATAGAGCTTTAGACATTTTAAATGGGTTAGAAAATAATTCCGAATTGAACAGGAATAAAAAAGGGGTTTTACGAGACATATCCCAAGCACAAGACAAAATGCCTCAAAACACAATAGATCAAAGACAAATCAATCACTTATTGCAATCTTTAAATGTCGACGATCTTTCTCCCAAGGAGGCTTTACATTTTCTTTACAAAATACAGAGAGAATTAAAGCATTAATTGGAAATCAGAACATCTTTAAATTAACGTGTTTGCTAATTTTCTTCAGGTTCTAGTTTATCAATATTTTTAATTTTTCCTGACGAAACTGCAACATGTGCGGCTCTCAAAAGCCTATCACTAATAGAGAAACCAATAGACAAAACTTGCATTATCGAGCCTTTTTCTATTTCACTTGATGGGCCTTCAAACATAGCCTGATGTAATTTTGGATTAAATTTTTCTCCCAATTCGGGTTCAATCTTGTCAATCTTGTTCCTTTTGAACGTTTCAAGAAGATCCTTTTTGGTTAGTTCAAGTCCTTCTATCATAGGTAAAGATTTTTCATCCAAAATATCGTCAGCAAGATCTAAAGCTCTTTGTAAGTTGTCATAAACAGTTAATATATCTCTTGACATCTTGGTAATGCCATATATTTCGGCTTCTTTTTTTTCCTTCTCAGCCCTTTTACGGATATTTTCATTTTCTGCGTAAGAGCGTATTAATTGATCTTTAATTTCATCCTTTTCAAGAGTAATTTTCTCAATTTCTGAACCTGTACCCTCTTCTGAATTATCAGAATCTAGTTCTTTTGGGATGTCATTTTCTAAGTCAACTTCTTCCTCGACCAAAGCTTCATCAAGTAAAGCATCTTTAAGGGATTCATCTTTTTCTTCTGTGTTTACCATAATCTAACTCTAGCTATTAGCACTCCAAAATTTCTTGACCCTACCAAAAAAATCCTGGTTAGCAGGGCTATTATTTTCACATGACTTTTCGAATTTCTTTAGTAAATCTATTTGTTCTGAATTTAAGTTTACAGGTGTTTCAACGATTATTTCTATATATAAATCACCTTTAGTTCCTCCTCTTATGGCTGGCATACCCTTTCCTCTAAGCCGAAGTTGTTTATTATTTTGTGCACCTTCTGGTATTTTGACTCTGGTTTTTCCACCATCAAGTGTTGGTGCTTCTAAGTCTCCACCTAGAGTTGCAGTGGTCATAGCGATAGGTATACGGCAATAAAGATCTTGACCTTCCCTTTCAAATAACGAGTGTTTTTGTACCTCTATAAATATATATAAATCTCCAGAATGACCACCACGTATTCCGGCTTCTCCTTCTCCAGTTAAACGAATTCTAGTTCCAGTTTCAACTCCAGCAGGTATGCTCACGCTAAGCTTTTTTGACTTTTCTACTCTTCCTTGGCCATTACATAAACGGCAGGGATTTTTAATTATTTGACCTCTCCCGGAACATGTTGGACAAGTTCTTTCTACTGTGAAAAAACCTTGTTGTGCTCTTACTTTTCCAACTCCTGAGCAAGTAGGGCATGATGTGGGGCTAGCACCACTTTGGGCCCCTGTCCCACTACAGCTTTCACAGGACACTGAAGTTGGGATGTCTATATTGGTTTTCTTACCTAAATAGGCTTCTTCAAGATCTACACGCATATTGTATCTTAAATCAGCACCTCGATTAGCTCTTTGTGTTGTATTAGTTCGACCTCCGGAGTTTCCCATGAAGTCACCAAATAGATCTTCAAAAACATCCGAAAATGCTGAGGAAAAATCACCTCCTCCTGCTTGCCCAGAATTGAAACCCCCGCCCATATTACCTTCAAAAGCGGCATGTCCATAACGATCATATGCTGCTCTTTTATTAGGATCACCAAGAATTTCGTAAGCTTCATTTACTTGTTTGAATTTTTCTGTAGCCGACTCATTTCCAGAATTTCTGTCTGGATGAAGCTCTTTAGCTTTTGTTCTGAAGGCTTTCTTAATTTCCGCTTCAGATGCAGATTTTGAGCAACCTAAGAGATCGTAATAATCACTTTTGGACATTTTCTTTATCCTTTGGATTCGATATTAGAAGACCAGAGATAAAATAGGATCTAATATTATAATCATTTGTCAGGTTTGTTTAAATCCTCAAAATCAGCATCAACGATATCGTCAGCATCAGAGTTAGTAGTAGATCCATCATTTTCTTCATTAGTTTGACTTGATTCAGATTCTGCTTTGTAGATGGCCTCACCTAATTTCATTGCAGATTCTGTAAGATCTTGAGCCCTTGCACGGATTTTATCGGCGGATTCCTCTTCTTTTTCGAGAGTTTCTTTTAGAGCCTTAATCGAAAGCTCAATGGCTTCGATAGTAGAGGGATCAATTTTATCAGAATGTTCTTCGAGCGATTTTTCAGTACTGTGAATCAAACCCTCAGCTTGATTTCTGGCTTCTATAAGCTCTTTCTTTTCTTTATCGGCTTCGGCATTTTCTTCGGCATCTTTAACCATTTTTTCTATATCTTCGTCTGAAAGACCGCCAGATGCTTGAATAGTTATTTTTTGTTCCTTACCTGTCCCTTTATCTTTAGCAGAAACTGACACAATTCCATTAGCGTCTATATCAAATGTTACTTCAATCTGCGGAACACCTCTTGGTGCAGATGGTATATCTTCCAAATTAAATTGTCCCAAGACTTTATTATCTGTGGCAATTTCTCTTTCTCCCTGAAAAACCCTAATGGTTACAGCACTTTGGTTGTCTTCTGCAGTAGAAAAAACTTGGCTTTTCTTTGTTGGTATTGTTGTATTTCTATCAATAAGACGCGTGAATACGCCACCAAGCGTCTCAATACCCAAAGATAGGGGAGTAACATCTAGCAATACTACATCTTTTACGTCACCTTGAAGCACTCCAGCCTGAATTGCCGCACCCATTGCAACCACTTCATCCGGATTTACCCCTTTATGTGGGTCTTTACCAAAGAATTTTGTGACCTCTTCTATCACTTTTGGCATACGTGTCATGCCCCCTACCAATACCACTTCATCAATTTCTGTTTTTGTTAAACCAGCATCTTTTAAAGCCGCTTGGCATGGTTTCAAGGATTTATTAATTAAATCTGACACTAAACTCTCAAGCTTTGCTCTAGTTAGCTTTATAACTAGGTGCAAAGGCTGGCTAGTTTTTGGATCCATTGAAATAAATGGTTGATTTATTTCTGTTTGTGATTGAGATGAAAGCTCAATTTTAGCTTTTTCTGCGGCCTCTTTTAGTCTCTGGAGGGCCATTTTATCAGATTTTAGATCAACGCCACTTTCTTTTTTAAATTCGCCAGCTAAATAATCTACGACTCGCATATCAAAATCTTCACCGCCTAAAAAGGTGTCGCCATTGGTTGATTTAACTTCGAAAAGGCCATCATCAATTTCTAGAATTGAAATATCAAAAGTACCACCACCTAGATCAAAAACAGCAATAGTTTTCCCTCCCTCTTTATCAAGTCCATAGGCTAAAGCTGCAGCAGTAGGTTCATTAATGATTCTTAAAACCTCTAAACCAGCTATCTTTCCAGCATCTTTAGTGGCTTGTCTTTGTGCGTCATTAAAATAGGCAGGAACAGTTATCACTGCTTGCGTAACAGGATCACCAAGATAATCTTCAGCAGTTTCTTTCATTTTTTGTAAAATAAAAGCAGAGATTTGGCTTGGAGAATACTTTTGTTTATTCACCTCTAACCATGCATCACCATTTCCTTCATCGACAATAGAATAAGGTACCATGTCTTTATCTTTTTCGACCATGGGGTCATCAATTCTTCTACCGATTAATCTTTTTACTGCAAATAGGGTGTTTTCCGGGTTTGTTACAGCTTGCCTTTTTGCAGCTTGTCCAGCAAGCCTTTCGTCATCGGTGAAACCAACTACTGATGGAGTGGTTCTAGCACCCTCAGAATTTTCTATGACTTTTGGATCCTTTCCATCCATTAAGGCTACACATGAGTTTGTAGTCCCCAAATCTATACCGATAACTTTGGACATTTCTTTTCCTTCCCATTATACTTATTAGTGTATCTCAACTCAGTCTTTAAGAGATCTCTTGATATATGGGAGTTCTATTTCACACTGCAAGGATTTAAAGAAGTTTTAATTGAATTTTTGGAAAAATAATATACTTTTGGCTTTCCCAAAAATATCTTTTTTAATTATATATTTGGTGGCTTTAGTTAGTAGATTTAAGATTTTGGCTTAATAATTTAAAATATGATATGAAAACTCTTTTAGTTATTCCTGCAAGATATCAATCATCTAGGTTTCCGGGAAAACCGTTGGTACCTATAAGAGGTTCAGATGGAAAAGAAATATCATTAATAGAAAGAACTTGGTTGCTTGCACAGGAGATCAAGAGAATTGATAAGAAGATAATAGCAACTGATGATTTGCGTATAAAAGAGTTTTGCGAAAATTTTGGAGCTGAAGTTTGTCTTACTTCTGAAAAACTAAGAAATGGATCTGAGAGAGTAGCTGAAGCAATGAAAATGCAGCAAAATGAATATGATATTGTGGTAAACCTGCAAGGTGATGCACCTCTTACTCCTTCCTGGGTTATAGACGAATTGATTAATGAACTTAAGAATAGTGATTACAATGTAGCGACACCTGTTTTCAAATGTGACGAAGTAGGTTTGACAAATTTATTACGAGATAGGAAATCAGGTAGGGTAGGGGCTACGACTGTAGTTTTTGATAAAAAAGGCAAAGCGCTCTATTTTTCTAAAGAAGTGATACCTTATACTCATGAAAATGATATGAAGGAAAAACAAAAGCAAGTGTATCATCATATCGGTGTTTATGCATATAAATCTCCTGCTTTAAAATCATATCTACAATTGCAACCAGGTTATCTTGAGGCTCAAGAAGGCCTTGAGCAACTAAGGTTTATAGAAAATGGTATTTCAGTTAAATGTGTTATCTCTTCTCTAAAAGGCAAAGATTTCTGGGAGTTAAACAATCCAAGTGATGTCAGGATAATCGAGAAAATTCTTAAAAGGTATTGAGTAAAATCTAAGAACAAAGTAATTCATGCAGCTTGAATTTCAGTTTCTGTTGTAAGAATTGAAAAAAGAGCAGACTTATCTATTGTAGAGCGTAACTTTTCACAGGTAGACCTATTGCGCAATAGCCGTGAAACTTTGGCGAGAGCTTTTAAATGATTCGCCCCTGATTCATAAGGAGCAATTAAAACAAAAACAAGATCAACACTCTGACTATCCATTGCTCCAAAATCAAGAGGTTTTATTAGTCTAGCAAATAATCCATGAACTGATTCTATCGAATTTATCTTGGCGTGTGGTATTGCCACTCCATGGCCCATACCGGTAGGTCCCAGGCTTTCACGGTCTTGCAAAGCTGAGAGCAACTCCAACTGTTCCAGATGATAAATGTTAGCTATAATTATTGAAAGCTCTTGCAAAAGCCTTTTTTTGCTAGAAGCTCGCATGCATGGCACTACTGCTTCAGGCACCAAAATATCTGATAAAACCATCTTAAATATTGTCCTTTATTTCCCCACAACTGAACAACATCAGAGCACGACTCCTAACACATCCGATCACAATGTAAAGTCCAATAATCAAGATGTTTTCACATTTAATAACAAATATTAAACACCAAAAATCTTATTTATTAGTACTACGGTTTCTTATCTTACGCTTGTGGCGGCGAAGTATTTTTTCTAATCGAGTAATGGTTTGATGATAGCATTTATAAATTTGATTTGCGCTTCCAGTACAGTACGCAGTTAATCCGCTAGGAAGATGCAAAAAAGCCTCACATTTATATTCATATTTCTCTTTAGTGAAAGTTATATTAGCTGTCACAGGTCTTAATAGGTACTTTTTGCTAACTTGCACTAATTGGTTTTCAGCATAAAAAATTAAAGATTTTCCTATTTTTACTTGTTTTCCGTTAATATGAACATTCATAATTTTCCCTTTTTCTATAAGTTATCTACTGCTCTCAAACTTTAATAATTATATTTTTAGAAACGAAACTGATCTCCTAGGTAAACTTCTCTCACGTTCTTATTATTCACTACCTCCTTTGGTGTTCCTTTCATTATTATTGAACCTTCATGTAATATATAGGCTCGATCTACAATTTCGAGTGTTTCTCGGACATTATGATCAGTTATCAAAACCCCAACACCACGCTTTTTTAATTGTGATACTAATTTTCTTATCTCCCCTACTGCTATGGGATCAACTCCTGCAAAAGGTTCGTCAAGTAGTATATATTTTGGTTGACTTGCTAAACATCGAGCAATTTCTACTCTCCTTCTTTCGCCACCAGATAAAGTTACAGCAGATGCCTGCCTTAGATGGGTTATAGAAAATTCACCTAAAAGTAGGTCAAGTTTCCTTCTCCTTTCTTGTCTGTTTGAAACACTTATTTCTAATACAGCCAAAATATTCTGTTCAACAGTTAAACCTCTAAAAATACTTGATTCCTGGGGTAAATAACCTAACCCTAATTGTGCTCTTCGATACATTGGAAAGTTTGTAACGTCTTTATTATCAATGATCACCTTACCTGAATCGGGAGGGGTTAAACCTGCTATTGCATAGAAGCATGTGGTTTTACCTGTTCCATTGGGTCCAAGCAATGCTATGACCTCACCTCTTTGTAATTTTAAGCTAACGTCTCTTAATATTGGTCTTTTTCGGTAACTCTTTCTTAAGCCCTGAATGACTAGACCGTGTTGTGCCCCATGTAAGAGTTTTTTTCTTGATTCAGAAAAGGAATAAAACTCTGTCAATTCTTTATTTCCAATAATATCTTAGATGAAACATCACCTATGAAATTAGAAGTTCCCGAGTTAAGGTCGATGATCATTTTCTCCGAAGTTATTCCAGCTCTTTCCCCATTTAGAATTTTAACATTCCCTGTTAGGCTTACTTTATTTTTTTTAGGGAAAAAGGTAGCAAGATCACTAGTTATTATTTGATCTTCACGTTGAAAAAATACATTGCCTTCAGCAGAAATTTTCCTAATTTGGGATAGTTTATTTGGTGTTGCACCCTTTGTTTTTTCAAAAACTAAGGCCATTTCATCTGATTTAAATGTCATATTATTGAAAATCAAATGAACTTTTTCTTTTAGTATTATCAATCCAGATTTTTGATCAAAACTGGCATTTTCAGAACTAATTATGATTTCTTTTTCAACATTGTGGACGATTGAATTTTCTGCTCCAATCGAACTCTTGGCAAAAATAAAAAATAAGACATATAAGGAAAAAAGAATTTTTCTATAAAAATTTTTGAAAATCATTGGATTGATAATAACATTAAAGAATTAAATAACAAATAAATCTTTGATTCATAGAAAATATTTAAATTTCACACCATTTTCCAACAAGAATTTAAAATGCACATTGTTGGGATCTGATTTTAAGGCTTCAAGTTTACCAGCTTGTACTTCGGTGTTTGGTAGGAAAATGGTTATCGCTTCATTACTGTGAAGGGCATTTTTTTCAAAATTTATAGTAATAGAAGTTCCTGTTAGCCTAAAATTGTCATTTTCCAGCTGTAATTTACCCTCGAGGTTAATCACATTATTCTTTGTATGAATATTGGCTTCTTCTGCTTGAATTTGTATAAGCATTTCTGAGGTGAATGTAATAGAGCCTAAAATGTCATTGACTGAAATTATAGGCAAATCATTATTGATGGGGTTGATTTTACTGGCTCTAAAATTAAATCGGTTTCCGTCTGAATCCAATCCAGCTAATTGAGCTCCATCGATCTGAAAACCAGAGCTAAAATCTAAATCCCTTGTTTCAACTTCAACAGGTTTTCCAAAATTATTCTCTGAGGAGATCATAAATATCATAGTCATCAGGACTAATGCCACAAGGGTGGACAAGATCTTCACAAATCTTATTATACTAGTGTAAGAGATTCCCACCCCCATATGTTTCAAATTTGATAGGTTAATTCAAAAATTTTTTGCATCCATAAATATTGGGCGATTATCTCATAGTAAGATCTTTATATCAACGACAACTTTACTCTTAATTTTCTTGAGGACAGAAAGAATTCATGAGGGCACTTTCAATTGATTTCTAGTCCAAAGGTACTATTACTAGACTTTAGACTAATAATTAAGATATTTTTGCACCTTGGTTTCAATCTAGGTATTTGGTCTAATGTGTTAAAATCTGATTGGTATCCCAGCCTTCCAAATCTAGAAAGGCTAATTGAGGCAAAAAATCAAATAGCTTTTGTGCGATTTTTATCCTTCCCTCTCGAATTAATAGGTCATCGAGATTCATTTTGAGTTGGTGTAGATATAAGACATCACTAGCAGCATATTTTAATTGAGATTTGGTCAATTCTTTTTTACCCCAATCAGAGGTCTGTTCAAATTTATAGAGATCGATAGAAAGAAACTCTTTGACTAAATGTTTTAAGCCATGTTGTTCTGATGAGGTCCTGGTAAGCTTTGATGCGATTTTTGTGCAATAAACAGGAGTGATATCGCATTCGAAATGTTTTAATAAAACTGCTATGTCAAATCTACCGAAATGAAAAATTTTCAATATTTTCTTATTCATAAGAATTTTGACAATATTGGGAGCTTGCGATTTCTTTGAATTTATTTTTATTAAATGAGCCTCGTCGTTTCCTGTGCAGATTTGTATTAAGCATAATCGATCTCGAGTTAAATTCAAACCAGTCGTTTCTGTATCAATAGCTACGGATTTACCAATAATTACTGACTCTGGCAGGTCATTTTCATGCAAGAAATATTTCATATTCTTCCCTTAAATTTAAAGAACTGTTTTTTTGATTTGAAGTTCCACAAAGGAAAACGTATACGTTACTTGTCAAAGAATCCATACTAAGAAAACGTAAAATTGATATAAGAAGATAGCATTAACTATTGCGCGGTATTAATAATGGGTGATTTCTCTTCAAATTCACGAAAGGCTACTATTTTTGGTGGCACGGGTTTCTTAGGTCGCTATATTGTCCAACGTTTGGTTCGTCAAGGATGGATAGTTGATGTTATTACCCGCAATCCCAACCAAGGTTTGTTTCTTAAACCATTAGGACTTATAGGGCAAATAAATCTGATTGAGGGAAATTTTCTCGATCATGAACATTTGAGAGGACTGCTGAAGGGTTCGGATGTCATAATTAATTGTGTTGGGGTTTTACATGAAAGTGCTAATCAAAACTTCAAAATATTACACATCGAAACTCCTGAAAAATTAGCTAAATATGCGTCTGAGTTGGGGGTGGGTAAGTTCATTCATCTTTCATCGATAGGGGCAGATGAAAGCTCAGACAGTCATTATGAAAAAACTAAAGGGCTTGGGGAAAGAAAAATACATGAATCTTTTCCTGAAGCAATAATACTGAGGTCATCTGTTGTTTTTGGGGCCGAAGACAAATTTTTTAATCTTTTCTCTTCAATTGCCAGTATTAGCCCAGTGATACCGATGGTGCGGGGGCAAACACTTTTTCAACCGGTTTATGTGGATGATATAGCTTATGCAGTCGTGAGTCTTTTGCATAATGCTAGCTTAACTAGCAAAAAAGGAATTATATATGAACTAGGAGGGACAGAAATTTTAAGCTTTAGGGATTTAATTTTAAAAATGTTGCTCCAAATTAAAAGAAAAAGAATTATATTAGATATTCCTGTATGGGTTGCGGATATCATGTGCCCACTGGTATATATGGCGAATAAAATTACGTTGAATACTATACCTTTACTAATTACAAGGGACAACATTAAACAATTAGAAAAGAACAATATTGTTGCTGAAAATATGCCTGGGTTTAAACAATTAGGTGTTTCACCAAGAGCAATGGACTCAATTTTGCCTAGCTACTTGAACCGTTATAGACCTAAGGGACAATTTTCTGATCTTTAGGTTTGATTTATTACTAGCTATAAACAAACCATAACAAAAGAAAGCCTAGAGCAATTCTATAAATGATGTAGGGTGTAAATTGAAATATATATAAATATTTTAGCAATACTACTAAAGCCAAGAATGCTGCAAAGAAAGACAATACAAAACTTACTAAAATCTCAAAAAAAGAGACATCGTAGGATCCTTCTATTAGACCTGGAATAAGCAAAGCACCAGAGGCCATTATAGTGGGTATAGACATGAGCATTGATAACCTAATTGCATCATATCTCTTGTATCCAAGAATTCTTGACCCCGAGATAGTAATTCCTGATCTGGAAACACCAGGAATAAGGGCTAAGACTTGAAAAACTCCCATGGCAATAGAATCCTTGTAGGTCCAATCCCAAATCTTTTTTTCTTTTTTTCCTAATCGGTCTGTAAAATAAAGGAAGATTCCAAAAAAAATCATTGTCCATCCTATAATTTCGATAGACCTTAATAAGTCATCGATGTCATTGATTTTAAAAAAGAGTCCCATCAATAAAACTGGTATAGAAGCGGTGATCAACTTCATCACCAATTTTGTTTCCTTTGATCTTAAATCCAATTTGACTAAATTAATACTTCCTCTAATTAAGGATACGGTGTCTTTCCTAAAAAATATCAATAGTGCAAAAAGGCTTCCTAAATGTACAGAAATATCAAGAACTATCCCCTGATCTTTTACGGCTAGAACAGTAGGTAAAATAATTAGGTGAGCAGAAGAAGATATAGGCAAGAACTCAGTTAAACCCTGAAGGATTGATATAAGAAAAATATGTAAAGATATCATAAGCTTACAAATATTTTTTTCTGGTTAAATATAGATTTTCTTATTAATAATAAATCAGTACTTAAAAACGTATATTTAAGCTAACATAAAATGACTTTTTTAAAAGGAAGCAAATGAAAAAATTGTATCATTTTTCTCTATCACCATTTTGTAGGAAAATTCGTTTGGTGCTTGGAGAAAAGGGAGTAGAAGCAGAGCTAATTGAAGAAAAATTCTGGGAGAGGCGATTACAATTTCTCAACATAAATCATGCTGGTGCAGTTCCAGTTTTGGTAGAAAAAGAAATTATTTTGTCAGATAGTTTAGCAATATTTGAATACTTAGAGGAAACCTATGCTGAACCGTCACTGTTACCAGATTTACCATTGAAAAGGGCTGAATCAAGAAGGTTAAGCAATTGGTTTGACGATAAATTCCATAAAGAAGTGACTCAAAATTTACTATACGAGAGGGTTTATAAAAAAATCACACAAAGTGGATATCCCAATAGTGAAAAAATAAAATTGGGAATAAAGAACTTAAGGTATCACCTAGATTATATGGATTGGCTTCTTGAAAAAAGAAAGTGGTTGGCAGGAGACGAAATGACTATAGCTGATTTCGCTGCTTCGGCCCATTTGTCGTCATTAGATTATATAAATGATGTTAATTGGGCTGGTTTTCCGTGTGTCAAGGAATGGTATTCCAAAATCAAATCTAGACCAGCTTTTAGACCCATATTGTCTGATTTGCTGACAGGTTTTAATCCCCCAGATCATTATGGGGATCTCGATTTCTAGATAGTAATGCAAAGACAAGAACTTACAAAATTAAAAAAACAGTTGATTAGTGAAGCGAAAAAAGAAGGATTTGCTGAAATACGTTTCACAGATTCAAAAGTAGAATCAAGAGCTTTTGAGAATTTAAAGAAATTTCTCGATATTGGTCTTCATGGCCAAATGGGTTGGCTGCAAAATAACTTGGATTGGCGAGGTGATCCAAAGTTGATGTGGCATGATGTAAAATCTATCATAGTGCTGGCTGAAAATTATAACTTAGGTATTGATCCTATGAAAGGACTTAGATTCAAAAATAAAGCGAATATTTCTGTTTATGCAAGAGGGGTTGATTATCATAAGATTGTAAAGAAAAAACTAAAAAGTGTAGCTTCTAAATTGATTTCTATCAGTAAGGGAAAAACTGAAGTCAAAGTTTTTGTGGATACGGCTCCTGTTATGGAAAAGCATCTGGCCCAAAGAGCCGGTTTGGGTTGGCAGGGTAAACATACAAATCTGTTGTCTAAAAAGTTGGGAAACTGGATTTTTTTAGGATTTATTTTTTCGAATCTTGATTTTCCAGTTGATAAGCCCATTGAAAATCACTGTGGAAGTTGCCGGAGTTGTTTAGATATTTGTCCCACTAAAGCTTTTATAGCTCCTTATCAATTAGATGCCCGACGCTGTATATCATATCTAACTATTGAGCACAAAGGGCCAGTAAAATTGGAACTCAGACCGCTTCTTGGAAACAGAATATTTGGTTGTGATGACTGTTTAGCGGTATGTCCTTGGAATAAGTTTTCAGAAAAAGCTTCAGAGATGAAATACTCAGATCAATTAAAGGGGAATCTAGATCTTGGGGATTTAGTTGTCTTAGATGAAAAAGCATTCCGATCAATGTTTTCAGGATCCGCAATAAAAAGAATTGGAAGAGATCGTTTTGTAAGAAACGTCTTATATGCCATAGGTAATTCAGGTAATTCAATATATAAAGATGAAGTGAAAAAATTGATGTATGATGGAGACCAGGCGGTTTCTGATGCAGCTTGTTGGGCTTTGAATAAGTTGGAAATGAACAGTGGATAAACGGTTACTAATATTTGGTTTTGGGTATTGCGCTGATTCCGTGTTATTAAATTTAAGGAATAAGAGTTGGAAAATAAATGTTGTAACTAGAAATACTGAAAAGATTAATGACTTGAGAAAAAGAGGAGTCGTAGCATTTCAGTGGTCTGAGAAGAAAAGAATTCAGTACTCTATACAAAAAGCCAACAACATATTAATCACAGTACCGCCGATTGGTTTTAGTGACCCTGTCAAGGAAAATTTTTCAGAGCTATTTTCTGAACTTCCTGCAAACAGCAAATTGGTTTATCTATCTTCAACGGGAGTTTATGGAGATCACAGAGGTAATTGGGTTGATGAAAAATCCGATCTCAATCCAAAAACAAGCTTAGGGATTTGTCGCTTGAGTGCCGAAAAAATATGGCAGAAAGTTTCCAATGAATTAGGATTAACTCTTATAATTTTGCGATTGGCTGGAATTTATGGTTCTGGCAGGAGTCCGATTGAAAAGCTAAAAAAAGGCAAAGTTACTGTTGTAAGAAAACTGGGACTTTTGTTCTCAAGAATTCATATTGATGATATAGTTGAAATTATTAGCCTTAGCTTAGAAAAAAATGGCATTTCTGGTGTATACAATGTTTGTGATAACAAACCCGAATCTTCAGAAAATGTCATGCAAGAGGCCTGTCGTTTGCTCGGGTATAAGTGTCCTGAAGCTATTCCAATCGAAAAGTTAAATTTGTCCAAAACAGCTCTAGATTTTTATTCTGAATCAAAAAAAGTTAGCAACAAAAAGCTATTAGAGGACTTTAGTTATCAAATGATTCATCCTGATTATTTCTCTGGTCTAAAAGAAATATTGGCTAAAGTAAGAAATGATTCACAATAAGTTAAATCAAACGTACAGTAGTACCAATTTCTACTAAAGAAAAAAGCTCTTCAATGTGTTCATTATAAAGACCAATACAGCCAGAAGAGCTCTGACGCCCAATTTTTCTTGTGTCAGAGGTGCCATGAATTCTATAATTAGGCCAACTCAAATATAACGCGTGAGACCCAAGAGGATTATCTGGACCTGGAGGCATGAATTTAGGTAACTTGGGATCTCGTTCTCTCATGGACTTTGTGGGACGCCATTCTGGTCCAATCACTTTACGAACTACCTTAGTATATCCAGTTCTTGTGAGTTCAGGCGTTAGTGGCACCGAGGTGGGATAAATTTTATGAATATTATTTTCTTGATTCCAATAATGTAAACAACGAGAGGCAGTATCAGAAAGTATAGCGCCATTCCTTATTGATTTAAAATGATCTTGCCATCTTTGATAGCGATAGCTTGAGATATTGTGTCGAGGTTCCCCATTGTCATTTTTACTAACGGCCTCTTGGGCAGAGGCAGATTTAAGTGGTAGCGGCACAATGGAGCTCAGTAATAGGCCAACAAATAATTTTCTTCGATTAATCATTCTTAGAAGTCTTTATTCTTTTTGATCAATTCTTAGTACAGAGAATAGATAATTCTTTCAATAGTAAGTAATATTAATGTGAATTTTGTTTTTGAATGATTCGTTGAATTGTCATATATCATAATCAGCATGTTAAAAGATAAATCCATCCGTAAACCTTTTTTCGTTTTATTTATTGTGCTTACCTTAATTATGGGTTGCGCAACTAATAAAGAAGGAGTTTATGAAAGCTATCAAAAATCGGGTAAAATTGAATATTATAGCTCGACTGAAATTCGCCAAAGACATGTGGATTCTTTAAATGCTTTACGACTAGAAAAAGGTTTAAAGGAAGTAGTCATTTCACATTCCTTAAACTCAAGTGCAGCTACCCATGCAAGAGATATTTATATTCAACAAAGGGCTTGGAATTTTGGATCAGACGGTTCTTCTCCTCAGGAAAGGGCTGAAGTGGCAGGTTTTATTGGAGTGGTCATTGGTGAAAATGTTTCAGAAACCTTTGAAGGAGAGTTCTTATTGTTACAGGTTTGGTTGGAAAACTCTTTTCCTAGGAGTATTATATTTGATCGGAATGCGAGTCACATAGGCTTAGGATGGTTTCAAGAGGAAAATGGAAAAATATGGTGGGTACAAGTTTTAGGAAAAGAACCCAGCTTCCCTTAGTCATTTTCTTTATTAAGAAGTAATATATACAGGTGTATTTATTAGCACCATATCATAGATTTCATCAATTTCGGTATCTGTAACTGCTATACAACCTTCAGTCCAATCAAATAGAAGGTGTTTTAAAAAGCTTTTTGGTCCACCGTGAATAAATATATCTTTCCCAGGACTTACCCCATGTTTTTCTGCTAAGAGTTTGTCATTCTTATTAGGATAGCTTATTCCCAGACTTTTGTGAAAAGCGCTATTGGGATTTTTATGAGTAATCCAGTAATTTCCTTCTGGGGTTCGCCCATCTCCTTCGCTTCTCTTGGGACCTGCAGGATCGAATCCGAGCCTTATTCGATATATTTTAAGGGGTTTCTTTTTGCTAAAAAGAGTTAAACGTCTCTTGGATTTCCATATTACTATTTGATCAACATGCTTTTTTTTGATTTCATTTGCATAGGAAGAACGTGGCATTGTGACAGATCCTGCCAAAATATATCCAAGAAAAAAATTACCAAAGATTTTTTTCAATAACATTCGTCTTTTAATATTAGCCAATAGAAATCCTAACTGATTATATAATTTGGGTCTTGAAAAAGGCTGTTTTTTTTCGGTTTTATTGAGTTCGATTTCAATTGTCCACATGCCGCGAGAATGTCTTTTCCTCTTGGCTTTCTAACTGGAGAGGAATAGCCTGCCTTTCTTAGGATGTTCGAAAACTTTTTAATCTGCTCTGAACTTGAAGGTTCAAAATTAGAACCTGGCCAGGGATTAAAGGGTATAAGATTTATCTTCGCTGGAATTCCCTGAACTAATTTTACGAGTCTTTTAGCATCATCTAAGCTATCATTTACATCCTTTAACATAACATATTCAAAAGTTATTCTTTCTGAGTTGCTTAATTTTGGATAATTTTTCAAGCTAAGCATAAGTTCAGTAATGCTCCATTTTTTGTTTATTGGTACTAGCCTGTTTCTGACTGCGTCGGTTGTGGCATGGAGGCTAATAGCCAAAAGGCAACCTATTTCGTTAGCAACTCTATGAATATTTGGAACAACACCAGAGGTTGACAGAGTTATCTTTTTCCTGGATAGAGAAAGTCCTTCATTATGCATAATGATGTCGAGTCCATTTTTAACATGATCAAAGTTATATAATGGTTCTCCCATCCCCATAATGACGATATTTGATACTAACCTCTTATTATGTTTACTGTTTTCACACCAATCCATTAAATCATCTTTGATTGCAAGAACCTGACCCACCATTTCAAAAGGTTCTAAATTTCTGACTAATTTTTGTGTTCCTGTATGGCAGAAGGAGCAATTTAGTGTGCATCCTATTTGAGAGGAAAGGCATACAGTACCTCTATCATCATCAGGTATAAAAACGGTTTCAAATTCTCCTATATTACTTGTTTTAAGGAGATATTTTCGTGTTCCGTCTTTGCTGATTTGTTTTTTTACGATTTCCGGTCTTTCAGTGCTAAAATTTTTTTGCAAAAACACACGAAAATTCTTAGATAGATTTGTCATCTCTCTGAAATCCATTTCGCCATGGGTGTAAACCCAAGACCAAACTTGTTTAACACGCATACTTACGTTTTTCTCATGAGTTCCAAGCTTTATCAAAGATTCTGCTAATGCATTTTGGGACAGACCCAGAAGCTTTATCTTATTGGCTTTGGTTAAGCTCTTTTCGAGATTGTCAGCTTTTTGATTTTCCAAGTTATTCATAATCTGATGAGTATAAATTGTTCTTACTTTGTGAAATCAATCACATAACTCCATTAATCTTTCAATGGCTTTGGTAAATCCCGTTAATATGAAAGTATCCTTAGTTATTGTACCTCGGTGTGAAATAGCTTTCAGAACTGCTTTACTTCCTATCTTTAATTTATTGACAAGCTTAAGATCGTCATGACTTTGTGTCCATGCCCAGTTTTTTTCTTTGGAGTTTTTAGGTTTGGGGTGTGCAAGAAAAACAAACTTGGCTTCATTATCAATTGTAAGGCTAAATTTCCCTCCGAGTTTAAGGGGATAACCAGCACTAAATGCTCCTTCAAAACCTGCAGGACTTGACGGGCTCTTTTTTATAAACAAAACTCCGCGGTCACGATTCACATTGGATAATTTTTCTCCATGCCTAAAGGCTTCGTCTTTTACTGATTGTGATGCGATGAAACATTCTTTCTTATCTTTAGGTACAAACACGCTCCAATTTTTTTTGCTAGATTCATAGCGGATTTCTTCTGAAAATGCTACAAAGCTCCAGCTGGATAAGACCAACGAGATGAAAAACCATGAAAAAAGAGATTTTCTCACTTAGATTTTACCTATTATAAAATATTGCCTGTAATATAATAGTGGTACTTATAGTCGCAAAGAATCATAATTGATAGTACAAATATTTTTGGGTAGGAGTAATGTTTTTTGGTTAGCAGAAATTTTGGAGCTGAAAAATTGGTCGAGATTCTTAGAGGAGATATGGTAGAATCTTCACATTATGGTCATTTGGCTATTTCCGATAATAAAGGAAATATAAAATATTCCTTGGGGAACCCTAGAGAAATTATTTATCCAAGATCTTCTTGTAAGATGATACAAGCATTACCTCTTTTGGAAAGTGGATCAGCTGATTATTATAAACTTGAATCAAAACATTTGGCGTTAGCATGTGCTTCACACAGTGGGGGGAAAGCTCACCTCGAGGTTGCAAAGGATTGGTTGCAAAAGTTAAATCTTGAAACGAAGCACCTAATGTGTGGGGCCCATAAACCTTATGATATTAAAGAATTAAAATATTTGAAAGACAATGGATTAATACCCACACAACTTCACAATAATTGTTCTGGAAAGCATTTGGGTTTCTTAACTATTTCTAGAAATTTTAGCAAAATTGATCATAAAAAATTAAATTACATTGATATCGATCATCCAGTACAAGTCATGGTTCAAAAGGCTTTTGAAGAAATGACTGGTTCTACTGACCCAAAATTTGCACTTGATGGCTGTAGTGCTCCAAATTTTACTTGCACTGTAGAAGCTTTAGCTAGATCCATGGCAATTCTTGCGCGACCAGATGGTTTTAGTCAGCAAAGAAAACTAGCAATAAAGAGACTCCGAGAAGCCGTTTTACAGAACCCTTATTTAATAGCTGGAGAAGATAGACTGTGTACTAAATTGATGAAAAGGTCAGCTGGACGTTTTATAGTTAAGGTGGGAGCGGAGGGTATTTACACAGCCATTTTAGTGGAAGAGGGTTTGGGAATAGCTCTTAAGATAAGTGATGGGGCAAGAAGAGCTTCAGAATGTTTGATTGTAACAATTCTTGCAAGATTAGGGTTTTTAGATGCAAAAGATCCAGAAATAAGAGATATTATGGAGGTACCTGTAATTAACTGGTCCAAACATCCTACTGGTATTTTGAAAGCAAGTGAAAATATTTGGAAAGGCGGAAAACCTCTAATATTATGATGCATTTATCTAGTGTATTTCTACAGTTTTTGTGTTAATTGCATAACTGGTCTGCTTGATATGCGGGATTTAAATTTAGAGGTTCATTAGTGATGTCTGGAAAAAAAACTCTATATGATAAAATATGGGACGAACATTTGATATCTGAAGAACCTGATGGAACTTCTCTTATATATGTAGACAGACATTTAGTGCATGAAGTGACAAGCCCTCAAGCATTTGAAGGATTAAGGCTAGCAGGTAGAAAAGTTAGGGCTCCAGAAAAAACCATAGCTGTGCCAGATCATAACGTACCTACTACGATGGATAGAACAGACGGGATTAAGAACGAAGAAAGCAGAATACAAGTAGAAGCATTAGATAAGAATGCTAAAGAATTTGAAATTATATACTATCCTGTCAATGATATTAGACAGGGAATAGTACACATAATTGGCCCTGAACTAGGTTGGACATTGCCTGGCATGACGATTGTGTGTGGTGATAGTCATACAGCAACCCATGGGGCTTTTGGTTCTCTTGCACATGGTATAGGCACTAGCGAGGTTGAACATGTTTTGGCTACACAAACACTCATTCAGAAAAAATCGAAGAATATGAAAGTAGAAGTTTTTGGGAAACTTGGTAATGGAGTCACTGCGAAAGACGTTACTTTAACTATAATTGGAGAAACCGGTACGGCTGGAGGTACAGGTCATGTGATTGAATACATGGGTTCAGTAATCGAGAACCTTTCAGTGGAAGGTAGAATGACGGTTTGTAATATGGCTATAGAAGGGGGTGCCCGTGCAGGGCTAATAGCTCCTGACCAAAAGACCTTTGATTATTTAAAGGGTAGGCCTCATGTTCCCAAAGGATCAAACTGGGAAATGGCGCTGCGGTCCTGGAAAGAACTTTTTTCTGATGAAGGTGCTTTTTTTGATAAATCTATACATATTAATGGTGGAAAAATTGCGCCAGTAGTGACTTGGGGAACAAGCCCAGAAGATGTTCTTCCAATAAATAGTATTGTACCTCACCCTGGGGACTTTGATCAGCAAAAGAGTTTAGCGGTCAAAAGATCTCTTGATTATATGGGTTTAAATCCAGGACAAAAGCTAGAAGATGTAGAAATAAATACTGTTTTTATTGGCTCTTGTACAAATGGCCGTACTGAAGATCTGCGTGAAGTGGCGAGAATTATGGAGGGTCGTAAAGTCAAAGATGGTCTTAGGGCCATGGTCGTGCCAGGGTCAGGGTTAGTAAGAGAGCAAGCAGAAGAGGAAGGAATAGCCCAGAGATTACAGGAAGCTGGATTTGAATGGAGATTAGCGGGTTGTTCTATGTGTTTAGCAATGAATCCTGATCAGTTAAGTCCCAAGGAAAGATGTGCTGCTACATCTAATAGGAATTTTGAAGGCAGACAGGGACGTGGGGGTCGAACGCATCTAATGAGTCCTGCAATGGCTGCAGCGGCAGCAGTAACTGGTTATCTAACTGACGTAAGAAATTTAATGTAATTAGGAAAAAGAGAAATGGAAAAGTTTTCTAAGATTAAGTCAGTTGCAGCTCCTTTACCCCTTATTAATATAGATACAGATATGATAATACCCAAACAATTTCTCAAGACTATAAAGAGATCGGGGTTAGGAAAAAACTTGTTTGATGAGATGAGATATGATGAATATGGGCAAGAATTAGAGAACTTTGTGCTTAATAAGAAAGCATATAGGAATGCTAATATTTTGGTAGCAGGAGATAACTTTGGGTGTGGCTCATCTAGAGAACACGCCCCATGGGCCTTAGTAGATTTTGGGATAAAGGTTGTTATTTCAACCAGTTTTGCTGACATTTTTTTTAATAATTGTTTTAAGAATGGTATTTTACCAATACAGCTTGAAAAAGATAAGAGAGATACATTGATGTTGGATGCTGAAAAAGGGTCTAATGCTATTTTGACGGTAGATCTATTTGATCAGGAAATAACGAGGCCAGACGGAAGTATCATCCAATTTGAAGTAGATTCTTTTCGTAAACACTGTCTTCTAAATGGCCTTGATGATATAGAGTTAACTATGAAAAAAATAAATAAAATCAACGATTTTGAGCAAACCTATTTCACAAAGATGCCTTGGCTTTGATGTTGTATTAACGTCTTTAATTTAGCCGACTGGTATAGTTTTGTGGACAAAAACTAAATACATATTTATGGAAAGGATGTTTTTATGAAAACTGGTTCTCTATTAATCTTACCTGGGGATGGGATTGGCCCAGAGGTGATGGATGAAGTATGTAGGATTATTGATTGGTTTGAATCAAAAAGGAATATACAATTCGACAAAAGTTTCGATCTTGTGGGTGGAGCTGCTTTTGATCAATACAAGACCCCGCTTTCAGATGCTACTTTAGCAAAGGCAAATGAGGTAGATGCTATACTCCTAGGTGCCGTAGGTGGTCCAAAGTACGATAAATTAGATTTTTCCTTAAAGCCTGAAAGAGGTTTACTGAGATTAAGAAAAGAACTCGATCTGTATTCGAATTTGCGGCCTGCACAGTGCTTTGATGCTCTATCTGAATATTCATCATTAAAATCGGAAATAGTATCTGGTTTAGATATTATGATAGTAAGAGAACTTAGTTCAGGTTCTTACTTTGGAGAACCCCGAGGAATAAAAAATAAAGAAAATGGAGAACGTTATGCCATCAACACAACTTATTATTCTGAAAACGAGATAAGGAGGGTTGCTCGATCGGCTTTTGAAATCGCTGCTAAAAGAACAGGGAAAGTCTGTTCTATGGAGAAGGCGAATGTTATGGAGGTAGGAGTTCTTTGGCGGGAAGTTGTTCAAGATATTAAGGATAATGAATTTCCACAGATTGAACTTACCCACATGTATGCTGACGCTGGGGCAATGCAATTAGTTAGATGGCCCAAGCAATTTGATGTAATTGTTACAGATAATTTGTTTGGAGATTTGTTGTCTGATTGTGCCGCGATGCTTACAGGTAGTTTAGGAATGTTACCTTCAGCCAGTTTAGGCAATAAGAATGCTAACGGTAAACTAAAGGCTATGTATGAACCTGTACATGGATCTGCACCAGATATTTCGGGAAAGGGTTTAGCCAACCCAATAGCATGTATACTAAGTTTTTCAATGGCTTTAAGATATACCTTTGATTGTAAAAGAGAGGCTGATATTTTGGATAAATCAGTAGAAAAAGTTTTACGAAATGGTATTCGCACAGCTGATTTGCTTCAGAAAAAAAATAAAAAACCAGCAAGCACGAGTGAGGTTTGTGATGAAATCATACGTGAGTTAGAATTGGCAAATTAAACTAAAGAGGTAGTTTAATGAATTGTTCATTAGTAGTAGTTGGCGCCACCGGTAATGTCGGTCGTGAAATCTTAAATATATTATCTGAAAGAAATTTTCCATTGACAAAGATTGCAGCATTGGCCAGCCGTAAATCTTTGGGAAAGAAAGTTAGTTTTGGGGATCAAGATATAAAAGTCAGAGATATTGAAGGTTTTGATTTTCGAGAATGGCAGATAGCATTATTTGCAATTGGTTCTGACGCGACAAAAAAGTTTGCTCCATTGGCTGCAAAATCAGGATGCTTAGTAATAGACAATTCTTCCCTATATAGGTACGATCCTCTCGTTCCACTTATAGTACCAGAAGTCAATGCTCAGGATATTGATCACTGCATCAATAAAGGCATAGTAGCAAACCCTAATTGTTCGACAGCACAGATGGTGGTTGCGCTCAAACCACTTCATGATCGAGCCAAAATAAAAAGAGTGGTTGTATCAACCTATCAATCTGTGTCTGGCGCAGGAAAAGAAGCAATGGATGAACTTTGGCTTCAGACCAAAGGGGTTTTCGTTCCTGGCCAGGAAGTATCACCTAGAATTTTTACTAAGCAAATAGCGTTTAATGTTATTCCTCATATTGATGAATTTCTGCCTGATGGTCAAACGAAGGAGGAATGGAAAATGGCGGCGGAAACAAAGAAAATTTTGGGTAAATCAATTAAGATTACGGCAACCTGTGTCAGAGTTCCAGTATTTGTGGGTCATGCAGAAGCAATCAATATTGAGTTTGAGGAATTTCTAGACGAAGAGGAAGCAAGGGAAATCTTAAGAAATTCACCAGGGATTTTGGTCGTCGATAAGAAAGAAGATGGAGGATATGTGTCTCCGATGGAGTGTGTGGGGGATTACGCCACATTTATTAGTAGGGTTAGGCAAGACACAACTTTAGAGAATGGAATTAATCTTTGGTGTGTGTCCGATAACCTTAGAAAAGGGGCTGCTTTAAATGCGGTGCAAATAGCAGAATTATACTTTGAGAATATGGGCAAATTAGAGAGTAAGATAAGTAATTGATTCAGTCATCAATAAAAAAAATTGACCCAAATTTGATCACTACTGCTTTCTTGGATCAATCTATACCGATATTTTTCATCCGAGAGTTAAACGAGTTGAGAAAACTAATTCCCGCGATTGATTTTAAATACCTTAAAGCTATTAATTTCCAGGGCTTTTATGGTGAGAGGATAATATTATCAGAACCTGATGGTAAAATTGGAAAAGTAATTATAGGCTGCAAAGAAAATGAGAAAATTAAGCCAGTATTTTATATAGGAAGTCAAATTTCGAATTTACCTGATGGGATATATAGTCTTAAAAATTTACCAGATTATATGGATATTAGAGAATTATATTTAGGATTTTATTTTAGTTTTTATTCCTTCAATCTTCACAAATCATCAGGTAAGAAAACTGGTAAATTATCAAAACCCAGAATATGTGAAAGTCCCCTAACTGATCATTCGAAATTTGTTTATTTTGCTGAAAGTGAATTTATAGCCAGGGATTTAATAAATTCGCCGGCC
This sequence comes from Paracoccaceae bacterium, assembly GCA_029243395.1. Lineage (GTDB taxonomy): Bacteria > Pseudomonadota > Alphaproteobacteria > Rhodobacterales > Rhodobacteraceae > CACIIZ01. The sequence goes on along the minus strand of JAQWSE010000004.1, from coordinate 58,165 downwards.
AATTATTTAGGTCCTTTGGAGCTAGAAGAGTATGCAAATAGTTTTGCTGATTTTCATCAAATGAGTTTTTCAACTATCCGTGGCGCAGATTTAATAGGAGAGAATTTACCTTTGATTCACGATGTAGGAAGAGCATCTGAACAAGAACCTAGACTCATAGAAATGGAGTGGGGTAAGAAAAAGGGTGCTTTTGGTGTAACACTTGTTGGAAAGGGGGTCTGCTTTGATAGTGGTGGTTTAAATTTAAAAAGTCCTACTGGAATGAGAAATATGAAAAAAGATATGGCAGGCGCAGCTGTTGTTTTAGCTCTGGCTCATTATCTAATTAGTTCTGGTTTAGATCTGCATTTAAGAATACTGATACCGTGTGTAGAAAATTCTGTTGCAAGCAATGCTTTTAGGCAGGGTGATGTATTAAAATCAAGAAGTGGGAAGAGTGTAGAAGTACAAAATACCGATGCTGAAGGGAGGCTCATACTGGCAGATGCTTTAACCTTGGCTTCTGAAGAAAGTCCGGATCTTTTAATAAGTTTTGCTAGTTTAACCGGTTCTGCTAGAGTTGCTATGGGTCCAGATCTAACTCCTTTTTTTTCAACTGATGATTATGTTGCAAATTTAGTTCAGTCTAGTGGAAAGGAGTTATTGGATCCAGTATGGCAGTTACCTTTTTATGAAGGATATCAAGAATATTTGGGATCAGAAATTGCTGATTTAAACAATGCTCCTTCGGGTGGAATGGCCGGTTCGATTACAGCAGCGTTGTTTTTGAAGCAATTCACTAATGACCACAAAAAGTTTTTACATTTTGACATCTTTGGGTGGAATCAGAAGCCAAGGCCAGGAAAATCATATGGTGGATTATTACAGGGCGCTAGGGCTTTGGCGGGAGGAATTGAAAAAATCTCAAAAGCCACGTTCAATCGTAAAACGAGCAGCGGCCTTGAGCATATATGATTTCGGGCCAAAACAATTTAGGGCCTCACAAGCCTCTTCACATAATTGGGATGTTCTTTTCTTTGCCTCATCAACACCTAATAAGGATACTAAAGTCGCTTTGCAGGCCAAATTATCTTTTCCCACTCGCTTACCTGTTTCTTCCTCAACTCCCTCGTAATCTAATAGATCATCTTTGATTTGAAAAGCCAGACCAATCGCATTTGCATAGTTACAAAGCTCTTTACTACTTGCTCCTCCCAAAATACTAGCAGCTTCAACGGACCATTTAAACAAAGCACCAGTCTTTAGTTTTTGCAGTTCCAAAATGTCTTCCAAACTTGATCTTCTTGAATTTTTCTCAGCATCCAAATCCTTAGCCTGACCTAAAACCATACCGTGAAAACCTGTTGCCATGGTTAGGCTTTTAATCAGGTTAATTCTTATTTTTGGGTCAGGATGGGTTTTCTTTGAGCAGAGTACTTCGTAAGCATAGGCCTGGAGACAATCGCCTACCAAAATGGCAGTGGCTTCATTCCATTTTATGTGGACAGTAGGTTTTCCCCTCCGCATGTCATCATTGTCCATTGAAGGTAGATCATCGTGAACTAGTGAATAGGCATGGATTAGTTCGACAGCCGCAGCAGCCTGCAGAGCTTGCTCCCTTGGAACGTCGAAAAGCTTGGCAGATTGTAAAGTCAAAAATGCTCTAAATCTTTTTCCTCCACTAAATATCACGTAGTTAATTGCTGCAAATAATTTCTCATTTTCAGTGCTTGGGAGAAGTTTCAAAAGTTTTGCATTTGTTTCTGAAGAAGAAACGACAAGCTCTTCCAAGAATTCTTTTGATTCAGCGCTTGTGTTTTGTTTATACGTCTTCAATTTTCAGGTCCCCAGAAGCTTTTTGTGATAGACTAATTCGCTGTATTTTTTCTTCAGCAGATTGTAATTTTAGCTCACAGTGCTTTTTCAATTCTGATCCCCTGTCATATAAAGTTATTGTTTCTTCAAGAGGAACCTCTCCAGATTCAAGTTTTTCGATTATGATTTCTAATTCCTGGAGGGCTTCTTCAAAATTCATGTCCGCGATTTCTAATTTTCCCATATTTTACTCCATCAATGCTTTTATATGTGCTTCACAGCATTCTCCTAGACTATTAAGTTCATATCCGCCTTCCAGAGATGACACAATTCTGTTCTTACAATTTTTTTCTGCAAAACTTTTGAGCTTTTTTGTTATATAAGTGTAATCTTCTGTTAACCAGCAGGTTTGAGAAATTTGATCACTTATGTGACCGTCAAATCCTGCGGAAATAAGTAAAATGTCTGGGTTAAATAAACTTAATTTAGGAACAACGGTTTCATCAAATAAAGTTCTTAAATTAGATCCAGATGAAAAAGGTGATACAGGAATGTTTAAGATGTTATCATTGACACCTGTCTCTTCCTCAAACCCTGTTTGAGGGAATAACATTTTCTGGTGTATTGATATAAAGAGGCAATTTGGTTCATTCCACAGTAATCTCTGGGTCCCATTCCCATGATGAACATCAAAGTCTATGACTGCAACTCTTTCAATTCCTTTCTTTCTAAGTGCATATTTAGCTCCAATTCCAACCGAATTTAGAAAGCAAAATCCCATTGCTTTTTCCTTTTCTGCATGGTGACCAGGAGGTCTGATTGCACAGAAGGCATTTCTAATAGTATTGTTTATCACGCCGTCTATGGCAGCTATAATAGCTCCAACACCTCTTTTTGCCGATCGCAGTGTTCCAGGTGACATGAAGGTGTCCGGGTCTAATTTTATTATTCCAGAAGTTGGTACGAGATCATAAAGGGTTTCCAAATAAGTTTTAGAATGACCCAATTTTATCAGATCATCATCTGCTAGCTTTGGCTCCATCAATTTGAAGTCAGTCAAAGTCTTCGAATTTAACTTACTCAAAATTTTATTAAGCCTAATGTTATTTTCTGGATGCCCTGCTGGCACCAGATGATTCAGACAGTCCTCATGATAAAAAAAACCAAGTTTTCCCATGATTATATTTCTCAATTAATATATTACTATAAAAAGGTTTCATATTATCAAAGCTAACTATAATCTCATTTAGTAGAATTGAAATGATCTTTTTTTTGGAGACTTTTTTGCCTGAATTACCAGAAGTAGAAACAGTTTGCCGTGGGTTGAGGCCTCACGTCGTTGGTAACCGCATTTTAAGATATCATCAATTTAGGGAAAATTTGAGATGGCAAATACCTTTGGGGATTAAAGATAAGTTGGAAGGTTCTATTATTGAGGAGTTAAATAGAAGGGGAAAATTCTTACTTTTTAAGCTCAACACAGGCAATATTTTAATAATGCACCTTGGGATGTCTGGTAGGATTCTAATTTCAGATACATCAAAGGAAAAAAAAGACTTAAAAAAACCGAAGGAGATGGGGGTTTTTTTTCACACGGTTAAACCTACCGGACCTCATGATCACATTATAATTGATTTTTCTGACCAAAAACGGATGACTTATAATGATGTGAGAAGATTTGGTGCTATTGATATATTCAAATCAGAGATAATTAACTCTCACCAGTGGCTTTCTAAACTGGGCCCAGAACCACTTACGAATCATTTTTCTTCTGAAGTTTTGAAATCTTCTATCAAAAATAAAAAATCCTATATAAAAACAGTCCTCATGGATCAGAAGTTATTGGCGGGGTTAGGTAATATTTACGCATGTGAGATATTATGGGAATCAAGAATTTCCCCTTTCAGGCCATGTTTAAAGATTGATGATTCTGAATGTGAGGTGTTAGCAAATTCAATAAGAGAGATGTTGTGGAAAGCAATTGAAGCAGGAGGATCATCTCTCAGAGACTTCAAAAAGGTAGGAGGAGACTTGGGTTATTTCCAGAATAGCTTTAGTGTCTATTCTAGGGAAGGTCTTAAATGCAAAAGAGATGAATGTGGTTCTAATATTCAGCGAGTAAATCAGTCAGGAAGGTCCACTTTTTTTTGTTCAAAATGTCAGCAATAATGCTAAGCAATATTTCTTGCAGGTTTTGGCCCCATAAATTAACCTACTCATTGTGATAAAGATTTTTAAAATAATTATCGAGGATTTTAAGAAAAAAAATGGCATATGAAACAATATTATTAGAAGATCATGATTCTGTTTTGTTGATCAGGTTAAACCGTCCAGAATCACTTAACGCTATAAATAAAAAAATGCTTTCTGAACTGTGCTCAGTGCTAAGCAGTGCTGACAAGGACACTAAGGTTAGGGTTGTAGTACTTACAGGAACAGATAAATTTTTTGCTGCTGGTGCTGACATAAAAGAAATGGAAAAAAAAGATTCTGTAGAGATGTTTTTGGAGGATTTTTTTACTGAGGAACATGATATCATTTCTTCATTTAGAAAACCTCTTATAGCTGCGGTTTCTGGTTATGCTTTAGGTGGTGGTTGTGAACTAGCAATGATGTGTGACATCATTTTATCTTCTGATACGGCAAAATTTGGCCAACCTGAGATCAATTTGGGTGTGATGGCTGGCATTGGAGGAACACAGAGATTGCCTAGAGCAGTTGGAAAATCAAAAGCAATGGACATGCATTTGTCGGGCAGATACATGGACGCTCATGAAGCAGAGCGAGTGGGATTAGTTAGTAGAGTAATGCCAGAAAAAGAATTGGAACTAGGTGCCTTGGATTTAGCCAGAAAAATATCAGAGAAATCTTTATTAACTATCCTAGCTATAAAAGAGGCCATCAAGCTTTCAGAGCAAACTAATATGTCAACAGGTATACTATTTGAGCGAAGGAAATTCCACTCACTATTTGGTAAAGAGGATCAAAAAGAAGGCATGGCAGCATTCATCGAAAAAAGAAGTCCTAAGTTTATGGACAAATAGTTTATATTGATTGACTTGCTTTAAAAGTCTGTGTAAGCACCACATAATTGTTTACTGACAGCGAGTTTATCCATGGCAAATACCGTTTCTGCAAAAAAAAGAGTTCGACAAACGATCAAACGGACTGAGATAAAAAAATCCAGGAGATCGAGAATAAGAACTTTTATTAGAAAAGTGGAAGAAGCAATTGAGGCAAAAGATCCAAAGGTTGCAGCAGAATGTTTAAAAGCGGCACAGCCAGAAATGATGAGAGGTGTGACTAAGGGCTTATTCCACAAAAACACTATCAGTAGAACAATTTCTCGTTTGTCATCTAGAGTGAAAGCTATAGCAAAATAAAAACCGCTACATGCAAATAAATTTCAAATTTTTTTGATGTTCGCTATTCAGTCCTATTGCTCCTAAAGCTAGCAAAGTTTAATCTCAGATCAGGGAAAACGATTCTTTTGAATTTTTTCTGTAAACGAGTTTTAATCGAAACAAAATGTTGTGGAATTTAAGATCACAAAAATGTCATGAATAGGAGCATTGGTTGAATAATCAGTTGAAGGATCAAGAAACCCAACATGGCATTGATGAGATTGACCCTGATAGGGTCTATGAAAAACTAGTGAGTTGCAAGAGTAGCTTTTTAGTGGATGTGAGGAGTTATGCAGAGTGGAACTTTGTTGGCGTTCCTTATTCTTTAGATATGCAGAACGAGGTCATATTTTGTGAATGGGCTAGCTTTCCAGAAATGAAAAAAAAACCAGAATTTTTGGAAACTTTTTTGAGGAAAGTGAACCTTGACAAGGCCAAGAATTTATATTTTCTTTGTCGTTCTGGGGCCAGATCCTTGCAGGCAGCATTGGAAGTGAAAAATTTGATCCAACATTCTCATGAAGAATTTGATGACATTTGTTGTGTGAATGTTAGATATGGTTTTGAAGGAGATCTGTCAGATAGTTTTAAGAGAGGAACTCTTAATGGTTGGAAGTGTTCGAATTTGCCATGGAAGCAATTATAAATACTAATTAAAGGATTTTAAATGGACAAAGATTGGCAAAACGTTCGGACTTTACTTCAGAAAGAATTGGGTGCAGGCGTCTTTAATAATTGGATGAGTTCTCTTCACTACATAAAATGCGAAGAAGGCAAAGTCACATTTCATGTTCCAAGTAGTTTTATCGCAAATTGGATAGAAACTAATTATAGTGAAATAATAAAAATGTTTTTTAGAAAAGAAGGTTTAAATGTAGATACCTTGATTTTCGAATTTGGAAATAAAAAGGGAGAACAAAAAGAGTTAGGAAATTATGCAGAAGAAATCACTCTAAAAAGAGATAAGGTATTGGCTAAAGCAATTTCTATCAATTCTACTGATATTGAATTGCCATCTTCGCCTCTTGATAAAAGGTTTACCTTTGATCGTTTCGTTGTGGGGAAGCCTAATGAATTGGCCCATGCTGCAGCAAGGAGAGTCGCTGACGGAGGTTCGGTAACATTCAACCCGCTTTTCTTATATGGGGGTGTTGGGCTAGGCAAGACGCATCTTATGCATGCAATAGCTTGGCAAACAAAAAATAGAAATCCAAATACAAGAATGCTATATCTTTCCGCTGAGCAGTTCATGTATCGTTTTGTTCAAGCGTTAAGATTTAAGGACATGCATGGGTTTAAGGAGTTGTTTCGCTCGGTTGATATTCTTATGGTTGATGATGTTCAGTTCATAGCCGGAAAAGAAAGTACCCAAGATGAATTTTTTCATACATTTAATGCTCTTGTTGAACATGGAAAACAAATTGTTATTTCTGCAGATAGAGCACCAGGAGAAATTGACGGTTTGGAAGAACGGATTAAATCAAGATTGGCATGGGGGCTAGTAGTAGATTTGCACCCCACGGATTATGAATTGAGGCTGGGTATTCTTCAGTCAAAGGTTGAAATTCAAAGTAAACTTCATCCGGGGATTCAGATTAGTTCTGGAATTTTAGAATTTTTAGCTCATCGGATTTCTTCGAATGTTCGTGTTTTGGAAGGTTCTCTTACTAGGCTTTATGCTTATGCTTCATTAGTAGATAGGGAAGTGGACATTGATATGGCTCAAGAGTGTTTAGCTGATATTCTAAGAATATCTGAAAGAAAGGTTACAATAGATGAAATTATTAGAAAGGTTTCAGAACATTATAATCTCCGAATGAGTGATATGATTTCAGCAAGAAGATCAAGAGTAGTTTCTAGACCTAGACAAGTGGCCATGTTTTTAGCAAAAACACTTACTTCTAAATCTTTGCCTGAGATAGGTCGGAGATTTGGAGGTCGGGATCACACTACAGTAATTCATGCTGTTAAGAGAATTGAAGATTTAAAATATAAAGATCTTCAAATAGCTGAAGAAGTAGAAATCCTCAGAAGAATGTTAGAAGCTTAAGTTAGAATTCAATTGAAAATAGGTTAATTTTAGTAGTAGGATCTGAGTAGGATTTGTAGGCGGTATGTTATGAAGGCTAGTATTGAACAGACTGAACTTTTCAAAGCTATGGGAAGAGTACAATCCATAGTAGAAAAAAGAACAACAATTCCCATTCTTTCAAATGTGTTGATAGAGGCTCGGGATGATCAATTATTTTTGCGCACTACAGATTTAGATATAGAAGTTTTGGATAAAGTGAAGGCAGTTGTTGAAATTCCTGGGGCTTTAACCGTTGGGGCAAATACCTTTCATGAAATTGTTAGAAAACTTCCTGATGGAGCCTTAATACAATTAACTGGGAATGCAGGTTCTAATCAGTTAGAAATTTCAGCATCTAGATCGCGTTTTTTTCTTTCTACTTTGCCAAAGGAAGATTTTCCAGTTATGGCTTCTGAAGATTATGAAAACGAATTTGTTGCTGCCGCTAAAGTCATCAAGAGGCTTTTTGATAAATCAAAGTTTGCTATGTCTTCAGAAGAGACTCGTTATTACCTAAACGGTGTATATTTTCATCCATATGAAGAGGGGGGGAGTCATTTTTTGCGGGCAGTAGCAACAGATGGCCATAGATTGGCTCAAATAGACGTTGATCCGCCTGAAGGTATGAAGTTATTCAGTGGTGTAATAGTGCCTAAAAAAACAGTTTCTGAATTAAGAATGGTACTGGAAACTGGAAGTGACGACATCACTATTTCAGTATCAAATAATAAAATCAGATTTTCAAATCATAATTTGACCCTAACTTCAAAAGTTGTAGATGGAACATTTCCAGATTATAAGAGAGTTATACCTGTAAACAATAAAAAGAAAATGAAAGTCAATGCAGCAGATTTTTCAGAAGCGGTAGATCGTGTTTCGACAGTGAGTTCAGATAAGTCCCGTGCGGTAAAATTGTCTCTCAGCTCAGGCAAATTACATCTGTCAGTTAATTCTCCAGAAAATGGAAAAGCGGAAGATGAATTATTGGTGGATTACTCAGATGAACCATTAGAAATTGGTTTCAATGCTAGGTATTTACAAGAATTGACCTCGCAGGTTGATAGCGAAAGAGTTGAATTTAGTTTCCAATCGTCAGGTGACCCTGCTTTGATGCAAGATATGGATGATACTGGTGCTATCTATGTAGTAATGCCTATGAGAGTTTAGAATAACTTGAAGGCCGACTTGTGGATAATCAGCATTTAAGAAGCTTGAGGTTGAGACATTTTCGGTCTCATGAGAGCTTGGATTTGGATTTTAACTCAAATTTTATTTTTTTTTCTGGACCTAATGGGGTAGGTAAAACAAACATTCTAGAAGCAATATCATTGTTTTCTCCTGGCAGAGGATTACGTTTTGCTAATTCTGATGAATTAAGAGCCATTTCGGGGTTAGGAAATTGGAATGTTTTTTCTTTATTTGAAGTTGAAAAAGAGTTCTTTGAAATAGAAATAGGTGTAGAAAATAATGGCAAAAAAACTGTTAGGGTAGATGGGAAAAGAAAACCATTAAATTATGTTGGAAGCATATTGAAAATCATTTGGCTAACGCCGTCAATGGATCGTTTGTGGACGGGTAGGTCCTCTGAAAGAAGAAAATTCCTAGACAGAATGGTGATGAGTTTTTTCCCCAACCATCCAAAAGATTGTTTATTCTATGATCATGCTTTGCGCCAACGGAATCAACTTCTCAAAAATAATGAAACTGATGTTTCTTGGTTTTTAGCTATTGAAAAACAATTAGCTGAAGTGGGACATAGAATTGATACTAATAGGAGAAAAGTCATTGATATTTTAATTCAAACACAAAATATTAGAGAAGGGGAATCATTTTTTCCCTACTTGGAAATGCATTTGAGCCCACCAGAAATTTCAGATTCAGAAGATTTTCTTGAGGCTTTAGTAAATAGTCGGGCAAAAGACAGAATTTCTGGTAGGACACTAATAGGTCCCCATAGATCTGATTTATTAGTAAGACACAGTGCCAAGAATATGGAAGCAAAATATTGTTCTACCGGAGAGCAAAAATCACTTTTACTATCCTTGTTTGTGGCAAATGCTTTAGCGATATGTAATCAATTTGGTAAACCCCCAATTATTTTGTTGGATGAAATAGTGGCTCACTTAGATCAAGATAATCTAGCAAACTTGTTTTGTCAGTTGCATAAAATTAAGGCCCAAATATTCGCTACAGGAACTGAAAGACGTAGTTTTCAAGATCTAAATCTTGATTCTCTTTTCATTGATTTGAAATATACATCAGAAGGCGTAGGCTGCTTCATTAGTTGAAACTTTTACTTATAAGAAATAAACCGGTTTCAGAGGCGTGACATAGCTATAGAAATTGTTTACGATGTTAATAAGGAATTTATAGTGAAAAATGAGCAGATAGAAAATAGTTACGACGCAGATTCAATAAAGGTCCTGAAAGGGCTGGAAGCAGTAAAGAAACGCCCTGGAATGTATATAGGGGATACTGATGATGGATCTGGTTTACATCACATGGTGTATGAAGTCGTGGATAATTGTGTGGATGAAGCTTTAGCTGGGCACTGTAATGAAATCTCTGTTTCTCTAACGGGAGGTTCAAATGTTACAGTAGTTGACAATGGGCGTGGAATCCCTACTGATATCCATCCGGAGGAAGGTATTTCTGCTGCAGAAGTTATCATGACGCAATTACATGCTGGTGGTAAATTTGACCAGAACTCATACAAAATTTCTGGAGGCCTGCACGGAGTAGGAGTTTCTGTTGTAAACGCTCTATCAGAGCATCTGGAACTTAGAATTTGGCGGGATGATCAAGAACACATAGCACTTTTTGAAAATGGAGCAACTGTGAAACCCTTGGAGGTTGTTGGTCCAGCAAAATCAAGGTCAGGCACCCAAGTGACTTTTCGCCCTTCATCAGATATTTTTTCAAACATTAATTTTAGTTTTAAGATATTGGAGGCAAGACTAAGAGAACTAGCCTTTCTTAATGCAGGACTGACAATTTTTTTGGCAGATGAACGGCAGACGGAAAACAAAAAAATCAAGATGCAGTATGAAGGGGGGGTATGTGAATTTGTAAAATATATAGATAAATCACGCTCATCTTTGATAATGGAACCTATTTTTATTTCGGGCAAGAGAGACAACATTCAAATTGATGCGGCACTTTGGTGGAATGATGGCTATAATGAAAATGTTTTCCCTTTTACTAACAATATACCGCAAAGAGATGGTGGAACACATTTGGCTGGGTTAAGAGGTGCATTAACTCGCACAATAAATACATACTTTTCGCAAATTGGGCTTGGAAAGAAAGACAAAGTATCTTTATCTGGTGATGACTCAAGGGAGGGCCTTACATGTGTTTTATCAGTAAAGGTTCCAGATCCAAAATTTTCATCTCAAACAAAAGACAAATTAGTTTCTTCAGAAGTTAGACCTGCGGTAGAAAGTTTTTTGAGTGAGAAAATTTCAGAATGGTTTGAGGAGAATCCTTCAGAAGCAAAGATTGTCATTTCCAAGATAGTTGAATCCGCATTAGCAAGGGAGGCTGCCAGGAAGGCTAGAGAACTTACCCGTAGAAAGAGTGCAATGGATATAGCTAATTTACCTGGTAAATTAGCTGACTGCCAAGAAAAAGATCCAGCCAAATCGGAATTATTTATTGTGGAAGGTGATAGTGCTGGTGGTAGTGCCAAGCAGGGAAGAACAAGAGTAAACCAGGCAGTATTGCCTTTAAGAGGAAAAATATTGAATGTCGAAAAGGCCAGAAATGATCGAATGCTTTCCAGCCAAGAAATTGGCACTCTAATTACAGCTTTAGGCACTGGCATTGCGGATGAATTCGATATATCTAAACTGAGATACCATAAAATAATAATAATGACTGATGCAGATGTTGATGGTGCTCACATTCGGACTCTACTGCTAACTTTTTTTTATCGTAAAATGGAAGAATTATTAAAAGCAGGCTATCTTTATATAGCACAGCCACCATTATATAAAGTTAACCGAGGAAAATCCGAAGTTTATCTTAAGGATGATGCAGCACTCCAGAATTACCTTATAGAAATGGGTGTTGAGGAAGCAACGCTGAATTTTGGTGAAGGTTCAAGTGTAGCAGGTGCCGATTTAAAACGAGTAGTTGAATTGACAAAACGAATAACTAAGCTCTTAACCAATTTAAATCCGAAAGTTCCAAGTTTTATTTTTGAGCAAGTTGCAATGGCTGGTGGTTTGAGTCCAGATCTTCCTTCGGTGGAGAAAAAGGATATAGGGAAAAAAATCGCTGACCGACTAAACTTAATTTCAACACAATTTGAGAAGGGTTGGATTTGCAACTATAATGAAGAAAATGAATTGGAAATTCATCGCACTCTTAGGGGAGTAACTCAGAAATATATTCTTGATAATGAAACTTTAATTCAAAAAGAATCTGGCATGCTTCACAGACTAAAGGATGAAATGCTTGAGACATTCGAAAAAGAGGTGGTCTATCAGAAAAAAGAGAAAGATTGCAAAGTTAATTCGCCATCAGAGTTATTAACCTTAATTTTGAAAGAGGGTGAAAAAGGTTTAAGCTTACAAAGGTATAAGGGATTAGGTGAAATGAATGCAGATCAATTATGGGAAACAACCCTTGATCCAGCTGCGAGAACTCTTTTGCAGGTGCAAATAAAACATACTACAGAGGAAAAGAGCACTTTTTCTGATTTGATGGGTGATGATGTTGAACCAAGGCGTATTTTCATACAGGAACAGGCTTTAAATGTTTCAAATTTAGATTTTTAGACTTTTGGTGACCTTTGATATTTGTATGAGTATGATTGCTAACATTAAAGTGATTATGCCCAAAATGTCATTGGTGGTAATATTTTCAGCTAAAACTAATGCAGCTATTAAAACTCCCATAGGTGGATTTAAAAAGTGAAATGAAGATGCTCGAATTACACCTTCTTTCCTGACCAAGTTAAACCAAATTATAGTTGCAATTAAACCTGGGAAAAAACAAGTATACAGAAAAGCTAGAACAAAAGAGGTTGAAAATTGAACAGCCCAAGGCTCCATAATGAATGAAATTAAAATTAATGGAAAACCTCCAACAAGCATTTGTAGACTGACTATTCTTAGGAGCTGACTTTTCTGGGAGATGGTATTTCTAACCAATAGTGTGGCTAATGCAAGAGCTAGTGTACCTATTAAGCATAGAATTATGCCAATTAGATTTGAAAGAATTAAGATTTTTTGACTTAATATGATCCAACACCCGATTAAACCGCAAAGCATTCCAACAATTCCTAGGAAACCAATTTTTTCTATTCGTGTAATCCATGAAATTACGACCACAAATATAGGTAGCAAGCTTGCTATTACAACGGCCAAGAAGGCATCAATATTTCCCATGGCAACGAAATTAAGACCCAGATAGATGCTGTTTTGACAAATACCAAAACCTATTAAAGAAAGCCATTCAAGCTGGTTCAGGTTTTTTGTTGTGAAAAAAATCTTCGAAATAGTTAAACCAATTAGGCCAGTTAAAAAAAACCTAACTGCTAATGCTAACAAGGGGGGTGCATATTCCACGATAATTTTAGCTGAAGTGAATGCACTTGACCAAAGGACCACAAATACCAGGCCCATGATCATGGATTTTGGTTTCATGTATTTTTTGTTTTTTGAAGCAAATTAGATGCGAAAAGCCACTTAAGCAAGTGGCCTTTCTGGATATTTGAATTTTAAGGATTTATCACGTCTTTAAGTGCTTTTGCTATTGATACTTTAACTACTCTATCAGCAGCCTTTTTCATCTGTTCTCCAGTAGCTGGATTTCGCACCATTCTTTCTGGGCGGGCTCGGCAAGAAAACTTTCCTATGCCTGGTAAGGTTACGGCACCTCCGCCTGCAACTTCTTTGCTAATTATTGCAGACAAGGCATCGATCATTCTATTTGCTGATGCTTTGTCAGAACCAGTCGATTCTGCTAGATTGGCTACAAGCTGGCTTTTAGTCATTGGTTTGTTTGTCATTTTTTCCACCCTTTTTAAACTCTTTTTAAGACTTTTAATCTAAGCCTTACTATTGATTACAACGAATTTGAGGGTAATTTCAATCCTTCTTTTTATTATAGTGTTATTTTTTTCTTTCATTTGTACCAACTGTGATTGAATTTGTGATTTGGAAGACACAAATCACGTTTAACAACAAGTGAAACTGAGTTTTGGTTATGGCACTTCGTATAAAAAAGTAGTTTCGTAGGAAAATTTATTGCTAAAAAATGGAAATACACAACAAGGGGTGGTTTTAGATGAACAAGTTATGGCTAATGTAAAATAAACCCCAACGAAGAGCTGGGGTTTTCTTGGGGAAGAAGTCACTAACTTTTAGAAAAATCAGGATAAGCATCTATTCCTAATTCGCTATTATCCAAACCATTCAATTCATCTTCTTCACTCACCCGTATTTTCATGATGGCATCAAGCACATGCCAGATGAGAAGTGACAAAACAAAAACAAAGATGCAGATGGAAGCGGTTCCCATTATTTGCACACCTAAGCTGCCATTACTAAATGCAACCGCAAGAGTACCCCAGATTCCTGCAACTCCATGGACTGAAATTGCCCCGACGACATCATCTATCTTTAATTTATCTAATAAAGGTACCGCAAAGACAACAATCACTCCTCCTATTGCTCCTATTAAAGTGGCTCCTCCGATTGAGGGGGCCAGTGGTTCTGCTGTTATCGATACTAGGCCTGCTAAAGCCCCATTAAGAACCATGGTTAAATCCACTTTCTTATACATGACTTGTGTGAGAACAAGGGCTGCCAAAGATCCACCAGCAGCAGCAGTGTTAGTGTTCGTGAAAATTCGTGATACATCTACTGCGTCACTGATTGTTCCCAAAGCCAGCTGAGAACCACCATTAAAGCCAAACCAACCAAGCCAAAGTATAAAAGTACCTAATGTGGCAAGAGGCATATTAGATCCTGGCATAGGTGTAATGGTACCATTTTCTTTATATTTCCCTAACCTTGGTCCTAGAGTTATCGCTCCGGCTAGGGCTGCAGAAGCGCCGGCAGCATGGACTAATGTTGAACCTGCAAAATCTGAAAATCCCATTTCATGTAACCATCCACCCCCCCATTTCCACGAAGCTTCGATAGGGTATAGAAAAGCAGTCAATAAAACCACGAAGATTAAGAAAGGCCACAATTTCATTCTTTCAGCTATCGTACCTGAAACAATAGATGCTGTAGTAGCACAAAACATGAGCTGAAAAAAGAAATCTGAACCAACTGAAGCAGAATCTAGAGCTGTAATTTGATCAACTACTGGCCCTACTGGTTCGAGTACAGTAACCGAGAAAATTGGGCCCAGATATCCACTAATCCACCAACTGTCTCCTGGGTACATAAGCTTGTATCCCACAAGATAAAATGAAATTGCAGCGATGGAAAATAAGGCCACATTTTTTGTCAGTTGAGTGGTTACAGTTTTTGATCTTACTAAACCTGCCTCCAACATAGCAAATCCAGCTGCCATCCACATTACTAAGAAACCTCCGATCAGGAAGAGGAGAGTATTTAGGATGAAAACGGCGTGGTTTGATACAAGATCGGAATTTATTTCTTCAGCTGACAAGACTTTGGTTGTGAGACCACAGGCTATTAATGCAGTTACCAATATTTTTAATGAGTTTATCATTTAACCCCCTATGATTAGATTACTTCTTTATTATTTTATTATTTGCTAGATGGCATTGTCACCGGTTTCTCCGGTTCTGATCCTCAAAGCATCCTCGACATTAAAGACAAAAACTTTCCCATCACCAATTTTGCCAGTTCTGGCAGTTTTTGAAATTACTTCTATTGCTTTAGAAGAGTTGCTATCCTGGACTACTAACTCTAGACGAATTTTTGGTATGTAATTCACTACATACTCAGCGCCTCGATACATTTCAGTATGCCCACCCTGGCGACCATATCCTTTGATTTCAGATACCATCAAGCCCTGGACCCCAATCTCGGTAAGCCTTTCTCTTACTTCCTCAAGCTTAAAAGGTTTGATTACTGCAATAATGAGTTTCATATTTTTTTCCTGTCTTAATTTAAGTTAAATTATTTCAGGAATACTTTTGAAAGACTGTGAACCCAAGAGGATAGAGTTGAAAAAGAAAGCTAAATGTATTCGACGGTTAAATATTAAGCATATTTTATTCAATGATTAATATTTAAGCATAAAAAATTCATTTGTATTTAGATATCAAAATAACTTAGATCTTATAGCGTAAAACAGTAAATAGTCCTCAAAAGAAAACTATGGTCCCTTTTATAAAAAAAATGTTCTCGCTAATTCGAAAGTTGGTGCTTTGGCTTTTTCTTAGGATTGCTCTACTTTCTGTAATACTATTTTCGACCGTGGTTGCCTATTTCTTTTTCCAAATACCTAGTATGGAAGATCTCCTTGATGCACGCGATAGGGGTTCTGTTACATTAGTTGACAAAAACGAAGATGTTTTTGCTTGGAGGGGAAAGCAATTTGAGGGTTCTCTACGGTCGGAAACAGTGAGTCCCTTACTTAGAAAAGCTATTATCGCAGTAGAAGATAGAGGTTTTTATAGGCATTTTGGTATTTCACCTAGGGGTATTTTAGGGGCTATTCGTATTAATATCAAAGAGGGTAGGGGTCCGTTGCAGGGTCATGGGGGTTCTACTATCACCCAGCAAGTAGCAAAGTTATTGTGTTTGCTTCAGTATAAAAACAAAAATGAAACAGAGTGCCGTAAACCCACTCTAGCAAGAAAACTAATGGAGATACCATTTTCCCTGGCTATGGAATTCAAATATTCTAAGGCAGAGATATTATCAATTTATCTTAATAGAGTTTATTTGGGAGCTGGTTCATATGGTTTTGAGGCCGCTTCTCAGCGTTATTTTAATAAATCAGCTAGGGAGGTTAATTTAGCAGAAGCGGCAATGCTAGCTGGGCTATTGAAAGCTCCGAGTCGTTTTGCCCCTACCAATAATCTGGCCCAGGCAACAGAAAGAGCTTCCCTAGTATTAGGACTGATGGAAAAAGAAGGTCATATCACCTATAAAGAAAGATTATTAGCAGAGGCTTCTCCAGCTGAATTATCTAACGAAGCGTCGGAACAAGTGGGTGGATATTTTGTGAATTGGATCATGGGCTCTGCTCCCAAAGAATTATCCTCTGCAACCTCTGAAGATGTTATCATCAGAACTACTTTTGATCCAAAAATCCAATGGATGGTGGAAAAATCAACAAGAAAAATATTCGAAGATTTTGTTAAGACAGGTTCTAAAGCAGAAATAGCAGTAGTAGTTATGTCAAAGGATGGCTTAGTTCGGGCTATGCTAGGTGGCAGGGATTTCTCGGGTGGAGCTGGCAAGTTTAATCGGGCCGTTCAAGCACTTAGGCAACCTGGATCAGCATTCAAACCTTTTGTTTATGCTGCTGCTTTAGATCAAGGTTACAGTCCGAATGCAGTTTTTGTTGATGAACCTATAGAGGTAGAGGTTTCTGGCTCTAAGACTTATAAACCTAAGAATTATACAGAAGATTACATAGGCCCTGTGACCCTTAATGAGGCTCTTGGAAAATCTATTAACACCGTGGCAGTAAAGTTGGCTACGGAGGTTGGTATTGAAAGAATTCGTGCTATTGCGAAAGATTTCGGAATTCGTTCTTCCATTGCAAAGGGGCCTGCAGTTGCTTTGGGAGCATCGGAAGTTAACCTGCTGGAATTAACAGCAGCATATGCAGGATTTCTTGCAAGTGGTCAGAGGGTTAATCCTATTGGATGGATAGATTTAAGAATCCGGGGGGATGATGAAGTATTAATGAGTGTCGATAGATCTGATGAAATGCAAGTAATTGATGATCATGCGGGTGGAGCTCTCTTATATATGCTTCGAAACGTTGTCGAGACGGGAACCGGCATGAGGGCAAGAATTCCAGGTTGGGATTTGGCCGGAAAAACAGGAACAAGTCAGTCGTTAAAGGATGCTTGGTTTATAGGATTCAATGCTGAGTTTATTTGTGGGGTGTGGATGGGCAACGACGACAACACTTCTCTTGAGGGTGTTACCGGGGGCGGTCTGCCAGCAGAACTATGGTCAAAAATTATGACAGAGCTTGTCAAGGACAGTACCCCTATTGCACTTCCTTATATGACTCCTCAAGAATATGAGCAATTTGCTATATATAAAGATTCTGATAGTGAAAGGACAACTAATTCTACCTCTAACCAGTCATTATTGAAGGCCCTTTTTAACACACTCTTCGGAGATTAGGTTGTTGGATAATCAATAGTTTAAAAGTGCTGTAGACAGTCGTGATATGGATCCGCCCTCTTTCGATAGTTGATTTCGTATTTCACCCCGCTCGGTTGTTAACAAAGAAATTTCCTCTATTTTGACATCAATCATTTTGAACTTACCAGTAGCATCTGAAACCTGCCAGCCGACCTTTATAGGCGAACTGCCTGGCATTAGAAGTCGTGTTTCAACCATGATCCCTGCTTTGCTACCAGAGTCTCGACTTCTTTCAATCATCATTTTGGCTCCAAGAAATTCCGAAAACTGTGCAATAT
Organism: Paracoccaceae bacterium; assembly: GCA_029243395.1. Lineage (GTDB taxonomy): Bacteria > Pseudomonadota > Alphaproteobacteria > Rhodobacterales > Rhodobacteraceae > CACIIZ01. The sequence goes on along the minus strand of JAQWSE010000004.1, from coordinate 40,290 downwards.
ATTTCTTAGCTAGATACTGCCTAAATGCAGCTATGAAGTTAGCCCGCTCTACGCTGTTCAACTGTCGCCACGGTGAGCCTAAAACTGCCCTAGCTATTATTGGAACATCGGCGTACTTTTCAAATAATTTAACCAAACCCTTTCTCTTTTGATATTCATTACCTGGACCTCCAATTATTTTAAAAATGCTTTGGAAAATATTTTCTGTAAGAGCTTCAGCTTTCTGGATTCTTTTATCCTTAGCCTCAGTGTTTCTAGGAAGACAAAAAAAGATGCTACTAGAAAAAAATGTACCTCGAATCAAAAGTGATCGCCTAGTTATTGATGGGCACTTTGTATTTTCAATTCTTATGGGTGTTTTAACTTCGTTCACTTGTTTAACGTGATTCATTTTTTTCAGTTTCTCATGTTTATGATTAATGACTGACAGTATTATTCTGATTAAATATATTAATTATATTCCATTTTTAGCAATTTTGTTATTAAATCTTTCTACTCATTTTTAAATCATAAATTGAAAGAAAATCAAATGTTTAATCTTCAAGAAAAATTGCTAGCTTTGAACCTAAAGCTTCCAGAAGCACCAGCCCCGGCAGCCAATTATATTCCATTTGTCAGAACCGGCAATTTACTTTTTATTTCTGGTCAAATATCAAGTGATGAAAATGGTCTTATAACGGGAGTTTTAGGAAAACAAATGGCTGTTGAGAAAGGTTATAAAGCGGCAGCGAGATGCGGACTGTCTTTGATAGCTCATTTAAACAATGCTTTGGAAGGAGATTTTTCAAAATTTAAGAGAGTAATAAGACTAGCAGGTTTTGTGAACTCAGAAAACGACTTTAAAGATCATCCAAAAGTTCTAAACGGTGCTTCCGATTTAATGGTGGAGATTTTTGGTGAAAAGGGAAAACACATGAGAGTTGCTGTTGGTGCAAGCCTCCCATTAGGTGTTGCTGTTGAAGTTGAGGGCCTTTTTGAAGTTATTTAATTTATGAGAAATAATTTTGTTAATCTCCCAGATGGCTTTTTAGCAAACCCAATTGCACATCGGGGGTTTCATGATTGCGGAAATTTAACAGAGAGTGGTAAAGGTCCAGAAAATTCTAGACAATCAATAATTCAGGGCATGAATCTAGGTTTTGGTATAGAAATTGATGTTCGGTTATCAAAAGATTATGTGCCAATAGTTTTTCATGATCAGAGTCTAGTAAGGCTTTGTAGGAAGAATATGAATGTATCTGAAAGTTTTGCTACTGATTTGTTTAAGCAGTCTCTAATAAATGGTGAGTTTTTACCTTCTCTTGAGGAAATTCTTTTTCTTGTTGATGGACGAGTCTCATTGTTAATAGAGGTTAAGACTGGAGAAATAGATCAGGATATCGAATTAATTGCGAAGGCAATTTGTAATCTAGTTAGGAATTATTCTGGTCCTTTAGCTTTAATGTCTTTTGACTGGAGTTTGTTGAAAGCTTTGGCAAAATACAAACCTAATACACCTATAGGTTTGATTACTCAAGTATTTGACGAGAATAAAAGGTCTTTGATGTCCGATTATGAAAAACTGGGAATACAAGAAGCCAATTTGTTCACCTATGGAATTAGCTTCATTTCACATTATTATAATAACCTTTCGAAAGAACTGTATGAAAGAAACACTAGAGTTAATAGAAAAGTCTTGACCTGGACAGTTTATACTAAAGAAATGGCTAAAAAGGTCAAAAAAAAGTGTGATAATATCACTTTTGAAGGATTTTACCCACAAACAAAAGAGTGAGATTATAAAAAGATTGATTAAAGGAAAAATCCGTGTCGAAGTTTTGGATTCCATCAAGTCTATAGATCAAAAGGACTGGGACCTGTGTGCATGTCCCGAAATATTTGATGGAAAACCGCCATATGATCCCTTTACTACCTACAACTTCCTTTCTGCCCTAGAATTGAGCGGATCAGTGGGCAAAGGGACAGGTTGGTACAATTGCCATTTGATTGCAAAGCTATCAAATGAAATCATCGCAGTGATGCCTTTATATATCAAAGGTCATTCCCAAGGTGAATATATATTTGATCATAATTGGGCACACGCTTTTGAAAATGCGGGAGGGAGGTATTACCCAAAATTGCAGTCTTGTGTTCCTTTTACTCCTGCCACAGGTAAAAGGTTTTTAATTAAGAAAAGTTATGAAAAACAGGCTGGCGAAGCCTTAACTGCAGGACTCGTAACTATGGCAAAGAAAAACAATATGTCATCTGTTCACATAACTTTTTTGCCATATGAGGAAGCAAGAGAGTTTTCAGGTCAAAGTTTTTTATTAAGAAAATCATTGCAGTTTCATTGGGAAAACAATGGATTTCAAGACTTTAATGATTTTTTGAATTCTCTCACAAGTAGGAAGAGAAAAGCTATTAAGAAAGAGCGTCATAAAGCCAAATCATTCTGGAATTCTAAGGGTGAGATTTTAAGACTTAAAGGTTCAAATATTGAATCCAGGCACTGGGATAGTTTTTGGGATTTTTATCAAGACACCGGTAAAAGGAAGTGGGGATATCCTTATTTAACGAGAGAATTTTTTACTATAATACATGAAACAATGTCTGATCAAATTTTACTAGTTTTGGCAATGGAAAACGATAAACCTATAGCTGGTGCACTGAATTTTTTGGGAAAAGAAACCCTATTCGGTAGGTATTGGGGTGCCTCGAAGTATTATCCATGTCTGCATTATGAACTTTGTTATTACCAGGCCATAGAATATGCTTTAGAAAATGGGTTAAAAAGAATAGAGGCTGGGGCCCAAGGAGAGCATAAGTTGAGCAGGGGATATCTTCCAAGTTTCGTCTATTCTCTTCATTGGTTTTTAGATGAAAACTTTGAAAAGGCCGTGGGGGATTATTTACAAAAAGAAGGAGAAGTAGTATCAAATAACCGAGATATTATGTTAAAAGAAAGCCCTTTTAAATAAATTGGTGATTGAAAATGGTATTAAGATTATTAGAGCCTGATAAAGAAAATGCCCTTAGGGCACTTTCTAAAAGTGGATGGACCCATCTAAAGGAAAGGAATGCAATTAGCAAGAATTTTGAATTTGGAAACTTCATTGAAGCTTTTGCCTGGATGACAAAAGTTGCAATATGTGCTGAGAAAATGAATCATCATCCCGAATGGCTTAATATTTACAAAAACGTTGAAGTTATTTTAACAACTCATGATTGTGCTGGACTCAGCGATTTAGACTTACAGATGGCAAGAAAAATGGATTTTTTAGCAACATAAAATTGAGAGAAATTGATTAAGTTTCATTGAATCAAGGCCAAGATATTTTCTCCAGAAGTAATGTCGCATGAACCGGTAGTAGTTTCTTTTAAAATTTGCTCTACAATCCCATTGTTTAGTAGTACACAAAATCTAACAGATCTATCTAAAAACCCGATAGCTGGGGCATTAAATGCCATTCCTATTTTTTTAACTAAGGCACCACTTGGATCACTTAATATCGTCAATCCAGCTTGAGTGGCACCAGTCTGTTCTGCCCAAATGCTTGTCACGTAAATATCATTAACTACTAGACAAAAAATATCATCTATTCCTTTTTTTTTATAATTTGCTATTTGGTTTATTATGCTTGGTATGTGGTATTGGGAGCAGGTAGGGGAAAAGGCTCCTGGCATACCAAAAATGATAACACGTTTGTTTCTTAAAATTTCATCTATTTGAATTGTCTTTAATGATTTAGATTCATAAAAAGCTAAAGTGCCTTGAGGAAATTTGTCACCAACTTTAATGCTCATTGTTCTGGCCTATAAGTTATTTTTTTTGTATCTTTGGTAATTAGATACGTTATCACAAAAAATCACATAGGTTTCTACAAATATTAATTTTATGGTTGGCATAGTTGCAGTAGGTGGAGGACAAGCAAGCTTTTCATTCGTTCAAAAGCTAAAAGCATTGGGTTATAAAGGTGTGATCACATTAGTTTGTAGTGAAAATACCATTCCTTATCAAAGACCACCTTTATCAAAAAAATTTCTTTTAGGAGAGATGAAACAGGAGCAATTGTTCTTAAGACCAGAAAATTATTATCAAGATAACGGCATCAATATTATAATTGGAAAGCAGGCTGTGAAACTGGATACTAATAAGCGTAAGATTGAACTGGTAGATGGTTTTAATTTACCCTACAAAAAATTATTTCTTGGTACAGGATCAAGTCCAAGAAAATTACCTAATAAGATTATAAATAAAACAAAGAACGTTTATTATGTCCGCAACATTAAAGATATACAGGCAATATCAAAGCAGTTTAAAAGTAAGCGATCTCTTTTGATTATAGGAGGAGGCTATATTGGTTTGGAAATGGCTGCAGTCGCTCGCAAGCTTGGCCTTGAAGTAACTATCATAGAGGCTCAAGAAAGAATTTTGAAAAGGGTGTCTTCTGAAATCACCGCTAGTTTTTTTAGAAATCTTCATTTTAAAAATGGAGTTAGAATAAGAGAAAATGTAAGTGTTAAGGATTATATCACGGAAAGGGATCATTTAAAGGGCGTATTGACTGCTAAGGGAGAAACTATTTTTGCTGATTTTTTTGTCGTAGGCATCGGAATAGAACCTAATGTTAAGCTAGCAGAAAGTGCTGGGCTAGAGATTCAAAACGGGATATTCGTTGATGATCGTTGTTGCACAAGTGATCCAAATGTTTTTGCAGCAGGTGATTGTGCTAATTTTCCATATCAAGGAGAAAGAATTAGATTAGAATCGGTGGGAAATGCAATTGAACAATCAGAAGTAGCTGCCAACGCTATTCTAGGGAACAGTTCTCGTTACAATGCCTTACCTTGGTTTTGGTCAGACCAATTTCATATAAAACTGCAGATTGCTGGGTTAAACGCTGGTTACACCGAAGTGGTAGAAAGAATAGATGGAGAAAGAATATCCCATTGGTATTACAAAGATGGTGAATTTAAGTCAGTCGATGCGATCAATGATCCGATTAGTTATATGGTTGGAAAAAAGTTGATAGAAAGGGGTCAAACACCAGATCCAAAAAACATAAGATCAGTAAGCTTTAATGTAAAAAGTTTGTTAAGAGGTTAGTTTGTGAGGGTCATTGGAGGTAAATGGAAAAGAAGGAGGTTAGAAAGTTCTTTTGACTTGAATAAAGCACCAATGATTCGGCCCACAACTGATCGTGTTAAAGAAAATATATTCAATATTATTGAAAATTTAAATACCGGTAACCCTTTAGTGGGTGCCCGAGTTTTAGATATTTTTTGTGGAACTGGGGCTATGGGTTTGGAAGCTTTATCTAGAGGTGCTGATTTTTGTCATTTTGTTGACAAATCTAGTGCGGCCAAAAGAATTTCATTGCTAAACATAAGTAAGCTTGGTGCAGAAAAATCTTCACGGTTTACAATGATAGATATTTTAGACCTTAGCCATAATAATGATCTTGCGAGTGATTTAGTTTTTTTAGACCCTCCTTATGAGAAAAACCTTGGTGACAGAGCAATTTCAATTTTATTGAAGTATGGTTGGGTAAAGAGGCATGCTATATTTGTCTTGGAAAAGGAAATCAAGAGTGAATTAAGTTGTGATCTGAAGTTAATTGATCAGAGGAAATACGGAAAGACTGAGATAAACATTTTAAGTGCTTTTGATCTTAAGATTTGAGTTGACTTAGTGCCTCCATCCAAGAAAGGTATGATTGCATTACATTGATGCAAAATTGATGCAAAAGAAAGGTTTCTCTTGAAAAATAGATTCACAGATTTTGGTTTTACCCGGGTGAAAGATTCCCAAAAATCTGAGCTGGTGAGGAATGTTTTTACTAGTGTAGCTTCCAGATATGACGTGATGAATGATATAATGAGTGGGGGAGTTCATAGGTTGTGGAAGGAATGGATGTTAGATTGGCTTGCTCCAAGGCCTGGACAGAGTTTAATCGATGTGGCTGGAGGGACGGGTGACATAGCATTTGAGTTCCTAAAGAGGGCAAAAGGCTCTGCAAACGCCACTATACTTGATATAACTGAGTCAATGGTTTCAGAGGGAAAAAAGAGAGCAAATACAAATAAGAAAGGGTTGAAGGTCAATTGGGTTTGTGGGGATGCTATACATTTGCCTTTCTTAGGAAATTCGTTCGATGCATACACAATTTCTTTTGGAATCAGAAATGTTACTGATATTCAAAAAGCTCTTTCAGAAGCTTATAGGGTCTTACGGCCTGGCGGGCGCTTAATGATTTTGGAGTTTTCGAAGGTTGATAACGAAATATTGTCTTGGTTATATGACAAATATTCATTTAATTTAATTCCATTCTTGGGTGAAATGGTAACTAATGATAGAGACAGCTACCAATACTTGATTGAAAGTATTAGAAAATTTCCTGACCAGGAAGATTTTTTAGATATGATCAAAACAGAAGGGTTTAAACAAGTTAGATTTAGGAACCTGTCTTTTGGTGTTGCCGCGCTGCATTCTGCATGGAAAATATAATATGAGAGGACCTCACAATATATTTAGACTTATTCGTACAGGTGCGACTTTCGAAAGATCTGGTGCTATGGCGCTTGCCCTAAGCACACTTGAGGCTCCTGTATCAATAAGGATGTCTGCACGAATATTAGCGTGGCCATTTAAGATCTTTGGCCTAAAGGGAGATAAGCAATACTCACCAGTGCTGAGGGCGCTGATAGCTTTAGGACCTGCCTACATAAAGTTTGGTCAATTATTATCAACAAGGCCCGATGTAGTGGGAGAAAAATTAGCTAAGGAACTTAGTATTCTTCAAGATGCCCTTCCACCGTTCAGTCAAAAACAGGCTATTATAGCAATTGAATCAGACCTTGGGATTAAGATAGACGACGTTTTTACGGATTTTACTGCACCCGCTGCGGCTGCGTCCTTAGCGCAAGTTCATAAAGCTAAGGTATCCTCTACTGGAGAAGTAGTGGCAGTAAAAGTACTTAGGCCAGGAATTGAAAAGGCCTTTCTCAGGGATATTGATGCCTTTTATTTTATAGCACGATTTATAGAAATTTTATCACCAGCTTCAAGGCGATTAAAACCAGTGGAAGTTATTAGATATTTTGAAGGAATTGTGAGATCAGAAATAGATTTAAGAATGGAAAGTGCTGCAGCGGCGGAGTTTTTCTCAAATACTGCTCATGACAAGGATTTTCAAGTTCCGCAGGTTGTTTGGAATCTCTGTAGTAAAAGAATTATGACAACTGAATGGGTTGAGGGAATTTCATTGGGTGATGTAAAATCCCTGAAGAGTCATGGAATTAATTTAACGGAATTAGCGAGATTAATAATCCAATCATTCTTACGTCATGCACTCCGTGATGGGTTTTTTCATGCAGATATGCATCAAGGCAATTTACGGTGTGGAAAATCTGGTAATTTGATAGTCATGGATTTTGGGATCATGGGGCGAATAGACTTATATACTCGACGTGTGTATGCAGAAATTCTAAATGGATTCATATCTAAGAACTACAAAAGAGTTGCGGAGGTCCATTTTGAAGCTGGTTACGTTGATTATGAAGAGGATATTAATGAATTTGCACAGGCTTTGCGATCAGTTGGGGAACCAATATTTGGTATGGAAGCAAATCAAATATCTATGGCCAAGCTTCTAGCCCATTTGTTTGAGGTCACAGAAAGATTTGGAATGCAGGTAAGAACAGAGTTACTCTTACTTCAGAGGACGATGGTAGTTGTCGAAGGTGTAGCACGCAGTCTGGATCCAAATTTGAATATGTGGGAAGTAGCTCATCCAGAAGTAGAATTGTATATTAGGGAGAGTCTTGGGCCAAAGGCGTTGTTGAATGACATAGCGCAAAGCGTCAAGGCTGTTTCCAAGTTTGGTTCTCATGCACCATATTTGATTGAAAAATCACTTCGTAGAGCATTAGATTTTAGACCTCCGAAGCCTTACAAAAGAAGATTACCGGCCTTAGTGGGAGGGATTTTGTTGGGCTTGATACTGGGTTCTATGGCTGTTTTATTAACTCTGTTGTGGTTTAGTTAAATTAGGTTAATCATATGTATCACGGTCCCGTGGCTCAACTGGATAGAGCAGCCCCCTCCTAAGGGGCAGGTTACAGGTTCGAATCCTGTCGGGATCGCCAAAGGCCCGGTTTTATTGTTGAATTATTAGAAAATGGGTTGGATTCAAGCAAATAATGCTGGGAAAAATCTGATGATAATAAAAAAGTTTAATTTTTCATTAAATAGTAAAAAATTTAGAAATTTGGCAATAGTCTAAATAATGAGTGGCGTTGGAATTTAAAATCTGATGATTTCATATAATCATAATGAAGGTATAGTAGCTGGTATTGATGAAGCTGGAAGGGGTTCTTGGGCCGGTCCAGTAGTTTCGGCAGCGGTAGTACTTGGTGATTTCACTGAATTAATCGGTGTTAAAGATTCTAAGAAATTGACAAGGAGAGCAAGGGAGGAAATTTTTAACCACTTAAAGAGGACAGCTTTTCTTGGAGTAGGATTCTCCTCGGTCAAGGAGATAGAAAAAATGAATATCCTTGAAGCTACATTTCTTTCAATGGAGCGAGCTGTATCTGCGTTATCGCTTAATCCTAATACTATAATGATAGATGGCCATGTGGTGCCAAAGGGATTACAAAATAGAGCTATACCAATCGTAAAGGGAGATCAGCTTGTTCCAGTGATTTCCGCCGCATCTATTGTAGCAAAGGTTGTGAGGGATAATCATATGTCCCTATTAAACATAAAATATCCAGGCTATTCTTGGGATAAGAATGCCGGATATGGAGTTAAAGCACATTTTCTAGCCATGAAAAATATAGGATTAACACCAAGTCATAGGCGTTCATTCAAGCCAATACACAACATATTGTGTGAAGAAAATTAAATAACCCATTGATTATAAAAAGTATTTGACAGGATTCACGTTTTGAATCATGTTCAGCCCAAGTATATTTAATTGGGATGAGAGTTACTAAATTGGTAGAAGTAAAAGATTTTCATCAAAAAATAGTTGAGACAGATAGAATCCTGTGTGGGGAGACTATTGACGTTATGAAAACATTGCCAGGTGGGTCTGTAGACCTAATATTTGCTGATCCACCATATAATTTGCAATTAGGCGGTGATTTACATAGGCCTGATAATTCAAAAGTTCAAGCAGTCGATGAGGATTGGGACAAGTTTGACTGTTTTGGGCATTATGACTCTTTTTGCGATCAATGGCTCAGAGAAGCCAGGAGACTTCTAAAACCTAATGGGGCTATTTGGGTAATTGGGTCATATCACAATATTTTTCGACTCGGTACGATATTACAGGACTTAGGTTTTTGGATTTTAAACGATGTAGTTTGGAGAAAATCCAATCCCATGCCTAATTTCCATGGAACACGACTAACAAATGCACATGAAACTCTTATTTGGGCCTCGAAATCGGACAATTCTAAATACACCTTTAATTACGAAGCTCTTAAGGAATTAAATGAAGGATTACAGATGCGATCAGATTGGGTGATTCCCATTTGTAATGGTAAGGAAAGAATAAAAGACCATGATGGGAAAAAAGCGCATCCAACCCAAAAACCAGAGGCACTCTTGCATCGTATTTTGATCGCATCCTCTAACCAAGGTGATTTAATTTTGGATCCATTCTTTGGAACAGGAACAACTGGTGCAGTGGCCAAAAAATTAAAGAGAAAATTTTTGGGCATTGAAAGAAACGAAAATTATGTGCGTGTTGCAGAAAAAAGGATTGAAGACATCTCACCCTATGATGATAATGCTTTGGAAGTATCTAAGGGAAAGAGAAATTTGCCACGTATTCCTTTTGGTTCTCTTGTAGAAAGAGGTATTTTAAGTCCTGGACAAGATTTACATTCTTATAATGGCAGATATATAGCCAAGATAAGAGCGGATGGAAGCTTGATAGCGCACGATGCAAAGGGATCTATCCATCAAGTAGGTGCTATTTTGGAAGGTCTGCCATCATGTAATGGGTGGGCATATTGGCATTTCAAGATTGATGGGACTAGTGCACCAATAGATCTACTTCGGCAAAAAGTGAGGGCTGAAATACAAGATTCTAACCCGGACCTGCATTAGAAATTCTTATTCTCTAACAATAAATTAAGAGCTTTCCTCATTACTGAGGGGGAAGAATTAGTGGTCGAACTGTTAAAAGGCTTTAAAAAGAAACCTTTAGGCACATAGGATATGGTTGCAACCATTACTCGTAACTCTAAATTGAAGTGAGTGAAGGAATGCTTTACATTCGTATCTAACTCTACCCATGTGCCAGCAATTGGAGGGTTATTTTCGGGGTATTCTCCAATATTCCATTCACTTGATGGTGGACATGTCGTGCCACCTAGTAAACCGTTACTCGGTCTGACGACCATTGCAATTTTGTTAGATTTTGTGATTGCCAGATAAATAAATCCTTTTCTCAAGACTTTTGTTTTTCTTTTTGCCCTTTCAGGAATAACTTGAGTGGTTCCGTTCTTGTAGGCATTGCATGAGAAACAAATTGGACAATTTAGACATTTAGGATTAATAGGTTTGCAGATTGTAGAACCTAAATCCATCATGGCTTGAGCAAAATCCCCTGGCCGATCATTGCAGCTTATAATCATCATATGTTTACGGATTTGGGACTTTAATTTTTCTAGAGTGCCATGCAGGGCAAATAACCTCGCGACAATTCTTTCTATGTTTCCATCTACAACGACAGATGGAATTCCAAAAGCTATAGCAAGAATAGCAGCAGCCGTATACTTTCCAATGCCAGGTAATTTTAAAAGAAGTTTTTCATTTTTAGGAAAATTGCCTTGGTATTGAGTGCAAACTATCTCAGCACAGGCCTTTAAATTCCGAGCTCTTCTATAATATCCAAGGCCTGACCAAAGATTTAAAATGTCAGTTTCACTAGCTTGTTGAAGATCGGAAATATTGGGCCATTTATTGATAAATTTTAGAAAGTAAGGTTCTACAACCTTAACACCAGTCTGCTGAAGCATTATTTCGGAGAGCCAAACATGATAAGGATTAGGTTTTGTCCCTTTCCTAGAAGAGATGGGTGGAACCCTCCAGGGAAATTCTCTTGCACTCTCGTCATACCATTTTATCAATTTCTTATTGACATCTAGTTGGTTTACCGGAGGGGTATTATGGTCTAATTTGGTATTCAAGATGGACTATCATTTTTTGGAAGTATAGAAGGAATAAAATTTGAAAAAAGCCTCCAAATTTCTTGAAGAAATAATGAATGACAGTTTAAGGCAGAGGCGGTTTATTTACCATACTCTTTTTACAAAGTGGAATGAGATTATTGGGGATGACATTTCGGCATTCACATGTCCAGTCAGGATGAGATTTTCAAGACGAAATGATGGCGCTGTTTTAACGGTAAGAATAAATTCAGCTTTAGGACCAGAGATGCAATTGAGAGCTGAAAATATCTGTGAAAGGATAAACCAGTTTTATGGACGGACGGCTGTGAGGGAAATAAAATTTGAGACAAGTAGTGACCTGGAACTATTAGGAAATGGAAATAAAAAAAGGACTGAAAAAAATGAAATTGGTTCTAAAAGAGCTATTGGAATTAACTTCGATCAAGCAGAAAAGTTTGAGATTAGGACATCAGATCCTGAATTGAGGACAATACTCGAATCGATGCAAAGAAATTGGTTTTATAGGAGGCAAAAATATAATAGACAAACATAGGAAGACTTCAGGCGACAAAAAACCAAACTTAAAAACAATTAAAAATAAGGATTTTATGTTAATGATGACGAGAAATATAATAAGTTATAGTGTCACTATTTTTTTGCTAATTGTTTTATTTGGTGCGGCAAGTCATTCTGAAGAAAATAGTGGCAATATAGATCCCAAATTAACTTCTGCAATGATCCTTGGAAATTCTGATGCTCCTGTAAAGTTTATTGAATATGCATCTTTTACATGCCCTCATTGTGCAACCTTTCATTTAGAAGTTTTGCCGAAAATAAAATTAGATTACCTTGAGAAAGGGTTGTTGCAGCTAGAGTACAGAGAAGTTTATTTTGATGGTCCAGGACTTTGGGCAGGACTTCTTGCACGTTGTAAGGGCAAGAAAAGATATTTTCCAATGATTGATCTTATCTTCAAAAAACAATCGGACTGGGCTCAAGGGAACATAGATGAGATTAAAGATGGACTTTTATCTATTGGTAGGCAGGCAGGCTTAACGAACGAAGAGTCTCTTGCCTGCATGCAAAACGACATTTTGGCTGAAAAAATGGTGGCATCTTTCCAAGAAAATGCAACTAAAGATGGAATTTCTAGTACGCCTAGCTTTTTGATTAATGGGAAGCTTGTTAGAAATTTACCCTATGAGGAATTGAAGGAAATGATTGAGAAAAATTTGGAATAAAATGGTCGATAACTTTTTTCATAGAAGGATTTTATTTAGTAGCTTTTTAAGCACGGCATGGTTTTCAAATTTAATTTGAACTGGAAGCTTAGAAATGTCTGCTTGTTGTGATAACGGAATCCTTATGAAATCTTTTTCAGTCGTGACAAGTTTAGCATTAAGAGATTGGGCATTAACTTTGAGCTTTGCAATGTCATACTTTTTGTAGGGATAGTGATCTGAAAAGTTATATGTTCCAACTATTTCACAACCTAAATTTTTAAGAGTAACAAGAAATTTTTCAGGATGAGCAATTCCAGAGAATGCAAAAACTCTTTTACCAGTCCAAGCGGTTAATTTTATCTTGGGTTTTATGGTTGCTTTTATGATTGGTATGTTGGATGGAAATTCAAAATTAATTGGGTTTGATATATTATTTTTATCATGATTGACTAAAATTATAGCACCAGCCCTAGAGAAGCCAGATTGAATAGGTTCTCTCAACGGGCCAGATGGAATCACTCGTTGGTTTCCGAATAGAATTTTGGAATCCACCACTACCAAGGATAAATCTTTAGCCACACTAGTATTTTGGAATCCATCATCAAGTAGGATAACGTTAGCCCCATTTTCGCAGGCTTTGTAAATCCCCCTTTTTTTATTTTTAGACACTAAAACAGGTCCCGTTTTTGACAGTAAAATAGGTTCATCCCCAACTTCTGAGTAGGTACTAGTAGCTGAAACATATATGGGTCCCTTTGATTTCCCCCCATAACCTCTGCTAACTACATGAGGTTGTAGGCCCATTTCCGTTAATAAACATTGAATGGCTTGAGTTACGGGTGTTTTTCCAGATCCGCCTATGATGATGTTACCAATACATATGACTGGGACTGGCATTTTTTTCCAGGACCCTAATTGTGCCCGTCTCCTAACACTATATGCCCAAAACTTACTTAAAGGAGATAAGAGTAAAGCTGGGATGTTTACTTCATCTTTTTTTCTAAACCAAAATTTTGGTGCTTTTAGGGTCACCGATTTTATCCCACTCCCAAAATTATGATCGCTCTTAATTTCCTGCTATAGTCATATTATCCACTAAAATACTGGGAACTCTTCTAGACAAATATTTTCTGCTATCATTTGCCAGAACTACGGTTTTTAACATTTCTTTTAGATTACCAGCAATCGTGCATTCAGTTACTGGGTATGTTATTTCTCCGTCTTTAAACCAAAACCCAGTAGCACCACGAGAGTAGTCACCACTGTTTTGATTAACTGAAGATCCAATCAAAGAACATACCATTAAGCCTTCACCAGCTTTTTGAATTAACTCTTGGAGCGTCTGTTCTCCACCTTTTAACTCTATATTTCCTACTCCAGGTGAGGGTAGGTTTGACCCTGACCTAGTAGCATTTGCTGTAGATTTTAAACCTAGTTGTCGGCTAGTTTTTAGATCCAATACCCAGCTTTTAAGTATACCGTTTTGGATGAAAGCGTTTTTAGATGTTAACAGACCTTCAGCATCAAAAGGCCGAGAGCCTGATCTCCTTGGGAGGCTAGGATCTTCAATGAGATCCACATTTTCAGAGAGTATTTTATTGTTCATGCTATCTAAAAGCCAACTGGAACCTCTGGTGATAGATTCACCGTTGATAGCAGCCAATATATGGCCTACTATGGAGCCTGAAATTCTTTCATTAAAAATAACGGGAAAATTTCCAGTAGAAGGCTTTCTTGCCCCTTTCATCATCTGTGCCCTTTTAGCGGCTAGTTTGCCTATTGTTTCTGGATTAGGTAGATCTTCAAAGTATACGCGTTGCTCAAAAGCATAATCTCTTTCCATTTTGGAATCATGGGTAGAAATCGCAGAAGCGACAAGGGTATAAGAAGATTGATTGTAACCGTTTGAAAAACCATTCGATGTAGCCAGAAAAAATTCACTCTGTGAAGCAGTTGCAGAACACCCATCAGTTTTAGAAATGCCATCTAAACTTAGGGCTGCCTTTTCTGCTTTAAGTGCTATTGCTTTCAGCTTTGAGGGATCTTTTAGAATCCATTCATCGGGTTCTGCCATATCGATAGAAATTATAGTTGATGGTTTTGCTAAGGCATTATTTTCAGCTAAGCCAATGAATGGATTTGGTAGGGATTCTGCTGCGATTTCATTGGCTTTCTTTGCTAGCTGTTCCAATCTTTCTTTACTGGTATCAGAACAGGAAACGACAGCTGATTTCTGATCGTTAATTACTCTCAGGGAGATGCTTAATCCATGGGAACCTTCTGCTTGCTCTAATTCTCCTTCTCTTATTTCAATAGAGGAACTTCTACCCTTGCTAATTAAAACTTCAGCTTGTCCTGAACCAAACCTTTTAGATAAACTGAGGAGATTTTCAGCTATTTCAGCACTTTCTTTCGTCATGGATAGGAGTCTCCTCATTTGTTTTGCCTAAGAGAATTATTAGCTCTTATATATTCGCCTCTAGTTTTAATTATTCAATAGGCAAATCTCTAAAAAACTTTTAATTAATAATGTCTTGGAGGAAATTTTAGAATTCGCTCTTAAGGTAAAGTCTGTCTTATGCAATATTTGAAGAGCATTTTCGAGATTATTTTTGTTCCAAATCTTGGAGGTTTCAATAAGCCTGTCCTTATTCTTACCTAGTACTGGTGGCCAAACTGTCTTTAAAATATCTGTGGGATTTCCTCCATGACATTGGAGCTTGTGTAATATGTTGAACTGATTTGTAGCCCTAGTGATCAAGCCGACTGGGTTTTTTATAGTTCCAGAAAAATTCTTAAAATAATTTAAAAGGGGCTCTGAATTTCTTTGAATTAAGGAATCTATAAGCTTTTTTTCATCTGGGTTTGATTCAGAAGAAAAGACTTTCTCTAGCTCGTTTAAGGTCAAGGGTTTTTCATCACAGCTTTTAAAAATGACAAGTTTTTTTAGTTCTTGTCTAAATTCTAAAAAGTCAAAATTCTTTGAAAAATCTCTTAGAGCTTCTATTACATCTGGTTGTGATATTTTTACTTTCCACCTTTGAAGCAGATTTTGAATCTCTAGAGAAGTCATTTCTGTTTGGTAAAATCCAATGGAGCAGGAATTGATATTGTTTTCCAAATACTTTCTTAATTTCGAACTTTGGTTTAGAAATCCTGAAGTAATAATCAAAAAAGCATCCTCTTCTTCAAACCTTTCAAGCGTTTCTAAAATTATTGTGGCATCTTTTTCGGTTACATTTTCTAGTAGTATGCCTTTGTTTTCACTAAATAAGGATCGGGTTTTCATTTCATTTAGGAGTAAACTCTTCTCTTTAGTAAGTAGCACTCTATCTAACGTAACTAAACGCATCTCCATTCGAGGTCGACTTCCTAATATTTTCCTTTCAATTAATTTTCGATAGTAAAAAATTTTTGACTCAATTGTTCCATGAAGAAGAAAAAGTTTTTTTGATTCTGGAATATTTTCCAGGAACTGAACTAGTTTTGATTCATGCAACCTCAATTTCAGAGTTCCGTGCTCAACATTAATAGTTCCATGGTAATTTTTTTTGCAATATCTTTAGCTAATCTTTCTTTAGCGCTATCCTTAGCAGTTTTTGTTGCAAAGCCAGTTACATTTTTTGACGCAGAATAAGCTGTTTGAGAGATAATAACCTTTTTAAAAATTTGTTTATTTGTTGTTAAAGAAATCAGTTTGAAAGTTGTTTTCAAAACTAGGTTATATCTAGTAATTTCATTTTCTTTAGTTATTAAGCCTTTTATGCTTTTTAGATCATTATCCACCGAAATCTTGTATGATGGTTGCGCGGGAAAGCCTAAATCTTTCAATAATTCTTCTTTTATCGTAAAGCTGATTTCATCCGTTGGGAAAAACAAATCAAATTTTCCCATTCCCACAATATTTGAGTTATTCATACTAGTTTCTGAAAGGGGCTTGAATCCACAGCTAATTAAAAAACACAAGAGCAGGAGTGTGCCACCAATATTTTTGTTAAGTAACAACATTAACTATCCTACCCGGAACTACTATTATCTTTTTGGGTTTAGATCCTTTCAAAATATTCTCAATTTGCGGCAGTGATAAAATGCGAATTTCTATTTCTTTTGGATTTAAATCCTTGGGTACAACTATTTCTGTTCTCCTTTTACCATTAACCTGAATAGGATAAATGAGGTCCTCGCTTTTGATAAGTTCTGAAACGGGTTTGGGCCAAGGTTCGCATGATATAAAAGAAGCTGAACCGTAAAAAGACCAAATTTCCTGTGACAGATGGGGAGTAATTGGTTGCATCAATTGAGCCAATATTCTTATTGAATATTTTTTGGCCAAGAGAGAAGCCTTAGAATTAGAGATGGAATTTGTTAATTCATAAAGGTGAGCGACTGCTTTATTAAAGGCAAAAGTTTCCAGGCATTTGGTAACATTTTCTATAGATTTATGTGTGTCCTGCAACAATTTGTCATGATGGCTATCCCCATTTAGGGTAGGTTCATATTCTTTCATATTATTTTCGATTTTTGCTTCAGAATATATTTTGAAAGATAAACGCCAAACTTTTTGTAAATGCCTCCAGGCTCCTTCCACTCCAGAGGTGGTCCACTCGACATCCCGCTCGGGTGGACTGTCTGACATCATGAACCAACGCGCCGTATCGGCGCCAAATTGTTCTATGATATCCGTTGGATCAACAACATTTTTCTTTGATTTAGACATCTTGATGGAAGGTCCGACTTGAATGGGTTTTCCTGTTTTCAAGCTCACAAACTGTCTTTTAGCTTTTAATTTTTCTTCTTCCTTTACTTCATTTGGTGGGAGCCATCTACCTTCTTGATCACGATATGTTTCGTGACAGACCATCCCTTGGGTAAAAAGGGCATTAAAAGGTTCAATAGCTTTCAGTGGCATATGGTTTGTTTCGTGCATGGCGCGAGCAAAAAACCTTGAGTAAAGTAAATGAAGAATAGCATGCTCTACTCCTCCAATATACTGATCGACATTCATCCAATAATCTATGCTGGTATCTTCCGTAGGAGTTTTGGCATTGGGAGATGTAAATCGGGCAAAGTACCAAGAGCTATCAACAAAAGTATCCATAGTGTCGGTTTCTCTTTTTGCCTTTGCCCCACAAGTTGGGCAGGAGACAGACAACCATTCACTATGTCTGTTCAAGGGGTTGCCAGGCTGGTCAAAACTAACATTGTGTGGAAGTTTAACAGGTAGATTTTCTTTTTTTTCCGGGAGAGTACCACACTTTGGACAATGTATAACAGGTATGGGGCAACCCCAATACCGTTGCCTGGAAATACCCCAGTCCCTAAGCCTGTAATTAGTCTTTTCTAGTCCAACGCCTTTCTTATGGAGTGTCTTTGAAATCAAAATTTTGGCCTCTTCGATTGAAAGGCCATTCAAGAAGTCCGAATTTATAATGTGACCAGGTCCTGTGTAAGCTTCATTCTCAACTGAAAAAGATTTCTCATTAATGTTCGGTGGGCAAACGACAGTTGGAACATCGAGATCATATTTTCGAGCAAAGTCCAAATCTCTTTGATCATGGGCCGGACACCCAAAAATGGCACCAGTCCCATAACCCATGAGAATAAAGTTAGCTACATAGAGCGGAAAGGATTTTGAATTGTCCAGAGGACTTATCACTCTAATTGCAGTTTTATAGCCAATTTTTTCAGCTGTTTCCAAGGCTTCTTCTGTAGTAGCGGTCTTGCGGCATGATTTTATAAAATTGGCCAGATTTTTGTCAGACTTTGCCAACTCTAAGGCAAGAGGATGATCAGCAGATATGCCTGCAAAGCTCATCCCAAAAAGTGTATCTGGGCGTGTTGTATAGACCTTAAGTGTTTTAAATTCCGTGGGCCCTTCTTGGATTTCAAAGTCAATTTCCAAGCCCTTTGATTTTCCAATCCAGTTTTTCTGCATTAGCCTAACTTTTTCAGGCCAGTCAGGCAATTTATCGAGAGCATTTAACAACTCCTCTGAATATTTGGAAATATTAAAAAACCACTGGGTAAGTTCTTTTCTTTCCACTACGGCGCCCGATCTCCAACCCAATCCATTTTCGACTTGCTCGTTTGCCAAAACCGTTAGGTCAACAGGATCCCAATTAACCGTGGCGTTTTTCCGGTAAACAAGGCCGGCCTCCAACATATCAATGAACATTGATTGTTGATGTCCATAATATTCCGGGTCGCAAGTTGCAAATTCTCTGGACCAGTCGATCGATAGGCCAAGTGGTTTTAATTGCTCACGCATGTCCTTTATGTTTTGATAAGTCCAATCACCAGGATGAATTTTATTTTCCATTGCTGCATTTTCTGCCGGCATGCCAAAGGCATCCCAACCCATAGGGTGAAGAACATTAAATCCTCTAGCTGATTTATATCGTGCAACAACGTCTCCCATGGTATAGTTTCTCACGTGACCCATGTGGATCCGGCCGGATGGATAAGGAAACATTTCGAGCACATAGTATTTTGGTTTGGATCGATCAACTTTTGTCTTAAACTGCTCTGATTCAGCCCATTTCTTTTGCCACTTGGGTTCAACCTCTCTTGAATTATACCGATCCATTTGTGCATTTTCCTTTCGAAATAAAAACCATCAAACAATTTGTCGGCCGTCTGATTTCAAGGAGTTTCTTTATGATTAACAACATTGGTGAATGTTACCATTTATTTTGTTTACGCTTTCAGATGAAAACCTTAGATTTTGAGCTCGTGAAATTCCAGTTTAAAATGAAAGTATATTTGTTTTACAGGACTTTTTTTGTTAAATTGGCCACTAATTGTTCAAAAAAAGCGTTCTTCACTGTGGCATCTTTGCACCAAAAAAAAAAACAAGTAAATTTTATGCTTAAGACACTTGACCGAAAGGCGGTGAAATTGGATAACCGACACATCCGACCGTAATTAAGTATGCGGTTGAGGTATTTTGAAATGAAACTACTGAGGCAAGAAAATGAAAAAAGCTCTCTTGACTACAACGGCTCTTGTTGCATTAAGCGGTGCAGCATTTGCTGATAGTATAGATGCCGTCGTTGCTGGCGGTAAATCGCATCACACCCACTCTGCTGCTACTGTTGAGTTCCATGGTGATGCAAATCTAAAATATAACGTTCCTTTGGTATTGGGTGGTAATAAAGCTGACGGTGTAGTATCATCTGATGTTGATCTTGACGTCACCATGACAAGTCCTGGTTCTTATTCAGCTACCGTAAGTTATGGCATGGAAGGTAATGCCATTGCTGGTGCGACTGTGTCTGTGACAACACCAATATTTAATGTTTCTGTTGGAACAACTGACGCACGAGGCGGCGCTGGTGCCGGTGCTGACGCTTCTGACCTTTATTCAGATATTGATCATATGACAGGTATTGGTGAAGATGAGGATAGTTCTGACTGGTATGTAGCTCTTCCAAACTTCGGTGGTTGGACTGTAGCGGCTTCTGGTAAGGCAAATATGACAACCACTGCAGATAAGGAAAAGACATCCATCGGTCTTACAGGATCTGTTGGCGGACTTTCCATCACAGCTGGTGGCATGCATAAAAGCGGCGGTGCGTCTGTGTCTACTGCTTTAATGGGTGCGACAGTAAAAGTTGCTATGGCTTCCATTCATAATGGAACTAAGGCAGTGTCAGAGACTGGTGTACAAGTTGATATTCCACTAGGCGGTATGAGCTTGTCTGTGAACTCTACACAAACTGATGGAAACAATAACTGGGGCGCATCTGTTTCAACAACAGTTGCTGGCTTCGCAATTTCCGCAGGTACAGATAGTGACGCTGACAGCCAGTTTAAGATTGCCGGACCTATGGGACCAGTTGCTCTTCACATAGACTGGGATTCATCTGACTCAGCACTAACAACAGCAACCGACGCTACAATCGAAGCTGGTGTGACATACGCTGTTCCAGGTACAACCGGAACAACGATTTCAGCATCATACTCAAATGATGATGATGATTTCGATCCTGGTACACAAGTTAAGATGGCATTTAAGTTCTAAGAATAGAATTTAAAAGTAACGAGTTTAGGGGGCTCTTTTTAGAGCCCCTTTTTTTATTCATTGGTTCAGCATATAGATTGATGCTGTAGCATAATTTCTTACACCTCTTACCAAAATCACATCCTTTAGATGAACGGCCTTTGCGTCTTGTTTTCTAAGCCTCTTTAGGGTGTTTATAATGTCGGGTTTTAAACCCAGACTGATCTTCACAAGAAAGGTTTTTGAAATGATATTTGACTTTTTTAGAAACGAAAAATGATGTGGGTCACCTTCTAACACCAGTGTTTCGTATTGGTTTTTCATAACAGCAGATAATTGACCTGCTTCCATCCAAGTTAGTGCTGCCAGTTTTGGTTGTGAGGGGCCTTGGTTAGCCTCGATCAGGTGTTGTAATGGTTGCTTAATTGGGGTCCAATCAAGGACTTCAAGGGTGTTGTCCCATGCAGGTAATTGTGTTAATCGGTTTGTAAGAAAACCTGTTTGAGCGTGAATGATTAAAAGTCCCAAAAATGGCCAAATAATCAAGACACTCCCAGAAAGAAACAGTCTCTGAATTTTGCTTTTTGAGTGACTAAGAATTTTTGCTACTATAGGTAATAATAAGAGCCAGCCCGGCATGATCCAGTGAGGAAATGTGCTTTTGCTTGATATAAAAACGAAAGTGAAAATAACTATATTTGGCAGGGCCATCAGTACCAATATCCTATCCAATGAACGAGAAGGTTTTATGTGTTTGTTGATTGTGCTAAGAGAATCTGTCAGCTTGATCAGAGGTATTAAAAAGATTGGTGGCAAAAGGTAGATTATCATTCCCAGAAGCATTTGAATGAAATTACCTATTTGAATGCTACTGCCTTGGCGGGCCCCATGAAACTGAAAACTGATCCACTGGTTTTGTGAGTTCCAGAGAACTGTTGGCATAGCACCTAACAAAGCTATGAAAAAGCAAAGATAAAAATATGGATTTTTTAAGAAGGCTGTTCTTTTTGAAGATATGATTAAGACAAGAAGGCAGCCAAATCCAAAAAGGTAGGCCTGGTATTTTGAGGCAAGAGCGAACGCGAGAAAAATACCCAGCAGAATTAAAAGCAAGTTATCCTTTTCAGATGGTTTATTATGTAATTTAATCACGCATAGCGCAGCGGCTGCAATGCCAAGGTTGAGGGGGCCGTCAGGCACAACCAAGAAACCTCCTGAAAACAAGAAAAAGGGTGACAGGTTATAGATGAGTGCGGACCAGATCCCAGTAGTCTGATCCTCAAGTTCTTTTCCGAGTTCAAAAAGAACGAAGGTTGTCCCAAGACCAAACAATAAATAGGGGAGTCTAAAAAGAAAATAATTTTCTAATCCAAAAAGCTTTGTAAATAGTAAGGACGACCAAAAGCCAATTGGAGGATGATCGAAAAAGGATAAAGAAAATTCTCTCGATACAGCAATCGCATAGGCTTCATCATTAAAAAGTGGTAAATACACTGCAAGTATAATTTTTACTATAAAACAGCAAAAAATGACGAGAGTTAATCTTCTTGATGGTAAGGACATCAGTGCAATGTTATCGTTTATTCAACGAGTTTTCCATGTAAAAATTGAGCTAAAAACAAAGTTCCAAATTGCTCCTAGTAGTGAACCTGTTACCGATGCCAGGACCCAAAGCCCTATATTTTTAAAAATGAAGTCGGCAATCGCTACATTAGCTAATGCTCCTGCAGAGCATATGAGATAAAAAGAAAGTAATCCTTTAAGATAATTTTTTCCCAACAGTGAACGGTCCTTGTACGTCAAAAGATTGTTTAAAGAGAAATTGCTTGTCATGGCAATACCGATACTAGCGATGTGAGATTGCAAGAAAGGAAAATCTAAAATAGAATATAGAACAAAAGTTGAAAGAAGTTGGACAAAAATTCCTGAAAACCCAACAATGCCAAATAAAATAAAGCGGATCGATAATAAACCGAAAGAAAGATGTGAGAGAATCAGTCCTAAAAGTTCAAAAACTACACGAAAATCCATTTTACTTTTGCCAGATTGGCGGCTTTTGAATTCATAGTCTATCTCCTGTATTTCCCACTTGCCTTTGCTTGATGCAATCATATCTGCAAGTATCTTAAATCCATTGTGCTGCAGATTATTAATGATTGGCATAACACTTAATTTTCTAACCATAAAAAAACCACTCATAGGATCTTTTGTCTTTATGCCTAGAGACTTTTGGGTAGACCAAATAGCGAGCCGGCTACCTATTTGCCTGATAGTAGATAGACCGGTTGTTACTTTTCCTTCATCGAAATGACGACTGCCAACAATTAAATCCAAATTTGGGTTGCTATTAAACCTTGAAAGCATTTCAGAAAGTTTCTTTTCATCATGTTGCAAGTCGCAATCCATCACAGCAATGAGATCAGATTTAGAAGCTAATATCCCTTCAATACAAGCTCCAGCTAATCCACGTCTTCCAACCCTTAACAACATTGAGACATTAGATTTTTTAGATTCAAGCATTTTAATAGCTTCAATTGTGCCATCATCACTATTATCATCGACGAAAAGAACCTCAAAATCTTTTGATAGTAGAGTAGCCTCGATTTTCTCAACTATAATGCTGATATTTCCAGCCTCATTAAATGTCGGAATAACAACAGTGAGTTTTGGTAAATTAACTTTATTTTTCACTTGCATTTGCACCAAAGCTAAATCTCTTAAGGTTCTTATCTTGAGGTTAATTATGTTCTAACGGAAAAATTTATGTTCGTAAAATATTAGTATTTAAGACGTTTGACCATGTGCCGTATCACTTTACAAGAAAATCATAAGTAGTTTTTTATATTATGAACCAAGGTTTAAGGTTTGATCAGATAGAGCCTAAGCAAGGTGTGTTGATTAACTAATGAAAAAATTATAGTTTGATGTCCTTCCATTTCGTGTTACCGATCAGGAGTTATCGATTTGGTTTTAGCTTGAGAACTTATAGCAAAGGTGTGAATTGAAATTGGCTATTGGATTAAAGCCAAACATCGGGTACTAAAAAGGTATAGTATAAAGTTTAGAGGTTTGGGAGTTGAAAGTCTTAAAGAATAAAATCATACTCATCCTAGCTTTTTTTCTCTTGGCGGGTTGCCAAACTTCCAGTCAAAAATTGCCCGACTTTCTGACTGGTGTATTTAAATCAGGAAAATCAGATGAAAATCTAAGTAAAGATGAATCAAAACAAAGTTTTTTTGGTAATTTTCTTGATCGATTTAAACCTAGTAAGATAGAAGACGAGACCATTCGTGTAAGTCGATCTAACCCTACTTTTAAAACTTTTAAACAGTCTAATGCTTTCTATAATATAATGACAGCCGTTAAATCGCATCCCTCTGTTCAGTCGGCCATGTCTAATGTTAATTCAGCAAAAATGAATATTAGAACTGTGGAGTCAGGGAAAAACACCCAGGTTAATTTTCAAGCACTTAGTGGTGTCAGTAGAGATAATTCTTCAAATACATTTGGAGCAGTCGGTAGTCTGAACATCTCCCGTTTGTTATTTGATTATGGTGCTACAGACAATACTGTGCTTTCTCAGAAAAAACGTTATCAATTGTCCAAAGTTCAATTAGAAATAGCTGCAGAAACCGTGGCTTTAAGGGGTTATGACGTATGGATTAATCTGCACCGACAAAAAAAGGTCATGGAGGTTTACAGGGGAGGAATGTCTTTGGCCGAGCCTATTTTAGGTCAGATCAAGAATATTTCCTTGTCAGGTTTAGCTGACAAGGCAATGATTTTAAAGGCACAACAGGATTATTCTAAATTGGAAGTAGCATATTCAAGATCAAGTGCGGAACTTGCAGCAGCGAAAGCCCTGTTTGATGAAGTTTTCCCGAACGGAATGACAGATGATTTAGGGGCTTTGAAAACAAGACAAATAACCCAAGGAAAAATCGCAACAAGTACAATGTTGAAGAAGTCAGCGGCGTTAAGAGCTCAGGACTTCTTGATTGATTCCTTTGAGGCGGAGTACAAAACTCTCAAAGCGCAGAAAAATGCCAATGTGTCTATGAGTGCAGGACTGACGGCACCTGCCAAAGACACCATTAAAGATGGATCTGCTAATGTAGGGATATTGGTTAATTACGTATTTAATGATGGTGGCAGATTGGATGCCCAGATTCAAAGCTTGAATGAAAAAATAAAAGAAGTCAAAAAACAGAAGCAAGCTATAGAAAGAGAATTAAAATCTCAGTTAAATGTTGCGATTGAGACCTATTTAGGTGTTCAAAAAACGTATAATGCCACACTGGAGTTAGTTAATTTGTCAGAGGAAGTTAGGGATACCTCTAAAGATCAACTTGTATCTGGTCGAAGTAAAATACAAGAAGTCCTTAATGCTGAAGTTACTCTAGCTGAAAATAAAATTCAGTTGGTTAATGCAGAGGCAGAATTAAAATTAGCGAGTTATCGCATTAGGGCTTTGACCCATGGCCTTACTAAAGAAATTGGCTGGAAGCCGTTCTAATAGTAAATTAGCAGTGAATTTTAGAAAGAGTGAAATGAAACCAATAGGTTCTATCAAACCAATCAAAAAGCCTTTTGGGACTGAAAAAAAATCAGCTCAAAAAACAAAGAAGGAAAATACACCTAAGGATGAAGCCTTGGATACGGCTGATAATGCAAGCCAAGAAATGTCCTTACTTTCTAGTTTGCAGATTCTCCTTCGTATAAATAGCTTGGAGCGCAGTATATCGTCTATTCGGGATATGGCAGATTTAACGGAAGGTGAATTTGGTTATTCCGATGCTGTGTCTGCTCTTGAAAATTTGGAATTCTCTGCAAATGTGGGACAACTGAGATTGCGCAAGTTAACCCAAGGCCATTGCCCTGCAATCGTAGAACTTAAGGGCGGAAAAACGGCTGTCCTGACCAAGGTCGATCCGAAGAAAGAATATGTCTTATATGATGAAAGTGTGGATGGAAAATTCACTACATATTCAGAAAAAGACTTTGGAAAAATTTATAATGGTGGATTGCTTTTAGTGCGAAATAGGCGCCAGCAAAGAGATTCAGATAAAACAAAAAAAGTTAATTGGTTTTGGAGCTCTCTCACACAAAGTAAGTGGACTTATGCTCAAGTCATATTAGCTGCAGCCGTGTCCAATTTCTTGGGACTTTCTTCATCTTTGTTTATCATGGTTGTATATGATCGAGTGGTGCCAAATCAAGCTATAGAATCTCTTATTGCACTAACTATTGGGGTACTCATAGCCTTGGGCTTTGATTTTATGATAAAAATGTTGAGAGCAAATTTTATTGATCGGGCAGGTAAAAGAGCAGACTCCAGAATGTCTCGATTGATTTTTAATCAACTTATGACTATGAATCTTGCTACAAAAAATGATAAGTCCGGTGCTTTGGCAAGTACTGTCCGTGAGTTTGAAAGCTTGAGAGATTTCTTTACTTCCGCCACTTTAGTGGCCGTTGTGGACTTACCTTTCATATTTCTCTTTATTTATATCATTTCTCTTATCGGCGGGCCGTTGGCTATGATACCTTTGGCCTGTGTTCCCATAGTAATGTTTACTGGCATTTTGGTGCAGCCATTTCTAGCAAAATTAAGTGTTGAAGGAATGAAAAGTGGTATGTCCAAGCAAGGTGTATTAGTTGAAACGCTGAATGGGCTTGAAACCATTAAGGCTACAGGATCGGCAGGCTTAATGCGTAAAAGGTTTGAGGAAGCTAGTAATTCTCAGTCAGATTTGGGCTTCAAAAGCAGAATGATTTCTCAGTTTGCTATCAATTCGGCTGCTTCGGTTCAGCAGTTTGCTCAAATTGCAATTATCTTCTATGGCGTGTTTCTCATACAAGATGGAATAGTGACTATGGGGGCACTTATCGCCGTTGTGATTTTGTGTGGTAGAACGTTGGCTCCCTTGGGTCAATTAGCCAATGCTTTGACCCGGGTAAATTCGGCGCGCACGGCATACAAGTCAATAAATGATTTGATGAGTAAACGAAAGGATGGCGCGAATATAGAAAATCCCTTGAGTCGACCGGAACTAAAGGGGGAGGTAGAATTTAAAAATGTTTCATTTAGTTATCCAGGAGCAACCGAACCAACGCTGAGAGATTTAAGTTTTAAAATCCAACCGGGAGAAAAGGTGGCGATCTTAGGTAAAATGGGTTCTGGAAAATCGACGATCGCAAGATTGCTTTCGGGATTATATGAACCAGATGTGGGATCCATCCTTATCGATGGCGTGGATATTAGGCAGATAGATTCTGCTGATTTGAGAAGAAATGTTGGTTTCATGCTACAAGATACCTGGCTTTTTTCGGGATCTATAAAAGAAAATATCCAAATGGGTTTTGTCCAATACACCGATGAGCATATTCTTGAAGTAGCTAGGATTGCAGGAGTGGATGAGTTCGTGAGACAAAATCCTTTAGGATATGATTTTCAATTAAAGGAAAGAGGAGAAGGTTTATCGGGGGGTCAAAAGCAGTCGATTAATCTGGCCAGATCAATCTTGCATCAACCCTCACTACTGATCCTTGATGAACCCACGAGTTCTATGGATACAGCTACCGAAAAAATGGTTCTAGATAACCTTTCTTCATGGATGGAAGAAAAAACTTTAATAGCCATTACGCATCGGAATACTCTTGTTAAATTAGCATCACGTGTTTTAGTCATAGATCGCGGGTTACTGGTTGCGGATGACACTCCGGAAAAACTTATGGCATCAGGCTAGATTTAGGAATTTTAAAATGTCGGCAACAGATTTTAACAAATTATCTAAAGAATTGTCTGGATCCACGGGTATATTTGGCTCGCTATTGCTTTTCGTGGTCATTTCTCTTGTTGCAATTTTACTGTTTTGGGCAAGTGTTACAGAGTTAGATAATGTAACAAGAGGCCAAGGAAAAATTGTTTCATCTTTGCAGAATCAATTGGTTCAAACGTCTGAAGGGGGAGTTATTCAGGCTCGATTTGTTGAAACAGGCGAAAAGGTGACGAAGGGAGAAATTCTTTTTGAAATAGATCCAATCGATGCTAAAACTTCTTACGATCAGGCTCTTCAAAGGCTGGCAAGTTTAAAAATTCAGGAGGCCAGACTTTCGGCAGAAGTTTTGGGAGAAGAGCCAAAATTTTCAAATGAATTGGTGGATATGGCTCCGACAGTTGTTACAGTGGAGCGAGCTCTTTTTTCTGCTAGAAAAGCTGATCTCAATGCGCAACTTTCTGTTTTACGGCAACAACTTATTCAGAGAAAACAGCAGATTAATGAAGTTGATGTAAATATCACTACAACAGAAGAGACTTTGCAATTCGTTGAAAAGCAAATATCAATTGTTGAACCTTTAGTTAAGCTGCAACAATACCCAGAAACAGAACTTTTAACCTTACAAAGGCAGGCGAAAGATTTTGAAGGTAAAATAGAGGGATCTATTGCCTCAAAACTAAGGTTTGAAACTTCGATTTTGGAAGTTCAAGATCAAATCACTTCAGCCAAACAAACTTATACGACGAAGAGCCAAACGGAATTATCTGACATTATTTCTCAAATAGCTGAAGTGGAGTCCCGAATACCGGCCCTTGAAGATAGGTTAGCACGGACCCAATTAAAGTCCCCAGTTGATGGAGTGATTAACCGGTTAAATTTTGAAACATTAGGAGGCTTTGTCAAGCCTGGTGATATCATTTTGGAAATTGTTCCAACAGGAGACGATTTAATTGTTGAAGGAAAAATTGATCCAAAGGACATAGCCTATATTCAGCCTAAGCAGGCTGTGCGTATTAGTTTGACAGCTTATGATGCTTCCCGTTACGGAACCATTGACGGAGAGGTCCTAAAGGTTTCAGCAGATGCTGTTGAAGACAAAGCCATTGGCGCAACTTATTATTTGGTTGATGTATCCATAGACACGACCTTATACGAGGACGATGGATCTGAAATAGAAATATTACCCGGAATGGTTGCTTCTGTTGACGTACTAGCTGGTAAAAGAACTATTCTGGATTATTTGTGGCAACCTATGGCTAAAGTTAAAGAGAGAGCATTTACTGATTAATCGGGTTCATTTCATGAGATTTTTTCGTTTTTCAGGATATTTAATCTTAGCTTTAGTATTGCTGCTGGGACCCTTATATGGGGCAGGAAGAATTATCTTACCTGAGTGGATTAAAGGTCAAATGGCTTCCGCACTTCCAAAGGGCGCTAAACTGTCCATTGGCGAGATGTTTTCAACAGCAAAAATGGGCGTTCTTTACAAGAATATTGTTTTTGAATTGGAGGATGGTTCTTTAAGCATAAGCGCTGATGATTTACTAATCGAACCCAACTTAAGTTTTTCGAAACCAGCTAATATATCCATTGGCAAAGGTTCGGTGAAAAGCGGTGAAACGGATATCTTCATTAAAGACTTTGATGCTGCTTTAGTCTTGGGAAATGTAAAGGCATCAGAGCTTTCCCTTTTCGGTAAAATTAAAAAAATAGAAGGCGAAGAAAAAACAATTTTGTCAAATATTGATTTTCTTATTCAGGGGTTATCTTCTCTTGAAAAAACAATAACGGCTAATGCAAAATATCTTAATCTAAAATTAATTGCTCCCAAAGGCCCGGTTTCGGTGGATCTTTCTGACATAAACTTAAAAGCTAGTCTCGGTAAGGCCTTGAGTTTAGCTTTGTCTGCGGAACAATCAAAACTTGATTTAAGCTCTTTGGGCGCGGGGAACCCAAATCGAATCTTAAATGGAAAAAATGTTTTAATCGATGTGAACTTACTTGAAGATGAGCATTGGGTTCTGCCCATAAAGGCTAAAATTGGGGAGTTATCCTCACCTGTTGGTCATCTTGGATCCAGCCTGAAACTTCAGGCAAAAGGAATTTGGAAATATGCTCAACAACAGTGTTCCGTATCTGGTATCATGGCGGGCAACCCAGAATGTGGAAAAATGACTGATGTTGTAGATATAGGGTTGAAATTTGAGGAAGGTACGGGAAACCTATATTTTATTGCTGATGGGTATTGCGTAACGCCGAATGCTGGGTGTCCACAAGCCATTGAGAGTTTGATCAGAACAAAGAATACGGCCCATATTTTATCAAAAGTGATCCTGTCGGGTGTTTTAGATCCCATTGTTGGGGGTATTATTCTTGGCGCACTTCTGAGCGCTCCAGAAGCAGATAGCCCGGAGTATGACCATCAAGCCAGTATCAAAGTTGAGGGTAATAGAGTTTTTCTTAACGGCAAACCTATTATTTAAAGCACACCAATAAATCTCTTATTCGGCTGCCTTCTTTTTAGACTTACTTTTGGTGCCAGATTCGCTACTGTCACCGATTTCCAATTCCCTTTTAAGGGCATTGACGTAAGCAATTTTTGCCGTATCTGCAATGGCAAGTTCATTTCGTAGTCTATTAATGTGCGCTTCATTGAATTGAAGCGATGCTAATTGAGCCTTAGCATTATCGGACATGTTATCCGTGTCATATTCAACATCATCAAGTTTAATCTTTGCCATAGTATCCTCCTTAGCCTCTCTAGTCTTATATCAAGTTTTTGAATCCTAACAAGCTATATTTCATCATCTAAAAGCAAATCTTTGACCAAAGTATCCATTTCTTCTTTTTGGGCTTTTTTCTGCTTTTCTAAGGTGATGTCTCGAATAGACTTTGTCTCACTAACCTCTTTTTGATTTTTTGCTTCAGATGATTTTTTAATAACTAACTCTTTAAGCTTATTAATATTGTTAAGCGAAAAATGGCTGGCAAAACATATATCAAGACCACCTGATTTATTTAAGATCTCAAGATCAGCAGCCGTTAGAGCTTTAAGTTTTTCAATATCGATGATTTTCAGGCCAGTCATTTTTTTCTCGCCGTCAACCAGTTTTATGGAAAGTGTCCAATCTTGTAGAAGACCTGCTTTTTGAATCGAATCCACGGCTTTTTTAGTTAGAACGTCGTTTTGCTCAATGCTTTGCAAGAATTCGAAGACCTTCTGCATGTTTTCTGATAACTGACCTTTTTTATCAAAGATTTTGGTGCTGTCTTTATCAAATTTCTTTGCAACACATTGGAGATCTTCTGCATAACAAAGTACTTTATCTTTCGTCTCTTTGTCGCTTTTTTCTGAAGCGAGAATAAATGGCAAGGAGCGGTAACGTGCAGGAATATAATCATTGACCCACAGGCCCTGGC
This sequence comes from Paracoccaceae bacterium, assembly GCA_029243395.1. Lineage (GTDB taxonomy): Bacteria > Pseudomonadota > Alphaproteobacteria > Rhodobacterales > Rhodobacteraceae > CACIIZ01. The sequence continues at coordinate 9,691 of JAQWSE010000004.1, read as the reverse complement.
TGTCAATCATGAGGTTGGTCTCAGGAAACACGCTCTGCAAGCTATAAAGGCCCATATTGTCTTTGTCCTCTACAAAAATAATAGGATTAGTGGTGACCAGTCGCCCAATTTCCGCCATCACCACAGGGACAATGGGATCTTTTTTCGTGTGAAGATAATGCTGTAAGCCTTTATAAGACCATTTAAGATGCTCTTCTTTTGAAATTGGTACTATTTTCATAAAACGTCTCTCGCTTGTTTTTATTTAGGAGGTTCATTCTCACAGCAAACCCTATAGTTTCAAGCCTTTTAGTACGAAGATTGATATTTTTATAGAGGTAGTCTTGTGCAATGAACTTAATGAGAAAGACACAGTAAAGCAAAAAAAGCAGAACCATTTCCCTTAGTTTTTGGCTTTTCTATTGGTTATCTTGCCAGTAGAAATGGTATGGACGAGTGTTGTCTAAAAGAAACACCCTACCCGAAAGTCATTTTTTTACGGATAAAAGCTAAAAAATTGTTGCACCCACAAGTGGCTTTCTGTAAATAACATCGTAATGTATTGCGTTCAACTTATTGACACGCACTCAGAAACGCGCGATAAAAAAGTTAAAAAGTTAAAAAATATTAAAAATATTAATAAACAACCTGGAGATGGTGAACATGAATATGATCGTAAACAAATCTGATCTCGTTGGGTACGAGGCAGTAGACCGAACAGAGGCTAAGAAAAAAGCTTTAGCAAAATTGGTGTCGGCTTGGGAAAGTAAGCAGGCAAGAAATGCTAAGCGATTTGGTGGTTTGGGATTTTTGGCTGTTTCCTTGGCAGCTTGTAATTCTTCTTCTGATGACACAGCAGCTGTAGTAGAAACTCCTGCTGAAACTACACCAACTGTAACGGCTTTAACACAGGCTTTGGCAGCAACTGCTGACGTTATTACTTCAACTTTCACGTCGGCTGATGACAATATAACAGCTGTAGACACTGGTACGGCGGCAACAACGACTTTTGGTGCTGGTGATGTTCTAGTGGACTCAAGCTCTACTGATAATGATACTTTGACAGTTACAATGTCGGGAGCTGCTGGTGCGACAGTAGCTGCGCCATCCACGGTCACAGGTATTGAGAATATTATTTATAATTATGATGGAATTGTTACAGCGACTAATTCAACAGTTGACGCTGCGAATATCATAGGGGCCAACATTACAGTGAACCACACTGGAAATTCGGCAGTTGCTCCAACTGGTTCGACTGTAAGTAATATCGGCGCAAATAATACTGTAACATTCGGTACTAATATCGTTGGTACGGCTCGAGCCGATGTAGGTGCCAGTGCGACTGGCGTGACTATTAATGGTGGTGCTGCAGCGATTTTAGATGTTAACTCTGGCGCAAGTGCAGATGGTGTAACGATTAATGGTGGAACTTCAGCAGCTCTTGACGTAGATCTGGGTGCGACTAATAAAAATATCACCATTACAGGTGGTTCTGCAGCGGGAGCTGAAAATGTGCTTGTATCGTCTGCGACTGGTGTATCAATTACAACTGGTGCTGCGACCACTGGATTAACGGTGGGTGACGTTGCTAGTAATGTTTCAATTACATACACTGTAGTAGGAACTGCAACAGCTAAAGGCGCAATTGATGTTGAAGGTACTGCTGCAGCGACAGACACTGCAACAATAACAGCAGCTGGAACACATACACTTGAAACTCGCGATACAGGACAGCAGGTAGAGGTATTATCCCTATCAGGAAACGGTGCTGCCGCAACTTATGAGTTGAACGCGACTAATGACCTCCCGACAACCCTTACATTTACTGGAAGTCAGAGCGTGACATTTGCTGTGACAGAAGCTCAGGCAGTTGGATTGACTACTGTGACTGACAGTACGACTGCTGGTACAACGACGATTAAAGTAGCAGCTTTAACTGCAAATAGAGACTTGAAAGCGCTAACTTCAGATGTCATTGACCTGAATGGGGCGATAACGGGAGCTGTTGAATTAATCTTTAAAGACGGTTCTACGGTGGATATTACAACTGCACAGACGAATGCGTTTGAAGTGGATGTTGATGATGGAGCCACGGCTAACTCAACAACAGGAACTTTAACAGTCAATGTAACTAAAGATATAACAACTTTGAACGTTGATAGTGCTAACGATGTTGTACAAACCTTGACCGTGGTTAACTCAGGATCGACCAACGCTGCTCCTCACACGTACAATGTCGTCGATATGGCAGGTACTGAGGCTATGACAATCAATATGTCAGGAACTGCGGCAACCTTAGCAGCAACGACAGAAGCCTTGCATCTAAATGGTGCTGGGATGACTGGTGCACTTAAGGCAACTGTAGATGCAGATCTTTTGAAAATTACTGGCGGGTCTGGTAATGATGAGATCACTGGTATTGCTACGGTAGTAGGTGTTCTCGACGGTGGTGCTGGTAATGACACCTTCATTACTGCAGTCGGCGATATGAGTAATACGACACTGGCTAATTTTGAGGTTATTGACATTACTGCTGGAAACGCTGCCTTCAAGGCGTCTACATTGACTGGTCAGAGCTACATTATAAAAAATGATGATGGTACAGATCAGTTACAAATCAATGCAGCCGCGATGGTCAACGAGTCGAATATTGATCTCTCAGGTCTATCTTTTAGTAATTCTGCTGATGTCGTAGTGACCCTAACAAATTTTGATGGTACGAAGTTTACTTCAGGTCAAACTTTCACCGTTAAGGGTACGACTCAAGATGATACTCTAACTGGAAGTGCTAATGCCGATACCTTACAAGGTGAGGCTGGTGCTGATATTATTGTCGGTGCCGCTGGTGCTGATATTATTTCCGGTGGAGAAGGCGCAGACGCAATTACTGGCGGAACTGGAATTGATGTTATCGATGGCGGAGCTGGAGTTGACACGATCACTATCCGAGTTGAAACGACTGCTGGCGACATTATCACAGGCGGAGCTGGAAACGACATTATTACCACTGACACTACTGGGGCTGCAACGGCAGGCGTAACCAAGGTCACCGATATGGATCTTGGAACTAGTTCAACACAAGCAGATGTGTTGAAAATCAGTATCCAGGTGGTCGAAGCTTTGACAACCACGACTGATCTAGTTGACACGGGTGCTAATACTGCCGCTAATACCAACAATACAGTCACTAGAATGACAGCTGACGCTCAGACTGTCGCAGCAGCGGATCTAGTGGTGCTAGCTGGGACCTACGCGAATGACGCAGCGGCATTAGCTGGTATGAAGACAGCTGGGTCCGATACAATAACCTACGGAGCTGCTTTAACTGATAATGACTCGTTCCTAGTAGCTTATACTGATGGTACGAGTACATACGTAGCTGCTGCTACGGCAGGGGCGGCTAATCTGACTACGTCAGAAGGTCTTGACTCAGTGGCGACACTTGTTGAACTTACGGGTGTGTCTGATTTGACTTTATGGGATGATGGAGACTATGTGACCATTACTTAAAATCAAGCTGAAACAATAATTCAGAAAGGCCCCTCCGTAGTGAGGGGCTTTTTTTTGTCCAATGAATATATTTTCAAACATCTGACTTGTGAAATGAAGGTCCTTAAATTATCATCAAGGCAATTTTTATTGGGGGTATAGAATGACAAAAGAAGTATATATTGATGGGATTGGAAATATTTCCGTTCAGGGTTCTGTGGTAACACTTTCATTAACGAGAGAGCCATTGGGATCTAACACAGAGGGTAAGACCAGTGAGGAGATCGTTCACTTAACTATGACAGGTCAGAACCTTATCAAAATTACGAACATTCTCAATAATACACTAAAGCGTTTGGCGCAGAGATCTCAGGAAACAGCAGGAAATGATAAAGCTGAAGAAATGAATCCACAGAAACCCAAGGCAAAAAAAAATAAAACAGTGAATTGAAAATGGTTTACAAATCGTGGTAAAGTAAACAGAGATTTAAAAGTTTATGGCGATTTAGGTAACTTGTTAAAAATAAAGCCTTTTTCGCTCCTATTGTGATAATTTAGGGGCTGACACGTGGTAGATATCGAATCAAAAAGAGTATTCATCAGTGCGCTGGCATTATTTCTACAAGATATGATGTCAAGAATGCTGAGCGCTGTGCCAATAGCTGAAGATAATTTTTGGAATCGGAAAATAGTCGAAATTCAACTAAGCTTGGCGATTAGGGCAAATTCAATGAAAAACTCAACTGAGAACGAAGAAAAATATATCTAAGGCAGTATCTCGATTTAGGTACAGTATCAAAAAAAGAAATAACAACATTTAGCGATCAGGAGCTCAAAAAATGTCAGATCCAATGGGACCCCTCTTTAAACCAGAAGACAAAGATTTTTTTGTTATAACCAACATTGGTGCAAATGCAGATTTTAGTAACGCAAGCAAAACCAATAACACGATACAGTTTATTGGTAGCCAGTGGGATAAACTTCGTATGGTGGAACCGGAAGGCACACAGGAAATGCTCGATGCTAAAGGTAAAGTTGTATTGGCATTTACAGGAACCACGAATGCGGCACCTGGACAGCTTTATATAGATGCTGATGCTGTTGCTAAGACTGGTTATAAAGCACCTGAGGGGGGTGCTGCAGCCTGTATGATCGCAAACTCAGATCCTATTTTTTATAATCCTAATGATTATGATGGAGCCAATAGTAACGTCACGGCGGCGAGTACAAGCACTAAGGTTAGTTTAATAGGGTCCGACTGGAAAAAGGGCTCCATGGCTAACTCTCAATTCAAGCAGGCTTTGGATGAATACAGAGCTCAAAATGAAACCGAAATGAAGAAAATGGCGTTTGACGTTTATGAAAGCAAAACGTCCGATGGTATTAAAGTTGAGATCTTTGTTGAAAAGGCAATCGTAGTTGAAACGGGAGCTACCGCCATAGTCGATTGGCGTACCAAAGCCGCCGATGCTAACAGTACGGATTACAGTATTTTCACCGCTATTGGTGATTTTATGACTGTTGGAGGCGGCCAGTCAATTGATCTAAGTTCTACTTTTGAAAATGTGACTGGTACGGGTCCAGTTAACTTAACGGCGGGGCAAACGGGTGGAGCCGTGGCCTTTGGCGATGCTGGTAATAATCAGGTTACCGGTACTGCTGGTCGAGATGCCGTGGAGGCAGGGGCTGGCAATGACAATCTTGATGGAGGTGGCGGAGCCGATCGTTTGGAAGGTGGTTCTGGTGACGATATCATTAAAGGTGGAACCGACGGTTCTAAGTTTAGGACGGACGATAATGGAAATCAGGTTCTTGAGAACGGTAATCCAATTCCTCTGGAAGTTTGGGACTGGGGTGATCGAGCTGTATTCAAGGGAAATAAAGCTAACTACGAGATTACGGCGAATCAAGATGGTACTATCACTGTTAAAGATAACGTTGGAAATGAAGGTACAGACACTCTTTCTGGTATAGAAATTCTGGAATTCGCAGATACCGAGGATTTGCTGGTCACGAAAACAGAGAGTTACACGACCACTGATTTTGCAACCGGAAAAACTGTGCAGGAAGAGTTTGCAAAAGGAACAGAGTTTGCTGATGTCATTTCTGGAACGGATGGCAAGTCGATCATAAAAGGAAAAGGCGGTAATGACGTTATTAAGGGGGATGCCTCTTATACTGACGGAGCTAAGGATATCATTGATGGTGGCGCAGGCAACGATTTTATCGATGGAGCCAGCCGTGGCCAAGGCGTTATGCCCTGGGAAAATGATAATGTAGCTGAGTATATGGCTGCAGGCAGACGCTTCACAATTGAAAAACTGACTTACAACAGTAACCAGTATTCAAGAACAGATGACAAGGGTAATACGAAAACAGATCTGTCTGACAAGGCCTATCTTGATTCCCAAATTACCGACCTGAAAATGAATGCATCGGCAATTGGAGCCTTAGTTGATAATCAGGTTTATTTTGTGGTCACGGACAGTGTCACTGATGCCAATGGTGGACTGGGTACAGATATTGTTACGAATATCGATGAGTTGTATTTTGACGATAAAGGCATGCGTCTCAGTGTTTTCAAAGACGTTTGGGGCGGTTTCATTGAAGGGACTGACTTTGGTGAAACCATCACGGGAGAGGGTGTTGATGAAACGATTGAAGCTCGCGGAGGGCATGATCGTGTTTTTGGCAAAGATGGTTCCGATACGGCAAGATTAGGTAAGGGAAACGACTTTTTTGATGGTGGTGGAAACACCAAGAATTTTGATGCAGATGACTTTCTAAAGGACATGGGTTTTGATCTGACTAGTGATCCAAATGCATTAGGAAGTTTTAATGCCGATGAATTTATGAACATGGACATGGGCAATGCAACCGGTATGGGTGATCCAGGCATGGGCGGTATGGGTGATCCAGGCATGGGTGGTATGAATATGGATCCCAATATGAGCATGGGCACTGGGACAGGGACGATGCCTTCTGGTGGTACTATGGACGACCATGGTGGCGGTAGTATGTCGGGGGGTGACATGCATGCTGGCGGCCATATGGGTGGACCATCAGGGGATACTGTTGAGTATCAAGGTGATTTCGCTCGTTTTAACGTTAAGACATACGCTGGTAATAGTTCTGATTTGGCAAAAATAGTTCAAGAGAAATTCAGTGATCTATCAGGCACTAGCTCCATGTGGGTTGAAACCAAGAGTTATACGGTTATTGAAGATACTAATACAGGCAGTAAGGGCCTAGGTACGGATCTTGTTGTCGATGTTGAGCAAATTCGATTCAATGATTTTGCCTTTAATTTGGCTGTGACACAAAACATTATGCCTGGTGATCAATATTGGGGTGGTTCGGCCGACTGGCAAGGAACTTTTGGTGATGATGAAATTAACCATAATGACCTTGATGTAACGTCTCTCAAATCAGGAGAAAAGGCACCCGTTAATGATTTTATGAGCGGCGAGGCCGGTAATGACGTTCTTATTTCCGGAAAGGGCGGTGACAGGCTCATTGGTGGTGTTGGTAATGATATTATGGATGGTGGTGCTAATGGTTCTACCGGCAATGAATGGGAAGATAATGATATTGCTGAGTATAAGGCTAGTATTGATCGTTTTGATTTATCGAAGCACACTTTTACTGGCAAGGCTATGGTTCTTAAAGATACGAACGGTGCTACGGTTTTCACTATAACGGCAACCAAAAAAGGTACAGATACTCTGGGATCAATTAAGCGTGCCGGCGAAGACAAAGCAGCCTTAACGATCAAAGAGGGCGACACGTTTTACCTCGTTTCAGATAGCCTTCCTGAGCAATATGGTGGTGAAGGTACGGACATTCTTCTTGGAATTGAGCAAGCTCAGTTTGGGTTTGACTGGGATGGCAATATTAACTTTCAGGTTAAGCACAACGTTGATCAGTGGGGAGGCATGAATGGAAATGGCCAGGTCCATACCGAAGGTACCATTTTCGGTGACGTCATTGATTTAAGGGCCGGTAAGAAGACCACAGATTCTGGGTTTGGCGGCTTTAATGATTTCAATGATGGTATGGATATTTGGGATGCTGGTTTCCATGATGCCATGGATGCCAATATGACCATGGCGGCAGGAGGTTTTGATAAGTGGAACTGGGCTCCAGGAAAAGAAGACACTGCAGAGTCAGGGGGATCGGGGATTACGTCTCTAAATAGTGCTTACGCTGGCGATTCTGCCATCACGGGTACCTTTGATATTTATAAAGTCAATACAGGAACGGATTCTTCTCCTACTTATATTTATCTTGCTTATGATACCACTAACAATTGGGTGGCCGAGGAAGTCAAGGCTGATGGATCTGCATGGAAAATTAGCTACGCTGGTGTTGCTGCCAATGCTACGATGAGTGATTTGAATACCGCTGCTGCTTCGGATTGGCAAAGTTGGCAGCCTCAGTCAAGTGACACAGCTGTGGCAACGGGTAAAAATATTACTTATGACGATGGATTTACCACCACAGAAACCTTTGACATTTATGAATTTAAGGCAGGTGAATTCCTGGCTTATAGAAAAGATGGTGATTTTGGTTATGTCCATGATTTGGTTCAAACCAGTGATAATTGGTCGACTGTAAATAATAAGAAGCCTGATGATCAGTTTAAGTTTGCTGATGATCCAGCGTCCACAGGACCGGATACAGCTAACTGGCAGCCAGGCCCTAATGACGTGAAACAAGATCTTGATGGCAGCACTTTTGCGAATGAAGTCACTTCAATTTTTTGGAAGGGCCAAGGCGGAGGAGCGGATCATGAAGTTCAAGGCAAGTGGGATATTTACGAATATTCGACGGGTGTTTACTATGCTTTTAACACGGAGTGGAACTTCTTAGACATGGAAGTTAAGTGGGATTCAAGTGTTAGCAAATACTTTTGGGTTGAAGACCAGCATAGCTCTTCTGGCGGTTCTTCTAATCTGGGTAACAACGATCAATACAATAACAGCAACGATCAATACAATAACAGCAACGATCAATACAATAACAGCAACGATCAAAACAATAACAATAACAACAACAACAACAACAATAACAATTCGAATGCAAGAATTCACGATAGTTTTATTATGGGCGGTCGGGGTGATGATGTAATCCTTGCTGGTCAGGGCCGTGATGAAATTGAAGGCGGTTTGGGTAATGATTTTATTGATGGCGGTTCTGAAAGTGATTTTCTCGCTGGATTGACGAAAAAGCTGTCGACTGGACAATTAATTACGAATCCAGATACGGGATTAGCCAAGAAGTATGATGTTTATTCTGAAAACGATGATGGATCCGGAAAAAAGTGGGCTTGGGACGGTAATAAGACCAATCCTGGTTACTTTGAGGTTCAGAACAAGGCTGGGGGCTCGTCTTACGAGGCCAAGTCGGTCACAGTAGATAACGCCTTTTTTAACGATCGATTTTCTTCTTATGACCGAGCTATTTATACAGGCTCCAAGGAAAGATACCAGATTTCTGAAGTATATCTCAAGATGGAAGCTGGCCGTCCTGATTTTGCCAATGATGGCTCTTATCAGGAAGTTACAGTAGCGGCCTATAAGGCTCTATCAAATACTGCTAAGGCTTCTTATACCAAAGTAGTCAAAATTAAAGATATTCTCCCTGCTAAAGCTGGCGGTGAGGGTACGGACTATCTCTTGAATATTGAGGAAGTTAGTTTTGAAGATGGGCATGAGCAACTTGAAATTGATAGCTGGGGCTGGCCCGAATTCAGAATGGTTCAACCTGATTGGAGTTGGACGCCTTCTGGTGGTTGGGATGCCGGTGGGAAAAAGCTTAAGTCAGGCGTTATGTCCATTGAAGAAAGTTGGGGCGGCCAATTTAATTCTTACGATTCTAATGGCTGGTCCATTTATGCCTATACACCAAGTGGAAACCAGTTACAGATTGATGACGCTGGCGTTACCAAGGATGTTTATGCCCTAGTATCTTCAGGCGGCGAAATGGATTGGGCTTGGCATAATGTAGAGAGACTGGTGGTTCTTAAAAGTGGAACTGATCCTGCTGCTGGGAACGCTCAATTCAAGGAAGCTACAGAAACCAAGTATACAGGTAGCTTTAGAGGAACGATTAAAGACGATCACATCGGCCATGTGAATAACCCAAGTAAAGATCAGACTGATGAGATCTTTGGTAAAGGTGGCAATGATTTGGTCGTAGCCGGAGCCGGTGTTGATCGTAT
>JAQWSE010000013.1 GCA_029243395.1 Paracoccaceae bacterium | reverse complement strand
ATCCATTACAGAGAAACTTGCCAGGAATAAAATGACCACGCCCCTCTTTGATACTGATACCTATACACAGAACCTCGAAAAGGCTTTTGAAAAAGCCTATACGCATTATTACAAGCATGTGTCCCCAGAAGATCTATGGATCTCAAAAGACTAGCTAAACAAATTATAAATGATCCAGCTAAACCCCACCAGTTGGTGCTCGCGCATCTAAAAACCCCTTGTCTTTTAACTCCTTCCAGAAATCGATCGGAATATCAGTAGAAAACCAAGTCATAATTTGTTCCACTTCGACTTTTGTTCGTGCGCCAGGTATGACTGCCTTTATTATAGGATGAAATAATGGAAATTTGAGTGCAGCAGCTGGAAGCGGAATATCATATTTTCTTGCTATAGAACTTAGATCTAATACCTTTTCAACTAAATGCTTAGGCGCCTTTTTATAGTTCCACATTTCTCTACCAACAAGAACTCCAGAGTTAAATGGTCCACCACATATAATAGATGTTCCAGCATTGTCACAAGCCAAGAATAGTTTATCTAGGGGAGTCTGCTCTAACAGAGTATATCGTCCGGCCAACAGGAAAACATCCCAGTTACCTATGTCCAGGCAATCCAAACATATCTCATTTTCATTAACGCCTAGTCCTATAGCCTTTACATCTCCAGCTGTTCGAAGTTCAGCCATAGCTTTATAACCACTTAATTTAAGGTCCATAAAATGTCGTTCATTTTCTTCACCATGTTGAAATTTACCGATATCATGAACTAACAAAATATCAATTTTCTCTAATCCCAATCTCTGCAAACTATCTTCATAAGCTCGCATAATACCTCCATAAGAATAATCGTACACAGGATGGAAAGGTAATGGATTAACCATTCCAAACTGTGAAGGATCCTTGACTGCTCCAGCCTTAAGAAGTCGTCCAACTTTACTTGAAATAATGTGTGATTTATCCCTTATTTGATTGCCGAGCAATCGCTCTGAACGACCAAATCCGTACCAGGGTGCGGTATCAAAGTATGTAATGCCAGATTCAAGAGCTGAAGATATTACTTCTGCTCCTTGGAAGCTATCAAGTGAAACAAAATTTCCTCCAAGAGGTGCACACCCTAACCCTAATACACCCACTTTAACATTGGTGTTTCCTATTTGTCTTTCTTCCATCACAATATCCCATGTTGCAAAGCCAAATTTGTCAAATCAATGTTCGGATTTTACCTTATTTATTTTCTACCTGTTGAGAAAAAAAGGAAGTCCCTTTCGGAACTTCTGGAATAAGCATGGTATACCTAGAACACCGAACCTTACCTGATACCTTTCCTCTTATTAATTCATGAGTCAATGTACTAGGTAGGTGATTTGGACTTAATTCTATAGCATCTTCAGCATAATATGTGACTATATATAAAGTCCGAGGTTCAGACGATAGATTTGGGGCTGATCCATGTAACAGACTAGCATGCATCAAACAAACCGATCCCTTTGGTCCAGTACATTTTATTATATTTTCTTTATTCTCCTCAACAATAGTATCAGCTACCGCCCCGGTGAAATTATCATTATGCCAGTGCGAATAAAGAGGCCCTTTATGAGATCCTGGAATTACTTCCAAAGGACCATTGTCCAATGTAACACCATCTACAAAAAGTAGAGCCGTAATCATATCGTCATTGGTCATGGGTTGGAATGAAAAATCTTGATGAAATTTAACTTTTGTAGCTGAACCAGGTAGTTTTGAGTTTACCTTACCGTGATGAAATCTTACGGATGGACCAACTAAATCTGCTGCAAAATCAACAATTTTCGAGTTTCGCATAACATCAGCATAAGCTGAAGAAATTTCTTCTGGTGATTGCACTCTTCGCAAAGCAGGAACTTCACTAGAATGTCCTGGTTCAAGATCAAAACGAGGACGTCCGTCAAGCACCTCTCCAAAGTCTTGTTTATGTTTCCGACTATCCTCAACCCATTCAGAGAATGTATCCTGCAAACATTTTAATTGGTATGGCGTTACAGCATTTTCTACAGTAATGACACCGTCTTTCCAAAACAAATCTATTTGCGCTTTGGTTAGCATTTTCTACCAATTAATCGAATCGTTTCCTAAATCATTCTTTAATTCATGTTATACTCTAATATGAAAACTAAAGTATGCCAAATATTGAAAGACGTTATAATTTACATTAATAACTAATTTTAACTTATTGTTAAATAATTTAATTTTTATTAGTGGGAGCAGTTCGTGAAAACTTTTTTACTATTAACGTATCAGAAAAACCACTCTTAAATAACCTCTTTTAAAACCAAAGTTTTTTAGCCATATTTTACTTATGAGTAATGAACCAAAAGACTCTCTGGACCGACGTTTAATCCCACCAGTTATTTGTTATCCTACTAAGACATTACCTAAACCGAACTTAAAACTATATAGCAAGGCGAGGAAAAGTGCCAAAAAAACAGACGAAATCATTGTACCACCACGAGATGCAATCCATTTTCGTGTTAAGGCTGGTCAATTTTTTCGTATTACCTCAATAGAGGGTCCACAAGTAGGGGATCTAAACTTATGGAATTCTAAAAATCTCCGGGAGGCTTTTTATACTGGTAAAACTCGTGCTTTACACGGATCTCACTTGACCAAAGGCAATCAATTGTGGTCATGCTTTCCCTATCTTCGCCCAATGGCAACAATTGTTGAAGACACCTTGGAATGGTATGGAATAGATAGCTTTGGGGCTTCTGTCCATGATGTGATTGGAACAAGATGTGATCCTTACACACAAAAACTCCTAAGTGACCAAAATTATCATTATTGCTGCCATTCCAACCTTTGCCGAGCTCTTTCTACTGCGACAGGTAAATCAATTGATCAGATTGAAATGATGGTTCATGATGTGCTTAATGTTTTTATGTGCACGGGTTTTACTCGTGAAACAGGTCAATATTTTATGAAAGCAACTCCTGTAAGGCCAGGCGATTACTTAGAATTTTTTGCGGAAATAGAGCTTCTAGGGGCGTTATCAACTTGCCCTGGCGGGGATTGTTCAGTGACACATTCTAACAACTCTGCTGTTTGCTTTCCTTTAATGATTGAAATATATACTCCTGATGAGACAGCACTTGTCAATGGGTCTAATAACCGTTGGACTTCCCCAGAGATTAATAGCTACAACCAAACCCATGGCCAATAGTAAGACGAAAATAAAATAGACTAATAGAATATGAATATAATTAGGAAAATTAGGAATAATAGCACAAAAAAGTTTGCCGGATTTAAACCAGACTATTAACTAACCTGATTAAAGGAAACTTTGAAAAAATATAAAATTCTATCGGTAAGGATATAATGTGTCTCCTCCATTCTCCAAATCTGAATATGATACCCGGGTTTCACGCGTTCGTGAAAGAATGAACGAACATGAAATGGATGTTTTGCTGATTGGTGACCCTGGAAATATCAATTGGATGACCGGGTATGATGCATGGTCTTTTTATACCCCTCAAATGATGTTATTGAGCCTAACAGATGGCCCTTACTGGATTGGTCGAGAAATGGATGCAGGAGCTGCGGACTATACGACTCATTTACCATCTTCACAGATTGTTCCTTATCCAGAAACTTTAGTTCAAAGATCTGATTCTCATCCAGCAGAATATATAGCCGATTGGATGAGTAATTCAGGTTTTTCTAATTGCAAAGTTGGGTATGAAAGCGATACTTATTTTACCTCACCAAGATCAGTAGAAATATTGAAAGCTGGGCTACCTAAAGTACATTGGGTTAATGCAGATTTACTCGTAAATTGGGTGCGATTGGTAAAAAGTGAGCCTGAACTCAAAATGATGCAGCAAGCCGGTAAAATAGCCGAAATAGCCATGAAAACAGCATGGGAGGGAATAAGAATAGGAGTAAGGCAATCCGACTTAATGGCTGATGTATTAGCATCTCAAATTAGAGGAACAAAGGATTTTGGCGGAGATATGCCTGCTTTGCATCCACTTATTCTTGCTGGAAAATCAGCCTCTACTGCCCATCCAATGTGGACTGATGAAAAACTTAAGGACGGACAAACTGTCTCTTTTGAACTAGGGGGCTGTAGAAAACGGTATAATGTTGGTCTAGCCAGAACAGTGCATTTGGGAAACAAGAAACCTGATAAACTAGTAGAAACTGCCAAAGTAGTCGAAGAAGGCATGATAGCTGTCAAGGCCACATTATTTGCCAGCGCAAAAGCTGGTGATGTCCATAAAGCCTGGCAAAACGTTCTAGATAAATTTGGTTTAGAAAAAAAGAGCCGCATTGGTTATTCAATAGGTGTTGGGTATCCTCCTGATTGGGGTGAACACACAATAAGTTTCCGGCCAAAAGAACAAACAGTTGTTCCGGAAAATGCGGTTGTTCACATTATCTTGGGGATGTGGATGGATGGATGGGGGATGGAGCTTAGTGAAACTTTACATGTTCGAAAACATGATTGCATTGCTTTATCAAATTTCTCCTGGGATATCCCCTTATTAGGCTAAATATATATAGATTACCTGCTAACCACCAATCATGAAAGGCATAAGAACAACTTCACTGTCTTTTCTAATAGGTGTAAACCAGGATTCTTTATAGATCTTGCCATCAATTGCCAGCGAAACTCCTCTTTGAATTTGAGGCCTCAAACCTGGGTATTTAAGCTGCAAATTTTCAAGCAATTCAATAAAATTTGTTCCTTCTACATTCACATATTCAAAACCAGTTGCCTCTACCAATGATCCCCATATTTTAACCTTTACCATATCAAAAACAAATTATTCTTTTCCTAATATAGCGGAAAGCACCTTTGGTGGTGACAAAGGTAATTCAGTGAAACGGATGTTAGTCGCCCTAGATACTGCATTACAAATAGCAGCCAAAGGTGGAACAATTGATGTTTCCCCAACCCCTCTTACCCCATATGGGTGACCTGGATTTGGAATCTCTAAAATCACGGGTTCAATCATAGGCAAATCTGAGGCGACAGGTATTCGATAATCCAAAAACCCAGAATTCTGTAATTTTCCACTTGAATCATATATATATTCTTCATTTAAAGCCCAGCCAATACCTTGCACTGATCCACCTTGCATTTGGCCTTCTACATAGGAAGGATGCACAGCTTTTCCCGCATCCTGGAAAACTGTATATCTAAGGATTTTTGTTTGTCCTGTTTCAGGATCAACTTCTACATCGACCAAATGCACACCAAAACTAACACCTGCACCTTCTGCGTTCACTTCGTGATGTCCAGCGATTGGTCCACCAGTTTGTGCTGACATCGCAGCTATTTCTTTTAGCGACAAGGGTTCTTGATCTCCTGCATTCGGGCCTGCTGGTAATACGTATCCATCTTTCCAAATAACAGCGTCTTCGTGAATTTTCCAAAGTTTAGCAACTCTTTTACACATTTCTTTTTTTGCCGCCTTTGCAGCTTTAATTGTAGCCAGACCTACGGAAAATGTTACTCTACTACCGTCTGTTACATCATTATGACCAAGAGAATTAGTGTCTGCTATCACAGTTCTTATTCTCTCCAATGGGATGCCCAATTCTTCAGCAGCCATTTGACTAATCGATGCACGGGATCCGCCAATATCTGGGTTCCCTTCAATAATGCCTACTGTGCCATCAAAATTAATATTTAAACTAACACAAGTATTTCCACCAAAATTAAACCAAAATCCACAGGAAATTCCCCTACCTTGATTCTGAGCAAGAGGTGCTGCGTAATGCGGGTGCTTTTTAGCAGATTCCAATGTAGCTATTAGCCCAATTTCATCAAAAGTAGGGCCATAGGATGCTTTAGTACCCTTTTTTGCAGCATTCTTTAACCTTGTTTCCAAAGGATCAAGATTAAGTTGCTCACAAAGTTCATCAACTGCGCTCTCCACAGCAAATATAGCCTGAGGAGCCCCTGGAGCTCGATATGCTGCTTGAGCAGGCCTATTAGTTAGGACATTATAACCCTCAGATTTAACTGCTTTTAAATCATAAGCAGCAAATGCACTCTGTGCTCCCAATTCATAGGTTTCATTTGGGAATGCCCCACCCTCATAACGGATCACAGCATGTGCAGCCGTAATAATGCCTAACTTTGACATTCCCATCTTAATATCTATCGAAGAAGAAACTGTGGGGCCAGTAGCCTTAAAAACCTCTTCTCGAGTCATTACAATCTTGACTGGATGACCAGCTTTCAATGAAAGAGCAAGCGCAATCGGTTCAATAAATACAGTGGTTTTTCCTCCAAATCCTCCTCCAATTTCAGATGCAGTTACCCTTAATTTACTTTCTTCTATACCCATAATATCAGCACAAATTGCCCTCACATTATATTGACCCTGGGTGCAACACCATAAATCAGATCTACCATCTGCTGTCATAGATGCTAGACATGCATGAGGTTCTATATAACCCTGATGAACTGAAGGGGTCTTGAAGGATCTTTCTATTACTTTAGCTGCATTCTTATAACCATCTTCTAGAATGCCATGTCCAAAGGAGCAAAAAGAAGTCACATTATCAGAAAAATCATCAGAAACATTTTCATGTTTCCTTCCAAGTTGCACAACAGGAGAGCCTTTTTGCATTGCTGTATCTACATCGACTACAAAGGGCAACATTTCTAGTTCAATATCAATTAAATCTAGGGCTTTTTTTGCTATCTCCGAGTTTATGGCTGCTACAGCTGCTACTGCATGTCCATCATAGAGTACTTTTTTGTTAGCTAAACAATTTTCTAGAATATCATTAGTTTTATTTGTACTAACTTCCATAAAATCTTGAAAAGTAATTATGGCTTTTACCCCAGGCAATTTTTGGGCTTTTGATATGTTTATAGATTTAATTATTGCATGAGGTTCATTAATTCTTAACATCTTACCAACGAGCATATTCGGTGCATGAAGATCAGCACCGTACAAGGCTTGACCAGTAACTTTTTCAATACCATCGGGTCTAATGGGCCTTGTACCAACAACGCGGAATTTTTTCTTCATTTCATCCTTTTTAGAACACATATCTAGGACCTCATTTCCGCTGCAGCATCCATGACAGCTCTAATGATTTTATCATATCCTGTGCATCTACATAAATTACCAGCAAGCCAATATCGAACTTCAGTCTCCGTTGGATCCGGGTTTCTCTCAAGAAGCGCTTTAGCCGCAATTAAAATACCAGGTGTACAAATTCCGCATTGCAAGGCTGCATGCTTCAAGAAATTTTGTTGAAGAGGATGCAGTTTCCCATCAATTGCCATTCCTTCAATGGTTGATATTTCTGAACCTTCCACCTCTCCAGCTAAAACCAAACAAGAGCACACCAGTTTATCATCCAATATTATACTGCATGCGCCGCAATCACCTGTACCACAACCTTCCTTGGTACCAGTTAACCTCAAATTATCCCTAAGAACGTCTAACACTGTATCCTCAGGACTACATAAGAATTCTATTTTATCATTATTAACTGATACACCGACACGTATTTTATTCAATTTTTTCTCCAGCTCTTTCATATGCTAGCAAAGCAGTTCGCTTTGCCAAAACCCCTGCTACATGTGATCTAAATTCTATTGTTCCACGTTTGTCATTAATTGGCTTGCAGGCTTTTTTACATTCATTCGCCATTCTGGATAAAGCACTATCATTTAGTTTAGTACCAATTAGCAATAAAGCAGCTTCTTTAACACGTACTACCGTAGGAGCGACAGCACCTAAAGATATTGTAGCGTTTGTGCATACGCCATGACTGTCAAGAGTCACAAAAGCTGCTGCCGATACAATAGCTATATCCATTTCGCTCCTGGGAGTTAACCGCATATATGCATCAGAAGAAAAATCGGGTCTTGATGGAATAAAGATTGATTTAACAAACTCCCCTTTATCCAAAGATGTTTTGCCTGGCCCTATTGGTATTTTTTCTATTCCACATTCTCGTATACCCTTTGGTCCTACAATTTTGGCTGTACAATTTGATGCCAGTAGTGCTGGTACAGTGTCAGCAGCTGGTGACGCGTTACACAAATTACCAACCATAGTGCATCGACCTTGAATTTGCGTGGAACCTATCAAATCAAATGCTTCTGCAATTCCTGGTGCAAACGATTTTAGTTCAGGATTAATGTTAAAGTCATACCCAGATACTGCCGCCCCTATTTCATAACCCCCATCTCTACTTATAACATCTTTAATTCCAGGAATGTTTTTGATATCAACAATCAAGTCTGGCTCAATGTGTCCGGCCTTCATTTGCACTAAAATATCGGTCCCACCTGCCAATATTTTTGCCATTCCTTTTTCGGCTAACAGAATATCCGTAGCTTCTTTTTCAGTTCGTGGCTTGGAGTATTTCATAGGAGTATAATAATACAAATTTTATAAAATACAAATATTGAATATCCTAAAACTAAAAATCAGTTTTTAACACTAAAATCAATGATTTCGCGAACCGTTTCTGATTTTTTCATACTAAGCATTGAAGCTCGAATTAGAGGGTTAAACAAACAGTAATATGAGAGTTGCAAAGCTAATACATCATTTCATAAGTGAACTGAAATTTAATTTTATTTTACGAGTAATTGCTGTAAGACACTTCTAAACCTTAAATCATGAACAGCCCACCTAGCCAAGCAATCAGAAGACATGGTATAGCTTAGCAATGTTTTTAGATTTGTTCCAAAACACCCCTGGTTTACTGGCTTTAACTTTCATTATTGGATTTCTTGCTGGTATTATTAAAGGTGTCGTAGGTTTTGCGATGCCAATGATTCTCCTGTCTGGATTAAGCACATTCATGCCACCTGAACAAGCGTTGGCTGCATTAATTCTACCTACGCTAATAACAAATTTACAGCAATTGTTTACTGCACGACCTCCAACAATACCCTACATTATTGGTCGATTTCGTCTGTTTCTTATAACTTGCGGAATTTTTTTAATTTTAAGTAGTCAATTAACACCTTACTTACCTTCCCAACTTTTTCTGGGTGGTCTAGGAATAATGATCTGTTTTTTTTCCTTTTTTCAGATTCTGGGTGTAAGACTCAACCTGAGAGTTGCGAATCATAAAATCACTATGGGACTAGGGGCCCTAACAGGTTTTATCGGTGGTATGTCTGGCATATGGGGACCATTAACAGTAACCTATCTCACCGCCCTAAATTTGCAAAAAGAAGAGCATGTCAAAGTTCAGGGAATGATTTATAGCATGGGTGCTTTATTACTACTTCTGGGTCATATTAAATCAGGAATTTTCACATGGTACACAGCTTCCTTTTCCGCTTCCTTAATTATCCCATCAGCTCTTGGCCTCTTATTTGGTGCAATTATTCGTGATAGGTTCAATGATCACAGATTTCGTCAAGCAACATTAATTGTGCTTCTCATAGCCGGTGGAAATTTGGTTCGCAAAGCTTGGTTTTCCTAACTATGCTTTTTCATCTCTTTTAATTGCCTGAACTACATCAATTTAACTATTTGCATTTGATTAGGTAATTTCCAAAATTCAAAATGCCCATTAAAATATCTGGAGCTTTATTCTTGTTTCTTAAACTTATTTCATGTTGTAAATGAGTAATTTGTGTGTATTACTCAGACCCTTAACTTTTATGGTCGTAGTTGCTATTCAGCATTGAGGCTGAGTTAAGGAACAAATTTTCTTGGGAGGATAAATTGAAAATATTTAGCAAAATTTTAGTGATATTGTCTTCAATAGCCTTTGTTTTGTCACTGATTTCACCAGTAACAGCAAAAGTTGTCGGAGATAAAATAGTATTGGGAGCTGCAGTTTCTCTCAGTGGAAAATATTCCACTAATGGAGAACATACAAAGAATGGTTATAACATGGCAGTCCAGCGCATTAATGATATGGGCGGTGTAAAAGTAAATGGGAAAAGTTATAAATTCGAAATCATATATTATGATGATGAATCCGACTCTTCTAGAGCTGCCCAATTAGCAGAAAGACTTATAAAACAGGACGGTGTGGAATTCATGCTTGGACCTTATAGCTCTGGTTTGACAAAGGCCATAGCTCCGGTAACTGAAGAAAATCAAATACCTATGGTTGAAGCCAATGGTGCTTCAAGATCTCTGTTCACTAAAGGCTATAAATATTTATTCGCTGTGTTATCTGCTGCTAATCAATATCTTGAAGTAGCCATTGACCTTGCAGTTGAAAAAAATGGGGGGAACCCTATAAATCTTGCTATGGCTTTTGAGCAAGATGCTTTTTCACAAGATGTCAGAATAGGAGTTATAGAAGCTGCTGAGAGAACTGGTTCAAAAATAACCATAGATGACAAACTGCCGAAAGAGTTAAATGACATGGCGGCGACTTTAGCTAAAGTTAAAGCTACAAAACCTGACGTGCTTGTTGTTTCCGGTCATTCAAAAGGAGCTTTAACCGCCATACGACAAATTGCTGAAATGAAGGTTGATGTCCCAATGCTAGCCATGACGCATTGTGACGCATCTAAACTGGCCAAACAGCATGGTAAAAATTCAGAATACGCTTTGTGTGCGGCTCAGTGGCATAAAACCCTGACATATGAAGATAGTTTTTTTGGTGATGGCATGCAATTTGATAAGGAATTCACTGAAATTTACGGCTATGCACCGCCATACCAGGCTGCAGAGTCTGCAGCAGCTCTTTTAGTTTTTAAAGATGCCTTTGAAAGAGCTAATTCTTTTGAAAGAAGCAAGGTTAGAGATGCCTTGGCGAAAACGGACATGCAAACATTTTATGGAAACATTAAGTTCTCTGATGCTGGCCAAAATGTTGCTAAACCAATGGTTCTTTTTCAGGTCAGATGTGATGGAGACAATTGTGAAAACAAGGTAGTTGCCCCTACAAAATGGGCCTCTACTAAGTTGGTGCACCCCATCCCAAAATGGTCTGATAGATAACTATATATTTTACATGAGCCCCAAAAATTCTTTGGGGCTCATTATTTTTTAATATGGACTTCTTAATTTTTCAAAATCCAATATTAATTGTTCAAGCTAGCCTAGATGGGCTCTTGTTGGGGGTGCTTTTTGCATTAGTTGCCTATGGAATGGCACTTCAGTGGGGAGTCATGAATATAATAAATGTAGCCCAAGGTGAATTAGTGATTTTGGGCGGTTATATAGCCTATTTTTTATACACTGCAGGAGTACACCCAGCTTTCGGCATCCTTGTGTCACCAATAATAATGTATTTTGTAGGTGTTGGCATGTATAGAACAGTCATTTTTAGAGTAGTAAATCGGGATTTATTTATTTCAATTCTTGCTACTTTTGGCATAAGTATACTAGCACAACAACTGATGAATACTATTTTTGGTTCTGACGTAGTTATTGCTCAATCAAATTTTGGCACCAGTTTTCTTTTTGATTATATGGTGACTTTACCAAACGCTAAGATATTTTCAGCTGTAGTAAGTATATTTTTTGCTTTAATAATAGTGCTTTACATGAAATACTCAAAGCTTGGAAGAGCCATTCGGGCCACTGCTCAAAATGCTCGAGCTGCTAGAATACTAGGAGTTGATACTGATAGAGTATATGCAGCAACATTTGGGATCAACGCTGCCATTTGCGGTGTGGCAGGAGCATTGATTGCCATAACTTTTACCCTACATCCATATGTTGGTTTACCATACACCGTAAGGTCATTCATGATCGTAATTGTAGCTGGTTTAGGCAACTTACCAGGAGTTGCTATTTCTGGTATTGGCTTAGGTATATTTGAGGAGTTTTCTGATTATCTATTTGGAACAGAATTTAGAATAGCATGTGTCTTCTTACTCCTAGTTATAATATTAGTGTACAGAAGATTTAAACTATCAAGAAAACGTGAGTATCTAAAGTGATAAGTAATAAACCGCTTTTTTTAATTTTGTTATCCATTGGCCTGATACTTCCATTCATTCTTCCAGGATTTAAACTTCAATTATCCATAATGTGGATCTTGGTGGTTTTAGCTCTTACTTGGGATGTTCAAGGAGGGCAAATGGGATATAATACCTTTGGTAATATTTTCTTTTTTGGTTTGGGCATGTACTTTTGTGCCTCCACTCAAATAGGAATATTCTTTCCTCTTTCTGAATGGACAGCGGCAGGTGGCGAAAAAACATTTGTACATTTACCTGAACAATATTTTCAAGGGTTGGCATTAGGGCTAATTGTTGCCGCTATTATACCCTCTATTGTAGCCATGGTGGTTGGTTATGGGATTTTGGGTCTACGTGGCCACTATTTTGCGATCTGCACACTTGGTTTAGGAATTGCTGCTGGTGAATTTGCCGGCGGGATAGAATTGATTGGTGCGGGTCAAGGCATGACCTCCCCTCCATGGCCTAAAGGCCTAGGAGATACTGAATTACGTGGCGAGTTTTTTTATTATATTTGTTTTACCTTGATGATATGCACTTTTTTATTCTTGAGATGGGCTTATAGCACACGGTTTGGTCTAGTATTGAATGCAATAAGAGATAATGAAGACAAAGCTGAGTCCATGGGTATTGATACTATGAAATACAAGATTTCTGGTTGGGTTACTTCAGCTTTTTTCTTAGGAATTGCTGGTGGCCTAATGGGAAACATGATTGGTTATATCGAACCCGTAGAAACTGCTTTTCCAGGAAAAACCTTTGGGGTATTCATGGTTTTAATGGCTATTCTAGGCGGCAAAGGAACTCTAATCGGTCCCGTAATAGGGGCTATTATATTTCATATATTCAAGGAAGGGTTTTGGACATTCTTCTTGGGTTGGCAATATGTGGCTTTGGGAGCATTAATTGTGATAGTTGTAGTATTCTTTCCAGAGGGAATTATGGGGTTCTTGAGAGAAAAATTCCCTTCCAAATTTGGGGAAGTAATTGATGAAAAAGATCGTTTATCCCAGATTGAATTAAAATAATGTCCGCTATCCTACAAATTAAAGGTGTCTCAAAATCATTTGGTGGAATAATTGCCAATCAGAGTATTACTCTTTCTGTAGCCAACAAACAAATCACTGGACTCATTGGTCCTAATGGTTCCGGAAAAACAACTTTGTTTAACTCCATATGTGGAACGCATCCTATTGATGAAGGTTCCATTAATTTTAATGGAAAAGAGGTTTCAACCCTTCCTATTCCTGCCGTTGCAAAGTTGGGCTTACTTAGAACTTTTCAACAAACCCATATTTATGGAAAATTAAATTGTATTCAAAATATGTTAATCAGTGCAAAACCAAAAAGTGATAACTTATTTTCAATTTTTAGCAAGATTCCTCTGGACCTGAATAACGAAGCAGAACATATCCTTGAGTTTGTAGGGCTTTATCAGAAACGTTTCCTGAGAGCAGGGGATTTATCATTTGGGCAACAAAAGCTTTTGGAGTTAGCAATGGCATTAATGAATAAACCAAAAATGCTCCTACTTGATGAACCAACAGCCGGTATCAATCCTACTTTAATTAATGGGATCATTGATAGATTAATCAAAGTCAACGAGGAATATGGGATAACTCTTTTAATTATTGAACATAATATGAAAGTAATAATGAATTTAGCCGAAGAAATCTTCTGCCTAACACATGGAAAATTAATAGCTCAGGGTACTCCAAAAGAGATCAAGAACGATCAAAAAGTTATCGATGCCTATTTGGGAAAATAATAATGAAAAATGATTATACTAATTTAGGCGAATTACCTTCAAAACAAGATCTAATAAACTTAGGGTCGGATAAAACGTGTTTGGCAGTTGAAGGTCTAAAGGCAGGTTATGGGAAAATGGAGATCATACATAACTTAGATCTATATGCAGGCCAAGGACAATCTCTATGCTTAATTGGGCCCAATGGGGCAGGAAAATCAACCGTTTTGCACTCCATTTTTGGATTCACTGATATATATGCTGGAACTATTTCAGTAGCAGCAAGAAATATAACGCATATGTCGTCAGCACAAAAACTCAAAACTGCTGGTGTTGCCTATATAATGCAGGAAAACTCGGTTTTCCCAAACATGACCGTAGAAGAAAACCTACTAATGGGAGCATACTTAATTGAAAATAATTCTACTGTCCGAACAGAAATTGAAAGAATATTCTCAAAATATGATCGCCTAAATCAGAGAAGATATCAGCCGGCCAAAGTCTTATCCGGTGGTGAAAGAAGGCTCCTGGAAATCTCCCGAGCATTAGTAATGAAGCCGACAGTTTTATTGGTGGACGAACCTTCAATTGGCCTAGAACCACGATATATCGATATGGTTTTTGAAATTCTGCAAGATCTCAAGGAGAATGAGGGTAAAACCATCATATTAGTTGAACAAAATGCTACAAAAGGACTACAATTTGCAGATATCGGGTATGTAATGTCTTCAGGGGTGATTGTAATGGCTGATCACACCAGAGATTTGCTAAAAAATAAAACTGTCGGAAAATTATTTCTTGGGGGTTAACAAATATTTAAATCTCAGAATTCTTATTCCTTTTTAAAATCAATAGACAACCAACTACAATAAGAAAAGTTCCAACAAAAAACTTTATTGTAGGGAGTTCAGAAAAAATGAAGACTCCCCATATTGTATTGAATATTATTGCTACGGAAGAAAATGTAGCTAAATTTGAAGCTTCTTCTAACTGAAATGCTCTAATCAGAAGAAAATGACCTAAAGTCGATACTATTCCCATAATTAAAATAAGTGGTAAGTCATAAATATCTATTGGTATCCAGAACCAAACTAAAGTAATCGAGGACAATAACGTTCCAATAAGAGCAGTGTAAATCAAGCTGGTAAAAGGGTCTTCATTCTCCCCAAAATACCGAGTAATTAACCCAAAAGCTGCCAAACATAGCGCTGCAAGACATGGAAGAATAGCATAGAAAGAAAATGAATTACTGGTAGGGTTAATTATTATTAGTGCCCCAGTAACACCCAACAATACACTTAATATTTTTGATTTTTTTAGTTTTTCTTTTAGGAAAAATATTCCACCTAAAGTTAAAAAAAGCGGGCTTAAATTATATATAGCGGTTGCATCTGCCAATCCAATTTGGCTAAAGCCTGCAAAAAAGAATGTAGCGGCTAAAAACAGGCAAATTGAACGCAGTAAATGTAAATGAAGGACTTTTGTTTTTACCTTTTTCTTTAAAGAAGGAAAAAATAACAATGATAAAACAAAAGCTTGAGCAATAAATCTCATCCATACCACTGCCAGAACTGGATATGATAATGTAAGATATTTAGCTGTCACTTCCATTAAGGAAAAATTAAACCAAGCAAAAAGAAAAAATAAAACTGCTTTAGTATTCAGGTCAATTGACACTTATTTAAGCTCCTGGAGATAGAAGATACATCCAAATCAATCTTTTTTCTAAGCTTACTAGTCTAACAAAGCAACTAATTTAAAGGGAAGTTTTGCTATTGGAAATTGAGTTAATTCTTTTTGCCTGAAAATGCTCCACGGATTTCAATTGATCCGGATTCAGTATCATTTACAGAAAAAACAGCTCCTAACTCACTAGAATTTGGGCCAAAAAAAGTTCCGTTCGAGTTCAGTTCATGATCGTTTGTTAGTGAGGCGTCTAAGCTACTGTTTCTTAATTCAATTGTGTTAAGACAAATTCGATTTCCATTACAAATAGAACCACTTGGAAAAATAATATCCACTATTGATGAAGCAGGACAATCTCTACAACTTAAATCTAATAAGGACTTCTTGCCTGTTAATGAAGTTATTTCTCCATCTATTTTACTATTAGTACCATCAAATTCAAATGTAATACTACTGTTCCCGGCAAGACCATAAAGGGCATTCCCATCATTTATAAAAATTTCAGCATTACCAAAATAGTTGAAATTTCCTATTGGTGGGACATCTGATGAATTAGGTAACCCTATTAAGCCAAAAGATCCGTCAAGAGAATTTCCCTCGGGAATTATTGTTACAAAGCTTGTCATATTTTTACTTGGTATGGCATTAGAAATTTCTTTATTAGAGCCAGTTGCTTCGTCAGGAAGGACGACTGAAGCTGATCCTTGATTTCTAACAAAGCTTCCATCAACTTTAGTTAGCTTGAGTGTGCTTCCATCTATCGTAATTAATTCTAAACTAGATGTTTCTAGTGAAGTTAGATCATAAAGGGATCCCTCTTCAATTTCATGAAGGGAACTAACAACTCCTCCGCAACCAGACAACTGTAAAAAAATTATTATTATGTATGATTTAAAGCATCTAATGGCACGCCCCATCCCTTTTTACCCCCAACTTAATCAAATCAAAATAAAATCACCTGTTGAAAATTCTTCAATAGTGACACCATAAAATAATACATTACTATCTTGGTCAGAAAACTGTGCGTGACCTTCATTATTATTGGTAATTTTAGATAATACCTCATTAAAATCTTTATAACCAAAAGAAACTAAATCTAACTTATCTTTTCCAGGCTCAAAATCCCTTCCATTAGCTTTTGATTCAATTATGTTATTTAAATCCACACTAAACTTGGCAATCGTGTCATTGCCGTCTCCCGGTGAAAATACAAAAGTATCAGCTCCATTTCCGCCCTCGATTAGATCATCCCCTGGACCACCCTCGAGGGTATCATCTCCAAGAAAATAATTTGAAAGCAAAAGATCTCCAATCAAGAAATCATTTTCTGTGTTTCCACTAAGTGGATTGTCACCAGTTCCTCCAATGATTACATCCGAGCCAGCACCTCCCTCTATCGCACTATTACCTCCAGTTGCAACAACCACATCGTCACCCACTCCACCTTTTATAACCACCTGGCTAAAGGCATCTTTAAAGACATTTCTATTTCCTTCAACACTGCCTTTCAGAGTTTTTGTAGGCATGCTAGGTTCGATGGAAGCAGACGAAATTGTCTCCGGAAAACCGAGTCCATCAACGAAACTAACTTCGACGGTCACTTTTTCACCGATATCAGATCCTGAAAGGACATAATTTTCTGTATTGGCACCAACAATTTTTACTCCCTCCCGATACCATTGGAAATTAAGTGTTCCTAAGCCCTCTACATCATTTAAAGAAGGCTTTGCTACAACTTTTTCACCGACTATAGCTGTCCCTTCAATGTTGACAACACCAGTAACTGGATGATTGATGTGTACAACATTGATTGAGAATTGATTGGAAGTTTTTCCGCCATTACCATCATTTGCTTCAATTTCAATATTAGTGCCTGAAGAATCTGATCGAGCCGGATTGACAGTAAGTTCATTGCTTGTGGAATTAAAGGTTATCCAACCAGGGAGTATGCCGCCTCCCACTGAACGTGCAGAGAGGGTCAAAAGATCATCGTCTGGATCGGAAAAAATGCTCGAAACATTTCTTTTTGAAGTAAAATCTTCGTAAACGTTCCAAGTGCTGCCAGGGTTTAAAACAATTGGATCATCATTCACATCGGAAATATTTAACGTTACAGCCTTGCTACCAGACAGAGTACCCGCGCCGTCATCAGTTGCTACTACATTAAAATTGTAAGACGCTTTACTTTCAAAGTCGGCAGAAGTTTTCAATCTAGCCTGGCCATCATCTGAATCAATGGCAACCAAATACCCATCTGCGCCTGAAACGCTATAGGTTAAATTGCTACCAGCATCTACATCAGTCGCAGTAACTGTATAAAATACTGTGCTATTTACCACATTTTCAGCTAATGTTGCTGTTGAACCAGAAGTGATAACTGGCGCATCATTAGCATCCGTTACATTAACAGTGACTGCCTCCGTATCGTTTGAAGCATCTGGATCAGTAACGGTTACGTTGAAGCCGTAAGAATTTTTAGCTTCAAAATTGGCAGATGCCTTTAACCTTACCTCTCCATCATCTGAATCAATAGTTACCAATGATGAATCAGTTCCCGATACTGAGTAGGTGAGAACATCAGTCGTATCAGCATCACTAGCAGAGACATCATATATTACTGTTGAAATTGCTACGTTTTCTTTTACAGAACCAGTAAGATTAGATGTATCAATCACTGGGGCAGCCTCGTTGACATTCTGAACCGTCACGGTCAAGATCTGAGTAGAAAAGAACCCGCCGCCTTCAACAGCCTTAATTTCAACCTGATAGGTATTATTAGAATCAGAGTCAGTAGGAATTTCAAAGTTTGGGTTACTCTTAAAAGTTAAGTTACCACCAGCATCAATATTAAACTTGTCTCCATCCAAGCCAGAATTTATTGACCAAGTGACTGCAACATTAGCTGTTAAGGTTGTGACAGCAGTAATATTTTCATTTTTTGAGATGGCTGAAGTAGCAGATCCAGCAGGATTACTGGGTCCTTGAATTAATGGGGTTACAACACTCACACTTAATAAGCCACTGTCTGTACCCCCATTCCCATCAGTAACAACATAAGTAATATTCTCTGTGAGAGTATCCGCACCAGTCGGTGGAGTATAATTAATCTTAGTGCCATTGTGGGTCACTGTCCCAGTTCCACTATAAGTAACAGACTGAATATTTAGAGTGTCACCATCTTCATCTGTGTCGTCATCAAGGACTACAATATTGTTTTTTGCAGTATTTATGGTCGTTATTGCTGTATCATCTATTGCTACAGGAGCATCATTTTGATCAGTAACATTTATTGTAATGGCTTTGCTGCCAGAAGCAGGAGTCGATCCATTATCAGTGGCTGTAACATTTAGACTATAAGAATTTTTAACTTCAAAATTTGCAGGGCTTTTTAATCTGACTTCCCCATCATTTGAATCTATGGTAAACAGAGCAGCATCTGTTCCACTTATAGAAAATGTGATCGTATCACCCGAATCTGGATCAGAAGCTGCTGCATCATAGGCCACAGTACTCGTGGCTGCATTCTCAGCTATTGATCCTGTACCAACACTAGAAATCACGGGGGGGTCATTAAGATCATTAATATTAAGTGTAATTGCTTTTGAAGAAGAAAGAGTGCCTGCTCCGTTATCTGTTACAGTGATGTTGAACCTGTAAGAACTTTTATTTTCATAATCAGCTGATGTTTTTAATCTAACTTCACCATCATCAGTATCTAAATTAAAAGAAGAGGCATCGGTTCCCGATATTGAAAAAGTTAGTGTATCACTGGAATCTATGTCCGATGCATTAGCATCATAAACTACAGTAGTATTAACAAGATTTTCGTTTACAGAAGCACTACTGCCTGACGTTATGGTAGGAGCATCATTTGTCTTTGTGAAATTAATAGTAGAAGTAGCAGTCCCTGTCTGTTCTGCACCATTACTTCCATTTATACTAGTAGCCTTGACTGTTAAAGTCTTAGTTGCCGCAGGGTCTTCTGAAGTGCTTTCATATTTGACTTTCCGAGCTATAGCCTGAACCATGGCGTCAGAAATAGTTGGAGGTACTATATTTTCTGTAACGGTCACATTATCAACAAAAAGTTGAGCACCAGCCCAATAACCTCCAGAAAAATCATAAGTTCCAGCAACAAAAACAAATTTATAAGAACCTTCTGATGAAACTGTAACAGTTTCAGTAGCCCAAGAAGTACTTGCAGATGCCGAACTGCCTGTTTCATCTAGTATTTTTACAAAAGAATTATCAGCTACATTAACGATATACCCATAAACGTCATAAGCATCACTTCCTCCAGCGGCTTTCCAATCAAAACTAACTTTATCTCCAGATCGTAAAAATACAGTATTGTCACTGTATAAAGCAGGACCTCTAATTATATCATACCCAGATTTACGAACTGAACCATCAGATCTTAAACCAGTATTATCTATAACCACACTGGTACTTTTTAATTTTACTGAATATTCTCCACCACCATCATCATTTGCTGTTCCAGAATAGGTACCTTGTTTAGGAGGTATTTTATCACTTAGCTCACCAGCTAAAGCATCATAATTCGGGTTAGCTAGATTTACTCTCCATCCTGTTGGTGTTGGAAAAGTTGCATCAGTAGGGGTATTTAAACCAGCAATTTTTGTTGTACCAAATATTATAGGTCCACTATCATATATTTGCCAATTACCAAATGTGTTGGAGCCATTATTGGTTTCAAAGTCACCATTTTGAAATTTATTAGAAATATTGACCCTTAAGGCTTTTCCAGCCAAACCAGTTTTTGTCGAGTCCACATTTCCGAGGATGGCAGCTCCAGTGCCATTTCCTACGTAAATAACCGAATTAACAATAGAAACCTGACCATTGACCGTTGAGGCCGATCCATCATCAGTGAATCTGAGAAAATCAGTAGATGTTGCCGTTGTTAGACTGAATTCAATCCAACCTCCTTCATATTTATCTCCTCCAGCGGCTCCTCCAGTGACAGTGATATCATTGTCTAGTGCGGCCAAAGCGGCATTTTCGGTATAGCTTAAAGGGTTATCAAGATTTGATATTGAAGGAGTTCCAAGTGATCCCAAAAAGGTTGCAGGAGCCAATGAAGCACTATCGATGTTTCCACCACTGATAATTTCCAAATCCCAATCTGCATTTAAATTGCTAGAACCAGTAACGTCATCTGATGCAGTCACATCTGATTTTGATAAATTTGACAGAAGATCAAGAAATTTCTTACCTTCATTACCTTGGGCAACATTGCAACCATAGAGATGAATATCACCGCCCTGCCCTAATAAACCACCAATAGAGTTTAGGTAGTCTTTTGAATTCACAATGTTGGCTGAAGAGATAGATCCACTGGAGAACTTAAGAACTCCAGGTTCTCCATGGCTGAATATATGAACTGATCTGATATTATTAAGTGATCCAATCGTATTAGCAATTTGCCAAAATGGGTTTTGATTAGGATCTAATATATAAACCGAGTGACTGAGAGATAACTCATCATATAAGTCCAAATATCCAGGGACAGTTTTATCAAGATAAATTACCGACATCTGGCTATATTACATAAACTTTAGTTTTTCTCAAATTTTCTTTAGAATTAGAAAGTTAAAGAGGATAGAGTAGTAGTTCGCAGGACTAAATACCTGGTTAAGCTTGTTAAAATTTGTAGAAAGCATGGTTTTACAAAATAACTTGAAAACCGTCCCATATAAGTTTTAAAGAAATCAATAATAGAGCCCATGATACAATATTAAAAAACAACTTTTCTGGTATTATTTTGACTAATCTATAGCCTAAATAAACAGCTACAGATGCTGGTAAAATCAATAATGAGGCGATTTTTACGGTATTTATATTCATTTGACCTAAAAAATAGTATGGGAATATTTTGATCGCGTTCACATAACTAAAAGCTATTACGGAAGTTCCCACATAAACAGACTTAGATAAACCAATGGGCAGAACAAATATCTGCCATGGAGGGCCTCCATTATGACTAATAAAACTAGTGAAGCCCGCAATTATACACCAAAAAGTGCCTTTTTTCTGACTTAAGGGTTGTATTTTCTTAACACTCAACATCTCTAATAAGATCTGGCGGATTGCATATGTAGAGCCCATTAGTCCTATTAGTACGGTAACTACCCATTCTATGACTATTTGAGCCGTAGCCCATCCTATCAATACCCCTATTGTCATACCAATAATTCCAATCTTTAAAACCTCATAGTCATAGTCCTTTCGATAAAATATTAGAGCAAAAATATCAGACGCTATGTACACTGGTAGTAAAAGCCCAGCTGCCGCAATTGGAGACATAAAAAGTGATAAACCTGGAACTGCAAGAGCCGCTACAACCGGTAAACCTCCCTTACCTAATCCAACAGAAATAGCAGCTAAAATAGCCACAAACCAAAAAATTATATCATTTTGCATCATTAATCCAAAAAGGAAAGAATCTACGATTTCCAGTTAATACATTATACTGCAAATGAAAGACACCAAGATGCTATTATAATACTTAAATTAATGCGTTATACTATTTGGTGTCCCGATTTAACTAGTTCTTCTCCAATTAGCTTGATATGTTCCGGTCCTACTTCACAGCATCCACCAACAATAGTGGCTCCTGAATCGATCCAATCGCAAACAAAATTCATATAATCTCTTGGTGACAGATCTTTTCTTTGCTCAAGTGCGTCAACTGTTGGAGCATCCTTGAGAAACTCAGAGTTAATCTTTGTGAAACCATTCGCATAAGCACCGAACTTGAATCCAAACTTTGAAACGATCTTAAGTGCTTGGCTGACAGCCTCTGGTCTAGAGCAATTTATTAAAATCGCATCTGGTTGATATTGATCTAAAACAGTACTTATTTCAGATAAACTCTCCCCAGACCTAAGCTTTGAACCGTCAAAGTCATCTACTGAAAAAGCAATCCAAGTTGGTTTTGAACATTCTTCTGCAGCCCTTAGTGCGCCATCTGCTTGATCTATAGAGCACATAGTTTCAATTAATAAAATATCTGATTTAATTGAAAGCTCTGACATTATTTCTTTATAAAGACTTTTTGCTTCTGCAGCTGGGGGACAAATATCAGGCCGATAAGACGCTATCAGTGGACCTATCGAAGCAGCAACTAGACCATGGCCATGGTCATTCCTAGCTTTTACTGCAGCATCAACAGCAATATTCCATAGCTTGAATCGGTCATTTTCTAAACCTACGCGCTTTAGCCGATCATAAAGAACTGGGTACGTATTTGTCGTCGCAATGGTCGCTCCAACATTAAAATAATCTGAATGCACCTCGGCAACCAAATCAGGCTTATCTATCATAACAGTTGTAGACCAAAGTGGTGTAGCTCGATCTCCAGATCTTTTTACTAATTCTTGCCCAATTGACCCATCTAATAATGTGATTTTCTTCTTCATTTTTAAACCTTATCTGGTGGAGTTATCTTAGTTTGTTAGAACACATCTATAAACTACAATGATTACTAATTAGTAAGAATTCTGTGCACAAAGGGTAATTAACATGTGAAACTAATAATAAGAAAATAACAACCTAAATTCATGACTTAATCAACAAAATGCATGCAATATCCAGACCGAAAAAAAATAAAATGTTCTAAAAAAGCATTATATCTCTTTACAAATTCTCAATGAATCCAAAATTGCACAATGCACATCCCGACTACTTACTGCATCTCCGACTCGATAAAGATGAAAACCTTCACCCTCAAATATTGGTTGCGCTTTCCCTTTTACCATTGAATCTAGATCAATAATGCCTTTATTAAGCGCCATACTGTTTAATTCATAAAAAAGACTATCATTTGGTAAAGTTCCAGCCTCTAAAATGAAATGATCAACTATTCTTTGGGTTATTTTCCCAGTGTGGGCATTCCTGAGATGCACTTTAATCCTGTTCTTGTCTTTGCAAACTTCAATTACTTCATGATCTACCTGCATGTTAACGCCTTTGTCGTAAAAACGCTTCATAAATGGAGAAATCTCCATTCTCATAGCTTCCATGCCTATTGTAGCATCCGGTGTGTTGAGCATCACTTCTGAACCATTATCTGATAGATAATCAGCAGCTGCTAAAGATACATTTTTGCCTGTTTCGTCATGAATAAATACTGATCCTTCAAGTTTTTTTCCGCTTAAGGCATCCCATGTCGACAAAACTTCAGCATCACCATGAATTAAATTTGTGTTTGGCATTCCGCCGGTTGCTAAGATTACTACATCTGGATTTTTATCCATAATATCAATATTTTCTACCATAAAATTCAAGTGAAAATGAACACCTAAAATTTCACACTCATTGATTAACCAATCAATTACTCCTCCTAATTCTCTACGCCAATTTATTTTACTAGCATAATTCAACTGCCCCCCTAATTTACTTGCCGCTTCATACAGATGGACATCATGACCACGCTCTGCTGAAACTCTAGCTGCCTCTAATCCTGCAGGTCCACCACCCACAATAATTATTTTCTTAATTTTTATATTTTTTTGAATTGTGTGTGACAGGCTTTTTTCCCGAGCCGTAGCAGGATTTTGAACACAATAGCCATAGTTTGAGCAGTAGGTAGCTCCAACACATGTTCGTATTCTATGTTCTTTATTATTAATTATTTTATTTACAATATAAGGGTCCGATATGTGTCCTCTGGTCATTCCAACCATATCTACTAATCCCTCTTTTATTGCATACCGTGCTGTAGCTAAGTCATTAATTCGAGTTGCATGTAAAATTGGTAAGTCTATTTCTTTTTTGAATCTTCCTGCTTGGGTTAGAAAGGGCGACAATGGTGCAGCTAAACCTGGCATATATGAAGAAAGTCTTGGTAATGTATCGATTCTTCCGGATACTAAATTTAAGAAATCTAAGACTCCATCATTCTTTAGCTTTAGGCTTATTTCAAGATTATCTTCTTCAGATAATCCTGCTTTTTCATGATCATGTTCAGTCATAGTCATACGTATTCCTAAAGCAAAGTCCTCCCCTACCTTAGATCTCATTTCATCAAAAACCATGCGACCAAATCTCATACGATTATCTAACGAACCACCAAATTCATCATTCCTTTTGTTTGTCAGAGGTGACCAAAACTGATCAATCAAATGGCCAGACGCTATCACTTCTAATCCATCTAACCCACCTTCCTTACAAAATGAAGCAGCCTGAGCAAAAGCTTTTACTATTCTCTCAATATCTTCCTTATCCATGGATCTAGGAAAACCCCTATGCAAAGTTTCTCTGATTGCTGATGGAGCAATTATAGGGGTCCACTCTCCAACATTAGAGTTCGTGCGCCTCCCAAGATGAGTGATTTGGGTCATAACTGTTGCGTCATGCTTGTGATAAAAGCTAGAAATTTTGTCAAAGAATGGGACAATTTTTTTATCAATAATAAGTTGATCAAACACAGGAGACGTGTCTACTGCTATGGTGCCGGATCCCCCAATAAAAGAAAGTCCAATGCCGCCTTTTGCTTTTTCAGCTTGATACAAAAAAGTTGTTTTTGTAGGCCTGCCATTTTCTGCATGACTTAGAGCGTGCCCACTACTGAATATCCTATTTTTGACTTTGAGTCGTCCTCGTGCAATAGGTTTCATTAAAGGATCTTTTGAAGCAATTTTTGCTAAGTGTTTATCGCCAGCCATAATGGAAGATTATCACTCTCTAAAATTATGTCAAAAGCACAGGAATTTTAACAATTCACTCATTGGAATAGCTTCTAAGAAAGTCTTTGATTGAATCGATAGAAAATTCATGAATTTTAAAGATTCTGTGATAAAATACTTATTGCCGTTTAAATTATTATGGGTGAAATATTTTGGCAAAGTTTTTCTGGATTATTTTCTTAAGCTTTTTGTATACTAAAGAATTATATGCTGACGCCACCAATGCCTGGGAAAACGCTTCACCATCAGTTGTTTCCATCGCCCCGACATGGCCAGGCTATAACAAGCCAGGTTTTGGTTCACCACCAGGGACAGCACCAGAAGGCACAGGAATTGTCTTGACTGAGGATGGGCATATATTAACAGCTTCACACGTAATAGAAAAAGCTAAACAGATTAAAATTAGGGATATTTCAGGTCTGGAATTCGAAGCTCACTTACTTTTTGATTACCCAAAAGCTGACTTGGCAATAATAAAAGCTGAAATAAATATTAAGCCAATCATGTTAGCTATGAAACCTCCAAAGATTGGTAGTGAAACATGCTTAATTAGTAATTCTTTTGGGTTGAATTTGAGTATAACATGTGGGGTTATCTCAGCGATTGGAAGAAAAAACGTAGGATTTAATCAAATTGAAGATTTTATTCAAACTGATGCTGCATCAAATCCTGGATCTTCAGGAGGGGCATTAATAAACTCCGAAGGAGCCCTAATTGGCATGATGAATGGGATCTTCACCAAGAATACTGACACAAATGCAGGTGTCAATTTTGCTATTTCTTTGGACCTAATAAAAAAAACTATTCCTTGGTTAAATAATTAGAATGCGATTTTTATCCCAATGTATTTTTATTTTAATTTATTCAATAGCCACTAACCTGTTTGCCGGACCACAAGATGGTAAATTATTGGCATCAATTAATAACTACAAAAACTTTTTTTCCAATACATGCAGTAAAATTCTTGAAAATTCTACCCTTCCGAAGCTAATATCAGGATGGAGCAAAGGAGCCCAAGATGAAAAAGAAATTCGTTTTCTTGATTCAACACTGGATCAAGAGGTGCATATAAGAGTTGTTAATCGGGGCCGCTCCCAAAAAACCCTTAGATATACTTTTTATAGAAATTTTGACCCAGAACTTTTTCTAGCAACAGACGAAAACTGTAAGATTAGCATTGCTCGACTAATCGAACGTAATAAAAATAAAGACATTAAGTCAATTTCTACTCTTTCAAAAGATTTACACAAAGTTCAGTCAATTGAACTATTAAATCCTGAGGTACCTGCTATAGAACCAAAAGATGGTGTACAGGTTGCACTAGTGGATACCGGAATAAACTACTTATTACCAGAAATATCAAAAAATATAGCAAGACAAAACCCAACCCAGCTTCTAGGTTATGATTTTGAAGATGAAGACCAACTTCCCTTTGATGTTGACTTTGTGGGATCTCCATTTTTTCCCAGGCATCATGGAACAAGTGTAGCCAGCATCCTAATTAAAGAAGCACCTTTTGTACAAATTGTACCGTACCGGTTTTCAAGAAGGAATCCCTGTTCTTTCAAAGATATAATAGATGACATAGGTAAATTAGATATAAATGTTGCACTAATACCAATGGGTTCGAAAAATTTTAAAACTTGGAAATGTTTTCATGAAGCGGCAAAAAAACACAAAGAAATTTTATTTATTGTTTCAGCTGGTAATAGCAATATCAATATCGACGTGGATCAAATCTTTCCAGCGAGCTTAGAGTTAAAAAATATCTTAGTGGTTTCCTCTTCCACAATCTTTGGGAATCTGGCCAAAGGATCAAATTTTGGCCCAAATAGTGTTGATTTACTGGTTCATGCGGAACAATTAAGGGTTATTGACCATCGTGGTGTCAAGTCTATTGCTTCCGGTTCTAGCTACGCTGTTCCTAGAATAGGTGCTATGATAGCTAGATTTTTGACTTATAACCCAGAAGCTAAAATTGGAGAAATTATAAAAATGCTCAGGAAGCGAGCAGTTCCTATTGAAATAAATCTAGTGAAATTAGGTTGGATTCCAGATCCTTTAGATGATTATCTGTTTCACATTGATTCAAAATGATTTTCTAGAAATTCAAAAGCTTGAGGGTATGCATTTGGATTATTTTTCTGTAAAAGTTTTAAAGATTTTTTTGCAAAACTTTTATTTTTTGAAAAAGCAGCGGCCTGTATAGACATTCTCAAGACTAGAGGGTCGTCTTGAAGAAATGTCAACAAATGATCTAAGACTTTTACTTGCCTCTCATAGGACCTTTGAAATTGTAAGGCGATAGCTAATGATAATAGGCTTGTGGGACTATTCGGATCAAGTTTCACACTTTTCTCTAAAAAAGTTATGGAATGTGCTAATAATCCAAATGTTCCAAAAACTTGCCCAGCCATATCAAATAGGGTCTTATTGTTTGCCTTGTCGCAGTTATACTTTACTTTACTTAACAATACTGCGGAAGGTTGTTGATCCAATTTATCTACATCTAATAGTAATTGAGTGCATAATTTGAAGGCTTTACCTCGATCCAAGAATTTTTTCTCAGAAACCAAACTTTCGGCAATAACTTCGTTTAGTATATGAACAGGCACTGACTCATTATATAAACCACTACCAGCGGCTAAAACTCCAACTAAATCCCCAGAAGAATTGATGAGTGCCCCTCCACTAATTCCTGGTAAATTTCTTATAGTAGAATGTATTCGAGCTTGTTTCATATTTTCTGGTGGAAACGAAATCAAATCGCCTCTAGGAAAAATTCTAACCTTTCCTCTGCCAACTCCATAAGCAACACTGTGGAGATCATCCATATTGCTAGGTGTAGTAAAGTTTTTTATTAGTATCTCTGGACTTTCATTAAGGCTCAATAGAACCAGGTCAGATTCATGTCCATTTGGAAGCACATAAGCTGCCACAAATGATCCATCACTCTTCATAATTTGAATAGAAAGATTGTCCTCCACAACATGTTTATTAGTGACGTAAAAATCATTACCAAGAGATATTGCACTAGCCGTCAGATCTCCAGCCCTCACTATAAAAACTTTATCAATCCAATTACAAATAACTAAATCTTTAGAACAAGAATTTACTAATGTTGGAGACAAAAATGAAATAACAAAAGGAGTAACAATAGTTAGTAATTTTTTATAATGTTTCAGAAAAAAATTCCTTTGGTTGAGATGGGTATAAAAACTAGTCCTTTTTTCCATTCATAGCCCTCTGGAAACAGTCAAGCATATCAACCACCCCTTCTAAATCGTTAGCCATACCATAGATATATCTATCAGGCCTGACCAATGTAGCGTTAACATTCATACAGTCAAACCACTTTTCTACTGCTTTATTCGCCCGCAATATAGCAATATCCCAATTCTTAACAATTTGTAGAGACTTTCCAAAAAGGTTTTCCTTTAGAGCTAGTCTTTCAAATAAGATCAGCTTATACAAAGCATTATAATCGGAAAGAGCATGAACCTCGTCAAAAAACTGTGGTGAAATCTGTCCAAGCGGAGGATCTCCCTCCATCCAAATTCCTGAACCCAATTGCGGTTTTGGAAAATCAAAGGCATTCTTCTGTTCTATGTTTTCTAGTTTAAAATAATTGGTAATTAATTTGGGATCACCGGATTTAATTGTTTTTCCGCAACTAACCGCTAAATCTATGAATTCCCTGACGTGTGATTTTCTTTCCTGCACATATGAATCGATTATATTCTTGTTCACCTTACCTTCTATGACCCAACCTAACCGCCAAGCTAAAGAACTTGCATCCCTGATACCGGCACATAGCCCCTGTCCTAAGAAAGGTGGAGATTGATGTGCACTATCGCCAGCCAAAATCATATGACTACTCCTCCACTCTGTTTTAATAATAGAATGAAAAGTATAGATTTGTGCTCGTTCTATGACTGCATCCCTAGGGCTAAGCCATGGTTTTAAAATTGACCAGATAAATTTCGCATTAGTAACCTCCTCTATGTTATCATCTGGTAAAACCATTATTTCCCACCTTCGCCTCGAAGAATTGATGTAACATCGTGTCATGGGCCTTTTGGGATTACAGTGTTGAATCGTGTAATCAGGAAGACTAGCAGCTTTAAGGGAATCCTTGTTGACTATAAGATCAATTACCAACCATTTTTCATCTAAACCTAAGTCTTCAATTTTTGAGGACATGCTTTTGCTTACTAATGACTTTGCTCCATCACAGCCTATAATCCAATCGCCCTCATAATACATTTTACCTTTATTTAAATCAGTTTCTGTGACCACTTGTGTTTTCGATTCAACATTACGAAGATTGGTAACATTTTCTCCCAATCGAATAGTAATGTTGGGATGTCTTTTAAGACTCTCCCTTAAAACTTTTTCTAAATCTGGTTGAAAAAAATACCAATTATTTTCCCAGCCTTGCTCTCCTACACCTTCAACACCTTTTCTAATCAAGAGAGTCTCATTATTTTCTCCCAAGAAATGCATCCCTTTGTGGGTCGAACGTGCAACTTTTTTTATATGGGCTGCCAAACCTGCATTTTGGAAAACCCTCATGACTTCGCCATCAAAATGTATAGCTCTAGGTGATGAATTTATTTCTCTAGTTTTCTCCAAAATCAAAATAGTTAAATTAAAATTTGCTAGAAGCTTTGCCATTATAGCTCCTACTGGACCCAAACCGACAATAATTATATTGTATGCTGCATAATTATCAGACATTACGTAGAATGGTCTCATGGTTATAAATAAGAAGGTGGATCTTAAACTTCCTCTGCTAAAGTATCTGGAACCGTCTGGCCATAAGCATTAACGTACTTTCCTTCGTCCGTTATGTGTGCCATATCACAGAAGATTTCCACCCTATGTCCATCAGGATCCAAAACATAAAAGCTTTCATTCTCTCCCCAACTTCCATCACCATCTTTCTGAAACGAACTATGAATTACAGGACCTCTAACAATCTTTAAATTCATCTCATGGGCTCTGGAAAGATGACTCAGAAAACTATCTCTGCTGGGGCACTCAAACGCAAAGTGATGAATGCCTGCTGCAGATTCAACAGAGGATTTCTTAATATATTTTCTCTTAGGGTCGTGAGTTAGAACAAGATCATGGTGTCTGTTATTCAATCTTAGAAAAGCCATTTCGAATGGAATACTCTTGTGCTCCCCCGCACGATGCCGTTCAGACAGCTTCATACCAAGAAAATTTCTATAAAAAAATAACGATTTATCTACGTTATTAACCTCCAGGGATACATGTTGACATCTTATGGCTTTTAATTTTGTGGGCACATTATCTAATTTCATTTATTCACCAAACATTTTTGAAAAATTTTTCAGTATAGAACTCTAACTAATACAAGTGTTATACTAGGGAACAAAAACAAGAGTACGATCCTCAAAAAATCACTAAGCAAAAATGGTAATACTCCTCTGAAAGTATCCGATATTGGAACATCTTTGGCAAGTTTGTTAATAATGAAAACATTTAAACCGACAGGAGGTGTTATCAATCCTACTTCAACGACAATTAAAGTTAGTATTCCAAACCAGATAGCAGTTTCTTCAACTGACATGCCAAAGTCAAGCTGAACTATTATTGGGAAAAAAACAGGGATGGTTAATAAAATCATTGCCAAG
Organism: Paracoccaceae bacterium; assembly: GCA_029243395.1. GTDB lineage: Bacteria > Pseudomonadota > Alphaproteobacteria > Rhodobacterales > Rhodobacteraceae > CACIIZ01. The sequence goes on along the minus strand of JAQWSE010000013.1, from coordinate 292,184 downwards.
CTATCCATCAGGCAACCAAGTAACACATAAATGAGTAAAATTATGGCAACAATCGTAAAAGGTGAAAAATTATATTCTATTACTGATTCTGCCAACAAATTAGTTATCCTAGTCAAGGCAATAAAGGAATTAAAAAATTCAGCGCCTAACAATACAACAAAAATCATAGCCGCCGTCACTGCGGTTTCTTGTATTACCTCGATTAAATCAATGAAGGAAAAACCTTTGCTAAAAGCAGCCATGATTCCAGTTCCAGCTGCTCCAATCGCAGCCCCTTCAGTAGGAGTAAACCAACCAAGATATATCCCACCAATGACTAATAGAAAAATAAGGGCTACTTGCCAAATATCTTTGAACAAAATGAAACGCGTTTTCCAGTCAACAAACATCTTCCTGGGTCCAGAATCTGGAAAAATCCTAACAAAAACTGCAATAGCAATAATATAACCGATAGCAGCTAGGATGCCTGGGATAAAGGCAGCTAAGAACATTTTGGCAATATTTTGTTCAGTAAGTATTGAATATATTATTAAAATTACTGATGGTGGAATGAGAATTCCTAGGGTTCCACCAGCGGCCAAAGCTCCAGTACTGAGCGAGCCTGAATATCCCATTCTTCTTAATTCAGGTAAGGCTACCTTACCCATTGTTGCTGCTGTAGCCAATGATGATCCACAAATGGCTCCAAAGCCAGCGCACGCCCCAACTGCTGCCATCGCTACACCACCCCTGCGATGACCTAAACAAGCACCAGTGAACCTAAATAAAGCGCTGCTCATGCCAGCTTTGGCAGCAAAATTACCCATTAATAAGAAAAGGGGAATTACACTCAGGGAATAATTTGAAAAAAGATGCCAGGCACTAGTTTTGACCTGTGACATTATAGGCAACCAGCCAGCAATTAAAGCCGTCCCACAGCCACCGACAAATAGCATGGATAATCCAATAGGCACCCGCAGAGTTAACAATAAAAATAAAAAAGGAAAAGCCAAAATACCTAAGCTTATGCGATCCATTTTTAGTTCCTTGTATCTATAGATTTAATAGAAAGTACAAAAGTATAAAAACAAACTAAAGATAGTAAAAAAAAAGAAAATATGCCTGGAATAAATGCCATCCAAACGGGTAATTTTAGTAGCATAGTTTGTTCGTTATAGCGGAACATATCCCCAGCACCGTAAATCATCCGCCATGTGAAAAACAATGCAACAGAGCCAAATAACAAACAACTTAAGGCATCCAAATATTGTCTAAGCCAATGGGGAAATCTTAAGCTAAAAAAATCAACAATTACATTACCATTCTTGAGATGGCATAAGGGAAGGAAAGAAAAAATGGCTATTGCGCAGCCCATCTCTACTAACTCAAAATCACCCATCAAAGGAGAGGAAAAGAACAGTCGGCCAAAAATAGAGAGAACACTAATACAAACTATAAAGAGTAATACTAGCCCACCGAACAAAGTTAAAGATGTTGACATCAGAAATAAAGCGCGCCCAATTTTATCTCTTGGACGCGCTTCTGAAAAATGTTTCTCTAAACCAAAATTAATTTTCATATTTGGCGATTAGATCACGAGCCGTTTTAACGAGCATTTCTCCATCCATGCCCTTACTATTGGCATCGGCTATCCATTCTTTAATCAATTGATCACCAGCAGCCTTCATATCTGCCAAAGCTGATCCTGACAATTCATGGAATTCACCTCCGGCATCCACGGCAAGCTTTCTGGCAGGTCCCTCAAATCCGTCCCAAAGCTCTCCAGCTAATTTAGCAAGTGCCATTCCAGCATTTGCATCAATTACCTTTTTTAGTTCATCACTAAGAGAATCATATTTTGCCTTATTCATTAGAAACAAGAATGGAGTTGTATAAAGACCACGATCACCGCTAACCTCAGTATGAGACTTGGTCAATTCTTGTAATTTAAAAGATGGCATTATTTCCCAAGGTACTACCATACCATCAATCACCCCTTTTGATAAAGACGGAGCAACCTGAGGTACAGGCATTCCTACAGGTGTTGCACCAAGTCCCTCAAGCATCTTACTTATAACACGAGTAGGTCCTCTCATCTTTAACCCTTCAAGGTCATCAACAGATTTTATGAGTTTATCCTTAGTATGTATCTTGCCGGGAGCATGTACATGAACAGTCAAAATCTTATAATCCTTTAAGTCGTCCGCCCCAACTGTCTCAGCAAATTTTTGAGCAGCTTGTGAGGTAGCCAAAGAAGATCCTGGTAAGAATGGTAAATCAAATACTTCTAGCCTCGGAAATCGACCCGGAGTGTAGCCTGCTACCGTCCAGATAAGATCAACCACACCATCTCTAACCTGATCAACTAATTGAGGAGGTTTTCCACCCAGCTGCATTGCTGGATAAATCTCAACTTTCAGTTTACCCCCCGACTCTTTCTCTATTTTATCGCCCCACGGTTTAACAAATTTGGCATTAGAATTTGCAGGCATGGGTGGAAAGGAATGAAATTTTAGCACTACCGTTTCTGCAAATAATGGACACGCCAAAAAAATTGCGGATAGCCCTATAGTAAAAATTGTTTTAAGTTTCTTAAGCAATGTTTCCTCCAATTTTTTAATCTATCTATAAAGATTTCGTTGGAATTTATCTATTTATAGCTACTAGTTAAACTTTTTAGATAATGATTAATCAAGTTTTATTTTGAAATTCGTCAACAATAGACATTAGATTTTCTATAGAATTTGTGTCAGAAATTGATGCTATATACCTGTCCGGCCGGATAAAAAATACTTTATCCAGATAGCAAACGTAATTTTTAGTAGATAAAAGCCTTGTAACCTCCCTTACTATAGTGAATTTAGCTCCAGCTGGATTGATCCATTCAGGAGTTACTCCAATTAGCGAAATGCCTCTTTTATTGAACCTTTCAAGGATCTCAGTTTTAATCAAATTCTCAGGTTTTTCAGAGAAGATTACTATTACACTTTCATTTCTGAAGAGTTGATCCAATAAAAATTGATTTCCCTGAAGATCTTCTACTAATGGTTGAGGAAACAATCTACCAATCATTCTGTTATTTTGTCTGTCACGAGTAAGCCATACTAAACCCTTATCAAAATATGGCTGTGGCTTAAACCTCATTTGAGTGACATACTTCCTAGCTGGTGCATATAGAGATAGAAACAAAAATAAGAACCTAATCATTAGGCCGTATAGAATATTTTTTGGTGACAGTATTTTCCCCATTAGTATAGAAATCTTAATCATCTGCCAAACATGATTCTTTCTTTCAATTTCGTAACTATTTAAGATTTTCCTATTATTAAATTTTATTGCATGCATTAATTTCCAACTAAGATTATGAGCATCCCTGATCCCACTATTCATTCCCTGGCCGGCAAAAGGTGGTGAAAGATGGGCTGAATCCCCAGCAAGAAAAATGTTACCCACACTCCATTTTTCTGCCACCAATGCGTTGAAGGTATAAACACACTTTCTCCGTATCCTGGATTGTGAATCGTAACCTTTGTCCCTAAGTAACTTGGTTAAAAAACTTTCACTACAGTAACCATCTTTACACTCACCCTTTCGTAATTTAAATTCGTATCTTCTTATACCTCTAGGGCCTGGTAGTGTAATGCAAGGTCTTTTACTATCACAATGAACCTGGGTATGACGAAATTGATTTTTGCTCTCAAAAAGATCAATAATTAACCACCTTTCATTAAAACTTAAACCACTCAATCTTATTCCCAATTGTTTTCGAATTGTTGAAGTACCTCCATCACACGCAACAACATATTTTGAATTAATTCTTATGGATTTATTTTTGAATGAAACAGAAGACGTAATAGACTGTTTTTTAACATTTATTTGCAATAGATTTGCATTAAAATAGGTGGCTATGCTATCAAAATTTGATAAATTATTGCATAAAAGGTCTTCTAACTGAGGTTGATCAAACCCGTTCCTTTTGTAAAACCCATACTGCTTCTGACTTGGTTCAACTACGGCAAATGTTTTTCCAGTTGGCGACAGGTAATGGGAACCATAATTCTTAGAAATTAATGGTAAAAACGACTCCACTACCCCGATTGCCTGAAGTGTTCTTAGGGACTCATCATCAATAGAGACCGCCCTAGGTTCTCCCCCAGTTGATGAATTCTTTTCAACTAAAATACAATTAATTCCATACAAACCTAAAAGGTTTGACAACACCAACCCAGTCGGACCTGCCCCAACCACTAAGATATCAGTATTTTTTATCTCCATTATTGCTGATTTTACTTATACTAAAGAGAGCTTTCATTTATTACATGATTTTTCAGCAAACCAACCTCAGATATCTCTACCTCTATATTGTCTCCTTCTTTCAAATATAGAGGTGGATCACGCCTATCACCAACTCCTCCAGGGGTTCCTGTTACTATAACGTCACCAACTGATAGACAGTTAAAACTCGAGCAATAAGCGATAAGTCTTGGTATATCGAATATTAATTGATCCAAGCAAGCATCCTGAACTACCTCATTATTTAACCGGGTTTGGATTTTCAGCTTCTTATAATCAGATATCGACTGCCTCAAAACCATCCCAGGGCCAAAGGCCCCAGTCTTTGGGAAATTCTTTCCTGGTACAAATTGACTGGTGTGCTTTTGCCAATCCCTAATACTGCCATCATTATAGCATGAATAACCAGCAATGTGGTTCATCGCATCCTTTTCCTGAATGTTTCTTCCTCCCTTACCAATAATAACTGCTAATTCTCCCTCGAAATCAAATCGATCAGATACGCTTGGTTTAACCAAATACTGATTATGCGCCACCTGAGAGTCTGAAAAGCGCGTGAAAATTGTTGGATAGCCAGACTCCTCTCTCTTTGTCTCTATACGATGTTTTTCATAATTCAATCCAATGCATAGTATTTTTCCAGGATCTGGAATAACAGGTAAAAAGGTAATATCTGAAAAAGAATAATCAGGTGAAAGATTTTCTAAATCTTCCTCTAATGGCATTGAATCCGTATGCAAAAGTTCAATAATGCTTTTGGTTCTCATTTTGTTTTTTAGTCTTTCACCAAGATCAATAATTCCTTGATTTTTTTCTACTCCAAAAGTAACCTCACCCAATCTTAAAAAACTTACTAACTTCATCTTAACCTCACAAATTATATATTTCTCTTAAGTGTTCATGTCTTAATATTCTATGATCGCATTAATGCCTCGCCCCAGAGGTTTAAGGTCCTAGCTTCATGTGGCCAGTCTAATGCCTTTCTACCATGAATGATTTCAAGCTCAGCAGATAATTCAACTTTATTCCCATCACAATCCTGAATAAAAACAAATAAATTATTACCAGGTCCGTGCCTTCCTGGCCCCCAAAACAATTTAATCCCTAAATCTGAAAAATGATCACACCAGTCTCTAATTAAGTTCCAATCTCCAACCTCATAACTATGGTGATCCATGCCAATATTTTGAGATTTAAAGCATGCCAAGGTGTGGTGTTCATCATTAGAACGCATGAAACATGTAGTTACTACACCATTATCATTAATCACTCGATCAGAAACTGTAAATCCAAGCTTATTTTGATAAAAATCAATAAACTTGCTTACATCAAGAGACTGTAAGGTAAGATGTTGCAGCGGCCCCCAAAGGAAGCCCCTATCACAATTCCTTTTGTAAGGCACTCCAAATGCAATCTTATGGTTGTCCGGATCAAAAACAGAAAAAGATCCTTTCTTTAAATAAACACTGTGGAATGGTTGCAAATCTAAGCCCACTTTAATTACTCTCTTCCTAAGCTGATTGAGACTATATTCATCCTTGCAGCCAAAAGCAGCAAAAGATAATTTTTGTTTTTGACCTTTAGAAAAAATTAATAATCGATTTGGACCCAAACAGTGAAATGTTTCATTCTCTGGTGATATGATATCCATCTTCATGGTTCTGGCATAAAATTGAGCAAGCTCTTTTGGATCCTCACTCTCTATTCCAAGATGGTGTAAGAACGATTCTGTTTTTAAAGCTGTAAATTCCATTCTTATTATCTTATTTATGTAATTCAACAACATTTTAGCTTCGAAACAAAAAAATGAAACCAAAAAATCAAACTCTTGAAACACAAGTCGTCATTATTGGTGGTGGCCCAGCCGGTTTACTGCTCTCTCAAATATTAATGAAGGCAGACATAACCACGATTGTGCTTGAAGCTCGATCTCGTAATTATGTTCAAAACCGTATAAGAGCAGGAGTCATTGAACATGGATCAATGGAATTGCTTTGCAACGCCAATGTCGGGGAAAGGTTACTAAAAGAGGGTAGTAAACATTCTGGAATTTTGATTTCTTCTGAAAATAAAGACTTTAGAATAAATTTAAACTCAGCAATGGGCAAATCAGTTTATGTGTATGGGCAAACAGAAATAACAGTAGATTTGTACCAAGCCCAAGAAAAAATTGGAGCAACTATTATTCATAATGTCAAAAATGTCTTGATTCAGGATATAAACACAAGAAAACCTCAGGTAAAATTTGAAGTTTTAGGGCAAAAATATCATATAAACTGTGATTATATTGCTGGATGTGATGGCTCCAAGGGGATCAGTAAAGATTTCATTCCAAAAGAAAAATTGAATGTTCATCATACTCTATATCCATACAGTTGGTTAGGTATTTTATCAAAGACTAAACCAGTCCACAAAGAGCTAATTTATGCAAACCATAAAAGAGGTTTTGCTTTAGCATCCATGAGAAATGAAAATCTTTCCCGTTACTATATACAGGTTTCTAATAGTGAAAAAATTTCTGCATGGCCTGATAAAAAAATATGGAATGAGCTAACCAAAAGATTGCCGGCCAGATTTTCAAATGTAATTGAAACAGGAAGTTCAATTGAAAAATCTTTGACCGCTTTAAGAAGTATTGTGGTTGAGCCTATGCAATGGGGAAGACTATTTCTTGCGGGCGATGCAGCACACATTATGCCCCCTACTGGCGCAAAGGGGTTAAACTTGGCATTTTCTGATGTTTATTACCTTTCAAGTTCTCTAGTTAATTTCTATAATAAAGGTTCGTCCAAAGAATTAGAACTATACTCAGAACGGGCTTTGTCAAGAGTTTGGCAAACCGTAAGATTCAGCCACTGGATGACAAGTTTACTTCACACCCCAGAGGAAGATGACACTATCGCAAGAAAATTTCAATTATTTGAATTGGGGGAAATTTCTACTTCTATAACCGCTCAAAGAGCCTTGGCGGAGGGCTATGTTGGAGTTCAGTATTAAATACTTTAAATTTCAATTGACTTAAGTTTTATCCTAATTAAAAATTCTGGTGATTAACTTGGTCACAAAAAACTCCAACTATTTCTGGAGCTTGACCGAGATTTTTCATTGAGTCAAAAACCTCACTAAAGTCTACCCTATTTTCAGTGATTTTTTCAAGCTCAACTAAAAGTGTAGAGTTACTAGTTTCAACATTCTTGATACCTTCTGAGACAATGCGCTTAGCATCTCTCTTATTATAAAAATTAGAAAGGTAATTAACTGCAGTTTCAGCAAAAATTAATCCGTTACTTCTCTCCAAGTTTCTGTCGATATTGTCTCGTCTTGGATTCGCTATCTTTAATAAATTCAGCCCTATTTTACTGGCAATGCCGGTGCAATACATAATTTGCTTCAAGACAATGATTTCTTTTGTCCATGCTACACCATCTCGTTCATTCCTATGAACCATAGTTGAGTTCATAGAACTGATCAGTGCGTTGTTTATATCAGCCAAAGCCATTAATGCTTCTGGTAAGATTGGGTTTTTCTTGTGGAGCATTACAGATGATCTTCCTACACTATTTAACTCAATTTCCTGCAACTCACTTTGGTGCATCCAAAAAATATCGGCACCAAACTTTCCAAAACATGAGGTTATAATTGTTAAAATAGAGGCTAGTTCTACAAAAGTTTCCCTGTTATTATGCCAAGAAATTATCGGTACTGTTAAATTTAAATCTTTTGCCAACTCCTTTACCAAAATCTCATATTTTCCCCCAAAACAGTTTGAAGTACCGGACGATCCTCCTAAACTCAGTTGCAGAATATTTGGTTTTAGTTTTGACAGTCTTATTCTTTGATTTAAAATTGGAAAAAAATTAGCTGCTAATTTAGCTCCTAAGCTAGTTATAGAAGCCATCTGACCACGAGTTCGTGATGCAATTGGTAAATATTTATAAGCTAAAGCTTTTTCGGCACCTAACTGCAAAACAGATTTTAAGCGTGATTCAATTACCCATAAAAAATCCTTCAATTGTATGCATCTAGCCGTGTCAATTGCATCCTGTGAAGTCACCCCCCAATGCAGATAATCAGAGTCTTCCTCTGACAAGAATTTCTTTTTAATGTCACCAATCAATTGAGGGATAATTATCCCATCTTCTGTTACATATGTGGAAGCAATGTCAGTGCTCTTAATGCGCTTCAAGGCTCTTTGGATAGATCGAGCACTTGTTTTTGGAATTACACCTATGTTCCCTTCAACTTTAGCAAGACTTGTTTCGAATTGGATTATTGCCATTAAACAAGTCTCATTAGAGAGAATACTGGTTACTTCTGGATCAGAATATACCCCGCCTAAGAAAATATTATCAAACATATTGCTCATAGTTTGGATGCTATCAAATTATTAATGGAATTCCGAGAATTTCTCTAGTTTGTTTCCAAGTGGCAACAGGTCGAGCATACTTTGAACAAATCTCTCTGGTCAAGTTCACCAGTGCTGCATTGGACGGAGCCAGATGTTCTTTGTCTAACCTAATGTTGTCTTCCATCCCAGTTCGGGTATGACCCCCAAGTTCTATACACCACTCATTCATAGTTCTCTGATATTTTCCAATGCCTGCTCCACACCAATTTGCACCAGGTAAGATTCGATTCACTGTTTTAATGTAAAATTCAAAAACGTCTCTATCGACGGGCATCGCATTTTTTACCCCCATTACAAACTGAATATACGGGTTACCCTTTAGTCTTCCATCATGATACATTTTGGCTGCTTGGAAGATATGGGATAAATCAAAAGCTTCAATTTCGGGCTTAATCCCATATTTCAACATTTCTGATGAAAGCCAGTCAATCAATTCTGGCGAATTTTCATATACGCGTGAAGGAAAATTATTTGATCCAACTGTCAAAGAGGCCATATCAGGGCGTATAGACAGCATTCCCCCCCTTTCTTTACCCTTACCTGAGCGTCCTCCTGTAGAGAACTGAATGACCATCCCAGGACAATATTTTTTAATACCAAATTTCAATTGTTCAAAACGGTTCGGATCAGAACTCACGCTTTGATCCTCATTTCTTACGTGGCAATGAACTATGCTTGCTCCTGCCTCAAAAGCTTCCTGTGTGCTTTCTACTTGTTCGCTTATAGTAATAGGAACGTTTTGGTTATTTTCCTTTCTCGGAACTGAACCTGTGATCGCGACACATATAATACATGGCGTTTTTTTCATTAAAAGCATTCTTCCATTTCAAATTTCAAAAAATATTGTTTCGTTTTTTCCTTGAAGATAGATATTAAATTCATAAGAGTTTTCCGCTATTTTCCTAGCCATTAGCGTTCTGATTCTTTTTGTGCCCTTAAGTTCTTGTAGTAATGGATCTTTTTCATTTAAAGAATGTTCATCACTAAAATACATGCGCGTATTGAGCCCTAGATTAATGCCACGAGCAACAAACCAAAAAGAAATATGTGGCGCCATCCACTTTCCATTTTTCATCATTACTGGACCTGGTTTTATAGTTTTAAATGTCCATGAACCACTCTCAAAATCACAGTGAGACCTCCCCCAACCACTAAAGTTTAGATCTGACCCATCTAATTTTGTTTCGGAAGTTCGATATAGTCCATTGGCATCAGCTTGCCAAATTTCCACCATACCATCTCTTATTGGTATATTTTTTCCATCAAATACTTTCCCAGTTAGAGTTATCCTTTTTCCCTTGGTTTTTTTTGATAATAAAACACTGCCTAGGTCTATGCCCCCCAAAGTATTCAAACCAATTTGACTTGGGATGCAACCAATATGTAGAAATGGGCCTGCGGTCTGACTTGGGATTTCTTTAAGTCTCTGTAACTTATGCATTAATTTCCATCCATCTTGTTTTCAAATATTGTGGAAAATCGTCCTCTTAAGATTATGTTAAATTGATAAGCTCTTGCATCCATATGAATAGTTTTTTTCATGTCCAGTTGAGCCACAAGAGTCTTCAAACTTGCTGGATCCTCAATTGTGTTTGCTATTGGACAAAGTTTGATCAAAGGATCACCTTCAAAATACATTTGTGTAATGAGGCGTTGAGCAAAACTAGTTCCAAAAATGGAAAAATGTATATGGGATGGTCGCCAATTATTTCCACCATTGGGCCAAGGATAAGCACCTGGTCGAATTGTTCTAAAAGAATAACATCCATTTTGATCTGTCACACAACGTCCACATCCGCCAAAATAAGGATCCAATGGTGCTTTGTAACTATCACTAAAATGTCTATATCTCCCACTTGCATTAGCCTGCCACACCTCGATCAAAACATTTGGAATGGTTCTGCTATTCTCATCAAAAACTTTACCATGCACAATTATTTGCTCACCAATCCCAATTTGCTTTCCAGAACAATAATTTTTTGTCAAATCACTATCAAATTCTCCCAAAATATTGGGATCGAAGACAGGTCCGGTGATCTCACTCAAAGTATTGCTCATAGGTATTAGTGTCATCTTTGGAGACCTAAGCAATGAAGATTTATAATCAGGAGTGAGAGCTTTTGGGTGTAGAGTTTTGTCACGAGGATAAAGCGGTCCTTGACATCTCAGATCTGATTTATCCATGTCTTAATTCCAAAATTTGATTTCTTCTTTGATCAACTTTATTGCCGAGTTAGCTTTGGGCAACCCTGCATATATTGCAACATGCATCATTGCTTCCATCATGTCCTCCGGAGAGGTTTCTGTGTTTTTACAGGCCTTTACATGTAACTTAAATTCCTCATAGCTACCCTGTGATGCTAAAATCACTAATGTTAGCATTGACCTTTCTCTTTTTGACAATTTGGGATTAGACCAAACATTTCCCCAAGCATATTCAGTAATGAATTCTTGGAAAGGTTTATCTAAATCGGTTACATTTTTGCTAACTTTGTCTAAATGATCTTTTCCTAGAACTGATTTCCTAGTTTTCATACCAAGTTTAATTTTGGAATTCATTTTTTCTCCAGTGATTACTTTTCATAAGAATTTGTTGAGCAAACTGACAAAAACCTCAGGATTATCAACACATGGCAAGTGGCCGGAGTTTTTGATTATCCTGAATTCACTTAAGTTAATCATTCTAGCTGTCTCCTCTACTAACTTGGGGGGCGTGGAAATATCATCGCTTCCCCCAATGACTAGTGTAGGTTGTATTAGATTAGAAGTAAAAGAGGTTAAATCAGTCTCGCTAATTGCCTTGCAGCACTCAATATATCCTGATGTAGAAGTGTTTTGTAACATTCTACGAAAAAGTTCCATCTCATCAAAGTTTTGAAGCATATATTGCTTAGAAAACCATCGCTCTAAAATAGACGTTGAAATGCCAGCAAGACCCACTTCATTCACTAAATCTATCCTCTGATCCCAAAGCTCTTTAGTACCTATTTTAACTGCAGTGTCGCATAGTACCAGCTTTGAAACAATGTCCGGCCTCATTGATGCTAAAACTTGTGCTATCATGCCTCCTATTGAGATACCTACAAATGTCACATTCCTCAAACTTAAATTATCCGCCAAATTTGATATATCTATTGCCAAATCCTCTAAAGAAATATCTGTTTCGGGCTCTTGAGAAAGACCGTGTCCTCTTTTATCATATGTTATTATTCTTGCAGTGGCAGGTAATTTATGAATAATTTTGTCCCAAAGACGGTAGTCAGTGCCTAACGAATTTGCAAAGACGATTACATTTCCATTTTTAGGCCCCCTGTCCATATAATGAATTATAGTTTTATCAGAGTTAAATGCTTCCACTTCAGCCTTCACCAATATGAAATCTCAGAAAAGATTAGCAAACATCTCTTAACAGAAAAACCTTTAAATAAGTTTCCTCTCTAAGGAATATGCATCTAATAAAAAAAAACTTGAAGTTTTTACTTTCATCAGAAACAAGAATAAGTGCAGGATCTGTATACATCAGTATCTAAAGCAAGCTACACAATTGTTTTTTTATGGAAAATAAAAATTGTTCAAAAACTTGAAATGACAAAGAATCTAATTTTAATCCGGCACGCGAAATCGTCCTGGTCTCCATATAAAAGAAAAAATTTCTCTGGAGATGATCACCAGAGGCCTTTAAGCAGCAGAGGAAATCAGGCAGCGAATATAATTGGGTCATATCTCAGTTCAAAATATAGTGCTGTTGACAAAATTTTTTCGTCAAGCGCCCTAAGAGCTTCTCAGACTTACACAATAATTAAATCTCATGTTCATAGTTGTTATACAGGCAATATTGATGCAAAATTATATACATTTGATGCCAAGAAATTACTAGCTTATATAAGGAGTATTGATGATCAATTGGAAAATATTATAATCATCGGTCATAATCCAGCTATACATGAGATTTGCTTAAACATAATTATTTCAGACGACCATGATGAGATTTATGCAGATATGAAAAAAAAATTTCCAACATGTGGAACTGCACATATACGGTTGAAATGCGCCAAATGGATTGAAGTCAAAAACAATTGTGGCCAATTGGAAAATTTCGTTACACCAAAATTAATTAGTCATTAAATAAAGAGTCCTGTAATATCATCTGCAACCAATGATTTCTTTCTTTATTTCCATCAATTTTCCTAATATTCTATAAGTTATATCCTCTAACGGCAAATTGATTGAGACTTTATGTTCAGAAAACGACCAAAAACTTCTAATGCTGCTCCATCCATTACTAAGAAATGGAAAACTTTTAATATTTTATTGTGGATATTAGCATTTGAGGGCTTAACAAACGCTGCTTATGGTTTTGATACTCTGGCAAAGTCCGCAATAGTTTTTGATGAAATTACTGAATCCGTTCTTTTCGAGAAAGAAGCAGACAAGCCACGTCCACCCGCATCAATGTCAAAATTAATGACTTTATTATTAGCCTTTGAAGCACTGGATGAAGGCCGCATCAACCTTGCAACTACATTCCGTATTTCTAAGAAGGCATCCCAAAAAGGTGGATCAAGAATGTTTGTAGAAGAAAACCAATTAGTTAGTGTGGAAGATTTAATTCGTGGGATTGCTGTGGCTTCAGGCAATGATGCTTGTATAGCGTTGGCCGAAGGATTAAATGGAACCGAGGATAGTTTTGTTTCCAGAATGAACCTCAAAGCTAAAGATTTGGGGTTAACAAATTCACATTTTATTAATTCGACCGGGTGGCCCGCACTGGGACATCTGATGAGTGTTAGAGATTTATTAAAGCTCTCTATTCATATTCGTAATGAATACCCGACATACTACAAATATTTTCAAGAATTGGAATATACTTGGAATGGAATCAAGCAAGAAAATAGAAACCCTCTGCTAAAACTTAATATAGGGGCAGATGGCCTTAAGACTGGTCACACCGAAGAAGCTGGATATGGATTAGTTGGGTCAACCAAACTTGGGAACAGACGTATCAGTTTTATATTAACTGGATTGAAGACTAAACAAGAAAGAAAGTTAGAAAGTGAAAAGATTATCCAATGGGCATTTAGAGATTTTTCAATTACTAATCTGTTCTCGGAAAATCATTTGGTTAGTAGTGCCCCCATCTGGATAGGAGATAAAAATAATGTGGATGTAATTACTCCTAAAGAAATCACAATACTAGTTCCATATGGGAAAAAGAACAAAGTGCGAGCAGAATCAAGGATTAAAATACCAATAAAAGCACCTATCAAAGCTGGCGACCAAGTGGGGATCTTAAAGATAACTGCACCCAGTTTCATTCCAGGAGGCAAAGATCGAATTATTGAATACCCACTTATAAGTGCTTCTGATGTGAAACAGGGTAGTTTCATTAAAAAAATTCAAGAAACTGCTAAAGCTACTATATTAAGGGTATTCAATTTTGCCAATTTAAATAATTTAAACAATTGATATTAGGTTAATTACTTGTCAGGCTATTTTATTACATTGGAAGGCATTGATGGTTCAGGGAAAACCACCCAAGCGATTCTTTTAGAAAAAAAACTGAAAAATTTAGGTAAAAAAGTACTCCTAACCAGAGAACCTGGAGGGGTAAAAGGTGCTGAAAACATCAGAGATTTACTAGTGCAAGGAGATACAGATCGATGGTCTCAAGTAACAGAAACTCTTTTATTCTTTGCGGCTCGCAGACATCATTTGGAAAAATGTATCTTACCATCTCTAAATTCTGGAACGATTGTAATATGTGATAGATTCACAGACAGCACATTAGTTTACCAAGGTAGAAAAAACGTGGCTCTAATTGATTTAATAGAAAAACTAAGTGAACTAGCTATTGGCATAGAACCTGACTTGACCTTAATCATAAATGCAAATCCCCAAAAGTCCCTTAATAGAGGGCTAAAACGAACATCAAACGAAACCAGATTTGAAATGCTTGGGTTAAAATTCCAGGAGGAAGCTAAGTTGAGATATGAAGCTTTAGCTAAGAACATCGATCGATGTCATATAGTTGATGGAAATGGTGGAATAGAGGAGACGCACCAACTGCTATGGAAGACTGTATCTAATAATCTACGGTTGCAACCTTGATAATATGGAAAAAAATGGTCTAGAAAACTTCGAGTCAGATAAAAACTCATCTGCACCCCATCCGCGAAAGACAGTCAAACTAATAGGTCATGTCCACGCAAGAGAAATGTTTATTAACAGTTATCAATCTGGCAAACTCCACCATGCATGGTTACTGCATGGACCCAAAGGCATTGGTAAAGCTACTTTAGCTTGGGAGCTTACAAAGATACTATTAAATAATAGCACTTCCCCTAAGCCAGGTGACCCAAATCATAAAACCCTCATTACACAGAGAATAGAGGCACTATCGGAACCCAGTATCTTTTTGTGTAGAAAGCAATTCGATAAAACCAGAAAAAAATTCTCTCAAGATATTTCAGTTGATGAAGTTCGAAAAATTAATCATTTTTTTTCTTTATCAAACCCTGACAATCTATGGAGGATTGTAATAATTGATCCAGTTGACGACTTGAGCAATTCGGCTGCCAATGCGTTGTTAAAAATCCTTGAAGAACCGCCAGAAGGAGGAATGTTTTTCTTGATTTGCAAAAACAAGGAGAAGGTTATACCAACAATATTGTCTAGGTGCAGGTTATTGAGTTGTTCTTTTCTTGAACAAGATGAATTTACAGAAATATTATCTCAGCTAAAAATATTTGATCACCAACAGGTTGATAGAAATCAGCTTTTCTGCTTAACAAATGGTTCAATAAGTAAAGCTATTGATATGTTCCTGAATGATGGTCTCAACATGTTTAAGGAGATACTAGGCATAATAAATTTTGAAAATGAGATGGATCGAAAAAAAATATGGTCTTTGCTTAGTCAAAAAAATAACTCAGGACTTGCGAAAGAATACCCTGTCTTTATTGGTGAAGCACTGCTTTTAGCTTTAACTAGGATTTCCACTGCATTAGCTGGAAAAAATCACCTTTGGCAACTAATAGAGGAGAAAGAGATCATACAATTTTATAAAAAATATGATGCATCATATTTCCCTTTTGCCTGGATTTATTCCTCATTACTTCTTGATTTAAAGAACACAGATCAAACAAATCTAGACCCTTTAAACACATTATTTATAGCTTTTCTCAAAATTGAAAAAGTATTACTTAAATTTAAAATGACTTCGCAAAGAAAAAATTGACCTATACCTGTGAGATAAAATGCCCCTAGTAGATAGTCATTGTCACTTAGATTTTAATGACTTTGAGAAAGACCTGCCCAAAGTCATTCAAAGAGCTCAGACAGCCGGTGTGACAAAGATACTAACAATTTGCACCAAAATGTCCAACCTTGAGAAAACCATCAAAATAGCAGAAGAATATGACCTTGTTTACTTTGCTTTTGGCTTACATCCTCTTAACGTTGGCAAAGAAAAAATCACCCAAAAAGATATTCTTCAAATTGTAGATCATGAAAAAATGATAGGTATTGGCGAGACTGGATTAGATTACTACTATAGCAAAGAAACCAGCGCTTTACAAAAAACCTCTTTTGAAGAACATATTGAACTTTCTCAAAGCCTAGGGTTACCTTTAATTATACACTCAAGGTCCGCTGATGTGGACATGATTAAAATTTTGGAAAAACAATACAAAAAAAAATCATTTGAAGCTGTGATGCATTGTTTTGCCTCCGGTGAACTCTTGGCAAGAACTGCAATCAATTTGGGATTTTATCTATCCATGTCTGGTATTATTACATTTCCAAGAAGTATAGACTTAACTAATATTTTTGCTAGAGTTCCTACTAATAGAGTTCTCATTGAAACTGACAGCCCCTACCTTGCCCCTGCCCCTTTTCGTGGTAAAAGAAATGAACCATCCTTTGTTGCTCACACATGCAAAAAGGGGGCGGAAATAATAGGGACGAACGAGGAAACATTTAGAAAAATTACCACTGAAAACTTTGAAAACTTGTTTTGGAAGGCAAAAACTTGACTAAGAAAAATAACGGCAATTACTCATTTACTATTCTAGGATGTGGCTCTTCCGGAGGTGTTCCTAGACTTAGCGATGGCTGGGGGTCATGTGACCCCAAAAATTTAAAAAATTATCGCTTAAGATGCTCCTTATTAATCAAATACAACACTGAATTTGGTGAAACAAAATTCTTAATTGATACAAGTCCGGACTTGCGCCAGCAATTACTAACTGCCCAAATTAATGATTTAGACGGAATTATTTTTACTCATGCTCATGCAGATCATATGCATGGGATTGATGATCTAAGAATGATTTTTTTTAAGAAAAGAAGCATGTTACCAATATGGGCTGATTTAAAAACATCAACCCGAATACGGCAGTCTTTTACGTATCTTGTAGAACAAGAAAAGGGTACTAAGTATCCACCGATATTATCAATGAACGAGATAAAAGACAGCTTCTTAATACAAGGGCCAGGTGGAGAGGTTTTAATTGAACCTTTGACTGTTAAACACGGAGACATTGACGCGCTCGGCTTCAGAATCGGTAATGTAGCATATATCCCTGATGTTTCAGAATTTTATGAAGCCTCCTGGGAGCGTGTTAAGAATCTAGATATCTTAATTATAGATGCATTAAGAAGAACGCCTCACCCAAATCATGCTCACCTGGCCAAAACCCTCAAGTGGATTAAAAAATTAACTCCACGAACAGTATATCTTACCAATATGCATAATGATTTGGATTATGAAATGGTAAATGAAGAAACCCCAAAGCATGTGTTCCCTGCATTTGATGGACTTACCATCCACTCATAGAACTCTCTAGAATGTTTCAAACAATCTCCACCATTATTGTACCAGTATTTATTATTGTGGCCTTTGGTTATTTTTCAACCATTTTTAAAATAGCGACTATCTCCGCAATTGATTTCGAATAAAAAATTGATCCAAATTAAAACTTTTCAAGCCACGGTCTTAGTTCCAATTCCCAGGACCAACAGTTTTTATTTTGCATAAAAAAATGTAGATAACTCTTTGCTATTTCGTCTGGATCTAAATTATTCTGCAAGCCTTTTTCTTTTGGTTCCGAACATCTAGCTATAGAGCCATCTATAATAAAATGTCCAATATGTATATTTTTAGGATGCAGTTCTCTAGCTAGCGATTGTGCTAAGCCCCGCAATCCGAATTTACCCATCGCAAAAACTGATGAATTCGGAAATCCTTTTACAGATGCAGAGGCTCCGGTAAAAAAAATAGCACCCGAACCTCGTTTCAACATTCTTTTAGCAGCTTGTTGTGCTACCAAAAATCCTCCATAACAATTAGTATCCATAGCACTTTTTACGTCATGGATATCTAAATCCACGATAGATCCTGAGGTTCGTTTTGAAGGATTATAAATGACCAGATCTAAAGCTCCAATCCTCATGTCCACTTCATTAAAAACTCTCTGAACTTCTGATGCACTAGATACATCACACTGAAATAACTCACCGCTGACCTCAATTCCTAAAGCTTTAATTTTCTTTATGTTTCTGGATACCAGACCTATAGTAAATCGATTTGCTTTGAATATTCTTGCCAGTGAAGCACTTAAACCCCCACCGACACCTATAATTAACACATTTTTTGACATATTTTCACCTTACGAATGCTTGCATATGAAAACTTGACTGTTTCTTTTGTCTAAAATCCTTTCCTATAGGGCAAGAGCGTCTCGCTAAACAACCTTGCTTACAAGGGGAATCAACATAGTTTTTAATATGAGTTTGGCACTTTTCAACATCATATTTTTCTTCTGTAAGTGCACCAACTGGGCAAGACACAAGACAGGGAGCAGTACAACTATTGCAAGGTTTGGGAGAACTTTTAGCATTAATTAAATCACCATTTAACTTTTGTTTGAAAGCCAATGCACCACGAAAAGAGACCATCAAACCTCTCGTATCATGAACTAAAAGCTTTATAGGGCTCGCCCACATCCGTCTCGATCTCAATGCCCAGCTATAAAATGGTAGAGCAGGATTATCTTGAAAAGGAAAAAATGGTTTTGCTCCAAATTTTTTAGCTAACGCATTGATTTTATTTTTTGACCAATGGTCTAAAGGATCTTTCTTTATATGGCTATACTCATTTGAATTTTTAAATTTTTCCCAAAAATTAGGTTCATCTGGACCGATCAAAAGTAAAGTTTCAAACCCTTGTAGGACTTTATCATCTTTATCAATCTGAAACATCCCAAGATTAGTTAAACCAATTTCCTTAAGGGCAATTTTTAGCTCTTCGACATCATTGTTATAACCGTTCTTAATATTTGCCTCCCACTAACTTAATAAAGTATATTGCGTATATTGAATTATGAGGCTATTCAGAATGACTACCAAATAGTAAGTAAAAACACTCTACTCATTACTACTCCCGAGGAATGTTATTCTCAATATCATAACAATCAATATTTTGTGCACATTTTAACCCAATTTAAGCCTTAAATCTAAAAAAAAATTATATAAAAGATCGATTAGACGGCTACCACTGACAGGATGAATTAACTTTCGAAGTGACAGCTTTGAGGGCAAGATCAAGATTACTAGAAAGCAACTAATTATGAATGGGTTCAAACCTATATTTTTGGTAGCCAGTCTCATGGCTATGGGTGCCTTAAGTATTGATACAATGTTACCAGCATTATCGATGGTTAAAACTCATTATGATGTACTCTCACATCATGGACATTGGACAATAACCTCAGTGTTTTTGGGGATCTCCGCAGGTCAATTATTTTTTGGTCCAATTTCTGATAGTATCGGACGAAAAAAAACTGCTCTAACAGGCTTACTAATTTTTGGATTTAGTAACCTAATATCTATTTTTTCCACAGATTATACCATTTTTCTTCTGTGCAGGTTCTTCCAGGGTCTAGGTGCTGGGGCAACAGTAGTTGTATCTCGGGCAATAGCCCGAGACATATATTCAGGCACCAAATTGGCAAGACTAATGTCCCTAGTTAGCTCTATATTTATTTTGGTTCCAGTATTAGCTCCCTCCATGGGACAATTAATAATTACCTCATTGTCATGGCAATTTATTCCAATAACTATAGTGCTTTTTTGTCTCTCATTAGCGTTCTGGATTTCTATTTTTCAAACTGAAACTAACAAACTTAATCGACCACTAAACTTTCAAGGTATTTTAGATGGCATAATTGAAGTTGTTCAGTCGAAAATTAGTAGATCTTACACAATAACTGCTGGCCTAACATTCGGAGTCCTCGTTAGTTTTTTAAATATTTCTCAACCGTTATTCCAAGAATACTTGTTCACTGGTAAATATTTTTCTCTTTATTTTGGAGTAGCTGCATTAGCGGTAGGGCTTGGATCAATACTTAACGCTAAATTGGTAACAAAGTTTGAACCAGTTAAAATTGTAAATATTTCACTAAAATTTGAATTGATTTGGGGAGTCATTTTCCTAATATTCTTTTCAATATTTGGAGTAACAAACATCTTGAGTGTCATGCTCTTTCTTTTACCACTTTTCTTTGTTTTTGGCGCTATTTTTGGAAATATGAATGCTATAGCCATGTCTCCAATGGGGCACATCGCAGGTACTGCTTCGGCCATAATTGGTACAAGCACTACTTTGACTGCACTACCTATTGCTGCCTCAATTGCATATTTTTTCTCTGGCTCTCTAGTTCCATTCACATTGCTGATCATACTAGTATCAAGCATAAGTTTGTTTATCACAAAAAAATAACTTAACACTGGTGCCTTTTATTCTAAGGTTGCACATTCATAAATTGAGCAACCTTATTCAAATATTCTTTAATTCGTATTATTATATTTTTCTTCAATATAGATAGTTCTTTAAACTCACTATTTTGATTTTTGATTTTTAGAGATTCGATTTCTTCGCTTTCTGGTTCCCGGAACACCAGAGAACTTTCCCAGTTTAGCCTGTATTTCCTTGAAAGATAGATCTAAATCTTCCATAGATATACTCAATGCAGTTTTCATGGCCTCAACATGCTTAGCTGAAGTCCCACAACAACCACCAATAATTTTGGCTCCTGCTCTTCTAGCTAACACCGCATATTCTGCCATCAAGCTTGGTGTCCCACTATAGTGTATTTCCCCATTAGAAAATTCTGGGATACCGGCATTGGCTTTAGCAATTAAGGGGAAAAGTGCAGCCCTCAAGTCTATGACAGATCTTATTAAATCTGCTGGTCCCACACCACAATTTGCACCCGCTGCCATTGGTTTAAATGGTAATTTTTCAATCAGACTCACTAAATTTGCAGGAGTAAACCCCATCATAGTATTGCCTTTAGTATCAAAACTCATCGTTCCAAACCAACGAATCTTGGCAAGAGATGCGGCTTCTGATATCGCTTTATATTCTGTAGGATCTGATATAGTTTCACCCCAAATTAAATCTACGCCCCCCTTTTTAAGCCCCTCTATCTGTTCATGGAACACCTCTACTGCATCTTTGTAATTAAGCGTCCCTATAGGCTCAATTAATTCACCCGTAGGTCCCACAGAACCAGCTAAGATAATTTGCTTATTACTTTTATCTATTGCCTCACGCCCAATTTCTGCAGAAATTTTCGAAATTTCAAAAGTCCTGTTTGATAAACCATGCAACTTTAACCTCAGGGAATTAGCACCAAAAGAATTAGTTAAAATAATATCACTATCTACTTCAATAAAAGATTGATAATGCAATCCTATTTTTTTTGACTCATATATGTTCCAAATTTCTGGTGGATCACCAGGTTCCAAACCCATTTGAAACAAACTTGTTCCCATAGCTCCATCGGCAAGAAGAACACTCTGTTCTAATAACTTTTTTTTCAACAGGTCCAAATTATATACTAAGCTCCCTAAAATAAAAATAACTAGCCTGTAGATGGACTATATTCAAGAATTAACTTTAATTGGATTGGTGGTTTTCACTGGCAAAATAAAAGCACCAATAATTACCAACACTGGTACAACACTTAGTAATAGAAATAAGAAATTTAGATGATATCCCACAGTTAATAAAATACTTGTTAAAGGTAAAATCATTGCACCAATGCATAGATTTAGAAGAAATTTCACACTTAAGAACTGACTCCTATATTTGTCAGGAATATGTGCCGATAGTATGGCATCACCTATGGGAATTTGCCCAAATACAAAAGCCATTCCAAAAAGCATTGCTAATAACAAAGCAAAATTTTCTGTCTGTGCAGCAAAATAAATAAAAACTATTTGACCAAATCCTATAAATAATAAAACTCCCTTATATTCCTTTCTATCAATAATCCATCCAGAAATTATCTGTGAAAAGGATGCTACAGCATAAATAGAAGCGGCCAACAAACCGGTCACTGCAATATTTTCAGATATTCCTGACAAGTAAATTTCAAAATAGCGTGGAATTAAGAAAGTTAAGGCACCAAAAGTAAATCCTCCAGCAACTGTAATCAAAACAAGAGAAAGCATAGCCCTTTCCCAGCCTTGGGAAAAGGCTTCGACATCTCCCTCACCTTCTCCTTTTGTAGAGCTTATTTCTCCATTATATTTTGAATAAATTAGCCAAAATCCAAAAACTAAACAAGCAGATCCAGGTAAGATAAAAGCTAAACGCCAATCTCCTAAGAGAATTAAAAAGCCTGTTATTAAGGGTGCTGCTGCTACCCCCATATTCCCCCAAACGCCATTTAAACCAAGTCTAAAACCTAAATTAACTTTATTTTTCATTAACATAGCTATTCCCACTGGGTGGTATATAGATGCAAAAAGTCCAATAAAGCTAAGGCATACACCTAACTGCATTAAATTTTGAGAAGCACCAGCAAAAATTGAAGACAAACCCACTCCGAAGGGAAAAATGATTAATAAGAGTCTCCGTGAGTAACGTTCTGCTAAAATTGATGCAACAGGAGCAGCAGCACCAAAAAGTATTAAGCCCACTGTGCCATAGAGTATGATTTGAGCATATGAAATACCGAAAAATACCGCAGAATCAAAAGCAGCTTTGGCAAAAATAAGCATGATAAAATGGTCGAGAAAATGAGAAATGTTCAAGGGCATATCCCTGGAATTAAAAATTCTTTGGTTTAAAGCCATGTTGCCTAAGTTTCCTCCAAAAGGTAAATTGGTTTTAAAGCCTATTATACCCTATCTTGGCAAAAGTGTTTGCCCCATTAAGTATCTATCTACCGCATGAGCACACTGTCTACCCTCTCGTATGGCCCAGACCACAAGGGATTGGCCTCTCCTCATATCTCCTGCAGTCCATACTTTCTTGCAACTAGTTTTGTAATCAGTATCATTCGCTAAGACATTGTTTTTAATATCTAAATTAACTTCCAAGTCCTCAAGCATTCCGTCATACGTTGGAGATACAAATCCCATGGAAAGCAAAACAAGATCAGCTTTAAGTTGAAATTCTGATCCTAATATAGGGCTAAAATCATCATCAACTTTTATGCAATGAAGTTTTTTAACATTGCCATCAATATCTCCTTCAAAACTCTGTGTCATCACTGAAAACTCACGGTTAGTTCCTTCTTCCTGACTTGAAGAGGTTCTCATTTTAAGAGGCCAATTAGGCCAAGTGACTAGTTTTTCTTCTTTTTTCGGCGGTGGGGGCATAATTTCTAATTGAGTCACAGAAACTGCTCCCTGTCTTATAGATGTCCCTATGCAGTCAGAGCCAGTATCACCGCCACCAATAACTACTACGTTCTTACCTGTGGCTAATAGTTCATCTGGAAATTTGTTGATTTCTCCACAGTTCCTCCTATTTTGCTGTGGAAGAAAGTCCATCGCATAGTGTATACCACTGAAATTTCTTCCTTGTATTGGTAAATTTCGTGCTTTCTCTGCACCGCCGGCTAAAATGATAGCGTCATGGTTATTAAGAATCTTTTTCACTGCGAAATCCACCCCAATATGGGTATCTGTATGGAAAATCACGCCCTCATCTAACATCTGGTCAACTCTTCGGTCAATATGTGACTTGTCTAGCTTGAAATCAGGAATTCCGTACCTTAGCAGCCCACCAATTTTATGGTTTTTTTCATATAGATGAACTTCATGTCCAGCCCTCACCAGCTGCTGTGCTGCTGCCATTCCTGCGGGACCTGAACCAACAATGCCAATTTTCTTTCCGGTAGAGTCATTAGCCTTTTGTGGTCGAATCCAATCATTTTTCCATGCTTTATCAACAATTGCACATTCAATGGATTTAATAGTCACAGGGTTATCGGTTATGTTGAGAGTGCATGAGGCCTCACATGGTGCTGGGCAAATCCTCCCTGTAAATTCTGGGAAGTTATTAGTAGAGTGAAGATCCCTTATAGCCTGCCGCCATTCGCCTTTATACACTAAATCATTCCAGTCCGGGATTTGATTGTTTACCGGACAACCTTTGAGACCTTTAACATCATGGCAGAATGGAATTCCACAATCCATACATCTACTCGCTTGGGCCTGCAAAGTCTGTTCAGGCAATTCAATAAAGAACTCCTTATAATTTCGAACTCTATCAGAGGCGGGTCTATATTTTCTATCTTGTCGATCGACTTCCAGAAAGCCCGTTACTTTGCCCATACTAATAACCTAATCTATTCTTACTTATGTTAGAACTTTTATTCAGCCGCTACTCCCGCTGATTCTTGTTTTTCTTGAATCTCTTCCAACGCCCTTCTATATTCAGTTGGCATAACTTTCACAAATTTTGGTCGACAATTATCCCAATCGGACAAAATTTGGAATGCTTTTTCCGATTTAGTTAATGATGCGTGTCTTTCTATCAAAAACTTTAGTCTTTCGTCATCATATCTGGTCATGTCATTGGAGAGATGAACCCTGCCATGGTGTTCGATGTCTCCAGACTGGTGTTGCTCAGACTCCATTAAGTCATCTTCCTCAGGAATGGGCTCCAGCTCAACCATCGAAAGATTGCAGCGTTCTGGGAAAGAGCCGTCCTCATCTAATACATAAGCTATGCCGCCAGACATCCCAGCTGCAAAATTACGTCCAGTTTCACCTAAAACCACTATAATACCCCCAGTCATATATTCACAGCCATGATCTCCAACTCCTTCGACTACAGCCACAGCTCCTGAATTCCTAACCGCAAAACGCTCTCCGGCAAAACCTCTAAAGAAACATTGTCCAGAAATGGCACCATACAAAACTGTATTTCCCACAATAATGGACTTACCATGGTCAAGATTCTCAGATTCTTTAGATGGATACACAACTATATTTCCTCCAGACAAACCTTTTCCAACATAGTCATTAGCTTCACCTTCAACTTCCATCAAAATTCCATTGCAAAGCCAAGCGCCAAATGCCTGACCAGTAGTACCTTTAAACTTAATATGTATTGTGTCCTCTTTAAGACCTATATATCCATATTTTTTGGAAATAACTCCAGATAGCATTGCACCAGTGGATCTATTAAAATTAGCTATAGGCAAGTTGAGACGAGTCTTCTTTCCTGTATTTATAGCATCTTGGGTTAACGCTATTAATTGTCTATCCAGAACTTTATCAATGTGATGATTTTGCTTTTGACAGCAAAACTTTGGATGAGTATCATTCGGATCTGGATCAAAGAATAGTCGACTAAAGTCTAGTCCCCTAGCCTTCCAATTGGTAATCACCTGTTCTTGATCTAGAACATTAATTTGACCAATCATTTCATCAAATTTAGAGAATCCCAATTCAGCCATAATTTCCCTTACCTCCTCGGCTATAAAGAAAAAATAGTTTATCACATGTTCAGGATCACCGGTGAATCTCTTTCTTAATACTGGATCCTGTGTGGCAATTCCAACTGGGCATGTATTTAAATGACATTTCCTCATCATTACACAACCTGAAGCTACTAGAGGAGCAGTTGAAAATCCAAACTCATCAGCTCCCAATAATGCCCCAATTACTACATCTCTGCCAGTTCTCAAACCTCCATCAACTTGGACTCTTATTCTTGACCGTAGGTTATTTTTTACAAGCGTCTGATGGGTCTCAGCTAATCCCATCTCCCAAGGGGATCCTGCATGCTTAACTGAGGTAAGAGGACTTGCTCCAGTTCCCCCTTCCATTCCAGATATCGTCACATGATCTGAATGAGCCTTAGCCACACCTGCCGCAACTGTTCCTACACCAACCTCGGACACAAGTTTGACAGAAATATCAGCTTCTGGATTCACATTTTTTAAATCATAAATTAACTGAGCTAAATCTTCGATTGAATAAATATCATGATGTGGAGGAGGAGAAATAAGGCCTACTCCCTTTGTAGAATGCCTAACCTTTGCTATTACTGCATCTACCTTATGCCCAGGCAACTGACCGCCTTCACCTGGCTTAGCACCTTGAGCCATTTTAATTTGTATCATATCTGAATTCACTAGATACTCTGTCGTGACTCCAAATCTACCTGAAGCCACCTGTTTGATTGCGGATCTTTTACTATCACCATTGGCAAGAGTCACAAATCTATCTACTTCTTCTCCGCCCTCTCCAGTATTAGATTTGCCTCCAATTCGATTCATAGCTATAGCAAGGTTTTCGTGCGCTTCGGCAGAAATCGATCCATAGGACATAGCACCAGTTGCAAAACGTTTTACTATCTCACTTGCGGACTCAACCTCATTCACTTCCAATTTATTTCTTCCATTCTCTATAGCAGGTTTAATTCGGAAAAGCCCTCTAATTGTGAGTGAACGCTGGTCATGATCATTAATTAACTTAGCATATTTTTTATAATCATTAGCATTTCCTAACCTGACGGCATGTTGCAAGAATGTAACCTCATCAGAGGTCCAAGCATGTGCTTCACCTCTATGCCTAACTGAATATTCACCTCCGACATCTAATGAATGCCTTAAAATTGGAATATCGGTATATGCTAATTCATGCCTTAGGAAGGACTCTTTCGCAAGATGCTCTAAATTTACACCTTCAATCTTACTCGAAGTACCAGAAAAATATTGTTCAATAAATCCAGAGGACAATCCCACAGCATCAAAAATTTGAGCACCGCAATACGACTGATAAGTTGAAATTCCCATCTTAGACATTACTTTCAACAAACCCTTATCGATAGCCTTAATATATCTCTTTATTATTTCTTTTTCATCAACTTCTTTTGGAAACGTACCGTTCTGGTGCATATCAAGCAACGTTTCAAAAGCTAAGTAAGGGTTTATAGCTTCTGCTCCATACCCAGCTAAAACAGCAAAATGATGGACTTCTCTTGGCTCAGCAGATTCGACTACTAATCCAACCGAAGTTCTCAATCCTTTCCTAATCAAATGATGATGCACAGCAGAAGTGGCAAGTAACATAGAAATGGGAACTCTCTTTTTGCTGAACTGTCGGTCTGACAAAATTATTATATTTTCACCATCTAATGCAGCCTTTTCCGCTCTCTTACAAACTTTATCAATGGCCTGCTTCATTCCCTCTGGCCCACTTTCCTTGTTAAAAGTGATATCAATGACACGTGAGAAGAATTGATTATCCGCAATTTCACCAATGCCTCGTATTTTTTGTAGGTCAGAGTTCCGCAAGATAGGTTGTCTAACCTCTAATCTCTTTACTGTTGAAAGATTAGTAAGGTCAAAAAGATTTGGACGAGGACCAATCAAAGATACCAGACTCATAACTGACTCTTCTCTAATTGGATCTATCGGAGGGTTAGTCACTTGTGCAAAATTTTGTTTAAAGTATGTGTAAAGGAGCTTTGGTTTTTCGGACATTGCAGAAATTGGAGTATCCGTCCCCATGGACCCTATTGCTTCCTGACCTGTTACTGCCATTGGCGACATTAATAATTTTATATCCTCCTGCGTATATCCAAATACCTTCTGTCCAATCTTTAAATCTTTTTCATCAAACCTTCTATTACTGACAATATTTTTATCTAAATCTTCTAGTATTATTTGTGTATCATCCAACCATTTTTGATAAGGATTGGCATTACAAAGTTTCTCTTTGATTTCCTTATCTGCAATTATCTTACCTTCAACTAAATCGATAAGAAGCATTTTTCCCGGCTGCAGCCTCCATTTAGTCAATATCCTACTTTCATCCACGGGTAATGTACCCGCTTCTGAAGCCAACACTACTGTGTCGTCATCCAAAACAAAATATCTTGCAGGTCTTAACCCATTTCGGTCCAGAGTAGCACCAATCTGTCTGCCGTCAGTGAAAGCCAAAGC
The DNA here is from genome assembly GCA_029243395.1 of Paracoccaceae bacterium. Taxonomy (GTDB): domain Bacteria; phylum Pseudomonadota; class Alphaproteobacteria; order Rhodobacterales; family Rhodobacteraceae; genus CACIIZ01. Next base: position 264,245 of record JAQWSE010000013.1, on the reverse strand, counting down.
TGCAGGACCATCCCATGGTTCCATCATAGCAGCATGATATTCGTAAAAAGCTCTCCTATTCTCATCCATTAAGGGATTGGCAGACCATGCCTCAGGTATTAGCATCATCATCGCATGACTAAGCGTATATCCTCCTTGAACTAGGAGTTCTAGAGCATTATCAAAGCATGCTGTATCGGATTGTCCCTCATATGACACAGGCCAAATCTTCTTAATATCTTCCCCAAATAATGGGGAGGATAACGAAGCTTGTCTGGCAGCCATCCAATTATAATTTCCTCTCAAGGTATTTATTTCACCGTTATGAGAAACCATCCGATATGGATGTGCCAACTTCCAGGACGGAAAAGTATTTGTCGAAAATCGTTGATGGACTAATGCAAGAGCAGATTTTATCCTTTTATCAGTAATATCAGTATAATATTTGGCTAATTGATCAGCAAGAAACATTCCTTTATAGACAACTGTTCTGCAGGACAGAGATACAGGATAAAAGTCATCTATTTGACCAATTTCATGAATTACTGAATTTGATATATATTTCCTTAAAATAAATAATTTTCGCTCGAATGTTTGCTCTGAAATACCTTTTGGTTTTTCAATAAATGCTTGCAAATGTATTGGTTCCGCCTTGAGTATATTTATATCCTGGGATAGACAGCTACTGTCAGATGGTACATCCCTCCAGCCAATCACAGCCCCTAACTCATTAACAGAAAGTTTTTCTATTAAATTCTTGATTTTATTGGTTAAAATCCGATTCTGCGGCATAAAGAAAAATCCTACACCGTATCCCCCTTCTTCTGGCAATTCAAAACCCAGTTTACCACATTCAAATCTAAAAAATTCGTGAGGAATTTGAATTAACATTCCAGCACCATCCCCTACCAATGGATCTGCACCAGTAGCCCCACGGTGTTCTAAATTTTCTAAAATTCTTATCCCATCTTGGACAATCTTATGACTCTTTACGCCCTTAATGTTAGCCACAAACCCTAAGCCACAAGCATCATGTTCCTTCGTGGGATCGTATAACCCAGTAGGAAACTTATTATTGAAATCTTTGTTATAAACAGAGCTATTATTCTTAAACCTCATGAATCTTAAAACCTCAAATCCATTTTTAACTTATAAACTGTCTTAATTCTGCGAAATTAAAAAGAATTGATCGTACCGCTTTAAGCAAACTTACTCTAGATATATTTTACTACGATCAAGCCCACTCGTGGCTTTCCCTCACCAAAGCTCAGGGCAGCACACTAAGGGAAATATTTCATACATTAATAACCATGCGTAATCAACTTTTTTCTTACTATACAACATTTATATTTTCTTGACATTTAGACAGTTAAATTGAAAAAATTAAACTTCTAATTAGATAAAAAACTTTATGAGATGTTTACGATGCGATTTAAGGACCGAAATGCTATAGTGACTGGAGGTTCATCCGGCATCGGTGCTGCTGTTAGTCAGCGTCTGGCCAGTGAAGGGGCCAAAGTAATAGTGTGGGACTTGTTAAAGCCAGACAACAAAAAGAAAAACGAGGGTTTAAACTATATCAATGTCGATATTTCTAATTGGCAAAGTGTTCAAAAAGCTATCGAAAGAAGCAATAAACTCATTAATAAATTAGATATATTAGTGTGTAGTGCGGGTATAACTGGTCCAAATGAAAAAATGTGGGATTATGGTATTTCAGATTGGCAAAATGTTTTCTCTATAAATGTTAATGGAACTTTCTTTTGTAATAAGGTTTGTGTGCCACTAATGCTTGAGAATGGATTTGGACGAATAATCAATATAGCATCAATAGCTGGAAAAGAAGGTAACCCAAATGCTTCAGCATATAGTTCTTCCAAGGCAGCGGTTATAGGTCTCACCAAATCCTTGGGAAAAGAATTAGCGGATCATCCAATAACTGTAAATTGTGTAACACCAGCAGCCGTTAAAACAAGTATATTTGATCAAATGAGCCAAAAACACATCGATTATATGTTGTCAAAGATTCCTATGGGTCGATTTGGGAAACCGGAAGAAATATCATCCCTTGTTTGCTGGCTAGCCTCTACAGAATGTTCCTTCACGACTGGGGGAGTTTTCGACATTTCAGGAGGTAGAGCCACTTATTAAATGGAAAATCGGCATAAATCGGCATTGTTTCTACTAGATTTTTTATAAAATCAAAAATTCAAAAGGTATATTAAAAAATCATTGAAAAGAACAACGAGAAAGCTAGTAAAATCAACAAAAAAGCAAATAACAAGTTGAATTCCTTTCTGTATTTTTCCAAAAAATTTGACGCACTTTTGATGGAAGCTAGAGAGACTATAGTACAATAAACAAGAGTATCTATACCACCAGCCATTAAGGCCATTAGACTGTGTACAATGATAGTTTGATCAGGAGAGAGAAATTGACTAAATAAGGAAATAAAAAATATACCAATTTTTGGATTGAGAACCGCAACTAAAAACCCTTCGAAAAATCTATTATCTTTGTTTTGATGTTCAATTTCAGCCTTAGATTTAACATCAGACTTAAAACTATTTCCTGCAATTTTGAAGGCTATCCAAAGTAAGAAAAATGCTCCAATAACCTGGATAATAGTAAAAACATTATAGTAATGTGCTATTAAAACTCCTAACCCAAGTGTGCTCAGTAGTGCATACAGAAATACGCCTATACCGTGTCCTATAGAAGCAGAAAATCCCGACTTTTTTCCTTCGGAAGAGACAAAGCCTAGAACGACCATAAGACTTGGACCTGGGGAGCAAGCTCCCAAGAAACATATCAAACCTAGATAAAACCAGTCCTGCAAAATCATTAAATACCCTAAATTTATTAATCTACTTTATATTCTCGGCGAATAAGATTTGCGGATGGTATTTTAAAACCTTCAAACTCCACCTCAAAATCATTGTAATTAAACCAGAAGCATTCACCAGTATTTCTTCTTTCCCTAATCCCTTCGGGCATTTGTTTAAAAGGCAATTTTTCATCTTCAAAAATTCCTAAAAAAATGTTCTTTAGTGCGCTTTCATCTGGCCAACCAGCTAAATATTGAATATTTCTATAAGAGATTAGCGCAGGATCACCATATTCTGTTTTCATCAATATTTGGGCCGATGTCCTTATAAGCTCTCTATACCTAACAAAACAACCTCCCTCCGAAAGTCGAACTGGGGTCTCAGGTCTAAAGGTTTCAGACACTATAATTTCTAGATCAAATCCGGGAAAAAAGGAGCTGAATCTCTTTAGATTAAAATTTCTGTCCCGACAACCTGTCCAAGGTCCGACTAGAACTGTGTGAGAAAATTCATTTATTTTCTCTATTAGTTTATTTTCCATGAACATAGCGTCTGGAATTACAATTAATTTGTATCCGTCAAAATTGTCAGCATTGGGTAAAATGAAATCTATTGATTGACCAAGTTTTCTCAACCCTCTGTAGAAATCGAAAACTAAATCAAAATAACTATTACCTTTACCATGCGGTTGTATCCTCCAATACCTTTCAGATTCATAATCAAAAACAATACCTATTTGAGATTTACTTGTTTTAACTTCTGAGGCATATTTTAGCTCAGAAGAAATCTCTTGAATCTCATTTGTTACTGGCATTTTCTTTCCAGCGGGGCATTGCAAACCAGAATGCAACTGTTCTTGAGCAGACTGAGCCTGTCTCCAGCGAAAGAAAGAAACCACTTCAGCTCCGTGCGCAAAGGCCTCCCAAGTCCAAACCCGGACCATTCCCTCCAAAGGTATAGGGTTAAAGGGAGCCCAATTGACGCTTCCAGGTTGTTGTTCCATTACCCACCATCGACCATTCCCCACGGCCCGATATAGGTCATGATGAAAAGCTTGGAAATCTGGATCACCTTGTCTTGCAAACGTTGTCTTATGTGACTCAGATGCTGATATCCTGTCTTCAAGGAATCCAAGTGGGTAACTATCCCAGCTCGCAAAATCCAAATTATCGCTAACTTTGAAGTGGTCAAATTCAGTTATTTTTCCCATAAAATTATGTGTAATAGGTGAAGATGAATACTTCTTTATGATCGATGCTTGTCTCTTGTTGAACTCAGCAACTTTTTCACTACAGTATTCCAGGAATGATAATGAATGAGCGGGGTTTGGATCAGTAACACAATTAATTGGGAAGCCAATTTGATCAAAACTTGCGTAATTCATAGACCAAAAATTGTTACCCCAAGTATGATTAAGGTTATCAATCGGGTTGCAATTTTTTCCTAAATTATGAGAAAATTTATCCTTCAACCATTTTTGATACCCTTTTAAAGCCGCCGCACTATAGGATATAGTGGTGTCGTGACAACCATACTCATTATCTATCTCCCAGGCTTTTATATTAGGATTCCTACTGTAACGTTTCGCTATTATCTCAACCACAAGTTCACAATGACGCACAAATTTTTCATGACTAAAACAGTAATGCCTTCTTGATCCAAATTGACGACTTATGCCTGACTGTTCCACTGGAAGCATATCTGGATAGAGATCAATCATCCACCTTGGTGGAGCCGCCGTAGGAGTACCTAGAACTATTTTTATTTCATTTTTTCCAATAATATCAATAATTTCGTCTAACCATTTGAAATCATATATATATGGCTCTGGTTCAATTTTTGCCCATGAAAATTCAGCAATCCTAACCCAGGAAATTCCTAAACTCTTCATGTTTTGTGCATCAGTCTCCCAAATATCTCTAGGCCACTGCTCTGGATAATAGCAAACACCTAGGCATCTTTTCATTTCTTTCTCCTAAAATTATTAAAAATAAAAATAGTGAAAACTTTAAAACGTTTTTCAATCATGTTTTATTGAAACTCCATCACTATTTAGTTGTTAAATTAACTAATCATCATATGGTTATCTTAATCATTAAGAAGGCTTTGATATGTAACCTTTAATCCATTTAATGACAGTTCATTAGAGAGGAAAATTCTTGATTTGATACCTTGTTTTTTTAAAACTTCACTGTAAATTTCAGTAACAGGATGAGTGCCAACGATTATGACATTATTGCCTAACCAAAAATGTCTACTACCAGCTATTTCTAATCCAATTGTATAACCTGACAGCCTTGATCTAGTTTCTGTAGCTGGAGTATCATTCAGTAAATTATTTGCTCTTAATTTGAATAGGTGGGATGAAAATTTATGCGGGTGATTAAAGATTTCTAAAGCAGCGTCTGTTGCTTCATGGCTATTTATCTTTCCAAAAGAAGCTGAGAACTTAATCATAGAATGGTTTGAAAGAACATCAAACAGTTCCCCAGTCATGAATGTCTCAAAAAAAATGACTTCCCCGCCTCCAATTTTGACCCACTTTGTATGGGTGCCAGTAAAACACATCACTCCTTCAAAATCAGGATTTTTATTTAAAAAACCTAAGATTTGAGTTTCTTCTCCTCTCATTATATCAGGTATTTGGCTTTGCTTAAGACCAGGAATAATTCTAACGTTTAGCCTAGGATCCTTGGTGGAAACTTTCATGACGTTTTTAGCTAAATGAGGACTACATGGAGATTGAACATAATCAATCTCCCGCCATCCCTGTTTTGAACCTATCATTCCACAACATAAAATATCGATCACTTCTTGTTTAAACACATGATTAACAAGCATTTCTAATATTACATTCTCAAAAGCTCCTTCTAAGATGGATTTAATACCCTGTTGTTTTTCCTCTGTTCCAACAATATCACCTGTTTCTTTAGATATAACCCAATACCGTAGATTAGTGGTCCCCCAATCTATAGCAATCCAATATGGTTTATTATTTTGCTCTGTTGACTTGACCATTAGTTCTCCCTAGAAATAACTTTGGAGGTTTTGACATGCCTAACTCTCAGTACGCCATAGATCAAATGATTTCTGCAAAAAGTATTGCAGCGAGGGTCGAAAGTCTTGCTAAAGAAATCACTTCTTATTTTAAAGATACGGACAAATTAATTGTGGTTGGTCTTCTTAGAGGGTCCTTTGTATTTATCGCCGATTTAGCAAGAGAAATTGATTTGCCAATAGAGATTGATTTCTTAGAAGCCTCATCTTATGGGAATAGCATGGAAAGCTCTAGAGAAGTCAAGATTTCAAAAGACTTAGCTGGCGAAATTTCTGGGAAAGATGTGTTAGTCGTGGAGGATATAGTAGACACTGGCCATACTCTTAAACATGTCCTCCAACTTTTAGAAAGCCGAAAACCAAGGAGAATCGAGGCTTGTGCACTTCTTGACAAACCTTCCAGGCGGGAAGTTGACATCAAATCTCGCTGGTCTGGATTTGAAATTCCAGATGAATTCATAGTTGGTTATGGGATCGATTATGCACAAATGAATAGAAACCTATCTTATATAGGAAAGGTGCGCTTTATATAGGCAAGTTCACTTAAACTTTCTTGATCAAGTATCAGACTAGATGAGAAATTAGCTAAATAGGGCTTTAAATAGATCAAATCATAAAATTGCCTTTTTTAGATATTTCGCCCTCGACCAAACTAAAATCAAGAATATCAAACCACAAGCAATCCCTTCGATAGACATGACCATTAGAATTTGATCAATGGAAAGGTTTACACCCAACCATGCCACATTTACTGCCCCAAGAAATCCTGTTCCTATGGAAACGGTTAACACACTTAGTGTTGCAGAACGTAAATTAGGTTCGGTAAAAGCATAAATTATCGAGCTTTGAAGTGCTGAATAACAAGAACTGGCAAATCCAGTAAAAAATATAAAAATTACAATTAGATATTTGATTTCACACAAACTAGTAAATAAAACGGAAATTAAAAGAATGAATAGCATAGTGCAAAATGTCATCACTTTCTTTTTTGGGTAAAAAATGGAAATAAGCACCCCTCCTACCAAAGCACCAATGGCTTCCAAAGATGAAAATAGGCCTGCCTCTAGCTCGTTGGTTCGAAATTTTTCAAGGAATAACAGAGAAATAAGTGTGAAAAATGGTAATACAAAAACGTTAAAAATAGGAGTTAAGGCTAATACTGTTAACACAGGAATATTCTTAAACGCATGTTCAATGACCTTTTTAAATAGTGTTGAAAACCCAGTTACGCCTTGTTTGAATGGACTGGGATCTTTTTTTCCAAAATACAAAAATGTAGAGAGTATATAGATCCCTGCCAAGAACAAAAAAATAAGATTCTCATCTCCGATAGATAAAATGAGACCACCAAAAACCATCCCTAAAAGCCTGGTTGCATGACTAGAAAGTACATCTAATGAAACTCCGCTTCCAACTATCTTAGATGGAAGAGTGTCGCCCAATAATCTCCTTCGATATGAAAAGTCAACACTCCAGAGAACCCCAGAAAATATCGAAATCACATATAAAACTGTTAAAACATCATAGTCGATAAAAGTAAAACTAATGAATATTGGGAGCAAACAGCTTACTCCCACTAATAATTGCGTGGCAACCATGACGATTACTCCAGAAAATAAATGTCCTAGCATAGCAAATATTACGCCTGTGATGCCCAAAGAAATCATCCTAAAAGCAAACATCCATCCAGCAATTGATGCATCACCAGTTAATTCCCACGACAAAACTGAGAAAGCCATTATTTCAAACCAGCGAGCCGTGCTTGTTAAAAAGCCTATTGTCCAATAATGTCTAAAATCTCTGACAACCAAAATATCCAGTATTACGTTAGATATCATTGCATAAAACCAGATAAATTATGGTTTTGAAAATATAAAATCTGTGCTGGATTTCTTGCCGGAGAGATCTAAGTTACTTATAACTTCCGCAGTAGAACTCAAGACATCTCCTTCTCTGACAACATATAGTCTAGCAGGCCGCAACCGCAAAGCTTCAATATCATCCATACATTGTAAAATGACTAAATCACCCTTACACCCCTTTTTAAGACCATAACCATCCAAATCCAGGATTTTAGCTGGATACTCAGTTACAGCATTAAAACATTCTCGCATTTGTGTCGCGCCAGTCATTTGAGCCACATGTAAGGCCATGTGAGCCACATCAAGCATGTCCTGAGAACCTAATGGATACCATGGGTCCATCACACAATCATGTCCGAAAGCAACAGTTAATCCTGCCCGTAATTGCTCTGGAATTCTGGTTAACCCTCTTCTTTTTGGATACGAGTCATGTCTTCCTTGTAATGTTATATTAATTAAAGGGTTAGCTATAACAGATACGTCAGCCTCTGACATCAATGGTAGAAGTTTAGAAACATAATAATTGTCCATTGAATGCATCGAGGTCAAATGGGACCCAGCCACCCTACCTTCCAATCCAAGTCGCACGGTCTCTTTTGTCAATGTTTCTATATGGCGAGACATTGGATCATCACTCTCATCGCAATGCATGTCCACTTGAAGTCCTTTTGCAGCAGCTAGTTCACAAAGATATTGAATGGATTCGGTGCCTTCTTCCATGGTTCTTTCAAAATGCGGAATTCCTCCCACTACTTCAACACCTAGTTCCAAGGCCTTACTCAAGTTAGTTTTTGAACCAGCCCTAATTAAGCCATCTTGCGGGAAAGCTACAAGTTGCAAATCAAGCCAGGGCTTATACTCATTCTTAATATCTAACATAGCTTCAACAGCTAGCAAACTTGGATCAGAAATATCAACATGGGAACGAATACTTAAAGTTCCTCTAGCAATTGCCCATTGGCAAAGTTTTCTAGCTCTTTCTTTGAGAGCATCGGCAGTCAAATTTGGTTTTAATTCACCCCATAATTTAATGCCTTCCAGTAAAGTTCCGCTCTGATTCACCCTAGGGATACCATAGCTCAAAGTAGCATCTAGGTGAAAATGGCTATCAACAAATGGACTCGTCACAAAATAACCTTTTGCATCAATAGTAGGAATATCTATTGAATCTCTAACGTTACCAATCTCTGCTATTATCTTATCCAGAATAAGAATGTCTTGGACTTTATTATCCTTAAATCTAGCATTTTTAACCAATAAATCAGACATGATGATCTCCTTTAATTAATGACGTTCTCCACGCCGAAAAGGTATTAATAATGCTTTAGGGTACCGAGTACTTTTCGCTGCAAAGACCATAGCAGCTATACTCAACACATATGGAAGCATTAAGAAAAACTGATAAGGTATGACTGCTCCAGCCAACTGTTGCGCTCTAACTTGATAAGCATCAAGACCAGCAAATAATAGTGCTCCTAAAATCGCCCTTTCTGGTTTCCACGCAGCAAAAATCACTAACGCTACAGCAATCCAACCCCTCCCATTAATCATTCCAAAATAGAATGCATTAAATGCTGACATAGTTAGGTAAGCGCCCCCAACGGCCATCAAAGCACTGCCAATCATCACAGCAATAGTTCGAATTCGAAGGACATTAATTCCTTGAGCTTCCAATGCCATAGGGTTTTCACCAGCCATCTTGACAGCTAACCCAAAGGGACTTCGGTTAAGAAACCATATTACGATTGGTACAGCCAAAAAGGCTAAATACGTGAAAATAGTTTGTTGAAAAAAAATTGGTCCTAGAAAGGGGATATCAGATAAATACAAGATTTCAATTTGTTCAAAGGCTTTAATTTTAGGCGGGGTAGTTGATGTTGGTAATATTAATCTAAAAGCAAAATAACTTATAGAAGCGGCTAATAGAGTTATTCCAATTCCTGTAACATGTTGTGAGGCGCCAAGGTGCACAGTAAACCCCGCATGGATCAACCCAAAAATACCTCCAATTAAAGCTGCAAAAATGATACCAAGACTTAAATCAGCCCCTAGATAAACTGCCGTCCAGCCTACCATTGCTCCGGCGGTCATTATCCCTTCTATACCTAAGTTTAGCACACCTGCTCTTTCACAGATTAACTCTCCTAATGTAGCCAATAATAATGGGCAAGCTATCCTAACTGTAGCAGCCCAAAACCCAGCATTCACAAATAGTTCCAAGAATTCAATTATCAAAACTTCAACTTTCCTATCTGAATTTTATAGTTAATTAAAATTAAACTTACTAAGACAGACAAAACTGTAATGGCCACAACTACATCTGCTAAATAAGTTGGAACATTAACTGCTCTACTCATTGAATCAGCCCCAACATAAATCATGGCTAAAAATAGTGCCGAAAAAATAATACCTATCGGGTTTAACGCTGCTAACATGGCTACTGCAATTCCTGTATACCCAAAACCTGGGGATAAATCTAAGGTTAGATAGCCTTTTAGACCTGCAGTCTCTGTTATACCAGCAAATCCAGCCAGGGCTCCACTTAAACAAGCAACGACTAAAACTGTTTTAAATAGAGGAATTCCTGCATGATACGTTGCAGCGGGATTATGACCTACTGATTTTATTCTAAAACCAAAAGCTGTCCTTGATAAAATCACCCACAAGCAAATAGCAACCACTATTGCAATTAAGAAACCAAGGTGTAGGCGTGTCCTTTCCAGAATTTGAGGTAAAACTCCATTATCAATAACAGAACTACCCTGCGGCCACCCTAAAGACATTGGGTCCTTCATTGGCCCCTCTAAAAGATAACTGACAAACAAAAGAATCACAAAATTCATGAGTAAAGTTGTGACAACCTCATCAACTTTGTAAAGTTGCCTTAATATGACCAGGGGTAATATTACTAATGCGCCAGCTAAACCACCAACTAAGAACAAAAAAGGTATCATTAGAAATTGCGGCAAGTTAATTAATCCAGTGCCGAAAAAGGTTGCCGCCAAGGCTCCTGCATAGAGTTGTCCCTCAGCTCCTATATTCCAGAATTTTGCTCTAAATGCTATACCAGCAGCCAGTCCTGTTAGAATTAACGGTGTCGCCCGAGCGCCAGTTTCGGCCAATGCATTAGGTGACCCAAAAGCGCCTTTTATCAGATAAAAAAAGGATTCTATTGGAGGAGCCCCAGCAATGAATAACAATACAAAAGAACATAGTAGAGAGAATATTATCGCTCCAAATGGTGCAATAATACTGAGAGCTGGTGAATAAGTTTCTCTTACCTCTAAACGCATGCTAATCTCACAAAATACCGCTCCCAGTCATCATTAAACCTATTTCCCTCTTCTCCAATTTATCATAATCGTAAGGGCCCATAAGCTTTCCATCAAACATAATGGAAATCACATCGCTTACGAGTAATAACTCATCAAGATCTTCAGTTATAAATAATACTGCTTTCCCTTTATCTCGCTCTTCCAAAAGTAGTTTTTGAACAGACACTATTGCTCCCTCATCGAGACCTCTAGTTGGCTGGCAGGCTATGATTATTTCAGGGTTACGTTTTAACCAACGCCCTATCAATAGTTTTTGGATATTACCTCCTGAAAGAAGTCGAGTCGGTTGGTTCAAAGATTGAAATCTAACATCATTTTCTTCACAAATTTCGCCAACAAACTTTGTTGAACTCTTTTTATTTAAAAAACCAAATCTATTTGCAATCTTAGGGTTTTTTGTTTCTGTGAGCACCCCATTATCTAGTATGCTTAACTCTCCGACTACACCATCCGAAGTTCTATCTTCCGGAATATAAGCAACTCCCTCATCCATGAATGCTCTAGGAGTGAATTTTTTAACCCGTTTACCATTTATTAACAGATCTCCTAAGTCTGGTCTCATGTGTCCCGCCATAACTTCTGCAAAAGCCCGTTGGCCATTTCCGGACACTCCGGCTATTCCATGTATTTCTCCGCCAAAAAGTTCAAAATTAATATCAGATAGACCCATCGGGCTTCCTATATTCGAAGATATATTAAGCCCAATTAATTCCATTAATTTTTCTGCTTTTTTGCCTTTATTTTTCTCAGGTCTTTCGATTTTTTTGCCAACTATCATTTCTGCTAAACTACTCTTGTCAAAATTAGCTTTGTCCATAGATCCGGTTAGTTTTCCATTTCTAAGAACTATAATTCGGTCACTAATCCGTAAAATTTCATCTAACTTGTGCGAAATAATTATTACGCCTAACCCAGCTTTGACCATGGATCTGATGGTCAAAAATAGTTGATCTACTTCTTGAGGAGTTAAACTTGCCGTGGGTTCGTCAAGTATTACAAGTTCACAATCCCCAAATAATGTCTTTATTATTTCAACTCTCTGCTTTTCCCCAATTGACAAATCAGAAACAATTGCCCGTGGATCGACAGAAAGTCCAAATTCACCTGAAATTTTGGTAATTCTGTGTTCTATTTGCTTAAAATCTATGGAAAAACCCAATAACGATTGGTTGCCTATAGCTATATTTTCAAGAACTGAAAGATTTTCAGCAAGCGTAAAATGTTGGTGAACCATTCCAATACCTAAATTTATGGCTGCCCTTGTATTTCCCACAGGGATTTTTTCCCCTTTAAATTTTATAGATCCACTATCAGGCAAATAATGACCAAAAATAATGTTCATTAATGTTGTCTTGCCTGCGCCATTTTCACCCAATACCGCAACAATTTCCCCCTCAGATACAGAGAAAGAGATATCATTATTAGCGGCTAAGTCTCCAAAACTCTTGGAGATGGATTCTACTTCCAGTAGAGAATGCATATTTATGATTTCAATCAATTGAGGCTGTCACTACAGTGACAGCCTCTAAAAGATCAAAAAGTTGATTTGGGCTCATTATCATTAATTTCTACTACAAATTTCCCTGCCATTATCTCTTTACTAAGAGCTTCTACTCGCGCTTTGACTGCTTCAGGAACTTTGCTATCAAACTCATAATAAGGTGCAAGAGTGGCACCACCTTTGGCCATCATGGTCCAACTATGGTACTCTTCTGCTGAAAACGTGCCACTCTTAGTTCTTTCAATAGCATGATCGATAGCCGGCTCCATATGCCACAAAGCTGACGTTACAACTACACCGGTACCATCTTCTTCTTTGTTCATGTCATTAACATTACCAAAAGCAATTATACCCTTTTCACGGCAGGCATCAACTACACCAGCTCGCTCGGCATACATCACGTCAACACCGGCCTCTACCTGGGCTATCGCTGCTTCCTTGGCTTTCGGAGGATCATACCAAGATCCAATAAATGTAACTTTAAATTTGATATCCTGGTTAACAGACAAAGCACCATTCATAAAAGCATGGAAAAGTCGATTGACTTCACCAATAGGGTATCCCCCAACCATCCCAATCTTGTTGGCCTTTGTCATATGACCGGCAATAATCCCCATCAGGTAGCAAGGTTCATGAATATAATTATCAAATACAGAAAAATTATTTCCATGAGGTTTAAACGGATCTCCCATTAAGAATGCTATCTCAGGATAGTCATCTGCAACCTTTCGAGCCTCTTTACTAATACCAAAGGCCTCTCCAACAATTAATTGTACGCCAGAGGCACAATACTCTCTTAAGACCCTTACATAATCTGTATTTGATACCTTTTCAGAAAAAACATAGTCTATGTCACCTCTTTTAGCGGCAGCATCTAAAGCCAAATGAAGCCTAGCATCCCATTTTTGTTGTATTGGTTGAGTGTAAATTCCTGCTACTTTTATTTTTTGACCAGCAAAAGCTTTGAGGTTGCCTAACGAAAGAACAGCACCAGCAGCAATTCCTGTATTAAAACTTCTTCTTGAAATTATTGGTTTTTTCATTTTTGTCTCCCTATGTGAAATTAGAATTTACCTGAACTCTCTAAAAATATAAATACCTTTAATCTAGAAAAAATATATTATTAAAGACAAACTTAACTACTAAATAATTTTGTTATCTTCCAAACAAAAATTAACTTTGTCATGACTCCCTATTCAACAGTAACAAACATAGACAGGTTGATATTATTGCTGCACCTATGAGAACAACATGATCTGAAGAGATATCCAAAAAAATAACTTCTGTAATAACTACCCAGATAGGAATGGCATAGGTATAAGCCATTGCCTTGATTGAACTTAACCTGACCGCAGAATATTGAATAAGAAAAAAACTGGTTGCCGTAGCAAAAATAGCTAAATAAAAAATTATCAAGTATACAAAAAATGGTAAATCGAACCAAGGAACCACCCTAATTTCATTGAAACTAAAAAAACCAACTATAATAACTCCTGCTGACAATGTTCCAAAGGTTTGTACAATAGCAGGTTCACCTTGGTTAAACCTAGGAATTAAAGCAGCATATATTGCGTGACATACGCAACCAATGAAAAACAACTTCTCACCATAGCCAATATTAAAATTCCTTACATTACCTAAATCGCCATCAAAAATTATCCAAAGAGCCCCTATTGCTGCAACCAAAACAATAGTCCAAACTTTTCCTAACATCCTACGACCAGAAAAGAATAAATCAAAGAACCCAGCTAATACCGGGGTAAGCGTAAAAACCACAGCCATAGAGGTCGAAGAAGCCGTTTTCAAACCTTCAAACATGGTGATGAAGTAAATAGCTATTAATGAACCCAAAATAGCTGATTTCCAAAAAGACAATAATTTAGAGTGCGTCCACTTATCCTGGATGGTGAGGACAATTGAAATGAAAATTAGAGCTATCAGAAAACGTGAAAACGTCACCGCATTCGGTTCGATATCATTAGCTATTCTTGAACCTGCAACAAAGGAAACCGAGACTAATATAGAAAAACTTAGCATGGAAATGTGACCACTTAAGACAGATTTTGAGGGCATCCACATTTATTTTTTCCAATACCTTCGATAAGTAATGATTGCCAGTCTAATTAAAATGAGGAACCTGGTTCACTTAGAAAGAGCAGTTCCTCATTTGAGGATTTTCTTCCAAGCATCTGATTTCTATGGGGAAATCTATTAAATTTACATATAATATCATGATGTTTTTTTGCAAATTCAAAGGTTCTCTGATTAGTATATTTTTTAAAAAGAGGTAAGGACATTTCCTGAATAGCAAGATTTTCGCTATGCATCATAGGCATTAGTATGAAATGTCTCCATGCCCCATTTTCACTTTGTAAATAGTCATTTTTAATTGCATGCAAGCTTAAATCTAAAGCCTTTGGATCCCCTGAAAAAGCCTTTGCTTTATCTCTATAAATATTCCTTGTAAACTGATCCAACAATAGAATTAAACTAATACAACTCTCCAAATTTTTTTCCCAATGGTCCAACTTGTTTGCTAGAGCTAACAGTACCTGGTTTGAAAATTTTTTAGATAAAATGGAGTCAAAATTTTCATCTTTTTCAAACCATTTATCAGGTTTTATTTCATCAAACCAAAATTGAGTTATTGCTGAATAATGCATGCCTGTTCCCTCTGTATCTGAATTATTTTAATTTAAATAGCCATCAGTATAACATCGTGATTCCCCAGATACCATATTTAGAGAGAGCCATTCAATCTACCCAAATTGATAAAACTAACAAACTTTTTCTAATTTAATAAAAATTGAGCTCTATAATCACCTTGTCACCTTAAAATAACTTTCTTGCCAAAATTATTACTAAATTCGGCTGTAAGACCAAAATCTTTACCCACTTCAATGGAAACGCGTTTATCATCCAAATCTCTCAATAAATACTTGATTTGCTCTCCCTCAGGATGTGTAATGTTTAGATTACTCAAATAATAATCATTTGGTTTTAATTTTTTTGATGGATGATTGTGCATAGACTGCCACTTAATAAATGCTGGAAACAAGCCATCAAAAGGTAATAGTCCGCTTTCCGGAACGATAATCTCCCAATTAAGTTTTCCTCTAGAAACATTCAGTATTTCACCTACTTTAATAGGGAGCTTAGCCAATTTTTCATTAAGATTTTCGCAAGAACAAACCCAATTGGTTAAACGTGGGTTACCAGAAAAATTATCTAAATTGAACCAACGGGAATATGGAGGTTTTGGCACACTAGGATCTACAGCAATACATTCTAGGTAAAGGCCATCATTTAACCCTAATAGCTTATTGTGCGTTCCAAATAACTTGTGCTTGCCTCCATCCTCCATTCGCACTCCTAGCGAATCTTCGACGTACTCACAAGTTTCTTTTAAATGGCTTCCCGATACCACCAAATGGTCTATTAGCATCTGAGACACTCATTCATACTTTCTAAAGAATAAAATATTAACTTGCATTGGTTTGAGAACAAGTCTGTGGACTTAATCCTCCCCATGCTATGAAATCTCCATTCCTATAATTCTCCTTCCCATAACGAAGGACTGTTTTACTATCGCCCAAAGTTACAAATCCTCCAGCCCCCAATAGAATTGCATGGCCAGCTGCGGTATCCCATTCCATTGTTGGTCCAAATCTTGGATAAACATCTGCTTCCCCTTTTGCAAGAGAACAAAATTTCATTGAAGAACTGGCAGAAACTATATCCGTTATATTTTTATTCTTAAGCCATTGATCTGTTTTTTGAGAACGATGCTTTTCGCTAGCTACTGCAATGGCTCCATTCCAATCGCTTATTCTGACTTTGATAGGCTTGATAAATCCTTCTTTTTCTTCAATGTATGAGCCACTCTTGCTTATACCAAAGAACATTTGTTTGGTAACTGGGACATAGATAAGACCCAGAAGAGGATCTCCATTTGATATGAGACCAATATTTACCGTAAAACTTCCTCTGCCATCAAAATCTAAGAACCCTTTTGTTCCATCAAGAGGGTCAACCAAAAAATATTTACTATGAACCTCAAGTGTGTGACTTTTAGAATCTTCCTCACTAATAACTGGAATTTCAGGTGAAATTCTTTTCAACGCTTTTAAAAGAATTTCCTCAGATCTCTTATCAGCCAATGTGACAGGTGATCCATCTTCCTTAAAATTAGGTTTAACTCCAACCCTATAAATATCCATTATCGCCTCCCCAGCCCTACGCATGATTGGTTTAAGCTTGGATATAAGGGATTCTAAGTTCATTTAATCATCACAAAGTTGGAAGTATCTATTAAAAAATAATAGTGCGAAAAATTCATACCCTTGCACCCAGTAAACCTAGGCTCCTTAGCTTTAGCATGATTTCAGACGCACAATGTTCTACAGAAGAGTTCTCAGAGTCAATTTCAAGTTCAGGACTTTGAGGAACTTCATATGGATCTGAAATACCTGTAAATTCCTTTATTTTTCCTAACCTTGCTAATTTATAAAGCCCTTTTCGATCTCGTCTCTCACAAACTTCTAAAGTAGTAGATAAATACACCTCAACAAATGAACCAAAAGACTGAATCTCTTCTCTCACAGCCTTTCTTGTCTGTTCATAAGGTGCGATAGGAGCACAAATAGCTATGCCACCATTCTTTACTATTTCCATAGCGACATAACCTATCCGTCGAATATTTAAGTCTCTATGTTCTTTAGAAAAACCAAGCTCAGAGCTAAGCCTCTTTCGAACTATATCACCATCAAGCAATGTAACCGGACGATCTCCAATTTCTAAAAGCATATTTAGCAAGGCATTTGCTATTGTAGACTTACCAGACCCAGACAGCCCAGTGAAAAATACTGTAAAACCCTGTTGATTTCTTGGTGGCCTTGAACGCCTTAACTCCCTGATAACGTCCGGAAAAGAAAACCATTCAGGGATGGGAAGATCATTGTTCAATCTTCTCCTCAATTCGGTTCCAGATATCTCTAGGGTTTTTGCTCCACTAGGAACCTCATTAATAGCTTCAAATTGAGCTTTATCTTCAACATACACAAAATTTTTAAATTTAATCAAGTTGATATTAATTTTGTCCTGATACCTTTCAAAAATTTCCTGGGCCTTGTATGGTTCATAAAAAGGCTTATTGTCGCTGTTCAACCCTGGGCCAGCATGATCTCTACCTATAATGAAATGCGTACAACCATAATTGGCCCTAATAAGGCCATGCAAGATAGCTTCTCTGGGACCAGCCATCCTCATTGCTAAATTTAATAAGGAAAGACAGGTGCTGGATCTAGGATATTGGTGAAGTATTGCTTCATAACAGCGAACCCTGGTAAAGTGGTCAATATCACCAGGTTTAGTCATCCCTACAACCGGATGAATTAATAAATTAGCCTGGAATTCTTCTGATGCTCGATGAGTCAGTTCATAATGAGCACGATGTAGAGGATTCCTAGTTTGAAACGCAACAATTCTAGACCAACCAACTTCATTAAATTTCTTCCTCAATTCATTAGGTGTATCCCGAAGAGTTTTGAAATCATAAAATGTGGGCTTATTTACTCCAATGACTGACCCGCCAACATAAACTGGTCCAGCTTTCTGTTTTAGATAACTTACTCCAGGGTGTTCCGCATCATTACTACCAAAAACATTTTCCGCTTCAAAAGGTTTGTCTGGCGACCAAATATCTTCTACAGTCAAAATTGCCAAGATAACACCTTCTTGATCCCTAAGAGCTATTTCTTCACCTGGCTTAACTATTTGAGAAAAGTTTTCTGAAACATCTAGGTTTATTGGGATGGGCCATAGCTCACCACTAGTTAGGCACATATTTTCACAAACTGAATTATATTCGTCTTTGTTTAAAAAACCTGTTAGAGGATGAAAAGCACCATTCAGTAACAAATCTAAATCACACGCCTGACGAACTGTAAGATGCCATGATTTAAGGGTAGGAGCTTTTTCTTTGAGATACTCAAGTTCTTCATCTTGAGCAAATAGTTCTGGAATTTTACAAAGCAATATATTCTCCTTTCACTATACCTTATAAAAAAGTTTATTGGGAATATCTTCAATCACGAAAATTGATAAATTGAGTGGGGGTTTGAAGGTGCAAGGCTTTGATCATTTGAATGACTCTTTGTAAATCATCTCTCTTTTGCCCTGACACCCTTATCTCATCTCCTTGTATTTGACTTTTTACCTTTAGTTTAGATTTTTTAATTTCTGTATTGATAATTTTAGCCTCTTCTTGCTGGATTCCTTGCACAATTTCAAATCGGATTCGGATAGTATTTCCAGAAGCTGATTCACGACTAATTTCAAGAAGAACTTTAGGGTCAATTTTTCTCCTAACAATATTAGCTATCAATATCTCGTATACTTGCTTCGCTTTTAAATCATCCTCAGTCATAACCACTAAGAAATCCGTCTCCAATTGCACATCTGAAATTGATCCCTTAAAATCATATCGTTGCCCAATTTCCTTCATGGAATTTGAAACTGCATTTTTTAGCTCGCTTACATCTACTTTACTTACAATGTCAAAACTTGGCATCTCTGCTCCCAAAAATTTAATTTTTAAATTATTTTCTTTTTGGTTGATTTTTTAATACTTTGTCAACAGTGTCTCTTGATCTCATTTTATCCAAAAATGCTGTCAAATTAGGTCGCCCTTCCCTTAATCGTGCTTTATTTAAATCCCAGCGACTGAGGGTATAAAAATAAAAATCAACGGCCGATATCTGATTTCCACACAAAAACGGGGAAAACAATCCTTCCAGATAATCAAAAACTATAGATTGTTCTTCCTGGGCCTTTACTAGAAGACTCTGACAACCAATTTCATCAACATATGCTATAGAATGATGTTGCCGATGATATGCTGGGTAGATAGTGGTTGATAAAAGAGCTAGAACTTGCCAGTAAAGCATAAACTCCGGTTCTTTTGTCTCAGGAGTTAATCCTGGGAATTGACTAGTGATATGCGTGACAATTGCGACAGTTTCAAAGATCTTAACTCCGTTTGGACAAATTAAAACAGGGATGCGACCTAAAGGATTAAATCTTTCATTACTGAGGTCACTTAGATCCGTTGGTTTGGAAAAATCTATCCCATACTCTACACCTAGTTCTGTCAAAAGAAATTCTGGAATTAAAGACCCCGCACCAGATCGGCCTAGAATTTTGTATTTGTCCATTTTACCTCGCAAATATATTGCTGTTCGTTTTCCTACCAGAGTATAACCAAAATAACTAGACAATTGAAATAAACTCAAAATTATCAATGTACACTCACAGAAATTTTAAATACACTTTTTAACAAGTTATTTGTTTACTTGAGGAAAGTCCTCCACATTTCAGACATGCTTAAAATAGAAATGCCGAAGCACCACAAAACTACACACGGAATTTATTATGTCATAGCTGCCGGTATTCTTTGGTCTATGATGGGTATTGGCATAAGATTAATCGAGAGCGCTAATGTTTGGCAGATACTTTTGTATCGATCAGCAAGTTTAGTTGTATTTCTATACGTAGTCTTACAAATCAAAAATAAGAAAAACCCCTTCCTTTTAATGTATCGCGCACAAACTCCAGCATTTTTTGCGGCAGCAGGGCTTTTTATGGCCTACTCCGGAGGGATCTATGCAGTCCAAAATACTACTGTCGCAAATGCTATGCTTCTGTTTGCTTCTGCCCCATTTATAACAGCAATTCTGGGTTATCTTTGTCTCGGAGAGAAAGTTCCTAATTACACTATAATAGCTATAGGCTTTGCTATGTTTGGAATTGCTATAATGGTCTTTGAAAGTGTAGGTAGTAATACGTTAAGGGGTAGTGCTGCTGGGGTCATATCAGCCTTTGGATTCTCCATTTTTACTATTTCTCTCCGGTGGGGGAAACAGACAGATATGCTACCAGCAGTTTTTTTGTCAGGATTACTGGCAATTACCTTGACAATTCCAATATGTTACTACCAAGGAATGAGCCTACTATTGAACCGTTCAGACGCAATGTTCGCATTAGGCTTAGGAATTTTCCAAGTAGGAATCGGGTTAGTTTTATATACCATAGGCTCAAAGTCTGTTCCTGCTGCTGAATTAACCCTACTTTCGCTATCTGAAGTGCTATTAGGGCCTATTTGGGTATGGCTTTTCTTAGGAGAAAAGGCTAGCCAAATGACTTTCTTAGGGGGGATAATCCTATTGATAGCTATTTGTTATAATTCTACCCTATTGATCAAAAATAGGCACAAGAAAAATATTTCTTAACCAACTATCTCAAAAACTTAACACCAATTTGGGATATGGAGACTTTGGGGTTGCCAACTTTGCTTGCAACACTAAATCAAAGCACCCAGAGCACTAAGGAATTTGGTAAAATCTTCCGGACTATTCCACAAATGCGGTGTTATCCGCAAATATCCAGAACGTTCAGACAAGTAAATCTTGTCTTCTCGAAATTTTGACAATATTCGTGAACTGTCATTATTTGGCAGTTTTACGCCAATAAAATGTGGTGCACGCTGTTTCTCACTTAGAGTAGTTAATCCCAATTTGTCCAATTCCGCACAAAGCATCCTGGAATTATTCTGAAGCGTATTTTGCACATTTTCAATTCCCCAGTCAGCAAGTTGATCCAGTGACGCCTTAACACCAGGCAGTAAAGAAAAATTGGCTCGCTCTCCCATATCAAATTTACTTGCTCCAGGCTGATACTCAAATTTATAGTCTGTCAACTTAGAAAAATCATCACTATCTTTTCTTCCTGACCAAGTTTGCTCCAGGGGGCTACCTTCCAAAAACTTATCACTGACATATAAGAAAGCGGTAGAATAAGGACCTAACATCCATTTATAATTTGCTATAACTGCAAAATCTGGTTGAACTAAAGAGAGGTCCGTTACCATCGCGCCTGCTGATTGAGTCAAGTCTAGTATCAACTTTGCGCCTGCTCCATTGCAGGCCTCTTTAATCTGATTAAGATTTAAAAGAGCTCCATCGGTCCACCTAACATTGGGAATAGCGACAGCAGCCACACGTTCATCGATTGCATTGATGAGATTAGCTGTAATGTTTCCACCATATCCGACATCAAGCATTTCTACAGAGCCGCCACTGTGTTTTGCCAAATCAAACCAAGGATAAACGTTTGAAGGGAACTGATCTTTCAGTACAATTATTCTTTGATCAGAATTGATCTGAATATTCTTGGCTGCTGAAGAAATTCCATAAGATGTAGATGGAATTAAAGCTACATTCTTTGAATCTATGTTGAATAATTTTGCAAATGCAGACTTTACTTCTTCTAAATCGTCAAAAAATTGCTTTTTCGGAGATATCTCCCATGGGCGTGATTCTAATGTTGAACCGCGTCTAATTGCCTCCAAAACACTAAATGAAATCGGTGAGATATATGCCGTATTTAAGTAAACAACATCTTCTGGAATATTAAAAAGGTGTCGCTGACATTTTAAGATCTCAACCATTTAAACCCTCAACAAAAATTTGTATGCTTTATGTATTTAAATATCGTAATCCAGGAAATCACTCATAGACCTATAAAACCTTTAATTAAGCAATTTTCCAACTATACTCTAAGACCAAATTATAAATTATACACTGGAAATTAAAATGAAAAATATCGTTATCATACTTTTGTTGTCTACCTATGGCACGTTAGTTCAAGCAGACGTAACAAAAATAGACAACAAAAAATTAATGTTACTAATAGAAGCTGGTGTGCCCATTATTGATATTAGGAGAAAGGAAGAATGGCAACAAACCGGCATTGTCAAGGATAGTTTCTTAATGACATTTTTCAATAAAGATGGCAAAGCTGATGTAAAACAATGGTTACAACAATTAGATTTGCTGGCAAGCAAGGAAGACCCTTTCATACTCATTTGCCGTACAGGTAGAAGAACAGGAATAGTAGCTAATTTCTTAGATAAAAAGTTAGGTTATAAGAAAATTTATGATGTTACAGACGGGATTACTGAATGGATTAAAAAAGGTCACCCTATAGTTAAGCCTTGATAAATCAAGCCAATAATAAATGATGAATATTATTTTTTTAACTTTGTATTAAAAGCCACCATCCTTTGAATTAAACTAGAACCCAGGACCCCTTCATGAAAGCCAACCGCACATATATGAATTAGAATAAGTGACAAAAGTACGTTTGATAACCCCTTGTGAATAGGTAAAACTGTCCCTGAATCAACATACCAACCTAAAAGACCAGTGATTGGCATTGCAATTACTAATAAGTATAAGGCTAAATGAGAAATTTTTCCTAACACCTTAATAATAGAAGGTACTTTGTTGGATAGCATAGGAGCTCCGAAATAAAGGCGCATTCCTACTCGCAAAATCATCAACCCAAAAATAAATAATCCAACTTGGTAGTGACTGGCGAAAAAATCACATTCAACGGAAGCTAGTTCCGAATTTTTACATTTGTTCAGCTTGTCATCAGAAAATCCGTTACTTGATACGTATTGATAAAAAACAAGAACAGCAATTAACCAATGCAAAATTATCTGCCCAAAATGATAATTCTTTTCTTGTGATGAGTGCATGTTTTGGAAATTGATAATAATTAATTATTTGCATTCACATCAGCGATTAAAGGCAAGAGAGAATGTCTTAAATTCATTACTAGGCCTTTAACAATCACTATAATTACTCGTAAGACACTTCTTGACCATTTCCTTCACTACGGACATCTGTTTAGAGCTTAGACTACCTTTAAGCCCATTCAAATTTTCTGTAGCCTCAACCATACCTTTTGATGCAGAAATCATGTACCACATTTGGGCTAATAAGATATCCTTTTCAACTCCTTCACCCCTAAAATACATTGCACCAAGATTATTTTGGGCTCTGGGATGCCCTTGTAAAGCTGCAGATTCAAGCCAATGGAATGCCAGATTTTTATTTTTCTCTAAACCTTTACCGTTATCATACATCCAACCCAAATGAAATTGAGCATGTGGATGCCCCTTTTCTGCAGCTTGTCCATACCATTTAGCTGCTATCTCAAAATTTCTTGGCACAGATAACCCATTGAAATGCATCATTCCAATATAAGTCTGTGCTCGAATATCCCCTGTATTAGCCAAAGAAATGAATTCCTCATATGCCGTCGCATAATCTTGTTTCTTAAATGCTTTTAAGCCAATTATGAAATCACCAGCCAAACTTAAGCTGCAAATCATTGTAACTATCAGTGTCACAAATAAGAAGAAACTTTCTCGGAACATTAAATCTCTCCAGTTCTGGCTCAAATTGTTCACATTATCATTAATCAAATCATTAATCAGATTTTTTAAGACAAAAAATCACTATGTTTTAAATGATTTGCACATTGTACTTAAATTCCCAGTAAATTTATTTTGATATTTAAAGAATTATTTGTTGCTCCCTATTGAATTTAATACCTTCTTTTGATTTATTGCAATCATTCCATCCAATTAAAATTAACGACATACAAATTAAGAGATTTATATGCGATACAGAAAACTAGGCAATACAGATGTTGAGGTTAGTGTCATTTGTTTGGGCACCATGACATGGGGAGAGCAAAATTCCCAAGAAGAAGCATTTCAACAAATGGACTACTCCATGGAACGAGGCATAAATTTTTTTGACACCGCCGAATTATATTCAGTCATGCCCAGAAAAGAAACCTATGGAAGAACTGAAGAAATTATTGGAAATTGGTTTAAACAAAAACGGAATAGATCTAGTGTTTTCCTAGCCTCAAAAATTGCATCTAAATCAGAAGGATTAAATTGGATTAGAAAAGGCTCGAAACATCTTGGTTTTGATAAAGCTAATCTGAATTCAGCAATTGATTCAAGTTTAAAGCGATTACAAACAGATTATATCGATCTTTACCAACTCCACTGGCCAGAACGACAAGTACCACAATTTGGAACTTTAGATTTTGATTATGATGAGGGTGATACAGACTGGACACCAATACAAGAAGTCTTGGAAAATTTGCAAATGCTGGTGCAAGAAGGAAAAATTAAGTACATTGGACTATCTAATGAAACTCCATGGGGAGTAGCAAAGTTTCTTCAATTAGCAAAGGAAAAAAATCTTCCTAGAGTAATCTCAATCCAAAATGTTTACAATTTGGTTAATCGCGTATTTGATATTGCAAATTCAGAGATAGCAATTAGAGAACAGTGTGGCTTGTTAGCCTATTCCCCTCTGGCTGGCGGAAGATTAAGCGGAAAATATATTGGCAATAAGAACCCGGCAAATGCAAGATATACCCTGTGGCCACGCAGGTTTTCTAGACACCACACATTGCGGGGTGAGAAAGCAATAGAGACTTACGTAAAACTTGCTCACGAATGCGGCATTACTCCCGCAACTTTTGCTAATGCTTTTGTTAATGATCGACCTTTTGTAACCAGTAACATTATAGGAGCCACCTCCATGGAACAGCTAAAGGAGAACATCGATAGTATTGATATAACTCTTGATTCAAGCATTGTTCAGAAAATAAATGATATCCATCTATCTGACCCCAATCCATGCGTATAATCCTTCAGACAATATTTAAAATCATGAATCTTCATGGGGATCATTATATAACTTTCCGACTATCTGCAATTACCTTGGTTAAGAGTGCAGAGAAAATAATTAAGCCGCCATATAATGTAGTATTTGAAGGTTTTTCGTAAACAAAAAGCCAAACCCAGAAGGGCCCTAAGGCAAATTCAATAAACATATAAAATGTGGCTTCACCAGCTGCTACATACCTAGTAGCCAGTGTGAAAACGGTGTTGGCAAAACCCGACAATGCCCCCCCCAATACGAAACATAACAAAATGTCATGAAGAGAAGCCTCTAGCTTAATTTGAGTGACCACAAGTGCTACCAAAAGACTTACCATTCCACCAATAATAAGACTAGGTAACATTTCAATTTTCTTATTAATTCTTATTAAGACAGCAAAAGTAGAAAATAAAAAGGCTGTTATTAATGCCATTAAATTTCCAAATAATTGGCCTTGAACAATACTACCGCGAAACATGACAATAATTCCTAATAAAGCCACAAACATAGCCAAGACCGTGGTCATTGGAATTCTTTCCTTTATTAATAGAAATGCTAGTGATGCAGAAATAAAAGGTATTAAACTAACAGTAAACAAAGTGTTAGCAACTGTGGTATTGGTGATTGCTACAATATATGTAATATTTGTTAAACCTAAAATTATCCCCCCTGCCACTCCTAGTCTGCCTACATGACTAAACTGTTGAAAGACTTTCGATCGGTGTTTAAATAGTGCATAGCAAAATACAGCGAATGTAAAAGCCATCGCTCTATAAAATATGATCGTCCAAGAACCAGCACTCTCAATATTTCTTATGATTAGCCCACTAAAACTTATAATGAATGCTGCAAAAATGAGGCTATGCCTAGCAGATTTAATAGTTTGCTCACCGTTCCTAATTTAAACATTACTCCCTCTATTAAAGTCCAAACAGAATTCTACCGTTTGCTAGAGTTAAGGTTATTCCAGACGCCCTTTGTCTAATTTCAGCTAAGTACTCAATTAAAACTTCAAAAGTTGGTTAAAGCTCATGCAAATCAGCTATTTCATTAATTCTCTCATATTGCAAATTATTAAAAATAATGTCTGGTTGTTGTGAATTAATACGATTAGCCAGAGGATCCTCGACAATCACAGCTGACCTACTGAGCGTTTGCAAAACAGAATGGCCACAAAAGGGCACATGCAATTCACTATAACCCCCTTCGTGAGCAAAAACTAATCCACTATCTACATAATCTATTAATCTTTCAGTTAAATCTGCAAAAGTATTTGAACCACACAACATCCGAGACAAGGGATCTACTCCCGAAGCATCAAAACCACAAGCAACAATAACAATATCTGGCTGAAATTTTTTTATTTTTGGAATAACAATCTTATCAAATGCATAAGTATAAACGGAGTGTCCTCCTCCAGGGAAGAGAGGAATATTTAAGTTTGATAAATGAGCCCCTGGTCCACCCAAGTCATTTATATGCCCACTATCAGTAGGATAATTTCGTTCTTGATGAATGGATATGGTGAGAACATCTGCTCTATTGTAAAATATTTTTTCAGTACCATTTCCATGGTGAACATCCCAATCAACAATAGCAACTCTTTCCACTTTTTTGGCCTGAATCGCGGATTCAACCGCAATAGCTATATTATTTAGCAAGCAAAAACCATTTGGAAAATCTGCTAAACAATGATGACCAGGAGGTCTTGAAAGAGCATAACTATGTTGATGTTTACCGTTCAATACTGAAAATAAAGCTTCTTTTACCAAACCGGCCGAAATACACGCAATATCAAATCCTCCTGGGCCGAAAGGAGCCCTAAGCCCTAGTTCTCCACCATCTTGATCAGAGAGTTCTTTAAATTTTTTAATATAAGCCTTTGTATGAACTGCAAAAAGATCTTGATAGGATACTCTTTTAGTTACAGAAACAACATCCAAATCATTTGATAAACCGCTGATTTCAATAAGATTTTTCAATCTTCTCTTACTTTCAGGAGTTTCTGGAAAACGAGATGTGCTAGAGGGTTCTACGCATTTTCCGACTGGTACAAGAAACGCAAAGTTTCCGGCTCCATGCCAAAAACATTTTTCATTCCAGAAGAACCCGGTCTTTTTTTTATTTACCATAGCCTTAAAAATACTTAATAGGTTCTTCTTCAACAACTACAATCATATGAAAACCATATATAAAATCTATGAATTTATCAGGATTAAATATGCGTAGTTCGAATTCACCACACTTGCAACCATGATTTTATGAACTTGATATTAATCATTTTCATCTCACTACTCCAATCAAATCAAATGATCCCGAGTAATGTTGGTAACTTTTGAAGTACCAGCAATGGATTAAGTCCTAATTTGGGAAATAATTTGAAAGCTACAAGCAGTAGTAATAGAAAAAACAGCACTCTAAGTGCAGGGTTAATCTTTCTTAATAAGGGCGTTTTATTTTTGTAGTAAAAATTATTCAAGATCCAAATAAAAACTATGATAATTAGTCCTATCATCAAAAGCCTAATCATACATCACCATCCACAATATATTTCCCCCTGGTCTACAAATTTAATGCTTTTTTAACTCCCATTCAACAAGCCTAGTGCTTCAAAGGTCAAATTTCCTGTTACCAGAAAACACAAATATAAATTTCTTTATACAGCCTATTTTCGGCCAATTACAAAGATAAATAATTGTATGATTCAATAAATTTTAAATGCGACACACATTTGTTTATGCAATCTGAACTGCCAAAGCCTGGAACAAGTACCTTCCCCTTCCCCTTTTCATTCAGCTTGCATTCACTATCTAGCGCCCTTTTTACGGGAATTATATTTGTATTTATGTCTGTAAGCAAATAATCTATATGCCAATGAAGTTTCTTAGACTTCTTTAAATGTCTTTCAATTCTAGATTCCATGTTCTTCTTAGCCGAACCGGTATAAACGTAGAACCCTTTAAAAAATTCATAAACCCCTAATTTGCCAACCCTAATTTTGATAGTACAATTTAATTTAATAATTAGTTGATATGATTCCATCTTTATTAAAATAGTACCAATATAGAGAAAAGTTACTAATTCTTCCTAGGTTTAACCCTAATTCCTCACATGCAAATTTTATTCGACTACACAAATTCCTTATCACATAACCATATTTTTAGCTATAACTAGAAACACACTCAAAATTTTAAAAATAACCAGAGAAAAGACACAGCTTATGAAGTATCAAGTTATTACACATATTTGATGGGTAGATAGAAATACTGATCAAGACAGTTAAAGAATATGTAAGACTATTTTGCCTTTTTTGAATGCATAATCCGCTCTCCATCTTCCTTAAGAAAATTTGTTAAAGCTATGGTTTTTTTTATTTCTTCTTCATTTGCCTTATTGAAAGAAACAAATTTAAAGAATAATTTGTCTTCTATCAACTTTTTTGACTTTGCACCGATCTCAGCTTTCATGACAATTCCCACCCTGTTTTCTGTGACAGAAAACTTGCATTAAGCATGCCACTTTTGAAGCATCATTAATTCTAAAATAGCCCACACCATCAGTATATCTAACGGAATCCTTCATTCTTGTTTGATCTCTCGTTATTTTCATAACCTAATCAAATCCTGGGAAACTAATGTCTTATTGAAATTTGCTATTATTTTTCCCTAAGATCCAATAACTAATCAGTCACAGATATTTTCTTTAGATATAGAATACACTACAAACCATGGATAAGGAGTACTCCATCAACCGAGTCTCCCTTTATAGTCCTAAGAGCCAATGATTTTCTTTAGGCAACCGCTTTATGATCACCTAAAGACAAAAATTTTAAGGTTTTACCCAGACGAATTGTTTCAAATGGAAATGACACTCATTAATTGAGCATCAAAGAACCAAAATTGGTTAATCATCTTGCAATTGAATATGGACAGCAGATGTTTTTCCTTTTTCTGTAGCTAGTTCAAAAGTCACTTTTTGACCATCATCTAACCTTCTCAAACCAGCCTTCTCTAGTGCCGTAATATGAACAAAGACATCCTTAGATCCATCTTCCGGAGCGATAAAGCCATACCCCTTTGCTGTGTTAAACCATTTTACCGTTCCATTTGCCATTTTATTTTCCTTTAAAAATTAAGTAAGTAGGTGACCTATCACCATTGCCTGATCACAAAAAAGTGAAAACCTGGATTAAAATATCTGGACATCCCAATTTATTATTATCTAAATGTGCAGCTTGTCAAAATTTCCTTATTATAGATACAGATCTTAGTGTTAGAAATTCTGTGTATTAAATCAATAAATAAAAAGCAAGCGATATTGTATTAATTTTCATAACACAAGTTAGAGAACTGATTAAAGATATACGGTTAAGTCAATATTATTCTATATAGGAAATGTGCCAAGCACACTATTTAAGGAATACTCTATAAATTAGATTATGTGACTTTAGTTAAGAAAGGTCTAAATATTGGAGCTTAATCACACAATACGCTTGAATTAATAAATTTAATGCTAGTGACAAGATCTTACTACACAATTAGAAAGTTTAGACAGATCTATCTTTTAACCTAGGAATTCAAAATAAAGAATTTCTCCCAATAGGTTTTTAGAAACTAATTAAACTGATCCACATTTTTAGAAAATTTTTCAAATGCTGCACTGGCCTCTTCTGCAGATAGATTCTTCAGGAGGCCGCCTTTGACTTCTTCATAGGACCACATCCAAGTCTCGACTGGATCTCCTCTCATAGCCGAAGTAGAAAATAATCGCCTAGAATCGATGCTTTCACTTAATTTGTGCAAATCATTATGCCTTTTATCAGTCATGATTTTTTTATAAGTGTTGTCAACTTCATCCTCTGGTCTTTCTAGAAACTGAAGATACAAATCCTGTCGATAAATCAGCGCACCAGTTATATCGTTTTTTGTATTGTTATCCCTAGAAACAGCCAAAATTTCCTTTATGACATTGTCATCAAAGCCAACCGGGTTAGAACTGTATATAAGGTGCTTTACTTTTTTTTTGTTCTGATTTCTCATCTTATTCCAATATTTTACCGTTAATACACAAGCGTAACATGAAATAACTACAGTGCCAAATTATAACTACCGAGTTAAAAGTATCTTTATCCTGTTATTTGTCAAAAACATACTTTACGTCTTCCCAACAGTCTGTAGGAAATATCCATATCACCTCTAAAGGAACCTTTCCTGAATTTCTTAAACCATGAGACTGTTTTCCGGGTATATAAACTATAGAATCTTTCGACAATTTTTTATTCTCCAAGTCACCCCTTAAGAGAAGGCCTTCACCAGAACGAATTAGATAAATTTCTTGCGGAGAATGGGAATGTAATTCCAGTTCCTCTCCAACTGGAATTTCAACTAAACCACAGGACAAACCATGGCAATTGTTCTCTGAACTATCTACCAAATATTTCCATCGAAAATTTCTAAATTCTAATCTTTGTTGCCACCTACAATGTTTAATGTGGGATACAAATATTTTTTCCACTCTCTTATTACTCCTTTATAAAAAGCTTTTGCTAAGTTCAGAATCCAATGCATTCAAAAATTTTGATCTGTCCCTATTTGAAAATTCTTTTCCCTTGCCTTTAAAAAAAGGATTTGCACCTCTTATTTCTGTAAGCAAATTTCTAGTAGCTAATACTGCTCCTATATTAGAACTATCAAGTATTTTTCCATCAAATTTAATGACGTTAGCTCCTTTCTTTACGCATCTAGCCGCTAACGGGATATCATCAGTCACTACTAAATCTTTAGTGATTACGTTAGCTGCAATCCAATCATCCGCTACATCCAAACCTTGGTTTACTGTCACAATATTTATCAGGGGATGCTGATGTGGCCTTATACCCCCGTTGCAAACCACAATTACTTCAATTTTATTTCTGATTGCCACTTTATAAACTTCCTCCTTAACTGGGCAGGCATCAGCATCAATATAAATTTTATTCATATCGTTTTCCGTACAAATTAAGAATACTTTTGTAGTGAGACAACAATTTGCCATAATTAAGGTCAAAAAACTTTTTAACAGTACTTTATCCAATAATCCATAATTTATTGGTAATTTTAACCAGATAATGGGCTAAGTTAAAAAATCATCTGCCTTTCTTAGTTGGTTCATTAATTCAACTTGTTTAATCAAATTGAGAAGAACAAATTTAGCCAAGAGTTGATCTTTATCCACTTCTGCAATCAAGTATTCCCCATCTATCAAATAGAGTACTGTTGGCTCAGTAGCTATCGCAGAATTCTTTCGATAGCGTTGTCTCAGGATCGCAGCCTCTCCAAAAGATTCTCCAACTGTAACTTTTGCAAATAGTCTTCCATTATCACCGATTAGATCTACAGACCCTTTTTCCACGTAATAAAGTGATTTAGCAGGTTGTCCCTTCAGAAAGATCTTATCTCCTTCTTGAAAATTAAAAGTACGAACTTTATCCCAATTTTTTTGAATAAAACTTTCCTCAAACAAATGATGTCCCCTTGTCTTGCCATCACCTAGAATTCTACCCAGGCAAAACCTAATAATTGATTGCACTATAATACTAGATGAATTTGCACACTCCCTGACTTCCTTTCCTGGAATAGTTAATAGCTTTAGATCCCAAAATCTCTTATATGTTAACAATTCTTTTTTATTAACAATAGCTTGAGCAAATCCAATAGGATCATCTGTTTTTAAAGTTTGAGGTAAATTACGGTCACCATGCGACAACACTTTGCCTTCAATTATAGTGTAAGCCTCATCATGTGCGCAAAAATCAAAACTATCTGATTTCTTAATAATTGTGACACTATACTGTGTTAATAATTCGTGCTTTAATCTTTTTTTAAGAAGTCTAAATGGTTTAAACACCCTGTAAAAAGCCTTTCCATAGAATTTTTCCAAGCCGCCGAGAAGAAATATTATCTTTTGAAAACAAACACATAACTTTCAAATAATTGAAGAACTTGATAAGTTTCATTCTAATTTTATTCCTCTTTTAATCTCTTGAAGAAAAAGTTGTCATGGGGGTCTTTGTCGGTCAATGCTGTGGTTACAGAAACTAACTCCCATCCTTTATTTCCCAATTCATTTGGCTCTTTCAAATCTTTCAAACCAATTCCAAATGAATGATATGACTGCCATACACAATATTCGTATTTAATAGAATTCTTTTTCTTTGTTTGTTGAATAGGTTCTCCTCCTGCTAGCCAATCAAAAACCATCCTATAATTCTCCTTATTTTTTTCAATTTGCCTTGTTATCTGTGCTTGCTGCTTTCAAAATCACCCGTGCTGGATAATTATTTTGTTCTGGTAATTAATTTTAGTACTTTAATTTTCTAATCTATTTGGTATCAGGCGTAAGTATACTTCTTCTAAATCCATCCCTAAATCTTTTGTTTTCCAAGGATTAGACCCAATAATTTGACAATTATCATGGCACAGAATTTGTAAAATTAATTAAGAAACATCACTTGGATGGTTTATACCATCAAAATTTATGACTACATCAATATAATCTCTTACATTGACCCCGTTTATGCAGGCTACATTGATGCAATAAGAATCAGGGTTTGTCCTACTTTTATGGTAAATGTGTATTC
Organism: Paracoccaceae bacterium; assembly: GCA_029243395.1. GTDB lineage: Bacteria > Pseudomonadota > Alphaproteobacteria > Rhodobacterales > Rhodobacteraceae > CACIIZ01. The sequence goes on along the minus strand of JAQWSE010000013.1, from coordinate 231,469 downwards.
CACAAACTATACAAAAAAAGTGAGGTGCAGTCGCCGTGTTAAAAATGTATTCTGCTATAGATTTTTTCCCCTCTATTATCTCAACATTTTGCAAAGGAACACTAATCATTGCAAATCCCTTGCCCCTGCTACAAATGGAGCAGTTGCAACGCATCATCTTGTCTAATCCATTTGACGGCAGAGAAACATCCAATTGGATTGATCCACAGTGGCATGATGCCCTAACTTTCCCTTTTTTCATCATAACAATTATCCATCACAGAAAAAATATTTATTTCCCATACTAATTTAGATCCACATGGCTCATAAGACCTTCTCATAACGGCTGTATTAGATTTAGCTTATAAACACGTTAATGGGTTAGTAGAATAGTCTAAATACAGCTTGCATTTTATAAACTATGTTTTTTATTATTCCCCAAAGTCTAGGCCGTAAAGACAAATATTAATGATCTTACAATAATCATTGTACCTGTTCTGAATTTTAACTTAGATATTTTTAATATCGAAATATATACATAACTCTTATGATTAGGCGGCAAAAGATCAAGTTCAATAGAATTAAAACGTGAGAATAATTCCAATGACATACCCATTAAATCCTTTTATGAAAAAAACTTTTTCATCGCCCATCACTGAAGCGTACAATTGGTTAGAAAATACTGCAATTCCAAAAGATTTAGAACTGATGAATTTAAGTCAGGCAGCCCCTATCGAACCTCCACCCAAAGCAATTCGACAAGCAATAGCAGATGCATCTATTAATAATCCTAAAGCCCATTTTTATGGTCCAGTATTAGGAAATGAAGATTTACGACATGAATTAAGTAAAAAATGGAAAGAACTTTATGAAGGAAAGATAGAATCTAGTAACATTGGAATCACATCAGGATGCAATCAGGCCTTCTGCGCAACAATTGCAACTGTTGCTGGTCCGGGTGATAACATAATAGTCCCAAGCCCTTGGTATTTTAACCATAAAATGTGGTTAGATATGGCCGCAATAAATACAAATATACTCCCAGTTGATGAGAAAATGTTACCGCCACTCAATCAAACTCAGCAACTAATCGACAAAAATACAAAGGCAATATTATTGGTAACCCCGAATAATCCAACAGGGGTAGAATATCCGAAGAGAATGCTATTAGATTTCTATAGAATTGCAAAAAAGAATAATATCTTACTAATTGTGGATGAAACCTATCGAGACTTTCATTCCAGACACGATCCAACTCACAACCTGTTTAAGGAATATAAATGGGAAAATACTTTGGTAAGCCTTTATTCATTTTCAAAATCTTACCGCCTAACCGGGCATAGAATTGGAGCAATAATAGCTAGTGAAAGCCGATTGAAAGCAATAGAGAAATTCTTGGATTCTGTAACAATTTGCCCAAATCAGCTTGGACAAATTGGAGCTCTTTTTGGTTTGCAAAAATTATCTGAGTGGTTGGCAAACGAACGATCAGAAATATTAAATCGAAAAAATGCCATTCAAGAAGGTTTTAAAAATCTGAGTAATTGGAAACTAAAAGGATGTGGGGCTTATTTTGCCTACGTTGAGCATCCTTTTAATTTCTCTTCGGACATAATTTGCAAAAAAATACTCTCAAATCAAGCAATACTTACTCTGCCTGAAAAAACATTCACTCCACAAAATAATAATGATCTACAGAAGCACATTAGAATTGCTTTTGCCAATATAAATACCTCGGAGATAAAAGATATGTTTGAAAGATTAAACAATTTCAAGCCAAGTTAGGCAATTATAAATTTGAACTTTCAGTTGATTCAATATGTGAATCTTTTAAAATTTGAACGATTCCCATTTTAAGACTCTTGATTTTCATAGCCTAGGTCTTTAAAGGCAACTCATCAGCTCCAAAAATCTTTTTACTGACTTGAGGTATCAAGAATCCAATTCGGGAAAACCATATAATGCAACCTACAAATCCCTCGTACTTAGGGTCTTGTATTCTGGAGGTCCATCTTGATAGATATATTTTAGACCACAGGAAATCATAGAAACCTAAATAGCCATTACATTTTTAAAAATAGGATAAAAACCATGAACTTAGAGGAATTATTACTACGACAAATGAAACTACAAAATGATCTGCAGGAAGAAAACAACAAACTATTAAGAGAAATTTTAAAAGTATTAATTAAGAAATAGAAATTTTTCTTTTAATTGATGAATGGAAACATAAAGTTTCTTAATTAATAAATCAAGTTAGAAAAGTTGATGAAAATGTGTTCTTTTTCATATTATTTTGTATAAAAGATGTGAAATAGAATGATAAATAATTAATATAAATCAAATAGTCATAAAATTAACTAATATAATAATGTTTTACTGACAAGTAGTGCAGTAGTTCCCATGCAACCCTGATAATCATATTCAAGTAATTAGATATAATATAAGGCAGTAAGCTGTCGTACTATACCCCCTCTCAGCACCTCTATAAGTTCTCGGGAAATTCGCAAGCTATGACAAGAAGCAAATATTCTGGCTTTCAGTCCATAAAACTGAACCAGTTTGTGCTCTAGCATACGGTTTATTTTAATATGATTGGCATAAAATTGAGTATAACTATCATTGTACAAAAATAAGACTACGACAAAACAATTGCTTATAAGGTGTTAAGAAAATGAAACAGAATATAATTATTGTATTGCTTGGGGTATTAGTATTAATACAGCTTACCAACACGAAACATAGCCACGATAATAGTTACAGATTAAGCCACATTGTAAAAAATACAAATGATACTGCCTCTGTTTTGAGTTCAATTATTCATGATGAAGTTCAGACGAATAATTAGAACTCTAGAATAGAGAAAGTAATGTAAGGTTGTTTTTAAACTTTGCACAATAAATTCCAGAGATTTTTATGTTTTACCTTAAAAAAGTTAAGCGAAGGCGAACATGATTGTTGTTAGCGTGTTTTTCGTTTCAATCCCAACAACTATTTACAAACTTCCAGCCTATTTTTTAACACAATTAAGCTTTTCAGCAACCATGTAGGGACGATCTCTGAGGACATAGCCTTTGTCTGAACAGGCACTTAGATTCACTGGTTTAGGAAGTATTAGGTTGAGAATTATATTTTGGATTAATCATTGTTAAAATTGCATATCATTCTTTGGCTAAACACTTTTTATAGATCTATTTCAAGAGTAATTCTTTATCAATTGGGAAGTAACTAGTTGTTGCATTCTTTAAAGAATTAGCAGTTAAACTTGAAACGCCAAATACTTCTGTATCCACATTATATAATGATCTTATTTTTTGTATTAATATATCAAAATCACCATCCCCAGAGGCTAAAACAATAATATCAGACTGATGGGCGTATTCCAAGATATCTATAGTAATTCCCACATCCCAATCACCTTTTGACGAACCATCTGACCTCTTGATGAACGGTTTCAATCTTACTTCAAAACCGATTGCCCTTAGAATGTTTTGGAACTGAATTTGCTTTCGATCGCCTCTATTTGTCGTGTAAGCAATTGCAGCAATAACTTCCCTTTCATGTGTTACAAATCTCCAAAATTTGTTATAGTCGAAGTTGGAGTCAAATTGTTGCTTTGTTGTGTAATAGATGTTTTGGACATCAACAAAAATGGAAACTTTTTTCATTCTTCTTTCTCATTTTTTATCTTCAATTCTCGTAAGGCTACAATAAATGAACCAAAAATAATAATGCTTGCACCTAGATAACTTGTTTTATCAGGTAAGGAACTAAAAACAATCAGGTCAAGCAATATAACAAAAATAAGGGTCGTATAAAAGAAAGGCATTAGAAAACTTGTTTCCGCCCGTTTAACAGAATTAATAAAGCAAAACTGCCCAGAAAGCATACAAATAGCAATGATTAATAGTACACCCAATTCTAGCAAGCTTGGAACCACAAAATGAAATGGTAAAAAAATGAATCCAACACACATTGCAAAACAATTATTTAAAAACAGTATTTTAAATACTTGTTCTCGGTTTGATAAAACCTTTATGCAGATTATTTCTAAGCCCATAACTACGGCACCAAACAGGCAAAGAAGAGCCACTGGGTCGACAGCAAAATTTGTTGTTGGACGAATTAATAACAAACCTCCTGAGAAAGAAATCAATGCAGCGCTCCAACGTATTAAACCAACTTGTTCCCTAAATATTAGTACTGCAAATATCATAGCAAATATTGGATTAAGAAACGTTAGTGCGGTTGCATCACTTACTGGAATATAAAGAACTGAAGTAAATAAAATTGATACTCCAAACCAACCAAATAGTGAACGAAGAAAATGAAGACTAAGGTTAGATGATTTTATTTCAGGTCTGATTAAACACCAAATAAAGCCCAACAAAATAAAAGAAAAAAAGAACCTTGCGTGAGCAATTTGGATAGGATGGATGCCATTACCGAAAATAGATATCCCTAAACCTTTTACCAAAATTGTAGCACATGCAAAGAAAAAGGATGCTCCTAACATAAAACATATAGCCAAAATATTTACCCTATTAAAATATTTACCCTATTTCTTAGGTGGTTGTGACCTCCACCACATGTAACCAACAAAAGCAAGGAATACACTAGCTTCTATAATCATATAGATGTCAGTGTTAGTCATTTCTCTGCCCACCACATTCTAGCTCTTTGTTAACTCTCGTAGAATTTCTCTTAGGAGTTTATTGGATTCCTCATGTAATTCATTGTTTTGTTTTAACTTTTGATCTATCTGACGCAAGTAAACTTCTTCTAAATCCATGATTATTTATCCTTTCTTTTGAAAATATATTGCTAATGTAAGGCTCTCTATACTTCTATCTGCATTATAACTATAGTCCTATCTACTTCTATCAATGATTAGACTTGGATAACTATAGGGACTAGCTAGACAGTGTGTTAAAAGAAGTAGAAAGAGGGTAGAGAGGCAAGTATAACTGAGCAAAATCAAATTTTAACAGGAGATTAAATGAAAAAGAAAATTGAAAATTTTAAAAATACATTTGGTGAGGGAACTCAATGGGATTTGGATTGGGGTAAACTTATCATAATTGTTCTTTGTGTTTACATAGCTTTTTTTAAAGACTGATGGATATTAGACTATAAAGAAATTTCAATGCCAGTTATTTAGTGATTATGATAGCCTAAAGGACACAATAGATTCAGAAATAAAATTGATTCATGAAGAATACAACAAGAAGCTAGAAGGTAACAAAATCTAAGCCTTCTACCTCACTCACACCCCATGCATGCTCCATGCTACCCCACCCCTGTACGTATGTATACATAACCTCTGCCACAGATTAGGTTTTTAAAGAGGAGAGCTAGAAGATGCTGCAGCTCCTAGTGAGAGGCCATATAGCAAGTCTATCTTGTCATGTGACAATAAAAATGTCCGATGTCGGACTTACTGTTCAGGATATAGATCAGAGAAAAAGCTTTTATGTTTTGCAAATCTTTCTTTGTATCCTTTAACTCTTTCTATAAATGGTAGTTTCTCACTCATAATACGCATTAAATGTCTTAAACACACATACCACCCATCTGTGTAACACCTCATATATACATGTCCTGGATAGGGGGTATGGTTCATGCATAGGGGTATATATGTTTAAGATATTTAGAGAATTGAAGTATTTGGTTTTCAGTCAAGAATAGTTTTTGTTAGAAACTTAACGTTGCGATAATAGTAACCTTAGTTTTTAGAGCCTCAATGTATATTGTCATTAATCTAAACAACATGATTTATTATATCATTTTTATTTACATCAGTTTACTCTGAATTCTATATCCAATTTAACAATTTTTGATTAACAATTAAAAATGCAAACTTTAAGAAGATTTTTTGGAGGAGATCATGGAAAAACAACGAATTAATTACGTTGACCCCAAAACAATGGAAGATGATGCCATGCGGGCGGAAATGGAAAGGTGTAAAGTAAGGGGCACTCCAAGGCCTGAGAGCCAGGCTATTAGAGCTCATGTTCCTGCAGCTTTTTGGTCTTTTGCGAATACTTGGCAAACGGTTTTTCATGAAGGAATTGCCGAGCACACAATTAAAGAATTATGTAGAGTTTACGTATCACATTCGGTGAAATGTGAATCTTGTGGAAACCAAAGGACAATTCAATCAAAAAACAAAGGTCTGGTAGAAAGTGACTACAAGGATTTGTTAAATTTTGAAAATTCTCTCCGATACAGCGAGAAGCAAAAAGCCGCTTTGAGATACACTCAAGCCATTGTTTGGGATTTAGAGTGCGACGACGCATTATGGGAACAATTATATCAGTATTTTTCTGAACCTGAGATTGTTGAAATTGGATACTTTGTATCAATAACAATGGGGCAACAAAGGTGGCTCAAAACATTGAACATTGATCATCATAAAGTTTTGATTGGAACAGGGGCATCGATGGTACAGGGAGCAGAGACGCCTTCAAAGTGGCAAGATTTTAAAAATTCAGAAGATTATTGGGCAAAAAAAGCTTAGCTCTGCCATTGAAGGAGTTTTATAATTTACTATTGTATTTCATATGATTTTGATAGCAATAAAGGTATTATTCAATCTGTCTGTCATGATAGCAGGCTTGATAATGAATAAACAAATCTTAACCATAATCCTACCCTTGTCTTCATGCTTACCTGTTCATATATGTGATCGTAATATGCAAAGAAAGCTGAAGTAAAGAAAATGCTTACTACATGCTCATCCAATCTTCTTATTGAAGATGAAAAGGTACGTGTCACTAGATTTGACTTTGAACCAGATCAAGAAACTGGTTGGCATGTCCATGAATATGACTACGTAATAACTGCAATTACTAATTGCTCTATGTTGCTACAACATCCAGATGGAACACAAACGACTGCAGTAGTTGCAGCAGGAAACGCATATAGAAGAGATGCAGGAGTTCGTCACAATGTGATAAACACATCTGAAACAAAAATGAGCTTCATCGAAATTGAGTTGAAGAATTAGATTGATTACTTTGGCGTCCCTTATGCAATACATTTCCTAGACTTTCCAAAGGCTACCAAACGCATTGCATTAGACATGCCAGATGGCAAATCAGTATATCAAAATTTCAAGGCCGTTTAGTTGACTTAGATCAAATACTTTCTGGCGTACTTCACTTATGTTGAAGAGATTGACTGTATTGGTGTATTTCTAAGTTTTTGTCTTCGTTCGCCTAGGAACACACCACTTCCTTTTGATGGCAGTTAGGTGTGTTTCTAGGTTTTTGCAATGTTCTCTTAGGAACACACCAGTCAACTTAAATATTTTTAGATGGAGATTCTTAATGCAAGCTTCAATACTTCTACTATTGATGTACTCGTTGAATACACTGGATCAACAGGAAGGAACAACTCTGCCTAGAAGGAATTAATCTATCAGATAATGATGAATAAGATAATCCTAGTAAAATAGGCAAATGTTAATAAGCCTATTACACCAATCATTATTAAAATGGCTTTAGTCACCTTAGCACCCTATAAACACTAGTTCTGTCGCAGTTTAACTGCCTAGCAATAGCAGTAGCACCTAAATTAATTGTTATCATACTTAACCTAACCCCTATTTTAAAGCCCACACAGACTCAAGTTTATCTTTAGAGTCCGATACCTTCCTGACACCCAATGTGACTCTCCTGAGTCATCCTAGAGTCACTGAGAGTCTATTATGAGTGCACTTAAAGACCTATCATCCTAACAGCAAACCTTAATAAGACACTAAAGTGGTTACCAATCTGTGTCACTGATCTGTGTAACACACTGATAATATATACGTACGGAGGGGGTATGCCCCATGCCTAGGGTGAGTTAACACCTAAATGGTTATCACTTTCCCTATACTAGTAACGGTTATTTAACTGTGAAAGAAAACGTGCCTGTTGACAGTGACTCACGAATAACTAACTTATTGTAATTGCTTACATTAAGATGTGAGTGGTGCTTCATAGAGGCAAACTAGTGCTTCTCAGCCGCATCATATAACATCAGATAATGTGTTTAACTCATTCATATATATGAAGTTTTTTATTGTTATATTCAAAGTGATACACAAAATGATGTACAAAAAAGAAAAAATATATCTTACTACGCGCAATTCAATTTTTTATTTTGTTAGAAGAGTTCCTACTGATCTCATCAAATATTATTCTTCTAATAGAATAAGTTTCAGTCTTAAAACCAAATCAAAACTAAAAGGAGAAGATGAATACTTTAAGTAATACTCTATGTTATGCTTTAAGTATGCTTCCTCTTCTCTTCTTTGTCGTTTATGTAGTAAAACAGGAGCAACACCTCTTAAATAAAAAAAAGATATTTTAATAACTGTCATTTGGGAGTAATTAATAAATGCCAAATTGATTTAGGTTTAAGGAGTTGAAGTCATGATTAATCAAAATGAAATTTCCAATAGATTGGAAAAATGCTTCAGCAGTGTGGTTCATGACGTGATGAGGGGAAATGGGTTTCGAAATTTTGTGATTGATTCATCCATTAAACCAAACTTAATAAAGCATAAGATTGCTGGTCAAATCTTCACGATAAATGGAAAATCAAATACTAAATATGATGAACACGAAACATTGCTCGCTTGGACAGGGCTACTGTCAAAAGCCCCTAGTGACAAAATTCTTGTCTGTCAACCAAACGATCAATCTGTTGCTCTAATGGGTGAGTTAAGTGCAGAATATCTCAAAATTAAAGGAATTCGTGGTTACATTGTTGATGGTGGTTGTCGTGACCTAGAATTTATTAACAAGATTGATTTTCCAGTTTGGTCAAAATTCTATACTCCAAAGGATATTGTTTCGTATTGGAAAGCTATTGACATGGGAACTTCTATTAAAATTGGTGGAGTATCAATAAATACGGGAGATTACCTGATCGCTGATATCGATGGAATTGTAATAATCCCAAAAAAAGATGTAATAGATATCTTGGAGCAATCAGAAAATCTCATAAATACAGAGAGTGAATTAAGAAAAGAAATTCGAGAAGGCATGGATCCACAAGAGGCCTACTTAAAATATCGTGCTTTTTAGAGCGACCATGGCCATTAATCATGTCATCTATGACAGACACCTCTACCCAGAGCAATAATAAATCCCAGATGAGAATCTACTAATTAGTGGGAAGAAAGATAAGTGTGGTGGTTGCCTGCAAATATGGTAAACTTTTTGGCAATATGTTTTATGTTAGCAGCATCTTTTTTTTTGCATGCGCTACAATTTTAGTAAAAAGCTTAGGGGTTCTATTTTCGGTGATGGTATCCACCCACTCCAGATTGCCCACGCAAGGTTTTGTTTGCATATAAAGTTGAGTGAATCTCTCAAAGATTCTGCCCCTATTTTTGGGAAGGCTTTGCTTAGTTACCAGATCGTTAAGACTATCCCAATCCTTAACCTTTTTAATGATTTGCTCACATTGATAAAATGTTAAAACTTGAGACAATCTACCTAGGCCTTTCTCTCAGATCAGAAGCAGCAACTGACTTCTAATTAATACATTGGAACGTGTAGGGTGTGTAGGGTCAAACCATAACTTTTCTATATAAGTCTCTTCACGAGAGACTTTAGGTTTTAGCTTACACTCCCTACACTTTCTTTAGCGTTTCTTAAGACTGACAACTACTGATCCTCTTCCTCCAAAACTAGAAAGAAAATCTGAAAGCATAATCTATAAGGGCTGCTTTGGTCCTTCTCCATTGAGGGTCTTTGTGTCTGAGTATCTGTTATTTTTGGGAAGGACAAAGGGTAGGATATTTTGTGATTCTGATGAAGCATTTATGTACCAGAAGACCGTTTTAATGCCCTATCTTAAAGAACGGTTTCTTTGGGTCACGCTACGGAAAAACGTTCGAGTGCCTCTTTATTCAAGCTAACCCCTAGACCAGGACCCGTTGGGCATAGCACCTTTCCATCTGATCCTACCTCAAAATGTTCGTTGGTAAGAGTCCATCGAAGTGGCGACTCGCTAGTAGAATATTCTAGTGGTTCCTCTGCCCAATGTTGAGAAAGAACATTTAGATTCATAGCTATCGTAATGTTTGTCTTATACCCGTGAGTAACCAACCGACGCTTTCTACGGCGAACCATTTCACACAGTTTTTGGAATTCAGTGAGACCGCCCATCATAGAAATATCAGGCTGTACTATGTCTACGTTTCCATGGTCTAGGATTTGGCGATACTCATGGCAAGTAGTGAGTCCAAGATCACCTCCTGTTATGGGAATACCATGTCCAACAAACGCGGCGTGCCCCTCAATATCGTCCAATGGTAGAGGTGCTTCCAACCATTCGAAATTACATTCTTTGAAAACGGGTAAAAAAGGTAGACCCTGTTCAGCTTTTGTCCAGGCTGTAGCCGCATCACACATCAACTTAATGCCATGACCAACATGCTTCCTAGCCGTACGAATGAAATTTTCAGTGCGTTTAACATCTTCATTCCAATGTGGATCTGCCACAATCTTTATTGCTTTCAAGCCTCGGTTTAGTGCACGGTCGATGTTTCTCTTTACTTCATCAGTTGTTCTTCCTAGTGGGTATACTGTTCCATATGCCAGAATTCGGTCTCGTTTTGGCTTACCTATTAATTCGGCAATTGTCTTGTTTTCAGTCTTCCCTTTGAGGTCCCATAAAGCTATATCAATTGCAGAAATAGCATGGATTACGGCTCCTCGCCGCCCTATATAAAACGTACCATCGTACATCTTCCTCCACAATCCTTCTATATCGTCAGGGTTTTGTCCTATAAGTAATTCGCGTAATCCTCGTGCCCCAGTATGAGACGGTTTAGCGTTAACAATTGCGCGAATTATTCCGGGAAGACTGTCGGTTTCGGATATACCAACTTTACCTTCGTTGGTATGAATACGAACTACGCATGTATCATACGATCCATCAAGTCCACTGGCATCCCAACCCGGCACGCGTAACTCGATGGCTTCTATTTCCGTGATCAACACAATAGCCTCCCAGATGCTTTTAAGATATCAAGTTTATTTTGGTTTACAATTAGAAAATAGTTTTCCTATTTCTATATAAAACAAAAATTTTAGAAAATTATTTGGTTTTTTCTTATTTACTTTTTTTTTAATAAATTAAAGTCCCTAAAGAAATTATCCTAAAAAGGTTAATTTATATCGGATGCGTTCAATTGTAATCAGATCTAAAACAAGCTTTTCTGATTTGGATTCGGATTATCACGACAGTCTGCATCGAGTTTGTATAAGCGTAATAAAAATTCTTTTTCGCTCAAGTCTCCTCTTAAATGTGCTTCAATCAAATTACCTCCAATAGCTTGAAATCGTAGATAACCATGATAGCGTGGCCGTATCCAGGAGCTTTCAATGGTAGCCTTAGTTGCTGAGAAAAATCTATTGAATGTTAAATCAATTTGATCATTGCGCCAAGCTTCCAAGCAAGCGGGTTGTCCATGATGAGTAGAAAAAACAGATGACTGCACCAGTGGAGAAGCTGCTAGGCTAGCATATTCTATTGCTGCTTCACATCTTGAAGGATTATCCAAAACTCGTGTTGAAATACCAAGACCTGCGCCACCAATTGTAGATCCAGCATTAGAATTTGACTTCTCCAGGCCAGGAAAGTGAGCAAAGGCTAGTTTATTTTGGCGATCACCTTCACCATAGGTCGAGAAACCATATACTGCAGGGCAATAAACTAATTCATCAGACGAAGAAAGTTGTTCTTGCAACTCAATACTGTTCCAATCTAGCACGGGAGCACGGCAAAGAATTAAAAACCGACGCATTTGCTCTAAAGCTTCTGGGATAGCTGAGTTATTTTCACTTGGACCACAATTGTCACTAGCGAAAGGTTGACCAAGATTTGCACATAGCGAAAAAAATGTCATTAATGCGTGTACCCCATTTAACCCTATACATGCTGTAAGGCCACGGGTCGCACATTTTTCCGCTAGTAGACAAGCATCATCCCAAGTTAAAGGAATTTCATGATCAAGATTAGACAGAAGGTCTGGACGGTAGGCAGCAACCTGACAGGCCGCATCGACTGGGATGGCCCAACTATTCCCGCCGTAGCAGTATGAATCCATGCTCGGGCCAACATAAGAAGTTGAACCACCGGCCATTTCTAAAATTTCATCCATATTTATGAGGCATCCCGTCGTGTGAACTCTTCCACAGAATGGATGGTCATAAATAATGAGATCATTATTGATAGCCAAATGATCAATTGGATCGAACTCAAATCCTGATAGAGGACGCGTATTCCAATTGATTTCTACATCAGGTCTTTGTTTCTTGAAGGCAAGATTAAGTGCTTCCAACGGTCGAACTGCTCGCTTGTGTTCCCAAGTTATTCCTTGGAGTCTTAACATTTCACTTTCCTTATGTTTCTCTTCAATATCTTATACGCCAGTAATTTTCTACTTCTAACTTTAAAAGCATACAATAAGATGATTAGTTTCTATAATGATATGTTTAAAATTCAAAAAAACCATAAGTGATAAGATCTACTGATCCTCCTCCTCCAAAACTAGAAAGAAAGTCTGAAAGCATAATCTATAAGGGGCTGCTTTGGTCTTTCCCCCTTAAAGATCTGTGTATCTGTTATTTTTGGGAAGACATCCAGACTGATGTACAAAACGTGCCTGTTGACACCAAGAACCTTACAGATAAGTTATTGATATTGTGTATATTAAGATGAGCTTGGGACTGGTATAAGGCAATGATGTCTTCTCAGTCGCACCACACTTATCTGTAACACATTGATATGTAAGAACTTTTGGCGATACAGATCAGTGGTGTGAAAGATTATGAGAAAGAAAAGTGTGGTTACAACCCAGCTGACGAGCTTGGAACGAGCCTACAAAGCTATTACGACAAGTTCAGCAGTTGATGAAATATTATTAAAAAGGTTTTAGCTTAATTCAGGAGCTAAAACTTATCGCAAGTGCCTGTGGTTAGCATGGCAGAAGAATAAGTTATCATGCCGTATGAAAAAGTATGAGGTTGGGACTCAGTATCCAGTACAAAAAAAGAATAAGGACTTCTTGCCTCCAAAAGGTCATATCCAATGAAACTAATTGGTTTCTTTAAATCAGTGAAATAACCCCCTGCACCAAAGACAATCTGTTCTTCTTCAACTTTGAATTTGAACTGCTCTAGTTTGTATTTTTTTAATTCCCAGTTATTTTCACTGAGGCTATCTGCAAAAGCTTTCATACTGCAATAGTAAACATCGCCAACTTTTATTGTCTCTGCCACTGCGGCTTGAGTAGCTAGGGTTATCAGAAAGGGTATGACTAGAAAGATACGCATGATGTTACAAATTCAATGGGCAGATACCCACCCCTATGTTTATAACAGATCCATCTTTAAAAACGAGAGCTAAATATAATAATTTCAATTTGAGCCTCCAGCAGTAAGCTCTCCCCTATACTAGTAACGGTTATTTAAACTGTGAAAGAAAGTGTGAAAGAAAACGTGCCTGTTGACACCTAGAACCTTACAGATAAGTTATTGATATTGTGTATATTAAGATAAACTTGGGGCTGGTATAAGGCAATGATGCCTTATCAACCGCACCATACTTATCTGTAACACATTGATATGTAAGCAATTACAATAAGTTAGTTATTCGTGAGTCACTGTCAACAGGCACGTTTTAGACGATGACTACCATCTTTGACCGATTGAAAGAAGCGCAGACAGAAGAGGATAAGTAATGAAATACTTTGCACGACAGTTTCAAGCCGAATACTTCGACATGACTTCTTCCAGCACCCTTTTTATGTTGGCCATCCGGGTGCCAATCGGAAATACACACTCAAAGGTCACCTTATAAGAGTGAAATTCAGTGGACAGTGGTTTCATCTTCCCTTGCTCGACCCAAGTCTGAGCACATTGAACGGGCAAATGACCAAGGAAACGACCAGATAAAATCGCCGCTGCAATACCGTCCATGCTACCCGCATAAATATGGTTGTTCTTTGTTTTCAAATTGCCAGGCCTCAGGGCTCCGCCATAGTATGATCGACCAGCGTAATCATATGTCTCAAGCTCAGCGCCTTCATAGGTAAGATCGCCATCAAAAAGTGGATGATCATGCCCACAATACAATATCTGCGTTTCATCGAACATCTTGATATAGCGAAGACCGGGCACGTGATTGGGAAAGGTGTGAATTCCCATATGTAGCTTTTGTTCGAGAACAAGCCTCTCGATCTCTAGGGGATCCATAACACTCAAGTGTAAAACGACCGCAGGCATGGCTTCTCTGAGTTCTGCCAAAATTGTCTCAAATGGAAAGGCTTTGTTTCCCAACAGCGAATCCGCAGTCGCAATTCTTAGTTCCCCACTCAGATCACCGCGTATCCCGTTCACCTTCCCAACAAATTCATCGCAATCCTGAACAAGGTCTTTGGCATATTTGAAAACCTCGTGCCCTTCATCCGTGAGCCCAAATCCAACCCTCCCACGGCGACACAATCGCATTCCGAGGCGCGTCTCCAGGTCAATCATCTGCGTGCTGATGGTAGACTGACTGACATTCAGCGCGATCTGGGCCTTAGAGAAACCACCGGATTCTGCAACAGCGATGAACACGCGCAGCAAATGTAGGTCAGGGTTGGACACAGATGTAAGCATGATATGTTCCTACGATACACGTCAATGTTTCCATGTTATATAATGGATTGTATCGCAGTAAACAAGAGGAGAGATTGAAGTACTCATTCACAGAAAGGCTTCAACTCGTGTCAGTTTACACCTCTCCAATAACTCCCGATATGTCCGCCCCACGGTATTCGGGATTGGCAACATTCATGCGTGCGCCCATCGCACAAACCCTTGAAAATATTGACATAGGAATGGTCGGCATTCCCTATGACGGGGCTTTGACGAACCGTCCGGGTGCCCGGCATGGTCCGCGCGAGGTCAGAAATCAGTCAAGCCTGATGCGTGCCATCAACCATGTAACCCGCATCAATCCCTATGAGTTGTGCCAGATTGCAGATGTTGGTGATGTCCCGTTTCATTCAGTATTCGATATAGAAAAGACGCACAAGAACATCAGTGACTTCATTGCGGTCATGGTGGCCGCAGGTGTCATGCCATTATCTTGCGGCGGCGATCACTCAGTCAGCTTGCCCATCATGCGCGCGATTGCAACGCAACCCATCGCGTTCATTCACATCGACGCTCATACCGATACATGGGATAGCTTTCAGGGGTCAAAATTCAACCACGGCGCCCCGTTTCGCCGCGCCCACGAGGAAGGGTTGATCGATTCGACTAAAACTGTGCAAATCGGCATTCGTGGGGCGCAAAATGTCTCAGAGGGTTGGGACTATTCCGAAGCAGCTGGCATGCGTGTGATGTTTGTCGAAGAGGTTCAAAAGCGCGGTGTTGATGCAATTATCGAAGAAACCCGCAACATTGTTGGTAATACACCTGTTTATATGAGCTTTGATATCGACAGTATTGATCCAGCCTTTGCCCCAGGCACTGGCACACCCGAGATTGCCGGGCTGACCACCCCCGAGGCAATGGCTTTGATCCGTGGTTTTCGAAATCTGAACTATGTAGGTGCAGATATGGTGGAGGTTTCGCCGCCTTTTGATGTAGGCGGGTTGACATCCCTGACCGGCGCGACCGTCATGTACGAATTGCTCTGTCTTTTGGCCGAAGCCGTCAGTGCGCGTTAGGGCTGGATCAGGACGATAGCAATGACAGATCAATCCAACCCAGCGGCTAAACCAGACGGGCTGGCCTGTGCCTATGTTCCGATGACACAAGAGCGTGCCCTACGGCTTCTGGAAGACTACTATGGAATGATGGGCAGTGCACTAAAACGGTTTGACACCGAAAAGGATGACACCTTCCGCGTCACAACCGAGGACGCCCGAAAATTTATATTGAAAGTTGCCAATCCGGATGAACCTTTCGGGGAGATTGACTTTCAGAACAGCATCCTTCGGTATGTGGAAACCCGTGATCCAACTATGCCTGTCCCACGTATCATTAATTCTGAGGGAGGACATGATATTTTCCAGATCACAGATGTTGACGGATCGCAGCGTTGGGTGCGATTGCTAACCTTTCTTGAAGGAACGCCGCTGGATGAAACCCAATCAGATCCCCGTGGGCGCGTTCAGATTGGCAAGATGCTGGCGCGATTGCGATACGCTACCGAAGGGTTTTCGCACGAGAACGAAGATCGGTGCTATGGATGGGATGTTCAACATCTTTTGACACTGGAGCATCTGCTGGATGAGGTAGACAACCACACACAGCGCCGCGCCCTGTCACTGGGGTTAGAGAGGTTCCGTCAAGTCGAAATACAATTGCGCCAGTGTCGCAAGCAGGTGCTGCACAATGATTTCAGTAAGTCGAATATCATTGTGGATCACGACAATCCGGCCTTTGTGACAGGTGTCATTGATTTCGGTGATGCGGTGAGGACTGCGATTGCAGTGGATGTAGCAACGGCCCTCCTAAACCAATTGCCAGAGACCCCGAATGAGGACCTTTTCTACCGCGCGCGCGACATTCTGAAGGGCTATCTAAGCATTGCCGACCTGACCAATGAAGAGCTGGTCCTGATCCCCCATCTGGTCATGGGGCGAATTGTAACACGAGCACTACTGACCCTGTGGCGGGTCAAGCTGTTTCCAGAAAACGAACGCTATATAATACGCAATACAGAACAGGGCTGGCATCAGCTTGACTGGTTTCTGACGCGCTCGGCTGAAGAAGTGTCAGACATTCTTACACCCTTTTTCAATAGTGAAAGGAGCCTTTAGATGAATATCAAAACAAAGCGTGGCAAGATGGTGAATGGATTTGATCCCGCCAAGGTCGATCAGCTGGATGCGCAGACCAGGGAATTTGTCCATCGCCGAGCGCGTCTGCTGGGGCCAGCGTACCGGTTGTTCTACGCTGATCCAGTTGAATTCAGCCGGGCAAGCGGAGTGTTCATGTACGACACCGACGGTAATGAGTATCTGGATGCTTATAACAACGTGGTTTCTGTCGGCCATTGCCACCCACATGTGAACGCCGCTGTCATGGCGCAGATGAGCACGCTGTGCACCCATACCCGCTATATGCAGGATGGTATTCTGGGGTTTGCCGAAAAACTGCTGGCTACCTTTGAGGAGGAAATCGGCCATGTGATGTTCACCTGCACCGGATCCGAGGCGAATGACCTGGCGCTGCGCATGGCCAAGTATCACACTGGGCATGAAGGCATAATCGTCACCTCCGAGGCCTACCATGGTAATTCCGAGCTGACCTCGGGCTTCTCGCCCTCCATGGGTGAAAACTCGCGCTTGGGCACATGGGTCCGGCGGGTCTCGGCCCCTGACACATACCGTGTGGATACGGACGATATGGGCGATTGGCTTGCCGCACAGGTGACCGAGCAAATCCGCGATCTGGAACGGCGTGGGCAAGGGCTGGCCGCCTTTGTTGCGGACAGCCTATTTTCATCTGACGGTATTTTTGCGCATTCCCGTAGTATTCTTGAGCCTGTCCTGAAAGTCGTCCGCGACGCGGGTGGGATATTTGTTGCGGACGAAGTGCAATGCGGTTTCGCACGCACAGGATCACACATGTGGGGTTATCAGCGCCACGGCGTGGTGCCCGACATTGTTTCAATGGGCAAGCCTATGGGCAATGGATACCCGGTGGCGGGCATTGCGGTACGACCCGAAGTAGCATCCAAGTTTGGCCATGACATGCGGTATTTCAATACGTTCGGCGGGAACACTGTGGCTATGGCCGCAGCCAATTCGACGCTTGAGGTTTTGCAGGACGAAAACCTGATTGCCAATTCAAGGGTGGTTGGCAAAACGATGCTTTCAAGCCTGAACGACATCATGCAAGGGGATGAACGCATCGGTGACGTGCGTGGCTCGGGGCTGTATATGGGGATTGAGATTGTCAAAGATCGCGAAACACGAGAGCCTGATAGCCCGTTAGCTTTGGCATTGGTCAATGAATTGCGCCGCCGCCGGGTTCTTATTTCCGCAACGGCAGCCAATGCCAATGTCCTTAAAGTACGCCCTCCTCTGACCTTCAGCGCCCAGAACGCTGATCAATTCCTGACGGAGCTGAAAGGCGCTCTGGAAACGGTGCACCTCTAGGCCTCGGCCTTGCCGATTAGGTCCTGCGGTACCTGCGGCTCACTGTGATAAGGCAGCTTATCAACACGGGGGGAATATCTTCCCTCGGCAGTGACGGTGTTCACATGGGCTGCAATCTCTTCCATGGTGGCAAACCAAACGTCGCCTGTTGACATCATGTCTTCAATCGCCTTTTCAACCCTATGCCAACGAGACAAACGCCCGCTGACAAAGGGATGCCAGACACCAATCCAAAGACCACCTGGACAGGCCCTCAGGGCTTCGAACTCAGCCATGAAAACTTCCATGGCACGGTCCGGAGCGAGAATTTGAAACATGTAATCTAGATCGGGCGCATGCACGTATGGTGGCCAGTCGTCCGTGGCCCAACTGACTGGCAGTTCCATCACTTTGCCTTTTTGGGTTTTCAGCACATATGGCACCTCGTCACCCATCAGCGAGCTGTCGTAAAGGAACCCCTCCATCGCCAGCAATTCAGGCGTCTTGGCCGACATGTGATAGAGCGGCGCGCGGTTGCCACGCGGTCGTTTGCCCGTATGACGCTCAATGATCTCGATCGACCGGCACATCCAGTCATGTTCCTGATTGTGAGTCAGGCTGTTGGGGGCTTCGTGGATATAGCCGTGATACCCAATCTCATGCCCATCTTTTACAATGGCATCAATCGCCTTGGGATGATTTTCAATACACCAGGCCGGGATGAAAAAACTCTGCTTCAGTCCAAGTCTTCGGTAGGTGTCCAGAATTCGTGGAATGGCAACTTCGGGACCATAACGCAGTGAAGATATCGCAGACAGTTTGTTCGCAGCGTTTGATCCGTGATGAATATGCACAAGGCTGTCAGCGTCCATGTCCAGAGTGATCGCGCAGGCAACTTTGGCACCGTTTGGCCAAGGCACAGGTCGTTGTAGCATTTTAAATTTCCTCTCCTAAATCATCACCGCTCCGCCGTTGGGACTGAGCGTCTGGCCCGTAAAGAACCCAGCGTCAGGACCACAAAGGAAGCGGACCAACGCCGCAATTTCACGCGGCTTGCCAACCCGTTCAAGCGGATTATCAATTTCACGGTCAATCCATTCCTGGGACATGTTCTCCAGTGCCAGCATAGGGGTATCAACCGGTCCGGGTGCGACTGAGTTCACCTGAACGTCTGGCGCCAGTTCCCGCGCCAACGCGCGTGTCATTCCAACAACTCCAGCCTTCGAGGCGCAGTAGGCCGAAAACTCAGCGCGGCCCAGATAAGCAAGCTCTGAAGAGATCAAAATAATCCTCCCAGATTTGGCAGACGCCATCATCTGCGCGGCCCCCTGGGCGATCAGGAAAGACCCGCGCAGATTAACCGATATGATTCGGTCAAACTCGGAAACCGGCATGTCGATGATTGTGCCTTCCGACAAGATTCCGGCAGCGTTTACGACAAAATCCAGATTTCCTTCATTCTCCAGGATACTTTGAAACAACCCATCCACACTTGAAGCATCTGCGACATCTGCGGCTTCCGTGCGCGCGGTCCCTCCCGCAGTTTCGATGGTTTTTTGTGTGGCAATGCTGTCTCTGCGATCCGAGAGGATGACACGTGCTCCCGCCTCGGCCAAAGATTTTGCAGCAGCGGCCCCGATGCCTTGTGCGGCCCCAGTCACCAAAGCTGTCTTGCCAATAAGTTCTGCGGTCATTGCATCAACTCCCCGCGGTCAATGGTAAAGGATTGCCCGGTGATATTGTCAGCCGCAGGACCGGCTAGAAACAAATACATGTCCACCATATCACGTGGCTCCATCAGACCGTCCAGCGCCTGTGCCGCAACAATCTCGTCCAGCATGTCTGCCTCGGGGCGTTGCTGTTGTGCCGCCATGAAGGAAAGGGATCGCATCGAGGCCATGGTGCGCACCCATCCGGGACACACTGCATTTACCGAAATACGACGAGATGCCAATTCCTGTGACAACGACCGCGTCAGGCCAATGACCGCATGTTTTGATGCACAGTAGGCGCTGAATTCCGCCACCGCGGTTTTGCCCCACATCGAAGCCGTGTTCACGATACGCCCACCATCTGGGATTTTATCGAGTAACCGACGGGTCACAGAAAACGTGCCGATGACGTTGATCTCGATGATCCTACGAAAAATCTCATCAGTCCGCTCGGACGGATCTGTGATTGGAGTTATGTATTCAAAGCCAGCGTTGTTGACCAGCACATCCACTTGGTCCACCTGAACGGCCATCCGTTCAACCTGATCCAATTCGGCAATATCGCAAGTTATGCCTTGCACCTGCCGCTTATAGGTTTCGCTCAATTGCCCCGCGATCTCGGTCACGTCCTCTTCTAAAGCGACGATTGTAACCGTTGCCCCAGCCTTGAGAAACCCTTCGGCCAAACCATACCCGATGCCTCGATTAGCCCCCGTTATCAGAACCTTTTTTCCTGCAAGATCAACGCCCATGTCAGATCGTCTCCATAGTTTGTCGGTATTCGGCACGGATGATTTTCAGAATCTCATTCCTGAGGGAAAAGAACTTTTGCATGTCCGCTGTGTTGTTGCGCCGATCTTCTGCCGGGATTACTGCATTCACGTCAATCTCTTTGACCACGCGCGCAGGTCGGGCGGAGAAGATCACGACACGATCCGCCAGCAAAATTGCCTCTTCGACGTCGTGGGTTACGAAGATGGTGGTTTTCTTTTCGCTTTTGTTGATGTCCATCAATTGAAATTGCAGGTGCTCACGAGTTTGCGCATCCAGCGCACCAAAAGGCTCATCCATCAATAAAATATCAGGAGAAGATGCCAATGTGCGGGCAATCGCTACCCGCTGCCGCATCCCACCAGATATCCGATTGGTATAGAAATCACTGTAGGCAAAGAGGCCAACCATGTCCATATAATGATCCGTAATCTCTTCCTTTTCAGCGGCTGAGACATCTTTGCGATACCTTGTGCCAAACTTGATATTGTCGCGCACACGAAGCCAGGGGAAAGAGGAATAAGACTGAAACACCATACCGCGACGCCGGTCCGGGCCCGCCAGCAGATCACCTGCAAGTGTAATGCTACCCTGATCTTGTTTTTCAAGCCCACCGATAATGCGCATCAATGTTGTCTTGCCGCAGCCTGAAGGCCCTAGAAACATCACCATTTCACCCTCGGCGATGGTCAACGACAAAGGCAGCACAACCTTGGTTTCTGTTTTTCCATCCTCCGACCAGTAGGTTTTGGTGACATCAGTTACTTTGATAAACTTATCCATGTCTCACCTACGCTGATACGAGAAAAGCCGCGCATGGGCGAAACGAAAAGCCTGATCTGTCAAAAGACCAATGATGCCGATGGCAATGATACCGGCCATGACCTCGGGCGTTTTTACAAAGCGGCGCAGTGACCAGATCATGTGACCAATGCCCGAATTCGCAGCTACGATTTCGGCGATGATCAGATATGTCCAGCACCAACCCAGTGTGATGCGCAGATTATCAATCATATTAGGCAGTGCAGCCGGAATTATGATATGGCGCATGATCTGCCCGTTTGATGCGCCCAGCGTATGACCGGATTCAATGTATTCGGTCGGCACACGTTTGGTATCATCCGCGATCAGGAGTATTAGTTGAAAGAAGGTGCCCATCCAAAGTACCGCGATCTTGGAAGTCTCGCCGACGCCAAACCAAATCACCAGCAGCGGTACCAGGGCTGGAACGGGAAGGTATCGCAAAAAGTCGATAAAAGGTTCGAGGATGGCGCCAACCGCCCGGTAGGTGCTCATCATCAAACCCAAGGGAACCGCGATCACCACCGACAAAAGAAATGCAAACCAAACGCGGCCGACGCTAACGATAATATCGGATGCAAAATCGCGCTCTGTAAACAGGCGAACAAAGGCCTGAGCTACGGCGAAAGGTGTGGGCAGAAATTCTGGCCGGATCACGCCGGAGGATGCAGTCATGTGCCAGATTGTGAGGAAAAAAATAAATCCGAATATGCCCAGTATTATTTCGGTTTTGCGGGGAAGCGCATCGCGAAACACAAAGAGGGATTTTATCACTTAGCCGACCTTTCTGCTTAGTAATTCATGCCTTAGCGGCTGATGCTCTGGCGATTGCCGCCAGAGCAATTTGGTATCAGCGGGTGTGGCCGTCAAACAGACCATCCAATGCCGCACCATCAACGTAGGGCTGGTACTCCAGTGGTCCATCCTGCAGGTCCAGTACCACATTAATGTCATTAAACGCATCGAACACCTCTTTGAGCTGCCCGTCACCGGATGCCGATGGCAGGTAGGACACGCTTTCCTCGTATGACGTGTACTTCACACCAGCCAACGCTTCTTTCATTTCATCGGCAGGTGTATCAAAGAACGGGGCCGAGATCGCGATAAACTTGTCGGGGTCCGCATTGTAAAGGTCGATCGCTCGGTAGATGCCACGCAGGAATTTGGCATATTTCCCAGGGTTCTCCCGGTAGTCATCCGTTCGCACGATGATGACATCGGTGATCAGCCCCTCGTAATCGGCGGACGACAGAAGTACATGCGTGCCTTCGCGCGAAGAGTTTTTTACGATGGACCCCATCATTGGCTCCCACGTGGCCACTGCTGACACACTGGGGTCTTCGAACACGGCGGCTGAATCGTCTGTGGCGATCAATTGGATGTTTATATCATCAATGCTTTTGCCCATCTGCGCCAGCGCATGCTGTACAAGGGTGGTGCCGGGGTGATTGATTTCACCGGCCATCGTCTTGCCAATAAGATCCTCGATCGATTTGATATCTCCCGACGCAACAACGCCGTCCGCGCCCACGGAAATGTCGATTGTACCAATGATGGTACCGGTTGTATCAGCCTGGCGCGGCCGCGACATCGATTCGCCTATGGTGCGCATTGTGCACTCAATTGCACCGGTCGACATTGCCGGCAGAACATTGGCCCGATCATTGTCAAAAGCAGTGGTCACTTCCAGATCTTCGCTGGCAAAATACCCTTCTTCCTGTGCGACAAATACCGGTGCAAAGCCGAACCAGAATGGGAAAATGCAGTTTATTTTGTCTTTTGCATTAACAGGTACAGCGCTAAACGCTGCCGCGAAAGTTAAAGCAACGAGCGCAGGCGTAACTTTCAATAGGCCTTTGATTTTCGTTCTCAAATGCATGATTTTCTCCTTTTCTACAACCAAATGGAGCCTTTTTGCCCCTCTCTTTACCCTTAACATTTGAGAGCCGAACGGACTGCCAGAAAATACAATATCCACAATCATTACATCGACAGTGATAGATACATTGAATTTTGCAGCGCATTTTTTCGAACAACTATCTGGTTTGAAGAGATTGAATTACTAATAGGCACATCCAGTTTAGCGAATCTGACCCCATACCAGTAATCATTTAATCGTTGAGTTATTGATCTGGAAGAACGATTAGCTAAAGACTCACATTTTGTTTTCAAACTGAAGCACAATCTTTTTACACTATAATGATCAATTAAATCTTTAGGAACGGGTCTTACATAATAAAAAACATTTTCACGCTTCATCACTTGACTAACCACACTTTTCTTTCTCAATTTCTTTCACACCACTGATCTGCATCACCAAAAGTGCTTACATATCAATGTGTTACAGATAAGTGTGGTGCGGCTGAGAAGACTTGAACTTCCACGGGTTTTACCCCACAGCGACCTCAACGCTGCGCGTCTACCGATTCCGCCACAGCCGCATTAATTAAAAGGTAACTTTTTTTATCGTAGATTCAATAGCAAGCTATTAAAGTATTTTCATATTAACGATTAACAGTTATTCATTTATAAAATAATTTAAACTAATTTTAAATTCAGAAATTTCATCTCTAATGATTAATTTAAAGAAACCTCTAGACTGGATTATTAGTAAAGGCCTGATTGATTATCAGGAGGCACTAAAAAAAATGGAATCCCGAGTGGAAGACATTATAGCCGATAAAAAAAATGAAGCTATTTGGCTCTTGGAACATCCTGATGTTTATACTGCAGGAACTTCTGCGAACTTTAGAGATCTAAAAGAACCAAAAAAATTTCCAGTAGTTACTACGAACCGAGGAGGTCAATTCACATATCATGGACCTGGACAAAGAATTGTCTATGTCATGATAAAGTTAGATAGATTTGATTATGATATCCGAAAATATGTACACTTCTTGGAGGATCTAGTTATAAAAACGCTTAAGGATTTTGATATAACCTCTCATCGCTGGAAAAAGGCTATAGGTGTATGGACCTACAAGATTTCTACATCCAAATCGAGCAATCATCGTGATCGGTATAAAATTGCTTCTATAGGCGTGAGAGTACGCCGTAAAATTGCATTTCACGGCCTAGCTATAAATATAGCTCCCAATATACAGAATTTTGAAGGAATTATACCCTGTGGCATCAAGAATGCCAAAGTTACTTCTGTTTTCGATCAAGGGGTAGAAACAAGCATGGCTGATTTTGATAAGTCTCTTAAATCTAATTTTAATAAATTGTTAAAAACCTATTCGCCTTAAAATTTCTGTGATCATCAATGTGTAAAAATTACTTGGATTGAGGCAGGATGCCACATATAGTTACTGAAGATATTGAAATATAATTGAAATTAAATTATATCCTAACTACTAACTAAATACTGCAATACCCTACTGGAGGAAAATATGGCAGAAGCCAATACAGACCTAACTCATGAAGGCAAAATGCCAAATTTTTTCACCAGGTGGTTTATGTCAACAAATCATAAAGACATTGGGATACTTTATATTATAACGGCTGCCTTTTTTGGCTTCATTTCTGTGGCCTTTACGGTTTACATGCGGCTTGAACTTATGGAACCTGGGGTTCAGTTTATGACTATTGATGGTCAGCCCAATGGGCATCTCTGGAATGTACTCATTACAGGTCATGGTATCCTAATGATGTTCTTCGTAGTTATTCCGGCTCTTTTTGGTGGGTTTGGCAATTACTTTATGCCTCTCATGATAGGGGCACCAGATATGGCCTTTCCAAGAATGAACAACCTTTCATACTGGCTTTATGTGGCAGGCGCATCGCTCGCTACATTATCACTCATTGTACCTGGTGGAAACGGACAACTTGGATCAGGCGTAGGCTGGGTTCTTTATGCCCCGCTCTCCACTTCTGAAATGGGGATGTCTATGGACTTGGCCATCTTTGCGGTTCATCTGTCAGGAGCGTCGTCAATTTTAAGTGCAATAAATATGATCACAACTTTCCTTAATATGAGAGCTCCAGGAATGACCTTGCACAAAACTCCACTTTTCCCCTGGTCAATTTTGGTGACTGCCTTCCTTATTTTACTGTCACTACCAGTACTGGCAGGAGCCATAACTATGCTCCTGACTGATAGAAATTTTGGAACTGCGTTTTTTGATGCCGCAGGAGGTGGAGATCCTGTGCTTTACCAGCACTTATTATGGTTTTTTGGTCATCCAGAGGTATATATGATCATAGTTCCAGGATTTGGCATAGTTAGCCACATTATTTCTACATTCTCCAAAAAACCAATTTTTGGATACTTGCCTATGATCTATGCGATGATTGCAATAGGGGCATTAGGCTTTGTCGTGTGGGCTCACCATATGTATACTGTAGGGATGTCTGTTACACAACAAGCCTATTTCATGTTAGCCACTATGGTAATAGCGGTTCCGACAGGTATAAAAATATTTTCATGGATAGCTACAATGTGGGGAGGCTCAATTGAATTCAAAACACCCATGCTTTGGTGCCTCGGATTTCTTTTTCTTTTTACGGTTGGAGGAGTAACAGGCATTGTCCTTGCTCAAGCAGGAGTGGATAGAGCTTATCATGATACATACTATGTGGTTGCTCACTTTCACTATGTAATGTCACTAGGTGCGGTGTTCTGCATCTTTGCTGGAATATATTATTGGATTGGGAAAATGTCTGGACGCCAGTACCCTGAATGGGCAGGTAAACTGCACTTTTGGCTCATGTTCATTGGTTCAAACGTAACTTTCTTTCCTCAGCATTTCTTGGGGAGACAAGGAATGCCACGTAGATACATTGATTACCCTGAGCAGTTTGCACTCTGGAATTATGTTTCTTCACTAGGAGCATTTCTATCTTTTGGATCTTTTCTGCTATTTTTTGGAATAATATTTTATACTATTTTCTGGGGAAAAAAGATAAAAGAGAACGCTTATTGGGGCATACATGCTGACACACTAGAATGGACTCTACCTAATCCACCACCAGAGCATACGTTTGAAACTCTTCCAACACGTGACCAATGGGATAAAACCCAACAGCATTAAATCATATTTTTTCTTGGAGATTTTCCAATAAAGACTACTGGCTTTAAAATTAACAATGTAACAGATAAGGCTATATTATCCCTAACAATTTGGCCCCATAGATCTTGCACAAGGGAAAACTTTCATTTTATAACGTTATTAACGGCGTTAACGCTTTTACTACCACCCCTTCTTTTTTTAAAATTAGAGCTAACGTTTGCTATTCTTCCCTTTTCCCTCATTTCTATTTTTTTACTTTATCTTTTCGGTGAAAAAAATCACCACGATGGCAAACTCAAAGAAAAATTGGAAATATTCCCCCAAAAAGTCATTTTACAAAGAGCAGACCCTGCCGGAAGAATAAGAAGTTGGTCAGCCAATCCTTTTTGGATCCAAGTAAATTATTATAAAAACGGACCGATAGAAAATTATTTGACCTTAAGAGGAAATGGAAAAGAAGTAGAAGTAGGTTCCTTCTTAACACCCAAGGAACGAGAAAACTTAAAACAATTGATTGAAGATACTCTACACAAATTGACTGGGAAGAATTTTTCTAGCTAGTTTTTACATTTTCTGATATCGATGAGGCTTTAAGATTGTTTCTATGTCAATAGTTTACGCAATAATTAGGACATTTTAAAAAAGCTAGTCTGGGCAAAAAAATTGATTTATCAAAATAAAAATGATTGGCTAAAAAGCCCTAGTAAGAGAGTTTCTCTGCTAGGCATGTCCGGCCTTGGGAAAACCCGTCTTTCAAATATTCTGCAATCAAAATTTCAATGGTTTCATTATTCCGTAGATTATAGGATAGGCACCCGTTATTTAGGCGAACATATTGTTGATAACTTCAAACAGGAAGCTATGAAGAATAATTTTCTGAGAGAGCTATTGTTGTCCGATAGCATTTATATTTCATCGAATTTGACTTTTAATGACCTCTCCCCCCTATCAAGTTACCTTGGCTCTCCCGGAAATAAGAATTTGGGAGGAATGGAATTAGAGCTTTACATTAGACGCCAACAGCAACACAAAGAAGCTGAAGTTTTTTCCGTGTTAGATACTAAAAAGTTTATTGAAAAATCAATTAGGATTTATGGTTATAATAATTTTGTCTGCGATACTTCAGGTTCAATATGTGAAGTAGTAGATCCTTTAAACCCTTCAGATCCTGTGTTGAACCATCTTTCGAGTAATACTTTAATTTTATTAATAAAAGGTACAGCTAATCATAATCAAGAACTTGTAAAAAGATTTGCCAAAGACCCTAAACCAATTTATTACAACGAAACTTTTCTCCGTGAAAAATGGAAAAGTTATAAGAAATTGAATAAAGTCCCAGACCACAAAGTTGAACCTGAGAAATTCGCCTTATTCTGCTTCGAAGATCTTCTAGAACATAGAGCACCTATTTATGATAAAATCGCACAAAATTGGGGTATAACTTTAATGGCGGATGAAGTGTCTAAAGTAAGAGATGAACAAGACTTTGTAGATCTAATTTCATGCAATCTCGCAAATTACAGTAACAAAAAAGACTGAAAACCTTGCCAATAAGATTACCGCAAAACTTACCTGCTTATGAAATTCTGGATAAAGAAGGGGTGCTGCTAATGTCCGAGGACACAGCCGAAAGGCAGGATATTCGCCCTCTTGAAATCGGTTTATTGAATTTAATGCCTGAAAAAGAAAAAACGGAACGCCAGTTTGCTAGATTGATTGGGTCAACGCCACTGCAAGTCAGATTAACATTAATACGGATCACAAAACATACTCCCAAGAATACTGCACCAGAATACTTAAGTAAATTTTACAAATCATTTGATGAAATCAAATATAAAAAGTTTGATGGAATTATAATTACTGGAGCCCCTATAGAAAAACTACAATATGAAGATGTTAAATATTGGAAGGAACTGTGCGAAATTTTTGCATGGACTTCAGATAATGTACATTCAGTTTTAAGTGTCTGCTGGGGTGCAATGGCCATGCTATATTATCGTTTTGGAATCAAAAAATTTCCACTAAAGACAAAAGCTTTTGGCTGTTTCCATCAAGATAACCTATCTCCAAGTTCGCCTTATCTTCGAGGAATTTCAGATGAAATTATTATACCAGTCAGCCGTTGGACAAAAATTAACACTGAAGACATAAAAAAATTCCCTGAGTTAGATTTATTGTTAGAATCTTCTGATATGGGACCTTGCCTAATTGAGGAAAGTAAAAAAAATACATTATTCATGTTAAATCATATCGAATATGAAACTAATTCCCTAAATGAAGAATATCAAAGGGATTTAAAATCCTCTGCCTCATCTTCAATTCCAATAGATTATTTTGATGAAAACAACACCAATCGAAAACCTAAGAATCGTTGGCGTAGTAATGCACACATTTTTTTTGGAAATTGGATAAACGAAATATATCAAAAAACACCATATGATATAAATCTAATTGGGTACCATAGATAGATTTTATTACCATTTTTCCCTATGAAAACTAAATTTTTTTTTAAATTTGTCGATATTTACTATACAGATAAATAATATTATAAACGAAAAAATTTGAAGAATATTACGGATCACAGAGACCTCTCGGTCATCAACAAAAAAAAGAATGAATATGCATCATAATCCTCCCAGGACTCCACAATTTTATGTAACAGCTCCTCAAAAATGTCCCTATATAAAAGGTAAAGCTGAGCGCAAGCTATTCACTGCATTATATGGGAGAAATTCGGAACAACTAAATGACGACCTCTCTCTTCAAGGCTTCAGAAGATCTCAAAAAGTTCTTTATAAACCTTTATGCACCAATTGCTCTGCATGCTTATCTATCAGGGTAAATGTCAAAGATTTCAAACCTTCCAAATCGCAACGACGCGTGCTTTCGAAAAATGATTGTATTAAGCGTATAGAAAAAGATCCCGAGGCAACCGACGAGCAATTCTCCGTGTTTAAAGCTTACTTGAATTCAAGACATTTGCATGGCGGAATGAGCGAGATGGATGCTCTGGAATTTTCTGCAATGATTGAAGAAACCAATGTTCGCTCCACAGTATATGAATACAGAATTAATAATGAAGTAATGACAGATAAGCTTTTAGCTGTTTGCCTAACAGATAAAAATGTAGATGGTCTCTCAATGGTATACTCTTTTTATGATCCAGCATACCAATCTCTAAGCTTAGGACGATTCATGATACTTGACCATATTAATTTAGCTAAGGAATTAGGTCTAAATTACCTATATCTCGGTTATTGGATTAGACAAAATGAAAAAATGGGCTATAAAGCTGATTATAAACCATCTGAAGTTTACCACCTAAATAAGTGGACTAATTTGACTGAACATGAAATAGAGGCCTTTGATCTCGATACAGGTTACGAATTGCCTGAAATACAAGCAAACTCAACTGATATGGCGACAATAATTCAACTACCTAGGTTTACAACAGATCCTAACTAACATCTTCTCCTCTTTGAGGACAAGAATAACAAAGTCGGCCTTTTATAGACCTTTAAACCAATTTAATTGATGGGGCTATCGCTTTTCAGTCCTTACCCTATCAAATTCGAATTCATTTCGAAAAAGTTAATCTAAATTCTTGTTAAAAATATAACGAAATATCTTGGTGAACAGATCGGCATCTTGATATACGGGGCACTAGGAAAGCCGGTAATCTGTCCTGCCCTCTTAGTCCTATATTTGTCGCAGTATCTTTTTGGAAAGATATTAATATAGGCAAAATAGTTTTGACAGCTTCTTTCCTCCAAGAAATTTCTTCATCTAACAATAAGCTGGCTTTTTTTAGATAGTCATTTGCCTTAACATCATTATCTTTCTTAAATTCCTTGCGAGCTTTATTAAGTAGAGACTTCACCCCACTTCCACCGGGAATAGTATTTAGGTCCTTTGACACGGCCTTTAAAGTTTCCTGCTTTTTTTCATTATCCATGCTCCCAAGTGTACCTTTGAATTCATTGAAATACTTATGAAAATTAGCAAAACCAGCACCTGATGTTATCGTAATTATGGTATCCTCTACCCCAGCATGAGCATCATCCATAGCCCGCCGATACTTACGCTGTGCTGTTGTCAATGATTTAAGTTTTTTCTGGTATTCAGTGGAAACTTTTTCCCAATCTGAAGGTATTGTACGGGATAGCTCTTTTTTCTTTAAAAGGCTCTCATCAATCTCATCACTAATATTATTCTTAGTGTTTTGATCATCAGTAATTTGGTTTTCTCTTTTCAATTTTTTTATACGACTATCAATTTTCCGGATTTCCCTTTGGATAATTCGAACTTCAGTATGAGTTTGTGCATAGAATTTTGTAGCTTCTGCAAGTACTTTTTGCGATTCGATCACATCACTCAGCTTTGTAAAAATTGTTAGGGAAACCTCATGTGTATCATCAATTTTCGAAGCAACTTTTGTCGGCAATACACTCAGATCAAGTTTCTTTAAATTATTGATCGAAAGGGTAATTGCTTCCTCATCATTAATTAAAGTTTCTTCAAGGTAGCTTTCGACACAAGACTCTAATCTAGGATTCATAGGGGGTGGAGCATTGAAAGAAGACAAGTAAAACCGATTTGGAAGATAATTAACTAGGGTAGGAAATGCACCAACAATACCTAATGCCACTAGCTGCAATATTATAAACGGAACTACACCTTTATAAATAGCAATCGTTTTGATAGCCTTAGGTGCAACACCTCTAAGATAAAACAATGCAAAACCAAACGGAGGGGTAAGAAAGCTAGTTTGAATATTAACCCCAATCATAACACCTAACCAAACAGCTGTAATATTTGCACCAGGGTCAGCTAGTAGAATCGGGGCAACAATTGGAACAACAACGACAGCTATTTCAATAAAATCAAGGAAAAAACCTAATAAAAAAATTACTGCCATCACAACTATAAATTGCGACCAAAATCCTCCAGGCAAACTTTGGAGAAAATCTTTAACATATTCTTCGCCTCCAAATCCGCGAAACGCTGCTGTGAGCATTGCTGCACCCAGTAGGATGATAAACACCATTGAAGTTGTTTTTGATGTCTCAATCATTACCTCTTTCAGTGTATTATCAATGATAAAAGTTCTCCATGTTGACCAAGCTATAGCTATAATTAATAAAATTGACGCACCTACAGCAAGTAAGACCGCCTGATGATTTTGGGTGACCGCCAAATTTTTTACATTGAGGTCAAAATAATTTATGAGTAGCAAGAGGGCTATTATCGATAAAATGGCAAGAGCCGCTGGAAATAGCGCTCCCTTTTTATTTTCACAAAGCTTATATCCAGCCATTATAGTAGCGCCAACTGCACCAATTGCCCCAGCTTGATTTACTGTAGCTATACCCATAATTATCGATCCCAATACCAGAAATATCAATACCAATGGGGGCAGTAACGAAAAAAGAACCTTATAGAGAAATTGCTTATTAAAACCGAGTGGATTAGGTACAGCCGGAGCCATTGATGGTCTTATTAAAGCAGTTACAAAAATGTAAGCAAAATAAACCAGAACTAAAACGATTCCCGGCAAGAACGCTCCCAAAAACATGTCCCCAGCCGAAGTCGAAGTTACATCTAAAGCCGACGGCATAGTAAATTCACCCGTTGCATTTTTATACAATGATTGACGCATGGCTGAAGCTTGATCGGATGCAGATCCAAGTTGATCTGCCAAAATAATAAGGACTATTGAGGGAGGGATTATTTGACCCAATGTTCCAGAAGCACATATGGTACCTGTGGCTAATGAAGGAGAATATTTATTCCTCATCATTGAGGGTAAAGAAATTAACCCCATTGCTACCACTGTCGCTCCGACAATACCAGTTGTTGCCGCTAACAAAGCTCCAACAAAGACTACCGAGATACCCAACCCTCCCGGTACTGGGCCGAATAAGCCTGCCATGGTCATTAGTAAATCTTCGGCAATACGCGAGCGTTGTAACATAATGCCCATGAAGATAAATAGTGGGATTGCTATTAAAGTATCCCTTTCAAAGTCATAATAAATAGCCCTGAAATTCATGACCCCTGCAGAAAGCCATTCGATAGGGCCATCTTGGGCGAAAAAGGCTTTCACATCGCCAAAAAAAACTAGGCCAGTAATAGCCGCGAGGCCAATACTTAGTATTGCAGATCCTGGCAATGCAAACGCTACAGGAAACCCAAGACCTAGCGCTGTCATCATAAGTATGAACAAAAAGACTAAAAAATAAAGCTCCATATGTACCTATCGCCTAGCTTCAACCATGAATTGTATTTTCTTCTTTACGTTCAAGTATATTAATATGTCGGATAATGTAACTGGAAAATTGAAACAACATTGACAATGCAAAAATTACCAAAAAGCCCGACATTAAATATTTTACGTACATGCCAAAACCTTGCTGAGTGACTTCAAAATTAAGAAGAGCCAAATTGAATGGAGATGTCTCGTGCCAACAACCTCTAATTAGTATAACCCAGCAAAGTGGAATTCCAAGAAGGATAGATCCACAAATATTGGTGTAAGCCTTTCCTTTTTCTGAAAAGTTAGCATATAGAACATCAACTCGCACATGTCCATCGTGGACTAGGGTATAAGCACTGGAAAACAGGAAAAGTCCAGCATACCAAAACCGTACTAAATCCCCCATAAATGCCTGTTCATACGAAAAAATGAATCGTGTTATAACTATTAACAATTCACCAAAAACAATTAACAATGCCAACCAAATAAAATCGGCTCCT
Source organism: Paracoccaceae bacterium (assembly GCA_029243395.1). Lineage (GTDB taxonomy): Bacteria > Pseudomonadota > Alphaproteobacteria > Rhodobacterales > Rhodobacteraceae > CACIIZ01. The sequence continues at coordinate 198,287 of JAQWSE010000013.1, read as the reverse complement.
CTTCGGTATAGAGCTATTAACATTCCAAGCAATAATAGTGGAATGTGTACATAAGCGCCTCTTAATGCTGGCTTTCCAAGTGATAACGCCAAATCATCACCCACTATGTTGGGTAAAAGGCCTTCGATTCTTACAAAAGAGATGGCAGCATCGGCAATACCAATTAGCATCACTGACCAAAACGCGAAGGAGACTACAACCTCAGAGCAACTACTTAGTAGAACTTCATCACGGTCTCCACCCCTCCTCTGTAATATCAATGCTGGAGCAAAAAAAGCTAGTAGAAAAGAAATAGTTTGGATTAATCCTAAAATAATGAAGACTGGATCATATCCTTGGCTTCTACTTTCAAAAAAACCAACACCTAGCATCGCCAAGGTGCCAAATACCCCTGGTAAATCAAATATATAAGTCAAAAAGTTATTTACAATATAAACAGCGCCAATAAAGGCGCTGACTAGCGCACTGTAATGCAAAAAGTCCATAGTCCGGTTAGTCTTCATTTTGACGAACTCCGGTCATTCTCAATTTGCAGAGCCATAAAAATGGCTCTGCATTTCGTATCTTTTGCGTTTGAGATTAAATACCGCGGATTCGGTTACGCTGATTCAAATATTCTCCAGTCGTAGTTCCAAGCCAGCCACCTATATCTTTCAATCCTGCTTCAAAGCTTTCATGAATTCTATTTGCTAGGTCGGAGTGAGCTCTTGCTTCCTCAAAAACCTCGTCTGCTGCTTCTGCCATAGCATCCCAAACATCGTCATTAAAAGCTCGAACCTTTACACCATGATCATTTGTAAGCCTCGCAAATGCTGCGCCAGATTTGCCGTTATATTCACTCATCATCATTTCATTTTCGGCGGTTGCCGCAGCTTCAATTATGGTTTTGTCACCATCTGATAAATCAGACCACCATTTAGCATTAAAGCCAGCCGCTATCATTGACCCAGGCTCATGCATTCCTGCGGTATAATAAAACTTTGCAGCTTCATAAAATTTCATGATTTCGTCGTTCCAAGCACCAACCCACTCGGTAGCGTCTATAGCTCCTGAAACTAGATTTTCATAAATTTGACCCCCAGGCACAGTAACAGGCGATCCTCCGAGTTTACCAATAACATCGCCACCAAGGCCAGGTATACGCATTTTCAGGCCGTTAAAATCGTCGGGAGAGTTTATCTCTTTATTGAACCAACCACCTGCCTGGGTTCCAGTATTACCACACATAATCGATTTTAGACCAAATTCACCAGCCAATTCGTCCCATAATTCTTGACCTCCACCGTAGCGGATCCAAGCGTTTATTTCATCATATGTCATGCCAAAAGGAACAGCTGTAAAATAAGCCCAGCCTGGATGTCTTCCTTTCCAGTAATAGTCTGCAGCATGATAACCTTGGGCATTGCCCGAGGCAACTTCGTCAAAACTATCAAAAGCTCCTACCCTCTCATTTGCAGCATAATAGCTCACTTGGATTCGACCACCCGATAAATCTTGGATCTTTTGAGCATACCTTTGAGCTCCAGTTCCTAGCCCTGGGAAATCTCGTCCCCAAGTTGCTACTATTGCCATTTCAATCCGCTCTTGCGCAATAGATGGGCTAGCCAGTGAAACAGCACCTGCTGCACCAGCAGCGCCTAAGCCAGCTTTTGTTATAAATTTTCTTCTATCCATTTAAATTCTCCCCTATTAAATTTACTTGGTCATCCAACCAAGAGCTTCGCTATACATTAATAATAATAGTAAATAAAGTGTAAACTGACCTGATGGCTGATATGCCTCCATCTAAAACCAAATTAAGACAAATCAAATTCTGCAACATACATTATTTTTATTAATTATTAGGGGCAAAGTGCTAGCTCAGCAAGAGAATCAATCCAGATTGGTGATTTTCTCTCTAGTGATTTGAATTAATGATGGATAATCCATAAAATTTAGAACCATTATTGACATTTGGGTTATCAGAATTAAGCTCTAATCTACCAGTTTACAAAATGCTTTCGCACGCTTATTTTAATCACAAGTTACAAAATAGTATTTTCTAAAGAAAGAAACCAATGTCAAAAGAAGTAAATCCCCAAAAAATTACATCAGGGGCAGAGATAGTGGTAAATGCTTTGATAGACCAAGGAGTAGACACTATTTTTGGATATCCAGGTGGAGCCGTTCTACCTATTTACGATGAAATATTTAAACAAACTACGATTAAGCACGTTTTAGTGCGTCACGAACAAGGAGCCGTGCACGCTGCAGAAGGCTATGCCAGATCAACAGGGAGACCGGGTGTGGTTCTAGTTACATCGGGACCAGGTGCTACCAATGCTGTTACTGGTTTGACTGATGCTCTCATGGACAGTATACCAATCGTTGTATTAACAGGCCAAGTACCTACCTTTATGATTGGTAATGATGCGTTCCAAGAGGCCGACACCGTTGGAATTACACGGCCCTGTACAAAGCATAACTGGCTTGTGAAAGACACTGACATCTTAGCAGAAATAATTCATGAAGCGTTTCATGTTTCTATGACAGGTAGGCCTGGACCAGTACTTGTGGATATACCCAAAGATGTACAATTTGCGGCTGGCAAATATCAAAAACGAAAAAAACACCCCAATAACAGATATGCCCCCCAAACAGTGCCAAGCGATCAATTGCTATTAAGGGCTGTGGAAGCTTTTGAAAATTCAAAAAAACCTATCTTATATACAGGAGGTGGAGTGGTTAACTCTGGTGATCAGGCTTCAAACCTGATACGAAAACTCATAGCTGAAAGCAACTTTCCAATAACTTCTACACTAATGGGGCTTGGATGTTATCCTGCATCTGGGAAAAACTGGCTTGGGATGCTAGGGATGCATGGTACATATGAAGCAAATATGGCAATGCATGACTGTGATTTTATGTTTTGTATAGGAGCCCGGTTCGATGACAGAATAACAGGTAAAACTGATGAATTTAGCCCAAACTCAATAAAGGTTCATATTGACATAGACCCATCATCCATAAATAAGAATATACTAGTCGATATTGGAATTATTGGAGATATAGAGGTTAGTATTGAGAAATTTCTTAAATTATGGAAAGACAGAGGATCTAAACGCAATACTAAAGAACTTAAATCTTGGTGGAAAGAAATTGAGAACTGGAAGGAAATTGACTGTCTAAATTTCAACAATTCTACGAAAGTAATTAAACCTCAATATGCGCTCCAGACTTTAGAAAAACTTACTAAGAAGATGGATCGATATGTGACTACAGAAGTGGGCCAACATCAAATGTGGGCAGCCCAATTTATGGGTTTCGAAGAACCGCGTAGGTGGATGACATCTGGCGGACTGGGCACAATGGGATATGGGTTCCCTGCTTCAATTGGTGTTCAAATAGCTCACCCCAAATCACTCGTAATCAATGTTGCTGGCGAAGCAAGCTGGTTAATGAACATGCAAGAATTAGGTACTACCGTTCAGTATAAACTGCCAGTAAAACAGTTCATAATCAACAACCAGCGATTAGGTATGGTTAGACAATGGCAGGAACTACTACATGGCGGAAGATATTCTCACAGTTGGTCAGATGCCTTGCCTGATTTCGTGAAACTGGCTGAAGCCTATGGAATCAAAGGAATTCGCTGTGAAAAACCAGATGAGTTAGAAGAAAGTATTATGGAGATGATTCAATATGACGGGCCAGTTATTTTTGACTGTGTTGTCGAAAAACACGAAAATTGTTTTCCTATGATACCGTCTGGAAAAGCACACAACGAGATGATATTGGAAGCTAATCAACCTGAAAACAAGATAGAGAAATCTGGAGCTGTTTTGGTATAGAAAGAGAGTTTAATTTGCAAAAATTGTCCCTGAAAAAGGGTGTCTCTCGTAAAAGTGCCTACAATTTGAGAGACCCTAAGAACGACAAACCAGAACGCCACACTCTTGCTATTCTTGTGGACAATGAATCCGGAGTACTTGCTAGGGTCATAGGTCTATTTTCTGGTCGAGGATACAATATCGACAGCCTTACGGTGGCCGAAGTTGATCACACTGGAAATCTATCAAGAATAACAATTGTTACATCTGGAACTCCATCAGTTATAGAGCAAATCAAAGCTCAGTTATCCCGAATGATACCAGTACATGACGTGCACGATCTAACCGTTGAAGGCAAATCAGTGGAACGAGAGCTGGCACTATTTAAAGTTTTTGCAAAAGGTGAAAAAAGAGTGGAATCCTTAAGATTAGCAGATGTTTTTCGAGCTAAAGTAGTAGATAGTACTTTGGCAAGCTTTACATTTGAACTTACTGGAACGCCTGAAAAAATAGATGCTTTTGCTGATTTAATGGTGCCCTTAGGGTTAAAGGAGATAGCTAGAACTGGCGTTGCTGCCCTGGCCAGGGGCGGTGGAAACTGATATACAGATAACAGAGCAAATTACTATTCCATTTTGAAGTTTAACTTACTAGCTGCAACCTGTGGTGCTGCCGCAGTTATTACATTTCAAACAGGTGCCATTCCTTACAAGTGTAAAACTTCCACACTCATTGCAAGGATCTCCTTCATAACCTTGCAACTTAGCTATTTTTCTCTGATCCACTTTATCCTGTTGTTTACGCTCACCAATATTACCTTGTTCGGCTGAAGAAGTATCGGTCTCTTTAATTTTCTCATTTTCCTGACTATCAAACATAGTGTGTTGATTATCAGTTAGCAAATCAGCCTTTGTGGGGGTAGATGTTAATCCTGTTGGAAGTCTTTTTCGCAGATACCCTGTTGATGATACTTTCTTGATCATTTCCAGGTTTTCTCCCGATCTATTTGTTTTTGATATTGAGCCATTTGAATCATCATCAGCAGGAAATTGTGATTGAGAATCCCCCAATTCATCAAACACTTCACCTAAAGGCTTAACGTGAGCAAGATCTGTCCTATCTAAATAAGAGATTGCTAGTTCTCTAAAAATATAATCGATTATTGATGTCGCATTTTTTATACTATCATTACCTTGAACCATTCCCGCAGGTTCAAATCGAGTAAATGTAAACGCTTCCACAAATTCATCTAACGGCACACCATATTGCAATCCGACTGATACTGCTATTGCAAAATTGTTCATCATAGCTCTAAAGGCTGCACCCTCTTTATGCATATCAATAAAAATTTCTCCAAGATTACCATCAGAGTATTCACCAGTACGAAGATATACTTTATGTCCCCCAACGATAGCTTTCTGGGTATAACCTTTTCTTCTCTCAGGTAACTTATTTCTTTGCTTTGCAATTTCTCTAATTATTACCTTTTCTGCAATTTTCTCAGCTACCATAGCTACCTTGGATTCGTCCTTATTATCATTTAGCTCACCACTATCCACTTCTTCTTCTATCAAAGCTGAAGAAAGCGGTTGAGATAATTTAGAACCGTCGCGATATAATGCATTTGCTTTGACACCTAATGACCAACTCAGTTCATATGCTTGCTTACAGTCCTCCACACTAGCAGTAGACGGCATATTGATTGTTTTTGATATAGCACCTGATATAAAACTTTGAGCTGCGGCCATCATATATATATGGCTTTTTACAGATAAAAATCTGGTACCCGTTTTGCCACAGGGATTTGCACAATCAAAAACGGAATAATGCTGCTTAGAGAGCCCAGGTGCACCCTCAACAGTCATCGTACCGCACGCGTGAATATTAGCTCTCTCTATTTCTTCAGACTTAAAGCCTAAATGCTTTAATAAATTGAAAGATGGATCCCCTAGTTTTGTTTCAGGTATACCTAATGTCTGCTTGCAAAAATCTTCACCTAACGTCCATTGATTAAAAACATACCTTATATCAAAACAACCAGGCAGCGCCGACTCTATTTTTTCTAGTTCATCTTTTCCAAAACCATGCCCAACTAAGGAGGAATGATTAATGTGAGGAGCATCCTTAAGGGTTGCATGGCCAACTGCAAAGGCAATTATTTCTTTGGTCTGTTTAGACGAATACCCTAATCCACTTAGAGCGAATGGTACAGACTGATTTATTATCTTAAAATAACCGCCTCCTGCCAATTTTTTAAATTTCACTAAAGAAAAATCAGGCTCAATACCGGTGGTATCACAATCCATAATCAAACCTATTGTACCGGTTGGGGCAATTACGCTAACTTGAGCATTTCTAAAGCCTACCTTTTCACCCAATTGCAATACTTTATCCCAAGTCTTTTTTGCCAATTGGGAGAGACCAGTATCTGGACAATTCTTTATATCAAGAGGAATAGGTCTAACTTGCAATTGCTCATACCCGGTAACCTGTCCATTTGCTGCTCTCCTATGGTTGCGCATCACGCGCAACATATCTTTTTTATTTCTCTCATACCCTGGAAATGACCCTAATTCCTTCGCAATTTCAGCTGATGTTTTGTATGCCACCCCAGTCATAATTGCGGTTATGGCACCACAGAGGGCTCTGGCCTCAAGACTATCATAACCAAGTCCCAAATTCATGAATAGACCACCTATATTTGCATAACCTAAACCAAGAGTCCTATATTTATAAGACCGCATCGCAATCTCCCTGGCAGGAAATTGTGCCATAAGAACTGATATTTCTAAAGTAATTGTCCACAGCCGGGTAGAGTGACAAAAAGCATTAGCGTTAAATTTTCCATCCTTTAGAAAAGCTAACAGATTCATCGAAGCCAAATTACACGCCGTATCATCTAAGAACATGTACTCTGAGCATGGATTTGAGCCCCGTATATCCCCGTCCTGAGGACACGTATGCCATGCGTTGATTGTATCATGGAACTGTATGCCTGGATCGGCACAGGCCCACGCTGCATGCCCCACTTGTTCCCATAATTCTGCTGCTTTAACTGTTTTTGCGATATCGCCATTGGTACGATTGACTAGATTCCAAGTTTGATCAGATTTTACCGCTTTCAAAAAACTATCTGTGACTCTAACCGAATTATTGGAATTTTGGCCTGATACTGTGAGATATGCATCAGAATCCCAATCTACATCATATGTCGGAAATTCTATAGAGGCGTAACCCTGTTTTGCATACTGCAAGACTCTCTGAATATAACTATCCGGTATCATGGATTCTTTAGCGTCTTTGATAGCTAAATATAATTCTCTATTTTCCTTAGGTTTGTATGAGGTTTCTTCAGCTCCGTCCCAATTTCTTATTGCATGAAAAATATTATTTAACTTTCTCTCATGTAACTTAGAGCCTGCCACTAAAGCTGCGACTTTTTGCTCTTCCACCACTTTCCAATTTATAAACTCTTCTATGTCCGGATGGTCCATATCACATATGACCATTTTAGCAGCTCGCCTAGTCGTTCCACCAGACTTTATTGCACCGGCTGCTCTATCACCAATTTTTAGAAAAGACATCATACCTGAGGAATACCCGCCACCTGCCAAAGGTTCATTTAATCCTCTTAAATTTGAAAAATTTGTTCCTGTTCCAGATCCATATTTAAATAACCTTGCTTCTCTAGTCCATAGATCCATTATGCCATTTTCATTAACCAAATCATCCTGCACGGACTGAATAAAGCAAGCATGTGGCTGGGGGTGTTCATAAGCAGAATTTGACTTAACCATTTTACTGGTTTTGTGATCTACATAGTAATGGCCTTGACTGGGCCCATCAATTCCGTAAGCCCAATGGAGACCAGTGTTAAACCATTGTGGAGAATTTGGTGCACCTTGTTGAGTGGCAAGCATAAATCGCATTTCATCATAGTAAGCTTTCGCATCTTTTTCGCTATCAAAGTATCCACCTTTCCAGCCCCAATAGGTCCATGCTCCAACCATTCGGTTAAATACTTCTTTGCAAGAATTTTCACCCCTGTAGCTAGTTTCCTTTTTTTGCGTAACACTCGAACTCTCATCGGGAACTGATCTCCATAAAAAACCAGGAACCCCTTTTTCTGGCACTCTCTTTAGAGCAGTGGGTATCCCTGCCTTACGAAAATATTTCTGAGCAAGTACATCTGCTGCTACTTGACTCCAATTCTCGGGAACTTCAACTCCTGTTTGCGAAAAAACTAAAGATCCATCCGGATTCCTAATTTCAGAGGAAGTAGTTCGAAACTTAATGGTTGAATAAGCGTCTTTCGTATCTTTGGTATAATGCCTGGTTATTTTCATTTAATACTTCCTCTTATATCTTTGCCCACTCGATCGGCTACAAAAACCTGCCTCCATGATGTTCTTTTTATAAACACTCACTAGCCTGCATTAAATTCAGGAGATACACCACATATAGTGGCAGGAAATTTGGTAGGATACCAATTGAAGCTTTTTGTCCCTTAAGGTCAACAAAAATATTTGAAATAAATATAAATATTTTTGTTGACGTTTCAAAATGTTTTGATCCAGACCATTAGTCAGTGATTCATTTCAAACCACACGTACCTAACTTAATACCTCAACCAAAAAGTTGAACAAGAATATTTCAGACTTAAAGGTTATTTAAAATTAATTCCTTAGCGTAATTTCTTGCAGTAGTCTTCATAGACCAAACACAAAGTTAGGGTGTAATCAATTCTTGATTTTTCTCAACAACCTAACTGCCAGAATAAGAAAAATAGTTTTTAAGCAAAGTCTTTAAATATATTAATATAGATCCTAGTAAAACCGCTATAGCCACAGTCTTTGAGATTTTCTTTCCTACAGAATTTTTTTTAAGAAAATTTTTCTTTTCAAAATCTCTTTTAGTCTTTGATAATAAATGACTATTTCTACTTATGTTAACATTCAAAGTATAATTTTGAAAAAGCTCCTGCAACTCTGATTCGGATAAGATTTTATCGTTAACCCCTTTTAACGAGGTCGACAATTTTTCTAATTCCTTCTTAAGATATTTCTTGATTAGGCTGTGCTCAGTTCTCAGTTTATCACTTACTTTCGAACCTAGCGAATCAAAACTAATCATCCTCTTTTCGATTTTTCCTATCTTCTCATCAAACTTTACATCACTCTTTTTTAATAATCCTAATTGCTCCCAAACCACACTTTTTAATGTGCGATATTTATCCTTGATCATCCCCAGTGACCTTCGCTCAGATTCCGACAAATCCACTTGCATGATTTTTAGATTATCCACGAAATCCTTATCTAACTTATTGAATCGCGATTCCAGTTTTTCTAGATGAGATTTTACGAACTCTTCTATGCGATTAAAAGAGTGCTTTAGATCCGCCTTCTCATCACGGCCTTTTTGGGCGTCTAATGCCATCTTCTCGTCTAAAACTTTAACTTGGACACCTAAATCTAAAGAAATTTTATCAATTTTTTCTTCCAAAACACCAATTGAGTTAGTTATCTTCCCATCAATATCTTTAGTTTTTTCACTCAATGACGATTTTACTGTAACAATTTTTGAACTTATTTGTTCCTCTACCGCATTTTTGAGATTCTGATTGTTTTCTTTGGCTTGAACTGCATTCATACTTACTTGCTGTTCTATGCCTTCAATCTGAGCCCTTAATTCAAAACGCTCCGTCTCCAGTTGTTTGTATAATGAATCCTGAGCTTGTTTTATCTCCTCTTTCAGAACTTGCATTCGTTGCCCTAAGGAAGTCTGGAGCGTCAATTCCGTGGCACCTATATTTTTTTCAAAATAATCTTTAACAGAATCGTTTTCTCTTTTAAGCTTCTTAATATTTAAATCTGTACTAGCGGCCAAATCATCCACACGAAGACCAATTTCAGACGATATCGCTTCACTGCGTAATGCAAAAAGGTTTCTAAGGTTTCCCAGTTCAGTTCTTAACTCACCATATTTCTCAGTCGAAGTAGTTTGGGCAATTAATGCCATTGACCCTACCTGTTCATCAAAATGAACTCGCATAGACTCATCTTCTTTCTGAGCATTTTCCGCCGTTAAATCAACCATCTGTTTTATATCATCAATTTGTAGACTCAATTCAGACAACATAGCTTCGCTTCGCAATGAGAATGAATCCCTGATATCGCTTACTTCACTTTCCAATTTTTGAAACTTACCATCTAAATTCGATTTAATGGTTTCACTTTGCAATGCCGAGTCGGCTTTTAAATTTACTACATCACTTTCCAGCTTTTGGAACTGTGTTTCAAAATTGGTTTGAGCAGATGTTACTAGCGCACCAACTTTGTTATCTAAATTTTCTACCTTAGATTTAAACTCCGATTCTGCTTCGTTATTTCTGGCAGTAAATGAAGTTTTAGTGTTCTCTAAATCTCCTTCAATACTAGATAAATTTTCCACCATATCAGCTTGTAATCTATCCATACTTAAGTCAATTTTTTCATCCAAGGATCTCTTGATCCATCCCCTGGCCTCTTCATTTTTTTGGTTTTCTATTAATAACTTGTTCCCCAAATCATCTATCTGAGCACACAATTCAGACCCTATTACTTCATTACGCAATGAAAAAGAGTCTTTTATACCTGAAATTTCCACCTTTAAATTATTTATTTTCCCCGTGAATTCAGAGTAGATCTTATTTTCGATTTCAGCCATTTTATCTGGCAGTATGGCTTGGAGAACAGATGACTGCTGAAAGGCCTTCCCAATTTCATTCTGGGCATTTTCAGTTAGATCTTGCAATTGAGTGGAAAAATGTTGGGCTAAATTCGAATTTTTTTCTAATAAAGCAGTCTCCACCTCTCTTACTTTACTTTCGAGAGTTTCTATTAAGTGAACACTATTTTTGTTAACACTTCCCTCCAACTCTTCCTTATATTTATCAAAACTTTCATTAGATACAATGTCCTCTTTTATTTTTCTAACTTTCTCATCCAAGAACTTAATTAATTCCTTAGAATTGTTACTCATTCGGACATCTATCTCTCCCAGCAACTGTAAATCATCCATCTGTGTTCGCGATTTAGCTAAGGGTTCCTGGTCCTTATTTGCAAGATTTTCCTGATACCGATTTTCGAATTCTTCCTCTACATCATCAGAGATAATAGGATAAATTTTATCCTTTGAATTATTTGGAGTAATGGATTCAAGTTTCTCACTTGCCTTGACAGATTGCCAACTTTTAACAGCCTTTAGTCTTTCTTCTGTTAGAGGACTAAAAGCTTGGCCTGGAACAATACTCGTAGGGTCTGATCCCACCTTCTGTCGCAGCTGGCGAATTCTCTCTTTGGTATCTTCTGCATCCATCATCTTAACCCACAACTAGTTGAGTAAGTAACAATGCAAGAACTGTGCAAAAGAGCTCCACTTATCTCCCTATAATGGAAATAATACGAAAGTTAAGTCTAAACCCCACAAAAACAGCTATTTTAATCATCTTAAAATTTCCCGATTCTTGAGGTAAAAAACAGTTAGAAACCAATCAAATAATAGCTTAAAAAGTTTAAAAAATGCTACAATATCTGCTTATTTTTAATATTTGATGTTTAAAGATTTAGTGCCTTGAGGGAAGTCATTTTTACTTTCCCATGATAGCCTTCACTTCTAGAAATTCGCCCAATCCCCATTCAGCTTTTTCTCTCCCATTACCAGATTGCTTAAAACCACCAAAAGGTGCAGCGGGACCACTGGAGCCGTAATTTATGCTTACCTGCCCTGCTCTCAATCCTCTTGCTAACTGCAGTGCTTTATCAGTATCCTTTCCAGTGACATAGGCTGCTAAACCATAGTCCGTGTCGTTAGCTATAAAGATAGCCTCTTCTAAACTATTATAAGAGATAATGGACAAAACAGGGCCAAAAATTTCTTCTCTTGCTATGGTCATTTCATTGCTCACATGACCAAAAACTGTTGGCTTCACATAAAATCCTTTGCTTAACCCATCTGGCTTTCCTGTGCCGCCAATGACTAATTGGGCGCCTTCATTTACCCCTGTATTAATGAGGTTTTGTACTTTTTGATATTGAACTTCACTCACCAATGGGCCTAGATCCGAAGTCATATTAATCGGGTCTCCCACAACAATATCGGCGGTTATAGTTTTAGCTATTTCTAAAGCCTCATCATGTCGGTCCTTAGGAACCAGCATCCTAGTAGGAGCATTACATGATTGACCAGAATTGCTCATTACGTGTATCACACCTTTCGAAATTGAAGCCTCAAAATCATCATCATCCAGAATTATATTGGGGGATTTACCTCCTAGTTCTTGAGATACTCTTTTCACACTTTTTGCTGAAGCGGAAGCTACAGCAATTCCCCCGCGGGTCGACCCGGTAAAGGACATCATGTCAATATCATTATGTGCAGACATTGCCTCACCTACAACAGGACCTCTTCCATTTATTAAATTAAACATTCCTGCCGGCACCCCTGATTCGTGAATAACTTCTGCTATGATCATTGCAGAAAGCGGCGCAATCTCGCTAGGTTTAAGCACAACGGTACAGCCCGCCGCAAAGGCAGGAGCCATTTTGGAGACTATTTGGTTTATAGGCCAATTCCATGGAGTGATTAAACCACAGACACCAATAGGCTCTTCTCTAACAATGTAATCTCCATGCTCATATTCAAATTCATGCCCTGCCAAGACCTGTATAGCAGTTTTCAAATGGCCTAACCCAGTTGCTGTCTGTCCTGCTTCAGCTAATTTAACAGGAGCACCCATCTCGGTTCTAATAGCTGCCGCTATGTCATTATATCGTTTTTTATAGTTTTCACGGATAGTCTCAAGAAGATCCAACCTTTCCTGTTTTGACAAAAGAGCTGTCTTTTTAAAGGCATTTTTTGCAGCGGAAACTGCTTTGTCAACATCCTCAGGTGACCCAAGTGCAACTTTTCCTATGCTCTCTTCAGTGGCTGGATTTATTATGTCAAAAAGTTCGAAAGAAGCAGGTTCTACAAACTGCCCATTAATGTAAAAATTTTTCAGGTCCAATAATTTTACCTCCAAAGTATATCAATATATGCTATTTAAAACATACAGTTAGATAAAATATATAGGTACATAAAGTCAATCACAAACCAAACTCTTGTCGTTTAAATAGCAAAATGTCATAGTGAGGCAAACAAAGAAATAGTCTGATGTCTAACAAACCCTTATATATAGATAACCTTCAATACGCCAATTGGTCTTCGACACTTTTTGAGGAAATGAAAGTTGCAAACCTAGCAGCTGTTCATGTGACAATTTGTTACCACGAAAGCTTTCGGCAAACTGTTGAAAATATTATCATTTGGAATCGGCATGTCGAAAACCATCCAAATCGGCTGATGATTGGAAAGACGGGGCATGATGTTCGCGAAGCTCATCAATCTGGAAAAACAGCTATTATATATGGATTTCAAAATTGTTCAGCGATGGAAGATCACATTGGTTTAATAGAAATACTGCATCAGCTAGGTGGCAGGTTCATGCAGCTCAGCTACAACAATCAATCTTTACTAGCGACAGGCTGCTATGAAAACCAGGATCCTGGAGTGACTCGTTTTGGGCGCCAAGCTATAAAAGAAATGAACCGCGTCGGGCTAGTAATTGATGTCAGTCACACTTCGGAAAAATCTTGCTTTGATGCACTTGAATGCTCCACCAGGCCAATAGTGATCAGCCATGCCAATCCCAACTGGTGGCATCCGTCAAAGAGAAACAAATCAAACGATCTAATAAAAGCCATAACCTCAGCCAAAGGCATGATAGGTTTTTCTTTATATCCTCATCATCTGCATGACGGCAGTGAGTGCACTCTCGAAAGTTTTTCACAAATGATTGCAGAATCTGCAAATCGATACGGTGTAGATTGCTTGGGCATAGGGTCTGATATTTGCCAAGGACAACCCAATAGTGTTGTTGAATGGATGAGAAATGGCACCTGGTCAAAGGATAGAGATTTTGGTGAAGGTTCTGCAAATAATTCCGGTTTTCCAAAACAACCTGATTGGTTTAGTAGAATTCAAGATTTTCCCAATATAAAACAAGGACTCCAGAAAGTGGGTTTTAATACCGTTGAAATTGAAAAAATAATGGGAATGAATTGGTTAAGGTTTTATGATGAAAACTTCGATTCTAAAGACAACTAAATTAAAACATATGAAGCGTGATACTCCCGAGAAAGTATCCGCCTGCGGTATAAAGGTGCCAAAGATTCGTTCGCCAAGCAAAATAATGGCATTAAGCAGATTAGGATCGTCTTTTCCTTCTAGATTAAGTTTCATGAGAATTTTGATTAGACGGTTAATTCAAGAGCGACCAAAATTAAAAATCTTAAGTAAAGACTTGGATCAGCTAGGACATGGAGCCATGGTGCTTTCCTTGTCCCTTGCTAATAAACCTTATTCTCTAATCGGATACACTCAACCATTGAAGCCGGGCGAAAGAACTGACAGGGTTATTGCAACCAAGTGGGATGCCAGTTTCTGTTTATTCAATGGCGTGCCAAACGAGAAACAGATACGCACACTAGAGAAACAAGTCACCACCCAAGAATCAGGCCGCTTTGATGCGAATGTTCTAACTCTTTCTAGAGCAAATAAGTCTGTCAGACTTTTTAACCATGCCTTGGAGCGACTAGCATCGGGCCAGCAACCATATCCCGATAAACTACTTGAAACTGGCTATTTAATGCGAACGACTGCTGTTTATGGCAACGGGAAATTTGGCATAGCAGACCGAAGTATTATTTCGAACCAACCTGGTTTGGAAGAGCCATTCCAAGTCGAAATGCTTACGGTCTTTCTAATAAGAGAGTTCACTTTTCTCCTGCTTGAACACTGTGCCAAACAACTCGGTGGGGAAAAAGCAGCTAACCTCGATAGTGATTTAAAACGTTTCCTTGGGATTGGGAATTCAACAGGCCTTGGCATGGCTCCATTCTTAATCAACCACCCATGCCTTCTTCACAGTTGGGTTATGGCTAAAGAAATAGCCTTGGCCAGGTCTTTATCGCTAAAAACAATTACGGATGAACAAAAAAGGCATTTTTTTAAGCTCATGAAGCGAGCAAAAAAGCACGTCCTAGAATGGGAAGTTGAAGATCGTATTCAAATGGACAGGATAACAAAAATTAGGGAAGAATTGGTCATCCTCGAAGACAAAATTAAAGTATCTAATCTAACAACTCCATTTCCATTACAATATTTATTTGATCAAACAGAAGACCTTTCGAATGAAACACAAGAACTAATAGTGTCAATCCTTATCGAGCTTATACCTGAGCAGGTAGACGCTCTAGCTCCTTGTCTAGCCAATCCAAATGAGCCTAAATTAATTCCTGAAATGTCTCTTTTGACTCTAAAGAATATATTAGATACTGAATATGAATGGGTTTCTAAGATCATTTTTAAAAAAGGAAAATCGGATTCTCTATTTTGGTATACTTCTCAGGAGAAATTAGAACCAAGGCTTGGAAATCGTTATGAAGAACCAGGTTCAGAACTGGAGATGCCGTTTAACATAACAAAATACGTAAATAAACTTGATCAAGCACTAATCAAATATGACAAACCAGAAGAAACCGTCGCCGAATTCTTACTGAACCATGCTAATCTCAGACATATCGTTAGAAGGGTTCAGAATACCAGAAAATATCCCTATTCTGAAATAAGAGATAATTTAGTCGATGAAAATTCTAGACCAATAGACCTCCTTAGATTCAAACTAGCTTTTTTCGGGGCTAGTAAATTTGATCCAAAATCGGATCGATGGACTAGAATTACTCTATTTCAAGGTGCTCCCATTTCTTCAGACATATCTACTACCGCACAAAAGTCAAAAACATCCCTAGATGATTGGATGTTTGCTACCCTTCCCAGTTAATGGATTAATATAATGAGAGCCTCAAAGAATGAAATCTTCCAAATTTCCCGAAAAGCATGCTTGGCTAGCCAGATATTTGAAGACTATGCTGAGGACATAGGTCAGGCCATTGCGCATATTCATCAAAATGGATTTGATGGCTGCACGGAACTGGAAATTCTTCTTTCTTTAGGAGAAATTGAATCTACTTCACCTCCTTATTTACATTCTTCTACGTTAGTAACTCGGAGACTCCAACCAATTAAAACTGCTATCCCAATGATAGATTGGTTGCTTGTTAAAGAATTTAGAAAGGCCTTTGTTTCTGAAGGAATTGATTTTCCAACTATAATAATTGCTCAATTGGCCAGAACAGCCGATGTGTATGGAGGGCACTTCTGCATCGAATCCAAAGATACTTCTAAGATACTCAAAATTTCTAACCAATATAATTATGAAGATCAATTTCATAGTATGTGGTCTCAACCACAAGTAGAAATCTACTGGTGCAAAGATCCCTTGTCAGGAGGCATCACCCTGTCAAAAAGCGTCCTGTGTGACGTTAATCCTCATATTTGGGAGAAACTGACGGCAAGGGCCTTTAAAACCTATGTGCCTGAAACAGAACAATCTCGGCTCTCAGGTGCTGGAGCAGGACTAGTAGATAATGACTAAAAGCATAATCAGTAACTGGAATCACGCCATTTTTTATTAGGAAAATAATTAGAGTTCCTTTATTATCTGAAATTTAGAAGAAGTAAATCAACCAATTGTAACGTTGATCATATGGATGATATTATTATAATCGGTGGAGGTATTGCAGGCGTCTCTATTGCTGCTAGAATTTCCAAATTTATGAAAGTAACGCTGCTTGAAAGAGAAGATAGCTTAGGTTACCACGCGAGTGGCCGCTCTGCTGCAGTATTCCTAAAAGACTACGGCAATAACATCGTTAAAGCCCTAAATCATGCTAGTTGCGATTATCTTGAAAAAGCAAATGGAGGCGTATTAAGTCCCCGTGGTTTGCTTATGCTCGGATCAATGAGAGATAATGACAGTTTTACTGCAGAATCCCAAAAATTAGGTCTTACACAGGTTTCTCTAAAAGAAGCAAAATTAAAGTTCCCTCTACTGAATCCACAAACGACCAAACACGCCGCATATCGAGAGGATATTTTTGATTTAGATACTGACCTTTTTTTACAAAATTTTCTTAGAGAAGCTAAGAAAAATAATACCCAAGTCAAAACAAAGTCTGAAGTTTATGAGATTATTTTCCAAAATAACTACTGGAAAATACGAACTCAAAATGGTGAGTATTCAGGGCGAGTCTTGATTAATGCATCTGGGGCCTGGGTCGATGAAATAGCCATCTTAGCAGGAATACCACCAATTAACTTTACCCCCTATAGACGATCAGTTGCTAGGGTGCCAGTTCCTGGAGCAGAGGACCCTTCTACTTGGCCCCTTCTTTTAGGAGTTAATGAAGCATGGTATGCAAAACCAGATGCTGGAGCCTTGATAGTTTCACCGGCCGAGGAAGAACTAGTATCTCCTCAAGATGCCTGGGCTGAAGATTTAACCCTTGCAGAAGGCATCGATAGATTTCAGCAATTCATTGTTCCACGTATCACCAGCATCTCCTCAAATTGGGCCGGATTACGAACTTTTTCCCCTGATCGAAGCCTAGTGATTGGGCCCTCAAAAGAAAATAGTAATTTTTTCTGGTTTGGGGGGCAAGGTGGATATGGATTTCAAACTGCGGCGGCTGCAAGTCAATTAGCTATGGAATTACTTTTAGGCAAACAACCTTCCCTTCCATCCGACATTGTCAGAGCTTTGGCACCAGGCAGGTTCAACTAATTGTTATTAGCTTGAATCATTAAATGTAAACTAATACCATCGAGCTAAAATAACTCAATTAAATAGTTAAAATGAGGTCGAGCTATGTCTGAAGTAATAACTGAAAAGATAAGTTTAAAGGAAATATATGATTTAGCATTCGATGTGTTCTCCAAATATGGGTGCAATCAGGAAAATGCTACAGCTCTATCTAGAATTGTACATAATGCGGAAAGAGATGGATCTCTTTCTCATGGCCTTTTCAGAGTGCCAGGTTACGTAGCTTCTCTTAAATCTAGCAAAGTTAAGGGTGAGGCAGATCCAAAGATTGAACAAAAATTTCCTTCTATAATATCTGTCGATGGTGATTATGGCTTCGCTCCGTATGCTCTTGAGGTAGGATTGCCCGTCTTAGCTAAAGCAGCGGAAGATACTGGAATAGCACTACTAAGAATTTCTAATAGTTTTCATTTTGCAGCGCTATGGCCTGAGACAGAATTTTTAGCAGACAGAGGTTTAATCGGAATTGCCTGCACGGCAGCAAAACCAATGGTTGCCCCAGCTGGGGCCAAAGAATCTTTTTTTGGAACAAACCCTATTTCTTTTGCCTGGCCCAGAAAGGGAAGTACCCCCATAGTCTTTGATATGGCTACATCAACGCTCGCAATGGGAGACGTTCAGATTGCAGCCAGAGATGGTCATGCTGTTCCACCCGGCACTGGACTTGGACCAGATGGAAATCCATCAGATGATCCAAAAGAAATAATTAAAGGCGTATTATTACCATTTGGTGGATATAAGGGATCAGCAATTTCACTCATGGTCGAGTTATTATCAGCTGGTTTAACAGGAGATAACTTTTCTTATGAAGCAGGTGCAAAGGATAATAATGATGGGGGACCTCCCAAAGGTGGTGAACTAATAATAGCGATTAATCCTACATTGGTGGCTGGTAATAAATGGAGTGATCATAGTGAAATGTTCTTAACGAAGCTAAAAAACATGGACGGTGTTAGAATTCCAGGAGAACGTAGACATAAAAATCGTCTCGATCAGGGTCCAAGATTTATTAACAAAGAAATGTTAGAGAAAGTAAAGCAATTATTGGAATAATCGCTCCATAATTATTCCAATATATATAAAATAATCAATTGGTTCTATTTTTATTAGCCGAGAAGAAATTCTGGAAGCCAAAGTGAGATTGACGGGATAAAGGTTGTTAAAACTAGAGTTGGAAACCAAGCGAAAAGAATTAGGTAGATAGTAGGCCAAAGCATTTTCTCAATAGGAACTCCAGTTACCCTTACTCCAAGATATAAAAGTGGTGCTGTAGGCGGCGTAATATTTCCCATTCCTAAATTAACACCCAGAACAGCCGCAAAATGTACTGGATCCATTCCTGCTCCCTCAGCTATCGGTAATAGTAATGATGCACAAAGAATTATACCACTAATGTCATCCATGAGCATACCAATTAATATCATGGTCAAATTGATCATGAGTAAAACGATTATTGGGTTCTCAGATATCGAATAAATTAATTCTTCTGCTAGACCAGGAATATCCTCAAAGATTAGAAAACGACTAACGATCAGCACCATAAAAATCATTACCATTACTACACCAATAGTGATGGCAGACTCTTTCAATGCTTCAAAAAATACTTTAAGTGTAAGACCTTTATATATAAAAAAACCAACAGGAACGGCATAGACTACGGCTAATCCAGCAGCCTCAGTCGGGGTCATAATTCCACCATAAATTCCTCCTAAGATTATCACTGGCATAAATAGTGCTGGCATGGCGATCCATGACTTTTGAGCAAATGTTGGTATAAATTTTGATGGAAGTTCTTTTAAGATTATTTCTTTATTGTTTCTAAGCAGATAGAAATTAATTATAATAAGAAAAATACTTAAGATAATTCCAGGAATAAGGGTAGCCAAAAAACACTTCAATACATTAAGTTGTGCTACCCATGCATACAGGAGTTGTGCCCCGCTCGGCGGGATGAGCAAACCAAGAGGACTCGCACTAACAATGAGAGCAGCCGAAAATCCTTCGGGATACTTTGCCTTCTTCAAGTGTGGCATAATAATGGAACCTATGCACGTCAAAGTTGCAGCCGCACTGCCTGAAATAGCTCCAAACATACCGCTGGCCAGAACCGATGCAGCGCTCAGTCCACCCCTTAAATGACCAAAAATTAATTCGGCTAGTTCTACTATTGGTTTTGCAATTTTTCCTTTCTCCATAATTTGCCCAGCCATTATGAAAAGTGGAATTGCCAACAAGATCACTGAATTCATCTTCCAATGTCCTGTTGCAAGAAACCCAGATGGATCATGACCTGCAAGTAATGCAATAAGGATGAGAACACCCCCAAAAGCCATTGGGACAGATATGCCAGCAACTAATAAGAAGCAAATAATGATTATTGAAAAGGTTATTATCATTGTTGCTCCCCTACTTCAGGTTCAGTGGAGATGACCACAGTCTTATCAAGAAGTTCGCAATACTTTTTTGCCCCAATTCTAAATAAAACAAATAAGTGTAGTGCACTGTAAAGTGCCATGAAAAATAACCCAACTACGATCCCTATTCTCGGAACTATAAAAGGTATCTTGAGTGCAATTGTCATTTTCCACCTGGGATACATTCCTATTTCATCACCGATCATTAATATCCCCCAATAGAGAACGATTACGGTAATGATAAGTTCGACCAGAGTAATAGCTACTTTCCTTATCCAAAGAAAATTGGGGTTTTTCGTTATACTGGCCATTAAATCAGCATTGATTTGAGTATCATAGTAAGTACCTAAAGCACTGCCCAAGAAGTACATCCAACAACAAATCATCAATAGCCATTCTTCATAGGCGAACAAATCTTTTTCAAGTATATATCGGAGAAATACCACTAAAAAAAAGGTGATGGGTAATATAGGCAAAGCTGCTACTACCAAAATGGTCTTTATTCGAACCATAAGATCTACCAGCCTAGCAAGCCCATCAGGAACATGGTCTTTAATTTCTATCAAGGTCGAAGCCTTTCTCTATTAAAGTACATTTCTGACAATGAAAAATTTGATGATCAACATAATCTAAAAAACAGGACGAGCAATCATTCTTATTGCTCCCCCTGTCATTAAAATATGATGAATGATATCGATTTTAATTCATTACCTGGTCTAATGTTTCCTTACCAATAGTGCTTTCTAACTTTGGCCACACATTTTTCTTGATATGGTCGGTCATTGCATCTCGCTCGGCATCTGTGAAGTCTAAGATTTCCCAGCCAGCTTCTTTTAATTGGTCAATAAACCCTTCATTTCTTTCATATGCGCTGTTCACGATTGCCGACGCAGCCTTATTTGCTGCTTTCGTAATCGCTTCCTTTTGGGCATCATTCAGTTTATCCCAAGTCTTTCCACTAGCATACAATGATGAAGCCTCGATATGTGTGTTAACCGGGATATAGTATTTTCCTACTCCGGCAACAGCAAAGGTTGTGTAGGCCCATTCAGCAGTACAGCAAATAGCGCCATCAACGACACCAGATTGTACTGCAGCGAATACTTCAGCCCAATTCATGGTAGTTGTTCTATAGCCCAAACTCTCCACTGTCATTTTAGCGACCTCAGAACTCCAAACACGAATATTCATTCCCTTGTCACCAAACCCAGTATAATCCTTGGGTTTTTTATTAGCCACAATTCCAATTTGCCCCTCTCCAATATTGGCCAAATATACTAACCCTAAATCCTTCATGATCCCTGCTAGGACACTATTGATAGGAGAATTAGCATCACCGTAAGCTTCTTGCATTTTCTCAAAAGTCGGAAACATAGCCGGAAGATTCATAACTTCTAATCTGGGATCAGATTGTGCATAAATAAATGCGTGAACCATATCCACATTTCCACGAATTGCATCCTCAACAAGTTCTTCACCAGAACCAAGCTGTGACGCTGGGAAATACTTCATCGTTATGCCGACCCCTGCATCATTAATTTCATCAACCATGTTCGAAATATGTCCATGACCAAAGTGTTTCACAGGATAAGTGCCAGCCAATTTCAACCGCACATCCCCTGAGTAAGATGGAAGCATTGAAAAAAGCAATACTGCAAAAGCAACCAGCATGGTTTTAAATTCTTTAAAAAACATTTGTTCCTCCAAACTTTTTAAATTTCATCTATGATGTTTTAGATCAGTTCTAAAGCACCTGACACATGCTTTCCCTTTTAGTATAGAGAGTCAATGATTAAAGAGAGGTTAAAGAAAAAAGCTTATCAAATAAAATGTAGACTGTTTCAAATTTTTGTTAAGATATGTAACTAAGTTTTTAATTAGGAGATTTATTGATGGCAAGATTACCCACTGGTATCTACCCTATGGTTTATTCCTTCTTTGATGAAGACGGCAGCCTTAGACTAGACACATATGAAATCCAGATAGAAGCGGCTATCCGAAGCCAAGCTGCAGGGTTAGCTATTCTGGGTTTAGGTTCAGAAGTATCAAAACTTACGCCTTCTGAACGATTAGAAGTACTTAAATTTGTGTCAAGTAACCTGAGTGGAAGAAAACCCCTATTAACAACAGTTTATGGAAACTCACCTAAGGAGCAAATTGAATTTGGCAAAAAAGCAATTCAATTTGGAACAGATGCTATTTTACTGCAACCGCCAACCAAAGCTTTAACCGATGATGCCTTAATAGATTTTTTTTCTGAAATTATAGCAAAGCTGAATATACCTATTGGTATTCAAAATGCCCCAGAATTCTTAGGTTTTGGATTATCTAACCCAGGTATTATTAAACTAGCAGATAAACATGACAATTTTGTCATGGCAAAACTTGAATGTTCGGCCGTACAACTTCAAACAATGGTAAAAGATCTTAAGGAAAATGTAATGATATTCAATGGACGTTGTGGTTTGGAGCTTACTGACAACTTACGTGCAGGGGCTGCCGGTATAATTCCTGGGATTGAAACTATTGATAAAACAAATGAGATCTTTAGGCTTTTCAACTGCAAAAAAGTAAGGGAAGCAGATGAATTATATTCAGATCTGTTACCAATCTTATGTTTCATTATGCAGGGTATCCCGCATTTTCTTACTTATGGAAAAATGCTCGCTGCCAGGCGCCTGGGAGTGGATTTTGGAGGTTTCAGAAAACCAGAATTGATGCCTACTGAATTTGGAAAACAATGCATCAAAAGATTTACTGATCAATTGGGTAAGCTATAATAAGATTATTTCAAAACGAACCAACTAAAGTAATTCACCAACTAGATTTTTGATTGATTATATTATGGCTTTAACGGCATACTGGAAAATTTTAACTCAACTGTGGAAAGCTAATGGAAAAAAAAGCATCAGAAAAGTAGCGCACTTCAACTAGAGCAATTCATGCCGGCGAAGGCATTGATCCCTCAACGAAGGCTTCCTCACCCAATTTAGTGATGTCTTCCACCTTTGCACCATCTGAATTCGCTGGTTTCTCTGCCTTAAATAGAGAAGGTTATCAAGGATTTAGTTACTCTAGGGTTGCAAATCCTACAATAGATCAATTGCAGGAAAAACTTGCCGTTCTCGAGGGAACTGAAGCAGCTCAAGTATTTGGATCAGGGATGGCTGCCGCTCATGCACTTTTACTAAGTAGATTAGCAGTTGAAGATCATGTGATTTTTTCAGAAGTAAATTACGTAGGAATAGCTGAGCTTATCAGAAATTCCCTCCCTAGGTGGGGCATCCAAGTATCACCTTTAGACACTTCAGATATTAAAGAGATTTCATCCGCTATAAGACCAAATACTAAGATGATTTGGTTAGAAACTCCTGCAAACCCAATACTAAGACTGGCAGATATAAAAAGCATTGCAATACTGGCTCGCGAGAAAAATGTGAAAGATGTTGTTGTCGATTCTACCTTCGCTACGCCCATAGCGACAAAACCTTTAGAATTGGGTGCGACTTTTGTAATGCATTCTTTGACTAAGTATATCTGCGGACACGACGATGCTATGGGGGGAGCCATTTTGGGTTCAAAAAAAGATATTGAGGATTTAAATCTAGAAGCAACCGTTCACTATGGTGGGATCATGTCTCCATTTAATGCCTGGCTGATCTTAAGAGGAGTTGCCACTTTGCCAATCAGAATGAAAATGCATGAAGACAGCGCGCTAGCAGTTGCAAACTTTTTAACTAATCACAGTGAGATTAATACAGTAATATATCCAGGACTACCTTCACATCCGCAACACCATTTGGCAAAAGAGCAAATGATGAATAATTCTGGCATGATTGCATTTACACCCAGGAAATCAGGTTTAGAGTTAGCACAAAAAATGATTGATAAATTGGGGTTTATTCATTTCGCAGTTTCCTTAGGGCATCATAGAACGTTAATCTACTGGATACCTACTGAAGCTATCCTTAGATCAAGCTTTAAGCTAAACAAAACTGCTGAAGAAAAGTATAGGAGTCTCGCTAGCGATGGTGTATTTAGACTATCTATTGGGTTAGAAAATGCTGAAGACATATGTGAGGACCTTGACAAGGTTTTATAAAATTCAGAAATAACAACAGTTATGTTTTATCATTTTTCATTACGCCGCTAGACGCGAAACCTCCATCGACAGGGAAGACTGTCCCTGTCAAATACGATGAACCCGGCAGTGCTAAGTAAACTGCAGTCATGGCTACTTCCTGTGGTGTTCCGTATCGTTGCATTGGAATACCCTGAATGTACGCTCTACGGGTCTCTTCATCATGCATTTTTTTAACCAGTTCGGTTTCTATAGCCCCAGGGGCTAATGTATTCACGGTAATTCCATGCTGAGCTAACTCTAATGCCAAAACCTTTGTTAAAGCTATAACACCACCTTTTGAAGCACCGTATGCCGCTCTTCCGCTTCCTCCTCGCATTCCTGCTATAGAAGACATCGTAACAATTCTACCGTATTTTTTCGAAATCATTATTTTGGCGACTTCCTTAGTAACTAAGAAAGTACCTGTGAGGTTTACTTTGAGGATATTGTTCCAGTCATCTAACGAAGTTTCTATGACCATCTTTTCTAGCCCGATCCCCGCAAAGTGCATCAAGATTTCAATAGACTCCTCCTTTTTATTTATGCTCTCAATTAAATTGGTAACTGACCGCTCATCACTCACATCACAGTGAAAAAATTCCAAATCCTTGCCTTCAGTTCTTAAAGACCTTACAACCTCTTTTCCAATTTTCTCATTGATATCCGCAACAATTACTTTAGCTCCTGATCTTAATAAAAGTTGCGTTGTTGCCAATCCTATGCCACTGGCGCCACCAGTAACGACAGCAGTGTGTCCCGTAAGCGTAAACATACCAAAATCATTCTTCATAAAATGCCTAATTCATTGCCAACAAACGCAAAAGCAGTTAAAGCCTGGTCGATTTCTTCATCGGAATGAGCTGCAGATATCTGAGTCCTAACCCTATCCAACCCTTTGGGTACCACCGGATAGGAAAAAGCCACAACATAGATTCCTTTTTCTAGAAGTTTTTGAGAAAAATCTTGCGCTAACTTTGGATTCCTCAGCATTACAGGTACTATAGGGTGCTCACCATTTAGTATTTCAAAGCCCAAATTCGTTAATCCTTCTCTAAACTTTTGCGTATTATTAAATAATCTAGACCTCAAATTATTTGATGAGCTTATGTCTTTTAGCGCAGACAATGTAGTTTGCACAATAACTGGCGCAAGGCTGTTGGAAAAAAGGTATGGCCTTGAACGCTGTCGCAACCAATTTATTATTTCTTTTGGGGCAGCTACATATCCACCCGAAGCGCCTCCAAGTGCTTTCCCCAGTGTACCAGTAACCATTGTGACACGATCAATAACGTTACAGTGTTCGATAGAGCCTTTTCCATTCTTACCTAAGACCCCCACGCCATGACTGTCATCAACCATTACCATTGCATTAAATTTTTCTGCTAAATTACATATTTTATCCAAATTTGCGATATAGCCATCCATTGAAAAAACCCCATCCGTGGCAACCACCTTATATCGATAATCTTTTGCCATCTGTAGTTGTGTTTCCAAATCAACCATATCACCATTCTCATAGCGAAAGACTTTTGATTTACATAAACGAATTCCATCAATGATGGATGCATGATTCAGACTATCTGAGATGATGGCATCATTATGATCAAAGAGAGTCTCAAACAATCCTGTATTTGCATCAAAACAGCTGGAGTACAAAATAGCATCTTCTTGATGTAAGAAAGAACTTATGTTCTGCTCAAGCACTTTATGCTGATCTTGAGTTCCGCAAATGAAACGAACGGAGGACATGCCAAAGCCATAATTTCTCAGTGAAGCTTGAGCCACCTCGATCAATGCTTGATTATTAGACATTCCTAGATAATTGTTAGAGCAAAGATTTATAACATCACAGTTTTCCGAGAGACTAATGGATGAATTTTGAGGTGAGGTAATCACTCGTTCATCTTTAAAAAGTCCATCAACCCTCAGTTGATCCAACTTGCTCTCCAACTCTTTAATAAATTCTACGGTCATCTATTTTTATGATTTGTAAAAACATTTTTTGGATTCTAATTTCAAAACTTTATCTAGAAGTTATTTACTATAATGATAACCTACACAATAAATAAGTAATTTATTAATCTTAATTGAGTTAGCTGGAGAACTCCTATGAAAGTCGTGGATCTTGAATTTACACCCATTTTTATCCCTTATAAAAAACCTTACCACTGGGCGCAGGGAATTACAGAAGGGGCGCAATTAATTCTCGTCAAGTTAACAACTGATAAAGGAATAGAAGGATATGGTGAATCAATAGCAACTCCTTCGAGCAGTGCTATAGTCAGCTTTCTCAACCAAGCAAAAAAATTGATAATTGGAAAAGATATCTATGAAAATGATAAAATTTTTAAAGACGTATATCAGTATCTATTCCAAGCCCATGGCACTTGCTCAGCCCCTCGCTTTGCTGCTCAGGTATTGTGCGGTATTGAAATTGCTTTTTGGGATGCCAAAGGCAAAGAATTAAAGAAACCGGTGTTTCAACTCTTAGGTGGAAAGCAACATGATTATATCCAATATTTTGGTTTTGCCCAAGGAGAAACTGCTAATGAAATCTCGGAAGATGCCAAAGAATTAGCAAGAGCTGGTTATGAGGTCATTTATATTAAAGTTGGTAAACAAAATGAAGAAGAAGACATTGAAATTATAAAGAAAACCAGGCAAGCAATTGGAGAAAATAGAAGGCTCCGAATTGACCCCAATGAGCATTGGCCGATACTAAAGATGAGGCGCTTAATAGAGCGTGTTAAAGACTGCAATATTGAATTTATTGAACAACCCTGTAATGCTGAAAGCTTAATAGCATTATCTCACGCTCAGCAGAAGAGCTCCGTGCCTATAGCAGCAGATCAATCGGTATTTACGATACATGATGCCTTTAACATATGTAAAATTAATGCTGCGGATATGCTAACTTTAGGAATACATGAAACAGGAGGTATATCAAATTTCAAGAAAATAGCACAACTCGCAGAAGCGGCAGGGATAAATATATGTATTCACGGCCTGTACGAAAGTGGAATTACCGCCTATGCATCCCATCAGCTGGGTATTTCCATTCCTAATTTAGATGATGGCAATCAGATTATGATAAGGTTTTTGCAATGGGACATTATTAAAAAGGGTTCAGACTTATCTGAAAAAATGAAGTGGCCTGCTAATACAAGAATAGGCCTAGGTTTTGAACTTGATGAAGATGCCGTAAAAGAGGCTCATAGGATACATAAGTCAAAGGGTCTGCCCTAAAAATGCAAGCTAATAGCACCAACTAAAGAGCTCCAGAAAAATGAAAGGAAAACTCCCATGAAAATCGATAGTATCGAAGTGATTCCAGTTTCAGTCCCATATAAGCATGATGAAATCAGTTCTGTGGTCAACCGGTCTGGAATTACTGAAGTTATAGTTAAAATGACAACTGATGAAGGACATGTTGGTTGGGGGGAAGCACCAAGGACAGCTAGTGCTGCTGTCATTATAGAGGCAATCAACGCAATGATCCCCATGTTTATCAATCAAGACCCTTGGCAAAATCATCTACTCGAGAACCATATTTATAAATCTGCCAATTGGCAATGGTCTCAAATGACTGCAAATTTAGCTTATGGGGCATTGGATATGGCTTTGTGGGACATTTACGGAAAAGACGTTAACAAACCACTTTACGAACTTCTTGGGGGAAGCCTGCGCAGTGAAGTCGATTATTTTTATTATCTTCAATGGGATACTATGGAGAACTTCACAAAACAATGTGAAGATGGCTTGGAAAAAGGATATAAAGTATTTTATCTAAAAATTGGAGTTGATGAAGTATTAGAAGAAAAATTGATAAAAAAGCTGCGACAAATAATAGGGCCAGACAAAAAAATCCGACTGGACGTCAATATGGCTTGGACTCTTCCACAAGCAAAACGCCTAATAGACAATTGGGATCTAAAGTATCAAATTGATTTTGTAGAGGCACCCGTCAACATACAACCTGTTGGGCTAATGAAAAACCTTAATATGTCTTTAAATACATCGCTTTGCGTTAATGAAGGCTTATGGCAGGAGTCAGAATTTTACAACATCCTTAATACTAACTGTGGCGATTACGTTTGCTACAGCCATTACTTCGTGGGCACTATTCGAAAATTCTTAAACTTGGCAAATTATGCAAATTTTATGGGTTGGCAAGTTTGCAAACACACCCACGGGGAATTGGGTTTAACAGCAGCCGTGGGTCAGCACTTAATGTTGACAATTCCTAATGCCTGTGAGGGGAACCAGCAAACTGCACAAAATATGGCAGACGATATTTTACAAGAGGAAATTCCAATCACAGAAAAAAATACCTGGGGGCTAATTACAAAACCCGGTTTAGGAGTGGAAATTGATAATGAAAAGCTGACATTTTTTCACCGAAAATTTCTTGAAAATGGTGAGTACAAACTATATGGCAATAGATTTCCAGTCTAAATAACTAAAACGTGTTCCCAGCAATTACCCAAATTTCAATAATTCTATACTATATTCCAAGAAATACTTTTATGTGACGGTAGCAAACCTGGAATAATCAATTGAAGTTTCTCCTATATCCAAGCGGTCATAGACTGGTGGAAGAGGATATTTTATTCCCGCTGCACAATTAAATAAGACTGCTTTCTCGCCTTTATCCACCAATCCCTTTTTCAAACATTCGTGATAGGCAGCCAAGGTAGCCGCGCCTTCTGGACAAAGCAAGAACCCCTCCTCTTTGGCCAAAGCATCTCTAAACTGAATTATAGTTTCATCATCAATTGCAATCGCTGCACCACCAGACTCCCTGACTACATTTAAAATTAAGAAATCTCCTACGGCAACTGGAACCCTGATACCTGCCGCTACCGTATGGGCATTTTCCCATAGTTCTGCAAATTCATCACCTTTTTCCCATGCGTTGACAATTGGGGCACAACCCGTTGCCTGCACAGAAATCATTCTAGGAAGTTTACATTTAATCCAACCTAGTTCCTTTAATTCAGCGAAAGCCTTCCACATACCTATTATACCCGTTCCGCCACCAGTTGGATAAAAAATGACGTCTGGCAATTCCCACTGAAATTGTTCAATAAGTTCCAGTCCCATAGTTTTCTTACCCTCAATTCTATAAGGCTCCTTGAGTGTTGAAACATCAAACCAACCGGTTTTTTCCTTACCCTCAGCTATCACTTTGGCACAATCATTGATTAAGCCATTGACCAAAAAGGTCTTTGCTCCTTGTAGCTGTATCTCCCTAACATTTATTTCAGGTGTATCTGCAGGACAAAGTACGGTACTCCTTATGCCTGCCTTGGTCGCATATGCTGCCATGGCAGCACCAGCATTACCGTTTGTAGGAATAGCTAAATGGTCAACCCCAAAAGTCTTTGCCATGGAAACAGCTAAAGACAACCCTCTTGCTTTAAATGACCCAGTTGGAAGACGTCCCTCATCCTTGACCAAAATGTTACCAGGCAATGCACCTAGCTTTAAAGCAAATTGATTAACTGGAACTAATGGGGTTACTACTTCACCCAAACTAATTCTATTTTCTGGTTTGGACACAGGCAAAAGAGAGCCATACCTCCAAAACCCATCTATATTTTTAGCAATAAACTCACATCTCTTTATAGATTTTTCTAATTTGGCTAAGTCATACCGAACCAAGAGAGGCCGATTAGCATCTGAAAGACCTTGAAGACAGTCGGCTGGATAAACTTTACCTGTTAGTGAGCATTCAAGATGAGAAACGAAAGTTTGTGACATCAATATTAACCTTTACTAGACGTAATTACGTAATTATTGCAAAAACGTATGACTGAAATAACCTTTTTATCCTTACTTAAGAAGTAATTGGATACATTAATGTAATAAGTACACATACACCAGTGAACGAAATACTAACAGCCTAAAGTCAACTGAATTTCCACCTTCTAAACTCTAAGAATATTTCTGGAAGGAATGCAATTCAAACTCACTTAAAATATGTTTTTCTTTTAGGGTTTTCAGTTTGCAGAGCACTTATGAATTCAAGTATGAGCGCCATTAAGAATTATTAAATGATGATATTTTGACCAATTAATAAATTAATGCCTTATTAATAGGCAACAAAGCCCTGAAACAGTAAAGAACCTCTCTTAAGATTAGCTTTCTATATTTAAACCTTTAAGAATTAGTAAATTTTGAGGGAGAAATTTAATGGTGGGTGCTGATACGGCCTGGATAATGGTGGCAACAACTTTGGTTCTTTTTATGACACTGCCTGGCTTAGCTCTGTTTTATGGCGGATTAGTCAGATCACGCAATGTTCTCAGCGTATTCATGCAGACCTACTCTATTGCTTGCTTAATGAGTGTAATTTGGTTGGTGGTAGGTTATTCGATTGCATTTGGGTCAGCGAATAGCTTATGGGGAGGCTTAGGGAAAGCATTTTTGATAACTGTTGAATCAGATAGTCTTAGTGGCACTATCCCAGAAATATTATTTTTTTCTTTTCAAATGACATTTGCAATAATAACTCCCGCCCTAATTGTTGGAGCATATGTCGAAAGAATAACATTTAATTTTGTTTTGTGGTTCTCAGCTATCTGGATGATTTTTGTTTACTGTCCCGTCGTGCACTGGATCTGGGGAGGTGGTTTTTTATCTAATGACCAACTATTTAGCACCAATGTGTACGACTTTGCAGGAGGAATTGTGGTTCATGAAACTGCTGGAATAGCCGCCTTAACATTGGCATTCTGTCTTGGGCCAAGAAAGGATCAAAATAAACCACCACACAACCCAGGTATAGTTATGGTAGGAGCTGCTATGTTATGGGTAGGCTGGTTTGGGTTTAATGGGGGATCCCAACTGGCATCAGACGGATCAGCTGCAATGGCACTAACTGTAACACATCTCTCAGCTGCATGTGGCTCACTCAGCTGGGCATTATGGGAAAAAATTAAATATGGAAAAGCATCCTTGGTTGGCATAGTAACTGGAACTATTGCCGGGCTAGCCTCCATTACTCCAGCATCTGGGTTTGTGGGGCCTTTAGAAGCTGTAATAATTGGGACTATTGGTGGAATACTATGTCAGGAAGCAGTCAACATAGTTCGAAACTATCTGAAAATTGATGACACCCTAGATGTATTTGCTGTTCATGGGATTGGTGGCATCTTTGGCACTATAATGATAGCTGTTTTTAACACCTTAGGATTTACTAATGGCGCTAGCTGGCAAAGCCAGTTAGGATCTATAGTTATTGTTGGAGTTTATACCTTAATTGTTACCCTGATAATCATTAAATTACTTAACATTTTCATTCCATTGAGGGTATCTAGAGAAGTGGAATCTGAAGGGCTTGATTTGCAACTTCATGGAGAAAGAGCATACGACTTCACATCTTGAATAATCAACAAGCTATTAGAAAATACCTTGCATAGATCTTCCCTTATTGCTCAACTTCAAAGTCTAGTTCAATCGCCCCTGCTTCTCTGAAAATAAAAGTGGCAACATGCTTATCATACCAATCCAAACTTTCATCTATGCCCCAAAATAAAAGCTTAAAGTCATCTTGATCCATATATTGCCTCTCTTGCTGAAATCTCAACACCACTACTTAAATTAATTTCAACAAATTCATCATCATTTCCCCTCCTCCAAAGTCTGTACCCTGAAGAAATTTATGGAATGATTTTGATGAGGTATTCACTCTTTGAACTAGTGTTCTCAACAGAAAGAAATCCTAATGCCACTTTCTTATTTTCTTCAATTAGGTATGGATGATAGATAACCAAAGATTTGAAATTTTCTTCATGTCCATGGACTTGGAAAGCTCCTAAAAAGGTTGCCACAAAGCCCATGATTAATTTAACTAGATTTGATGATTTACACATTAATGACATAGTGTTTGATACAATCTCTATTGAATGTAAACTAGATTACAATAATGGCTTTTTCTTATTTCGTTTCTTTCTTATTCCATAACCTAAGCGTTTCATAATGATCATTCTTTCATCATGAGTATAAGATGACCAAAGTGCAATTTCCTCTCTAGTTCTACCACAACCAATGCATACTCCTGGATCTCCATTAATCTTACAAATGCTTTTACAGGGAGTGACATAAAAATCATTGCTCATGTTTCTATATAAGTCCTAATTTAAGATAACTTATCCATTTTAACCTCAAAAGAGATTTTGATTTGATCAATTGAACGATACAACTTTCTAATATTTTAACAAAGAAAAATTCCAAATTGCTGACCACAGATCTCAGCATAGGTGCCCGTTGGTACCATCTTTTGATCGCAATTATTTTGCTTGCCTAAAGCAATAAGACTTAATCAAGAACTATTTCTATCAAGTAAGGAATAAAAACTAGATAAAATCACTATGCAGCCTCCAACAATGTATGCTGAGTATAATACTTCATCAAAAAATGTGATAAGCCAAATGGTAGAAAATAATGGAGTTAAAAATATCATGACGGCTGCTGATACGGCTGAGATTTTTCTCAAAGCAAGAATCCATAAAAGGTATGAGAACCCATTAATGAAAATTCCATTGAAAAAAACAGGCAGCAATTCTTTTTTACTCGGCAATTGAACTTCAGAAAACAAAAGAAGTGCTAAAATAGAAGTG
The DNA here is from genome assembly GCA_029243395.1 of Paracoccaceae bacterium. Classification (GTDB taxonomy): domain Bacteria; phylum Pseudomonadota; class Alphaproteobacteria; order Rhodobacterales; family Rhodobacteraceae; genus CACIIZ01. Next base: position 165,516 of record JAQWSE010000013.1, on the reverse strand, counting down.
ACTGTTCCACCAGAAAATAGGATTATTGTAAAAAGAAATCCATCCATCTTTGCTCCTTTACTCACTACTGAAAATACAGCAAAGCAAAATGCACCGAAAAAAACAGTAAGGCCGACCACCAATCCAGAAAATTCAACGTCAAATAACCTTCCTTTAGTTATAATGACTACAATCCCTAAAAAACCCAAAATTACACTAAACACTTTAATAAGAGACAAAGGCTCTTTTAGGATTAGACTTGCCAATAAAACCATTTGAATTGGCCAAGAGTATTGAACAAGAAGTACTTCAATACTATTACCGTTCGCATACCCATAGTATAATAGGAGATAATATATAGAACACCCAAGAGAACCTAAAAATAATCCCTGTATAACTTCTTTCTTTGAAGTAACACGGTAGCTAAAGCCATTAAGCAAAATAAAGAGCAGGCTTAGGGCTAGTAAAGAAAGAATATTTGACCAGAATAATAATTGAAAATTATCAAGTTTCAGTTGACCTAAGCGAGCAACTATAGGGATGAAGCTCCAAGAGAGCACACATAATGCCGCATAAATGTAGCCAATATTTATTCTTTTAAGAAACATTGACGCATTAGCTTATTGTCTTATTAACACATGGAGACTCAGACATATTAACCTGCCAAAGCCTCCTCAAAAAGGGTTCTCATATTATTTTGATTTAATTCAACGGGATTGCCCTGACATGATGGATCATCTAAGGCTTTTACAACTAAATCTCCAATTTGATCACTTTTTACTCCCAAATCAGATAAGTTAGCCGGAATTCCTAGATCAAAATTCAACTCTTTTACAAAACTGCAAAAACCTTCAAATCCCCCGCGTATTCCAAGATACCCAGCAGCTCCATCAAATCGATCCTTAATAGCCAACTTGTTCAACCTTAAAACAGAGGGCATACAAATGGCATTGGTTGTACCATGATGAGCATTAACCAATGCCCCCACAGGATGACTCATAGCGTGAATGGCGCCTAAACCTTTTTGAAAAGCAGTTGCCCCCATCATAGCAGCGCACATCATGTGTGCCCTGGCCTTAATATCGGATCCACAATTATATGCCGCAGGTAGATTTTCAATCACCAATCGCATACCCTCAAGGGCAATACCATGTGACATAGGGTGAAAGTTAGGGCTAGAAAATGCTTCAACACAGTGTGCAAAGGCATCAAGCCCTGTTCCTGCAGTAATTTTTTTTGGCATACTTATTGTTAACTCCGGATCACAAATGACGATTGAAGGCAAAACTTTTGGATGAAAAATAATTTTTTTCTCAAGAGTTTGAGAATTGGTGATAACACCTGCTCTACCCACCTCAGATCCCGTTCCCGCGGTAGTAGGAACAGCTATAATAGGGTAAATAGAATCAGTTTTTGCTCTTTGCCAGTAATCTGCTATATCCTCAAAATCCCATACTGGTCTACTTTGCCCAACCATGAAAGAAATCAACTTCCCAACATCTAATCCAGAACCTCCCCCTAACGCAATTACCCCATCATGCTTGCCAGTCTTAAAAGCTTTTATCCCGTCAGAAAGATTTACCTCATTAGGATTAGGATTCACACTGGAAAAAATAGTAAAACGCATTCCAGATTTATTCAACAAATCAAACACCTTTTTCGAAGTTTCAAGTTTTGCTAAAGCCCGATCAGTAACTAAAAGTGGATTGTTAATATTTAAAGATTTACAAGCCTCAGGTAATTCGACAATTCTACCACAACCAAACCTTATATTTGTAGGGTACGACCAATTACTAGTCATCTCTTTAATACAATCCATCTACATTAACCTCCATAATGAAATAATTTTTCTAATAACAATCTCAGAATTAGTCTAGAATCCGAATAATGATGGCCCAATAGCAAATTTATAAAGGTTATATGATAAGAGTCCAATGAGTTGTTGAAAAGAAAAACTATTCATAAGAACAAGAATAACTTTGCTCATTTGAGGAATTCCTTATTCAGCTATCAAGGACTAAAGATAGTTCATTCTTATTTATTAAAAGCCATGACTATTCAAAAAAAGAAGCCCTTACGAAAATTCGCAAGGGCTTCTCAGGCAAGTTGGAGGAAAGCTAGACATACCTTTTTACACACAGGGCTGAGCTTTCAACCGATAGAACAAGTGCAAGTTTAATACCAAATAAAAATAAAAATTGAAATTTGCATAGAAGGCGCAACTATCATGGATCAAAAACTAAGGGCAGAACTATCAAACAACAGAATTTTTATTACTTTTGGAATTCAAGTAGCAGCCATGCTGGCGATAGCATGCGGTGATATATCTAGGACGGAATATATCATAGGAATTATATCATTTGCTGGTGGATTGCTGGGCACCCTTGGTACCTATCGAACAATGGATGATTTAGGCAATTCAATTAGAGATTTGGATGATAAAATTCTTAAAACAAACTATGGAAAAGGTCTCTATGAGCTAATTGATAATCAATAATACTTGATTTAAAAAATCACTTATGTAGAATCGTTCATGACAAAACACCCAAGATAGAATACAGGAAGTTAATCGACTCGAAAGGGTATCGATAACAGACTTAAAGTTTTAGATTAGAAATGGATTAAAGATGAAAAAATTTATTATATTACCGATCGTATTAATATTTCTGACTTCATGCCAAGCTAAATACCTTACACCTGAAGGAGAACGTCTTGTTAAAAACGTAGCAACTGGATGCATATTGGGTGAAATTTTCTTCGAAGATTGTAAAGCTGGGGCAGCCGTAACAGGCGCTGCTACTGTTATTGACGGTCAAAATTAACCAAATTAGAATTTTATTACCTCAACAAGGAATAGACAGAAATCCGGATAGGATAAATCATTAGTAATACTTAGGTTTAATTTGCCAGTATTTAGTTGCTTAGCAGTTTTTGCTAGTGCCAACATTACAAATTGCAGATTTGCATGAGAAACTTAGCATGCCAGATAAATGTCCCCAAAACAACAAAACTTACTTATCGAGATGATAATTTATCTGAGTTAATTAAATACAATTTAAACGGTTAAACTTTTACCGGGAGATCAAAATAAAGTGACCTGAATTATTATTTGATTAAATAAAAATCTACCTATGACAAAAACAAAGATTCTCACAACTACAATAGGTTCCTTCCCAAAACCAAGTTATCTACCAATAAGCGATTGGTTTGATTCAGCAAGAGGTAAGGAAGGAATGAATACTGAAAAAACCACTTTAGAATTCACGAATTATATCGAAAGTAACAAGAATATCCATGAAGAGCTCTTCTTAAAAGCAGCTCGAGAAGTTTTAGCGATTCAAGAGAGTATTGGAATAGATGTTCTCACAGATGGTGAAATAAGACGCGAAAACTACGTACACTACCATTGCAGACATTTGAAGGGTTTTGACTTTAAGAATTTGGAACACAGAATTGTGCGTGATGGAGCATATCAAACAAAATTGCCGGCGATAAGAGGTAGGATAGAGCACTTGGGAAATTTCTATTCAGCACATGATTTTTCATCAAGTCAATCAATGACAAAAAAGCCCGTTAAATTTACTTTACCTGGTCCTCTTACTATAATGGATACAAGCGCTGACTGCTTTTATAATGACAGAATTAAACTTAATACTGATCTTGCTGAAACTTTAAACCAAGAAATACTGCAACTGGTGCAATCAGGTTGTAATCTTATTCAAATTGACGAACCTCTCTTTGCACGTCAGGTTGAAGATGCTCTATCATTTGGAATGGATGGAGTAGAAAGATGTTTCCATAAAGTACCCAATGGCGTTACAAAAATCATACATATCTGTTGCGGGTACACGGATAAGCTGGATGATGAAAACTATATGAAAGCAGATCCTCAGAGTTATTTTGGATTGGCAGACGACCTTAACATCATGAAAATCGATCAAATTTCAATTGAAGATGCCCATTTTAAAAATGACTTATCATTATTAGATAAATTAACTGACAAGACACTAATATTTGGGGTCCTTAATGTGACCAAAAGCCGGATTGAAACTACTGAAGAAATTCATATTAGGCTTTCTGAAGTGCTCAACCACATTGATCGAGATCGATTAATTGTTTCACCAGACTGTGGATTAGGCCTATTAAGTAGGATGCAAGCTAAACAAAAATTGGAAACCATGTGTAAAGCGGTGGAAACCTTATGACATTTTCTTTCTAAACACGGTAATAATCACTTTATCATTCCCATGTTTCTTATCCATTTTACTGCCATAGGCATTGACTTCATGAAAAACTGGGGGGCTGATACATTTTCTTAATTGAGACAACTTTTGCTTAAATCCTTGGTTATAAAAAACCCCTGTATGGATAGTGACTATAAAAATACCACCTGGTTTAAGTATGCGTACCAACTCGTCAAATACTTCTGGTCCAACATGTCCATGCGTAAATGTTCCAGAACTAAGAACAGCACCGTACTGACTACTGGCAATATTTAACTTTTTTGTTAGATCAGCTTCGATGAAGCTAGAATAAACCTGCTTTGATTTAGCCAAATTTAACATTTCAGAAGAAATATCTATTGCATCTATCTCCCTTGAATGTTGTTCCCTGAGGCATTCTCCAATTAGCCCGGTCCCAGCGCCAACATCAAGGATCGGTGTGTCAGTTTTTTTTGAATATTTACAATAATACTTTACTACCTCTGAAGGAGACCTGTAATCATTTTTTATTGCAAAATCATTATCATATGTAGATGCCCAAGCTCTATACAAGTTAACAGAATCCATAGGTGTTTTAAGTGAATACGCATCCTTTAACCCCTTTTTAACTGTCATTGTTTTCCTCTTTATTTCGTGATGACTCTAGCAAGAGTACAATTATAACAATGTTTATTCTGAGTTCCATATATTGCAAAAGTAAACTTAATCTTAGAGGATTCCGTAAAAAAGGAAATAAAACATGAAAACTTTTCCGATAAATACTATTATTTATCGACGTTTTTAGTTATAATTATTCCATAGAAAAAATATAAATGAATGTTGAAAAAATGGACTTTAACTGGAACCTTAAGTCAGTACTCCAAAATATTGGAAAAGCAAAAGGATTACCAAACGCTCATTACATAGATAAGGAGGTATATGAAGAAGAAAAAAACTCTCTCATATTTGACAAATGGGCTGGTATCGCAGTAGCGTCCGATGTCCCAAATTTAGGAAATGCCGTTCCTCTCACATTTTTCGGAATGCCACTACTTTTGCTTCGCGACAAAAAAGGCGTGGTTAGAGTTTTTCTTAATACTTGCAGGCATAGGGGCATGATTCTCATAGAAGAAGCTCAAAATATTAAGGGAGCAATTAGATGTCCCTACCACAGCTGGTGTTATTCCACCGAAGGAGATCTGATTAGTACGCCACATGTGGCAGGTCCAGGACACAATACTCACAAAGACATTCAAAAAAAACTTCTAGGTTTAACTCAAATCCGCAGCCATTTGTGGCGTGATGTAGTGTGGATCAATGTAAATGGGAATGCTCTGAAATTTGAAACAGCCATGGCCGAAGTAATAAACCGTTGGTCAGACTTTGAACAACCTCTTTACCATGGTGGGATAGATAGTAGCTTTGAATTGAAGGTTAATTGCAACTGGAAACTAGCAGTAGAAAATTACTGTGAAAGCTACCATCTACCCTGGGTGCATCCCGATTTAAATGCGTACTCTCGCTTGCAAGATCACTACAACATAGAAGAACCAGGATTGTTTTCAGGTCAGGGCACACTTTTATATAGACAAATCCTTGGCAAGCATGGAGAAATATTTCCTGACTTTAAAGATTTATCAAAAAAATGGTGCAAATCCGCAGAGTATTTAGCTATTTACCCAAATATCTTGTTAGGAGTTCACCGTGATCATGCTTTTTCAATAATACTAACCCCTCAAGGTCCTGAAAAAACCCTAGAAAAGGTACACCTGTATTATTCACAAAAAAATACTGATGAAAAACTTAGAAGGAAAAACACTGCTCAATGGAAAAAGGTTTTTTTAGAAGATATCTTTGTGCTTGAGGGAATGCAAAAAGGTCGCCACGCAAAATCATTTGATGGGGGCACATTTTCACCAATTATGGACGGACCTACACACTGTTTTCACCACTGGGCCGCACAAAATATTATCAACTGCCGTGAGAAAACCAATGGTATTTAATGAAAAAAATATAAACCAATTAATGATACAAGCACATAAAGAAAAAAATATCTCTTTGTTAGTAGAGCTTTATGCACAAGCCTCAAAATCTGCTACCAATTGTGATTTGGCCTGTTTTCTTGCTACACAAGCATATGTAATGGCATTAGAAACTGATAATCCAATATCAGAGGATCTGTTTAATTTTTTGTTAGCGAATGATAGAGAAGTTAATTTTACTAGAAAAAGCATATGAATAATATAATAAATATTGCAAAAAAAGCTTTGAGAACAGAAGCTAATGCCCTCATAAAGTTAGCAAAAAAACTGCCCCCAGACTTTCTATTACTAGTTGACGCAATTATTGAAAGTAAAGGGAGAGTGATTGTAGCTGGAGTTGGAAAATCTGGCCATATTGGTCGTAAAATTTCAGCCACCCTATCTAGCACTGGAACCCCTTCTTATTTTGTTCATGCTTCTGAAGCCAGCCATGGCGATATGGGAATGATAGTAGAAGGAGACATCTGCATCTTAATTTCAAATTCTGGGGAAACGGCTGAACTAAGCAATATACTTAATCATCTAAAACGTTTCTCTATTCCGCTGGCAGCAATTTCTTCCGAGCCCAACAGTACTCTCATGCAGGCAGCTAATTTTACCCTTACCTTGCCTAAAGAACCTGAAGTTTGTTCTATAGGAATGGCTCCTACCACATCAACCACCATGATGCTGGCCCTTGGTGATGCACTTGCCGTCAGCTTAATGCATAAACGTGATTTTGGAACTGAGCAGTTCCAAATTTTTCATCCTGGCGGGAAACTGGGGGCCCAAATGGTTCGTATCCGCGACCTAATGTATGGAACAGATAAAATACCCAAAGTGGCACCAGAAACGCCCATGCGAGAAGCATTACTTGAAATGAGTTCTAAAGGATTTGGTTATGCGGTAGTGGTTCATAATAAAAAGGTTGTGGGCGTTATATCTGATGGTGATTTACGACGCCACATAGATAATTTGCTAGATAAAACTGTTGGAGAGATAGCAACAAATAACCCCATTACTGTGTCCGCTGATATTTTCGCCTCGGAAGCAATACGTATCATGAACACTCATAAAATTGGCGTTTTAATTGTAACTGACAAAGATAATCACCCAAAAGGGATTTTCCATATTCAAGATCTATTACGGGCAGGAGTGGCATAAAAAGTTTTCTTCTGTGAAAAAAGAGCCAGCAATACGGCAGTATTACTGGCTCTAAGGGAGAGGAGATGTAAAGGTATGTGAACTTGTAACCTTCATCTTCTTCTCAGAAAAACTTCTGCAAAAAACAGGCCAAAATCACTTGCAAGCCAATGATTTAACCTAAAAATAGAAGTAAGATCTTATTAACACCAGATATATTTTGTTAATTTACACCTTTGACCCACAGTTTAATGCCATAGATTATTGTAAAATCATATGTAGGTGGATAATTTGCGTATATTTTAATAGTTGATTGTTACAAAATTACTAAAGTCAGGAAGAAGCCTCTATTTCTTCCGCCTAAGCATCTGAAATGAGTCTTCCTGCCCGCCTCGTAACTAACATAACGATTGACTTTTATGTCAATCCTCCAACTTGCTAAGATCATTAACGACCAATTTCAAATTGTTTTAGTAAATTTTAGAAATTTTTTTCTTTTTCTTTGTCAGCAACAAAACTATTCAAATTTAACAACCCTGAAACTAGCAAATTTGATGCCCATTACATTCAAACTTATAATCATTGATTCTAGGTTTTTAAGAGTAAAGCTGATTTAAAATCTTTGTTTAACTATCATTGCCATAGCTATTAACTAAAGTTACTTTAGAGACGCTGTTTCAGTTAAAGGTAATGAAGATGACAAGCAACCGTACCCCAGGCCACCATGAGCTTTTGGCTCTGGCCCGGCAAACCTAGGATCCATGAGTTCGGATTTTGGTTGAAATCGTGTATCGCATGACAGCCTAATCTTACCATTTTTGTTGTTATTATCGAAAGACCCATGAACAGTAAACATACCAAAAATAAGACAATCACCAGGATTAAAATTACTCGTTAAGAATATCGACTTTTTTCGATTCAGCAGTTCTTCTGGATACTCTTCAATGTGGCCAGGGATTGAAGGATTTCTATCAATATCGAGGCCTAAAAATTTATGCCGAATGTCTGACCACAAATGAGATTCGTGCATCACGTATAACGTTCCCTCATTTTCAGCAATTTCACTCAAAGGAGTCCAGCAAGTAACCAACTTATCTGTTCCTCTATTCATATAAGGATGATCAACATGTACTGGACTTGCCTTTCCCTTGACCATTGCCCGTAGCCATGCAAAAGAAAAATGGCTGGCTTCTTCCTCAAAAATAGAATTCATAACCCTCATAATATTTTTCCCGTTAATCACCCTACGAAGCTCCTCCATTTCACTAGTTTTCTTCCAAAATTCCCCCAAATCTTTCGTAGTTGGATAAATCCTTCTTCTATTTGAATCTCCCGAGAAAATACCTGAATCATATGGCTCTTTGACTTCCCCCACTTCATGCAAGGACTTTAAAATCATTCTCCTTGCCTCAATAACTTCATTAACATCATATACATTGCGTAAAAGCAGATAACCGTCTTTTTCTAACTTAGCAGAAAGATCATCAGACAAACTGGTTTCGTCCATCTTCTTTAACATGGTGGAAGGGATAGATCTTCCCCGCAGAGTAAATCCTGTCTCACATTGAATACTCATTTATTGCTTTCTCTTAATGAATTCATTCTATATTAACTGATTTTTTTTCTTATACCAGAACATCTTCCGCTGGAGGAAACAGGAAAACTATTGCATCAAATGTAATAAATACCCTTTGCAACTTCGCACATTGTAATTAATATCCAGAGATATTTGGGTATTTTTATGAAAAATGAAAACCAAAAATCCAGTATGGAGAACCTGTACGGAATAAGAGATAAGAGAAATCATTACCATCCTTATAAAAAAGTGGGATACCCACCAGTTTTTATATGGCCGGTAAAACCCTTATCTGCTTTAGCATGGATTGTTTCTATACCAGGATATTTTATGCCTTGGAACCTTTTTTATATGGCTACAGGATTAATAGCTTGGTATCTTTTTTCACCTCAATTAGAAGATTATACCTATATAACGTTTAATCTACTAATCATTGTGTATGCACGTAATTCAATATTAGTCATGATATATTACGGGTTATTCCATCTGAGACTTTTCTTGAAAAAAACACAGGGGATTACTTTCAAATTCAATCCAAGGTGGCCAGATATGAAGAGTAAGATATTCTTATTTGGCAATCAAACTTATGACAATATTTTTCTCACTTTCATAAGTGGGGTCAGTATTTGGACTTTATTTGAAGTTTTTATTCTCAGTTTAGCTGCCAACGGTTATCTTAATTTAGTATCACCAACTGTGCAGCCAATTTATTTTGGCGCAATGATTTTTCTTATTCATTTGTGGAGAGACTTTCATTTCTATGTAATCCATCGCTTAATCCATTGGCTACCACTATACAAGATCGCTCATTATGTTCACCACAAAAATACAAACCCAGGGCCTTGGTCTGGATTAGCAATGCACCCAGTTGAACACTTAATGTATTTTTCCTGCGCGCTTTTATTTATTTTATTACCCTTTCATCCTGCTTTTGTAGTCTTGACCCTAGTTCATGCTGGACTCAGCCCTGCACCTGGCCACGCTGGCTTTGAGAGGCTCGTTGCATCAAAGGGAAAAGTTGGATTTGACCTTGATTCTTACGCCCATTATTTACACCATAAATATTTTGAATGTAACTATGCTGATGGGATCTTACCTTTAGACAGATGGTTTGGTACTTTCAATGATGGCAGCAAAACTAGCCATAAAAAAATGCAAGAACGATTTAGAAAAAAACGTTTCATAAAACGACCAGAAACTAAGAATACGTATAGTAAACCATTCATTAAATGACTGAATATAAAAAAAGAAATCCAAAACACCGTGCAAAGCTACTAGACGGAAAAGAGAAAAGACAAGCCATTTTACACTCTTATCTAATCAAATTTTAATGATACAAGAGTATTAAAATTTAAGTTAAATTGACTATGGTAAAGCAAAAAAAATCATTTATCATTTTGTTATGGTTTTAAAAAATATGTCTTCAAAGCTAATTACAAATGCCCACCTAGCAACAATGGACGAAGAACTTAGCTACGGGCTAATAGAAAATGGTTCTATTGTAATTGAAGATGACAGAATTATCTGGGCTGGATCATCAACAGACTTACCAGAAAAATTCTTTTCTATCACACAAAAAGATATGCAAGGCCGCCTTATTACCCCCGCTCTAATAGATTGCCACACCCACATCATTCACGGGGGTAACAGAGCGCACGAATTCGAAATGCGCCTGAATGGCGCCAGTTACGAAGAAATTGCCCGCGCCGGCGGTGGGATCGCATCAACCGTCACCGCAACGCGAGAAGCAAGCGAAGCTGAACTACTATCCAGCGCTTTACCTAGGGTCGATGCGTTAATTGCCCAAGGGGTCGGTACAATCGAAGTCAAGTCTGGCTACGGCCTCGACATTGACACAGAAATAAAAATTCTGCGCGTTGCACGAACGCTGGAACACCACCGCCCAATAAATGTAGTGACAAGTTTTCTTGGCGCCCACGCGGTGCCCCCAGGAGCAAACGCCGACACCTATATCGACGAAGTGTGCCTACCCGCCTTAGAGGCGGCTCACGCCCAAAAACTTGTCGATGCCGTGGATGGTTTCTGCGAAGGGATTGCATTCGACACAGAACAGATTTCTCGTGTTTTCAAGAAGGCATTAGCCCTCAATCTGCCGGTCAAGCTGCACGCTGAACAACTCAGCCACATTGGGGGCACTGCACTGGCAGCCAAATACGGTGCGCTGTCGGCAGATCATGTGGAATACGCACAAACACCAGATGCCGCTGCCCTTGCTGCAGCAGGAACAGTGGCCGTTTTGCTGCCTGGTGCGTTCTACACCATCCACGAAACACAGGTTCCGCCCGTCCAGACCTTCCGCGACCATGGCGTGCCAATGGCCGTTGGCACAGACTGGAACCCAGGCTCCTCGCCTCTGGGATCACTATTATTAGCCATGAACATGGCCTGCACACTCTTTCGTCTTACCCCGGCTGAGGCACTAGCGGGCACCACACTTAATGCTGCACGCGCATTGGGCCTTGCAGATCGCGGAGTGATAGCACCTGGCCAGCGTGCCGACCTTGCGATCTGGAATATATCTGAGCCCGCTGAACTTTCTTATGGCATTGCTATTAACCCTTTGCATGCACGCATCTTTGGCGGTTTGGTATGACCCATATCATGACACCGGGCAAAACGTCCTTAACACAACTTGAAGCTCTCTGGCGCTCAGATGCCCCGGTGCGCCTTGATCCCGCCTGCCACGCCGCAATCACGCAAGCCGCTGCACAGATTGCTGCAGCCGCAAATAGCAACACAGCGGTTTACGGCGTCAATACCGGCTTTGGCAAACTCGCGTCGGTCAAGATTGAGGCAAAGGACACAGCGACGCTGCAACGCAATCTGATTTTGTCGCATTGCTGCGGCGTCGGCGAGCCAAGCACACGCGCACATGCACGTCTGATGATGGCGCTCAAGCTTCTCAGTCTTGGTAGAGGGGCTTCGGGGGCCAGGATGGAACTCATCACGCTTCTCGAAGAGATGCTCGCACGCGGCGTTACGCCGATGATCCCCGTGCAAGGGTCAGTTGGCGCATCCGGCGACCTTGCCCCATTGGCTCATATGGCAGCGGTGATGATGGGCCACGGTGAAGCCGACTATGCAGGCCAAACTCTGCCGGGATGCGAAGCTCTTAGGCGTGCAGGGTTGAACCCGGTTGAACTGGAGGCCAAAGAAGGCCTTGCGCTGATCAACGGCACGCAATTTTCAACTGCCTTCGCACTCGCTGGCCTCTTTGACGCCTGGCGCGCGATGGGGGCGGCACTGGTCACATCGGCCATGTCGACAGACGCGATCATGGGCTCTACCGCACCCTTGCAGCCGGAAATCCACGAATTGCGCGGCCACGCTGGGCAGATAGATGCCGCCGCCACCTTACGAGCGCTGCTCGCTGGCTCAGAAATCCGCGAAAGCCATCGGGAGGGTGACAGCCGTGTTCAAGACCCATATTGCATTCGCTGCCAACCACAGGTAACGGGTGCCGCGATGGACATGCTACGCATGGCTGGGCGCACCCTTGAAATCGAAGCGAACGCCGCCACCGACAACCCACTTGTCCTATCCGAGGCGGGTCTTATCGTGTCAGGAGGAAATTTTCACGCCGAACCCGTCGGGTTTGCCGCTGACATGATTGCGCTGGCCGTAGCAGAAATTGGTGCCATCTCGCAACGCCGTATTGCCTTGATCGTAGACCCGACACTTAGCTTCGACCTACCACCTTTCCTAACACCAAACCCCGGTTTGAATTCAGGCCTGATGATTGCCGAAGTGACTACAGCCGCCTTAATGAGCGAGAACAAGCATCTGGCAAATCCCTGCGTGACAGACAGCACCCCAACGTCCGCCAACCAAGAGGATCACGTAAGCATGGCAGCCCATGGCGCGGTTCGTTTGGGTCGGATGGTTGCCAACCTCGAGCGCATCATTGGCGTAGAATTGCTCTGTGCCGCGCGAGGGATCGAATTTCGGGAACCTCTATTAACCAGCGTACCATTGCGTGCAGTGATCAAACATCTGCGCCAGAGCGTAGCAACCCTAACCGACGATCGCTATATGGCGCCGGACCTTGAGGCAGCAGCAACTCTAGTTCTCAACGGTACCCTGCCCCAAGCGGCGGGCGTGCCCATGCCGGAGTTACTCATATGACCCCCGTTGAAGTCACCCGCGGAAACAGCCCCGTTGTTCTTGGCTTGCCTCATACCGGCACTTGGCTACCCGACGCCATCCGCACCCAATTGAATGAGCGAGGTCAAGGGCTCGACGATACGGATTGGCATGTCCACACGCTCTACGAGGGCTTACTGGAGTGCGCGACAATGGTCCAGGCCACGTTCCACCGCTATGCCATCGACGCAAACCGTGACCCATCGGGGCAAAGCCTTTATCCCGGACAAAACACCACCGGGCTGGTACCAAAGACCGATTTTGACGGGAATCCAATTTGGATAAAGGCACCCACCGCCGAAGAAATTGAGGTGCGCCGCCTTGCCTTTCACGCGCCCTATCACGCGGCACTTGAAGCCGAGCTTCGACGCGTGCACGCGCAACACAGCGTTGTGATTCTTTACGACTGCCATTCCATCCGCAGCGACATTCCATTTCTGTTCGACGGAACGCTACCCGATTTCAACATCGGCACTAATATGGGCAGGACATGTGCTCCACCCATCGAAACAGCGGTGCTGGAAATCTGCGAAGAAACAGACGGTTATACCAGCGTCCTGAATGGCCGCTTTAAAGGTGGCTGGACGACACGCTATTATGGCCGCCCCTCGGAAGGGTTTCATGCAATCCAAATGGAACTCGCGCAATCCACCTATCTTGCCTCTGAAACTACTCCTTGGGCGCTTGATTCAGGCAAGGCCCGGCACTTGCGCACACCCCTTTCCAAGATTCTGTCACGGCTCGACACTATGACACGGGAGGGCATTCTATGAAATCTTTGAACAGATTTCGTGTTCTAAATCTCACGCGCGACCTCTGGATCCAGCGGATTTACGAAGGCTCTTCAGAAATTCAACGTAACATTATCGCCGGTCATTTTCTGGCACATTGAGGGAGCAACTCTATGACCAATCCACGTAATAACATTCGCGATGTCTATCCAGCCACAGGACCCGAAATCACGGCCAAAAGCTGGCTAACGGAAGCACCAATGCGGATGCTGATGAACAACCTGCACCCCGATGTCGCTGAAAACCCGCATGAACTGGTGGTTTACGGTGGCATTGGACGTGCTGCGCGGACCTGGAAGGATTTTGACACCATCGTCGCGAGCCTTAAGGATCTGGAAGACGACCAAACGCTGCTCGTGCAATCAGGCAAACCCGTTGGCGTGTTCCGCACCCATAAGGACGCACCGCGTGTTTTGATCGCAAACTCCAACCTCGTGCCGAATTGGGCCAACTGGGACCATTTTAACGAACTGGATAAGAAGGGACTGGCCATGTATGGCCAGATGACAGCCGGATCGTGGATCTACATCGGCTCGCAGGGCATTGTTCAAGGAACCTACGAAACCTTTGTAGAAGCGGGCCGCCAGCATTATGACGGCAACCTAAAGGGTCGCTGGATTCTGACGGGCGGCCTTGGCGGGATGGGCGGCGCGCAGCCCTTGGCTGCTGTGATGGCAGGCGCCTGCTGCCTAGCGGTGGAATGCGACGAAACCCGTGCGGACTTCCGACTGCGCACAAACTATGTCGACGAAAAAACCCATTCACTCGATGAAGCGCTAGCAATAATTGATCGCTGGACCAAAGCCGGCGAGGCAAAATCCGTAGCCCTTATTGGCAACGCCGCAGACATGTTCCCCGAACTTGTGAAGCGTGGCGTCCGCCCTGATATTGTTACCGATCAGACTTCGGCCCACGACCCTATCCACGGGTATCTGCCCCAAGGCTGGAGCGTAGCGGAGTGGCGTCATAAACAGGAAAGCGATCCCAAGGCGGTAGAGAAAGCCGCACGCGCTTCGATGAAAATCCATGTTGCGGCCATGGTGGATTTCTGGAATGTGGGTGTGCCAACGCTCGACTATGGCAACAACATCCGTCAGGTCGCGCTAGACGAAGGCTTGGAAAGTGCCTTTGCCTTCCCAGGCTTCGTGCCCGCCTATATCCGTCCGCTATTTTGCAAGGGCATCGGCCCTTTTCGGTGGTGCGCGCTGTCGGGTGACCCCGAAGACATTTACAAGACCGACGCCAAGGTCAAGGAACTGGTGGATGACCCGCATCTCCACAACTGGCTAGACATGGCGCGCGAGCGAATCAGCTTTCAAGGCCTACCCGCGCGGATCTGCTGGGTGGGTCTGGGTGTGCGCCACAAACTGGGGCTGGCCTTTAATGAGATGGTTCGCAACGGCGAACTCAAGGCCCCCGTGGTCATCGGACGCGATCATTTGGACTCGGGTTCGGTCGCCTCACCAAACCGGGAAACCGAAGCGATGAAGGATGGTTCCGATGCTGTATCAGATTGGCCACTCTTGAACGCACTTTTAAATACTGCATCAGGGGCAACATGGGTTAGCATTCATCATGGTGGAGGCGTTGGAATGGGATTCTCTCAGCATGCTGGGATGGTAATTTGCTGTGATGGGACAAATGCTACAGACGAAAAACTTGCGAAGGTGTTATGGAATGATCCAGCATCTGGGGTTATGCGTCATGCAGACGCCGGATACGAAGATGCCCTAGATTGTGCCAGATTCAATAATCTTAACCTACCAGGGATTTTATGAAAGTTTATTAGGGATTGAGGACTACAAAGCTTGAAATCAAAGATATTCCCTTGCATGGTCGGAGTGGAGAGATTCGAACTCCCGACCCTCTGGTCCCAAACCAGATGCGCTACCAGACTGCGCTACACTCCGAACAATTCGTTTTATTATTTTAATTAATAAAATGGAAGCTTTTTCTCTTCGCACTTCTAGGAAACATAATGAGGGCCTGAATAGCAACAAATCCTTGGTTGAATTTTGCAAAAAAAAATAATTTTCCATTCCACATTTATTCTTAAATTAGGATAATTATTCAATTAGTTAAGCAAAGTTGAACAATACTAGGATTTCTCATTCGTAATTTGATTGTCCCATGAGAAAATGGCCTCAGCCATCTTACCACGCGGTCCATCCACAATTCGAATTGCGATTGCCTCACCCACCTGAAGATCAGATAAACCATAGTTTTTCAAAACTTCCATATGCAAAAACACATCTTCATTAGATTTAAAAACGTTGGCAAAACCGAATCCCTTGGATTTGTCGAACCATTTAACCCTAGCAGGCTCAATTTCTTTTCCATATAATTTTTCGGATTCTTGATTTTTTTTCATACTATCACAGTCATCGTTTACTGGGTTACGAATCTCGTGAATTGTTATGACTTGCCGGCCCTTTTCAGTTTCTTGTAATTCAAACTCAATAATCGAATTTTCCGCAATTGAGCTACGTCCAAAGTTTTTCAACACGTTTGCATGCAACAATACGTCACCATCACTGTCATCTACGACTAAAAAACCGTAGCCCCTGACAGAATCAAACCACTTTACATGACCCTGCATCTTTTGCATCGTTCAAGACCCCTTTATCCCATCTCATCTTGAACTACTTTAAAAATTAATACGCTAATATTAAAACTGTTTTTCTAATAAGCAACCTCTATTATTATCTAACACCAGAAAATTCCTCAATTAAATGGTCTAAGGATAAAGAAGGCAGTTAAACCATTTTTCCCCAATGTCACTTCTATTCCACAATTCCCTTTCGTGAAGTCGAGATTCCCCCTCCTGCCAAAATTCTATTGATAAAGGTCTTATTCTTATCCCTCCCCAAAAACTAGGCCTATGAGGATTGTCCTTAAATTTCTTTTCTGCTTCACGCACTCTTTCCAGTAATTCTTTTCTGTTAAGCAAGACCGAACTTTGCTTTGAAGCCCATGCCCCTATTTTTGAACCCAAGGCTCTAGCATGGTAATACTCATCAGCCACAACGCCATCTTCTTTTTCAGCGATACCGCGTATACGGATTTGCTTTGCTAGACTCTTCCAGTGGAATGAAAGCGCCACCTTACTATTAAATTCTATTTCCTGAGATTTTTTTGAAGTGTAATTAGTGAAAAATAGAAACGCGTCCGACTCTATTTTCCTTAATAAAACTGTTCTAACATTTGGGAAGCCATTCTGATCAACAGTAGCAAGAGAAACTGCCTCAGGGTCGTTTATTTCAGCGCTCGCAGCAAGATTCATCCAAGCCAAAACCTTCTTGATAGGATCTTTTTGCATCAAATCTCCAAAAATTAATATTACCTTTGAAAGTTGTTCAAAAGTATTCTACAAAAACATAAAGCATTATGGAATAATAATACTAAAATATTTTAAAGGATTTTTTTTGATGTATCTCAATTTAACTCAAAATGTGTTAAAAAAATATGGTTGAAGGTCTCTTAAAAGGTAAACGTGGCTTAATTATGGGGGTCGCCAACAATAAATCAATAGCTTGGGGTATAGCTGAGGCATGCAGTCTTGCCGGTGCAGAACTTGCTTTCACCTATCAAACAGATTCTTTAAAAAAGAGACTAGTACCACTGGCTGAAGGAATTGGAAGTGAAGTACTGATTGAGTGTGACGTGGGCAATCCAGATTCTATAGATTCAGTGTTCTTGAATCTGCAAGAGCTATGGGGCAATATAGATTTTTTAGTTCATGCAATCGGATTTTCTGACAAATCAGAACTACGTGGTAGATATATTAGTACTTCAGAAGAAAACTTCACGAACACGCTCTCTATATCTACTTTTTCTTTTACTGCTGTAGCACAAAGAGCAGAAAAAATCATGACTAAAGGTGGATCAATTCTTACACTGACATATTATGGATCAGAAAAAGTACTGCCCCACTATAATGTTATGGGAGTAGCTAAAGCAGCTCTAGAAGCATCAGTACGATATTTGGCCATGGACATGGGACCAAATAACATCAGAGTGAATTCGTTGTCAGCAGGTACTATAAAGACGCTGGCTGCTTCAGGGATTGGGGACTTTAGATATATTATGAAGTGGAACGAGCTTAATTCGCCATTACGACGAAATGTGACCCAAAGTGAAATAGGGAAAGCAGCACTTTTTTTGCTTTCGGACATGTCTTCTGGAGTAACTGGCGAAAATCTACATGTTGACGCTGGTTACCACGTTGTTGGAATGAAAGCTGAAGATGCTCCAGATATAGACGTTGTCACTGGCAGAAAGGATTTAGAGCATTGAAAGAGCGCTTACCTCACGAAAAAGGTTTCCATGTATCGTGGGATCAAATCCATCGAGATAGTCGAGCATTGGCATGGCGCCTAGAGGGCAAAGGACCTCTCGGAGGGCAATGGAAAGCCATAATAGCTATTACCCGAGGAGGAATGGTTCCAGCCATGATTATAGCTAGAGAATTAGACATCAGAATTGTGGAAACAATTTCTATAAAATCATATGACCACAACAGTCAATCAGAAGCAAAAATTTTAAAACCCCCAAATTCTGATGTCATTTTGGATGGAGATGGAATTATTATAATAGATGATTTAGTTGATAGTGGGAAAACCATGCAATTGGTAAGAGCAAGCCACCCTCAGGCACACTTTGCTTCCATCTATGCTAAGCCAATTGGCCGAAATGAGGTAGATACCTTTATTACTGAAGTCAGCCAGGATACGTGGATTTTTTTTCCATGGGATATGGCATTACAATATGTAGCTCCATTTCGTGGCGATGGTTAAACGGATCCAGGTTTTTTTAGCTTTTCTTTTATTTCTAACAACATTTTAATAAAAAGCGGTTCCAAAAAAATGGCTTTAGGAAAAAAACGACCTCTTTCAGATTTGCTTGAAATCATTAAAAAACTGCGTGACCCTAACGAAGGATGTCAATGGGACCTTGAACAAACCTCAAAATCATTAATACCTTATATTATTGAAGAATCCTACGAACTTGCAGAAGCTTTAGGCAAAGGAGATTCCGAGCAAACATGCGATGAACTGGGTGATTTATTACTTCAAATAGTGTTTCAAGCTCAAATCGCAAAAGAAAAAGGGCTTTTTGATATAGATAGAATAATTGATAAAGCTGCAGATAAAATGATTAGGCGTCATCCTCATATTTTCGGCATTCAAAAGGAAAAAAAGACTATTGAAGAACAAAAAATCAGTTGGGAGAAAATTAAAAAACAAGAACGCCTTGATAAAGGCGAGGAACCTTCTCCCTTCATGGGAACTGATACATCATTGCCTCCTCTTAATCGGGCAAGAAAATTACAGAATACTGCAAGCTCTTTAGGCCTAGATTTTAATGATTTAAGCTCTATTATCACAACAACTTTAGAAAACCTACTAGAGTTTAAAAAAACAATAAAAAGAGGTCATGAAAAAAAAATCAGCCATGGCATAGGCGAATTATTATTTTCGATGATAAACCTTGCAAGAAAACTCGAACTAGATCCCGAACTTTGCATACGCGATGCAAACACTATTTTTTCACTTCGATGCATAGAATATTTTAAAATAAGGGATGACTTTGAAAGAAAAAATGACACAACAAAGGAATTCTCACCAAGTTTTGTCTGGGAATCCATAAAGGCTAAAGAAGATGGTTGAGTTGGCGTCTCCCTTATTTATCTGTTAAAATTCAATTGATACTAAGCTAATGTTGAAAGAATAATTATGAATACACGATTGGGTTCTAAAGGCATTCTAAAAAGGTGTGCAAGTAGTGGTTTTCGTATAACGGAACAAAGAAAATTGATTGCTAGAGTGTTAGACGAATCTGTAGATCACCCACATGTTGAGGAACTTTTTTCTAGAGTAAGTGTTATTGATCCTAAAATATCTATTGCGACAGTATATCGAACTGTAAAACTATTCGAAGAAGCTGGAATTATAGAAAAACTGGAATTCAAGGATGGAAAGACCAGATATGAAAATGCCGAAAGAGAGCATCATGACCATTTGATAGATATGCAGACTGGTAGGATTATTGAATTTGTTGATAAAGAAATTGAGCTATTACAAGAAAAGATAGCTGCTCGATATGGGTACAAGCTATTAGGACACCGATTAGAATTGTATGGAAAAAAGAAAAATGAGCAAAATTAAGTCCGTAACAGGAAGAGAA
Organism: Paracoccaceae bacterium; assembly: GCA_029243395.1. GTDB lineage: Bacteria > Pseudomonadota > Alphaproteobacteria > Rhodobacterales > Rhodobacteraceae > CACIIZ01. Next base: position 145,454 of record JAQWSE010000013.1, on the reverse strand, counting down.
ATATTAGACAGTCGCGGGAATCCAACTGTAGAAGTGGAAGTAACACTAACTAGTGGAGTGATTGGAAGAGCTGCCGTTCCATCAGGTGCATCCACTGGCAAACACGAAGCAGTGGAACTAAGAGATGGCAACAAAAGTCGCTTCCATGGGAAAGGTGTCCAAAAGGCTGTCAACTCAATCAAAACAGAAATTAATGATAGCATTACTGGATTTGATATTTTTGGCCAAAAGGAAATTGATACAGCACTAATAGCCTTAGATGGCACACCTAATAAATCAAGGCTAGGAGCTAATGCCATTCTTGGAACTTCAATCGCTATAGCACAAGCTGCTGCTAAATCTAACTCAACCCCCCTTTATATACACCTAGCAAAAGATCCAGAAAACCTGAAATTACCAATGCCTATGATGAATATTCTAAATGGCGGCAGTCACGCTGACAACAGCCTAGATATTCAGGAATTCATGATTATACCAATCTCAGCCAATTCTATTTCTAATGCCATTCGAATGGGTTCAGAAGTGTTCCATTCACTTAGAAATCTATTAAAAGCGGATGGACTCACCACAGCAGTCGGTGATGAGGGCGGATTTGCACCACCTTTAAAAAGTACGACCGATGCTATCGATTATATTATGAAAGCAGTTGAAAAAGCGAATTATACCCCAGGCGGGGATTTCATGCTAGCTTTAGATTGTGCCTCAAGCGAGTATTTCGATGGGAAAAGATATAATATGGAAGGAGAGTCTTTAAGATTAGATCAAGAGCAAAAAGTTCAGTTTTTGGAAAACTTACAAAAAAGATATCCTATAGTATCAATAGAAGATGGAATGGCTGAGGATGATTGGGAGGGATGGAAAAATCTGACCACACAAATAGGATCAAAATGTCAGCTAGTAGGAGACGATCTTTTTGCAACAAACCCACAGCGACTAGAGATCGGGATCAAAAGCAGGGCAGGCAATGCCATTTTGGTCAAATATAATCAAATTGGAACTATAACCGAAACCTTAAGGGTAATCGATATAGCTAAAAAAAATGACTTCCTTCAAATAGTTTCTCATCGATCTGGTGAAACTGAGGATGTATCGATTGCAGATATATCTGTTGCAACAGGTGCTGGACAAATTAAAACCGGTTCACTTAGCAGAACTGACCGTGTCGCAAAATATAATCAATTACTTCGAATTGAAGAAACTTTGGGCGAGAAGTGTTTTATGTCCAAGGATTTGTTGAAATATACGTAGAGTTACTAATTATATAATCTTTACTCATTCAAGTTCTTGGCAGAAATATTGTATGCAACTTCATCCCCAATGATTTTTTCCGCTTCACTAGCTAATTGCTTTCGATTTTGGAAATCACTACTACTGAGCAAATGGTGAAACCTTAAAGTTACAGTGCCTGACGATTGGCATAAGATCTTCACCATATGAGCAAAAAGACTCATGCTCCCCCACCATCCATAGAAATCATTATCTTTATCAACGCTATGTGGTGCATAGAATAGTGACAATGGTTGAATATGAATTACCGAGTTGCATGTTCCAAGAACATTATTGTAAGCCAATTGAAAAAAACCTGAGCGAAACTTCAGCACTCTAAGGCCGTCAGAGCTTGTTCCCTCTGGGAAAAAACAAATAGTGTTTCCCATTGACATTATCTTTTCTGCTTCTTTTGAATGAAATTCAATTTTCTGAGGCTTGCGCTCTACAAAAAGAGTATCGGCCAATTGGGCAAGAAAACCAAGGCCGGGCCAAGTTTTAACTTCAGATTTTGCCACAAAAACTACATCCGTAACGCTCTGAATAACTAAGATATCCAACCAGGAGATATGGTTGCATACCACTATACTAACTTTTGAAGAAAGATGTCCTTGCACTCGCAAATTCAGTCCGCATAATTTTAATCCAACTCGAGACCAAAACTTCCTGACTAACAACATTGGGATTTTGATGTCAGTCCACTTGTAAAAAATTTTTAGTATTAAAAAAAACGGAATAAGGGATAAAGTAAATGACATGAAGAAGACAAATTTAGTCAACCCAACTAACGCTTGACGCACACTTATTTCTGGGAAAGATTCCTCCTTTTCTGCTTTCCATAAATATTGGTCATCTGGTTTTTCCATAATACTCTCTATATTTCTCTGTCATTTGATGCAAATCTATTATGATGCATATATCTATTGTGTTTAATACTCGGTCAATGAATGCTCCCTCGCCTACCATCGCACCCAACCGAAGATAACTTTTTAGTAAGCTTGGCATTTGACCTAAGGCTTTTACCTTATCTATTTTAGTTTTGGGAATTATAGCCATATCTATTGCACATTCAGTTATAGCCTTTGGCCTTATTCTTTTTGGTGCTAAATATTTTTCATGCATAAGGCTAAGCGCCATTGAGATTTGATTTACGTTATTTCCAGGAAAGGAAGCCAAACCAAACAATAAATCCACATCCTTTGCGCTAGCATATGATCCTAATCCCTTCCATAGATAATGCAGAGCCAAACCATTTCGATATGAAGGATCAATACATGTCCTACCCAGCTCCAAACATTTTTTTCCTGACTTAATCAAAACTCCCAGATCATATTCCTGGGCACTACAAAAACCTTTTCCAAGTTCAGCCTCAGATCCTAGCATCAGTCTCATCACTCCAACAACTTTACCATCCGACTTGCCGACTTTCGTATTGCGATCGATAAGTAGGAGATGCTGGCAATGTTCGTCAAATTCGTCTCTTTCCAACTGTAGTTCACTTGCTTCTGATTGAGAATGTCCTCCCATTTCTTCAATAAAAACTTTATAGCGAAGCTTCTGAGATTCCTTTATTTCTTCAATATTCCTTGCGATACGGACCACAAAACCATCTTCAAAAATGTACACTATACCTCACTATCAATCAGAAAAATGGTGTAGTGAGCTTCTATAAATCTTTATTTTTTTACTATAGATCATGGCAGCTCTCTTATTAGAATTAATCTCTTGCTTCGAAAGTTGTCTAATCATTTTTCCAGGTCTACCAAATACCAAACTACCTTCGGGTATTATTTGATCCTGAACTATTAATGATCCCGCCCCAATAATACAGTTTTTTCCAATCTGAGCACCATTAAGAATCGTTGATCCCATCCCAATTAATGAATTACCCCCTATCTTACATCCATGCAATATTGAAGCGTGCCCAATAGTACAACCTGCATCAACAACCAATGGAAACCCTTCATCAGTATGTAAAATTGAATTTTCCTGAATATTTGAGTTAGCCTTAATCTGGATTTCTTCATTGTCTCCGCGAACTACAGCACCAAACCAAACAGAAACCCTCGATGAAATACTTACATTACCTATAATATTGCAATTTGGAGCAAACCAACAAGAACTAGGTTCAGCAACATAAGGAGAATTATCATTTAATGATAGAAGCGGCATATTATTTGTCACTTTTAACTTTTATCAAGTCAAACTCATTATTGAGATGAGCAATGAAGTCCGGCAATGAGGACTGTCTTTGCCGTCGCATTTTTTCAACTTCAATAATCTTGATGATACAATCTCTAACTTTAACAAAATCGTCATTAATTAAAACATAATCATATTCAGCCCAATGACTTATTTCAGAACGAGCTTCCAGCATTCTAGAGTCAACCGTACTTTGATCATCTTGAGCTCTAGATAATAAACGCTCCTTCAAAACTTGAATACTGGGTGGTAGAATAAAAATTGATACGACAGAAGAAGCAAGGTGTGAGTTCCTTATTTGAGTGCCCCCTTGCCAATCTACGTCAAAAATAACATCTCGACCTCTTCGGATTAATGTCTCTATATCTTTCTTTGGTGTTCCATAAAAATTTCCAAAAACTTCTGCATATTCAATGAATTCACTGTTTTTTATCATAGAATTAAACTTTGAGCGGTCTGTGAAATAATACTCCCTGCCCTCAATTTCACCTCTCCGCGGAGACCTCGTTGTGACAGAAACTGAAAACACTATTTTTTTGTTCTTGCCCACAATATCTGTTGCAAGAGAGGTTTTACCAGCCCCAGATGGAGAGGACAGAACAATCAAAATACCTGGATTTAATTGTCTTTCAGTCATATTTAATACTTATTTAAAAAATTTCTCAGTTATTCCTTGAAGAAATAATAGCGCTGTTAGATCTGAATGATCAATATGAATATTTGTAGCTGCCTTGACAATTTTTTTACCTCGAAATGCCACACCAAGCCCAACGCTCTCTAACATTCTTATGTCATTAGCGCCATCTCCGACAGCTAAAATATTCTCAAAACCTACACCACATCTATAACTAATATTTTTAATGACATCAAATTTGGTGGAATCATCAACTATAGGTTCTTCTAATTCACCCGTCAAAATTCCATTCTTGCACACCACCTCATTTGAAACAAAACTCGAAAACTTGAGCCTTCGTGCTACTCTGGATACAAAATATTTGATTCCACCAGAAACCAAAATGGTTAAGGCATTCCTGGCATTCATTGTTTTGATAAGGGCCTCGGCACCCTCACGTAAATTAATGTGATACCTAAAACATTCTTCTAAGTGCTCTTTGCGCACACCTTCCAACAATTTCATTCTTTTTTGGATAGAAACACGAAACGGCATGTCGCCCTGCATAGCCCGATTAGTAAGATCTCCCACTTCTTTTCTTAGATCTAACAACTTGCTCAATTCATCTAGGCTTTCCTCCTTAATAAGAGTACCATCCATATCTGCCACAACGATCTGTTTCTCTCTATTAGATTTCTCGACAAAATTGATGTCTACCTTTAATTTTCTAACCTTTAGTAAATCATGTTCATTAGGAGGTTTGAGCACAGTAAAATCACAACCTGCTTGCCCAAGTCGCCTGGGGTCCTTTCCTCCAATAACCGCTAAAACCGTTTTTATCATGTCATCACTCACAAAATTTTTCTTTGTAATGACTCCAACTATATCTTTCATATAGTCATCCATAAAAATAAAGGCACTTAATTTCCATTTACCCTATGCGGGAAATATTTTTCAAGACTGGACACATTTTTCAAGCTCCTCTGCCACTAAAAAGGATAGCTCAAGCGATTGGCTAGCATTGAGACGAGGATCACAAGCTGTATGGTATCTCGAAAGTAGGTCTTCATCGTGGATAGACTGAATTCCACCCGTACATTCAGTTACATCCTTGCCAGTCATCTCTATATGAACCCCCCCCGGATAGGTATTCTCAGATTTGTGAACTTGAAAAAACTGCCTCACCTCAGAAAGAATTTTCTCAAAAGGTCTAGTCTTGTATCCGTTAGAAGATTTGATTGTATTACCGTGCATTGGATCGCATGACCAAATAACCCTCAATCCAGCACCTTTGACAGCTTTGATCATTCTTGGTAAATGATCTCCTATTGAATCAGCTCCAAATCTAGATATTAATGTCAATCTACCTGGTTCATTTTCAGGATTCAGGACTTCACAGAGTTGAATCAATTCTTCTGCTTTTAAAGAAGGACCACACTTCAACCCAATTGGATTCTGAACCCCTCTGCAGAATTCTACATGTGCACCATCTATCTGCCTAGTTCTATCCCCAATCCAAATCATGTGCCCTGAGCCTGCAACTGGTAACCCAGTAGTGCTATCTTTCCTGCATAAGGCTTCTTCATATTCTAGTAATAAAGCCTCATGACTGGTATAAAAATCTACTTTGCGCAAAGTATCTGCATTTTCAGATGTGATGCCTGCTGCTCTCATGAACTCCAAAGATTCAGTGATTTTTGTAGCTAAATCAGAAAATCTCTTGTAGCCAGTATGGCCTTTTGTGCTCTCAAGTAACCAAGAATGCACTCTACTAATATCAGCAAAGCCCCCTTGGCTAAAAGCTCTTAACAAATTTAATGAAGCAGACGATTGTGTATAAGCTTGGATCATCCTATCAGGTTGAGGAGTGCGTTCTTCCATAGAAGCACCTATTCCATTAATAATATCCCCCCGATATGAAGGTAATTTAAGCCCGTTTACCTCTTCATAATCAGATGACCTAGGTTTAGCAAATTGGCCCGCCATCCTTCCAATCTTCACAACGGGCCTTTTCCCGCCAAATGTTAGTACTACCGCCATTTTAAGTAGTACCTTGAAAGTATCTCTTATCAAGTCAGCAGAAAATTCCTCAAAACTCTCTGCACAATCCCCACCCTGAAGCAAAAATGCCTTTCCGGCTTCAACTCTACTAAGTTCGTATTTCAAGTTACGCACTTCACCTGCAAATACTAAAGGTGGCAAATTATTGAGATTATTTTCAGCACCCCTTAACTCCTTAGCATCTAAATAGTCAGGCATTTGCCTTCTGGCTTTACGTCGCCAAGATGACCTGTCCCAATTAGTTTCCATAGTATCTCCGAGCCGGTAAAAATTCATACAAATTAATCAAATGTCTCATCCCATCATAAAAATAATTTTCTATTGACGTACAATATAACAATGTCCACATTCTACATTATATTATTTCTAGGTTTATAAACACTTATGGATGAACATTGCAAGAAACTTGGCAAAATAGAATTTCTTCCCAAGAAGGGCTTATAAGAAGATTCTTATTTGTACTGATAGAAGATTTTTCTCTAGTTGCTTTTAGTAATGCTATAGAACCACTACGATTAGCAAACCGGATAGCAAAGAAAAATGTATATAGCTGGGAGTTAGCCTCTGAACATGGGGAGAAAGTCACTTGCTCGAACGGTATATCTATAGATGTTAAGGTTGATATTTATAGTGCCAAAAGCCCTAATTATGTCGTGTTGTGTTCTGGTGAAAATGTCAAAAATCATACAAACAAATCACTCATGAACTGGATAAGAAAGGAGGCTAGAAAAAATACCACCATTGGAGCAATTTGCACTGGCACCTACATTCTGGCAAAAGCTGGCCTCCTAAATGACTGTAAATCAACAATACATTGGGAGAATCAAGATTCACTTAAAGAAGAATTTAGTGATCTAATGATTACTGAATCAATATATGCTATTGATAAACGAAGGTTTACTTCCGCAGGAGGTACCGCATCTTTAGATCTGATGCTCTATATTATATCGCAGGACTTCCACACAGGGTTTGCACAATTGATTGCAGACCAAATGATTCATGACTCAATACGAACGGAATTGGACAAACAGTTGCCATCTATCCCAAACCGCATAGGCGCTAGGAATCCAAAAATTCTAACAGCGATTAAAAGTATGGAAAGTAATATAGAAGAACCCCTGTCACCCTTAATATTGGCTGCTAACTTGGGTATATCTATTAGGCAATTGGAACGCCTATTTCAACGTTATTTTGCTAAGTCACCTAAACGATACTACATGGAGTTGCGATTACAAAAAGCACGGAACTTGCTCTTACAAACTGAAATGAATGTGCTGCAGATAGCTTTAGCATGTGGGTTTTCTTCATCTTCACATTTTTCAAAGTGCTACAAAACTGCTTTTAATGTCACGCCCCACAATGAACGTGGATTCGCCAACCAATTTACCTGAGAATTGATTTAAGAAACTTTCCTTATATTGGCGGCAGAGAATTTAAATTCTGGAATTTTACCGAAAGGATCCAACTGTGGGTTAGTCAGGAAGTTTGCCGGAGCTTCAGTAAAACAGAAAGGAATAAATAACATTCCTAAACTTACGTCCCGGTCCTCACGCAAAAGGATTTTAATTTTTCCCCTGCGCGTTTCTACTAAAACTAATTCACCCCTTTTAAATCCATGCTTTTTAATATCTTTTGGATGCATGGACACTGTTGGGGTAGGTTCCTGAGCTTCTAACATTTTTGACCTTCGAGTCATGGCACCTGTATGCCAATGCTCGAGCAATCTTCCTGTGGTCAAAATCATGGGAAATTTTTCATCAGGCACGTCGTCTGGAGGCACTAGATCAGCTGGAACTATTTTAGCTCTGCCATCAGAAGTCGGGAAACCTTCAGCAAAAAGAATTTCATTTCCAGGACTGCTGACATCATCAGCTGGATAACAAACTGCGCCCTCTTTTTCTAACCTATGCCAACTAATATTATTTAAGCTAGGCATTGTTGAAGACATCTCCTCATAAACCTCTGAAACTGCTCCGTAATCCCAACTTAGTCCACATCTATTTGCTAGATCAACGATCAGACGCCAGTCTTGCCTAGATTCACCAGGAGTCTTTCTGGCTGGGAAAGCTATTTGTACTTGTCGATTTGAATTAGTGTAAGTCCCAGCCTTTTCTGGTTGTGCAGATGCCGGAAAAATCACATCTGCAAACCAAGCTGTTTCTGTAAGAAATATGTCTTGCACAACAAGGTGGTCTAGCTTCGACAAACCAGACCTCACGTGATTTTGGTCCGGGTCTGACATAGCCGGATTTTCTCCCATTACATACATCCCAGAGATGCCGCCTTTGTGAATTTCATTCATAATTTCTACTACAGTTAATCCTTTAACAGGATCTAGACTCCTACCCCATTTGTCCTCAAAAGTCCGTCGAATATCGGCATCTTCAACCAATTGATAATCTGGATACACCATTGGAATTAAGCCAGCATCAGAAGCCCCCTGGACATTATTTTGCCCTCGCAAGGGATGGAGTCCCGTTCCAGGCCTACCCACCTGGCCAGTTATTAGAGCTAAAGCAATCAAACACCTCGCATTATCGGTTCCGTGAACATGTTGTGAGACACCCATACCCCAGAAAATAATTGATCTTTCAGAAGTAGCATAAATTCGCGAAAATTCGCGAACATAGGAAGCTGAAACACCAGAAACATCTTCCATATTTTCAGGCGAAAAATCTTTTACTTTCTTTTTTAATGCATCAAAACCGTCCACGTTAGCTTGAATGTACTGTTCATCAAATAGTTTTTCATCAATTATTACATGTAGCATCGAGTTTAACAGTGCCACATCACAGCCAGGCTTGAAAACAACTGGATGACTAGCATGTCGCATAAGACCTTGTGTTCGAGGATCAAAAACCAATAAATTTGCCCCCCGCTTTGCTGCCTGCTTAAGATATGTTGCGGCAACTGGGTGATTTTGTTCAGGTCGTGCCCCAATTACCATTATACAATCACTATCATCGGCCGCAGTAAAAGGGGCTGATACCGCGCCACTCCCTATACCCTCCATAAGAGCCGCAACGGAAGATGCATGACAGAGCCGCGTACAATGGTCCACATTGTTTGTACCAAATGCCAGCCTTACAAACTTTTGGAAAAGATATGCTTCTTCATTAGTACCTTTAGCTGATCCAAATCCGCAAAGTGATGCTCCTCCTTTTGCCCCCAGTATCTTATTAAAACCTGAAGCTGCGTGCTCAAAAGCTTCCTCCCATGTAGCCTCCCGAAAATAATTCTTTATATCTCCAAATCCCATACGTATCCCAGGTTCCTTGATAGCTGACTCGAGCCTAATTAAAGGTTTAGTCAATCTCTCGGGAGACATCACATAGTCCATTCCAAAGCGTCCTTTAACGCATAGCTTACCTCTATTGGCAGGCCCCTGTCTTCCATCCACCTTAACAATATCGTTCCCAACCAAATGAACAGACGTCTGACAACCCACTCCACAGAAAGGGCAGACACTATCGACAACTTTATCAGGATAAACATTTCTCTTTGTTGATTCAGGATTCAACAAAGTTTTTTCCATTAATGCCCCTGTTGGACAAGCTTGAACACATTCTCCACACGCCACACATGAGCTAAAACCCATAGGATCAGCAAAATCGAATATTGGCTTTGATTCCATTCCTCTATTGCCCATGCCTATGACATCATTAACCTGCACCTCTTTACACGCTCTATCGCATAAGCCGCATGAAATACATGCGTCTAGATTTACGGCTATTGATGGATGTGAAGAGTCATGAAAAATGCTATCCACTGGTATTCTTTTACTCGCACCTGGCCTTGAGCTAGGCATTCGATTTTCTGTACTTTTATAAACCAAATCAACTTGCTTCCAGAAATGGGCATTAGGATCAGGGCTTTCTTGTCGAGCAGGCATGTCAGATTGTAATAGTTCAAATACCAACTGACGATTTTTATCTACTCTATTGTTCGAAGTGGACACTTTCATTCCTGGAGTTGGCTTACGTATGCATGAGGCCGCTAGCGTTCTTTCTCCTTCTATTTCAACCATACATGCCCTGCAATTACCGTCAGCCCGGTATCCAGGTGCGTCCTTCCAACATAAATGAGGTATTTCCACTCCTATTCTCTGTGCGACTTGCCATATCGTTTCATCACTGTGGGCATCCACTGATTGGCCGTCCAAACTAAATTTTACACGACTATCAAAAGAATTTTTATCATCTAACGCCATGTAAATCCTCTGGAAAATATTCCAATAAATGTTTTAAGCAGTTTGTAGCTGCCTGACCTAATCCACAAATCGAACTATCTCTCATAACAAGCATGAGATCTTCATAAAGACTTAAATCATTACTCTTATTAGAAAGTAATTCAACAAGTTTTTCTGTTCCATTTCTGCAAGGTGTGCATTGTCCACAGCTCTCATGCTTAAAAAATTTGATCGTGTTTATAACAGCATTCAAGATATTGTCTTGTTGAGATAAAATCACTACTGCATGAGAACCAATTAAACCACCAAAAGGTTCAAAAGTTCCAAAGTCTAGGGCTAATCCGGCCATACTTGCAGGAAAAATGCCACCAGAAGCTCCCCCAGGGAAAAAAGCTTTGAAAGTATGACCTGGTTTCATCCCTCCACAAAATTCATCAATGAGATTACTGACAGATATTCCTGCTGGTGCCACTTTAACCCCAGGATTTGCTACTCTCCCCGAAACACTATAAGAACGAACACCGTTGTGCCCAGCACTAAGGCCCTGATTTGCAAACCATTCCGCGCCTCTAGACAATATATCAGGAATCCAAAACAAAGTTTCAACATTGTGGTTCAAAGTAGGTAGTCCAAATAGCCCTTTTTCCGCAATATATGGAGGTCTATGCCGAGGCAATCCCCTCTTCCCTTCAATAGACTCTATCATAGCACTTTCTTCACCGCAGATATAAGCCCCTGCCCCCCTTCGTACCTCAATTGGAATCAACCAAAAGTCTTCAGATTTTAGCTTTTCTATCTCCCTCTTGAGTATTTCCAATACAGCAGGATATTCATCACGCATATAGAGATAAATTCTTTCACAACCAACCAGGTGAGCCGCTATTTGAGCACCTTCCAGCATTTTGTGAGGTTTACTTTCTAACCAATAACGGTCCTTAAAAGTACCTGGCTCACCTTCGTCTCCATTGATAGTAATCAACCTAGTTCCATCATAGGAATTAACAAATTGCCATTTCTTGTTAGCTGGAAATCCTGCACCTCCCAATCCCCTCAATCCTGAATCCGCAAGAATAGTTATTGCCTTTTCAAAAGTCATAGCTCCCTGCAGAACAGTTTTTAGACAACCATACCCGCCATCTGCTAGGTATTGCTCTAAATTTTGGTAATTTGGAATCATAGGATCTCTAGATCCCTTTGCTGCTTTGAGAACTTTTTCTGCAGATGCATTATCTACTGCTCTTTTTCCCACCTGAACAGCCGGTGCGTTTGCACATCGACCAATGCAGGGAACCTCCTGGATCCTAATTTTTGTACAGTCTATAGATTTTCGAAGATTTGAAATCAAAGACCGTGCACCTTCCATCTCACATGATAAACCATCACAGACCCTAATAGTGAGGGCTGGGGGTTTATTTTCACCTTCATGCACAATATCAAAATGATGATAAAATGAAGCAACCTCATATACTTCAGCTTGACTAATTCTGAATATTTCAGATAACGCCCTAAGATGAGGAAGGGTCAGACAGTCAAACCCATCTTGGAGCTTATGCAAAGCTTCAATTAACAGATCTCTTTCGATAGGCAAGTCACCTAAAATAGATAATACTTCCTCGTTTGCAAAATCATCCACCTGCCTACCTTTTGGTAAACTAGGGTCTCTTTTAACATTTGATTTCAAAAGCGGAGATACCATTGCTACTCATCCCATCACAAATCCAGCGGAACCGCTAAAGTCATTAAATTAAAACTCATTCAAACCACATATTGATTGTTAAGTGTATTAGAAAAATTAACTTTTATACCACTTGTAAACCAAATCAACATGAAATTGATTTGAATTATCTGATTTTGGGTCAACAATTATTTCGAAATTCAAATCATATAATAATAAAGCGGATATTAAAATTGAAAATTGGTGCCCGAGGAGAGACTCGAACTCTCACACCCGTAAAGGCGGCGGATTTTGAATCCGCTGCGTCTACCATTCCGCCACTCGGGCCCGTAATTTAATAACTAATTGTATAAGATCAAATTTATTACATGAGCAAAGTTACAAAAAAATAAAGAACGTTCAACAGATTTATTATGAATTCATTCAAATAGCAATTCCGACCTTCGGTTTAGCCAGGCACACATACCGCATTCTTATGCCAGAATCCAATCCAATTTCTCGATCTTGAGAAGGCCCGGAGTTCATTAACTGTGCAGCCTTAATACATTCTTCCTTGGTAATGAAGTTAGTATCAAGGTTTGTCAATGAATGTGAGGAATCAAATCCTATACCGCTAATTAGCGTAAAAATATAAAGGCCCCAAACAATTTCCATACTTATCACCTAAATTCCCAATTTTATCTTTGTTAATAAATTGAACTAAACTGAGCTCGTCAATAAAACATACTACTGGTAGTTTTAAATAAAAACATCTATTCAATTATGCAATTACAAAAACTCTTATTATTTCTTGTAAACGAATCTTAAAATGTATTCAAAACTTTCTAGTAAGATCACGAATCACCTCAAGACACTCACAAAATCTAAATATGCGGGAATTATCTTAGCAATATTTGCATTTAGTGAGGCATTATTCTTTCCAATTCCACCTGATATAATACTAATCCCGTTGGCTTTAGCAAATCACCGAAAAGCTTTTTTATTTGCATTGATAACAACGACCTTTTCAGTACTTGGTGGCTGTTTAGGTTTTTTGATTGGCTCCTATTTTTATGAAGAATTAGGAAAATCCATTCTATTATGGTTTGGAGCAGAAAGTTATTTTTCCAATTTTTCAATAAAATATAATGAATTTGGAGCTATAGCTGTTTTCATGGGTGGCCTCACGCCAATTCCTTATAAATTAGTGGCTATACTGTCAGGCACTACTTCCATGCCGATCTTTGAATTTATATGGGCTTCTCTACTTTCCCGTGGAATACGATTTTTTCTACTAGCTATTCTGATTTATTTCTTTCACAAAAAGGCCCTTCAGCTTATTAAAAAATATTTCACTTCGTTTGTTATTGTTTTGGCAATCGTTCTTCTCTTTCTATTATTAACCTTTCAGATATTATGAATAACTTTTATTTAACATTTCTCATTATTTTAGTTTCAATATTCTCCCTTCTTTTTGCTTTTTATCTTCAAATAGAAATGAATCTGGCACCTTGCCCTCTGTGTATATGGCAAAGATGGCCTCATGTAATTAATGTCATAATTGCATCGATAATATTAACATTGGGAAACAAAAAAGTTATTCTACTTTTTGCAGGTTTCACTAACATGTTTTTCGGGACAATCCTGTCCCTATATCATTTTGGTTTGGAAGAAGGCTATTGGTATAACGTTTTTTCTTGCTCAGGAATCCAAAATTTCGAAAATTTTACTCCTAAAGACTTGGTTGAATCACTTAAGAATACACCAATTTCTGCTTGCGAAAAGGCCCAATGGACATTCTTTGATTTGTCTTTGGCTGGTTGGAATATGTTAATTTGTGGTATTCTTGTCTCATTATGGGGGGTAAAAGCCTACTCATCTCTCTCCCACAAGAGAGAAATTTAGAATACTAAAAAATAATGATAAAATTTCTATGAGCAAATTAATCTGATATTAACTTTAGTCTTTAAGCATAGTTTTTCTTAAGAACTCTGCAGCATGAGATAACCCATCTAAGGAAATTCCATGTGCCAGGCCATTGCAAATATACTTTTCTATATGAAATCCTTTTCGGCCTAAACTCTCTACTGCTGTGGTTGTCATATTGACTGGGACCACAGGGTCTGCGTCACCGTGAATGAGCAGAATGGGTGTGTCTTTACAATCTGATAATTCACCTTCATGAGAAACACCCAGAAAACCTCCTGAGAAACCAATTAATCCCAACAACTTCTCTCTCCTAGCAATTAGCGCCTCAAGGATCATCATTGTTCCTTGTGAAAAGCCTATTAATAAGACATTTGACGGTTTTACATTCTTCTCAGAAATTAATGCGTCAATCCAATCATTGATGATGGTCACTGCAGATATAATCTCGTTTGTAGCATTCAGAGAAATTGTGCCATCATTATTTTGGTTTATTGGAAACCACTGATAGCCTAATCCACCCATATCGCATCGATCTGGTGCATTTGGTGCATGAAATTCAGCATTGGGGAGCAAAGACGAAAAATGATCAGACAACGAAATAAGATCATTACCATCAGCCCCATATCCATGAAAGAAAATTACCAATTCATTAACTTTACCTGAAATTGATTTTTTAGTTGGTCCAAACAAACCCTTTACCATAATACACCCTTTCTTTTTCGCTCTCTGCCATAGAAATCCCATAGTACTAAAGCTGCCAGGCTCTTCCAGGGCGCCCAGTGTTCTGCCCTACTCTCAACTTCTTTTTCAGAGGGCCTTTCTTTGAGTTTGAACAAAATTCTAACTGCTTCTTGAAGAGCCAAATCACCTGACGGAAAAACATTTGCTCGCTCTAATGAAAACATACAATAAATTTGCGCTGTCCACTTGCCAATTCCTTTAATTTCGATCAACTCATTAATTACCTGATCGGAGTTCATTTCTCTAAAAGAATGATAATTAAGATTTGCTGAGGCTAAAGCGTAGGCGTAAGAGCATTTTTGCCTCGATAAACCTAGTGATAAAAGAGTTTCTGCTTTGGCCTGCAAAATACCTTTCTGATTATTTAAGCCGTTATCGACTATTCTCTGCCAGATTTTCCCAGCAGCAGTTGTAGACAATTGTTGACTGACAATCGTTTTAAGCAATGAGGGGAATCCTGAGCTCCTCTTTCTTAAAGTAATTTTTTGTTCTTTATCAATGGCTTGCGATAAAATACCATCCTGTTCGGTTAAGAACTTAAGACCTTCCTGTAAATCTTTATCTGACTTAAGAATTCTTTCAATCATATCTACTATTTCAGTTTTAGCCCTAGCATTACTTGTTATCAATCAGTATTCAGGTTTAGCTTTTTCCTGTAAGAGTTTCCAATTTATTGAATCTAACAAGGCAGCACAGCTTGCATCTATGATGTTTGCGGAAACACCGACAGTGGACCATCTTCTACCAAGATCATCCTCACTATCGATCAAAACGCGTGTAACGGCTTCTGTCCCCCCATTCATTATTCTAACCTTAAAATCAACTAGCTTTATATCCTTAATGAATGATTGATAAGGCCCTAGATCCTTTCTTAGAGCAGCTGATAAGGCATGCACAGGTCCCTGGTCTTGACCGTTTTCATCTAAACTCTCAGAAACCGAAACTCTTTCTTCAGAATCCAAATTTAGAGACACTACGGCTTCAGAAACAATCGAAAATCGTCCCTTTGCATTGAACCTCTTCTCCATTGTGACCTTATAGCGATTAATATTAAAAAAACTCGGCATCATACCAAGCTTCTCTCTAGCAAAAATTTCAAATGACGCCCCGGCAACATCATACGCATAACCGTTGTCTTCTCTAATCTTTAATTCATTTAAAATGGCTGTTAATCGATCATCATTTTTATCTAATTTGATCCCTGCTTCAGAGAGTTTGTTTACAAGGTTGGATTTTCCAGCCTGGTTAGACATTGGGACAACTCGTACGTTCCCAACATCCTCAGGGCTTACATGCTCATAAGTTTTTGGATCTTTTATTATTGCACTCGCATGAAGTCCTGCCTTGTGTGTAAAAGCAGCAGCTCCAACATAAGGCGATGCCTTATTGGGAACCCTATTCAAGATATCGTCTAATAATCTGGATAATTTTGTGATCTCTTTAAGTTTTACCTTGCTTATCCCAACCTCGAACCTATCAGAATAATAGTTTTTTAATATTAATGAAGGAATGATCGAAACCAGATTAGCATTACCGCATCTTTCACCCAAACCATTAATAGTCCCCTGCACTTGCCTAGCTCCTGCATCAACTGCTGCCAAGGAATTTGCAACGGCATTTTCTGTGTCATTATGAGCATGAATTCCAATCTTATGGCCTAAAATACCATTTTTAATCACCTGCCTGACTACATCAAATATTTCTGTCGGTAGGGTACCACCATTGGTATCGCATAATACTATCCATTGAGCTCCGGCTTCATTAGCCGCCATTAAACAGTCTAAGGCATAACCTGGATTTGATTTATACCCGTCAAAAAAATGTTCAGCATCAAATATAGCCTCTTTTCCAAGCTTAACTAAATGTGAGATAGACTCCCTTATATTAGTCAAATTCTCTTCGTTAGAAATTCCGAGTACTTTTTTAACGTGATAATCATTCGCTTTACCCACGAGACAAACTGCTTTAGTCCCTGCATTAGTTACAGAAGCGAGGACACTATCATTTTCCACAGATCGACCAGACCTCTTAGTCATGCCAAAAGCCGTAAATATGGAATTTCTTATTTGGGGGGGTGTTTCAAAAAATTCACTATCAGTCGGGTTAGCTCCTGGCCAACCTCCCTCAATGTAATCTAAACCTAAAGAATCTAGTGCACTGGCAATTCGATGTTTGTCATCTAATGAAAAATGAACACCCTGAGTCTGTTGACCATCCCGCAAGGTGGTATCAAATAAGAAAATTCGCTCCATAATTACTGAATCTCCTCCAAAGATTCTGGGTCAAAAAAAGATTTTATGTCCCAGGTTGTGCCGGTGGAAGTATCCTTAATTATCACCCCGGCTTCCTCTAATTTAATTCTAATGGAATCTGATTTCTTGTAGTCTTTTTGTTCTCTGGCTATTTCTCTGTCTCTTATCAATTTTTTTATCAACTTAGTATAGGCCTGTTTTTTCCTAGTATCCACAGTTGTATACTCTTTTCTTAATTCTGGTAATAACAGACCTAGAAAGTGTGCTGAACTAACGAATCTTTCGTACTCCTGATTTTTTACCAATTGATGTAATTCTGCTATAGCAAGGGGAGTATTAAGATCATCAAATAATGCAGCCATGATTTCATTAGTCGGTATTTTAGATTTGTCTTTTAAAAAAGTTTGTTCAGCAATTTTTTGCCATCGCTCAATAATTTTTAATGCTTCCAACACCTTGCGATTTGTCCAATCTAAAGGTTGTCTGTAATGACTAGACATAAGTATGAAGCGAACTACGTCACCACTTATCTTTTGATTTCTCAAATCATCTACTGTCAGAAAATTGCCCAGAGATTTAGACATTTTTTCTCCCTCTATATTCACAAAACCATTGTGAAGCCAAAAATTAGCAAACATTTTTGTCTTGCTAGCGCAAACACTCTGGGCAAGCTCATTCTCATGATGAGGAAAAACAAGATCTATCCCACCACCATGAATATCGAAACTATCACCCAGTATAGCTGTTGTCATGGCTGAACATTCTATATGCCAACCAGGACGACCAAAGCCCCAAGGACTATCCCACCCGGTCGAAGAATCTTTGACCGGTTTCCAAAGAACGAAATCTAGTGGATCTTTCTTCTGTTGATCAACGTCTATCCTACTTCCAGCAATCATATCTTTTGTGCTCTGATTTGAAAGATTTCCATATTCAGGAAAAGATTGTACAGAAAATAATACTTGGCCATCACTTACTACATAAGCGTTCCCAAAATCGATTAGTCTTTTAATCATACTAATCATTTCAGAAATGAAATCAGTAGCTTGAGGCTCATGCGTAGGCTGCAAAGTTCTTAAAAATCTGTTGTCAGATTGGAACCAGTCAATGGTCTCACTTGTTATATTCTCAACTGATCGGCCTTCCTGAATGGCCCTCGCTATGATCTTGTCATCTACATCAGTAATATTTCTTACATACGTAACTGCTTTTTCTCCAAAATGGAATTTTAACACTCTGAAAAGCAAATCAAAAACCACTACAGGTCTTGCGTTTCCTATATGGGCACGATCATAAACTGTCGGTCCGCACACGTACATACGTACATTATTGTGATCGATAGGCTTAAATTCTTCCTTAGACCTAGATTTTGTATTATACAGCTTAAGCGTTGTCATATTATCAGTACTATAAAGCCTACTCCATAACATATCAGCAATCTTTCATACAAAAAATCTAGCTCTTAAACCAAAGCTCATCACTTTGATTTTCCCTATAAAAAGTGATTTGTAGTGACATTGTTTATTTTGCTCCTATATTGTAGAGTATGAGTTTAGGTCTAAAGTCTATTCATGTTAGAAAGATCCCACAGAAGTGAATTTTATTTCTTTTGATAGGTTTCGCAAAAATTCTGCAGTCCATCTAATTCTATTGCTTATAATCTCAATTAGTTCGGCATGCAATACAAGCCAACTGGCAAATACTAGTTCAAATCCTTATGATCCCTTTGAGGAAACCAATAGAAAAATTCATGCCTTTAATAAGCATGTTGATGAAACAACATTGAAGCCAACTGCTAATATCTACGGGCAAGCAGTCCCTAGACCTTTAAGACTAGGAACAGCAAATTTTTATGAAAACCTTCAAGAACCAAGGAGATTTGTAAATCATCTAGGTCAGGCGGAGTTTATTAAAGCAACATCAGATGTAACTAGGTTTGCTATCAATACTTCAATAGGGGTTTTTGGTGTTTTCGACGTAGCCTCTAGGCTTAGTTTGTTTTCAGATGATACTGATTTTGATGAGACATTTGCATATTGGGGGTTACCTATAGGGCCATACATAGAATTACCATTCGTGGGACCAAGCTCAGTCAGAGGATCATTATCAATGTTAGCCAATTATACACTAAACCCAATGAGTTTGCTGTCTGGCCCAGCCGAGGGAGCAAGTCTAATTACCTTTGGAGCTCTTGATATACTGAACAAGCGCTATGAATATGGAACAATGGTCGATACTATTTTGTACAATAGCCTTGATAGCTACTATAGTGCTAGATCAACTTATCTTCAAACACGAATAAATGAGCCACCGGAACCTATGGTTGATGACTTAGAACTATTTGATCCTTATTCAGATTATTAACCGTGCTCCGTATTTACTTAAGAATAAATTTATTCTCACAACTGGCTTTTCTTTATTAATTGTCAATGCCACCACTAAAGACACGACTCTCACGGATATCATTTTCTTCTAGCGTGCTCAATTTTTGTGCATCTACAGGACCTTTGTTTTCCTTGAATAACCTATTTGCCTGTCTCAACCGAGCCCGATCTAGGGCATTCCTAATTGACCGAGCATTTGCAAAATGAGCTTGAGCCTTTCGCAAGTCGATATACTCTAGAAACGTTTGTTCCGCTTTCTTCGTAAATGAATAATTCAATTGATCTAACATGTTGTTACCAATTTCTAAAAGTTCTTCAGTTGTATAATCAGGGAACTCGATGTGATGAGCTATCCTCGACCTAAATCCGGGATTACTCTCAAAAAAAGTATTCATTCTAGCTTTGTATCCAGCTAATATCACTACAAGATCATCTCTGTTGTTTTCCATCACCTGTAGTAAGATTTCTATAGCTTCTTGACCGTAATCGCGCTCATTTTCCGGTCTATAAAGATAATACGCCTCATCAATGAAGAGAACTCCTCCCATCGCCTTCTTTAGCACTTCCTTAGTTTTGGGAGCAGTGTGGCCAATATATTGCCCCACCAAATCATCACGTGTGACTGATACCAAATGCCCTTTTCGTACATACCCAAGCTTGTGAAGTAATTCTGCCATTCTCAGAGCCACAGTTGTTTTTCCTGTACCAGGGTTTCCAGAAAAACTCATGTGCAAGGTAGGACTTTCGTGAACTAATCCAAATTTTTCCCTTGCCTTTTCAACCAACAATAATGAGGCCGTTTCACGTATTCTAGTTTTGACAGGTTCCAATCCAATTAAAGTGTTATCTAATTCCAATAAAACTTGCTCCACGCCAGATTCTATTAGTTCGGCGTGGAGATCAATTTTTTCCGCGGATATTTTTGTCGTATTAAGGTTTTCAGCCACCATTTTCATCCTCTAGGAACATTAACAATTTGGTTTTATTAATATCGCTTCCCCTCTGGATTCTTAGCTGCATAAGAATTTATAGTGTAGCGCATAGATCTACCCTTAATCTCTTCCCTAGTAACATGAAATCCTGGTTCTTCTTTTGGTCTATTTACTATGAAAGAAAATCTTATACTTTCCCAACCATGAGTTGAATCAAAAGCTAATACCCTTATATAATGGTCTCCAAATTGTTTTCTGCATTCATTAATTTCATAAACAACCGCAGCAGCATCGGGATTGTCAAACATAGGGTGGCCCCACATTTCCCAATAAGTGTTCCTGGGATGTGGATCATCAGTATACTCAACACTTACAGCCCAACCCTGATCTATGCAATATTGCACTTGGGTATGAATCTGAGAGTCGTCTAAATCGGGTAAATATGAAAAAGCACCTTGTCTAAGTTTCATTATTTCTCTCCTTAAGAAGTTGTTGGCGTCACGACAAAGTCGGGAGCATCTGTTGATTCATAATTAAATGACACACCCTTCCAAGTATCTAACGCTTGTTTCAACGGGGTACAATTCTTTGCGGCCCGAGCAAGAATTTCAGGTCCGTTTTGAACATAGTCATCTCCAGCATTTCGAGCATAAATCATCGCTTCGAGTGCTACTCGATTTGCCTCCGCTCCAGCTTGAATGCCACCAGGATGACCGATCGTTCCACCACCAAACTGCAGAACAACATCTTCTCCAAGATAATTAATCAATTGGTGCATTTGACCAGCGTGAATGCCTCCAGATGCAACAGGCATCAACTTATTTAACGAAGCCCAGTCTTGATCAAAAAATATCCCAGTTTCGAGTGACTGTGGATTGTATTCTTCTCTCATTATATCATAAAAACCCTTCGTGGTAGCTGGGTCACCTTCTAATTTCCCTACCACTGTACCTGCGTGTATATGGTCTACCCCAGACAACCTCATCCATTTTGCGATGACCCTAAATGAAACGCCGTGATTCCTTTGTCGAGTGTACGTTGAATGTCCTGCACGATGCAGATGCAATATCATGTCATTGTCTCTAGCCCAGTTTGCCATAGATTGGATAGCAGTATAACCGATGACAAGGTCAATCATTACAATAACAGACCCAAGATCTTTAGCAAATTCAGCTCTTTTGTACATTTCTTCCATCGTACCAGCCGTCACGTTAAGATATGTACCTTTCACTTCACCAGTTGCAGCTGATGCTTTATTTACTGCTTCCATACAATATAAGAATCTGTCTCGCCAGTGCATAAAAGGTTGCGAATTAATATTTTCATCATCCTTAGTGAAATCTAAGCCCCCTTTTAGCGCCTCATATACAACCCTACCATAGTTTCGGCCCGATAAACCTAGTTTTGGTTTGACTGTAGCACCAAGAAGAGGTCTGCCAAAACAATTTAGTCTTTCTCTTTCCACCACAATACCTGTTGCAGGACCTTGAAAAGTTTTGACGTAGGCCACTGGCAATCTCATGTCTTCAAGTCTTAAAGCTTTTAACGGTTTGAATCCAAAAACATTGCCTATAATTGATGCCGTTAGATTAGCAATTGAACCTGGCTCAAACAAATCTAAATCATACGCAATATAAGCAAAATACTGCCCAGGTGAGTTTGGCACAGGATCTACTCTGTAGGCTTTTGCACGATATTTTTCACTAGCAGTAAGCCGATCTGTCCAGACAACAGTCCAAGTAGCTGTTGAACTCTCTCCAGCGACTGCTGCCGCAGCTTCAACAGGATCGACTCCATCTTGTGGCGTTATCCTGAATAAAGATATAATATCTGTGTCTTTCGGCTCATAGTCAGGCTCCCAATAACCCATCTTCTTATACTCAAGAACACCTGCTGAGTATCTTGCCTTTCCTGTTAACTTTTCAGATCCGTCCGGCATATTCATCTCCTATTTATATTGATTAAATTAATTTTCTGTTTTGGGATCCAAATCCCCTCTCGCATATTCATCAGCCATTTCATCCATTGACCTAACTTTAATCTTAGATGCATTCCCGCTTGTTCCAAATCGTTCAAAACGATCTTTACACAAGTTTTCCATTTCTTGCATCGCAGGAATTAAGAATTTTCTTGGATCAAATTCTGCTGGCTTTTCACTTGCTATTTTCCTGAATTGGCCAGTCATAGCCATTCTACAATCCGTATCGATGTTGACCTTTCTTACTCCTGATTTAATTCCTCTCTCTATTTCTTCGACGGGGACACCATAAGTTTGGGGCATTTCTCCACCATTTTCATTGATGAGATCTTGCAAATATTGAGGAACCGAGGATGAACCATGCATGACAAGATGAGTCCCAGGTAATTTATTGTGTATAGCTTCAATAACAGTCATTGCTAGTATATCCCCATCCGGCTTTCTACTAAACTTGTAGGCTCCATGGCTAGTGCCACATGCTATTGCAAGTGCATCAACCTTAGTCTTAGAGACAAAGTCTACAGCTTGATCTGGATCAGTTAAAAGTTGATCGTGATCTAACTTACCTTCCGCACCTGATCCATCTTCTTCTCCTGCTTCTCCAGTCTCTAAACTACCGAGCACACCTAATTCCCCTTCGACAGATGCACCAACATAATGAGCCGAGGCCGTAACCTTAGATGTGATTTCTACATTATAATCATAAGTTGACGGTGTTTTCATGTCAGTTAAAAGTGATCCATCCATCATGACTGATGTGAATCCATATTTAATGGCTGAGAGGCAAGTCGCTTCATTATTACCATGATCCTGATGCATGCAAATTGGTACGCCAGGATACATTTCTGAGAGTGCCTTAACCATGTGGCTCAGCATGACATCACCAGCATAAGACCTTGCCCCACGACTTGCTTGAATAATCACTGGCGAGTCCACCGCGGAAGCTGCCTGTAAGATTGCCAAACCCTGCTCCATATTATTTATATTAAAAGCAGGCACTGCATAGCAATGTTCAGCGGCGTGGTCGAGTAATTGCCGTAAGGTAATAAGTGCCATAACATTCTCCCATATGATAATTAATAAATATTACTTCTAATAACTTGTTCATTCTGCCTTTTTTGATCGCTCTATTAACCGCTTTATTAAAGGTGTAAGTATTAACTGCATTGCCAAATCCAGTTTTCCACCTGGAATAACAATCGAATTAGCTCTACTCATCCAACTTCCTTCAATCATGGAAACCAAATATGGAAAATCAATCCCATGAGGATCTCTAAATCTAATGACCACCAAACTCTCATCGGCTGTTGGTATCCATCTAGCAATAAATGGGTTGGATGTATCAACTACAGGTACTCTTTGAAAATTTATGTCAGTTTTAGTGAATTGTGGGCAAATGCAATGCACATATGCATGCATTCTCCTTAAAATTGTGTCGGTAACAGCTTCCGTGGTATAACCTCGAGCATCAGTATCTCGATGTATTTTCTGTATCCACTCGAGGTTTATTACTGGAACCACTCCAATTTTTAAGTCTGCATATTTTGGTATATTTACTTTATCATCCTTGGCTGCGCCGTGCAGTCCTTCATAAAATAATAAATCCGTATCTTGAGGTAACTCCCGCCATGCGGTGAACTTACCTGGCTCGACACCATAAATCGTGGCTTCATCATGATTATGAACATAAGTTCTGGTTTTAGCGGTACCAGTTTCTGCATAATGTTTAAAGGTCTTCTCCAAGGATTCTAACAAATTTGCATCATAAGAAAAATGAGAGAAGGTTTGGTCTCCCTCAGCATACCTTTTTTTCAATTCGAACTTCATTTCATTTCTATTAAATCGATGAAAAGCATCACCCTCGATCATGGCGGCAGATACCCTTTCTCGTTGAAAAATTTTCTCGAACGTGTCCTTAACAGTAGAAGTTCCTGCACCAGAGGAACCAACTACAGATATAATGGGGTGTTTAGTACTCATGATACGACTTTCAGTTAAGAATTAAATAATCCGCGATTGCGAAATAAGGGAGACACCTCTGCGTCGGGTAAATCATTATAAGCCTGCAACCTAGCAATTTCACTCTTAGAACCAAACGCAAATGGAGTTCTCTGATGCAAATTTTCTACAGATAGATCGAGTATTCGATTACAGCAGTCTGTTGCAGAACCACCAGCCTGTTCTATCAAAAATGCTATGGGAGCACATTCATACACCATTCTTAAACGCCCTTTTCCATAACCCTTTCTAGAATCAGCTGGATAAATAAAAATCCCACCTCTGGACAAAATTCTATGTGTCTCTGCTACTAAAGATGCCACCCATCTCATATTAAAATCTATTCCTCGGGGTCCTGATTTACCAGCAATACTGTCATCGATATAATTTTTCATTCTTTTTTCCCAATGACGAGCATTAGAAGCATTTATTGCGTATTCCCGAGTATCGGCAGGTATACTTATTTCTTTTTTTGATTCAACAAAAATATTTTTAACTCTATCTAAAACATAAGTTACTATCCCGCTTCCCACAGTGAATACTATGACAGTTTGTGGGCCAAAGATAACATACCCGGCCGCCAATTGATCTGACCCCGCCGAAAGAAAAACATCTTTAGCATTTTCCGAATTCAGTTCTGCTCCTGCAGGTATGGACCGAATCGAAAAAATCGAACCAATAGAAACGTTTGTGTCGATATTTGAAGAACCGTCTAAAGGATCTATAGCTAAAGCCAAGTTTCCTGCACCACCCAAATCTAGGACGTCAGGTTGTTCTTCAGAGGCATAAAGTCTTATGGAAGAATTAGTCATTTTCTTTAAATACGCCTCATCCGCATACACATCCAAAGGCTTTTGATCATCTCCATCAGAATTGACCGAAGTCTGAGATTGAACTTCGTTCCCAATATCCCCTTTCGAAATAATATACGAAAGATCCTGAGCCACGGATGCCAAGCGATCCAAGGCATCTGCTAGATTTAAACTCAGACCATTCGGTAATCGATCAAAGTTAGTAAGAGGATTACTCATGATACTACTCCCTAGTCGAAATTCACGACATGTTTCCTTTTAAGTCATTTTCTTATTAAATAGAATTGAATTATTATTAATTTCAGTTTATATTTTTTTAATGGACTGGAGAAAACTTATAACACTAAAACATCTCCGAATGTTGCAGACTATTTCAGAATCTGGATCTCTTGCAAATGCTGCTGAAAAACTAAACTTATCACCGCCAGCAGTGACTGTACAACTTAACCAGTTAGAGCAATATCTAAATGTTAAAATCGTAGATAGAAGGCCAAACGGGCGTATTAATATTTCAAATGTCGGCATAGAACTGTTATCTCTCTTCAGGCAAATAGATGCACAAATTAATCGGAGTTTTAATACGGTAGAACTGTTGAAATTGGGAAAATCAGGGTATGTGAAACTGGGCGCTGTATCTACAGCTCAATACTTCTGCCCATGGATAATAGCAAAGGTCAACAAACACCTTCCAGATATTACAGTTGATTTAGTAATTGGAAACCGCAATGAAATAATAAGATCGCTGGAAGACGGAAAAGTTGATTTAGCTATCACTGGCAGACCACCACGGCAGCCATTAGTTCATGCTGAAATTTTGGGAGACAATCCGCATATTCTCATTCTTCCCCCAAATCACCACTTACTAAATTTAGGAAAAAAACTCAAGAATGCTTCAAATGACGAAATAAACAACCTACTTAAAAACGATACCTTTTTAGTCAGGGAAGAAGGCTCTGGCACTAGAATTTTGTTGGAACGATTCTTGGATACTGTGGGGAGAGGACGAGAGTTTAAACGAAAAGAATTCTCTTCAAATGAAACGATCAAGCAAGGCGTGATGGCAGGTCTAGGGATAGCATTAATCTCTGCATCCACGGTAACCAACGAAATTAAAGATGGCGGGTTAAAAACCCTAAAGATCCAGAACCTTCCAATTGTTAGGCAATGGTTTCTTGTGAATTTGATGGAATCAAATTTGAGTCCGGCAGTGATCACATTCAAAAACTTCTTGTTCCAGAACAAACTGGACTTAATTCCAAATATTAAAAATAAACTCTAGGGTGAATTAACGTTAGAGCCTTATTCCTCCTCCACCAAATCCATGATTTCTTGCTGCTTTTTCATCCTTCTCCAAACAAGAAATATGAAAGTCATCACACATAAAGCCGCAATTACTAAGCCAACAAACTTAAACCAATTAGGTTCGAAATAAGATCTAGGCGCAGTCGTTAAAACCACAGCATATATAACACCAAATACGCACAAATAAGATGAAAAACCCTTGCCAAACTTTATTACTGGTTTCAGTACAAGAGTAGTAACAAGTGCTAAAAGTCCATATCCCACAAGAGCAGTCATGTCTTTACTCATTCCTTCCAATTTTCAAATCAGTAAATCAATGCTACGCCAGATTTGAGAATTAATAGACTACAGCAGTCATATAAGTCTAACACTTCAAGAAAGTAGACTAACAGAGATTTTTATAGTAGACTAGACTAGTTATATTTCAATTGAATAAATGGGGTGGCTCATGAATGAAGAGGAATTAACCGACTCATATTCGCAAGAAGCAAATGAGAATATGAAAGTAGCCATAGATAATTTAAAAACAAGTCTTACACAAGTTGGATCTGCCGATGCGTATAAAAATGCCCTATTCGGCCTTAAAATTATGGTTGACAAGAAACCTAGGCGAGTCACAGATGTAGCAAACGTTGAACCAGGCTTAAAGCCAAGATCATTAGATTTAATGGTGTATAGTAGAGAGTTAATCCCTCTGGTAGTAGAAGAAATAAAGGTTGCTGGCTTCAAGAATGTCACCAGTGACGTAGAGCTGCAAAGGGTCACCATCGTGGTTCCTCCACCCACTTTGGAAGATTTAGAGCGCATAGAAGATGATTTAGACAGGGTTGCCAGAAGTACAGTTTCTAACCTCACAAGAATCAAAGCAAATTCGAGCCAAAGGTTGAAAGCTGGACTAGAAAATGAGTATATTGAGGTTGCAGAAGCTGGAAGAGCCCGAAAAAATCTCGATGATGCCATTGAACATTATGTTCAGATTTCAAAATTGCTTATATTAAAAAAACGAATGGAAGTAATGGGTAAATATTTCCAGCCAAAAAATGATGATGAGCAAATGATGAAAAAGTTAAAAGGATTTAAGGGTTAGAGACATTACTGCCCAGCTTGGCCCAATGCCTCTAAAAAATTTTGGGTACTTTTAATTTTTTCCCTTTCATAAAACCTGAATTGAGTTCTAGCTTTGAAATCTCTGACCTTATTCCTGACAATCGCACAAATCTTAATCTACATTAATTGCGCACAGCCCTTGCATGCAGATATCAAGAATTTCAAAGAATTTAAAGTTAGTTGTACCAACAATGTGGAACCCAAGACAATTAAAAAAAATAATCCTGAATTTCTCAAGAATCAATACCAACATGAAGTTTGTGAGGCATACATTAGGGGGTATTTAGATGTTGCCAATCATAACTGTGATTTTGATCTTTACCCTGACAATCTACACAAACTAAATACAAGACAAATAACTATAAAACAAATAACCAAAGCCTGGGAAATCTACCACCAGCAATTACCTGATGGCACTGAAGGAAATATTATCGATCATCTTTGGCGAGCACTCAATCCCCATTGGCCTTGCGAAAGCCAGTAGAAAGATTAGTTTAGTGTTGCATCCTTTTTTAGAATCAAAAAAGTTTTTACCTTTTGCTCATAGGGGGGCAAATTATTACAAAACTGAAAATACACTAGAAGCATTTAGGGAAGCATTAGATATTGGCTTTACCCATATTGAAACGGATGTGAGAGCAAGCAAAGATGGGGTTCCGTATATATTTCATGATCAAACTTTGGAACGGTTAACAGGCGACAAGATTATAATTAACAAACTCAATTCTAACGACCTAGGAAAAATACGAATGCGAGGTGGTACCGCAATCCCCAAGCTAGAAGAAATCTTAGAGGAACTCCCCAAAGCCTACTTTAATCTTGACGCTAAATCTTGGGATGTCGTCCTGCCTCTAGCAAAAACTATTAATCACCTGAAAATATTTCATCGCGTATGCATAGGAAGTTTCAATGATTATCGGATATCCACATTAAAAAAACTTATTAATGGTCCGATCTGTTACAGTGCGGGTTCCCTAAAATCATTAAAAATTGTCCTTATGGCAAACCTCGGAATGGTTCCAAAGATAACAGAGCCATGCATCCAACTTCCCCTTTTCTTCAGGGGAGTAAAAATTATTAATCAATCTTTAGTCACAAAAATTAAACAAAGTGGTGCAAAACTACATATATGGGGAACAAACAATGAATGCCACATTCAGGAGCTCATAGATTTTGGGGTCGATGGATTAATGGTAGACGATTGCTTGCTTTTGAAGAATATTCTTATAAAGAAGGGTATTTGGGAATAAATGGAACTGTTCTGAACAATTATACTTTAGGAGAACGCATCATGATTTTACACTATGCACCAAATAGTAGGGCGGTAAGGGTAGCGTGGTTACTAGAAGAACTGGAGATCCGATATGACATAAAGAAATATTCTTTAGGGGACAAAGAAATGCGTCTACCAGAATACCTCAGAATTAATCCCCTAGGAAGGGTGCCCGTGTTACAAGATAAAGATATTATCATCTCAGAATCCGGAGCTATCATTCAATATCTACTAACCAAATACGCTGAAAATCAATTTGTCCCTAAAATCGAGCATGAAAATTTTTCTACGTATTTACAGTGGTTTCATTTCGCAGAAGGAATGATAATGCCTCAAATGAATATAATAGTCGTAGAAACAATTTTCTTACCACCCGAAAGAAAAAATGATACTAACCTCAAGAGAGCAACAAAACTTCTTTCAAAGATGCTCGAAGCAGTTGAAAGTCATTTGTCAGACCGAGAATACCTAGCTGGGGAATTAAGTGGGGCTGATATGATGACAGGACATGCAGTCATTATGTCCGAAAAACTGGGCATAGACTTTACGGACAAACCAAACCTTAAAGCATACACGAAAAGGCTGATGAAACGGCCTGCCCTTCAAAAAGCTTGGCATTTATAAAGATATGATATTGGGCATATCTACAAGAAAAATCTTAAGGGACCTTGACATCCTGGGTAATCAGTTCATTGATTTTCTTGCAATAAAAACTTACATCATCAGGGAGATGTCCCTCTAAAAGACGAGCCTGATCAAGGACTATTTTTGATAAATCATCAAAACTTTCCTTATTTGATGTAAGTAGTTTAGCCATAAACGCAATTAATGAATGATTAGGATTAATTTCTAAAATTCGCGGCATTCCTTTAAAATCCTGATTTTGCATTTTCATTATTCTCTCCATCTGTACATCCATACCAGAATCAGATGCCACCAAACAGCATGCACTGTCGATCAGCTTAGTAGAAACCCGCACATCGCTAACTGAATCCCCTAGTGCAGTCTTAATGCCTTCAGTCAAATCTTTGAACTTAGAGGATTGATCCTTATCTTTCTTGTCTGAACCTTTTTCATCAAAATCTGACAGATCTATCGAACCTTGAGTTATTGACACAAACTTCTTTCCATCAAACTCATCCTGAGTAGAAAGCCAGAATGTATCAATAGGATCAGTGAAGAAAAGAACCTCAATGCCTTTGGACTTAAAGGCCTCCAGGTGTGGGCTCTTAGTAGCCTGCTCTAAACTATCCGCCGCAATGTAAAAAATTTGAGTCTGTTTTTTATGCATACCCTCTACATATTGGGGAAGGAATTTTTCGTCTTCACTCTTACTGGATTTAAACTTTGAAAGACCTAGTAAATCTAGTTTGTAATCAGGGTCTTCATATATACCTTCTTTAAGAACTGCGCCGAATTCTTTCCAAACTTTATTGAAAACTTCTTCATCTTTATCTTTTTTCTTCTTTAACTCGGTTATAATCTTTTTCTTTACCGCTTTTGAAATACGCCGCAAAGCGGGGCTGTGCTGAAGCATTTCTCGACTAACATTTAAATTTAAATCTGAAGTATCTAAGACCCCATTGATAAAGCGGAGCCATCTAGGCAGCACATTGTCCAACGTATCTGTTATAAAAACCCTGTTTGCGTATAGCTTTACTTTAGAAGATCTATCAACATGGAATAAGTCAAATGGTCTCATTTCAGGTATGTACATCAGGCTAGTGTAACTAATCACTCCTTCAGCTTTATTGTGCATAGTGATTAAAGGTTTACCAAACCCACCTCCGGATTGCACAAAAAATTCGTCATATTGCTCCTTAGAAATTTCACTCTTTGATTTCATCCATATAGCAGATGCATCGTTTAAGGTGTCTTTATCTTTAGATTTTCCGTCAACAAAGCGAATAGGATATTGAATATGATCAGAATATTTCTTAACTATTTCGACCAATCTATCTCTCTTCAGATAGTCTTTCTCACTTTTCTTGATAAATAGATTAACAGTTGTTCCTATTTCCTCTCGGTTGACATCACTAATTTCAAATCCACTGATACCATCTGAATGCCATTTAAAAGCCTTACTACTGCCTTCCTTTTTAGAAATGACTTCAACCTTATCTGCAACCATAAATGCAGAATAAAATCCAACACCAAATTGACCAATCAAATTGACAGACTTTGCTTTATCATTTTGCTTTGAAGCCTCTAACTGAGCCAGAAACTCTGTTGTTCCTGATTTTGCGATAGTACCCAAGGATGAAACCAAATCATTCTTATCCATGCCAATTCCATTATCCCTTATAGATAAGATTTGATCTTTGGATGAAACCTCCAATTGAATCTCGTACTCAGCACTATCAGATTGGTCGCCTTTGCCCGTTAGTTTTTGAAACCGACGTTTATCCACTGCATCAGAACTATTTGATATAAGCTCTCTCAAAAAAATTTCTTTTTCCGAATACAATGAATTGATAACTATATTCAGAACACGCCCAGTGTCCGCTTCAAATGGTTGCGTAGTCATTTGTAGTGCCCCTTTCTAATATTCAAGTTGAGATCGTTAACCTAGTGTATAGATGAGCAACATTATTAAAACATCAAGTCCCTGGAAAAACTTTTGGTAAAATTGGATAGATTGTTAAGAATCTATATATCTTAGAATCCTGTAATCATATTTAACAGAACGTTTTAAACCCAGCTATTATACAGTTATCATATTTTTGCACCTGTTTTTGAAATCAAATTAGTCATGCTAGTTGCATGAGAAACCGCCTTAATGAAACTACTTGGATTTGCCAATCCCTTGCCAGCAATTTCAAAAGCAGTGCCATGGTCCGGACTTGTCCTAACAAATGGCAAACCCATCGTTATATTGACACCAGTGTCCAGCCCTAAATACTTAAAAGGGATTAAACCTTGATCATGATACTGAGCCACTACTATATCAAAATTGCCCTCTCTAGCCTTCAAAAACACAGTATCTGGCGGTAAGGGACCAGTAACATTGATACCCTCACTAATAGCCTTATCCACTGCAGGTTTAATGATGAGACATTCTTCTCTACCCATTAATCCATTCTCGCCCGCATGAGGATTTAGTCCAGCTACAGCAATTCTAGCTTGCTCTAAACCCAAATTAGCACAAGCAGTTTTAGCTGCGATTATCGTGCGGTAGACAATTTTTTCATCCAAAAGATTTATAGATTCCCGCAATGAAACATGAATGGTACACAGAACAACCCTAAGAACATCATTAACCATGAGCATAAAAACTTCCGGGCTTTTGGAAAACCGAGCGAGCATTTCGGTATGACCAATGTATTTCACCGAAGCTTTTTTCAATGACTCTTTGTTTATTGGAGCTGTTACGATTGCCTGTAAAACTCCTGAATTTGCAGCATTAACTGCTTGAATAATCGCATCATAGGCAGCCCATCCACACCTGCTACTTACACAACCGATTGGTAATTTTCCTTCAACATCAGCAGTTTGGTGGATGAAAATACCGTCCCTAATAGGCATAGGTTTAATTTTGTCTATGCTATCAATAACATGACATGGAACTTTCACATGTTCTTTCTGGAATGACTTTTGAATTATATCAGGTGAGCCAAAAACAATAAATTGATTGGGACTCTCTTTCTGAAGACGAAAAAATTTAGCAATTATCTCTGGTCCGATTCCGGCTGGATCCCCCATTGTAATACCTATTATTGGAAACTGCATAATTTTATCCAAAATTTTACTTTAAAAATTAGTATAAATAGTAATTATATCGATTAAATGTTAATAAAAGTAATTAAAATATCTTTTACTTAAAACAAACCAATAATGGTAAAATGCAAAAAAATAAAGATGTTTACAAAAATAATAACCCTATACATTTTTATTCTTGTTTCCATCGTTTTTCAGAATAATAAAGCTCTTTCTAGTAGTTTCTCTGATTACAATAAATGGTTAAGAATCGAACTAATTCCGAAACTATCCAAGAATTTCGACATTGATTTTCTTGAAAAGATCACAAAAAATATTGCACTAAATGGTAAAGAATTTACCGCACTTAATAAAACCTTAAGTTCAATCCGGTCTAAAGATTTTTTGTCTCCTGAATCCTATTTTAATGAGAAAAGACTTTGGAACAGAACGTTGCACGCCAAATCTTTCAAAAAAATCCATAAAACATTTCTCTCTAACATTGAAGAGGCATATCAAGTTCCCGCAGATGTATTATTAGCTATATGGGCAGTAGAGAGCGACTTTGGTCGAGCAAAACTAGATTTTATGACCTTAAAAAGTATTACATTTCAAGTTTATGCCTCTCAAAGAAAAAAATTTTTTTATGATGAACTCCTGGTGCTGCTTAACTTGTTAAAAAAGAAAGAAATAGAATACTCTGAGCTTTATGGTTCTTCTTTAGGGGCCATGGGGCAACCGCAATTTATGCCTTCCTCCTATGATCGATTAGGTGTAGACTTTGATTTGGATGGGAAAACTGACATTTGGGAAAATAAACAAGATGTTCTAGCTTCTATTGCTAACTTTCTCAAGATTAACGGTTGGGCAAAAGATCTAGGTTGGGGTTATGAAGTTAAAACACCCAAAGATTTCGCCTGTCACCTAGGCGGCCCTGATAATATCAAAGAAATGAAAAAATGGCATGAGCATGGGATAAGTAAAGTTACAAAAGAAACTAACCGTGCTTTCCCTAATAATACTGCTGCATCACTACTTTATCCGAAAGGCGAATACGGTCCAAAATTTCTTGTTACTAAAAATTTTTATGTCTTGAAGGCGTACAATAACTCAGATTTTTACGCTCTATATGTAGCCCATCTTTCAGACAGAATAGGTGCACGCAATAAGCCTTTCCAAGCAACTTGGAAAGCCACATTGGCGACAAATATTGATCAAGTGTATCAACTCCAGAAAAATCTAATAGAACACGGATTTGATGTAGGCGCTCATGATGGCCTTATAGGGCACAAAACTCGCAGATCGTTAGGCCTGTGGCAAGAAAAAAAGAATCGTGAAATTACGTGTTTTCCCAATACTTAAGGTTGCTTACAGAACATTCTTTGCACTTATTCCTTTTTCTCTGTATCTTCCAGTGATTTATAGATACTTAATTCTCGCCAATACTTTTCAGTAAGATCATTAGCATCACCAATTCTCAAAGCCAGGCCTCTAATAATGGCAACTAATATAGGATCTGCTTCAGCAAGCTTGCTTTGAACAATTTCCCAATCAATTTCATGAATTATGCATCTTGTCTTTGCTTTTGCAGTCACAGTTCTTGGCGAACCAATCACTCTCCCTACTTCTCCAAACATTTCACCGTCTGCCAAGGTTCCTATTTCCAGTCCGTGAGTAGACAAGATACTTACCTCACCACTATGAATTAAGTATACGCTTTCTGCCTTATCACCAATTGTATAGATAGTAGCTCCCGCATTAAAATGTCGTTTTATTTGAGGTATCTGGGGCATTGGTTGAATCCTCCAATTTTGTGGTTCAAAAAATCCGCCATAGGTGCTAACAAACGACTAATTTTTTTGACACACAAAAGGTATTTTTGTTAACTAATCTTTACATATAAGCATTATTAAATATTTTTTAAGTATTAGGAAAATAAAAGGTACTCTGATGAAGTTATTAAGTCCTGATTTTAATGATGGCGAGTTTCTAGGAAAAAAATACAGCCTGAGCAATGATTACGGTTTTGGGTGTACGGGGAAGAACATAAGGCCACATCTCAAATGGGAAGGTTTTTCAGATAATATAATAGAGTATGCAATAACTATCTTTGATCCTGATGCACCAACAGGAAGTGGCTTTTGGCACTGGGTTTTAGTTAATATAGATAAAGATTTTAACGAAACAAACAGTTCTTGTATCTCGAGTTCTTTACAAATCCAAAATGACTTTGGAAGTTATGGTTATGGTGGACCATGTCCTCCAGAAGGAGATCACCCTCATCGATATTTATTCACGGTTTACGGCCTCAAAGAAAAAATTGAAGCACATGCAGACACTCCAGCAGCCCAAATTGGATTCCAATTGCACTTTAAGGCCATTGAAAAAGCAAGCCTCATGGGGCTATTCAGGCGCCATTAGAATTTTTTGTTCTAAGTCTTTTAATAATTATCAGAAATCTATATGTGCATCATCAACGAAATGTATAAAAACTCCGTAGAACAACATGAAATAGATAATATGGGCCATATGAATGTACAGTTTTATGTCCAGCACGCACTCAATGCGTGTGACCTTTATTTTAGGAAAAAAAATTGGCTCAACAAATCGCAAAGTTTAGATTCTATGTTCAATTTGGAAACAATACTAATTAGATATTTGCGCGAGCAAACCTTGGCTACTCCCTTTCAAATCTCGATAAACCTGGTTTACGTAAGTCATAGTAAAATAGTGGTTTTCCTTGAAATGCATAACCTGAAAAAAAACGCAATTAGCGCTGCTTTTCTTTTGAATTTTACGTGTGACGCAACCCGAAACAAGAATAAGCTATCTTTGTCAGGGATTGACACAGATAGGCCTTTACCAAAATTTTCCGTCCCAGGACACGGCTTAAAAAAGGGCCTCGCAAATTTACCTATCTTGGATTTAACCAGCCTGAGTAAAAATAAGAAATCGAACATATTAGATTCTTTTTGTGGCATAGCCACACGAAAGAACTCCAATGAATTCACTCAGTTAAATGCCGCAGACTACATGGGAATAGTATCTAAAGCAGTACCTCACCTGCTCTTGGAGGGAGGGCATTCGATTGAAGATACAAATATTGGCGGGGTGGCATTAGAATATGAATTTCGCTTTAATCGTTTTGTCGAGGTTGGTAATGGAGTGACCTTAAAAAGCGGCCTTAGACATATCACTGAAAAAATCTACACTTGGACTCATTGGTTTATTGATATTAGCACTACTGAAGTGTTGGCTGCAGCAGATTCAGTCATTATAACAATGGACCTGAAGACTAGAAAGTCAGTACCTATACCTGAGAAAATGCGTGACAAACTTAAGCAAATATTGATTTAATAACCTCAACATTATTGTAGATTAACTAATCAAAAAATTTTCCATCAAAAACATCAAATAAATTCTTAACAATTTACTACCAATTGAGGTCGCTTTTTTTGATTATATACATAGAAAGCTGAGACTAATGACTTAACTAAATATTGAGTAATTATCTAAGGTTATTTACTATAATTTCTTACGGATTAGTTGGAGTAGACAAATGAAATCTTTCAAATATTTTTGGCAGGATTTTAGCGAAGGCCAGGAAGCATTTTTGGGAACCCATAAAGTTTCAGAAAAGGATATTCTAGAATTTGGAAGAGAATTTGATCCACAATATTTTCATACTGATCCAGTATTAGCAAAAGAATCTCCATTTGGGGGACTTATCGCCTGTGGATGGCATACCTGCGCAATCATGATGCGTCTAATGTGTAATAATTTTTTGGTCGATACAGCCACAATGGGCGCCCCAGGGGTAGATAATCTTAAATGGCTTTTACCACTGAAGCCAAACGATGAAATAACTGGTATTTGGAAAGTTTTAGAAAGAAGAGAATCTAATTCGAAACCTAACCTGGGTATTGTAAAAGCCAAGGTTCAGGGTTTTAATCAAAAAGATAAGTGTATTATTACAATGGAGCCGACACTTTTAATTTTTAAAAACCCCAAATCTTATGCAGACAAAGGACCATAAGTTCCATTTATACTGAGTGACACTTTCATACTTTTTCTAAAATGTTTCGGATTAAGATTTAGAGGGGCAAGTCTAATCTTGGCTTCCAGAAAGGTCGAAACAATTCAATTTTTGGGCACCGATTCATGACTACCTTTAAACCAGCTTGTTCAGCAATTTTAGCCGCCTCAGGATGTTTAACTCCAATTTGACCCCAAAGAACCTCTGCTCCAATTTCAACAGCCTCTTCTGCAATTTTTGGAAAATCATCTGCTCTACGGAACACTTGGACCATATCAACCTTTTTATTAATGGATTCAAGGCTTGGAAAGACTTTGAGTCCTCTAATTTCTCTACCTACTAAACTTGGATTAACGGGTATCATTTCGTACCCGGTTTCATGTAAAACTCTAAGAACACCATAAGAAAATTTTGTACGATCATTACTTGCTCCAACCATTGCTATAGTTTTGACTGAGCTCAAAATTTTTGCCAGATAACTTTCAGCATAAGGTTCATCGTGATTCATAATATAACTCCTTTGTTTCAAAAGTTATGTACCCACTATTCTAAATCCAGATATCGCTAGTACAATCTCCACCAGGATAACGGGTCTCATGACAACGGCTTGGTCCATTCGGTTCCTTCCCAAAATCTACGATGAACTTTGGGTTAATCTCCATGCCTCCATTTACGGGATCACAATCAATCATCAGCATGACACCCCCTTGTTTTCGAATTTCAGGATAAAACTGATTATCCCATGTCGAAAAAAGTGAAGTCGTGACGTAAAGCCGTTTACCATCTAGAGAAAGTTGGAACATCTGTGGCCCACCTGCTACTTTGACTCCATTAACTTCAGATGCCTTTCCTAATAAGCCTCCCATCCAAACCTGACCAGTCAAAACTGGTTTGTGAGAATTGGAAATATCATACTGGCGCATATCCCCGTGAAGCCAGTTGTTAAGATAAAGGTACTTATCATCCATCGATACTAGAATTGCTGACATCACCCCAGGTAATGGAATAGGCCATTCTGGATGTGGTTCATTTTCAACATCGATTATCTTTTCCCATTCCCACTTGCCATCAGCATTTTTCCACCAATGAATGACGTTAGTACTAAGTGCTGCTCCACAAAAACCATGCGTACTTTCAGGATTATGATGAAATTTAACTTCTAATGGAACCAAACCATCTTCACCCAGATAGAAAGACTCTATAGGTTCTCTTTTCTTGAAATCCCAAAAGTGGAGTTCGCGTCCATACTTTAGATGACCAACCTCTTCGAGATCAAAACCTGGCATAAAAGTATTCGGGGCCGCCCACTCAGACGAGACCATAACATTGTGGCGTGGTTGGTACCAGAAATCATAACCAAACTTGATTTTTCCCATGGAATTTTCCCAACGGCCAACAATTTGAAAGTCCTTGCTCAAATGTAAATAACCTCCTGGGGCTTCGCCCTTAGCATTACCCAAGAAAGAGATGATTATTTCACTGCCCAAACAGTGTACTGTGTGCGGTCCACTAAGATCAGTCTTGGACTTAATCTCTGCACCGTCAATCACTTTATGCAAAATAGGAGCCCGTGGATTAGTCGCTGTATCAACAACATGAATATTGTTAGATCGCACCCCAGGCAAAAGAAGGTACTTGCGAGACATACTCGCATCATCATGACATGACGAACAGGCATTCCAACCCATGTGATGCAGCTCATCGCCTATGCCTGGCATCTCTAAACGATGGATTACTTTCCCGTAGTCAGAGCTATCTGGATCACAATCAATTGTAGCGAGATAATCTGGTTTTTGAATTCCTGTGCCCGTATATATAGCTATCGTATACAGAATTTTTTCCCTAGGCCCTGCAATGGCTTCCTCAGGAGAAGAGTATCCCGGTCCACAGCACATATTTCCATCATGCATTATTTCTCCTCCCAATTAAATATATCATTGAAATAATATTTTTCTTATCATAATATGATATTAAATTATTACAAGAAGATAAAATAAATCAGAATGTATTTACCAAGATTGCTAAATATACTAGAAGTAGTAGCACGAGCTGGAAAACCCCTTTCTGTTAGAGAAATAAGTGAATCAACAAACTTCCCAAAACCTAGTTGTTATAAATTGGTTCAAGACCTAGTCAAAGATGACCTATTAATTAAAGGAAAAGAGAATAAATTTATCTTAGGGGAAAGGTTGAAGCAATTGGTTAAACTTAATCATCAAGATTTAGATATTAGTTCTATAACAGAGCCCCTTTTGAAGAAATCCACACAGAAGTTTGGTATAACTTTTTTTCTTTCTCGTCTCCGGAAAAAGGGTGTTGAAATAATCTATGTAGAAACACCTAAAAATAGCCAAGTATCCTTTTTACATCCAGGATTCGGATTCAGACCCCTCCACGCATGTTCCTGTGCAAAAGTTATAGCAGCATTCTCAAGTGAGTCTTTTCAACTCAGTATTATTCGTAGTCGATTAAAAAGCTACACCCGAAATACAAGAACAAATTCAAATCTGCTTCAAACTGAATTTAAAAATATACGAGCCAAGGGGTATGCTGAATGCATCCAAGAAATTGAAGTAGGAATGTGTTCTGTAGCAGCACCAGTTTTTGTTCAAGACCTGGGTGTTTTCCTGAGCTTAGGGGCGACCGGTCCCCTCCAATTGTTTACTAGTGGTTTCAGAGAAAAAATTGGTGCTTATCTAATAGAGTTGTCAAAGGAACTTGGGGACTTAGTATATAATAGGAATGCGTGGGCAAATGGAACCATAGCTCTTGCAAGTTAATAAAATGGTTTGTGGTAACAAAATGCAATCTTTAATGCGATTTTTCTTTTTTAATTTTATTTTCTTAACATTTATATATGGAGAAAGATTAAATTCGGCAACTGGAGAGGAATTATCGTTTAGCTGTGATACTCAAGCGGTACTATCTGTGGATAAAGACGGGAAACTAACCCAATTCTTACCAGGAAAAGTCCATTTTGTTATAAAAAATGACATCTTAACCTTTGGAAAGATTGGTTACATTACAGATGAAAGTATCCCTCTGATCTTTGTCAGTAAAAACAAGTTCTATGCTTTTGAACCAGCTCAATCACTTTTATATGAGAATGGTTTATTTCACCATGTAGTATCAACCTTTGAAGGGTTGACTGCAATCCAAGCAAAATGTGCTCTTAGTGCTTCATAATATGACCAAACTTGATGGAACAGCAATATTTGGGCTTATCTACTTTGAACGAAATAACTGGTGAAATCTTTCGAGCATGAATGAAAAAAACCGAAATAAGCTTATACTGCTAGGAACTAAGGGAGGGCCAGCTATAAGACCTAATGGCTCCATGCCTACCTCTTCCTTACTACTGTTGGATGGACAAAAGATACTTGTAGATGCAGGGCTTGGGGTCACTAGAGGGTTGGTCAACACTGGATTTGATCTCAAAACCTTATCAACCATTTTTATCACCCACTTACATTCGGATCACATCTTGGAATTAGGCCCTTTAATTCACACAGCTTGGACAACGGGACTCAACTCATCTATTAACGTCTACGGCCCATCAGGATTAGTTAAATATTGGAATAATTTCATAGCATCTATGGCTCTAGATATTAATAACAGAATATTGAACGAAGATCGCACACCATTAGAAAAATTTGTAAATATTCATAGTTTATCAGATCAACCTCTAGTATTAGACAAACTACAGGTCTTTTTCCTAGAAGTTCCACACCCACCAATGGAAGAATGCTTTGCTTTTAAGATTGTAGGATCAAAAAGTATAACTTTTTCTGGAGACACTCATTTCTTTCCTCCATTAGCCGATTTTGCCAGGAATTCTGATATTCTTGTTCATGAAGCCATACTAACCGATTACATTGATACTTTGGTTAAGAAAACAGGGCTCGGAGACAAATTGAGAAACCATTTGCTACGAGCACACACGCCTTTGGAAAAGGTAATGGAAATAGCGAGGATCGCAAATTGCAGAATGTTAATTCTTAATCACCTAATACCAAATGATGACCCTGCTTACGATCAAAAAGTTTGGGTAGATCGATCTCAGAAAGGTTGGTCAGGCCAAACGTTAGTGGGCCGTGATGGATTAGAGATCAAATTGTGATGTAATTTTGATACCATCTGCCTTTAATTAAGGTTTCTTTCCTTATCTTATTTGATGTTCTGATCAGCTCTTTTCAGATAAACTATCGCAGATTGTTTACCGTTAAACCTTTTTTTTCCTTCCAACTTCAATGTTTGCACCAATTCCCGTATGTGCGCGGGTAAGAGAGGTGATCTATAGCTCTTAAGCAGTTTAAGCAAAGTGCCCTCATTTTTCTTTTTAAGTATACTGGCAGCAAACTGTGCTGCGCCATGCTCAGTGTTGCCATCTCCTATAATTAATTCCATTGCTGCAACAATTAAAGCATCGGTTTTTCTTTTTCTTGAAATGTTTTGTCCCTGTTGATAAGTGTTCCCCTCGGAATCTGTTCTATTCATAGCATAAACTAAACGCTCTTCCAGGAGATCACTTAATAACTTTTTAAATGGTTCTCGATTTAAATCTGGATACTCAGACCTAAAAAATATCATCAGTTCGGAAATAACACCTATATAAACCGCTTTATTAGCTTTTCTTTGGTCTTTTTTCAATAATTGAGCAGCTTGGTGCAACTTATCTTGTAAAGCACTCAACTTAAAATCAGTTGTCTGTTTCACGTAATAACCTCGTCTGGTAAAAACATTTTGTATATGCTCAAATTCTGGCA
Source organism: Paracoccaceae bacterium (assembly GCA_029243395.1). Taxonomy (GTDB): domain Bacteria; phylum Pseudomonadota; class Alphaproteobacteria; order Rhodobacterales; family Rhodobacteraceae; genus CACIIZ01. The sequence continues at coordinate 104,263 of JAQWSE010000013.1, read as the reverse complement.
TGTGTTATATATGAATTAGTATAGCCAGTTCCACAAATTTGGTCAAAACCAACCAGAAAAAAAAATATGAGAAAAACCATCCAAATTGCTGAAGATCTAATCAGCCAGCATAAAGAAAAGAAAAGATTTACTAATCTAACAGATGACTTACTCCCTATCTCAACTGAAGAGGCTTATTTAGCCCAATTTGAATTCCAAGCAAATTGTTCCAGAGGGGTCCTAGGTGGATTGAAGATCGGACTAACATCTGTAACACAACAGAAACTGTGTGGAATTGATAGCCCAATAGCTGGGGGAATTTTCTTAAAGGAAATTTATCCTAGCGCGCACCAAATTCGTCTTGAAGATTATCACGGCTTAGGGATGGAATTTGAGTTGGCGTTAAAAATTTCTAAAGATATAGACCCAGGTGAAACGAAGTTTTCAAACCTCAGTCTGCTTTCTCATATTGATAGTATCTATCCTGCATTTGAATTAATCATTGACCGAAATGCCGATTACCAAAATTTGGATGCTTTATCACTTATTGCCGATAATGCTTGGTCAGCAGGAGTTATTTTGGGTAATCCAATTCCAAATTGGGAAAACTTACAAATCAATGAGCTGAATTCTACTTTATATTGGAACTCAGAACCAGCCCTGCATGCCCAGATCAAGAGTGCAAATCCATTACTCTCACTAGAGTGGTTAGTGAATCATCTAGGAAAAATGGGGCAAAAAATTCCTAAAGATAGCCTTATAATGACTGGTAGTGTTTTACAAACACGTAAACCCCTCAAGGGCGACAAAATCACTTACAAAATAGAAGATCTATCAGAGGTAGAGGTCACAATATCATAAAGCACTCTTTGGAACCAATCTTTTCTCACGATCAACAATAATTAGGCATCAAATTGTTTTAAATAAGAATCAGACTATCATTCAAACTCCATTTCTTCATAAACTCGACCTGCATTTCTAGTAGCTAATTCATCAAAAGTGTTTAAATGTGCGAATGGAGATTGATCTACGTAATAAGCATCCTGTAGTTCTCCTCCTTCATCGAGAAAGTCCCCAATTTTCCCTCTTAAAAAAATGAGGTAATCTCGCGTATACCGCCTAACCTGGGCCATATTGGTCGGATGTCCATGTCCTGGAATTACGTAAACCGCTTGAAGCTTTTCAAATTCATTATCCCACGTTTCTAGCCATTCGGCCGTATTGGTTTCAGGAAAAATAGGAAGTAGGCGTTCATGAAAGGCCATATCCCCGGCTATGATCAATTTATCGGAGGGCAACCAAACAGATACATCACCTGGAGAGTGAGCAGGTCCTAAATATAAAACTTCTATGACTTTATTTCCTAAAGAAATAATATGTTTTTCAGAAAAAGTATTTGTTGGACTTACTAGCCGTGTTCCCTCGGCCTTTTCCTGATTATAATTTTGCATTCGCTCTAAAATTTGTGTCCCATTTTCATTGAATTCATGTACTGCATCTTCATGAGCCATTATTGAAACCCCTTGATCTTGCCAATAAGAATTGCCTAACATAGCGTGTCCTTGCCCATTTTCGTTAATGACTAAAACTACAGGTTGCCTGGTGATTTGTTTGATTTCTTCGTGAAGGGCCTGCGCCAAAGAAGCCGAGGCCCCTGAGTTAATAACGACAACTCCTTCTCCTGTGACAATAAAGCTGAGGTTATTGTTGTGTCCAGTATTCTCATAAGTTGGGGGACCGCTTGCACCAATTGCTGTCCATACATTAGGAATAACCTCTACTGGCTTAGAATATAAAGGATTTTCGGGATATTGATCTTTTATATCCTCATCTGAACAACCCTCCTTGGTAGACAAAAAAGAAAAGAAAAATATGACCAATAAAAAAGAATAAATTCTATTGTAATATCGCATTTTTCTCTGTCCTCTTCCTGATTTTTTATACTGCCTGCTAAAAGAGTGTAATAGGTATTAATTTTAATTTCTGCTACCAAAACACAATATTTCACATTAACCGAAAATGCAAAAGGGATAAACATCCTACTTTAAGCTTTTTATCCATTTACCCGAATCCATTAAAACATTAAAAGAGTGACAGCTTTTGATTAAATTACTTTTCATTTTGTGAACTAATGAACTAAACATTGAACCTAAGATACTGCCGGGTATGTAAAATTATGCTGATTTAAAAGCTCTTTAAAATAAATGGAGATGAATATGGAAATATTTTTTGGAATAATTATTTTAGTTTTGGGACTATTATATTTCTTATATGCAAGAATTATTCGCAATAAGAACAATGTTCTAGAAGCACTAGCTGGTATCGATGTTCAGCTTAAAAATAGAAGTAATCTAATACCCAATATTCTGACAATTGCCAAAAAATTTATGGCTCATGAAAAGAGTCTGTTAGAGAATGTAACCAAACTGAGAACTAAGGAAAGCGAAGGCTACGACCAAACAGATCCGACATCTATTAAAGAACATATATCGGCTGCAAGTGCCCTTGGATCAGAATTAGGAAAAATGATGATCTCAGTTGAAGCATATCCAGATCTCAAATCTAACGAGACCATGGTAAAAGCACAGTTAACTTATAATGAAGTTGAAGCTAAAATAGCTGCAGCAAGGCGTTTTTATAACTCTGCAGTAGCGCAACTCAACAACTCAATAGAAATATTTCCAGGTCATCTTCTGGCAAAATATACTAATGCCAAAGTGATGCCTTTTTACGAAACTGATGAGGCAGCTAAAGAACCTGTCTCTGCGGATAAATACCTCTAGAAATGACTGAAAAGAAAGTTTGATGGAATGTTTTCAATATTCAGGGAAATAATCAATGCACTTATTTTCATTACAAGAATCTTTAGGCTCCTGAGTCCTAACCTCCTAAAATCAAGAGGAATGAGAAAATCATTTCCTGAAAATGAACCATGGGAGGCGGGATTCGCAGGACATTATGACCAATACTTAAGCGATAAAGTTACGAGCTTTGAGAAAGACCGGCTTTTAGCCCTAAAAAAATCCCGAAGAAATTTCTTAATATCTCTTCCCATAATAGTCCTAATTCCATTCGGAGTGGTAAATATAGATTGGTATTCCTTATTTGGGGAATATTCTTTCCAAGTTTTAATCTTTATGACTTTGCTAGCGTACGGAGTAATAATCTGGTTCATAACAAGTTCCATGGATTTGTACCAAGACACTATAAAAACAGAAATATTTCCTAACATTTTAAATTTCTTTGGGACTTTTAATTATCATCCGGAGACACAGAAAAGCGCGGGGGCATACGAATATAGTGGCCTTATACCCAATTTTAATAGAGAAACGAGTGAAGACCATATCAAAGGCAATTACAAAGGGGTGGAAATAGACCTCTTTGAAACTGAACTCGAACAAAAAAGGCGAACCAAAAAAAGCACTTATTATGTTACAGTATTTAAAGGAATATTGATTACCCTCAGCATGAACAAAAAGTTTGAAGGTAAAACCGTAGTCAGAAAAGATGCTGGAAGCATTGGTAATTGGTTCCGAAGCACTTTTTCCTTTGGCTCACTCAAAAAGGTAAAACTCGAGGATCCTAAATTCGAAAAAAAATTTGAAGTATTTTCTGATGACCAAGTTACAGCCCGCTATTTACTTACCGTCACTTTCATGGAAAGACTTGACGAACTTGCAGAAGTTTTTGGGGGGAAAAATATCCAGTGCTGTTTTTTTGGAAATGAATTATTTATTATGATTCCGCTAAAAAAGGATATGTTTGAACCTGGTTCTATCTTTGAACCAGAGGATTTTATTGACGACAGCAAGAGCTTGCTTAAAGAGTTAAATCTTATTTTTAGTATTGTTGATACACTAAAACTAAATATACAGCTCAACCTCTAAACTAAATATAGACCCTTGTCTTCTATCCTTGTTTTAGCTGTTTTTTGGACGATCACGGCAAGTAAAGTGGGAGCGCCGTCGACAAAGTCCATGAAAGAGTAACACCATTGGCTAAGGCAATTGATAAATAACTTCCGGTTCTTTTTAACACCAAGTGTGATAAAAAGGTGAATACCAACCAAAAAGCGAAAAGCAACAGAATGGCATAACCTAAAAGAAAAAGTTCCCCAAAGTTTAAAAACATCGCAAAGGCAAGACTCAAAATAAGGAATAACTTACTCAGGGAAGCTTTCCACACACCCGCATTGCAATTTTGATAAAACAATTGAACATAAAATGTAATTGGAATTGAACCAATCAGGAGAAGGAAAAAAATGGGTACTCTCGTATCAGAAAGATGAAAGGTGCTTACATACTGATCAAGAACGCCACCTAAAATTAATGTAAAAAAAATAACTAATCCAGTAAAAATTAAGAGATTAAAGTTATCTAATGGTAAAGATGCAATAGAACCCTTCGTAAACAAAAAACCTAGAAAAGCGTATAGAAAAAGATGCTTAAGTAAATAGTTGTGAGCAGTAAAAGGAAGTAAATCGATCGAATAAAAACTTAACAAAAATGGTGTAAATATTGAAGCAATTACATTTCCTAGTATACAGTGATTAAAATTGATATTAGTTCTTTTTAGTTCTTGTTTTGGAATATTTTGAACAAAGATTAAGAATAAGCAAAATAAAGAAAAAAATAATAATAAAGCCCAGATTCCGATATTTTTAGCTGCAACCTTAAGTTTTTTACCAGTAATATCATTGATCCAATTATTGACGACCATTTGTGTCTTACTTGAATACAGTATACCCACATGATCAGCATTCTCAATTGAGGTGATCTTTCTAGCCGAACGGTCTTGGAATGAACCGTAGACCACGTCTTCTTGAGGGCTTTTAATACCTATTGACTTGAGAATATCGATAGCCTTGTTGCGTAACGACGACTCCCACATCCCGTTAGCTATCAGCACATTGCTCGGCTTATCCCTCTTAATCATATCAGTATAATTAGAAATCCCAATGGCACCTATAATATGATGATTTAATCGGGCGGTTCGAAATATTAAATCAGAAGCCATTGAATGCCCAATAATCACAGCCTGGGAAACACCTTCTTTTTTCAAATAAAAGTTGATAACATCATTGATTTGCTGAACAAATAGCTTTGTTGCCCCTTTTTCCGTCATAATATCTCCAGAATAGGGCAATGAATGACGACCATGACCAAGAAAATCAAAAGTAAGAGTTCTATGACCAGTTTTAGCCAAGGACAATGCAATTGACTTCATTAAACTTGCTGATCCTGCAAAACCATGTGCAACAAAAACCAAGATGTCAGATCTTGTTTCATTTGGTGTGAAAATAATGACCGGGGTTTCATTTGCAAAATGTTTCTCAACACTTACTCCGCTCCTTGCATTAATAAGGTTAAAAACCGAAATTATTGAAATAAGAATGAATGCGGTGGGTAAAACAATTTTCAAGCAATTTTTGGCCAAGTTTACTCCAGGTATAAGCTTTAATTTAATAAATAGTAAAAGTTAGCTCACTCAACTTATGTACATCATTTGGCAGCTAGATCCTATCTCATCAAACTAAAACCAAAACGTATAGTAGTTAAGAGACACTTTTTCTTTTTTAGGTCTTAGTATATATTTTAAATATTAAAAGATTATTCAAGGAGAAGTTCATGTCTACCCCAGAACAAAAATTAAAAAACTTAGGTCTCGCCTTGCCAAAATCTATAAAATTACCCCCGGGTGTGACCCTACCCTTTAATTTTATCAACGTTCGAGGGGATCGTGCTCTCATATCGGGACATCCCCGACAAGCTGCAGACGGAACGTTTGATGGTCCTTATGGGCAGGTAGGAAAGGATTTATCCATGGAAGAAGCACAAGATGCAGCACAAGGCATAGCCTTATCTGTTTTATCAAATTTAAAGAATGAAATTGGTGAATTGTCTCGCGTAAAAGGTTGGGTAAGAGTTTTTGGAATGGTCAATTCTTACCCGGGATTTACTGAGCAGCATCTTGTCATTAACGGGTTTAGCGATCTTATTGTCAAAGTTTTTGGGGCAGAAATAGGAAAACATGCTAGATCAGCTATCGGAGTAGCTGGATTACCTATGAACTTCGCTATAGAAATTGAAGGAGAAATTCTTTTAGCTTAATTTAGCTAAGACCATACTCAATTAAATTGGGCTATGTGAATTTATCCCTCAGAAAATCCATAGCGTTTGAGTAAATCAGTTTAACAAAGTCACCTTGGCCATTAAGCTACCTCAACGTATCGAAATTCTCTAATAGCGCTTCCATCCAATTTCTTAAGAGCTTCTTGATAGCCTGTACTATTATATCCTGCCTCAGCAGCTTCAAGGCTCTCCCATTCAACTACTACCGTTCGAGTTTTCTGCCCCTCTTCTTTAACGGCTACTGGAATTCCTCTAGCAAGAAATTTGGCTCCCGCCGCTACCATTGCCGGACCAGCCAACTCTGCATAAGCCGCTAGTTTAGCATCATCAGATATGGATTTATAAATTGTAACCTGAAGAACTTTTGTCATGTTAACCTCACTTGAAAAGTTAAATTATTCCTATGCGTATGCAAACTACGTCCGTTAGTCAATATATAGCAAGTCAATCATCAGCTTTTTTGTAAGATGACCCAAACTAACTACAAATCTGCCTATTGATTGCAGAGAAAATCAGAAAACGATTGGAAAATTTTCCTAAGATACAAAGTTAAACACAATGCTAGTCAGAAAATTAAATGTTTTTGTATCTATAGCCTCCACCCTGAACAAGAAAGAATGTTGGATCCCATTGGTTTTCCATTACTCTTCCAACTAAGGTATTAACTGCCTGCTTAGGAGCATTAGCCTGAGCTAACATTGCGACAGAAGTATCTTTAACCATAGAGCTTACCGCAAAGGTAGTTGCTTCAATGGCATAATCAACATCGAGAATATCACCTATTGCCGCCTCTGAGTTAATGAGTGAATTTAAGGTATTTTCTACAGCGTAACCTAATCGAGAGGCACTAATGGATATAGCATTACTAACTTCATGAAATTTATCAATGCCCGCATCTATATAGTCCATTGACTTTACTGCTTCCGCTCGTGTTTCTAAGTTAACATCATTTACAGTTTTTGTTGGAGGGAGTGATGCACCACTCATTTGATCATTGCTGTCATAATTAAAAGTACTGCCATAAAAGCCCAATTTTTCCGTTGGATTATCAGTGCTAAGTCTTATTGCTAGTGGGCTAGTCATCGATACTGTTCCAACCACGACCGCGGCGCGCTCGTAATCCAATGTTTTATTAGTATAGTATACCGGATCAGCGACATCATCTTGACCTTCTACTGCGGTTGCAGTGGCCGTATGACCTTTAAAGGTGTGGTTTTGTGAAGCACTAGCATATTGAGTACTAATAAAAGTATGTGATTCATCTGGACCAGCGTATTGGTTTGTAAAAGTGTGCGTTCCACTCTCACCTGCATGGGCTCCATTAAATTCATGTGTTTCAGAAGCAGAACCTGAATTTTGTCCAGTAAGTTTGTGCACTTCAGAAGATCCCGCACTTATAGCAAGAGCCGAACCACCAAGCGTACTACTGAGTCTCAAATAATTTCCACTACCACTACTGGCTACATAATACGTCTGACCATCGGTTAATCCAGTTATTTCAGTGCCTCCTTCAGCAGAATAAGTGACAGCATCATTAACTGAAAATTTGTGAGACGACATATATATTCTATTACTGGAAACATTACTTTGAGCATTAAAATTTCTCTGTTCAGGTAGTAAATTAATCGTTGAACCACCAGAACTGGTAGAAACTTCAAAAGTATTTCCGCTCAAGTTTTTTACGTAATAGGTAGCGCCATTAGTTAATCCACCAATGGCCGTACCTGAATTAGTAGTATAAGTTACTGCATCATTATCAGATAAAGAGTGGCCCGCCGAAACAGTTATTTTATTATTGGAAACATTCACGCCGCTGTCAGCATTAAAATTACCCGTCTTTCTGGCAATTATAGAGACTAAATTCCCCGAACTGTCCGAGAGTTGGATCGTAGAGCCAGAAGGGCTCCGCACATAATAGTTCGCACCATCAGTTAATCCTCCTATTGCAGCACCTCCACCCGAAGAATAGGTAATACGATCATTTGTTAATAAATTATTTCCTGAAATACTAATTCTATTCGTAGCATGATTTACATCACTTTGAGCATCAAAGCTATCTAACATGCCAACTATATCAACACCCGAAAGTTTAAAACTATTGGTAGTCGCATTACTAACAGTGTAATTATTACCATCCGTTAAACCCCTTAAGGTCCTTGTCCCACTAATATAATTGATTACTTCCCCATTAGAAAAAGGATGATTTGAAATAGAAAAAGTATCTGCCGATACACTGGCACCCGATCTTGCGTTAAAGGCTTGGCCCCGAGCCCGTATATTGATTGCACCACCATCTGCTGATGCTGCCACTTTGATGTTATTAGCATCTACCCTAATGGCGTAGTACGTTCGTCCATCATTATAAAGGCCTCTTAAGGTAGTTCCGCCACCGTTTGAATAAGTCATTTTATCGTTAGTTTGGAAATTATGATTAGCGAGAGTTATGGTATCAGTTCCCATGTTAATAGCTGATCGAGCATTAAAGCTTTGAGTTGGAGGGGCTGATAGTGTTACAGTAGGCAGTGAGTCATAACCATCACCACGGCTAGCAAGAAGACCACCTGTCAAATCTATAGATGATACAGCACCGTTGGTTAAGGTAGCAGTATAATTTGCACTTGAACCTGCATTGCCTGCTGCATCCGTACTATAACCGCCACCAGAAAAGTTAACAGAAGGTGCTGTATTATATCCAGAACCCTTGTACGTTACATTTACAGAGGTAATACCCTCTTCTTGGTCAATGTGCTGATGCCTATGTTTATCAATGAACCGTACTGTTTCATCTGTTCCAGCGCCACGAGATAAATTTGGATTCGCAACATTTGCCGCGATGCCATCTTTATCTAAGGCCCTAGCATAAATACTATTCTGATTTGCTTCAGGAGTATTGCTGACATATAACCCCTCTGGGCTAAAATCCATGTGAGAAATAAAAATGTCATCACCAGCGGCATTAGTTAAAATTACACTGGCACCACCACTGGAAATTTCTGCAGAAACGCCTGTTGTTCCTGTTTTATTATTAACCGCGGTTACAAGTGGACTTAAATCGCTAGCATTTGTTATAGTTGCTGAGATCAGTGTTCCTGATGATGCTGCTGATTCAGCAGCAGAATTGGCTCCCAATCTAAATGAAATACCAGAAGCATTGGCCATATTAAACAATTCAGCTTTTGTGACAGCACTAGCATTAATTCCATTACCAAGAACTTCCACCGTGGACGCAAATTGTTTTGCAGTCATTCCCGCAGGAATTGTAATTTCATGAAAACCTTCATGACCTGTAAGAGAAATCTGTCCTGCAGCTATTTTATTAGCGCTTGATGTTTGTAATGATGGCTCGTCGTAACCAAAAATATATGGGGTCGAATCCAATTTCATCGTTAAATCATCTCTCACAAAAATCATTTGATCAGCCTTAATACTACTTATATTGAAGGTCATGGTATCTAAGGCTTGTGGGCTCATCTGAATACTTTTATTCAAATATGAACCATCAAGTAAATTTACACCGCTTGAATTGGTACTAATGGCAACCAAATCAATACTCGCTTTAATACTGTTAGCTTCCCGATGAATTAGTTTTCTTTCCGCATCATCAAGGGTATCCGACTGCGCATTTATTGTAAGTTCTCTCATACGTTGGAGGAGATCTCCTATCTTAATAATAGCACCCTCTGCAGTATATAAATCATTCAAAGTTTCTTTCTGCCTAGCCACAGTTACAGTTAAACCTCTAACCTGGGACTCCAATATACTTCCTGCGTGCATGCCGGCAGCATCATCAGCACCTTTGTGTATCCGTTCCCCAGTTGCCATTCTTTTTATTGAAGCCTCAAGAACTCTCTCTTTGGACTCCATGCCTGAAGCTAATATTCTGGTCAGACTATTTGAAACTGAAACAGCCAAAACAATCCCTCATTTTCTATTATTTTAAATACTGTTTTGAACAACCTGTGTGCATTTTTTATGCCAACACGAAAAATATTCACTTCCACTTTATCATGTTTGCTGTATTCCTACTGGCGGCGGAAAATCTAAAAATCAAACAAATGGATCCTGGCAATTGCCTTTAGATAAGAATATTAATGACATGTGGGGCTTGCTACCAATTTTCTTATCAACACTTGGTCTCGGGATAGCCTTTGGCGGCTACATACCCTTGGTCGCATTATGGTTAGAGTCCCAGGATTTATCATTCTCAAAAATTGGCATCATAACTGGGGCTGCCTCAATTGGTGTGATTATAAGTGCCTATTTTGGGTCATTAATTGTTAGAAAAATAGGTTATCTAAACGGTTGCACCTTAGGTCTCTTTATTGGAGCTATTACAACCATAGGGTTCCGCTACTTTGATAACGAAGTGATTTGGTTTAGTTTTAGGGTCATTGCCGGCTTAGGTTTTGGGCTGCACTGGGTAGTATCTGAAGCCTGGCTAGGAAATCTGGTCACGGAAAATAATCGTACGAAGGCAATGGCCCTTTATACCTCCGCAATGGCTTTAGGTTTTTCTATGGGTCCTATGATTATTTGGATGACTGGATATGTAACTATAACTCCCTTCTTCATACTAGGATTTTTTCAAGTCATTTGTATCTTACCATTGTTCCTTCTAAGGCGACATCAACCCAGCAGAGCTGTAAAAAATATTGGTTCCCCCTTTTTTCTAATTAAAACTGCCCCCACAATTGCTGTGGGATGCATATTGGTCGGAGTAGTAGACTTATCATTAATTAGTCTGTTACCTGCCCTAGTGGCCAGGGTTCCGAACGTCACCATAGAGCTTGCCTTTTTGTTCCCAATCGTTATGGGCTTGGGAAATGTGGTTTTTCAGTATCCTGTTGCCTTATTGTCAGACTGGGCAGGTAAACGTCAAACAGCTAATCTTGTAACATTTTTGGGTATATTGTGTTGTAGTTTTATACCCTTCTTTCTCAACCAAATTTTCTTAACGCTTTCTTTAGCTTTTTTAGGATGTGGATTGATTTATTGCATTTACACTTTGTCTCTTTCTCTATTATCAGAGCGTTATAAGGGAGAGCAGTTAATTGCTGCAAATGCATCTTTTATTATTATTTTCGAGATTTCCAGTCTTTCAGGACCAATGATCGCAGGGAAAATGATAGATTTGAGCATCCAGTTTGGACTTAGCATCTTCTTAATATCTGCAGGAACAATGTATTTACTTGTCTCAACCATTAGAACTTTCCAAAAGAAACCTAATAATGAATGAGTTTATTTCTCGCAAAAACTTACTAGTCTTTAAAGATGTACCTTACTAAGGTTACAAGTCATATCTTGTTTATCAATTATTCACCGAATTCTAAATTAGTTATTTGTATTTGAAATTCAGGTATTCTACTGACCATGACTTCATCTAACTCAACTTGTTCATGATGCTCGATACTAATTTAAAATACTTACCACGTGGAGGCCGAACTAAGGAAAAGAAACTATCATGGTTAGTTTGGTAATAAATACTCTTTAGATTTGAGAAATTCAAAAAACCTTCAAAACCATGATAACAACCATATCCAGACTCCCCTACTCCACCAAAAGGTAATCTCGACTGCAGCAAATGAAATACTGTATCATTAAATGTAACCCCGCCAGAACGGGTATTTTTTATAATATATTGATGATCTTTCTTTCTATGACCAAAAAAGTATAGGCCTAATGGACGATCATGGGAATTGATATAATTGACCACCTCTTCTAGATTTTCATAACTTAAGACTGGAAGTATGGGACCAAATATTTCTTGCCTCATGACCTTCATTTCACTACTCACATTTAGAAGTACTTTTGTTGTAATCAAATTTTTATCTTTGGCATCAAATTTACCCAAGTTGATAAGATTAGCTCCTTTGGAAACAGCATCTTCTATGCAGGCATTTATCCTTGCAAAATGCTCAGCGTTTACCATTGATGTATAGTCGTGTTGCCCATTTTCAGGATAAAAACTATCAAATACTTTCTTTAATTCATTTATCAAAGAATGTTCGAAACCTTTTTTTACAAATACATAATCTGGGGCCAAACATATTTGGCCTGCATTTAAAGTTTTAGCAAATAAAATCCGTTTCGCTGCCAAATGGAGATTAGCATCATCTGAAATGATAGTTGGGCTTTTCCCTCCAAGTTCGAGAGTAGTCGGGACAAGATTCTTAGAACTATTGACGAGCACTTTTTTTGCAATTTGATTACTTCCAACGTAAAGTAAATGATCCAAATGTAGTTTAGAAAAGCTTTCTCCCACTTTTGGACCTCCAAGACAAATCGCAAATTCAGTTTCGTCAAAATACTTTGCTACGGCTTCTTTCATCAGATTAGCTGTATGCACAGTGATCTCCGAAGGTTTTGCCATAATTCGGTTTCCAGAAGCAAAAATAGAAGCAGCAGGATAAAAAATCATACCAACAGGAAAATTCCATGGAGCAATGATTCCTACGCTACCTAAAGGGGATGGTTGCATAACAGATTTTGCACCAAGAAATCCAGCACCAAATGAAGACTGTCGTCTTATGGGTTTCATCCATTTTTTTAGATTCTTAATTGTAAAAGTTATATTCCTAATACTTTGATCAATCTCTGAAATCTTAATTTCATCACTGGATCTTGATTTAAAATCTAGTTTTAAGGCTTTCACTATCTTATCTTCATATTCTCTCAAGAGGGCAACACATCGGCTTAAACGATCGACCCTAATATCATAAGAAGGTGAGCCTTCAGAAAGGAATGTCTCTTTTTGTAATTCAAGAATATCGCGCATAGTAATATATGACATAAGAAACTACGTGTTATGTGATTACAGGCATTTCACGTGGGGCACGTATAGTTAATAATTTTGGTCCGTCTTCAGTCACAACAATATTTTCCTCATGTACAAGCATTTTTCCTGGCAAATACTCAAGACCGGGTTCAATCGTAATGACCATATTAGGAACCAATTTAGTTTTATCCCCCCGTCTATGTGAAGGAGGTTCCGTCAACTGCAAGCCTACCCCATGACCCAAACGACCGGCATTATTTCCTTTAACACTCCCCTCTTCAATCACCTTGTTCATAGCAAACCATACATCTTCAGTTGTCATCCCCGGCACAGACGCAGCAATCCCAGATTCTGTCGCTTTCCATAACAAATCATGTACTTTCCTAGCTTCGTCTGAAATTTTGCCTATAGCAAAATTTCGATCAAAATCACAAAAATAGCCGTCATAGGTAGAACCTGTATCCATAAATAGGATGTCCCCATTCTCTAATTTTCGATCGCTAGGCCCACAAACAATTTGTGAAACACCACCTTCACCCGAAACTGCAGGCAAAAAGGGAATAGAGTCGGCTCCTCTTTTTGTTAAATCAATGCGCAATTTTCTCACAGCGTCTCTTTCTGTTTCACCAATATTTAGATATTTTGGAAGATCCTGATAGGATTCACTAGCTAGCTTACAAATGTGTCCTATTCTCTGAATTTCAGATTCAGTCTTAACCATTCGCATCTCCCACAAAGCCGGAGATCCATCTATAATTTGTCTTTTTATAAAAGTGCGAAGTTTTAGAAAATCATTAACAGGCATCCTGAGGGTCATTTCTCTCCCAAGCTCCGCACCAATAGTGTTGAACTTAGTTGCCAAGCTATTAACAACATCACTCAACAGTGATATTCCATCATCCTCCGGGATGGGTGATGGCCAAGAACGCACATCTTCCACCCATGTTCTTTTCATTTCACTCGCTCCTATTTCTGGAACTACGGCAATTGGCTTACCCTCTCCTGGCACGACTACAAACCAAGGTCTCGTAGGACTTTCCCAAAATTGGGAGTCAAAGCCCGTGAAATAGCGAATATTCTGTGGGGTAGTTACTAAAATTGCATCAAGGTTTCTTCGATGCATGATTTCTTGAGCTCTTGCCATACGCATTTCAAATTCAGAAACTTTAAATTCACGCTTTTTCATGTGCTTCTCCGCATGGCGATTATCTCGTTAAATACCCGTTTATATACTAAGATAGATGTTTAGCATATATAGAAGCAAAAAAAGACATTAAATTACCTTTTTCCACCTTTCCTATCTGTAAGAATTACAACAACCCTACCTGCTCAAATAATGACTTCATTAGCCTCATATAAAATTCTAGCTATTCATAACTTTCTTTACTTTTCTGAAAAATTTCTTAGGATTTTATAATTTTATAGAACATAATTTATATTACTTGAACTATGGTTGAGTACTTACAAAATGGAATTTGAAGGTATATACACTCCCTTAGTCGCCCCTTTTGCCGATAACGGTGATCTTAACCAGGCGGCTATGGCAAAAACCATAGATATGCTTATTGACTGTGGCATCCATGGTATAGTCATAGCCGGAACCACTGGTGAATACTATGCTATGACCATGAAGGAAAGATTTAAACTCATGGCCATAGCAAAAGAAATGATTAACGGAAGGGTCCCAACAATAGTAGGAACAGGGGCCATAAGAACCGAAGATAGCATCGAATACGCAAAACAAGCCAAAAAGACAGGAGCGGACGCTATTCTTATCGCGACGCCCCCGTATGCGTGTCCTACTGGACGAGAGATAGCGCTACATGCTCTTGCCATCGACAAGGCTGCAAACTTGCCAGTGATGCTTTATAATTACCCTGGCCGAATGAGTGTAGATATGGACGAAGATACTTTGGATAGATTGGGGCGATCTACCAATTTTTGTGCCATAAAGGAGAGTTCCGGGAATCCCAATAGACTCCATATGCTAGCAAGAGATTACCCACACATTGCTCTTTCCTGCGGCATGGATGACCAAGCTCTAGAGTTTTTTGCATGGGGTGCAAAAAGTTGGGTCTGCGCTGGTTCAAACTTTGCTCCAGAGGCACATATAGCCCTTTATAAGGCTTGCGTCATCGAAGGAGATTTTAATAAGGGGCGGAAAATTATGTCAGCTATGTTACCCTTAATGAATGTTTTGGAACAAGGGGGGAAATTTGTCCAAAGCATTAAATTCGGCCTAACATTACGTGGTATTAGTGCGGGACCACCTAGAAAACCTCTATACCCCCTGAATAAAGATGAAAAAAGAGTTCTCGCAGAAGTCATAAAAACCATGAATAAATCCATCTTTGGGTTTGGGAGATAATCTTAATGTCTGATCTTTTAACAAAATTGGAATATGTTACTATTGCACAAAACATTGATCCACCCTGCAGTCCATTTATAGACGGTAAGTTTCGTAAGGGTCACGGACCAGAAATGAAATGTCTGAATCCCTCAAACAAAACTGAAATAACAAAAATTAGCACGGCAAATAAGCAAGATGTAAATCTAGCTGTCGAAAAAGCAAGAGAAGCTTTTGAAGATGGAAGATGGGCAAGAACTCCCCCTGCCGAACGCAAAGAAACCCTAATCAGATTATGTAAATTGATTACGCGACATAGGAGAGAACTAGCGGTTATGGAATCAATTGATAGCGGAAAACCTATTCAAGATTGCGAACTCATCGACATTCCAGAAATGATCAACACAATTAAATGGCATGCCGAAGCTATTGATAAAATCTATGACCAAACAGCTCCTCTTGAAGACAATTCTCTATCAATCATTGTTCGAGAACCAATTGGAGTCGTGGCTGCTGTATTGCCTTGGAATTTTCCATTACTGATGCTGGCATGGAAAATCGGACCTGCCTTAGCCGCTGGTTGTTCCGTTATAGTAAAGCCGGCCGAGCAAACATCTCTTACAGCATTAAGAGTGGCAGAACTTGCTCTAGAGTCAGGACTACCAAGAGGAATTTTACAAATTTTACCTGGTGACGGACCTTCAGTAGGGGAACCCCTTGGAAGGCACATGCACGTTGACATGGTTAGTTTCACAGGCTCAACCGAAACTGGTCGCCTTTTCCTTAAATACTCTGCAGAAAGCAATCTCAAAAAAGTAGTTCTTGAATGCGGAGGCAAGAACCCTGCAATAGTCCTTGATGATGTTGACAATATAAATTTAGCCGCAAACCACATTGTAACAGGTGCTTTTTGGAATATGGGAGAAAACTGTAGTGCTATATCAAGATTAATTGTTCATAGAAGTATTAAGAAAGAGCTCCTGCATCAAATAAAGCTCAAGCTCCGCGATTGGAAGACAGGTGATCCATTAGATCCTAAGACCCGTCTGGGGGCCTTAATAGACACTAGCCACTGTAAAAAGGTTCGTAATCACCTTACTAAGGGAGCACTTGTTGGTGGAAAAATTGAAGGTGCATTTGTTTCACCCACTATTTATGAGGTTTTACAGAATGACAAGAAAAACCGGGAAGAAATCTTTGGGCCTATCTTATCCGTAATAGAGGTTGACAGTAATGAGGAAGCTGTTCACCTGGCCAATGATACTGTTTACGGACTTACAGCATCGGTTTTTAGTGGAAATACGCGTAAAGCCTTGAGAGCTGCTAAAGAAGTAAGAGCTGGTACGGTCACCATAAACTGTTATGGGGAAGGTAGTGTATGCACCCCATTTGGGGGTTACAAACAATCCGGTTTCGGAGGAAGAGATAAGGGTATTCACGCTCATGATCAATATACAGAGTTAAAAACCATCTGGATTGATTTAAACGATCCAGATAGCGTTGAAGATTAAGATGACCCGCGTAGCTGTCGGAAAATCTAGACAAGGAAGAAATTTCCGTAAAACTAGACGGCAGACCCGTGATACAACCATGTTACCAGCTCTTGAGAGAGCTTTGCCTTTAACAGAACCGATGAGCGAAAATCAAGTTCTTCGCATTGACGAAGCATCGATGGACATCCTTGAAAACATTGGAGTTCATTTTCGTGATACTATCGCGCTAAAGGACTGGAAGGATGCGGGTGCTAAGGTAATTGGCGAAACAGTTTATGCCGATCGATACCTGATTAGGGAGCTAATTAAAACTATCCCGGAAACGTTTACATTACATGCAAGGAACCCTATGAATAACTTACCTGTGGGGGGTAAATTCAGTATGTTTGTTCCCATGACAGGGGCCCCTTATTTAAGGGATTTAGAAGATGTGAGAAGAAACCCAACTTTGGATGATTTGGCTAATTTTCATAAACTATCTCATATGCTGCCAGCAATTCACTCAAGTGCACACCACATTGTGGAACCTTATGACCACCCAATAAGTCATAGACATCTGCGTATTACCTATTCTTCAATGAGATATTCAGACAAAACTTTCATGGGGATGACAACAAGTCCCAAAAATGCCCAAGATGTCCTGGATATGTGCGACATATTATTTGGCAAAGATTACATTGATAACCATCCAGTAGTAACAGGTAACTGCAATGGAAATTCTCCTCTTGTCTGGGATGAAGTAATGCTTGGAGCTTTACGAGCCTTCAGCAAAAGAAACCAACCCATCCTTTGTTCGCCCTTTGTACTAGGCGGAGCAAACACTCCAGCGTCAATAGCACCGACGGTTGCACAACTCAATGCTGAGGCTCTTAGTGCCTTGGCATACACTCAAATTGTAAGGAAAGGATCACCGGCCATATATGGGCATTATTTAGCCACTGTCTCGATGAGGTCTGGGGCTCCTATGTCAGGCACTCCTGAGATTAGCTTAATGAATTTCATGGTAGGTCAAATGGCTAGATACTATAAAGTCCCCTGGAGAACTTCCAATACTTTAGGTAGCTCAAAAATATTTGATGCCCAAGCTGGATATGAAAGCGCTACAACTTTAATGGCAGTGATTTTATCCGGTGCCAACTATATTTGGCATTCTGCAGGATGGAATGAAGCAGGGATGCATTGCAGCATGGCTAAATTCATTGTTGACGCAGAACAATGCGCAATGGCCTATAAGATGGCAAAAGGCATTAATTGGGATGATTTTGAACTTGGCCTTAGTGCAATAAAAGATGTTGGGCCTGGCGGCCATTATTTAGGCCACCCGCACACCCTAGAAAATTTTCAAGAAGCTTTCTTCATGCCAGAATTGTTTGATAATAATTCAATTGAGCAATGGCAAGCAGAAGGTGGGTTAGAGATTAATTCAAGAGCACTTCATCAAGCAAAAGAAATGTTAAAAGACTATGAAGAACCCATGCTTAGAAATGATATTCAAGAAGAAATTCTTGCTTACATAGCTAAGAGGGAAAGAGAAATTCCCCGTGAGGATGCATTGAATCAAACATTTTAAATAGTACGTATGCATGAAAGTTACTAAACTTCCTTTTAATCCAGGCCCTGCTGCATGGAATTCCATATTACCTTCTGATATGGGCCACCCTGAACTTAATTCCCACAAAAAAACAGACTGGCTCATTATTGGAGCTGGCTTCGCTGGGCTGTCTGCTGCTAGGAGACTACAGTTAAGGAGGCCCTTTGATCGTATTACTGTTCTAGAGGCTAAACGCTTAGCCGAGGGGCCAGCAGGCAGAAACTCAGGCTTTATGATTGATCTACCTCACGATTTAGCAAGTAAAGACTATGGAGGTGGAATCCAGGAAAATCGAAAGAAAATAGAACAAAATAGGTTCGCTGTAAACTTTGCCAGAAAAATTGTTAATGATTTAGAGCTACCAAGGGAAGCTTTCCAAGAAGTCGGAAAAGTGAATGCTGCTGCGACCACTACTGGCATGCAACATAACCTAAATTATAAAAATCATCTAACTGATCTAAAAGAAAATTTTGAGCTCTATGATGCACAACAAATGAAGGAATTGACTGGAACAACATATTATCTGGGTGGGTTATTCACCCCTGGGACAGTTATGCTTCAACCTGCACTTTATATTCGCGAACTTGGCAAAAAATTGATTTCAAATAAATTAAAAATTTATGAAAATTCTCCCGTAATTTCATTAGTGCATAATGGATTTGATTGGCATGCCAAAACTCCTAAAGGCTCAATAACAACCCAAAAAATAATATTGGCTACAAATGGCCACGTAGAGAACTTTGGCCTATTCAAGAGGCGAATCATTCATCTTTTTACCTATGGCTCAATGACCCGGGGACTTACACCCGAAGAAAGCAAAATTCTTGGAGGAAAAGCTCATTGGGGACTGACATCGGCAGACCCTTTAGGAACAACCGTCCGCAAAATTTCCACGGTTTCAGGTGATAGGATAGTAATTCGAAATAGGGTAACCTACGAACCAGAAATGCGGCCAAAAACAGCTGTACTAAAGAGAATCTATGCTAAGCACACTGCTAGTTTTTGCGTAAGATTTCCAAATCTAAAAGATGTTCAAATGGCCTTCAATTGGGGGGGACAATTAGCGTTCTCCCTCAACAATGTTCCAGCTTTTGGTGAAGCTGAAAAAGGATTATTTACGGCATGCTGTCAAAATGGGCTTGGCACTGTTAACGGAACACTCCAAGGTGCGGCTGCTGCCGATTATGCCATGGGTATTAATTCTAAGCTGATTGATGCACTTTGTACTGAAGATCCCCCTAAGAAATTGTTACCCGAACCTATTACACGTATTGGTGCGAATCTTCGAATTCTTTTTGGAGAATTTAAAGCAGGTGCAGAGCTCTAACAATGTCCTTACCTATTTGCATACTTACTATAAGAATGTTAATTTCTTACCTTATGATCCAAACTTTAATGCTTGAAAGCAATCATTAAAGAAGCCTCAGTTACCAAAACAGGCCCAATATTTCTGACTATGGTTTTTTCTCAAATACTCCCACTCCTAGTTTTCATGTTCTTTTTGATTCCTCTGACTTTTGCAGAGACAATCAAACTTTCAAAAGAGGCTCAGACCATTCTTAATAAAGCACAAGCTGAATGGTGCCCACCTATAGATAATGATCAAAACACTTTCAGTTTTGGCATGAATCCAGTTACTACCATAATCTTAGGAACTAGGGGAGAAGAAGCTGAACTCATTGACTTTCGAAAATTTGAATGTTCAATAAGCTCTGGTGGCGCAAGTGGAGGCTACCCGCTTGTTATTATTGTAAATGAAACGACATATAACCTTGGAATAACACAAAGCTGGGATTTGACTAAAGTGTCAAATATTCCTCTATTGGTACTTTTTAGACATGGTTCTTTCTGTAACCTACCGGGCATAAATCTCTGTGTACAAACTTTCACTTATAATCAAGGAAAATTGAGTTCTCCAATAGATTGGGAATGTGGAATCCGAAATGATATATCTTGCTACAAAGACAATCATTTAAACGGAATTTCTGACTTAATTTTACACGTAAGGCCATAAAGAAGTTAAGAAAGTCGGGGAGCAGGAATTGCTAATGAATTAGGTCTGGCTCTTATAAAATGCATAATAAAACATTACGTACGCGCCTCTTCCGCATTATTCCTTAATTCAAGGCAATAATAAGACCAACCACTATTAATAAAGCACCAGAGATTACATTGATTGTGCGAATTGATTTTTGGGAAGAAATTAAATTTCTCACTTTAGAAAGGAACAATATTAAGATGACATTCCCTAACATTGGGACAGAGAATGATATCACGCAAATTATGAATAAATCGACATATCCAATCATTGTGAAATCAAAGAATCCTGGTAGTAAAGTGAGGTAAAATAAAGCCGCCTTTGGATTTGCTATTATGGCTATGAATCCTGCTGAAAAACCTGCAAAAAAACCAGACTTATTTAGCCTCGTATTGGTACTTATAGTTTTTTGGGCACTTAGTATTACCTGTAAGCCCATAATTGAAAGAATAGCTGCAGCCAAATATCGGATTAGAATGAAAATATCTGAATAAATAGAAATCAAAAACCCTAAACCAAGGAATACAATTGCGGGCCAAAGCATATCGCCCAAGGAAACACCTAGTGTAAGCGACAATGCTGATTTAGAACCACCAGAAACTGTTCTTGCTATAATTGCAATCCATACCGGTCCCGGGGTCAGAAATAAAATTATAAGAGCACCAAAATAAAGAAATAACTGTGTGCTAGTTATCGTCATTTGATCTCCTAATCATTCGCGCGCTTTTTTGTAAAATGATGGCAATATTTAAAATAGTTTTAGAAATAAAGCTATAAGAAATGAATTCTTAACCTATTTGGAAAACATTCATAGTGAATTTGAAATTCCTTAGGTTCGTAATAACAAACCGTGCTAATATGAAAAGCAATTATATGAACCAGAGCATTCTCCCAGCAAAAAGGTAATCACTGAATGAGGTAGTTTAAATGTCAATTTATGAACCCGTGCCCTTTTCCCAAATGCCCCCAAAAAGTGATAAGGAAATTGAGGCATTTACAAAGTCCCATTACCGGACATTTACTTTCAGAAAGACTATAAGAGACTTTTCAGAAAGACCCATCCCCGAAGAAGCTATACACAATTGCATTAGGGTAGCATCCATGGCACCAAGTGGTGCAAACCATCAACCTTGGCATTTTGTGGCTATCTCAAGTAAAACAATCAAAACGAAAATCCGGCACGCTGCAGAAACAGAAGAAAAAAAATTTTATTCGAGTATTAATAATGATGAATGGCTCCGAGCACTGGAACCTATTGGGACCGGACCAAACAAGCTACATCTAGAAATAGCACCTTGGCTTATAGTTGTTTTTGCTGAGAGGTATGGGATTAAAATTGATGGATCTACTTTTAAGAACTATTATGTTCCAGAAAGTGTTGGGATAGCATCTGGATTTCTTATTTCAGCTATTCATCAAGCTGGCCTATATTGTCTGGTTCACACGCCAAATCCAATGAAATTTTTGACAAAAATTTGTAATAGGCCAACATCCAATAAACCAGTCATGATTTTGGCTATAGGACACCCTGCCAAAGATGCTAAAATACCATATGCATCAACACAAAAAAAGCCTTTAGAACAAATTCTTACAACAATACGATAATGTAACTTTTAAGACTTCTTGCAGCTCTGAAGAAACCAAATGAGAACAAACATTACTCCACAAAAGAATTGTTTTTTGCCTAACTAATATTATTTTGAAGATTTTAACAATTTGTTACTCAGGTTACTTGACGCCATAAGATTTTACCAATTCCATTTTTGGGTAGTTCTTCTCGAATTTCAAATATCTTCGGAATTTTATATTTTGCCATTCTTACTCTACACCATGCCTCTAGAGCAAATAAGTCAAATTCATCAATACTATCTCTAGGTACAATTAACGCTTTTACTTTTTCACCGCTCCTTTCATCAGCTATCCCAATAATACAAACTTCCTTAATGTCTGGATGATCATAAAAGATAGACTCAACCTCCGCTGGCCAGACCTTAAAACCTGAATAATTTATCATCCTTTTTAGGCGATCGATTATATAAAAATAACCTTCTAAATCAAAATAACCCAAATCCCCTGTTTTCAAGAATTTCTTATCTTCAATATAAAGAAAGGCACTCTCTGTAGCACTTGAATTATTCCAATAACCTAAAAATACCTGTGGTCCCGCCACAATTAACTCACCAATACCGTTGGCCTCCAGTTGATCACCTGAATCTACATCAATGATTCTCGCATCTACATTAAAGATCGGGATACCAATAGAGCCTAATTTAGGTTTATCGGGTGGATTAATGTGTGTTGGGGCCATTGTTTCCGTCATTCCATAGGCTTCAATATAATGGGGAGATGCAATAGTTTTTAACTTTTTAGCAGCATTTGCGGGCATAGGTGCACCGCCGCCACCAATCGATATTAAAGAGGATAAATCATGTTTTTTTGGATCAAATGCTGAAATTAGATCAATAATCGAGGTCGTGATTGATCGCCAGGATTGTATCTTGTGCTCTTTGATAAGATTTAACGCTGTATTCACATCCCATCTTGACATTAGTATTATAGTATCACCCCTAAATATTGGCACATTCATAGAGTTTTGCATGCCAGTTACATGAAATAGTGGGAGAGTGGTTAATATTTTTGCACCGTCTGGTAAAGGCAACCACTTAGAATAGGCGTGTACTACAGCGTTGACACTTTTGTGTGTATGCTCACAACCTTTAGGTTTCCCTGTTGTCCCTGATGTATAAGGTATTATAGCCAGATCAGATAATTCCCTAACATGCCTTAACTCAGAGCCTGGTTCCTTTAGAATAGTGTCCCACTGATATAGATTAACATTGGGAAATTTAGCTGTTATTTCTTTTATTTCATTCGATGGTTTAACATTAAACTTATTTTCCAAGCTGCCCGAATATGCTGTCACCAAGATTTTAATGTTGGGAACTTTACTTTGGGAAATAGACTTGACTACCTTTTCCAACAACTCTGCCGCTGTAATAACAAACTTAGCACCACTATCTAAAATAATATGCTCAATCTCACTAGGTTGCAGCATAGGATTGACAGGAACAATTACGCAGTTTGCTCCTAAGATTGCATAGTAACTAATTATGAAGTGCGGACAATTCTGCATATATAAGAGAATTCTATCACCAGGGTTAATCGTATCAACCCCTGTCAAGAAGTTCCCGATGATAGTAACCTGCTTAAATAAGCTCTCATAAGTTAAACTAGTTTTATAATAAATGAGAGCTTTGCGATCAGGGAACTTTGACGCGGTAAAAGCTAACTTTTCATACAAAGTTTGGGAAGACCCCTTTAAGGTATGAGGTAAATCCCGAGGCCAAGATTTGAAATGAAGACAATTAATTACCAATTTCTTAATCGTTTTTAATCGGTTTAAGCTGATTTCCTTCTTTTAAGTTGAGCTTTGGGTTTTGTGAATATTTCTCACATAATCGCTCGCAACCATCATAAGTAGCGTCAAAAGGACCCTTCTTCCAACCTGTTAATTGTAGCACAACCCCATTTCCAGTTTTAGGTCCAACAAGAGCTTCTGGAAATGTCTTATCGCTCATTTCACCTTTATCAACCCTGACACCCTTATTCTCTAACTCTTCTACATATTGGTCAATGTCATCAATCTCAAGCCCAATGTGTTGAACACCATTTCCGTGTTTTTCAACAAATTTATATATAAAACTCTCCTGATCATGACTTGATATAAAACTCATTATACTTGTGCCAAACTTTACACATGCTCCCTCATATTTGTCTTCCAAGGATTCAAACTTCATCATAATTTCCCCGCCTAAAACCTCAGTTGCATTTTGAAGTGAATCCTGGAGATCTTTTACAGCAAAAGCTATATGATTGATTCCTGTAATACTTGCCATCTATTTACCTCTTTCATTATTAAGCTGGTTAAATTTTAATGCTAATTCTTTGGCATTTGCCATTTGCTGTTTCTCTAAAAATGGCATAGACACTACCTCGGCATCATGAAACTCACCAAAACCTTGGACCGAAAATTTAGTACCCAGCTTAGTAAACTGTTTATGAACTAATCCAAGACCTATGTTAAACTTTAACCGTGGAGAGTATGCTAAACTAGTCAGTTTCCCTACTACATTATCTCCATGGAAAATGTTCCAAGGTCTTTCATTACTTTCTATCGCTGGGGCCACCATTTTTAAACCTACAAGACCTTTGACTTGATCTCGTTTACTATATTTTAACGCTGCATCCCTACCAATAAATTTTCCATGATCATTAAATTCCACCAATCTTCCAAGGTTAACTTCGTACGGGTTTTCCTCCTGAGACATCTCAACACCCCATGACAAAATTCCTGCTTCTATCCTTCTTGCCTGGTTAACTGACCCTGCTGCTATAGAAAATGATCTCCCCTGTTCCATTATTTCATCGAATAAAAAGCTACCTTTCTCAAAGTCACTTAAATATATTTCATAGCCTAATTCACCGCTCCAACCAGTTCGCGAAATGATTAGATCAATACCATTGAATTTCACTCTTGTAAGCCAATAATACCTTAAATTAAGGACATCTTTTCCAAAAATCTTGGCTACCAAGGCAGACGATTTTGGTCCTTGTATTTGTAGCAAAGAGACATTGGCGTCTCTAATATGAACTTCAAAACCAGAGTTCAACTGCACTCCCTTGATCCATAACTCTAAGTCACAATCTGAAGTAGAAATCCAATATTTCTTTTCTTCTAATCTTAAAATGATAGGATCACACACTATCCCTGCATACTCATTAAGTAAAAGGGCATATTTACATTGCCCCACCTCACACTTAGACATATCTCTGCAGGTCAGATATTGAACAAATTGTGGAGCATCGTTACCTGTGATTTCTATTTGTCTTTCTCCCATTACGGGCCAAAGAGCAACATGCTTGGTCACCTGCCAGTATTCAACTAAAGGATTAGAAAAAGTACTTGAAATGTATGTTCTATTATAAACAGAAAAATTCCTACACCCATGATCCCAAACCGCGTCAAAAAAAGCCCCTTTTCTAATTCTCGGCTGAAAAGAAATCTTTGCCCCCTTATGTCTTCTGTTCATATTTGATTGCCCACAACCAATTTAATCTCTAACTATATATTTTTAGCCTATTATGAGAAAATACTTAAGAACTTTAAGGGCAAATTAGGTGGAAAATGAAATTTAACCGTGAATTGAGTATTATACAACAAAAGATGGCAACCAGTTCAGCTGGAGTAAACCGCCGGCAAGCAGCTTTAAAAGCACTCAATTTGGAAACCGGGCAAACCGTCCTTGATGTGGGTTGTGGTGGAGGTCATTTGCTAGAAGATATATCTTTAGCAGTTGGGGAAAAAGGTTTAGTCTATGGTTTAGACCCTAGCGAAGTACAAATTAAATCAGCACAATCACGCTGCAAAAAACTAAAAAATGTTAAACTGATATGTAATTCAGCTAGTAAAATAGACCTAACAACCAAGTCTTGTGACTCTGTCGCCTCCATTCAAACTTTGGAATACATTAAAAACCTGGATTCAACCTTGGAAGAAATTACTCGGGTACTTAAGAATAACTCCATGTTTATAAATGTGTCTGTCTTATGGGATCACTTTAAATTCCACGGCCCTGAAAACAAATTAAATAACTTAATGCATGAAGCTTTCAAATCACATTGCTTCCACCAAATGATACCTATGGTGCTGGGAGGAAAATTAAAGAATTTAGGTTTTAAGAATATTAAAAATCATGAATTGTCATTTCTAATAACTAAGAGGCATAAAAATTCCCCGGCAGTCTATGCAGAAATGATTCTCTCCAAGCATGCCCTTAAACAAGGCATCTCGGAAGAAAAAGTATTAGACTGGCAAAAGCAATTAGAAAAAGCTGAAAAAAACAAGACCTATGGTTTTACCAGCTTTCCTGTCCTTACTGTTAGTTACTTAATCTAATCCTATAAAAAAAATTTTTTATATCCCAAAACACCGCCACTGATTATCAAGAACTAATTTAATCTTTAGTTTTTATTTTAACTGGCAAGCTTTTGTTTTCTTTTCCGCTCATGCGGATCTAGAAAGAGTTTACGTAATCTGAGATTACACGGTGTGACCTCAACCAATTCGTCATCATTAATGTAAGCTATTGCTTGTTCAAGACCAAATCGAATTGGTGTCGTCAATCTAACAGCTTCATCAGTACCAGAAGCACGAACATTTGTTAATTTCTTACCTTTTAAGGGATTTACTTCAAGATCATTGTCTCGAGAATGCTCACCAATGATCATTCCTTCGTAAACATCTTCACCTGCCCCAATAAAGAATTTTCCACGGTCTTCTAAATTAAAAATAGCATATGCTACTGATTTACCTGTTTCCATAGAAATAAGTACACCCCGCCTCCTACCTGAAATAAATCCTTTGAATGGTTCCCATGAACTAAATATTCTATTCAGTACTCCCGTACCCCTAGTATCAGTCATGAATTCTCCATGATAACCGATAAGCCCTCGAGAAGGAATTAAAGAGACTATTCTGGTTTTACCTTGACCAGTAGATTTCATCTCCACGAGTTCACCTCTGCGCAAAGAAAGTTTTTCTATTACTGTGCCAGTATACTCTTCATCAACATCAATCGTTACTTCTTCTATAGGTTCATTTTTTACCCCCTCAATATGACGATAAACAACCCGTGGCCTCGAAACAGACAATTCAAAACCTTCTCGTCTCATGTTTTCAATAAGAATCCCTATCTGAAGCTCCCCTCGTCCAGATACATCAAAAGAATCGCTGTCCGGCACATCTGAAACCTTTATCGCAACGTTGCTTTCACATTCTTTAAATAATCGATCACGTATGACCCGACTTTGAACCTTTTTTCCATCTCTACCTGCAAAGGGACTATCATTAATCCCAAATGTTACCGTTATGGTTGGCGGATCAATCGGCTGAGCAGGAATTGGTTCGGTAACGCTAGGGTCAGCTATGGTGTCCGCAACAGTTGCCTTGCTCATTCCAGATATTGATACAATATCACCAGCCTCCGCTTGTTCTATTGCTTGCTGCTTAAGGCCTCTGAAAGCAAGAATCTTGCTAACCCGAAAGGTTTCTATGATTTTGCCATCTCTCGTGATTGCACGTAGGCTCTGCCCAGCCTTCAACACGCCAGCTTCAACACGACCCGTTAATATTCTTCCTAAAAAACTATCTCCCCCTAATGTTGTAGCCAACATCTTGAATGGCTTTTTACACATGATAACTTGAGATGGTTCAGGTACATGGCTTATAACCAAGTCAAATAATGCGTCTAAATTCTTTCTCTCACCATTTAGAGTTTTATCAGCCCAACCTGATCTACCAGATGCATATAAAACTGGGAAATCGAGCTGCTCCTCATTAGCACCCAAGCTATCAAATAGATCAAATACCTCATTATGAATACGGTCAGGTTCAGAGTCTTTTTTATCTACCTTATTTAAGACCACAATTGGCCTTAATCCAAGCGTCAGAGCCTTAGATGTAACAAATTTAGTTTGGGGCATAGGCCCCTCTGCTGCATCAACCAGTAATACCACACCATCGACCATGGATAATATGCGCTCAACCTCTCCACCAAAATCAGCATGTCCAGGGGTGTCAACGATGTTGAATCTAATATTTTTCCAACTAACAGATGTAGCTTTAGCTAGAATAGTTATGCCTCTTTCACGCTCCAAATCGTTACTATCCATAGCTCTTTCAACTGTTACTTGGTTCTCCCTAAATGCTCCAGATTGCTTTAGCAATTGGTCAACCAATGTTGTTTTACCATGATCAACATGTGCAATAATGGCTATATTTCTTAATTTCATTTGTTTACTTCCGCGCAAAAGCTATTTTCGATATGGCACGTCACTGCATTACTTTTCCAGCTAATAAAAGGCAAGTAATTTGTTTCCAGTTCAAAAAAAATGAAATAATACACTCTGTACAAACTAAGTTGGTCTAGCTAATATTTTTTTATCTCATATAAGAATAAAGCTCTTGAGGATTACTATGGAAAGACAATTAAGAACAATTCTCGCTATGGATGTCGTTGGTTTTAGTAAAATGATGGCTAATGATGAGGAAAAAACACTTCGAATCCTTACAAAGCGCAGAGAATTGGTAGACGGAGTGATAAACGAATATGGTGGTAGAATTTTTAATACCGCAGGCGACAGTGTTGTAGCTGAGTTTTCTAGCCCCGTTAAGGCAGCGGAATGCGCAGTTCAAATTCAAAATAAAAACTCTACTGCTAATAAAGAGTCCCAAGACGAAGAGTTAATGACTTTTCGAGCAGGAATAAACATGGGTGATATCATGATAACTCAAGACAATCTATATGGGGATGCAATTAATATTGCTGCTCGACTCGAAGCGTCGGCTATGCCTGATGGTATATGCATCTCTCAAAATGTTTTTGATATGATAAACCTTAAAATACGAGTCTCCTATGAAGATGCTGGTGAATTGGAGTTAAAAAATATCGGAAGACCCGTCAAAGCTTTTCATATTGTTCCATGCAAAGGAGCTACTAGAAGCATTCAACATTCTGAAGAAAAGCCTTCAATAAAGATCGAGAAGGCTGAAGCAGGTTCATTAGCTGTTATGCTATTCAAAAACCTTAGTAATGATGAAGAACAGGATTATTTTTGTGAAGGTCTATCAGAAGACCTTATTTCAGCTTTGTCCAGATACAAAAAATTGGTTGTTGTTTCAAGTAATGCAAGCTTCTCCTATAAGGACAAAAATAAACTCCCTAAAGAAATTGGGAATGAACTAGGCGTGAGGTACATTCTGGAAGGTAAAGTAAGGAAGTTAGGGCCTAAAATTCGGATCACTGCTTCATTGGTATCGGCAGAAACTAGCACCAACTTGTGGTCTAACAACTTTGATACAACAATTGATGAAATTTTTGATATTCAAGATGAACTGGTAGGAACAATCGTAACAACTATAGTGGGGAATGTTGAAAAAGATCACATTAAACAATTATCTAACTCGAAACCTGAAAATATGAAGGCTTATGACTTAGTTCTTCGAGGACTAGAATATCACAAAAAAAGTTCAATCTCGGCAGAAAACAATAAAAAAGCTCTAGAATTATTCAATAAAGCGATTGAAGTTGATCCAACATACGCTCGTGCACATGCATGGCAATGTTGTTCTTTAGCTAATAACGCCGAGTGGTTTCCAGAGGAAACGAAAGAAAACTGGATGGAAGAAGCCTTATCATCAGTGAACAAAGCCTTGGAATTAGATTCAAACGATCCTGAAGCACACAGAATAATGGGGGCTATCAAGCTCCTCTTTGAGGGAGACATGGATACGGCCATCTTTCATCACCAAAAAGCAATTGAAATCTGTCCCAGTGACACATTTCACATCGCTAGATATGCACTGCTACTCGTTTATCTAGGCGAACCCGAAAATGGTCTCGAAGAAATCAAAAAAGCAATGAGAATTGATCCTTTTTGCTCTGATTTAATGTTTGAAGTACAGGGTACCTGCCTTTTCTGGCTAGGAAATTATACTGAGGCAATAAACAGTTATAAAAAACTGAAAATTGATACTAGAGATAGCCTTTTTTACACTGCAGCATCACTAAAAAAATTAGGGAAAGAGGAAGAGGCTGCTGGCATATTGAAACAAGCAATAAATACTCTTAATATGCCAATTGAAAAGTTTCTGGGATCTCAACCATTCAAATCTGAAGACAATAAGAAGGAACTTAAGGAAACATTAGAATTAATCGCCTAAAATAATGTGGAATTCCAATTCTTTCTTGATCAAAAGTAAATGGATAAATAAATGGCTACCTTTAAAGTTTTTGCAAATTGCGATACCTACTTCTTTTTCACACATTTAATTATTGATTCTTAACTAAGAATTTTTTCCTGCTTCTCAGATCCGAGTTCAGATTAATATAACTTAGACAATTTTGTGCCTACTATTTCCCTTTTAATCATACATTAAATTAGGTAATAAGAACTTATAAACTTTATTTCACTTACTAGAGGACAAACTATGGCAAATTTATATGCTAAGAATTTTAATGATGCTGATGAAACTAAAACCCCACCCAAAGCAAAAGTCGAAATTGTTAAACTTGGCAATGTGAATGCTTCCAAACTTGTTCTCGAACCTGGTTGGATGTGGTCCGAATGCATCAAACCGACCGTTGGTGGAGAAAGTTGTCAGGCTGGTCATGTTGGTGTTGTAATATCAGGGCGACTGGCTTGTACACATAATGATGGCTCAAAAATTGAAGTTGGGCCAGGTGATGCTTATTATTTTGCCCCTGGTCACGATGGCTGGGTAGTAGGCGACGAACCTTGCGTGATGTATGAAATTGTGGAAGCTGGCAAAGATTTTGGGCCTTGGAAACATTCAAGGTAAAGATGAGAATATTTATCGTGTAGAGCCATTTACTTAGTCATTGGTTTTTCATATTCCTTCAAAGTTGCTTTTTTACACAATACATAACCGCTCATTTAATCGGGACTATTCCCTAGTTTTCTCTAAAACTGGGTATCACAATTAGCTTAGTTGGAACTGATCAAAAAAATAAGATTTGAAACGCTTCTGCCTGAAACGCGGAGATGTCATGTGGAGTACAATTCCTTAAACTATTAGAAAAAATCTTGACTTTTCGAACTAAAATTTCAGAACACATAAGAAATAGCACCTCTTTTAGTTACATTTTTTTGTACTATTAGCGGCTAATTTCTATTATTTTTTGCTCCAGGGAAAAGATCAGCAAAACCTTCATTGTTTGTATCTGTATAATTTGGGAGAGGTGCTTCTATATCGTAATGAGAAGGTGTTTTCAGCATCATTTCTTTGAAAGGCTTGGAGGCTTCGATTCGTGCTTCATTGACAGATCCATTACTATCACCGTCTTCTTTAAAACCAAATTTTATTGATAAATCAGCAGTAAATAGGGTTTTCCCATTTGCCTTAGTAAGAAAATTTTCATCTGCTTGGTCTGCCAATGCCAGGACTGCCCGGCCAACATAATTTGGACTTTCTCCACCAGGAAAAGCCGTGATTTCAGTTTGTCCAGCTCCAGGGTGTAATGTGATAGCCTTAACATTGTGGTCCCGTAGCTCAGTTGCCATGTCAAAACTTAACCGATCCATAGCCGCATGGGAAACCCCGTAACCAACATCACAAAAATATACAAACCCTCCATAACTTGAGATTTGGACAATTAGGCCATTCTTTTCTTTGATCATAGACGGAGCTATCAACTTACTCATCACATAGGAACTCCGCACGCCCACATTCATGTGGCCATCAAACACTGAAATTGGTCTCTCCCAGAAAGGTTTTCCAAAATGTGGGGTCATGGCTATCAAACCCTGATATGCGCTATTTACAAGCAAATCTATCTTATTTTCTGAAGATGTGACTCTGTTAACAAATTCCACTACTGCCTCATCATTTCCTTGATCTAAATGATATGGGATCAACTCTCCTTTCCCTGCATTAGAACTGACCTCTTCTTTTAATTTTTCCAAGGCTTCCAAATTCCGTGCAGTAGCGTAAACTTTGTAATTCGCTTCAGTAGCAAGAATGTATGCTATTCCACGACCAAAACCTCGCGATGCACCAGTTACTATGGCTATTTTATCCATTTTTTTTTCCAATACTCTGTTTAATGTTCAATCTATATCAATAGGTATATTAATTCCAGAAAACGCATCCGTTCTACTATCATTTTCATATCTCTCCAACAAATGATCTACACTATCAAGCCATTCTAAACCATCAACCTGACCTTCGACTAATGAGTCAATGCTGGGCATTCGTGCAATTTGCACATATTCTCCTGTACTTTCAATTTTTATAAAATCGTTTACATGCTCATAGTTTTTATTATCTTTCATCATTTGTTTAAGTCGCTTAAGAGCTTCAAGAAACTCTTCCTCACAACCTTCCTTAGGTTTATATTTTATCACACTCCAAACTTCTTCTGACAAAATTGATCTCCTTTGAACTAATCTTGTTATAAACAATATATAAAATTATATTTTTTTAAAGTTTATTTAGCCAGCATAAGCAAATCGACGATTTTCAACCATTTCAATATTTCTATTTTACTGATCATTAATGTTTGAAATGAATGATTACTGCACAATTATCCTATTGATAGCATCAAACAATTGGTAAGTTTAGTTCAAAACAGCTTGTTTGACTTTAGTTAATCAAATCGGAGGCTTCTAGGTTCGTCACCCAGTTTTTACCTTTTTCTACAGTAAAATAGAAATTATACTTTAGTGCTTTAGGTTAGATAGCAAAGCGGACAAGTCGGCAATCCCATTCCTTAACCAAAACATGAAACGAATAGTTTGATTTTCAAGAATTAATCTATTTATCTTTTATTCTGAAATAGGCCCCAGTACGAATGAGTTCGGGCCTATTTCAATTTTAATAACGTTAGAAGCACCTAATGTTTGCAGGCTTTGTTATTTAATTCATGGATGCTATAAATTCGTCTACTTCAGTTAAGGATAAGTATTCAATCTCCTTTGTTCCACCCTCTGTAAATTTCCACACAACAGCTGGAGCCGAAACATCCCCATTCTTATCAAAACGGACGTTGCCCGTTGCTCCTTGATACATCACATTCCCACCCCCAGCTAAAATGGTACGTGCCGCTTTAAATCCAGCGGCATCAGCAGTAATTGGGGTGCCCCCTGCATCTGTTACACGGTTGACCTGAGCCGCAATCTGATCACCCGTAGCACCCTTACCTGCTGCTTCCATGGCTAGAAGCGCTATCATAGTAGCATCGTAGCTATTTGCCAAACCAGGCCCACTGGGCTCTTTACCAAAATGACCCTTGTAGAGTTCAACAAATGCGTCAGCACTTGCTACGCGAGGTGAAGCCGTATCGGTTCCAAACGCATTACCCAAATATTTCAAACCAACATTCTCGCGAAAATCCTCAGACTTAAGTGAATTAGCCATAATCATGTTTTGCGTACCACCGATAGAAAGCCATTCACGCACAGCAGCCGTGCCCTCATTTGGATATAATCCCAAATAAAGAACGTCAGGGTTACCTGAAAGCGCATTAGCAACCTCAGCCTTATAGGAAGGTTGGCCATCATTAATTGCAACTGCAGATGTTACCTTGACACCCAATGCGGTAAAATCACGGGTAATTAAGCGGTTTAAATCTTGTCCCCAATCATCATTTTTATATAAAATAGCAACTGTCTTAAATCCACGATCCTTTGCCACCTTAGCTCCAACTGCAGCCTGCACCCCTGTAGTAGCAAATGTACGGTACCACAAACCTTTAGTCTGACCTTCTTCAGCAAGTTTACTAAAAGCGGTAGAAGATGAACAACACGACATCTGCATCACGTTACTAGGTACCGAAACCGAGGTTAGGATTGGCATTGAAACACCTGACGACACCGCACCCAATAATAGTTGTACCCCATCCAAATCTACAAGTGCCTTAGCTGCATCAACGCCTACCTTCGGATCGACTTGAGTATCACGCAAAATCATTTCAACATTACAACCTAGTACCCCCCCGGACTCGTTAACTTGTTCCACAACAAATTGTGCTGTTTCTGCAATAGGGCGTCCCCAATCCACGGAAGTAGGGAGTACCGCACCAACCTTTGTAGTGCATGCATAAGAAATTGAATTGCTAGCAAAAAGAGTCAGGCAAATCGCTGCTCCCAATTTCAAAGTAAAACGTCCACTTTCCTTTTTCATTTTCTTTTTCCTTTCTTTTTATTGGATTAACCTTGACTCTAACGTAAACCCGATTGTGATACAACCAGTCGCTCAGGCAACAACCCTTGTGGTCTCCAAAGCAACATCGTGACAATTACCAAACCTATTAAAATATACTGAATTGATCCTGCATATAACTGGGCTTCAACTGGAGCAAAACGAGAAAGGGCCCAGCCACTAAATGTCCAGGCTGCCCAAATTAAAAAAGCTCCCAAAACTGCTCCCTTATTGTTACCAGCACCGCCAACTATGAGCATAGCCCAAATTTGAAAAGTCAATGTAGGCAAAATATCCTGAGGGCTGACAAAAGCATAAAACGTTCCATAAAGCCCACCAGCTAAGCCCATAATGACAGAACCACTGACAAATGCAGTCAAACGAATTTTGGCAGGGCTTTTACCCAATGAGCGCGCCGCATTTTCATCCTCTCGTATAGCGCGTAAAAGTCGTCCAAACGGCGAAGAAACAAGGGTTTCCAAAAATCGATAGGTTGCCAGAAGACACAAAAGAACGACAACTAGAAAAATTAAGTTGTAAAGGAATCCATCCCCAAGAGAATCTCTAAACGGCCGTTCAAATCCCCGCAAACCCTTGGCTCCACCTCCCAACCATTCTGCATTACGCATTAGATTCTCAAATGCCACAGCTACACCAAAAGTCGAAATCGCAAGGTAATCGTGACGCATTCTAAGTGTTAAAATTCCGACTACCCAAGCTAAAATTCCTGCAACTGCCATACCTCCAACAAGCGCTATCGGGTAAAATAATTCAAATCCAGCAATATGGTCTGGTTGCGGTTTTCCGCCTAAAAGAAGTGTTCCATATGCACCAGCCCCAAAAAAAGCGACTACTCCCCCATTAAACAGCCCAGTATTACCCCACTGAAGATTAAGCCCTAGAACTGCAATTGCTAATATTGAGGCTACAGTCGTGAAAAAGACAATATATGAGATAATACCAATCATGCCCTCGCCTCTCCAAACAGACCGTTTGGTCGAAATAAAAGAACAGCAAGAATAATAATGAAGGGGACCGAGGGACTATAGCCGGAAGGCAAGATACTTAAAGCCAAGTTAGATGCCAGACCAACAATAACTCCCCCAAGTAGCGCACCATAAACAGATCCAATCCCTCCTACAATCGTCGCTGCAAACACAGGCAGAACTAGATCACGACCAATCATTGGATTAATTTGATTGGTCAAACCATAAAATACACCCGCCACAGCAGCCAGACCGCCTCCAATAATCCATACTGAAATTATAGTTTTCTCTAAATTAATTCCATTCACTTGGGCCAACTCCGGGTTTTCACCAACGGCTCTAAGAGAATAGCCAAACGTCGTTCGCGATAAGACAATGTGTATAACAACCATTAGAACTAATGTTATAGAGAACGCCGCTAACTGATCTAGTTTCACAACGAGTAGAGGATCACGGCTTAAAACAGTGGCAAAAACTATATCCTTGCTGTAAAGTTTGGTGCTTAAACCAAAAATAAGCCCTATTAGGTTTCTAACGATTAGAGCCAGTCCAAAAGAAGCAAACACCATCGAAAGCTCCTCACCTTTTGCTCTAATTCTTCGAAAAATCAACCGGTCAAACACAACCGCGCTCGCCCCAGTAAAGACCATGGAAACGATTATCGATAATATAAGCGCCCAAGTCATTGAAAGCGAACCGATTTCATTGGCCATTAAAGGCATAGTCACTTTAAAAATTTTATCAAAAACTAAAGCAACATAAGCTCCAATAGAAAGGAGCTCTGCATGACTGAAATTCGCAAACTTCAATATATGCATAACCATAGTTAACCCAGCAGCACCAAGTGAAAGAATGGACCCAACCAGTATACCATCAAGCAAATGCTGGATCATGCGCCTACCCTCAATCTTTTACCTCCCAAATAGATTTCCCCAACTATGGAGTCATTCAAAAGATCCGATGCCTTACCATCAACCTGATTACGGCCCTCGGCAAGAATATAACAGTAATCCGCTAACCTTAACGCCTGGTTAACATTCTGCTCAATCAGAAGTATGCTTACCCCTCTATTAGTTAGATCTCTTAGCAACTCTAAAATTTCCTGAGCCGCTTTTGGGGCAAGACCTGCTGAGGGTTCATCCATTAAAATGATATCTGGATAGGTAGATAAAGCCATGGCTACAGCCAAAAATTGACGCTGTCCTCCTGACAAAGCTCCAGCTTTCTCTTTTAATTTGTCAGACAGGATTGGAAATTGTTCCAAGAGTTCAGTCAACCTTTTATTGGCATTCTTACCGGAAGTACGCAGAGCAAGCTCTAGATTTTGTCGAACAGTTAGTGTTCTAAAGATATTATCAATCTGAGGTACGTAAGATATCCCGTATCTGGCGATCAGGTGAGGCTTAATGCCATCCATCTCCTTTCCTCGAAGGAAGACACCACCTTCAGATACAGGAACCAAACCGACTATAGCTTTAATTAGAGTCGATTTTCCTGCACCATTTGGTCCGATTACTACATTGAGAGATCCTCTCTTAACTTTGATAGAGACACCTCGTAAAATTGGCAAGTCAGGCACATATCCCGCAATGATATTGCATACTTCAAGTGCGATTTCAGGCATTTTCTTTTGCCCCCAGATAAGCGTCAAGGAGAACTTGGTTGGACTGAGCTTGCTCAGGTGTTCCCTGGAATACGACCTGCCCTTGAGTTAAAGCAATAACTGGGTTGCAGTGACCCATAATAAAGTCCATGTCATGTTCAATAATTAAAAAGGTTTTACCTAAACGATTTAGCTCCTCAATCTTTTCAATGAGAGTTCCAGCAAGTGTAGGATTGACACCTGCTGCTGGTTCATCAAGAAGAATAACTTGTGGATCACCCATAAGAATGCGTGCTAGCTCAAGAAGTTTCATTTGTCCTCCGGATATCTTGCCTGCCGGATGATCTGCCAACGGCGCTAAGGTCATAAAATCAATAACTTCCATTGCACGCCGTCGAATTGTACTCTCTTGATGTCTTACAAAACCCCGTGAAAAAAAAGGTCCGTGAAGTTTCTCCCCTATCTGCCCTTTAGGCGCCAACATTACGTTTTCTAAAACTGACATCTTTGCAAAAGGACGAGGAATTTGAAACGTTCTGCCTAAACCTCTTAAAAAAAGAGATTCTGGAACGCTACCAGTTACATCGATATCATCCAAAGTGATCCTTCCCAACTTTGGCTTAAGACCGCCGGTAATTACATTAAATAGAGTTGTCTTTCCAGCACCATTAGGACCAATTAATCCTGTAATAGAACCACGCTCAATCTGCAAAGAAACATTATCAATCGCCCGAAACGCGCCAAAATCATGTGTAAGATCCTTTATTTTCAAAATAGGGTCACTCACTAGAACTACTCTCCGGTATTTCTCCTTCAGGTAAATTATTTAAATTGTATTTCATAATCCTACCATGACGCGAAGATCTATCACTCTCGAGACCGTAGACCGGTCCCAAGGGCCCTGATGCTTTATCAAGTAACATCGCTATCGCTGCCTTATCTTGTGAAGTGAGCTTAAATTTAAAGACCTCAAGAGTTTTAGAAAGCTGGCAAGCATAACGCGCACCGACAATTGTTGCAGCAACTCGTGGCTGTTCCATAACCCATCGGATTGCAACTGAACTGAGGGAAACTCGATGAATATCTCCTATCCTTTTTAAAACGCCAAGCAACTCCTGAAAAAGCTCCCAAGATCCAAACTCATCAATTATTAAACGATATTTTATGAGACTGCGGTTTGAAAAAGAATATCCTGGATCTGATTTGCCCAACCATTTTTCTTCCAAAAACCCCCCTGCCAACGTTCCATAACATAAAAGATGCATGCTTTTAACGCGTGACCAATCAGTTAACCCATTTAAAGGACGTCGATCAAGAATTGAAAACTGGACTTGGGCAGAAATTAAATCAAAACCTGATTCAAGAAAAAGAGATATCTGCTCACTATCCCAGTTAGTCACTCCGAGGTTTGCAATTTTTCCTTTGGATTGGCATTCTTTTAGTATACCAAGCATTTCGGTAGCTTTACCAATAGATATATCCCACCAGAAAAACTGAACCAGATCGAGCTGCTGAACTTTCAGGCGCATGAGTGATCGATCTACAATATTTTCTACTTCAGCAGGCTTAATATCTGGTAACCGAGCAAGGTCAGGAACCAGCTTGGTATGAACTTTCACACTATTAGCAATGGAATGACCACATTCATTTCGAAGATTCTCAATAAAAGACCCAATGATTTCCTCAACGCCAGTATATATATCCGCGCAATCAATTGTAGTAATACCAGAATCTAGAAAGGTTTTCATATCTGAAACCGCGGCTTTCCTATCCACAGATCCGTGCCCGCCTGACAATTGCCACCCTCCTCTGATCACACGAGAAATATTATAGCCAGGTCGAAGTTCTATTGTTTCGACCTTACTCATGATTTTTGTTCTTTTTTCCAATAGGGTTTGCCACGAGAATGAGGAAGACCGGTCGTCTCTGAATGTGAAAACCAGCGTTTATCTTCTCTAATGATACGAAAACGTCCTCCACAATTAGGATCGGGGCAAGCCACTTCCGCATCGGTAGACATCCAATCGTGAGGACTTGTCATTCGCTGTTTAGCAGGCAAAAGAGGCAGAAGAGCTGCTAAAGCGTACATAGAAACTTTCTGTTCTGACTTAAAAATCAGATTTTCACCCTGAAGCTGAAAATATTCACCCTCTACGTGCCTACACACAGGTAACCGTTCTTCTAAAACAACCTCGATCCTTAGGTCATAGAGCCAAAAACCTTCATCCTCGGCCATCGACCACCGTCCCCCCAATTTGCAATTGCGCAAGTTATCTATGATGTTTAAGACTAGATACCATGTCTCCGCGTGTCAACGTGTGAATTGAGAACGTTTTCTCGATTAAGATGTTAAATAAGAAGAGGTTACCTGTGAAAACTCACTCCAATGAATTAGGTCCCGAAACATTTAGTCTTACGCCTAGATTAAAAATTAGTAGGATACTAACCGGTCTATGGCAGGTTGCTGATATTGAACGTAGATCCGGTCCGATCGACAAAGAAAAAGGTGCCGACAAGTTGCAACACTATGCGAATGCAGGTTTCAACACTTTCGACATGGCAGATCACTATGGGACTTCAGAAATTATTGCAGGAGCTCTTTTAAAACGGAAAGAAAAATTAAATTATAAACCGATTATGTTCACCAAATGGTGTCCTAAACCAGGGCCAATGACCACGAAAGTCGTGCGAACAGGAATAGAAGAGCGCCTTGCAAGGCTTGGAACTTCTTGTATAGACCTATTGCAATTTCATTGGTGGAATTTTCAACATCCTGCCTGGCTTGATGCCCTTCATGAAATCGCCAACTTGAGGGAAAAAGGACTCATCAAAGAAATTGGTGTTACGAATTTCGACGCAGCTCATCTTCACCTTGCAATGGCCGACGGTATTCCGTTGAAGACAAACCAAGTTTCTTTCTCACTTGTCGATCGGCGCGCTGCAGGATTACTAGCAGATTTATGTAAAAATTCATCGGTTAAAATACTCGCTTATGGTACTCTATGCGGTGGATTTCTAACTGAAAAATGGCTTGATGCGAAAGAACCAATAGAAATAAAAGACTGGTCTAAAATGAAATATAAGAGGTTCATCGATAAGATTGGTGGATGGGAAAAATTTCAGATCATTCTTAAAACTGCCAAGCAAATTGCTAATAAGTACAATGTATCTATTTCCAACGTAGCAACACGCTGGGTTTTAGAACAGACAAGCGTCGCCGGAGTAATTATTGGTGCGCGCCTCGGAGAAAATATACATACCGACAATAATTTGAAAGTTTTTTCTTTTGAACTTGATTATATAGATCACGAAAGATTGAAAACCGCTTTTTCCACATCACATGAAATTCCAGGAGATTGTGGAGATGAGTACCGTAAGCCGCCTTTTTTGACTGCCTCAGGAGACCTAAGCCATCATTTAAGCCAAATATCAAATTCGAACGATAGAAAACCTATACCTCATCGATCAGAGGGCAGCAGGATTGAGACTGGCTCGGAATGGGAAAGTATCGCAGGATACTGTCGAGCCCAACGTGTTGGCAACCAGATATTTGTGTCAGGAACGACGGCAACTGCCGGATTAAGCAAAATCGTAGCAAAGGACGACGCTGGAGCTCAAACCACATTTATCTTGGACAAAATCCTTGAGGCACTTTCCGCACTTGGAGGTTCAGCTGAGGATATCGTTCGCACCCGTATTTATATTGTCAGCGAAGACGATGTCCACACTGTGTCACGGGCACATGGTCGTGTTTTTGAAGCAATAAAGCCGGTCAATACTCTGATCGTTGTTAAAAAATTAATCGGAGATTATCGCGTTGAAATAGAAGCAGAAGCACTACTAAATAGCTCTAAAAAGTAGAGCAAAAACACTTGTAGTTCTGGGTTCTTTTTGAAATCAGCTTCTGTAAATAATAAAATCAGCATTAGCATCTAATAAAGAGAATTTAGATTTGGGTATAACCTGTTCTGTTTAAGAATTCTTCAATAGATTAGAGCGTAATATACCCTACCAATTATTTCCCGGAAAAAAAGAGAATTTTCTGCGATTGCATTCCCGCTGGGTAAAAAATCAAGAAAAGTTAGTTTGCTCACCCCTGCCCTTCGATCAACTGCTATAGGCACAATATTGAAATTCCTTTGTTCAAAAACCTTAATTGCCCGTGGCATATGAAAAGCCGAAGTTACCAGAGCAATAGTGTTATTACTTCCAAGCAATCTGAAAATTGCCTCAGCTTCTTCATCAGTGTTTTTAACTTCTGGGGTTAAACTAATATTATTAGTATTAATCCCCCTAGCCACAGCTAAAGATCTTAAATATTCACCTTCAGGCATACCAACGGACCAAGCCAACCACCCTCGCGTAAAAATAATAGAAGTTGATTTACCAAGTTCCATGAGAGAAATGCCTGCCTCAAATCTATCCACTGCTTCGCTAAACTCGTAATCGATTTCCCCATTCGTTTTTTCTATATTCCTTATCATGCCACTAAGGACCACTATACTGTCGACCTTGGGAATATTTTTCAACTCGATTACAGGGTAATCTTTCTCCAAATATGTTTTCCCGAATTGTGCAACAATTGGATTGCTAAAAATAATTACTGAGATAATTGCACATATACTAGGCCAACGTGATTTAGTAAAAAATGATATAAGAAGAAAATATAATATTATTGCTAAAGGACTGACTAGTAACGGTAATAACTTGTGCAAGTAAATCATTGCGGCGTCCTCAATTTGTAAAATTTCTCAAAATATATCTTTCAGTAGTCAAAGAAAACAATAGTAGATCATTACCTGTTCTAGCATATTAAGTTAAGCAACCAAATTGTTTAACCTATCCATCCACCCACCCATTTTAAAGGCCAGCCTCGGTCCGTGGTCCAGTACTCGCCCCACCATGCAAATGGCACTTTCCATTGACCTGGTATGCTGGACGTTGGCACGCAGAACCTGATCTGGTCTTAGCACCACAGCGCACACCTCCCCATTGGTCCCCAAACCTAGTTGCAAACCCAACCATATTGTTTTTAGTAAACTTCATAATTACCCCTTATATAGGGTTTTATTATATCGTTTTTTTGTTGTTAAAGCGAGGGTTGGGTTACTTAGTTGAGTGAAAAGTGGTCGGGGCGATAGGATTCGAACCTACGACCTACGGTACCCAAAACCGTTCTAATCTGTAATATGCTTCACTCTCAGTGACAGGACAATGTGTTACATCGGTGCTACATCGAGTTACCTCTAAAGCGTTATACCGTTTTACTTTCTTCGACTTTTCAAAGTGATCTTCTAAATCTTCAATGAGGTGTTTGCATAAGCTACCAGAAAATCATATCCATTAAATAAAAACGACTTTTCTCCAGACACTATTGCTGTAGCGTATCAATCGCTAAGCTAGTCTAATCTGCCCTTGGTAAATGTTTAAAGCTTCCCACCGGCACTCCTGGAATATCGACCTTTATTGAAAAAAGTTCTCCAGAATCTGGAGCGTCTGCTAAAATTTGTTGATTAAGGTCCATACGCGCAGAAGTGATAAACAAAGTTTTCATATCCCTTCCTCCGAATGCACAACTGGTCGGTCTAGGAACAGGAACACTGACCCTTTCAAGTTCTCTACCATTGGGGTTAAACTTTACGATACACCAGCCGTCCCACATAGCCGACCAAACATTACCCTCGAGATCAACCGCCAGTCCGTCAGGAACTTGATCTCCACTAATCTCTACAAACAAAGCCTTATTTGAAATGTTTCCATCAGTTTTGTTAAAATCAAAAGACCAAATCATCCTTTGCTTACTATCGGTAAAAAACATTCTATTACCATCATCTGTCCAACCAATGCCATTTGAGCATCGAATCTTTTCCAAATGTTTTTTTACTTTGCCGTCCACATCGATTGAATATAGGCACCCAGTATCTGGAAATGTTGAGTCATCCAAACTTCCAAACCAAAACCTTCCATCGGGTCCAATTTTTCCATCATTATATCGAACGGTACCTTGTTCTGGAGAAATCTCTCCTAATCTATTAAAATTATGTGTTTGAAGGTTCACCGTATAAATTCCGGTTTCTTCAGCAACTATGAGATGGTTTTCATCCAAAAGTCCCAGACAACCAACTTGACCAGGACAATTGATGACCTCTACCTCATTTGCATCTGAAAGAGATAAAATTTTTTTTTGTTTAATATCAACCCACCAGAGTTTATTTTTCTGATAGTCCCAGACTGGGCCTTCTCCGAGAGTACACGTTAAATTCGTCAGTTTTTTTAACATTAAGACCTCATCAAAAGAATTTAATTGGCCCCAGAGCTACCCGGAGCCAATCCTAATTATTTATAGGTTTTTGACCATAAGTTTTCAATTGTACCTATATTAGCGGGTGTAACTACTCGTCCCTTAGCTAGGCAACCATCAGCACTACAACCAGGATCCTCACCTTTATGGATCGCAATAGCTACGCGCACCATCTCCTGGCTATGGGCAAATGCATCATAACTTGTTGATACATCAATGTATTTTGCTTCCATTAACGGTACAGCACCAGGCAAGACATCTTGAGTGGCTAACCAAAAATGTTTAGGATGCCCGCTTGGGTACCACTTATCAGCCTCTTCAAGAGCAGCTTGGACTGCCGTAATGGCAAAATCACTTGCAATAAAAGCACAATTGGCATCAGGATTTGCTCTCAGAGCATTGGCCAAACCAGATCTAAACAACTCTGGATTCCACTCAGTTGGAACTTGAGTAATAGTGGAGACTTCAGATCGCTCAGCTACAACTTTAGCCCAACCTTTAGTCCGTTGTACTGCGTTGATATCAGTTAGAGCACCTTGAAGCTCAATACACTTACCAGTTACGCCTTTAGATCCCAGCAAATCTGCAAAAGCTCTTCCAGTTGTTAGTGCCTGATCATAACTATCACCACCCACATGCGCTGTTGGAGCCACACTACCACTCTTCCTATCAAAAGTAATAAAGGGAATATTAGCTGACTTTGCAGCTCTTATTGACGCGTTTATTGCCCCAGCATCCTCAGCCCGAGCTGACACAATATCCACTCCTTGCGTTATTAAATCTTCAATATTATTTGCCTGCCGACTAGGGTCACCGTCAGCCACATTGAAAACCCACTTAATATTGACCCCAGCAGCCTTACCTTGAACCTCTGCTTCGGATCTCATATAATCTTCCCACGCCCTTTCTAGAGGCTGCGTAACTGAATTCCAAGAAAATCCAATTGTAAGATCAGACGCAAGAACCTGAACTGGTACTACAAGACAAATAATTACTGATAATATACTAAATCGTTTCATAATTTTTCTCCCATTTCTTTCAATAATTAAAATTAGTCTCTCGACTATAAAATTCGGAATACCTAGCTATCATTGGCTGAGTACCCCATCTTGATAACGGCAGCATACATTGCAATAAAAATAACAATACCGCCAATCAACTGGTAGAAATAAGGATTAGCTCCAAGATAGTTGAGGCCACTCCTTATTACTTCAAATGTTAAACTTCCTAAAATTACTCCCCATAAAATTGATCCCCTGCCTCCAAAGAGACTTATTCCTCCGACTACAACCACCGCTACAGCCGTAAACTCCAAGCCCTTACCAAGAAATGATGTTACAGCTCCAACCTGAGCAGACGCAAAAAAACCGCCGATTGACGCTAACATTCCCGCAATCACAAAACTGAAAAAAATAGTTCGGGTTACGGGTAAACCAACACGTTCAGCAGTAGTTTCGTCATTTCCAATCGCTGTTACAACTTTTCCAAATTTTGTGCGTCGGTGAAGCACATGAACTGATATAAGTAATACTAAGCAAATAACTGTATCAAAATAAATTATACCAAGGGAAAAGTTACCTAATGCCCTAAAGCCATCAGGAAGCACAACTACATGAGCATCGGTAATTTGATTACCAAGACCA
Source organism: Paracoccaceae bacterium (assembly GCA_029243395.1). Taxonomy (GTDB): domain Bacteria; phylum Pseudomonadota; class Alphaproteobacteria; order Rhodobacterales; family Rhodobacteraceae; genus CACIIZ01. Next base: position 59,596 of record JAQWSE010000013.1, on the reverse strand, counting down.
CGAAATGCAAGCATTGTGCCCAGCGTCGCTATCAAAGGATTAACTTTTAATATGCATATTATAAATCCGTTCACCGCACCAAGAATGGCACCAACGAGTAGAGCAATCACAGTTGAGCTAATAAAACCATATCCAGACTGAAGTAGTGTAGCGGAAACCCCCATAGAAACCAACGCAATAGAACCTAAAGAAATATCAAGCTTACCCATGATAACGATCAACGCCATACCAGTTGATATAATAGCGATCGGTGCCATGGCATGGAGCATACCAAATATATTTTCCAACCCCAAAAAACTGGGCTTAACAAGAGCAAACCCAAGCGAGACAAGCACTAAAAATATTGGAAACGCAAAATCCAGAGCCCTGTTTCGCGTAAAATCTAAATTCATGCCGCACTCCCCTGAACATTTTTTGAAAGAGCTGATATAAGAGTGTCTTGGGTACTATCTCCGGGTAATTCCGCCACAACGTATCTCTCAGAGATAATTAAATATCTATCACTTATTTTCATCAATTCTTCTAGTTCAGAAGAAATAAATAGAATGGATACACCATTATTAGCAAGGTCGGTTGCAATCTTTAGAATTTCACCCTTAGCTGATATGTCCAAACCTCTCGTAGGCTCATCTAAAATTAAAAGATCAGGCTCTGTCTCAAGCCATTTTCCAAAAACAATCTTTTGCTGGTTTCCACCACTCAATGTACCTACTGTTTGATCAAAGTTTGAAACTTTAATTGATAGGCTATTGATTACCCTTGTTGCTAAGTTTCGAGCCTTATTAAGCATTATCATGCCTAAGTTACCAGAAACCTTCTTAAGGTTCGGCAGTGCGGTATTTTTAAGCACTGACATCGGCAATAAGACTCCTTCACCTCGCCTATCTTCAGATACGTAGGCAGTAATTCCAGACAAGTATTCAGTTGAGACTGGAGTAAGTTTACCATGCCTGCTTATAAGTATAGTACCCTTTGGTTCACCATCTAACCCTATTATTGACCTTACTAATTCTGTTCGACCAGAACCAAGTAATCCCCATATTCCAAGAATTTCACCTTTATTTAATTCAAAACTTGCCTCTTTAACTTTATTCTCATTCTGCAATTTATCAACTTTTAAAAAAATGTTTTCACTTCTTTCTTTTTTTCTTTTCTTCTCAATGCTCGCAACATCGCCCAACATTAACTCTATGATTTTGGAATTATCAGTTTCATGAATGGCTTGTGACGAAATAGTTACTCCATTTCGCATTACCGTAACGGAGTCACAAACTTCAAATATTTCACTTATGAAATGAGTTATATATATGATAGCGACACCGGCTTCTTTTAAACGGCCAATCACCAGATTCAATTTTTCTTTTTCATATTTCGAAAGTGATGAAGTCGGTTCATCTAAAATAAGAATTTTTGGATTCCCAAGCATTGCTCGAGCAATTACAACCATTTGACAATCACCAGTTGATAAGCTTTCCACATAATGATGCGGATTAAGATTAGATCCGAGCTCGGCCAATAATTGTTTTGTAGTAGACTCAATCACCTGCTTAGAAATTATTCCAAACTGTGCAGGGAATTGATTTATAAAAATATTTTCAGCAACTGTCATAGTCTTAAAAATACTTAACTCTTGATGTACGAATTGTATCCCATAACGAGCAGCATCTACCGGCGAATTAAAATTGACTTTTTTATCGTTTACAAGTAGTTCACCGTCATCTTGTGCAGTAATGCCCCCTAAAATATTCATTAATGTTGACTTTCCAGCGCCATTGGCACCAACCAGGGCGACTACACTTCCCTCCTTCAACAAAATACTTGCATTCGACAAAGCCGTGATTGGCCCATAGGTCTTTTTAATATTTTGCATTTGGAGAATATTTTTATTCATTTTGTTTTACCAATAGCCCATCTAAACTGACGAAGAATATAATAAGAAAGCCCTTTAGCATTAAACCTATAAAAAATGAAATTTCTAATAAATTCAATATGTTACCTAGGATTACTACTAATACTGCACCTAAACAAGCACCAACTGGTCGACCTTTTCCACCATAAATACTTACGCCGCCAATAACACATGCTGTTACTATATCTAAAATTACGCTATCATTTCCAATATTTGCCGAAGCAGAGCCTAAACGTGCAGTGACAACAATTGCCGATACTCCAGCCAAAAACCCTGCTAAGACATAGGTAGAAAAAAGTACCTGCTTCACTGGGATTCGGGAAACTTTACAAACTGATGGGCTCGTCCCTACCGCATAAACCATCCAACCAAAGCGAGTGAATGACATAGCAATTTGCGTCATTATCAGACAAATAATGAGAATATAAATTGAAAGTGGCAGACCTAAAACTCGCGCTAAAAATATATCAAAAAATTTCTCAGGCTGATTAAATATACTTACAGAATTCGTTACCCATACTGATATCCCTCCACAGATTGTCATTGTTGCAAGAGTTACAACAAAAGGTATCATCCTTAATCGTGCAATTGCGAAACCATTTAGAGAGCCAATCGCTACTCCTGAGATAAGCATTATTAAACAGCCCAATGGAACACTTCCAGTCAAAATCATGATAGTACTACCAAAAATCGCAGAGAGGGCCATGTTTGCAGGTAAAGACAAGTCGATCCCCCCTCCAATCATTACAATGCTCATTCCCAATGATAAAATTGCCAACACAGCGCATTGATTGAATATATTTACTATATTATTAAGCCAGAAAAATTCGGGACTGTTCAGAAATAAAAATATTAATGCTGCTAAGAACATCAGGCCCGTTGTCAAAAATAGCGGATTTAATTTTGTTTTAATTCTTCCAAAATTTAAAATTCTCGTAATCATGTTAACCATTTATTATCCACAAATTATTAATTAATCAGGCAATTTCACTCCCAACGAAGCCATCAGGCCACCATCCACTTTAAAATCTGCTCCAGTACAAAAGCTAGCTCTATCACTGGCAAGAAATACGATAACCTCAGCGACTTCCGGTGCTGTTCCCATCCGTCCAAGAGGTTGCATCCGTCCCCATTGCTCCATTAAATTGCGTTCATTTTCAGGGGTTGTGTTCTTACTCGCAGAAAACCTAGTCATTGGCGCATCAATACATCCAGGACTTACAGAATTACACCTAATGTTATCTTCAGCATGATCTACCGCAGTTGCTCTGGTCAGTGCTAATAGACCACCTTTTGATGTAGAGTAGGCAGCTACTCGTTTTTGAGTTGCAGAGCCCTGTACTGAAGTAACATTAATTATTGAACCGCTTCCCGATTTTTTCATTCGTTTAATGGATGCTCTTGCAGTTAGGTAAGATCCCGTTAAATTCACTCCTTGAATTTCATTCCAAAGAGCATTCGGGGTATCTTCTACTGTACCAAAAGGTTGAATGGCTGCATTAGAAACTAAGATCGATAACCTATCAAAGGATCGATCAAAAATGCTAAAAGCATTCTCAACTGAATCCTCACTACTTACATCACATAAAATAGCTATAGTCGATTCAGAAAGAAGCTTTAGCTCACTCAAAGCTACATCTAAGGCATCTTGATCATTTCCTAAAATAGCAACTTTTGCTCCACGCTCGATTAATAGCCGCGCTGAGGCTAAACCGATACCCGTTGCACCACCAGTTACAACTGCAACCTTGTTATCTAACTCTTTTGAGTTATACGACAATCTTTTCACCTTTCTCAATTTTTTTAATGAACACAATTTTGATAATATAAAGACTCATGTAACTATTCATATGACTATCGAATAAATGTCTTAACGTAATCAGCACCAAGACCAACCTTCTCAAAATGGGCGCGGCACATATCAATTTTAGTAAAGACATCTTCATATCCTAAGTGTTTGCCGTGTGGATCAACATAATTCATGGTGCCATTCACCTGAAAATAAGTGATCATTTCATCTACATCATCCGGCACGACAAGGGTATGGGTTTCACCTGGTGGCTCAAAAACATATGATCCTTCGCGCGCCTCCCAATCATGTTCTAAGTAATGCCAACGGCCTTTTAGTACAAAACCGTGTACAGCATTTGGGTGGCGGTGCCGCGATAATACACCTGATTTTGTAACCTTAAGCAAGTTCATCCAATATCCTTGACTGGCATTTAGGCAGAGCGGCCGGAAAAAGACATGCTCCGTCTGCTGTACCCACATACGCTGATCCCCCTCTGATAATGCATCTGAAACAACAATTTCAGGCAAAGCATCCGCAGGCATAGAGTGCTGATAGGGCATTTTTGCATTTATATCTTCGGTTATAAGTGGCATTGGTATCGTCCTTCTGATAAATATTAAACTATGGCATAGCCGCCATCTACATTCAAAATTGTGCCGGTAATAAAGCCTGCTCCAGCACCTGCTAAAAATAACGCTGGGGCAACTAGGTCTTCTGGTTCTCCCCAGCGCTTTAAGGGTGTGCGTGCGAGGATGCCGTTATTCCTTACCGGATCATTTCGTAAACCCTCGGTAAGCGGTGTTGCAATCCAACCTGGAGCCAGAGCGTTCACTCGAATCGCCTCTGGGGCGTAAGCAATCGCTAAAGATTTGGTTAATTGTGCAATCCCACCTTTGGATGATGAGTAAGCCGGAACATTGCCTCCTCCAAAATAAGTCAGCATTGACGCAATATTTATAATGCTACCACTACGCTTGGCAAGAGCTGTCCTTGAGGCCGTACAAACACGCATTGCACCGTTAAGGTTGATATCAATAACCTTGGCAAAAACATCTGGGTCAAATTCATCCTCACGGCGAATAATGCCTGCAGCATTCACCACAACATCTAGCTCACCTATATTAGATACGAAAATAGAAACCGCTAGGCCATCCGCAATATCTAATGAAGCATAGCTAATTTTAGGCGTACTCTGAGGTAGCGCGCCAAGACCGACAGCATCGACATTATAACCTGCAGCCGCAAACCCACGTGCCAGCTCCAAACCAATACCGCTGGTACCTCCACTAATAAGGGCTCTTGGAGCGTCAGGTGAAAAGTCAATCATTCCTTGCACTTCTTTCAAATTTGTCCATAATATGGACATTTTTACACCATATTGTAATATTATGAATTTGATATCGATTTTGTCAACCACAATACTCACGATTGTTCTAATTAAACAATGGAGTTTACTTTGACTAAAGTTGTCCCCGGCACGCAAAGCTTCTCCCGGAGTATTGCTGTTCTACAGGTAATTTCAAATTATGGATCGCCACCGACCACTACCGATCTTCAATCTAGCTGCGACCTGTCTCGACCTACACTTTACCGTATTTTGGCAAGTCTAGAGGCTGAAGAATTAGTCGCAAAAACTAACGAAGGACGTTACAAACTAGGTATACGACTTGTTGGGTTGGCGCGTCGCGCCCTCGAAGATATAGATATTCGCAGCCTTGCAAGACTAGAGCTTGAAAGCTTGCGAGACCGCACAGGAGAAACTGTACATCTAGCCATACGGAGTGGCAATGAAATGGTTTATATTGATAAAATAGAAAGTCTTAAGGTTGTTCGCATGGCCTCTAGCATAGGGGCCAGAGTCGCGTTGCATTCTACAAGTGTGGGTAAATCGTTTCTATCAGCTCTTCCAACCGCAGACTTTAAAGCACTGATAAATAGTCTAAAATTAGAGAAGATCACCAACCGAACAACAATAACCTTTCAAGCGCTCGAAGAGCAGGTCGAAAAGTATCGTCGTTTGGGATATGTAAATGATGATCAGGAGAATGAAACAGGTATCTCATGCTTTGGTGCAGCTATACTAAATGAAAAACTTAATCCTATCGCAGCAGTAAGTATTTCAGTGCCTTTGTATAGAGTAAAGACTGATCACAATTTTTATACTAAGCCCTTGCAGGAGTGCGTTGCGACTATCTCTCGAGCTGCAGGTGCGAAAATAACATACTAGTTTTGTTGAGTAGTAATTAAGTCATCAGGAAAGAGCTCGGAACCAAGCGTAGGGCTGTCGTGCCTTCGATTATTAGGGTTATTTTGCTAGTTCATCCTCCTGACCGAAGTTCCTTATAACACTCAAATCCTGAAATGTGTCACTTTTTCAGCCATTTGTTACAAACGTATCATAATCGAATTTAACGTTTTCTAAGCATAGTTGGGTGAAAAGTGGTCGGGGCGATAGGATTCGAACCTACGACCTACGGTACCCAAAAGCACAAATACCATTAAACTCCACATCAGTATAAGAATCTTTTTTATCGCAACAGTTTATGCAGATTTGCAGTCTTGGGAAGACTCTAATCAACCCCCCCCCAAATAAATTTACCGAATCAACCCTAAAGGTCCAAGACCCACCCTCCGTAGTCAGGGGGTGCCCCTTGCCCTACCCTCAGTGACTCTAGGAAGCCTCAGGAGAGTCGTATTGGGTGTTCTGAATGGTATGGGATTCTGGAAGGAAATGGGGTGTGTGTAGGGATTCATGGTTGAAACTAATTGGATAAGTTAGTATATTGTAGTTAGGCATTTAATCACCAACTTGTGCGCCTTGGAATGGTTCCTAAAGCACTAAAGCGGAGAAAACTCTCATGGCTAAAATAGACTTTAACGACGAAGCATTTCTTGCTGAGCAAGATGCTATTATAGATAAAGTAAAAATAGAGCTTTATAGAAAGTATAAACAAAAAGCTGTGTTCCAACTTTCAAGTTTAGAAATAGAAACTATTAAAAGTTTGGAGAGCCAAGGTATCTATCTTTCTCCTCAGGATTACTTAGATCTAGCTATGTAGAAAACAGGTCCCCTTAATTTCAACTTGTGCACCTTGGCATCCTGCCTAAAGCACTAAAGCGGAGAAAAATCATGTCACTGGACATTATTCATATTACCCCTTGGCCTGTAAAACCATTTACCAACCCATATCCTGGCCACATGTTACCCTTACCAATGAACTGTACATTCGTCTGTGCTTACACTGTAGACGTTGGTTTAGACCTTATAGAGGAAGCTCTTTATTTCCATAACCAACCAGTAGGGCGTGATGCTTTTTGTCGATTAATGGTCGTATCTGCATTAGGATTACCAAAAAAATTAGATTGTTCTCAAACTCTAATTAAAGATTTAAGAAAAACAGGGATCATACAATATGGCGAAGTAATCAGAATATCACCAGGATATAAAGATATTCGATTGTCAGCATACAGTATGTTTAAACTTTTGTTTAGAAGAAGAAAAAATGTTGACCTTCCAAAGGATTTTATTGATGGAAATATGGTAAAACATCGCCAATTCTATCGAGTACTTAAAGAATTAAGAATGCGATAATTATATGATTTCAGGGAGTTATGTTTTAGGTAATACTACCCTTGGCTCCACCATTTTACTAGATAATACCAGAAGAACCAACCATCAATCAAAAACCCCCTGAAATGAATCTACCGAACTAACTCTAAAGGTCCGAGGTTCAAGACCCACCCCTCCAGAATAAGGGTGTACCCCTTTCCCGTCGAACCTATCATCAATTTCAATTTGGCTCAGTGACCCCTGCTCTTGGACAACTACAGATCTCCACAAAAGTGCTACTCTTTTAGTATAGAATTAAACACGACTTCAAATTGAAATGAAATGTGAGTTCCAAGGCTTATATGAGCACGAAATAGGGGTATTAAGCGTTAAACAGTGATGTTTTGCAACCCATTTGTAACCCAAAGCGATCACGATAGTATCAGTACATCTTCTAAGTTATTGATTTTATTGGTGCCTCCAGAGAGACTCGAACTCCCGACCCACTGATTACAAATCAGTTGCTCTACCAGCTGAGCTATAGAGGCGATACTCTTCAAATAAATTTTACCCTTTCAGAATGCAAGCCCTAATTTATAATTAAAATTCATTTCCTTTTTGATTATACTTTTTGAACAATATCTCCTATCTCTAAATTTATAAGTAATCTAATCTTCGACTCACTCATAAATCAATTGTTCAAATGAAATTTGTAATTCTACTGGCCGCAATTCTTCTTATTCTAGGGATAAGTCTAATTATGTACGTTGTTTTCATTGCAATAAAGCTGAAATCTTCCTACAAAAAGAAAATAATTACCGATGCAGATCTAAGAGAAAAAGTAGGCAAGTTGGTTCCAGTAAATTTAGCAGGATTATTTCTTTCTATTTTTGGAATTATTATTCTTTTTATTGCTAGAATACTTGGGTAATTTAAAATTTAAATCTAACCAATCCAAAATTATCTGAACTCCCTTTTTCGTTTGGGTTGGTGATTTTACGTCGCCCATAATTACATGATAATTGTCATGATCAGTATGGGCAGGTACATCAAGGGGTTTCAAAGATGCTCCACCACCCCATCTTTTTGGTATTTCTTTTATTCTGGGTATGCTCACCAATCGATCTTTATTACAGAAAATGATCAAATTAGGTGATTTAATACTCCTAAAATTTGATCTCCATATTTTTTCCACACATAAAACCAAATTTTCAATCGCTATTACAGGATAAACTTGGCTCCACCATTTGGATTCTTCTCCAGTTCGGGATCTCGTCACTCTTAATTTACCAAAAATCATTGGAAACAAAACCTTTGACCAAAAAGCGTACTGAAATAGATTAACTCTCCAATTAGATATTCCAAAGCATGGGGAAATGAATACTGTTCCTAAGATTTTGTTCCCCAAAAAATTTTTTGACAAATATTCAGACACAAGTGCTGCACCAAAGGATGTAGCTATTACTAATACCTGGTCACCAAGACGAAATCCTATTTCCAGAGATTCTTCTACATCGCGATACCAATCTCTCCCACTACATCTTCCTAGCGCAAGTGGATCTCGACTACCATGACCTGCCAGCCTAGTAAAATAAAGGTTAGCGCCCAAATTATTTGCCAACAAATCTGGGACCGGTCTAATTTCTCCCAAACTGGCAGAAAACCCGTGAACATAGACGATAGAAATTGGAGTCTTTTTAAATTTCTTATTCTTATACCAAATTATTTTTTTCTTTGCCCAAGAATGCAAATATTTATCGTTATCTTCAGTCAATCTTAGATATTTTTCTACATCATCCCCTATGTCGTTAATGTTAAATGCTTTATCAAAAGCCATTCTTTTTCGGGGGAATACTACTAAAATTACAAAAATACCTATTAATATCAAACTACTTAAAAGCATGGAATTAAAAATTAGTTCTTTATTTTTTCATTAAATTGTCAATTTTCTGCGAAATAAGACGTAAACAACTCTCACTAGAAAAACTATGATTTGCACCTTTAACAATTTCAAGTTTAGCATCTGGGGAACCTAGGTGCTTTAATAGCTTTATCGCAAGATCAACGGGGACATCACAATCGTCTGTGCCTTGCAAAAGTCTTACTGGAAAAGGCAATTCTAACTTTTCCCTCAAGATCAGACATTTTCGAGAATTAATTATGAGGTTTTTAGAAATTTTATATGGATCTTCAGAGTATTCAGATTCTTGATAAATAAAGCCATTCTCCATGATCTGTGACCTCTGTTTTTTGTCAAATTGTTCCCACATACTATCTTCGGTAAAATCAGGAGCAGCCGCTATACCAATAATAGAGTGAATTCTAAGCGGTTTATGTTTTGCCAATAGAAAAGCAATCCATCCTCCCATAGAAGAACCAACTAAGATTTGCTTGCCACACGTTAATTCATCCAAAACCGAAAGAGCATCTCCAAACCATGACTGTATCGAACCATCTAAAAATTCTCCGCTAGAGCTCCCATGACCTGTATAATCAAACCTAATGAAAGATTTTCCAGAATTCTTTGCCCACTCTTCCAAATATTTTGCCTTTGTCCCTTCCATATCGGACGCTAAACCACCTAGAAAAATTACCCCAGGAGAATTAGAGTTTTCGGGTGTGCCTTCCACCTTATTATAAGCTATAGATCGGAAAGAGTCGGGATGATGCCAGCTTGGTTCTAACAAAATAATCTCCTCTTCAGTTACTTCTTTACCTACTTAATTAATGATTCAAATTTGGTTTTTATTAAATGAATTAATCTCTCCGCACAAGAATTGAAGTTAACAATATAGTTTTAATAGGAAAATAATCTTTGACAAAAGAAACACGCAAACTAAAAGGATCACATAGGAAGGTGTTCATGGGAAATTCACCCGCAAACATGGAAATGATTTCAATAACATTTCCGGATGGATCCAAGCGCGAGTTTGAAAAAGGAGTGTCTGGTTTACAGATTGCTCAAAATATTTCTTCGTCACTAAAGAAGGCAGCAATAGCGTGTTCCGTCAACGGAGTTTTAAGTGATTTAACATTACACATAGAAGATAATTCAAAACTTGAAATTCATACCAATAAAAATGAATCTATTGCACTAGAGCTTATTAGGCATGATTGTGCCCATATCATGGCCAGAGCAGTACAGGAGATATGGCCCGAAACCAGAGTCACTATAGGCCCCGTAATTGAAAATGGCTGGTATTATGATTTTGACAGAGAAGAACCTTTTACTCCCGAAGATTTGCTTGTAATCGAAAAAAAAATGAAAGACATCATTAATCTGCATGACTCGGTTAAAACAGAAGTCTGGACAAGAAAAGATGCACTTGATTTCTATAAAGGAAAGAAAGAACACTATAAAGTTCAATTAATCGAAGACATCCCTAAAGATCAAGATATCCGAATGTATTGGCATGGGCACTGGCAAGACTTGTGCAGAGGGCCTCACCTGCTGCATACAGGCCAAGTACCTAGTGACTGTTTTAAGTTGATGAGCATAGCAGGAGCCTACTGGAAGGGTGATAGCACCAATAAGATGCTACAAAGAATTTATGGCGTTGCGTTTAGAAACAAAGATGAATTAAAGCAATATCTGCATGTCTTGGAAGAAGCAAAAAAGAGAGATCACAGGAAGCTTGGAAAAGACATGGAGCTTTTTCATATGCAAGAAGAGGCTCCTGGAATGGTTTTCTGGCACCCAAAAGGGTGGCGGATTTATCAAGTTCTACAAAATTATATGCAAAGAGAGCTAGAAAAAGGTGATTATTTAGAAGTTAAGACTCCCCAAGTTGTTGATAGAAAGCTCTGGGAGCAATCCGGCCATTGGGATAAATACCAAGAACATATGTTCTTGGTTGAAGTCGACGAAGAAGGAGCCAAAGAAAAAAGGGTGAATGCCCTTAAGCCTATGAATTGTCCTTGCCATGTGCAAATATATAATCAAGGTGTCAAATCTTATCGCGATTTACCCCTCCGAATGGCAGAATTTGGCTCATGCCATCGCTATGAACCATCTGGATCAATGCATGGAATCATGCGCGTAAGAGGTTTTGTTCAAGACGATGCTCATATATTCTGTACGGAAGAGCAAATTGAAGATGAGACTAAGATATTTATTGATCTTCTGTCGAAAATTTATTCAGATTTAGGATTCAAGGAATTCAAAATTAAATTTTCAGACCGCCCAACAAAAAGATCTGGTTCAGATGAAATTTGGGAGAAAGCTGAAAACGCCTTGATGAATGCAACTAATGCAGCTGGATCAACATTTGAATTAAATCCTGGGGAAGGTGCATTTTATGGCCCAAAACTAGAATTTGTTTTGACCGATGCTATTGGCAGAGATTGGCAATGCGGTACATTACAGGTAGACTTTGTCTTGCCAGAGCGTCTCGATGCCACCTATGTGGGGCAAGATGGAAACAAAAAAAGACCTGTCATGCTTCATCGGGCAATCCTGGGGTCCTTTGAACGCTTCATTGGAATTTTAATAGAAGAGAATTCAGGAAATTTACCGCTTTGGTTAGCTCCAGTACAAGTAGTCATCGCCTCAATTGTTTCGGGAGCAAATGATTACGCTAAGGACTTGTACAAGAAACTTTCTGAAAATAATTTAAGGGTAAAGTTAGACATAAGAAATGAAAAAATAAATTATAAGATTAGAGAGCATTCATTAAAAAAGATACCAGTTATCTATGCAGTGGGGCTACGAGAGGTTGAAAATCAAACTGTCACCATAAGGAAATTGGGTAATAATGCGACAGAGACACAATCATTTCCACAAGCCTTGAAGAATTTGATAGAATCAAGCCAAATCCCTAAATAGCCAAGTGAGAAATGATCTATTTCCTGACCAATTTAAAGTAGTCTATATTTTGACTAATTAATTAGTATAAGCTATAATCACATCAGATCTTAGTGTGGACCAAAAAAAGAAATTAATAAAAAAAGGAGAATTAACCATCGTAAGAAGACCGCAAGCAAGCCCTCAGGTTTCTAGGGACCAGGGTGCACGGATAAATCAGTATATCGACTGTAATGAAATTCGTTTAATAGGTTCAAAAGGGGAAAATATCGGCTTAGTAAGTCCAGGACAAGGAATTGAATTAGCTGAAGAAGAATCTCTCGATTTGGTTGAGATTTCTCCAAATGCCACTCCGCCAGTATGTAAAATAATGGATTATGGCAAATACAAATATGAGCAGCAGAAAAAAGAAGCAGAAGCCAAGAAGAAGCAGAAGACTATAGATGTAAAAGAAATTAAGTTTAGACCTAATACGGATATCCATGATTACGAAGTGAAAATGAGGTCTGTAACTAAATTCTTGGACCATGGTGATAAAGTTAAAATAACCATGCGGTTCAGAGGAAGAGAAATGGCTCACCAAGAATTAGGTAAAGATTTGTTGGAAAGGGTCGCAGAAGATACCTCTGAAATTGGCAAAATAGACTCGATCCCAAAAATTGAAGGTCGCCAAATGACTATGATCATTAGTCCTTTGAAGTAAATCTCGTTAGGATTATATGTATTTCTAAAAGGATTAGCTGGTGTGGAAAGTATTTGTAAGACTTTTGGAATATGCTCCACTCTGGATATTTATCCAAACAGCTCGCTTAATTAAATATGAAAAAAGAATCAAATTTGGTGGATCTATTGTCAGTTTTGCCATACGGTCTATCCCTAAATATCGCAACAGAGTTTTAAATAATTTAGACCTCATTTATCCAAAGATAACAAAAAGTGAAAAAAATGAATTCTTGATCAATTTTTCAAGAAATCTTGGCCGGACTTTCATAGAGTTCTTATTTAATGACGAATTTCATGCCAAACAACCAATCAAACTTACGAATTCTAAACAACTTGAAGAAATCTATTCTGCAAAAAGAGAAAACCGTCCCATAATAATTGTGTCCGGACATTTTGGCCCTTGGGAAGCTGTTAGAGCCATATTTAAAAGACACGGATTAGAAACAGCTGCAGTATACCAAAAGAGCAAAAATAATTTTTATCAGCCATATCACCACAAGGTAATTAGTGCAGGAGGCCAACCAATATTTCAAGCTGACCGCAAAGGTACAGTAGCAATGATTCGATATCTAAAAGCAGGTGGAATTGTATGCATAATGATTGATCAAGCCATTAGTAATGGCCAGTATATAAATTTTTTGGGTAAACCTGCCAAAACGACTTTTGCAGTTGCTGATTTAGCCATCAGATACAACGCACTATTGATTCCAGCTTACTCAATACGCGACGAAACTACAGATCTGGTTCGAGTTGTACTAGAATCACCAGTACCTTTTTCCACTCCTGAGGCAATGACGAAAAAGCTGAATCAGAGTTTAACGAGAAGAATAAGAGAGAATCCCACTCAATGGTACTGGGTTCATAATAGATGGAAATAAAAAGGGGCCCCCACTTTACATGGATAGCCCCTAAATTTTAAATAGATCTTGCTGTCTATCCGCTTATGAACAACCTGATGCTTTAGAGCATACGATAGCATCAGCTGGAACAGTTACAGCAGTTTCAGCACAACCCCCTAAAATACCAAAGGTTGCAAACATTGCTAGAATAAAAAACTTTTTCATAATTTTCCTCACCAAAAATATAGAGTGTGTAATTAATTTACTCAAGAATAATTATTAGTCAATTCTGCTCTCATGATTATAAGCCAAAATTTTGAAAAATACTAAAATAGTGACGCAATTAAGCATCATATGACACCTAAATCTAAAGTTAGTAATAGCTAATTCTTTTAAATGCACCCTCACTATAAGCTTTTTGTAACTCAAGTTAAATAAAAAGCTTGATAGGTTAGTATGATTTACGATAATGCTTTCATATATCTAATTTTTGTATTGTCCAAAGAATGTTCTTTAGAAAATCTAAATCCAATAAAGTCTCAACTAATGGTTTACCAAATAAACCTGCATCCCACATACCTGAGGTTCCAAGTGCCGCCAAAGGTGACGGTGCCATTCCTCAAGTGTCTACGATTAGCCAAGGTTTAAAGGTTACAGGTAGTATTTTATCAAAGGGCAAGATCCAATTTAATGGAATAATAAAAGGAACATTAGAGGCAAAATCTCTTTATGTGGGGGAAGAAGGTTTCATAGATGGTAAGGCCATCGCAGATGAAGCAGTTATATTGGGTAAAATTAAGGGATCATTAAAGGGAAAGAAAGTCAGATTAGCATCATCAAGTAGAATTGAAGGTGATACTTTTCACGAAGTAATTGCTATTGAAGATGGTGCAATATATGAGGGCTCAATCAAAAGAATTAAGTCTTAGGATAAATAGAAATATTATCTCCCTCGAATCCTCGGATCCAATGCATCTCTTAATCCATCTCCTAGAAAATTAATGCTGAGTACTGTCAGAGAAATAGCCAAACCAGGCCACATGACCCTCTCTGGATACAACTGTAAATAATCTACAGCATCATTTAGCAAACGTCCCCAGGTTGGAAAATCAGGAGGGAATCCAAGGCCTAAGAAAGATAAGGCACTCTCTGTTATAATAGCGTTAGCTATTCCTAGAGTTGCAGAAACTAAAATTGGAGACAATATATTAGGTAGAATATGTCTAACAATAATCCTTTGGTCAGAGGTACCTATTGATCTTGCAGCTATCACAAATTCTCTTTGTTTTAGAGCTAAAACATCCCCCCTAACAATTCTAGCCGTAGGCATCCAGCTGGTTATCCCTATAGAAACGACAATAAGTATAAACATGCCCTTTTCAGGCCCATAAGCTACACTTAGAGGCTCTCGAAAAAGAAACATCATTAGAAGTAGTAAAGGAAGCAGTGGTAAAGATAAGAAGAGATCTGTAAAGCGCATTAACAAGCCATCTAATTTCTTAAAATAGCCTGCAACTATTCCTACTAGGGTGCCTAAAAATATAGCTAAAAACATGGCTGCCAACCCTACAGTGATTGATGTTCGGCCGCCTGCAATCATTCTTGCAAAGGTATCCCGACCTAACTGATCAGTTCCAAAGGGATGAAGAAAACTCGGGCCTTGATTTCTTGATCTTATATCTATTCCATTTGCTTCAAATGGCCAAAGAAAAGGACCTATCATTACAGCAATCACAATTGAAAAAAATAAAATTGCGCCGATCAAAGCACCCTTATGTTTTTTAAATTGCAACCACACATCACCCCAATAACTAGAGCCAGGGTGCAACAATACCTCTTCATTGCCTTTAATCTTATTCATACCTTATCCTTGGATCTAAAATAGCATATAAGACATCGGCAATTAGGTTCATGCCAACAATTAAGAATGCAAAAATAAAAGTCAGAGTTTGAATTGTTGGTAAATCATTAGCATAAATTGCCAAAATCAATTGCTGCCCAATGCCATTTACCTTGAATACTTGCTCAGTTATAATTGCCCCTCCAAAAATTAGAGGTAAATTCAAAGCAATCACGGTAACAACCGGAATCATAGAATTCCTAAGTACATGCACAAGTATGACTATCGATTCACTTAATCCTTTAGCCCTTGCCGTTCTGACGTAATCTTGATTTAAGTTATCTAGAATAGCGGACCGCATATATCTACTGATCTGTGCTGTTCCCTGAATGGCAAGGACCATAACAGGTAAAACCATCTGCCTCATCTGAATTACAAAACTATCCCAGTCAACCACTTTATGAAGTGTATCATAGGTTGAAGGAAACCACTCTAGATTCACTGCAAATATTACTATCACTAAAGGTCCCGTAAAGAATGGTGGAATGGAATAGCCAACCATTGTGATAAACGTACCCGCCTGATCAAATACCGAGTATTGCTTGTAAGCAGAATAAATTCCGATAGGGATAGAGATTGCAATTGCTACAACATAAGACATGCCAACCACCCAAAGGGTTTGGGGAAGTCTTTCTACTACAGTATCCATCACTGGAGCACGTGTCTGCCAACTTATTACTCTAAGCTTTCCTTCAGCAAACTGGGTGCCAAAATAATGATCTATAAAAACCTGAGGTTCAATCCAGAAAAATTGAACCAGCCACTTCCAAAACTGAACGTACAATGGTTGTCCTAAACCCAGAGCCTCACGCATTTTTTCTTTTACTTCGGGAGGTACAGTCATTGGCACTTGAGCCATCGGGTCGTTAGGAGCCAAACTTAGCACAAGAAAAATAACTAAACTTATGATGACAAGCGTTGGTACTGCAATTAGTAAACGCCTGACAGTATAATCAAACATCTAATGCCCATCTATACTTATTAATCTGTTTATAGGGTTGAGCAGTGATTGCCCCTTTTAATCGTTAGGGCAATCACTTTTCTTGTTATTATTTTCGATACCAATCAGCTACATTCCAGAGTTCTGAATCCCAAGTATTCAAAACAACTCCTCCAAGAGAATTGGCATGTGCAGAAACTCTTCCACGGTGAACTAATGGTACAATCGTGTAGCTATCCTTAGTTAACATATTATTCAAAGTAATAGCAATTTCTCCACGCTTATCCAAATCACCTGTGCGAGCTAACTCATCTAAAAGAGCATCGTACTTTGGGTCACAATATCGATTGATATTTTCACCTTGCCATCCCTTTTCTGGGTTAGGCTCATTCCCGCAACGATACATACTGAGATAGCTCTGTGGATCAGTTCCATCAAAAGTATTTGCATACATCTCGACATCTGCATAGAACTTTTGGAATGTATCAGGTGAATTAGGATCTCCACCAAAGAATACTGATGCATTCAAATTCCTGAGTTCAGTTTCAACACCTATTTGTGCCCACCATTCCTTTATGAGGGCTTGGAAATCTTGGCGCACAGCATTAGTCGATGTTTGGTATAAAATTGAAATTCTTACACCATCTTTTGCACGAATACCATCAGCTCCTTTCTTCCACCCAGCAGATTCAAGTAGCGCATTTGCACCAGCAATATCTTGCTTTACACAATAATCATTCTTAGCAGCATAATTGTCTGGAGCTGGCACTAAATCACAGGTGACATCCCCTGCTTTTCCATATCCAATTTCAACTAGAAGTGGCCTATCTATAGCCATAGAGAGGGCCTTCCTGACATTAATATCAGTTAAGAATGGGTGAGGGGCTTTTAAAGTAGATCTTGTATCAGCGTCTAAAGAAGGTGAGGGATCGGTCATATTCATTTCTAATCTCTCAACTAAAGGACCAAATCCTGCAATTGCTACACCTTTACCGGCTTTCTCCATATTAGCAATAACCTCAGGTGCAAGCTGCAAATTCCAAGCATAATCAAATTCACCAGTTTCTAACACGGATCTGCCAGCTGCTGTTGCATCTCCACCACCCTTAAAAGTCAGGGTTGCAAAAGCTGGTTTACTTGAATCTCGGTAATTTTCATTGGCTTTGTACTGTATAACATCATTAGGTCTGAATTCAGTGACCACAAATGGTCCCGTCCCTATTGGATTAAAGTTTTGCTCTGTGCATTGTTGAGCCTTAGAACCCATACAGTTTTCAAACTGAGCCTTCTGGATGATTGGTGTTTGACCTCCCATGAATGGTCCATATGGATTTGGCATAGGCCCTTTGAAGGTCACAACAACTGTCAATTCATCAGGTGTAGAAATAGATTTTACACCATCAAACTTTGCCAATTGAGAACAGCCTCCGTCAGGATCCATACAATAGTCTGCTGAAAACTTGACGTCAGCTGAAGTCACAGGTGTTCCATCAGACCAAAGAAGTCCTTTTTGTAGCTTCCATGTAATAGTTGTGAGATCAGCTGATACACCCCCATTGGCAACTGTTGGAATTTCTTCTGCCAAAAATGGTACAAGAGCACCTGTCTCTGTATATCTACCTAATGGCTCAATGACTAAAGAAGCCGACTCAATATCCTTGGTACCGCTAGATAAATATGGATTCAATATTGAAGGGGCCTGCCAGTAAATAATACTCACATTCCCATCAGTTCCTCTTGCGGCATAAACCGCATTTGTGATCGCCATAATCAATGCTGTAGCAATCATTGTTATTTTTAGTTTCATCTCTTTTCTCCCTAAAATTTTTCTTATGCTCAATTTCCCCAACCAAAACCTTAATATTATTTCTATTCTGGTGGCAACCCAAGAAATCATTAATATTTATTATTAAAATGCTTATTAACTTTCGTTACGGCATGTCAAGTTCAATTGGTTTAGCTGACTTTGTTATAAAAGCAGACCTTGAGATTTCATGGCCATTGTTAAATCTACAAATAAATATCGAGAAATTTTGAACAATTAACTATATCCCAACTCATTTTTTAACACAAAATGTCCTCTCTTTATCTCAGAATAAGCCGACGGATCGGGAATATGTTCGAGTGGATGAATTGGTGAAGAAATTGGTTTAAATTTTAGATCATCAATTTTATTACGTTTCTTGGGATCTGCAACTGGCACCGCTTTCATTAAAGCCTTAGTATAGGGATGGCTAGGATTCTCAAATATCGCTTTTCGATCACCGATTTCCACCATTCGCCCGAGATACATCACTCCAATAAAGTGGCTCACTCTTTCCACCACAGCCATATCATGACTGACAAATAAATATGACAACCCAAGTTCAACCTGAAGTTCCAAAAGCAAGTTGAGAACACTCGCCTGTACAGATACATCAAGCGCCGACACTGCTTCATCTAAAATAACTAGTTTAGGATTTAGAGCGATGGCCCGAGCAATAGCGACTCGCTGCCTCTGTCCTCCAGAAAGTTCATGGGGATAGCGAGTAAGAAAAGACTGTGGGAGTCTAACCCTGTCAAATAAGTTAGCAACCCTTTTGTTGAGATCTTCACCTTTTGCCATTTTAAAATTGAGTAAGGGTTCTGCCACCTGATCAAACAATTGCATGACAGGATTTAATGACCCATATGGATCTTGAAAAACCATTTGCATATTTAACCTTTGTTTCAACATTTCAGCATTGCTCTGCTTCAAAACATCTACTCCATTCATCAAAACTTGACCTGACATCGCCTCTTCAAGCCTAAGAATGGATCGTGCAACTGTCGTCTTA
Source organism: Paracoccaceae bacterium (assembly GCA_029243395.1). Taxonomy (GTDB): domain Bacteria; phylum Pseudomonadota; class Alphaproteobacteria; order Rhodobacterales; family Rhodobacteraceae; genus CACIIZ01. Next base: position 40,323 of record JAQWSE010000013.1, on the reverse strand, counting down.
CCACAACCAGATTCTCCAACTAACGAAAAGGTTTGTCCCTTATTAAGCGTGAATGATACATCCTCTACAGCATGTAAATTTGCCACTTTTTTCCTTAAAATACCGCCTGTCACGGGGAACCGAGTAGTTAAATTTCTAACCTCCAGTAAAGGTTCATTTGTTCCTTTGATTGGTATTGGGTCTGCATCTTGAGAGATATCAAGTTTCATTGCCTCTGGGAATTTCTTGCCTACCATAGCGCCTAATTTTGGAACTGAAGAAAGTAATTTCTTTGTATAATCCTGTTCAGGATTATTAAAAATCTTATAAACATCTCCCTCCTCAACCTTTTTACCATGATACATTACCACAACCCTATCAGCTATTTGAGCAACAACGGACATATCGTGAGTAATAAACAAGACAGCTGCTCCAGTTTCCTTCTTTAGCCTATTTAATAGGGAGAGAATTTCAGCTTGAATAGTAACGTCCAGAGCAGTAGTTGGTTCATCTGCTATCAAAAGTTTTGGCTCACATGCCAGTGCCATTGCAATAACAATACGTTGTCTCATACCCCCAGACAATTGATGGGGGAATTGGTTCAAACGGCGCTCTGGTTCAGGGATTCGAACTTTTTTCAACAGCTCTAAGGCCTCTTTTTGCGCTGCATCTTTGCTTAATCCTTTATGAACTCTTAACCCTTCTGTAAGTTGCCGAGAGATTGTGAAGACTGGGTTTAGAGCCGTCATTGGCTCTTGAAAAATCATTCCAATTTCATTGCCTCTAATATTGCGCATGTCATTCTGGTTTTCTTTAATCAAATCCTTGTCTGACATCGATTCAGACGAAAATAAAACTTTACCAGATTCTATATTTCCTCCATCATATTCTATCAATCTCATAAGGGCTAAAGAAGAAACTGACTTGCCTGAACCTGATTCTCCCACTAAGCAAACAGTTTCACCTGGGAATATTGAGAATGAGAGATCCTCAACACCAGTCACCGAACCCAGTTTAGTTTGAAAAACCACCTTAAGCCCGTCCATTTTGACAATGGGTTTTCTTTCTGATCCCAAACTCTACTCCTGTAATGAAAAAATGTTGTCAGATTCTGTAAGTTTGCATGAAAATTTAGTTTAATCAATAAAAGCAATACGATGAATCAAATATAATTGCTATCTGCTATCTTGTATTAAAATATTATCTCAATTAAAATTGAGTTGTTACATTTCATATTTGAGGATTACCATGCCTACAGAATATAATTCCCTAGAGATGCTGGAGAAGTTAGTTGCTTTCGACTCAGTCTCTAGAAATAGTAACCTACCAATCATTCACTTCATTCAGGAATATCTCTCAAGTTATAACATCAAAAGTAATCTTGTCTATAATAGCGATAAAACCAAAGCTAACTTATTCGCTAATGTAGGCCCAAACGAACCAGGTGGAACGATCCTTTCAGGGCATACCGACGTGGTTCCGATTGATGGTCAAAATTGGGACACCGATCCTTTTAAAATTATAGAAAAAGATTCTAAAATTTATGGTAGAGGCACCTGTGATATGAAGGGATTTAACGCCATATGTCTTTCTTTAGTCCCAAACATGTTGCGAGCTGGATTAAAAAAGCCAATACAACTTGCCTTCAGTTATGATGAAGAAGTAGGTTGTGTTGGAGCTCCTTCAATGATCCGTAAAATGCGGCAAAGCTTACCCACAGCAACATCTGTAATTGTGGGCGAGCCTACCATGATGAAGTCAGTTGATGGACACAAAGCCTCTATAGGTCTTGATACAGAAGTTACTGGTTTTGAAGTTCATTCAAGTTTGCTGCCTACGGGTGTTTCTGCAATCATGACAGCCGCAGAACTAATCAATTGGATTACTCAAAAGACTGAGGAAAACCAAAAGAAAGAACCTCATCTTGAAGACAAAATGTTTACACCTCCATTCACTACACTACATGTTGGTAAAATAAATGGTGGCACTGCCGCTAATATAACCTCAAAAAAATGTACTTTCACTATGGATATAAGATGTCTACCTTCAGATGATGGCGAGGCCTTAGTAAAAAAATACGAAGATTTCGCACAATCGATTCAAGCTAGAATTAAGAAAATAAGACCTGAAGCAGGAATAGCCATTTCGCGGCACCATTGGGTTCCAGGCTTAAAACCAGAGAAAAACGGGGATGCAGAGAACCTAGTACGTAGACTCACGGGGAACAACTCAACTGGCAAGGTTTCTTACGGGACAGAGGCTGGACAATTTCAAGAGGAAGGTTATAGCTGTATAATATGTGGTCCAGGATCAATTGAGCAAGCCCATCAGGCTAATGAATACTTGGATAAAGCACAATTAGAACTTGGTACTAAATTTATTAAATCTCTAATAACTGAACTCTCTAATTAGATCAGGAGTATTTTAGTGCGTATCAAAAATAAGTTTGGAGAACTCTTTGAAAGTATCAAAGGATGGCGACATCATCTCCACGAAACACCTGAACTTTTATATGACACAATTAAAACATCAGCGTTTGTGGAAAAAAAATTAAAAGAATTTGGATGCGATAAAGTCATAACAGGTTTGGGGAGAACGGGTGTAGTAGGTATCATCCACGGTAAGAAAATTTCTTCTGGAAAAGTCATAGGGTTAAGGGCCGACATGGACGCCCTCCCATTGCAAGAAAAAACAAATTTGGATTATGCATCCAAGGTCCCTGGTGTAATGCATGCTTGCGGACACGATGGACATACCGCCATGCTACTTGGAGCGGCCAATTATTTGGCAGAAACAAGAAATTTTAATGGTAAGGTAGCAGTAATCTTTCAGCCTGCAGAAGAAGGTGGGGGCGGCGCCAAAGAAATGATTGATGATGGATTAATGGATCAGTTTGAAATCCAGGAAGTCTATGGGATGCATAATATGCCCGGCTTGGAATTGGGTAGTTTTGCCATCAAGGAAGGAGATTTTTTCGCAGCCGCAGATACATTTTGTATAAAGGTTAAAGGCAAAGGTGGCCACGCTGCAAAACCTCAGGAAACAATTGACCCTGTGTTGGTTGGGAGCAATGTAGTGATGGCTCTTCAAAGTATTTCATCTAGAAATATTGATCCAATAAAGAATGTTGTTGTTTCAGTATGTACTTTCAAATCTGATACTGATTCATTTAATGTGATACCCGAAACCATAACTCTCAAAGGAACAGTGAGAACTTTTGAAAAAGGAGTTCAAAAAACGACAAAAAATAATCTAATTCGTCTATCAAAATTAATAGCCGAAAGCTACGGTGGCTCAGTAGAAGTGAAATATACAGAAGGTTACCCTGTTATGAAAAATTCAGCTGAGGAAACTAATTTAGCGGCAAAAGTAGCAGAAGCAGTGAGTGGCCGAACTGTAGTAGATGCTCACAAGATAATGGGTGCAGAAGATTTTTCATTTATGTTGAATTCTAGAAAAGGAGCCTATATCCTTATTGGCAATGGTAATTCTGCTGGCGTTCATAACCCAACCTATGTTTTTAACGATGAGGCGCTGCCCCTAGGAGCTTCATTTTGGGCTGAACTGGCAGAAACCAGAATGCAAGGAAATTAATTAGAATAATAGGAATAATATGACTCTATATTCACCTTTTGATAAATGGGCCACCGAGGAACATAAGCTTTTTAGTGATAGCGTTCAAAAATTTTATGACGAAGAAATGAGCCCCAATATAGAAGAATGGGTAGACCAAGGAAAAGTACCTAACTCTTTTTGGGAAAAGGCGGGAGACTCGGGAATTATGGGAGGAGCCGTTCCTGAATCTGTGGGAGGCTTTGGAGGTGACATAGGCTTTGATTCTATAACAGTATATGAGCAGGCAAGAAAAGGTGATTCAGGGTGGGGTTATGGAATCCAATCTATTGTCATTCATTATCTTAATTCTTACGGTACTGATGAACAGAAAAGCAAATGGCTGCCGAGACTAATAGCAGGAACCTCTATCGCCGCTCTTGCAATGACTGAACCGGGAGCTGGCTCAGATTTGCAAGCCATAAAAACCTCTGCCAAGCGAGATGGTAATCAATACAGACTCAATGGTTCCAAGATTTTCATAACTAATGGAGGTTCTGCTGATCTCATAGTCGTAGCGGCAAGAACTGATATGTCCGCAGGAGCCAAAGGTATCTCACTAGTGTTATTGAATACTAAAGAAGCAGATGGATTCAGCCGGGGGCAGCCACTTAAAAAGCTAGGTCTAAAAGGAAATGATACGGCAGAATTATTTTTCGAAGATATTAAAATTCCCCTGACAAACCTGATCGGCCCCGAGGAAGGGCAAGGTTTTTACCAGATGATGAAGCAATTGCCTTGGGAAAGGTTGCTGATAGGAATTACAGCATTAGGTGCTATAGACTTTGCTTTTGAGGAAACAGTGAGATATGTGCAAGAAAGAAAGGCATTTGGGAAACGTATCATGGATCTGCAAAACACCAGATTCAAACTCGCTGAAGCTAAGACAAAAGCAGAAGTTCTTCGATCATTTGTGAACGATTGTGTTGCCAGATTAATCGATGGCAAGCTTGATGCCGCAACAGCCTCAATGGCCAAATATTGGGGATCACAAGTTCAAAATGAAGTCATGGATGAATGCCTTCAATTACATGGTGGCTACGGATATATCTTAGATTACCCAATAGCCAGGATGTATGCAGATGCAAGAGTACAAAAAATTTACGGTGGTTCAAACGAGATAATGAAAGAACTTATAGCTCGCTCGTTGGATCAGTAGCTAACCAAAATTCTATAAACAACTATACTATCCCTTTTTATTTAGATTTAAATGATGCCTAAGCACATACTAAATAGCACGAACTTATTTTGCTAATGAGATTGAAACAATCTTTATAGCTTAAGGTCCTAACCAACAGACCAACCACCATCAATGATATGGGTTTGCCCAGTAGTAAAATTACTCTCATCAGACGCAAGGTAAACTGCCAAACTAGCGATTTCTCCGGGTTCTCCAATCCTGCCCATGGGTTGTCTCGCCACAAAATCTGTCATTGCCTTTTCATAATCACCAGTATCTTTCAAACGTTGATGCAGTGATGGGGTGTCAACTGTTCCTGGACAGATACAATTGCACCTAATTCCTTGACCGACAAATTCTAGGGCGACAGATTTTGTCAAACCTATTATTGCTGCCTTAGAAAGGCCATAAATAAATCTATTCGGGGCCCCAATAATAGAAGACACAACAGACGCAATATTTATAATTGAGCCAGTTTTCTTTTCAAGCATCAAGGGAGTTACTGCTTGGATAGCATGAAACATTGATTTGACATTTAATGAAATTGCAAAATCAAATTGCTCGTCAGAAGCATTCAAAATACTTCCTGCATGGACAAAACCAGCACAATTAACTAGGATATCCGGATTGAACTTTACAATCTCTTCCTGCAGCAGTTCTTTATGAGTGACATCTAAAACACTAACTTTGTCAGCAGGCAAGTTCTTAAGTAATTCTTCGTTGAGGTCCGTAGCATAAACCTCCGAGTTTTCAGAAACAAACTTTTCACAAATTGCCCTACCAATCCCTTGGCCAGCAGCAGTAATAAATGCTTTTTTTCCATTAAGTCTCATAACAGTCTCCTATTAGGGAATTATCAACGCCCTATAATGCTAAGTCATCAAAGGTTTGATCTCAATCCCATATTTATTACATTACAGCACCTATTTGCCAGGGCACAAATTCAAAATCCCCTAAACCTTGAGCTTCTGATTTAGATTTATCTCCGGATGCTACTGCTAGCACATGATCAAAAATTAGTTTGCCCATCTCTTCAATTGAAGAATTCTCAGAAAGTATCTTCCCAGCATCTATATCCATATCTTCTGGCATTTTCTGAAACAGGTCTGAATTGGAGGCAATTTTTATGCAAGGTGAAGGTTTAGATCCAAATGCTGATCCCCGGCCGGTAGTGAAAGCTATGACATTACAACCACTAGCAATCTGGCCTGTAACTGAAGCAGGATCATAACCAGGACTATCCATAAACACAAAACCTTTACTGGTAATTAACTCCCCATATTTGTAAACATCATTCAAATTTGAAGTTCCTGCCTTTGAAACCGCACCCAGAGATTTCTCCAAAATAGTAGTTAAACCACCAGCTTTGTTTCCCGGTGAAGGATTATTATCCATTGATCCAAAATTTCGACTAGTATAATCTTCCCACCATTTTATCCGTTCCAAAAGTTTTCTGCCAACACTGGAAGTGATGGCACGCTCCGTCAATAAATGCTCTGCTCCATAGATTTCGGGGGTTTCAGCCAGAACTCCCGTGCCTCCCTGAGCCACTAGTAAATCGCAAGCATAACCTAAAGCTGGATTAGCTGTTATACCAGACCAAGCATCCGAACCTCCACACTGCAGCCCAAGTACCAATGAAGAGGCTGGGCATAAAGTTCTAACATTACTGTCAACCACGGGTAGCATTTCGTTAATTTTCTCAATTCCTTTATTTATGGTCTTCTTCAAGCCACATACATCTTGAATATTTAAAACTTGAAATAAAGGGCCTTTATCAATCTGATAAGCATCTAAAAGCCAATCGATTTGGTTCATCTCACAACCCAAACCAACCATTAGAACTCCAGCCACATTTGGATTTTTTGCATAACCCCACATTACTCTTTGCAAAGCTTCAAACCCATCTCCGGAGTCAGCCATGCCACAGCCTGTCCCATGGACAAAAGCATTAACTCCATCAACGTTAGAGAAATTACTCATTTTGGCTTCGTTAAAATGGTCAGCGATCATTCTAGCTGCAGTTGCTGAACAATTTACTGAAGTCAAAATGGCTATAGTATTTCTTGTTCCAACACTCCCATTACATCTTTTATAGCCATAGAAATCAGATTTGATGCTTGGAACTGAAGGACTTTTGATTCTAGTTGAAAAATTGTAAATTCTTTCTACATCACGGTACGCTATATTGTGCGTATGCAAGTGATCTCCTGCATTTATTAAAGTCTTCGCATAACCTATAGGTTGACCGTATTTAATGATAACTTCCCCTTCAGCAATCTCCTTAGCGGCCATTTTATGTCCTGAAGGTATGCAAGACAATGCACTGGCTTCACCAATTTGCAAGGCTCGTCTAGCCAAAGCAACATTATCACCATCGTCTAATTTGAAAATAAAATCATCCATTAGACCCAAGAACCAAGAATCAAAAAAGCAATAAGATAGTAATTATTCCAGGACAACTTAACAAAACAGCACGAACTAAAATTTGTAGATACTAATAAACCCTCGTTCGCGCCAAAACGATTCATTAAGTTTGGGAAGCACAATATAACATGGGCGAATGAACTAATGATAAAACTAGGGTGGAGTATTTCTTTATAGTTATGTTGAGAGTTGTCCAAGTTTTATTTTAATCCTCTAAGATTATAAAACTATAATATCGTTTAATTCCTATCCTGCTCTTGAATAGCCAATCCTAAGCAAGATGTAAAATCAAAAATGGTAATTAAAATAGTCTATTGAACCATCATGGGTTAACCAGCATTGATCAGAATTTTCTTTTCCCATTGCAAGTAATGGCTCGGTATGCGAAAGTAGGGTGCATTTGGTCTAGTATTTAAACCAAATTTTTTCTGTCCAACTACAAATTGTAAAATTTTTAAAAGGTAGTCGTTTTAATAATGAAGTTGGTGCGTTTTGGAGAGAAAAATAATGAAAAACCTGGTTTAATAGATCCTGAAGGAAGCATTAGGGATTTGTCAAATTATTGTGCTGATTTTTATCACCATGGCGTTTCTTTAAACTCATTAGAAAAAATTATCAACATAGACTATATGAAACTTCCGCATGTTCCCAGATCTATTCGATTGGGGAGTTGCTTAGCCGATGCACCAAATTTTTATTGTATTGGCCTAAACTATGCAAAACACGCTCGAGAAACTGGTGCTGATGCACCGACTGAACCCATAATATTCTCAAAGGCTACCTCATCCATTTCAGGCCCTTATGACAAAGTCATCATTCCAAAGGGATCGGAAAAAACCGACTGGGAAGTAGAGTTAGGTGTGGTAATTGGAGAAAACTGTGTACACATAACTGAAGAAGAAGCGTTAGAGGTAGTATCAGGGTATTGTGTTATCAATGATGTTTCTGAACGATCATTTCAATTTGATCATGGTGGTCAATGGATAAAAGGAAAATCAGCACCAACTTTTGGCCCAATAGGGCCCTTCCTAGTGACTAAACATGACATCCCCGATCCACAAAACTTGAATTTAAGCCTGAAATTAAATGGAAGCACTGTACAGAGCTCTAATACCTCAGATATGATATTTACTGTTCGCCAAATAATTGCTCACTTGACCCGCTTTCTGGAACTAAGAGTAGGCGATATTATTGCCACAGGCACCCCTGAAGGAGTCGGCATTGGTATGAAACCTCCGGTTTTTCTAAAGGTCGGCGATATTATGGAAGTAGAGATAGAACAGCTTGGAAAGCAAAAACAAGAGGTCGCAGCATTTACCTAGTTTTTGTTATTGCATTTCAGGGACTAAGGTCAATGCCTTTCCACTGCCTAGATAATGCAATATATTGTTAAACTGTAAGTCTCCCATGGCTTGCCTAGTCTCGCGTGTACTAGAACCCTGATGAGGTTGCATAAAAACATTTCCTAATTGTAAAAATCTAGGATTTATGTTTGGCTCATTCTCAAATACATCAAGGCCCGCACCAAATATTCTTTTTTTCTCCAGAGCATTTAATAGTGCTTTTTCATCAATTGTTGAACCCCTAGAAATATTTACTAAAATACCTTTAGGGCCTAATGCTTTTAAAACTTCAGTTGAAATAAATCCATGGGTAACAGGACCACCTATTATTGATACAAAAAGGGTCTCAACGCTTTTGGCCAAATCGACCGGATTATCATAGTATGTCCAGTCTTTGGATACATTTTTTTTCTTTCTTGAAAAATAATGAATTTTTACCTTAAAACTCTCTAACCGCTTGGCTATCTCAAAACCTATTCTACCTAAACCGACAATACCACATGTGGAACCAGAAACTCTTTTGTTCAACGGCATCTCACCCCTGATAGGCCATAATCCAGATTTAATCCAATCCAGACCCAGGGAAAGCTGCCTAGAAACACCAAACAATAAAGCCAAGGCTAAGTCAGCTACGTCGTCACTTAAAACATCCGGTGTATATGTTACTACAACTCCTAACTTCTTGGCATCTAAGACACTTATAGTGTCATACCCCACCCCAAAATTGGCAATTATCACTAAGGACGGAAACTGCTTAATTATTCTTAAATCAAAGCGAGAGTGCCCTTTAAAAGCAATAGCTTTAATCTTAACTCGTTCAGCTTTTCTAATCTGCCCAATCTCTTCCAAGTTATTTACTTGTGTGACAACAAAATGAGATTCATATCTTTGGATATTACATTCTATCTCTGCATATTTTCCAATGATCAATACTGAAGTCTTTTCCATCCAACCCTCAATTCCACTCATTCTGTCAGTAAATTATTCAAAATTAAATTCGACAATTTCTTCAGCTGAGCAAATAGCCCCCTTGTGCTTCAAAATCTTTGAAGCTAATTTATGACCATACTGTAGTGACTTTGATAATTTTTTCCCCATTAAATAAGCTCCAATGAAACCTGCATTAAAACTATCCCCTGCTCCAGTTGAATCAGAGACTTTATCTATTTTTTTGAATCCCTTAAGCCTTAGAGAATTCTCCTTACCTGATATTATTTGTGGAGACTGATTTCCTCCTTTTTTAACAACAAAAAATTCGTTTGGTGTTTTACAATATTCCTGGAGAAATTCTATGTTTTCCATTGAACCAAAAATAGCGTTAAGGTCTTCCTTCGAAGGAAAGCATAATGTGGCCTCTTTCATTGCTGCCTTAAGAGTGTGTCGAGCTTCATCCAAATTTGACCACAAATTCTTGCGAAAATTGATGTCAAATAAGATAGTCTTCTTTTGCCCTTCTGTCCCCAACCATTTCATTAGCCTGTCTCGTTGCCGTTTCCCCAAAATCGCAATGGTTATTCCTGACAAGTAAATGATATCAGCTTCTCCTAAACACTTAAAGTCATTGTCTGACTCAAAAAGAGTTCGTGCAGCCGAATTTTCTCTCCAATAATGAAAAGTTCTTTCTCCGTCACTGTCATTTTCAATCATGTAAATACCACAATTTTTGTCCGGGTGATGTCTGATGAAGTCAGTATTTATGTCTTCCGAGACGATAAAATCCTGAATCCTAACGGAAAGAGGATCTTTCCCTAGCACCGTCAAATAAAAAATGTCAGCATACTTGCCTAAAATTCGCTTCAGATAAACTGCTGTATTTAAAGTATCTCCAGCCGCATTAAAAAAAGGCACCCCTACCTCTCCGCTTAAATCAGATAACTCGATCATGGGCTCTCCTACACAGCATATTTTGAATAGAGAAGAATCAAAGTTTCTTTTTGGCTTTTCCATTGTACTGACTAGTAATCTAAAAACATAACTGAACCTTCATAGCCTCTTTACGATTTGAAGCAGTCAAGAATGCCTTTTCAGCATCCCAAAAAGGTATTTCATGGGATATTAAAGGGGTTAAATCGATCTCTCCGGCCTCAAGCAAATTAACAGCCTGTGAAAACTCCCCAGAGAATCTCCAAGAACCAATAAGCTCATATTCCTTCGCTGTTAATTGTATAACAGGTAAACAAAACTCAGCTGCAATCCCAAGTTGAATTATTTTAGAGCCTGGATTTAAAACATTCATTCCTGAAATCAATGCCTGTTCGGCGCCGGAACACTCAAAAAAAAGATCAAAGTTTCCTTCGCCAGCTGCATAATTTTCCAACTCCGAAGAATTATTTCTCATATCAAAGGTATTCTGAACCCCAAGTTTTTGGGCAAGAGATAGGGGGTATGTTTCAATATCCATTATGCTCACTGACTCAGCGCCGTAAAAAATACACAAAGCAGCTGTAATCAGACCAATTGGACCAGCCCCAGATATCAAAACTCTTCTCCCATTTACATTGCCTGATTTTCTTATCGCATGCAGAACAACCGATAATGGTTCCACCAACGCAGCAACCCCCGGATTGGAAGCACGGAACTTAAAACACTGATTCGCGTCAACCACTACCTCCTCTCTGAACGCTCCTTGAATATGAGGAAATAGTAGAGCAGAACCAAAAAACTGCATGGAAGAACATTGATTACTTCTATTTTCCTTACAAAAGTGGCACTGACCACAAGTTTTGGCAGGATTAATAGCAACTAAGTCACCTATTGCTAAACCTCCTACATCTTCTCCAACATCAGACACAAACCCAGATACTTCATGTCCTAGTATCATAGGCTCTCTGAGCTTAGAAAAGCCTACTTTGCCATGATTAAAATAATGCAGATCTGAACCACATATACCGCCGTGGCTAATTTTGACTCGAACTTGAGACGGCATCATTCTTTCTTCTTCGCAATCCGAAACACGAAGATCTTTCGCTGCGTTTATAAAAATTGCTCTCATTTCATAACTTTCATGGCATAAATTTTTTCCTGATCTTATGCTAGTCAACAATGTTGATATGATTCTAAGTTTTTTAGTCAAGATCACCTGATTAATCATAATAACCATTTGAGAGATATTAGTAAGTGTCCAATTTATTTAATCTTGAATCACAAGTAGCCCTTATAACGGGATCCTCCCAGGGTATAGGTCTCGGCCTTGCTAAGGGCCTAGCTCAATTTGGAGCAAGGATAGTTCTAAATGGAAGAGATAGTAAAAAATTAAAACTAGCTGCCAAAGAATTAAGCAAATATACGGCAAAAATTGATTTACTACCTTTTGATGTGACTGATGAACAAGATATCAATACTGCTATATCACACTACACTGAATCCGGAAAAATTGACATCTTAGTAAATAATGCAGGTATACAATATAGAAAACCTTTGGAAGAATACCCATCAGAAAAATTCGAGTCCCTCATGAAAACAAATGTGCAATCGATGTTTTATGTAAGTAAGGCAATCGTTGACGGAATGATCGCACGTAAAACAGGCAAAATAATTAACATAGCTTCGGTGCAAGCAGCATTAGCAAGACCAGGAATAGCACCTTATACCGCGACCAAAGGAGCAGTTGTTAATTTGACCAAAGGGATGGCCGCAGATTGGGCCAAATTTGGGATTCAGTGCAATGCGATAGCTCCCGGATATTTTGATACCCCTCTTAATGAAGCCTTAGTCAAAGATAATGATTTTTCAAAATGGTTAATTCACCGAACGCCTGCTGGTCGCTGGGGAAAAGTGGAAGAACTGGTTGGGGTTTGTGTATTCTTATCTTCAAAAGCATCAAGCTTTGTTAATGGACAAACTATATATGTAGATGGAGGGATAACAGCGACTATATAGATTACATAGCATTTTTAGTTTTTTTTTAATTAAATATTTCGATTATCTCAATCGCCTCGATACGAGGTGTAAGGTATTGAAGTTATAGTCAATCTATAGAACAATTACATTGAGCCATTACTTCAAACCGTGTGAGGAGAGTCAGCATGAAATCTACTAAAGCCAACAAAAAATTCCGATCACAAGAATGGTTCGATAATCCCAATAACCCAGGCATGACGGCCATCTATCTGGAGCGCTACCAAAACCAAGAGTTCACAAGAGAGGAACTTCAAGCGGACCGACCAATTATAGGTATAGCTCAGACTGGTTCTGACTTAGCTCCCTGTAACAAAATACATGTCTTTCTAATGGATAGAATTAAGGCAGGCATACGAGATGCTGGTGGCATTCCTATGGAATTCCCAGTCCATCCAATACAGGAAACAGGTAAAAGACCAACTGCCGCATTGGATAGGAATTTGGCTTATCTGAGCCTTGTTGAGGTTTTACATGGCTATCCTATTGATGGCGTGGTGCTAACAACCGGATGTGACAAGACCACCCCTGCCATGCTTATGGGAGCAGCGACCGTAGATCTTCCTGCTATCATTTTATCAGGAGGGCCGATGTTAGATGGCTGGTGGAAAGGCGAATTGGCAGGGTCTGGCATGATTGTATGGGAAGGAAGGCGTCTATTAGCTGAGGGTAAAATCGATTACGAAGAATTTATGTCTAGGGTCTGCGCTTCTGCACCCAGTTTAGGTCATTGTAATACGATGGGAACCGCCTCCACAATGAATGCCATGGCCGAAGCTTTGGGAATGAGTCTACCAGGATGCTCAGCTATTCCAGCTCCCTTCAGAGAACGAATGTCAATGGCATACTTAACTGGTAAAAGAATTGTGGAAATGGTTTATGAAGACCTTAAACCTTCTGACATTCTCACAAGAAAAGCGTTTGAAAACGCTATAGTCGTTAACTCAGCAATTGGAGGTTCAACCAACGCTCCTCCACACCTGCAAGCGGTAGCAAGACATGCTGGGGTTTCACTTGCAGTTAAAGACTGGCAGAAAATAGGCTTTCACATCCCACTTTTAGTCAATATGCAACCTGCAGGAAAATATCTTGGTGAAGCATTTTTTAGAAGTGGAGGGGTTCCAGCGGTAATGGGCGAGCTTTTGATCGCCCAACTATTGCATGGCGATCAAATGACCGTTTCAGGTAAAACAGTCCAGGAAAGAGTTCAAAAGGAAAAAAGTAAAGATCAAGATGTTATTACCCCAGTCACAAAACCTCTTAGAGAAAACTCAGGTTTTTTAGTATTATCAGGGAATCTATTCGATAGTGCTCTAATGAAAACTTCTGTGATTTCAAAAGATTTCAAAACTCGGTTTCTTTCGAAATCTGGAGAAAAAAATGTTTTAAAGGCAAAGGCCGTAGTCTTTGAGGGACCAGAAGATTATCACGACAGACTGAATGATCCAGAATTACAAATTGATGAAAAAACGATACTTTTTATTAGGGGAGTTGGATGCATTGGCTACCCTGGTTCAGCCGAAGTTGTTAACATGCAACCCCCCGATAAACTATTAAAAGAAGGTATCAGTCACCTGCCGACTGTAGGAGATGGAAGACAATCAGGGACTTCTGAAAGTCCCTCTATTTTAAATGCATCGCCAGAGTCTGTTGTAGGAGGTGGGTTGGCTTTCTTGGAGACTGGTGATCCAGTGACACTTGATCTAAACAATTGCACCTTAAATGCAGAAATTCCGGTTGCAGAATGGGAAGCGAGAAAGCAGGCTTGGACCCCCCCTGAAATCAAGAATCATACACCCTGGCAAGAAATATACAGGAAAAATGTTGGACAGCTTGCTGATGGTGGCTGCTTAGAATTAGCCACAGCATATAAAAAGATTGCTAAAATTATCCCCAGAGACAATCATTAAAAAAGGATAAGTATTTGAATAATAAACAGAAAATCATCTTGATTACCGGAGCCAGCAAAGGCATTGGGAAGACCTGTGTACAAACATTTTTGGAAGAAGGTTTTAAAGTTGCTCTCATTGGAAGAAATGAGCTCACCCTTAGAGAGACAGCTAATGAACATCCGCAGTCCCTTGTGCTACCTTGTGATGTGTCAAACCCAAATGACGTTAATGCTAGTTTCCAAAGACTAGCGGGGACTTGGGGACGGCTAGATGTTTTATTTAATAATGCTGGAATTGGAAATCCCTCAAAAATGCCTGATGAGATGACATATGAGGAGTGGAAAGAAGTTATTGATATTAATCTCAACGGGTCTTTTCTCTGTGCACAGGCTGCTTTTAGGCTGATGAGGAAGCAAAATCCCCAAGGCGGTCGTATTATTAATAATGGATCCGTTTCTGCCCATGTTCCTCGCCCTGGCTCCGCTCCCTACACTGCTAGTAAGCATGCAATCACAGGATTAACACGATCACTCTCTCTAGATGGGAGGCCTTTTAATATAACCTGCAGTCAGATAGATATTGGCAATGCCCGCACTGAAATGGTGAAGAAAATGTCTACGGGGGTCGCACAGGCAGATGGATCAATAAAACCGGAGGCCACGATGGATCCGAAACATGTGGCAGCAAGTGTTCTCAATATTGCTAACTTACCACTCGATACAAATGTTCAATTTATGACAATAATGGCAACTAAAATGCCCTATATAGGAAGAGGTTAATATGAACGAAAAAGAGAATAGATTTTCTGGGAAGATAGAATGAATTTTGAAAACAGCGTTGCTATAATTACGGGTGGGGCCTCTGGTTTAGGAGAAGCTACAGTCAGAAGATTTCACCTAAAAGGCTGTCAAGTATGTATTTTTGATAGCGATTCTAATAAAGGCTCTCTACTTGCAGATGAATTAGGAAAAAATGCTGTTTTTTTTCCTGTTGATGTGCGAGATCCCAGCAATGTTAAAGAAGCTATTACAGAAGTAGTAAGAAGGTTTAAAAAAATAACCATTAATGTCAATTGTGCTGGTATAGCAATAGCAGAAAAAACATTAGGAAAAGAAGGCATTCATAGTCTTGATAATTTTAAAAAAGTTGTCGAAGTAAACCTTATAGGTACATTTAACGTGGTTTGTTTGTGTGCAAAGCAGATGGTTCATAATTCCTTAGAAGTGAATTCAGAAAAGGGAGTCATTATTAATACCGCCTCTGTAGCTGGCATAGAAGGCCAAAAGGGACAAGTGGCCTATGCAGCTTCTAAGGGCGGGGTTGCATCTATGACCCTACCAATAGCGAGAGATTTGGCAAGAGATGCAATACGTTGTTGCTGCATAGCTCCAGGATTATTTTTAACTCCAATGTTTGAAGGTCTTGGACCTGAAGTTTGTGAAGAATTATCGAAGAACGTCGTTTTTCCAAAGCGATTAGGGATACCCGAAGAATTCGCCCTATTTGCAAGCCAGATTGTGGAAAACAACTACATAAATGGAACTGTTATGAGATTGGACGGAGGAATAAGATTAGCTTGAATATAGAAACATTAAATAAGGGACCCCTTTTTGGTTTAAGAATAGTAGAATTTGAAGGAATAGGGCCAGCTCCACTTGCAGGCCAGTTATTGTCAGACCTTGGGGCTCAAGTGGTTAAAATTGAACGAGAGCATCGGGAAAAATCATCAACGAATATACTAGATAGGAGTAAAAGCACGATCGCCTTAGATCTGAAGAGTCCCGGTGGAAATAAAATTGCTAAAAAACTAATCAGTAAAGCAGATGTCCTAATAGAAGGATTTAGACCAGGCGTAATGGAAAGGCTTGGCTTGGGACCAAAAGACTGTGAAAAAATTAACTCAGGGTTAGTCTATGGGAGAATAACCGGATGGGGACAAGATGGCCCTTACAGTCAAAAAGCAGGACATGATATTAATTACCTATCCATAACCGGCGCTCTCAATGCCATAGGATTGAAAAGTCAACCTCCGATCCCACCTTTAAATCTGCTTGCAGACTATGCGGGTGGTACAATGTTTTTAATTCTAGGGATACTTAGTGCCTTGTGGGAAAAAACCCACTCAAAGAAAGGGCAAGTTGTAGATGCCGCGATGGTTGAAGGTGTTCCTGCTTTAATGGGTTTAATTCATTCATATATTGCTGAAAATAAATGGAAAAATGAACGAGAAGAAAATTTATTGGACGGAGGGTGTCCTTATTACAGATGCTACGAAACCAAAGATGGCAACTATGTTTCGGTAGGGGCTTTAGAAAACAAGTTTTTTGCAATCCTGGTAGAAAAATTAGGTCTGAAATTAGACTGGGTAACAGAACAAACAAACGAAAAAAAATGGCCCGAACTGAGTGAGGAACTAAAAAATATTTTTCTAACAAGAACAAGAAAAGAATGGGGTAAAATCTTTGAAGGAACGGATGCGTGCGTTGAACCAGTTTTAAATTGGGAAGAAGTCGAAAACCATCCACAAAACAAAGATAGGAATACCTTTTTTAAAAAGAATGGCGTTTTGCAAGCCAATACTGCTCCTAAGTTTTCAAGAACTTCCGCTAATTATCTTCCCGACACAGATAATATCCAAAAATCTTTGGGAGATATTCTCAGGGAATGGCAAATCAATGGAGATTGAAACAAAATTGGTAAAAACATAGTTTAACTTTTGAGGGGACTAGAACTACATTTTTTCAAGCGTGTTACATTTCTGACACTTTTGGGTACCTTGCACTTCAAAATCAACCCAAATTGCATTTTTTATTGGAAATACCCCTGTTGTCTGATATGTATCTGGCAATTGTACAATAAATTAGAGGCCATAACGATGAACAAAAACATATTTGCAGCGATAATTTCTGTCGCATCATTCTCGGCCGGTTCTGTATTTGGGGTAGGACCTGACAGTAACGGAGCTGGAACGCAAGATTACTCATATATATTAGATAGTGGTAGATCCATAGCTATCACAAGATCCTCAGTGACACCAAAGGTAAGCGGTACACACCCAGAAGGCTATGTTTTAGACAACCCTTACGCAACAGCTTCCGGAATGTCTATGTCAGCTAAGTGGGATTACAGCGGAACCTCCGTTGGTATTAGTACTAGTAGCCCTTATTTAGTTGATCTTAACTACACTAATGGCATATTGACAAATACTGGAGCTAAAGTAACAAGCAGTGAAACAGCTATTATCGCTTCTCGCGCGCTCTCTAGTAACGTAAAAGTTTTTGGTGGCTTTAGACTTAATCAATACAAAGCCACGCTCAATAAACCTTTCTTAGGAGGAGCTGGAAACCCAACCATGACTGTTGCTGGAGGCTATCAATATAAACTAGATACAGGAACTAGCACTGGTTTTGCTATAGGTGCAGCTTACGAAATCCCTGAAATTTACTTGAGAGCATCAATTCAGTATAACTCTGAAATTGCCCACAAATCAGCCAAGACGACTGAGATATTTGGAGGCGCTACAACTGCAGGTGCACCTGACGACGTAATTGCACCTAGTTCTATGATTATCAAATTACGTTCGGCAATTACACCAAAAATAATAGCCTTTGCAAATTGGAGATCATCACAATATAAAAAGTTTGTTATTTCTGGACCAGTTCATACAGCAGCGGGTCAAGGAAACATTTATAACCCAGAGTCAGGCACAGATTATACAATTGGTGCTGCATTTGTTGTGAATGATAAACTCACAGCCATAGTTGGCACATCAAAAGGTGCATCAACTGACACAGGTGCAGCTGCAAGTGCTTTAGCTCCATTCAAAGGATCATCTAATAATTTTGTAGGGGCATCCCTGAAAATCACTGATAATGTAGAGATCAATGCTTCTTACGCTTTGATTTCATTCGGTGATGATAATGCTGGTGTTCCACTGTCAACTGGTGCAGGTGGTTTGGCAGCTTTCACCAATAATAAAGGAAGCAGAATTTCAATAGGAACAAAAATTAGTTTCTAATATTTTTTATACTCTAATGAAGAGGCTCACTTTTTAAGTGGGCCTTTTTTCTTG
Organism: Paracoccaceae bacterium; assembly: GCA_029243395.1. Classification (GTDB taxonomy): domain Bacteria; phylum Pseudomonadota; class Alphaproteobacteria; order Rhodobacterales; family Rhodobacteraceae; genus CACIIZ01. The sequence continues at coordinate 21,921 of JAQWSE010000013.1, read as the reverse complement.
TGAAGCATCACTAAAGTTTTATGTATCTCTGACCTCTCCTTGGTGGATCTTCAGGCCTTCCAGCGAAACATTGCGCTAGATTCATCCACTGTCGTGCAGCTTCTCCTTTTATCTTCAATGAGGTATCTAGAATATTTCTCGTTTGGGTTACCACTTGGCAAAAATCAACAGCGTCGCCCTTCACAAAACTTGAATTACTCTCTTCGTTATAACTTACAAACTTTCCAGACGGGAGAATTAATGAAACGTATGGCGCTTCCCCGGGCACGGGTAATTGTCGATTGACAAAAGTCCACCCAAAAGTTGATACCCCCATATGAACAATGTTTTCAATATAATCTTCTTCTCGTCTAGAAATCCCTAGACAATCAAAAATCTCATGACCATGAGCCCACGTTTCCATTTGCCTCGCTGTAATAGATGATCTTGCACTCATCTCTGGCCCTGCCCACTTCACTCTCCTTTTAGGATCAGCTTCCGAATATGCTTTATGAACATCCAAACAACTTTTCCACCAGATTTCAAAAACTCCAAGATCGTCATAATTTTTCAAAAAAGGGATTCACCTCTAGAAAACTTTGACCTGCCTCAAGTCCCTGCCAAATAGGTTTAAAGAATCTATCAAACGTAACAGAGGAATCTAAAGTTTTTATAGCGGCAAGGTTGAATATATATAGGTGACCAAAAACATCACTAATAACCCAATCCTTGAATTGTGTAATTTTCCTAAAATCACTTTTTTTCCTGCCAACCATAAGATCATGGAGTGCTTTACTCTCCTTAAGAAAATCTTCTACCTGTTCCAAATTGTTTTTTCCAATATCTTTAAGACCTTAAGCTAATCTAATATGATCATTTTTCTGTTTCGATTTTGATTAAAATTTCACCTGCTGCAACCTGTGAACCTATAGTGCAATTGATGATTTTTATTGTACCATTTTCTGTAGCCAAAATTTCATGCTGCATTTTCATTGCTTCTAGGATTGCTAGTGTGTCTCCAGCTTTCACTCTTTGATCAATTTTGAAACAAATATCAACAATATTACCATGAATGGGTGATTGAATAACTCCATCAGATATTTTGTGTATAAAATTTTCTGGGGACTCCGCTGATGAAAAATCCAGTGAAGAATCTTTTTTTATTAAAGTTAACTGATTGCTAATTTGCGAAAAACTGACAAATGAAAAGTTTGATCCATCAACCACTATTTTTTCATTCGTAAAAGCTACCTTGAATTTCTGTTTGTCAACATTGACTTCGTAGTAGCTAGTATCCAGTGGAGAAATATATATCTGCCTAATTTTGCCTAAGAATTCCAAGTTTATTATTTTTCGCAAATAATCTAGGTTGGACCAATTTTTTAATTTCTTGGGTATCAGGGGTTTTTTTTCTTGAATAGTATTAAACCCTGATTCATAAAAAAGTGCTGCAGCAACGGCAAAATCTTTTGCCTTTGCTCCTTTGAAGTTAATACCCTCTGGATAAACTTCATTTAAGAATGAGGTGCTTAATTTAGCTGATAGAAAATCTTTTTGTCTTAGTATATCAATCAGCAAGTCTCTATTATTTTTAATCCCTGAAACAGAAAAATCTGATAGGAATTTTTTCAACTCAAGAATGCTTTCTTTTCTATTGGATTTGCAGGCAATTATTTTGGCCAACATAGGATCATAAAGAGGTGATATATTCTGCCCCTCTAATACACCGCTATCCACTCTAATATACTTGGAATCACTAAACTTCCACATATTTAAAATTCCAGAACTTGGAAGAAAATCATTTCGAGGATCTTCAGCATATAAGCGAACCTCAATAGCATGCCCTGACAAGCTTACCTCTTTCTGATTTATAGATAATTGTTGACCATCTGCTATCCTTAGCTGCATTTCAACTAGATCTAAACCTGTTACCAGTTCTGTGACAGCGTGCTCAACTTGCAACCTTGTATTCATTTCCAAGAAATATGGTTTCTCATTTTCATCGACAAGAAATTCCACTGTTCCAGCATTTGTATAATTAATAGCCTTAGTTAATTTTATTGCCTCTGAATAAAGTTGATTTCGTAAGCTCTTAGAGATTGAAGGAGCTGGCGATTCCTCAATAATTTTTTGATTTCTCCTTTGAATAGAACAATCTCGTTCTCCAAGGTGAATTAAGTTTCCTTTTTGATCTCCGAAGACCTGGACTTCAATGTGCCGGGAATGAGCAATAGCTCTCTCCAAAATCACTTCACTAGAACCAAAAGCAGCAAGGCTTTCTGATTTTGCTAGGTTCAAATCGTTTTCAAGGGATTTCCTGTTTTTTATCTCCCTCATGCCTTTTCCGCCACCTCCAGCCGTAGCTTTAATCATGATTGGGTAGCCAATACGTTCTGCAGCATGGATAATTTCATTTAAATGATCTGACTTTTTTATGCTGTAACCAGGCAAACATGGAACCCCTGCCCGTTTTGCTATTTCTTTTGCTTCTTTCTTATTAGCCATTTTCGCAATCGCATCGTGTTTTGGACCTATGAATATCAAATTTTTCTTCTCACATTGCTCGGCAAACTCCGGGTTTTCGGACAAAAATCCATAACCTGGATGAATAGCTTCAGAATTTGTCTGGTGTGCTACTTCTATCATTCTATCAATAGACAGATAACTGGTGACCAAAGAATCTTCACCAATTTTTATAGCCTCATCAGCAAGTTTCACATGCGGAGAGTTCTTGTCAACTTCTGTGTAAACAGCCACTGATTGCAACCCTAGTTGATTGAGGGTTTTTATGATTCTTACGGCTATTTCACCACGATTTGCTATAAGAACTTTCTTAAATGAATCTATTTTGGCTTTTATCATATCAAAATACGGTTAAAGAAACATTATAGTCTAGCAATTCCAAAACTGTTGGGATTCAATTGGCGTTTGTCTCTATTTTCACAAACACCAAGACAAAAGCCAATCACTTTTCTTGTATCTCTAGGATCTATCATCCCTTGATCCATCATTCTACCAGAAGTATAAAAAGCATCCGATTGACTTTCAAAATGTTCTTCAATTTCTTGAAGCTTAGTCTTCAAGTTTTTTTGATCAAGCTTTTTGCCTTTTCTCTCCGAAGCTCTGGTCCAAACCTGGTTCATTGTCATAGCAGCTTGCTTCCCACCCATGACCCCTGTTTTTGCATTTGGCCAAGTGAACAAGAAATCTGGTTTGAATGCATAACCACACATCCCATAATTGCCAGCCCCAAAACTTGCTCCAATATAAAAAGTGATTTTTGATACTCTTGCATTCATGACAGCTTGTATCATTTTAGAACCGTGTTTAATCATGCCTTGTTGTTCGTATTCCTTACCAACTAAATAACCAGTTGTATTATTAAGAAAAATAATTGGTTTTTTCACCTGATCACTTAACTGTATAAATTGAGCGGCCTTAGTAGCTCCGTTGGGATCGATTGGACCATTATTTCCAATAATACTACAATCTTTCCCGAAAACTTTTGCGTGTACGCACACCGTGCTAACCCCATAACCTGACTTAAACTCTAAGAATTCAGAGTCATCGACAATGCGCAATATTAGTTCTCGAACATCATAAGATTTTTCAAAACTGGTGGGAACTATTCCGAGGATTTCTTCTGATGAATATCTAGGTTCCCCAAATTCTAATTCATAACTTTTGATTTTTTCCCATCCAAGATTCCTTACCACTTTACGTGCTAACTTTATTGCATGCTGGTCATGATCAGCTAAGTATTCGACAAGTCCAGTAACTTTGGAATGCATTTCGGCTCCGCCTAGCTCTTGATCTTGCGAAATCTCTCCCGTCGCTGCCTTAACTAAAGCCGATCCTGCCAATGCTGCCATACCATTTTTCTTTACGCCAATGACATAATCGCTCAAACCTGGCTGATAAGCACCACCAGCCGTTGAAGGTCCATGTAATACTGTCACCACAGGAATGCCTAGAGCACTTAATTCTGCTAAACCGCCAAACAGACCACCAGCATATGTCCAAAGTTCTACAGAGTACTCAAGTAAATTTACCCCAGCGCTTTCAACTAGATGGACAAGTGGGAGTTTGAATTTTTTTGACATGTTAATACAGGCCAAACCTTTTTCAACTGATTTAAGCGTTATGGCACCAGCATTAATTCCGCTATCATCAATATAAATAACGCATTGCACCCCAGAAACATATCCAATACCGGCTATTACATTAGCCCCTGCAACTGCAGTATCTGGATTGGAATCGTCCACAAGATATCCTGCCAAATTGTACATATGTAAAAAAGGCATGCCTGGATCTAGAAGAGCCCCCAAACGATCCCGGGGAGACAGTTGATTTCTTTTTTCAAATGTTTCTTTTCGTTGTGCTGATTTCTCTACTGCCCTTGTCTCAATTTGATGCATCTTTTGCAATAAATCGAGCTGATATTCTTTATTTTTTAAAAAATCATCTGAACCAATAGATACTTTAGATTTATGAGATTCCAATCTGTATCCCCCTGTTTTTTATTTTAGTACTTTCACTAAGCAAAAATGAAGTCATGACCATATACTATTTTTGACAATAAGTTAAAAAAGATCACAAAGATTTGTCGGCCACTATTTCACATAAAAATAGTTTGTTACATAAAATTTATTACTAAGGGATTAAAAATAACGGTCAATATATCAAGATAAATGAAGCTATGTGTTATCATTCACCCCATTAACCGATTTTCTTAATAACATACTTGTCTAATATTAATCGATGAAATAGTACAATATCATTTTCTTTTCTAATTTGATAAACTCCTCCTACAGTTCCATAATAATGTTTACTAACTAAGGAAAATGTCAAAGAAACTAATGAATTCAGTAGAACAAGAATATACTTTCCAAAAATCTCAAATAGGACAAAGTATAGGGTCCTCAGAATGGATTACCGTTGCGCAAGAAAGAATAAATAAATTTGCAGAAATCACAGAAGATCCTCAATTTATTCATATAGATCCAGAAAGAGCAAAACAGTTGAGTCCTTTTGGTAGGACAATAGCTCACGGATTTCTTGTCCTGTCTTTAGCAAGCAAGTTTGCTATTGAAGTTTTACCTAAAACATCATCAAGAATTGTCCGCATCAATTACGGCTTTAACAAAGTTAGATTTATTCACCCAGTTTTTGTGGACTCCCTAGTCAGGGGCACATTCACCTTAAATAGTGTTGAAAAAAAAGATTCTTTTAGTTTATTGAAAAATTTTGAGTTGAAAATTGAAATTAAGGATACTGAAAAACCTGCTTTAGTTGCTGAATGGCTTATACTGACCCAGTTTAGTGAATAAACAACCCTAAATTCTGAGCTAAGAGGATTATAAAATGGCACGCCAAATACTTGTTGCATCAACGGCCCGGACTCCAATAGGAAAAGCGTATAGAGGCGCCTACAATAATACTCAGGCACAGACATTAGGTGGGCATGTGATCAAGCAAGCTATTAAGCGAGCAAACATTGATCCCAAGATTGTAGAGGATGTTATTCTTGGCGCAGCAATACAACAAGGCTCTTCTGGAAGAAACATAGCAAGACAATCCGCAATCCGGGCAGGGTTGCCGACATCAGTACCAGGAATGTCAGTAGATAGACAATGCGCTTCAGGACTAATGGCATTCATGGTAGCTGCTGGAAGAATAAAAAATGAAGAAATTGATATTTCAATAGCTGGTGGCCTGGAATCCATTTCCTTAGTTCAAAATGAACATGCCAACCAGCATAGAACGAGTGATCCATGGCTTGTGAAGCACTGCCCCTCGATCTACATGGCAATGATAGAAACAGCCGAAATTGTCGCAGAACGATATGGAATCTCTAGAGAAGTCCAAGATGAATTTGCGGTGATCAGTCACGCCCGCACAGCACTAGGTATAAAAAAAGGTGCATTTGATAAAGAATTGGCTCCATTACCAACCATTAAAAAAGTCACAGATAATGAGACAAAAGAAATTTCTGATGTCGAAGTGACACTGAAATATGATGAAGGATTAAGGGATGGAACTAACTTTAAAAGCTTACAAAACCTGGAGCCAGTCTTTAAGAACGGCCAAGATATAAAAACTGGCTCTTTTATAACAGCTGGAAATGCTTCACAACTCTCTGACGGTGCTTCAGCTTCCGTACTTATGGATGCAAAAACGGCTGAGAAAAACGACGTTATCCCTTTGGGTATTTTCCATGGAATATCCGTCGCAGGCTGTGATCCAGATGAAATGGGGATCGGGCCAGTATTTGCTGTACCAAAATTACTCAAACAATTTAACTTGAAAATAGATGATATTTCTGTCTGGGAACTTAATGAAGCTTTTGCTGCACAAACTGTCTATTGTCGGTACAAGCTCAGGATCAATCCCGATCTATGCAATGTTAACGGTGGAGCGATTGCCATTGGACACCCTTATGGTATGTCAGGAGCTAGAATGGTTGGTCATGCTTTAATTGAAACAAAAAATAGAAAAGGCAAGTATTGCGTTGTAACCATGTGTATTGGCGGAGGTATGGGAGCAGCCGGCTTGTTTGAAGCTCTTTAATTTAGCGTATTCAGTTTTTTAAGGTTTTAAAATCACCTTACCTATAGCCTTACGATTTGCGAGAGTCATTAAAGCTTCAGTAGCATCTTCCAAAGAAAACTGTTGGGAAACCAAGGGTGATATTTTTTTTTCCTTATACCAATTAAAGAGAATTTCAAAATTCTCATTATCAGCCACCGTTTCTTTGAGCCTAAAATTTCCCCAGAATACGCCGACAACAGAGCATCCCTTAAGCAAAGTTAAGTTCGTAGCTAGTTTAGGAATATTACCTGATGCAAATCCTATCACAAGGGCACGACCACCCCAGGCCATTGAACGCACACATGGCTCAAATAGATCACCCCCAACAGGATCATAAAGCACGTCAATACCATTTTTGCCAACGATTGCCTTGATCTGATCTCTCAGGTCACTTTTTCCATAATTAATTAAATGATCTGCTCCTGCTTTTTGTGCAGCTTCAAGTTTTTCTTGATTACTTGCTGCCGCTATTACTTCAGCACCCATTAATTTTCCAATTTCTACTGCTGTAATTCCCACACCACCACCAGCTCCTAAAACGAGTAGCTTTTCCCCTTTCTTAACCTGCCCTCGCTGCCTTAAGGCATACATCGACGTTCCATAAGTCATTGTAAATCCTGCTGCAGTTACTCCATCCATTTCTGGTGGACGTCTCAATAATGCTTTTGCATCTATGACTATATATTCAGCAAATCCGCCGAATAAAGTCATGGCCATGACACCTTCTCCAATCGAAAAATCTTCTACGCCTTCACCTAATTCATCGATTACTCCGGCTACTTCTCCTCCCGGAGAAAACGGTAAATCTGGTTTATACTGATACTTGTTTTCAATGATCAAGGTATCTGGGAAATTAACCCCACAAGCCTCAACCTTTATTCGTACTTGGCCTTTAGAAGGTTTTGGAACCAGAATGTCTTTAATTGTAAGCTTCTCAGGTGGTCCGAATTCAGTACAGAGAACAGCGCGCATTAATAATCCTTTCCCAAGTTGAACTTTTTTTACTAACAGAAAACGTTTATTGTGGTGCTAACATATCCTATTATTATATTTCAACTTCAATTAGAAAATAGAGTCAAAAAAATGGGAAGTCCTGTCAGTCTTGAAATTATTCAAAACATAGCAATTTTAAAAATACTTAATCCACCAGTTAATTCACTAAGTCATTCAGTTCGGCTTAATCTCATGAGTGCCCTAAAAGATGCAGAAAAAAATGAATCTGTTTCAGCTATCATTGTTATGGGTGAAGGAAATACCTTTCCCGCTGGGGCAGATATTACTGAATTTGGAACACCTCCAAAGAATCCTATCTTGCCATTAGTATGCGACAAAATTGAACAATTAAATAAACCGGTTATAAGCGCCATGCATGGAACTCCGCTGGGAGGAGGACTGGAAATTGCTCTATCGTGTCACTATCGCCTTGCACATCCTCACACAAAACTTGGTCTTCCTGAGGTACACTTAGGTCTTCTACCAGGTGCTGGGGGCACGCAACGCCTCCCCCGCCTCATTGGACTGCCAGAAGCATTCAAGATTGCTACCAGTGGAATGCCCATAAGTGCGAAAAAAGCGAAGGAAATTGGCTTAATTGATGAACTAATTGAAAATATTAATGATGATCCCATTAGCTTTGCTGATAAACTCTTAAGTTCTAACAAGCAAATTTTAAGAACTTGTGACATTACAAAACATTTAAATGAACCCCCTGAAACTAACCGTGAAATGTCTAAAATCAGAGCATCCTTTGCAAAGTCACATCGCGGCCAGATTGCTCCTGGAAAAATTGCTAATTGTATAGAAGCTACTTTAAAGATGCCCTTTGAAAAAGGTCAAGAACTAGAAAGAAATACTTTTGCAGAGTTACTTACAACTAATCAAAGCAAAGGCCTTATCCATGCTTTTTTTGCAGAAAGAAAAAGTTCTAAAATACCTGAAGTTACCAAAGCGATCCCCCGTCCTTTAAATAAAATAGGCGTTGTCGGGGGTGGAACGATGGGATCGGGGATAACCATAGCCGCGCTCAATGCAGGAATCCCGGTAACTATGATCGAACGAGATACAGAAAGCATAGAAAAGGGCACCCACAACGTAGAAAAAGTATACAAGAGGGATATAGAAAAAGGTCGCCTATCTGAATCTGCGGTTAATGATATTCTTGCACAATTCAGTACCTCAACTGATTTTGACTCCTTATCGCAGGTGGATATGGTCATCGAAGCCGTTTTCGAGGAAATGCCTATTAAAAAGCAAGTCTTTCAGATTTTGGATCAAGTTATCAAACCTGGCGGGGTGCTTGCTTCCAATACATCTTATCTTGATATTAATGAAATTGCTACCGTGACCTCCAGACCATCTGATGTCATTGGTTTACATTTTTTCTCACCGGCCAATATCATGCGCCTATTAGAAATTATTGTTCCGAACAGAGTTTCTGATGATGTCGTAGCCACAGGATTTTCTTTGGCTAAAAAAATGAGGAAAATACCTGTCAGAGCGGGTGTCTGCGATGGGTTTATAGGAAATAGAATTTTAAACAATTATGGTGATTGTGCAGCATTTATGATGGAAGATGGCGCCACACCTTATGAAATTGACAAAGCGATCTTCGAATTTGGGTATCCAATGGGACCATATCAAATGTTTGATTTGGCCGGTGGGGACATTGGTTGGGCAACAAGAAAACGTCTAGAGACCTTTAGGAACCCACAAAGCCGTTACGTTCATATTGCCGATAAATTATGTGAAAATGGATGGTTTGGTCAAAAATCTGGGCGAGGTTTTTATCGATATGATACCGGGAATAGGCGTGGGAATGAAGATCCAGAAGTCTTAACCATTATTGAGAAAGAACGTCAAATAAAGGGTGTGAAGCCGCGAAGTTTTTCTCAGGAAGAAATCGTCCAAAGATACATGGCTGCTATGGTTAATGAAGCTGCAGAAGTTGTGCGTGAAGGAATTGCCCTAAGGCCATCTGATGTAGATGTAACAAAACTCTTTGGCTATGGGTTTCCAAGATATCGTGGTGGTCCTATGAAATATGCTGATACCTATGGTCTTGAAAATATCTTCAACGATATAAAAACCTTTGAAAAGGAAGATCCATTATTTTGGAGTCCATCCAAACTCATTATAGAGTTAGTAGAAAAAGGTCACAACTTTGATAGCCTAAACCTATAATTCTGACCTTACAATCATTAACCAAAGAAATTGTCATGGGTTAAGGCATCTATATCTACGGATTTAAGGACACTTGCTAATACCAGTTCCGTGTTAAAGTCAGCCTCGGAGGCACCTCCTTCGCTATAAAGAACCATAGCTACATCTTCAGCACTACCCGAACCACCATCCGTGAACAATAGGAGTTTACTTTCATTAGCATCGCCTTGTGTAACCTGGGCTGAAGCGCCAGATAGCAAGCCATTTCCCGATCCAGCATTTGAATTTTCCAGAGATGTTTCGATCGCACTCAATATCATTGAAGAGGAAATGCCCGCTCCCGTAAAATCAATGGCTGATCCTGATGAAAGTCCATTTTGTGTAATAGCTGTTTTAAAACCTACTACCAAATGTGTAATATCCAAGGTGCTATTGGTTGCATTAGCAGTAAAGTCTGCTGAGAGCAACTGATCGCTTCCATCAGATCCGGTTGAAGTGTTCGCAGAACTTTCTGAATCGGTTAGGTTACCAATATATTTCAAAATATCCCCGTTGGAGGCTCCAGCTGTAAATTGCTGAATTATATCCATACCCGACGAAGCATTAAAGATGATAATATCTGACGCCGAATCTGAACTGCCAAGTGAAATTGTATCAGCACCCCCCGCTCCTGTGATTGTGTCCGCTCCAGCAGCCCCATCTATAGTGTCATCACCAGAACCAGCAGTAATTACATCAGTTGCTGCTCCACCCGTAATGGTAAAACCTTCAGTTTGACCAGTAAGATCAATAGTTGTCCCCGAAGAATTAAGAGTAATTGTCTCCACACTCTGCAATAAAGCATCAGTAGCTATAGCATGAGATCCAGTTGACAACTGAAGTGTATCAGCCCCTGCACCACCATCAACAGTGTCGCTATTTCCTTGACCTGCTGTCGAAACAATAATTATATCATTTCCAGAGCCGCCATCAATTTGATCATTGCCACCTCGACCGTCTATAGTATCATTGCCGCTACCTCCGTTAAGGGTGTCATTATTTCCATTGCCTTTAAGCGTATCATTGCCTGAAAGGCCAGTCAGCGTGTAAGCCCCTGTGACAGAATTTCCTACATCTATGCTACCACCACCGGTCGCAGCTGTTAAATTGGCTGCGCCAGAGTTAGTTGTACTGCTCGTTGCTACAAAAGCAGAAATATTTGTTGCGTTTGCAGTGGCCCCACTACTCACGATGAGAATATCCCCAGTAGTCAAATCGGTAATAGTGTCATTGCCAATATCGACTTTAAAAGTATCGTTGCCAGCACCGCCAGTCATATTATCGTTATCATCACCACCTGTGATAACATCGTTTCCAGCACCACCGCTTAAGGCATCAGCACCCGTTCCCGCAGAAATGATGTCAGCTCCTGACCCACCAGTTAGCGTATCTACACCCCCCTGACCAGTAAGATTGTAATTGCCTGCGGCCGAACTCATGTCAACCGTACCGCCACCGGTTGCAGTGGTAATGTTCGCTGTCCCTGAATTACTGGTACTTCCACCTGCAGTATACGAACTAACGTTTGTGACATTTGCAATAGCACCTGAACTGACTTGCAAAACATCACTGCCCGAAAGGTCTGTAATAGTGTCCGTTCCTGAATCCACCTTGAACGTATCTGCACCATTTCCACCGGTCATGTTATCATTTCCCTGACCTCCGGTTAGTACGTCATCTCCGTTTCCTCCAGTAATGATATCCGTTGCACCTCCACCTGTTAGATTATCAACTCCAGATCCTCCAGCCAAAGTGTAGGATCCTGATGCGGCATTGGTAAGAGTAATTGTACTTCCGCCACTGGCCGAATTTAAAGTAGCATCACCTGCATTGGTTGTATCGTTATCTGCCACAAAGTTTGCCACATTATTAGCGGTTGCCTCGGCTCCAGAGCTTACTTTCAAGTCATCGCCAGTGGCTAAATCTGCAATTGTGTCAGTACCTGAATCAACATTAAACACGTCGTTTCCAGCACCGCCAGTTAAGGTATCATTTCCAGCACCACCGGTAATATTATCGGCTCCCGCCCCACCAGTAATAATGTCATTGCTTGCTGCACCCGTAATAATGTCAGCACCATTAGCCCCTGTGATGGTGTCTACCCCTGCTCCACCAGTAATGGTAAAACCTTCGGCTTGACCCGTAAGATCAAGAGTTGAACCGCTAGCGTTGGTCGCCACAACTTCTACTTCATCAACCTTACTATCTGTAGAAAGAATGTGAGTTCCTGTTGATAATTGAATAGTATCCGTTCCCCCATTTCCATCAAAAGTATCCGTGTTACCTTCTCCACTTGCAGCTATAGTAAAAGTATCTCCTCCAGCATCACCTTTAAGAGTGTCTGTACCGGCACCACTAATTAGATTATAAGCAGTGCTACCTCCTGCTGAAGACATATCAATAGTACCGCCCGTACTTTTTGCAGTTAAATTAGCTGTTCCAGCGTTTGTTGTTCCGCTAGTTGCAGTAAATGCTGTTATCCCTGTAGCATTGGCAATTGCCCCAGAAGATACAACTAAAATATCTCCAGTAGCTAAATCCGCAACCGCATCAGTCCCTGAATCCACATTAAAAGTGTCGTTGCCACCACCACCAGTAAAGCTATCATTATCTGCCCCACCTGTAATGCTATCATTTCCGGTACCGCCCGTAATAACGTCATTACCACCTGATCCAGTAATAATGTCCGCACCTGAACCTCCAGTAATAATGTCCACACCAGCACCGCCTGCAACCGTGTAGGCTCCTGATGCTGAACTGGTCAGAGTTATGGTACTACCACCACTGGCTGCATTTATTGTTGCCGCGCCTCCATTTGTCGTATCACTATCAGCAACAAAGGCAGAAACATTATTGGCTGTAGCTGTTGCGCTTCCACTCACGATGAGGTCATCGCCAGTCGTTAAGTCTGTGATTGTATCGCTTCCCGCATCTACATTAAAGGTATCGTTGCCACCACCACCGGTAAAGCTATCATTATCTGCCCCACCCGTAATACTATCATTTCCGGTACCGCCCGCAATAACGTCATTACCACCTGATCCAGTAATAATGTCCGCACCTGAACCTCCGGTAATAATGTCCACACCAGCACCACCGGCTAAAGTATAAGCACCTGATGCTGAATTCGCCATATTAATGGTACTACCACCACTAGCTGCATTGATTGTTGCCGCACCTCCATTTGTCGTATCACTATCTGCTACAAAGGCGGAAACATTATTGGCTGTAGCTACTGCACTTCCACTCACGATGAGGTCATCGCCAGTCGTTAAGTCTGTGATTGTGTCAGTCCCAGAGTCAACCCTGAACGTATCATTTCCAGCATTACCCGTTAGACTGTCGTTGCCACCTCCTCCTTTGAGCACATCATTGCCACCTGCTCCAGTAATAATGTCAGCACCTGAACCTCCAGTAATAATGTCTACACCAGCACCACCGGCTAAAGTGTAAGCACCTGAAGAAGAATTCGTCATAGTAATAGTACTGCCACCACTGGCTGCATTGATAGTCGCCGCGCCTCCATTTGTCGTATCACTATCTGCCACAAAGGCGGAAACATTATTGGCTGTAGCTACTGCACTTCCGCTCACGACAAGATCATCACCCGTAGTTAAGTCTGTAATTGTGTCAGTACCTGAGTCCACATTAAAAGTGTCATTTCCAGCATTACCCGTCAAACTGTCGTTGCCACCTCCTCCAGTGATCACATCATTACCACCGTTTCCAGTAATAATGTCAGCCGCTCCACCACCTTTTAGGGTGTCTACAGCAGCTCCACCGGTGACTGTAAAAGACTCAGACTGATTAGTTAAATCTACATTGGATCCACTTGCATGAGCTAAAATAGTTTCTATGTTCTGCACTTTACTATTCGTCGTTAAAGCGTGCACCCCCGTTGATAACTGAATGGTGTCTGTCCCGCCTCCACCGTCTAGAGTATCAGAGTTCGCCTCACCTGCAGCAGCCACCGTAAATGTGTCATTTCCCGCATCACCGGTTAGAGTATCAACCCCGGCTCCACCAATTAAGTTATAGGAACTACTTCCTCCAGCTGATGACATGTCAATAGTCCCACCACCACTGGCTGCTGTTAGGTTTGCAGTTCCTGAATTGGTCGTGCTTGAAGTTGCATTAAAACCAGAAATATTCGTGGCATTGGCAATTGCCCCTGAAGAAACAACCAAGATGTCTCCAGTTGTTAGATCCGTGACAGTGTCCGTATCAAGATTAACATTAAATGTGTCATTTCCTGCATTTCCAGTTAAACTGTCATTACCGGCACCTCCCGTAATAATGTCAGCTCCACCGGCACCAGAAATGATGTCCGCTCCGCTACCACCTTTTAAAGTATCTGCCGCCGCACCGCCCGTGACTGTGATTGCCTCTGTTTGTCCAGTTAGATCAAGGGTAGAGCCCGACGCATGAGCCAAAATAGTTTCTACATTAAGTAACTTATTGTCAGTTGTTAGGGCATGAGATCCTGTTGAAAGTTGAATCGTGTCTGATCCTCCACCACCATCCAGAGTATCACTATTACCTTCACCAGCGCTCACAACATTAATTGTATCACCAGCGTTACCACCTTTGAGGCTATCCGTTCCAGCCCCTCCCGTAATAATTAAAGCCTCAGTCTGTCCTGTAAGATCAACGGTTGAACCGTCTGCATGTGCTTTGACTGTTTCAACATTTTGTAATTTGTTGTCAGTTGTTAAAGTATGGACCCCTGATGAAAGTTGTAAAATATCAGAACCACCTTTTCCATCTACCGTGTCGGAATTTCCTTCTGCAGAGATTGCAATAACAATAGTATCAGCACCACTACCCCCAGTTAACGTATCAGCTCCAGATCCCCCAGTAATTGTATAGGCTCCAGAAGAAGAGTTTGTCATATCAATAGTACTACCACCGCTAGCGGCCGTTAAATTAGCTTCTCCAGCATTAGAACTGGATGATGTCGCAGTAAAACTATTAATACCGGTCGCATTTAATATTGCTCCCGAGCTAACCTGGATGACATCTGAGCCTGAAAGATCAGAAATAGCATCTGTGCCACTATCAATCTTGAATGTATCGTTTCCAGCACCCCCAGTGAATGTATCGTTTCCAGCGCCCCCAGTGATAATGTCATTGCCTGCACCTCCAGTGAGAAAATCATTACCTGCAGCACCAGTAATAGTATCCACTCCTGACCCACCGGTAAGATTATCCACGCCACCAGCGCCCGTTAGGGTGTAACCCCCTGAGGAAGAGAGTGTCATAGTTATGGTGCTGCCACCTGAAGCCGCAGTTAGCGTAGCTGCTCCTGCATTGGTTGTATCCGAAGAAGCTGTAAAAGAGCTTACATTTATAGCATTGGCAATAGCACCTGAACTGACTTTCAAAATATCATTGCCCGTTCCTAAATCGACTACTGTATCTGTGCCCGCATCCACATTAAATGTATCGGCTCCAGCACTTCCAGTTAAGCTATCATTGCCTGCACCGCCCGTAATGGCATCACTTCCTGAGCCACCCACAATAATATCATTTCCACCGGCTCCAGAAATGATGTCATTATTTGAACTTCCTGTCAGGTTATCCACCCCAGCATTTCCGGTTAGTGTATAACCTCCTAGGCTTGAGTTAGACATGTTGATGGTGCTTCCTCCGCTTGCCCCCGTAAGAGTCGCATCTCCAGAATTTTTTGTGGCTGAAGTTGCAGCAAAATTAGCTATGTTTGTGGCATTAGCCGTAGCTCCAGAACTAACAACAAGAATATCACTTTGCCCTCCTCCAGCGCCTCCCAAATCAGCGACCGTATCTGTACCACTATCCACGTTAAATGTATCATTTCCTGCACCACCGGTAAGAGTATCTCCTCCTCCAGAACCCGTAATAATGTCATTGCCACTTCCACCCTTAAGAACATCGCCTCCAGCTGCACCGCTGATTGTAAATGCCTCAGCTTGACCGGTAAGATCAACACTGGAGCCGGATGCATGGGCATTCACTGTCTGAATATTGACCACCTTATTGTTGGTAGTTAAAGAGTGAGCTCCTGCTGACAATTGAAGTGTGTCAGTCCCTGATCCACCATCCATGGTATCAGCATTCCCCTCACCTGCTGCAGCTATAGCAATAGTGTCATTACCTGTTCCACCCGTAAGGGTATCCGTTCCCGCACCGCCAGTTATGGTGTAAGCCCCAGCAGCCGAATTTGTCATAACAATTGTTCCGCCGGAACTTTTAGCTGTTAAATTAGCTGCTCCATCGTTTCTAGTACTACTAGTGGCAGAAAAATTCACTACATTTGTAGCATTAGCAATCGCGCCTGAGCTAACGACAAGAATATCACTCTCCCCACCGCTACTACCACCAAGGTCTGTTACAGTATCTGTTCCTGAATCTACATTAAATCGGTCGTTACCAGCATTTCCTGTTAACGTATCACTTCCGGACCCCCCAGTAATAATGTCAGCTCCGCCATTACCAGTAATTGCATCGTTTCCTATTCCACCGGAAATGGTATCGGCGCCCGTACCACCTTTTAATGTATCAGCTCCTGTACCACCGGTAATTGTGTAAGCCCCTGAAGCAGAATTAGTCACGTCTATGGTTATTCCCGTGTTAGCCCCTGAAAGATTGGCAGCACCACCATTAGTGGTATCGCTAGTCGCGACAAAGGCGGATATTCCAGTAGCGTTAGCTATAGCACCACTTGTTACTTTTAGAATATCGGTGGTTGCTAGATCAACAATAGAGTCCGTGCCAGAATCTACATTAAATGTGTCTGCGCCAGCGTTTCCAGTCATAATATCATTACCAGCTCCGCCAGTTAAGCTATCAGCTCCTGAACCGCCTTGAATAATGTCATTATCACCGGCACCAGCAATAATATCTCCCCCATCTCCACCTTTCAACGTATCGGCTCCTGATCCTCCAGTAACGGTAAAGGAACCTGTTGTAACCAAGGATAGGTCGATGGTGACACCACCACTTGCCGCCGTTAAATTACCTTTAGCAACGATAGAGTTGTTGACAGTTGCTGACGTCGCAGTAAATCCTGTAATTCCCGTAGCATTGGCCGTGCATCCGGAGGTGATTATTAGAATATCACCTGTTGTTAGATCTGTAATTGCATCAGTACCACTATTTACATTAAAGGTATCATTTCCAGCGCCTCCAGTAAAAGAGTCGTTGTCTGCTCCACCAGTGATACTATCATTCCCTGCACCTCCCACAATAATATCATTCCCGGCATTACCAAGAATAATATCGTTGCCAGACCCTCCAGTTATCGTGTCAATTTGAGAACCACCGGTAAGGGTATACAGGCCAGATGCGGAGGCACTCATATTGATAGTGGTTGCTCCTGATGAAGTAGAGGTTAGATTTGCTGTTCCATCGTTTCGGGTACTGCTTGATGCTGTGAAGCTCTTAACATTAGTAGCATTAGCTATCGCACCGCTACTAACAATTAAAATATCAGTCTGACCTCCACTAGCTCCGCCTAGATCTACAATGGCATCAGTTCCAGAATCAACAGTAAAAGTATCGTTCCCAACTCCACCAGTTAAACTATCATTCGCAGCACCGCCGGTTAAGACGTCATCACCGGATCCGCCAACAATTATATCAACTGCTCCACCACCATTTATTATATCATTTCCAGTACCACCTGTTAAAGTATCTGTCCCTGATCCTCCTGTTATCGTGTAAAAGCCTGCATTAGAATTAGTCATGTCAATAGTGCGGCCGCTATTATCCGTAGAAAGATTGGCTATTCCATCATTTCTGGTATCCGAAGTTGCTACAAAGGCAGTAATATTAGCGGCATTGGCTGTTGCTCCGGAAGACACCTTTAGAATATCAGTTGTAACTAAGCCTACTACCGTATCGGTTCCAGAATCCACATTATAAGTATCGGCTCCGGCATTTCCTGTTAAGGAATCATTTCCTACACCGCCGTAAAGTTGATCAGCACCTCCATTACCTACAATGATATCATTACCTGCCTGGCCTTTAACAATACTGTCTGAAGCTCCAGCTTTAAGGGTATTGTCACCAGCTCCACCAACCACATTATACTTTCCTGACGCATTGGTCATATCAATGGTTACATTACCTGATCCCGCTGTTAGATTCGCCGATGTAGCAGCTGAATTACCATTGCTAGAACCGCCGGTTGCTACGAAGGCCGTGATTCCTGTTGCATTTAGCGTTGCACCGGAAGTTATTACAATCACATCATTTGTGACCAAATCTGAAATGGTATCGGTCCCCGCATCGATATTAAAAGTATCATTGCCAGCACCACCTGTAAGAGCATCATTGCCAGCCCCGCCAGTAATCGTATCATTACCAGTACCACCAGAAATTATATCTGCCCCTGCACCACCAACGAGAATATCATTAGACGCTGCGCCCGTAATAATGTCAGCCGCATTACCGCCTGTAATATTGTCGACAGCTGCTCCACCAGTCAGAGTTAATGCCTCAGTCTGGCCCGTGAAAACGACTGTAGACCCCGAAGAATTCAGTGTTAGAGTTTCAATGCTGACCAATTTGTTATCAGTCGTAAAAGAATGGCTACCTGTTGATAATTGTAATTCATCAGTACCCGCTCCTCCATTAATGGTATCTGCATCTCCTTGTCCGGCTGTAGAAACAACGAAAATATCGTTTCCGCTACTTCCCGTAACAGTGTCTGTTCCAGCACCTACATTTATCGTATAAATACCTGCAGCAGAATTTGTCATATCTATGACGCCGCCACCACCTACAACAGTTAAATTAGCCGTACCATCATTTCGAGTGGCGAATGTCGCTGCAAAGCTTGTTATATTTGTAGCATTAGCTATAGCACCACTACTAACAACAAAAATATCTCCTGTTGCTAGACCAGAAACCGCGTCCGTACCTGAATCCACATTATAGGTATCATTTCCAGCACCGCCAACAAGTGTATCGTTTCCGCCACCCCCGGTTAGCGTGTCAGCACCACTACCACCAGTTAAGCTATCAGTACCAGCACCACCCACTAGGGTAAACGCTTCCGCCTGACCTGTAAGTACAACCGTTGAACCCGAAGCATGGGCAGTAATAGTCTCTAAGTTACTTATTTTCCCATCTGTGGTTAAGGTATGCGTTCCGGTTGACAACAACAAGTTATCAGTCCCGCCTCCACCATTTATGGTATCCCCGTCAGCCTCAGTTGCCGCAGCCACATTAAAGGTATCATTTCCAGCACCGCCAGTAAGCGTATCATTTCCAGCACCGCCAGTAATGTTATAAACGCCAGAGGAAGAATTAGTCATGTCAATGGTGCCACCCGCTGACCTTGCAGTTAAATTAGCTATACCGGCATTGCTTGAACCTACAGTAGCGGTAAAGGAAACTATGCCAGCCGCATTGGCAATAGCACCTGAACTGACTACAAGATTATCACTTTCCCCGCCACTAGCACCGCCTAACAGCGTAATAGTATCGGTTCCATTATTAACATTAAAGGTGTCATTCCCAGAACCACCAACTAATGTGTCATTACCACCACCGCCTGTAATAATGTCAGCAGCGTTTCCTCCTGTTAAATCATCAGCGGCCGCACCGCCAGTGATAGTAAAACCTTCGGTTTGTCCAGTCAAAACCAGTGTAGAACCTGAGGCATGGGCAGTAATTGTTTCGAGAGTTTGAATTTTCGAGTCATTAGTAAAAGAATGAGATCCTGCCGATAACGCAAGTACGTCTGCCCCTGCACCCCCTACTATTGTGTCAGCATTGCCCTCTCCAGCATTTACAATTGTAATAATGTCTGCGCCATCACTTCCAGTGACACTATCAGTGCCAGCACCGACTGTGATAGTAAATCCTTCCGTTTGGTTGGTAAGGCTAACAGTTGATCCTGAACTATGAACTTTAACGTTTTCCACATTCTTGAGCATGTTGTTATCGGTTGTGAAAGTATGTGTCCCAGTTGATAACTGGAGGGTATCAGTGCCTCCATAGCCGTCTATTGTATCACCATCCCCTTCGGTCGCATTGGCTATCGTTATAATGTCATTGCCAGCACCACCCCAAAGAGTATCCGTTCCAGCTCCAGAATTCAGATTGTAATTCCCTGAGCCTGCACTATTCATTTTGATGGTTCCACCTGCGGCCCGTGCTGTGAGATTCGCCGTACCACCTGAATTCGTACTACTCGAAGTGGCAACAAAGGTAGCAATATTAGTTGCATCCATGGTTGCCCCAGAACTCACCACAAATATGTCACCAGAAGCTAAATCGGTAACTGTATCTGTACCACTATTGATATTAAATGTGTCATTCCCAGACCCACCAGTAAAGCTATCATTCCCAGCGCCTCCAGTAATGCTATCGTTACCTGCACTTGCACTAATGGTATCAACACCATTTCCACCCGTAATAATGTCTGCTCCATTAAAACCTGTTATTGTGAAATTTTCAGTTTGTCCTGTTAAAACAAGTGTTGAACCTCCCGAATGTGTTTTGATAGTTTCGACGGTCGCCACTTTACCATCATTCGTAAAAGAATGTGAACCGGAAGAAAGCTGCAAAATATCTGCACCAGCACCGCCAACAAAAGTATCAGCATTTCCTTGACCTGAAGAAATTATGTGCAGGGTATCAGCGCCTGACCCGCCCGTCACAGAATCAGTGCCGGCTCCAACATATAGATTGTAATCACCTGAGCCTGCACTTGACATATTGATTGTGCCACCGCCGCTCGCAACAGTTAGGTTGGCCGTGCCCGAATTTGTAGTCCCGCTATCTGCATTAAAACCCGTGATACCGGTAGCGTTAGCTATAGCTCCAGAAGAAACCTTTAGAATATCTCCTGTGGCTAGATCTGAAATGGAATCGGTTCCAGAAGTAACGTTGAACGTATCATTTCCACCACCACCCGTGAGTACATCATTTCCACTATTCCCCTTTAGCGTATCGGCGCCTGCTCCTCCTGTAAAAGTATCTACCCCATTCGCTCCTGTGATAGCAAAACCTTCCGTTTGACCGGTTAGAACTACTGTTGAGCCTGAAGAATGTGCCAGGATTGTTTCCAAATTCGCTAATTTGCCATCGGTGCTAAATGTATGGCTGCCAGCTGATAAATTTAACGTATCAGCACCCGCACCACCATCAATCGTATCCGAATTACTTTCACCTGCAGCAGAAATGATGATTATATCAGCTCCACCACCCCCAGTAATGGTATCTGTGCCAGCTCCGGCTGTAATTGAGAAAGCTTCTGTTTGATTAGTAAGATTAATATTGGAGCCAGATGCATTCAGTGTAATATTTTCTAAGTTCAAAAGCTTTGAGTCGTTTGTTAAAACATGGGTTCCTGCGGAAACCTGCAATGTGTCTGTTCCTGCTTTACCGTCAATGGTATCGGAATTACCCTCATTTGCTGCAGCTATAACAAAAATATCATTCCCGGCATCGCCTTTTAAAGTGTCCGCAGCTGCACCGCCAGTAATTGTGTAAATAGCCGAGCCACCAGCATTCGTCATGTCAATGGTGCCCCCTCCGCTAGCTGCGGTTAGATTGGCAATACCTGAATTTGTTGTACTTGAGGTAGCAGTAAACCCCACAATACCGGTCGCATTAGCTGTGGACGAGCCACTTACAACCAAAACATCACTTTCTCCCCCACTTGCACCTCCAAGATCTGTAACAGAGTCTGTTCCGCTATTGACATTAAAGGTATCATTTCCAGCACCCCCTGTCAGAGTATCATTTCCACCGCCACCAGTAATAATGTCTACTCCGGAGCCCCCAATCAACGTATCAACCCCAGCACCTCCTGTGAGGGTAAATCCTTCTGACTGAGCACTCAAATTAACGCTAGAACCTGATGAATTCGCTAAAACTGTTTCAATATTGGCAAAATTTCCATTAGATGCAAAAACATGCGCTCCTGAGGACAATTGAAGAGTATCGGTACCAGCATTACCATCCATAACATCGGAGTTTCCTTGACCAGCAGCCGCAATATGAATCGTATCATTTGCGGCGCCACCTGTAATAATGTCAGCTCCTGCTCCACCCGTAAGAATATCGGCACCATCACCACCGGCAATCGTAAAAGCCTTGGAACTTCCTGTAGCATTCGCTACATTAATCGTTCGGGCACCCCCGTCCTTTGCTGTTAGG
>JAQWSE010000005.1 GCA_029243395.1 Paracoccaceae bacterium | reverse complement strand
CCAACGTATGATTCACTCATGAAAGGTGCTTCTTACTTCAATGTCGTTGAAAAAGAGGCCATGATCCTTGAATTTTATAAGTATGTAACTCCCCTTGATGATTATAGTGGCAAGGACTACACTCCCAAGATAAAGATAGGTCTTAGTGATACAACCGTCTTAGAAGCTGTTTCGGGCGCCTTGCTTGGCGACCTCTCAGTGCTAAATGGGCAGGGAACTTTTTCATTAGCCACACCTGTTGATTATCTCACTATTACTAATAATCAGTTGCGGTTAGCAGATGGTTACTTCATCGATAAAGAATCAAGTAAGGTTTTCACTTATAAAAATAATGCCTGGGTCTCTTCTGACTGGAATAATAACATTACAATAAATTTTTTACCTAACTCTGGTGGATCCCCATTTAGTAAAACCTTTATTTTTTCTGTTAAGGATATAAATGAAGCGATTACACTTGCTTATGCCCCTTTATCTAATAGTAAAGGGGCAAATATAGCCACGCTCTCTACGAACTCAGTCCATCTGACTGAAACCAACCTCGGTTATACTAAGTCCCATGATTATTTTGAAATAGTTAATAATACGCTCAAGTTGAAAGCAGGATATTCTTTTGATGGGAGTGTGATTAAAGATTCAAATAACCAATCAATTCAACTGAGTAGTGTTGATGCTATTACTTTAGGAACTCCTACGAGTGCGTCATCTACCAGTGGTAATGGGAATACCTCCATCACTGCTGCAGATTTAATGACAAACTTTTCTAATAGTTCAAACGCCAATACCATTAAGCTGAGTGCTTCATCAGTGAAAGAAGGTCAGGCTGGAATAAAAATAGGAACTCTTTCCTGTGGGAATCTCAGTGGCATCTTCTCACTAGATGCGACTCATGTGAATAACTCTGGATGGTCATGGAAAAATTTTTTTGAAATCAAGGGGAATGATCTTTATTTGAAAGAAAATTACCGATTTGATTATGAAGGTTATGGACTAGGGGGCAATACTTCCCTCACTGTCTACGTGGACTATGAATGGAGTGACACGAACCTTTCTGCTCGATTTACTCCAAGTGACGGTTCAGCTGTTATTGATCAAGCCTTAAGCATTAGTATTACTGATGTGGATGAAACCATTACTGTTACCCCCGAAACAGTGTATAAGAATGTTTTTGGAGCGACTATTGGTACTATTAATTTTAATCAGAATGATTTTTCTCACGTTATTGTTAACCCTCGCATTCACTTAGGCCCTCATACCTTTTTTGAACAAAGTGAAGAATTTGAACAAACTTTTAATGTAGGTAATGATATTGCTGCAACGAAAGCTCCTGAAATAAGAATCCCGTTGCGAGCAGATTTTACCAATAACGATGGATCAAATATTAATGGTAGTATTCAAATAAGACAACTTGATGAACTTGGCAACTGGGGTTCTGCATCGAAAATTTGGTCTTATAAATCTTTAAATGAAAACGGCATTTATCGTGTAGAAGATACTGATGGGAAGGTCATTAGCGAAATAACGGGTGGGGGGAGTCGTTATGTTGTTGACCTAGATGGCACTATTCACAAGTATGTTAAAAAGGGTAATCAACTCAAACTGAAGGATAACTACAAATTTGATGGGACATCCTTTATTGATACGAATGGCAATACGACTGCCTTAGCTGACTTGGCAGGCGGTAAAACTTTTGTCGTGAATAAAAGTGCTTCCTCAACTTCAGATTATAAAATAGATGGGGCAGATGACCCAACTTTAACGCTCTTTCGGGGCCAAACCTATACATTTGACATGAAGGGTAATGGTCATCCTTTCGATTTAAAAAGTTATGCCGGCGAATATAAGAATGGCGTAGTTCGAAAGGGAAGTAGCGATAGTTCTAAGGATGGGGATAGTCTTGTTTTTACTGTTCCCTACGATGCTCCAAACTTCTTATCTTATTATTGTTCTCAACATGCTGGAATGCTAGGGCAACTCACCATTTTAGATGCAGATATTCGTTTGAATGTCCTGGGTGGTAAAACAAGCCATGGTAGTTCGGCAATACAGGGGGATACCCTCATCACTGTTTCTAATCTCACTAATAACTTCTTTAAACCTGGGAACCTTTTTGAGTACTACGACATTATTAATCCTTCAATACTAATACTAGATGCCGTTGATGAAAGTTTGTTGACTTTTGAATGGAAAATAAATGGCATTACACAAAGTGGTAAGACGACTTCAAAGTTTGATGTGGCTGGCGCAGGGTTAGCTAACGGAACATACAAAATTACGGCCATTGCTAAGGATGACAGTGCACTTGTGAAACTGGATAAATCGTCTATGACCCAGACCGTAGACTGGGTTGTCAAGATCGATAGCTCAGACACTACTGGGCAAACCTATGGCACTGAAGGCCACGATGTTATTACCACAGGTAGTAAACATGATACCCTAAAGGTGGGTGCTGGAGATGATCAAGTGGCTAGTGGGAGTGGTAAAGACACTATTGATACTGGATCCGGTGCTGATGTAACTGATGCCGGTGGAGATGATGATACAATCTATCTTTATGCTGACGGGATTTGGGGAGCCAAGACTGAGGCTTGGAATATTAATTCTTCAAAAGTCATTTTTAATAAAATCCCTCTTGAAGGCAAAAATAAATTCCATGATGCCATCAATGGGAATACTGGATCGGATACCTTAATCCTGACAAAAGGATCGGATGCTTTTTTTCTCCATGATGCCATTGGAGATTTTAATAGTAGTCTTTCCTTAAGTGATGATGCCTATGGCAGAAAGAATACATATCGAATGACATCCATTGAAACCATTAATGGTGGAGCAGGGGATGATATTATAGACCTTACTTCTCCAAATACATCTATCTCAACAGCCATGGTGATCAATGGTGAGGCTGGCTCTGATGTGATTTGGGCCTCTGCTGGGGACGATACCTTAAATGGAGGGGAGGGTAATGATGTATTATTTGGTGGAGCAGGGGTTGATACCCTCACAGGCGGATCAGGATCTGACACTTTTGAATTTGAAAAGGCATCAGGTAATGATGTGATTAAAGACTATAAACTATCTCAAGGGGATAAGCTCAAATTTTATCTTCAAGCAGGTGATCCCAATACGATTAGTCTTGCGTCAGCTAATATAGTAAAATGGGGATCGTTATCACTTACATTTGAGGGCGCGTCTTTTTCAGGTCTTAGTGATATTTCTACTGAGTTTATTATTCTTTAGGTTTAATTGTGACCCCCTTAAAGGTGGATGGTCGCAGGCAAACCGTATCCAGTTCTGCATAACTTTACATAATCCTGCTCTCCTTGCATAACTCTATATAGCTTGTTTTATTGGATAATATGGCATACTGCAGCTTTACATAGCTATAGTAGCAGGTTCGAGTCCTGCCTCGCCTACCAAATCAAGTGACAACAGTAATGTAAATTAATTTTCATGAAAATAGTTAATTTTTTATGGAGAACAATATAGTAATTTTAAAAATGAAATTAATTCTCCCACAACATTACGTTTTTTTCTTTTTTTTCCTATATTCATTTTCGTTTGGAGCTATTTTCCCAAGAATCGGAGATATGCAAATGCAAATGGGTATTGGGGAAGGAGCCTTAGGTTTAGCTTTGGCTGGACTGCCTTTGGGAGTTCAAATTTCTTTATTTTTTGCTGACAAAATCTTGAAAGTTCTTGGATTTAAATTAGCCATGTGCATTGGCGTTCCAATGTTGGGGGGTTCTTTAATTCTGGCATCATTTTCACTAGAGCCTCTCAGATTCTTTCTTGCCTTGCTTGTAGGTGGAATGGCTGTAGGAATAGTTGAAGTGGCAGTAAATTTGGAAGCTGATAGGGTGGAGTATCAAATTGGTAAAAAAATCATGAATAGAAGTCATTCATTTTGGAGTCTTGGTTTCTTTACAGCAGGTGTATTCGGAGCACTATTTTCCCAAAATTCGATTGACCCGACATTTCATTTTATTGGATCTTTTTTTATTGGTTCTTTATTGGTTCTTTATTTTTCGCTCAACTATAAGACAGCTGGGTTACGACCAAACTCAAATGATAAAAATTCAATATTTGTAATACCCAATAAAGGAGTGCTTGCTTTAGTGGTATTTACTTTGTCAGCTATGCTAATTGAAGGAGCAGGGATAGATTGGTCTGTAATCTTTATGAGGGATATTTTTGGGACACCTGCGTTTTTGAATGGCACTGCTTTATTCCTAGGAGCTTTAGCTCAATTTGCGGTTAGATATTTTGCTGACTCTATTGTTGAACGATATGGATCAGAAACAGTCGCTCGCACATCCACATTGGTCATGTTTGTAGGGTTAGGTATGATTTGTTTAACTAATAAACCTTATATAGCTTTACTCGGTTTTGCATTAATGGGAGGAGGAACTGCAGTTATATTTCCACTCGCTGTGTCTGCAGCCGCACAAAAATCAGATAGGTCAGCTGCTACTAATGTGGCATCTTTGGCACAATTATCTTTTGTCGTGTTCCTGTTGGCTCCCCCATTATTAGGATTTATTGCTGAAAATTATGGAATTCGCACATCGTTTGCTATTTGTTTACCTTTATTACTCTTAAGTTGGATTTTTGTATTTTCACTAAAGAAAAAAGTTTTAAATTACTTTAATTGTTTCAATGCTGGACAAATTTTTGTGACAAAATTTTGAGAATGCTTAGCAATTTAGCATTTTTTAGATGTTCGTGCTTCCGATAAAAGTATTTACTACATAACATTCCAACAATATCTTATTACATGAATTTTATAACTTTGGAGGAAAAAGTGAATAAACCAAAGAATGATTTGGGTGCAACTGAGCTCCAAGATAAAAAAAATGGTTCAGCGACAAGTGCTCTGGAACTTGGTGCTGCTTGGATGAGAGGCCAGATTATACCTCTAAATAAAGCCACAATTCCAGTCAATGATTGGGGTTTGGTACGCTCTGATATTACCTATGACGTCGTTCCAGTAATTAATGGCAGTTTTTTCCGACTATCAAATTACATAGATAGATTTGATGCCTCCATGAAAGGATTGAAGCTTGAGCCACAATTAAGTAAGAAAGCTATTGAGAATGCACTATTAGAAATGGTTGGTGCTTCTGGATTAAGAAATAGTTACGTCACAATGGTGTGCAGTCGCGGAATTCCTGCGATCCCAGGTAGCCGTGATCCAAGAGAATGTAAAAATTACTTTTATGCATGGTGTGTTCCTTATATTCATGTTATCAAACCTGAGGTTATTGCTAGGGGTGCAAGCGCCTTAATCTCCGACACTGTAAAAAGAATAGATGAATCTAGTTTTGATCCCACAATAAAGAATTATCACTGGGGAGACTTCACTCGAGGTCTTTATGAAGCAAAAGAACAAAATTATGATACTGCTTTGCTGGTAGATCACAAAGATTGTGTGACCGAGGGGCCAGGATTTAATATTTTTGTAGTTAAAGATGGTAAATTAATGACTCCAATTAAGGGTGTTTTGCAAGGTATCACTAGGCGAACTGTCTTAGAGATAGCGGAATCTCTTCAAATAAGCACTGAAATTCGTGAAATTACTAAACCAGAAGTTTTGGATGCCGATGAAATATTTCTGTCCACTTCTGCGGGTGGTGTAATGCCTCTCGTGAGGGTAAATTCAACGATTTATTCTAATGGCAAACCAGGTGATATAAGTGAAAAAATACGAAAAAAATATTGGGAGTGGACAGAACTTCCCTGTTATAGGACGCTAATTAATTATAAAGATTAATTCTTGGGTCTATTCCTGCAGTCAGCAGGTTTTGGTTTTGGCACAAATATTATTTTGAATTTATTTAGTTTCAGAAAGGTAAGCTGTAACCATGCTAAAATCAGAAAGAGTTTCATTTATACAAACCAAACTAAGCTCCTTATACCCAGATCCTCCAATACCGTTAGTGAGTGAAAATGTGTATCAATTGCTGGTTGCAGTTTTATTAAGTGCACAATGTACGGACGAGAGAGTCAATAAAGTTACACCAAAGCTGTTCAGTTTAGCTGCGGATGCGTTTCAAATGGAGAATGTTCCAATCTCAACCATCTATCAAATCATTAGGCCATGCGGTTTAGCTCCTAGAAAGTCTAAAGCAATTTCGGGACTATCCAGTATTTTGGTGCAAAAGTATGGAGGAAAGGTTCCTAATGATTTGGCTCTCTTAGAAGAGCTCCCAGGAGTTGGCCATAAAACCGCTAGCGTTGTAGTTTCACAAGGTTTTGGAATTCCTGCATTTCCAGTTGATACACATATTCATCGTCTAGCCCAGAGATGGGGTCTTTCTAGTGGTAAAAATGTTGTGAAGACAGAGGAAGATTTGAAAAAAGTCTTTCCTAAGTCATCATGGAACAAACTACACTTGCAGATCATATTTTATGGAAGAGAGTTTTGTACAGCAAGAGGCTGTGATGGAAGAATATGTGAGATTTGTCGCACATGCTTTCCCAATCGTTTGAATGCATTTCA
This sequence comes from Paracoccaceae bacterium, assembly GCA_029243395.1. Taxonomy (GTDB): domain Bacteria; phylum Pseudomonadota; class Alphaproteobacteria; order Rhodobacterales; family Rhodobacteraceae; genus CACIIZ01. Next base: position 251,453 of record JAQWSE010000005.1, on the reverse strand, counting down.
GGCGAGAAAAGGGTGATATTTGTATGAGTGAGGGTCTCATCCTGCAGTCTATAGTTTATTCAAGGTTTGAGAGGAGAGAAAGTTGTGAAAACTCCTCTTTGCTTTCTCGGTCTTTTAGTTTGGTTGGGTAATCACCAGTAAAGCAATGGTCAGTAAAAAAAGGGTTATTGTGATCTCTTCCGTTTGGATGCCCCATTGCCTTATATAAACCATCAATACTTAAAAAAGAAATGCTATCCGCCTTTAGAAAGTTGCAAATTTCCTCAAGAGTAAAATTTGCTGACAATAATTGCTCCTGAACTGGGGTGTCTATGCCATAAAAGTCAGGATACTTGATTGGTGGAGATGTAATGCGCATGTGCACTTCTTTCGCTCCAGACTCTCGTAGCATTTCAATAATCTTAGTAGATGTAGTTCCTCTTACGATAGAGTCATCGATCAGGGCTATTTTTTTTCCATTTACCAGACTTTTGTTGACATTATGCTTTAGTTTTACAGACAATGCCCTTATGGCCTGTTGTGGTTCGATAAAGGTTCTTCCAACATAGTGGTTTCTAATTATCCCAAGTTCATAAGGAATTTGAGAAACTTCCGCAAAACCTATTGCTGAGGGGACGCCACTATCTGGTACGGGAATGACGTAGTCAGCATCGATAGGGGATTCTTGTGCCAATTGTTGCCCAAAAGATTTGCGACATTCATAAATGCTAAGCCCTCCTAAATAACTGTCTGGTCTGGAAAAATAAATATATTCAAATATACACGGTCTGGGAGTAAGTTTTTGGAATGGTTTTATGCTTTCTATTCCTTCATCAGTAATTACTATAAGCTCTCCGTTTTCGACTTCTCTTAAAAATTTAGCGCCGATAATATCAAAAGCACAAGTCTCTGAGGCAAGGATATAATGTCCTTCTAATTCGCCAAGCACTAAGGGCCTAATTCCAAAGGGATCCCGAACTCCGATCAACATGTTATTTGTGAGAGTTACTAACGCATAGGCTCCTTCAATTTGAGAGAGAGAATCAATAATTCGATCAATAGCTTGAGTTTTTTTTGATTTCGCAACCAATTGCAAAATAGTTTCTGTGTCGGAGGTCGATTGAAATATTGCTCCCTCTCTTACCAGATCACGTCTTACAGTTAGCGCATTTGTTAGGTTGCCATTGTGCGCTATAGCAAATCCTCCCAATGCTAGATCTGCAAATAATGGTTGAACATTTCTTAATAGTGTTGCGCCAGTGGTAGAATATCTGACATGGCCAATAGCTGAATCACCTTTTAAGCGACCCAAAACGCTTGATTTAGTAAATGTATCGCTGACAAGACCCATTCTCCTTTCTGCGTGAAAATGAGTTCTGTCATAACTGACTATTCCAGTCGCCTCTTGGCCACGATGTTGAAGAGCATGTAAACCAAGGGCTGTGAGAGCGACAGCATCAGTGTGTCCATAAATACCAAACACGCCACACTCATGTTGTGGTCTGTCCTTTAGGAAGCTATGATTTTTTTCCGTAGCTGTGGGCAAATGGTGGTAAATTTTAGATTCTCCTGCGGGTGCGGGTACCGTGTTGACCACTCAAGCTAGTCCATTCTGTGACCCTTTGTAAATCTTAAAAGATTATAATGTGTCAAAGTTAATTGTACTTAATCTATATTTCCTATAATTGGGGTATAGCAGGCAACATTTGCTCTGTATGAGCTGTATAAATTACCTAATGTCAAATTCTTTAACTCGATGAATTGGCCTCAATATGCTTTTAGAATCAAACAATTTACGTGGTGCTTTTTTCATGAGTATTTCCATGGCTGCTTTTGTTTCTAATGATGTCATTATGAAAATTGTTGCTCCTCAAATGGGATTAGCTCAGGCTATTTTTATCAGAGGCATCTTTTGCTCTATATTTATAGCAGTAATTTTTTCTATTATGGTGCGAAATATACGGGCATGCAAATCTGGATTTAAAAAAGCATTAGGCAGATCTCTTTTTGATCTTCTTGCAACAATATTGTTTTTGATTGCGCTCTTAAACATGCCCTTTGCTAATGTTAATGCTATTTTGCAGGCTTTACCATTAGTAGTCACGATTGCTGCTAGTTTACTACTAAAAGAAACATTTGGGAGGAAGAGAGCAGTAGCAATCATTCTTGGGTTAATTGGTGTCTTACTCATTATCAAACCGGGAACTGAAGGGTTTAACTTCTACTCTGTATTGGCAATAGGAGCAGTTTTATCTGTAACCTGTAGAGACCTTTTAACTAGAAAAATGCCTAAAGAAGTTCCAACAATATTTGTTTCCCTGGTCACTTCACTGGTTGTAACATCATCAACCGGATTTTATTTAATGGTAAGTCAAAATTGGCAGATTGTAGAGTACAATTTAATTTTGCAGCTCTCTCTCTCAGGTCTCTTACTCATGATGGGTTACTTTTGTAGTGTTGAGGCAATGCGGCATGGTTCTGTAGCCTTTGTTAGTCCCTTTAGGTATACGCTCATGGTCTGGGCTTTACTTTTAGGGTTCTTCATATTTGGCGACATTCCAGATTACTTTAGTTTAACGGGTATGGTTTTAATTATTGCTACCGGGTTATTCACCTTATATCGGGAAGCAAAATTGAGAGAATATATGATTCAACCAGACGATTAGCATAGGTAAAATTTTAGCGATAAATCAAGCTATACAAAAAAGATGGCTTACAGAACCTTTCTTCCTTAATCTCTCCCCAACTTTCTTATAATTATTTTGAGAGACATTGGTATTTAAATTTTTTTCAGTATTATTCCTAGATTCCTTAAAAAAATAAGAATCCTTTTTTGAGGCTGTTATTAACCATGAAATTTGTTCAATACCAACGGCCCCAAGTAAACCTCTCCGGGTGAATTCAGCTACGATGACACCGTTCAGGTTTCCGAAGCTATCAAACGATGGGCCGCCACTAATTCCGCCAAAAGAAACAAGCGGTCTTGGGTGCTTTTCCAAAACCGCAAAGATAGTATGTTTTTCCAGAATATTGTAACCACGTTCTTCCATAGCCATAAACCCAGCTAATGCAAGGGCAGCATCTCCGGGGGTTCCTCCTGGAAAACCAGTTGTAAAAGAGGATTGAAGGATATTGGTAGCAAGCTTAAATTTAACAGGCTCACGAGTATCAGAATGTTTGAATAAAGCCAGGTCAGAATTGGGATGAATAAGGATTTTTTCTATTAATCCCTTTTTAGAGGGTTCTTTTATTAATACCTTTTCGCATTTGTTAACTACATGTCGTGCTGTTAACCACATGTCATTGCCAATGTAAAAGGCTGTACCCATCCCGGATCTCCGGTTGTTGCCATCTGTCTTTAAACGATACCGGTTGAGGTTTTTCAATTTTGTTTCATTGATTTTCTTTGTAATTAACGAGGTATCTTCTTCAGCGAAAGCATAGGTTGTTTTTTTGTGGCTAGGGTTATCTGTGGAGCTAAATAAAGACCATACAATAGTGATTAAAGCTATAGCTAGGTAAATGTTTTTGAGAACAAAACTTAACATTTTAACCGACAATTGCGGCTGCATTTACCAAAGAAACAGAAATCTTGATAGAAAAAAGTAAGATTGCTGTAGCCAATTCACCTTTATTGATCCTTTCCCCTAAGTTACTCAAGAAAGTATCAGTCAACTTGTAGCAAAGTAATTGGATCAATATAGCGGTAACACCCCAGATGAATATTTCAATTAATGAGTTACTTACTGATAGAGAACTGGCCAAGGGAATGCCAATTCCAAGCAGAGCTCCTGAAAAGGAAATAGCTGCGGCAACATTTCCATTTTTTATTAAACTTATTTCCTTAATTGGGGTTAGTAGTATGTAGATAATCACTCCAAAAAATAGTAACAAAAGTGTCAAGAAAAAATGCGATATGAAGAATGGTAAGCCCGAAAGTAACGCTTCAAAATAAGTCATTAAACCCTCCACGTAATTTTAGTTAGTAAAGTACTGTCAATGTTAAGTCATACACGGTTTTTGCGAAGGTTATCAGTTACTAGCATTATTCTTCAAGACCTTGAATGCTTCAAGAGCAGTTTTTCTAGATGTTGACAAGTTAACAATTGGATACGGATAGGTTTTACCCATTATAACACCAGCTTTGTTTAAAATTGAGGGAGGCGCTTCCCAAGGAGCAAATAAATATTTTAAATCTAATTTACGAAGTTCAGGTATATATTTTTTTATATATTTACCTTCTGGATCAAATCTTTTCCCCTGCAATACTGGATTAAAAATTCTATAGTAAGGGGCAGCGTCAGCCCCAGAACCTGCAATCCATTGCCAACCCGCAGTATTGCTGGCTAAATCGGCGTCAAATAAGCAATCCCAAAACCAGCGGGCCCCTGAACGCCAATCAATTAAGAGATTTTTTACTAGGAAAGAGCCAACAATCATTCTTAATCGATTATGCATCGAGCCTGTTTCCCATAATTCTCTCATTCCGGCATCCACCATAGGTATCCCGGTTTTCCCCAATTTCCAGGCATTTAGATCCTTCGGATTACAAATCCATGGAAATCTATCAAATTGTGACCGCAGATTTTGTTTGGTAATTTTTGGAAAATGATAGAGTAGGTAGTAAGAAAATTCTCTCCATGCTAGTTCACTCATAAAATTATCAGTATTCTCACTAGATGGCATGTTCTTTACTTTTGAGCAAATCTGATTAGGAGATATTTCTCCAAAATGAAGGTTTGGAGCTAGTTTTGAAACATCCCCTGAACTAGGAAAATCTCGGCCTTTTTTGTAACTAAAAATACCTGAATCAAGGAAAGTCTTTAATTTTTTCTCAGCATTCTTTTCACCTATCAATGCATGCCTTAGTATCTTAGACTGCCACTTGAGTTGATTAAAAGTCTTCGGCAATTGGGGTTGCTTTAATATGATATTTTCTGCAAAGGATATTTTTTTGGGTGTAGTTAGTGGTGTTCGTGGAAGTTTAGTTCCCAAGCAACCCCTTCGATAATACGGAGTGAAGACCTTATAAGGAGTGCCATCTGCTTTCAAAACTTCCCAAGGTTCCCATAATAAACTCCCGTTAAAGGTCTTGCACTCAATTTTCTTAGACCGAATTTTTTGTTTTATGGTAGTGTCTTGGGATACTTGCCACGGGGTATAGCATCGGTTCCAAAATACGCCTGTGACATTATTTTCCATTGCTAAAGTTAGGAGAATTTCCATAGGATTTCCTTTGAAAATAAGGAGCTTATCAGAAAGACTATTATTTAATAAAATCAGTGAGTTCCACAACCATGTTAAGCTGGCCTCGCCAAGGGGAAAATGAGCTTTATTTGTTTCGTCAAATATGTACACAGGAATTATATCAGCGTTCTTGCATGCATAAGAAAATGATGGATTATCTGCAAGCCTCAAGTCGGATCTAAACCAATGAATTGTAAATTTGCTATGCATGAATAATGAATTCTACAGTTATATAGATTGGATATTGTTTTAACAATTGATTTAAATACCCAACATTTTTTTATTTTAATAAAAGGAATAATATATTGACCCATAGATTACTATAAACAAGTTACTTGAAAAGTGAAAGATTTTACGAGACGGTACTAAAAGTGGTTAAAGTTCAGGAGTTATTATGGAACTAGGTTTATCTGCCAAGGTTAAGAAAGTAAGAGATGAAGTGCGTAATTTCATTGATGATGAAATTCGACCTAAAGAACGTGAGTACTTTGATGAAGTGGGATCAACAGGATCAAGGTTTGAGTTTACCAAAACTATGCTAAGCACGTTAGATGGCCTTAAAAAGAAGGCCAAGGATAAGAATTTGTGGAATTTTTGGTTAACAAGTTCCAATACAGGGTACGGCCTTTCTACAGTAGAGTATGCTTACTTGGCTGAAGAAATGGGAAAATGCAGGTTAGCTGCTGAGGTTTTTAACTGTTCAGCGCCAGACACGGGTAATATGGAGGTCCTGGAACGTTATGGAACCAAAGAGCACAAAGAACGTTGGCTTCAACCTCTACTTGAAGGTAAAATAAGGTCAGCCTATTGCATGACGGAACCTGATGTGGCGTCTTCGGATGCAACCAATATTTCCCTAACGGCCAAGTTTAATGGTAAAAAATATGTATTGAACGGAGAAAAATGGTGGATATCCGGTGCAGGGGATCCTCGATGTAGACTTTATATCGTATTGGCTAGAACCGGGACTTTGGAAATGGATAAGCATAAAAGCCATTCTATGTTTTTAGTTCCAAGTGATGCAAGTGGCATAAAGATTTTGAGACCCATGCAGGTTTATGGCCATGATGATGCCCCACATGGACATATGCATATCAGTTTTGACAATGTGAATGTAGATCAAAGTGATTTACTTCTTTCTGAAGAGGGTAGAGGATTTGAAATAGCGCAAGGAAGATTGGGGCCTGGCAGAATACACCATTGCATGCGGGCTATAGGTCAAGCTGAATTTGCCTTAGAGCTGATGTGTGAACGAGCTTTAGATAGAAAAGCTTTTGGCAAGAAAATAGCGGAATTAGGCGCTAATTATGATATAATCGCCAATTGTAGAATGGACATTGAAATGGCTAGATTATTATGTTTGAAGGCGGCATGGATGATGGATAATACTGATGATAGAACAGCGGCGCCTTGGATAAGTCAAGTGAAAGTAGTTGCGCCGAAGGTGGCTTTAAAGGTCGTCGATGAGGCTATTCAAATGTTTGGCGGAATGGGTGTTAGTCAGGATACACCTTTAGCTGCTGCGTGGACACACTTAAGAACGCTAAGGCTTGCCGATGGTCCTGACGCTGTTCATAGGCGTCAGATAGCCAGGGCAGAGCTTAGAAAATTTAGGAAAAATGATGTCTAAATGATTACACAAGACTCTAGCTATCTTGACTTAAAAAAAGTTGCAAAAGCCTTAACTCTTCGAATGCCTGAAAAACAAGGTCCATGGGTTGTCACTAAGACCCCATTAGGGCAATCTAATCCAACATTTATACTCAGTGGGAGTAAAGAAAAATTAGTGCTTCGTAAAAAACCGTTGGGTAAGCTGTTGAAATCTGCTCATATGGTAGAAAGAGAATATCAAGTTATGTCTGCTTTGGCAAAAACGGATGTGCCTGTCCCTGAAATGTATTATTTATGCGAAGATCCTAAAGAAATCGGGACACCCTATTTTGTTATGGAGTATGTTGACGGACAATCTTTTGTTGATCCCAGAATTACTCAAATAAGCGTGCCTGAGAGAAAGGTGGTGTATGAGGAGAATGTTAAAGGTTTAGCAAATCTCCATAAGGTTGATCCAAATATAGTTGGTCTTTCTCATTTTGGAAAATCTGGCAATTACTTTTCTAGACAGTTTTCACGTTGGTCAAGGCAATATGAGTCTAGTAAAACTGATAACATTTTGCCCATGGAAATCTTAATGCAATGGTTAAGTGAGCATGTGCCGGTAGATGAGGGGCCATCAAGATTAGTCCATGGAGATTGGCGTATTGACAATCTTTTATTTCATAAAAAGCATTTTAAGCTTATTGCAATACTTGATTGGGAGCTTTCGACTTTAGGAGATCCAAGAGCAGATTTGGCCTCACAAATTATGCAATGGTCTATGCCTGTTGGAGAAGAGGGAAGAGGTCTTGCTGGGGTCAACAGGCAGGACTTGGGGATACCTGAAGACAATGAATTTCTGGATCAGTATAGCCGACATATAGGGCTGGCAGAAATTCCTGATTTGGAATTTCCTATTGCTTTTTGTTATTTCAGAATGGCGGCCATTTTGCAAGGAGTGAAAAAAAGAGCTCTAGATGGTAATGCATCTAATCCAGAAAAAGCTATTAAAATGGGTGAGTATGTTGTGAAATTTGCAAAAAAGGCTTTGGAACGACTTAAAATTTAACCCTCATATAGGAATGCGAATACTAACGCCAAGTCCACCCAATTTTTCTGAACGGTAAAGAGATACTTTCCCGCCATGGTTTCTTACAATGTCGGTTGAAATGCTTAAACCTAGTCCAACACCAGAATGGCTGTTTTGATTTCTTGCTTCGTCTAAGCGAGAGAAAGGCCGTAAAGCCAGTTCATAATTATCCTCATGGATGCCAGGTCCATTGTCTTCAATCTGTAACACAATATAATTTGTATCCTTTCTGGCTATTACATTTACTTTGTCACCAAATGTCATTGCATTATCAATGATATTTTGAATTCCTCTGCTTAAAGCATTCTCTCTAACCTCAATTGTGAATTCTTTTTTCAAAGGAGATATGATTTCGAGGTGAATATTATCAAAATGCCTTTGATTTTTCTTCACAAGTCGACCTAAGAAGTCTACTACTAAAATTTCTTTTGTTACTTCTTTCTTACTAACTTTAGAGAATTCTAAAAATTCGTCTAGCATAGCCCCCATGGAATCTACGTCATCTAGCATGTCACGCACTTCTTGACTTTCTTTTTGAAGAGCTAGGGCTAATTTCAATCGGGTTAATGGTGTTCTAAGGTCATGGCTAACACCAGAAAGCATTTGTGTTCTTTGCTTTATTTGTCTTTCTATTCTTGCCCGCATTGCTAAAAAAGCTACACCAGCCCTACGCACTTCATCTGATCCGCCTGGTTTGAATTCAACGAATTGTCCTTTCCCAAAAGCTTCGGCAGCTTTTGCTAGCTTTCCAATAGGTCTAATTTGATTCTTAAGTATAATAAAAGAAAAAAGGACTAACAAAATAGTTACCAGAATCATCAAGACTAAAAGCTGATGAGGGTTAGATGCACTAATTCTTTTCCTTGAAATCATGAGATCTAATCGGCCTGAGCTAACCGAAGTTTGAATGTTTACTATCCTTGGATTAGTAAGGTCAAATGCTGAAATCGAGCCTAATTTTTCATTTAAATTGTTTACGAATGTTTTGCCAGATACATCAAAAAAATTTACATCATCGATTAAGTTTAACTCCAAATTGTGATCATACTTGGCTGTGTAACCAAATTCATTTCCTAGTTCGTAGATCATTTGCTTTAAGTCATTAGGGTTAACACCGCTTTTGATCTTTTTTTCCAGTTCGTTTTTCATGAAGATAATTTCTAATGAAATTCCTTCGGACATTTGATCAGTGACTTGTTCAAAATGTCTTTGGATGAAAGCTATCCCTACTATTATTTCCACCAAAACTATTGGAAAAAGTAGTATTAAGATTGCCCTACCAAGCAAGCTCGTTGGGAGATATTTTTTTAGGGAATTCCTAGCCATTTATTTACAGATCTTTCTATTAATTTTAGGCTTATTAGGAGACTTACAACGATTCTAACCTAAATGATTTGAGTGATAAGTGAAAACAATTTGTAAAAATCTTAGGATGTTAACGGCTCCTAATTCGGGGCCAATGACGTTTTCAGGTACGAACACATATATTTTAGGTGCTATCTCAGGTCTTTGTATTATTGATCCTGGCCCAATTAATGAGCATCATTATTATGAACTTCAAAAACTTCTTAGGGCTGAAGAACCCAGTTACATTCTCATTACTCATTCTCACCTAGATCATTCAGCAAGTGCTAAAAGGTTGGCTCAGGAGTTCCATATTCCCATTTTAGCTCATGGAAATCCTGCGGGTGCTAGGTCTGAATTCATGAAAACGATTTTACGAAAATCAAAAGAAATTGGAGGTCTGGAAGGTGTAGATCAGGATTTTTATCCAGATTTTTCTATTTCAGGTGGAGAAACTATAAAAGGGGATGGTTGGACTTTGGAGGTTCTTCATACGCCTGGCCATTTATCTGATCATTTATGTTTTTCCTACAAAGAAGAGAAAATTTTGTTCACCGGGGATTTGGTGATGGGATGGACTTCTACATTAATCTCACCGCCAGATGGTGATGTTGGGCATTATTACGAATCGCTTGATAAACTTTTGCAGAGGGATGAGGATATTTATTTACCTGGCCATGGAAGTGAAATTAGAAATGCTAAAGTGTGTGTTGCTAACCTCAAAAAACATAGATTAGAGAGGGAAAAACAAATTTTGCAAATACTAGCTAAAGAAGATGCCTCTAGTTTTCAAATAGCCAATACTATATATAGAGAGCTTCCAGAACCTTTGATAAGAGCGGGAACAAGAAATGTACTAGCACATCTAATTAATCTTATGGAAAGAAATTTGGTGATCTGCAAAGAACCGGTTTCATCTCGGTCTTCTTTCAGCGTAAAAGAATAGAAAAATCATCTTGATGGATTATTAAACCATTGATATAGACAGGATGTAGTAATGTTCCGGCGTAGCTCAGCGGTAGAGCAGTTGACTGTTAATCAATTTGTCGTAGGTTCGATCCCTACCGCCGGAGCCATATAAATAAGGGTGTAATTCCCGATATTGACATTTTGTTGACATTTTAATTTGAGAAAATCGTAGGAACCTACCGCCAGTTTGTTTTTTATGTCAACGGAACATATGACAAATGTTAACGTACCATATAGTAAATGTTAACGAACCCTACGACCGCTTTCTTGTCAATGTCAACGGAAATGCCCCTGGCGGTAGGGTCTTGACATATAGTATAGAAACTACGGTAGCTAAATCTAACTATATTTCATAGTTTGGCTACAATAATCATAGATTCCGGCGGTTTTTATCTTTGTCATTTACTAGTGATTGCTTACTGGAGCATTTTGAGATAACGTTTTCTGTAGGGGAATTCGATGACAACGATTCGTAATATTGCAAAGCTTGCTGGCGTTTCAGTACCTACAGTTTCTAGGGTGCTTAACGACCAGAGAGTAGACCCGGTCATGACTTTAAAGGTTCGTCAAGCCGCCCAAAGTTTAGATTATGTCCCAAACCGCTCAGCTAAAAGGCTTAGGGGGGTAGGAAATCCTTTATTGGGTGCGATTTTTTCAGATCTTTCAAATCAATTTTTTACTGAGATACTTAAGCATTTTGAATGGGGTGTGAGCGTTCAGAAGCATTCACTTTTAATGTCAAATTCGGATAGTAAGCCTGAAAAGGAAGAAGAGCTAATCCAGGTAATGCTAGAAGAAGGTGTTTCAGGTTTGGTCATGGCACCAACTTTAGAGTATTCAACTAAAATTCAGGAACTTATAGAGAATGATTTTCCCATAGTTATAGTAGATCGCCGCATGAGAGAAATGGAAGTTGATACAGTCACAATAAACAATTTTGAGGCTTCCGCTAAAGCTGTCTGCCATTTAGGTAATTTAGGTCATTCGGAAGTTGGATATATCGGTGGACCTATTCACCTTTCCTCAGCCAATGATAGATATTTGGGTTTTAAGGAGGGGGTGATGAAGGCAGGAATGTACTGCGATGAAAACTGGATCTTATTTGGCGACTATAAAATGGAAAGTGGCTATTGCTTAACAGAAAAACTTCTGTCCTGTAAAGATTTGCCTTCGGCAATTTTGGTTGCAAACAATGAAATGGTTGTTGGTTCTTTAAATAAAATTCATGAAGAAGGTTTGAGAATACCACATGACATATCAATCATAAGTTTTGATGATTTTCCGTGGTCAATTTCACTAAACCCTCCTTTGACCGCTATCGCCCAACCCACCCAAGAAATAGGTGCAAAAGCAGCTAGTCTTCTTATGGATAGGTTGGTAGATAACACTAAACCGCCCCAAACTTTAATTTTAGAATCTAATCTTGTAGTTCGAGAGTCATGTGGGCAGGGTTTGGTAAAAATTAATCAAAAAACTAAAAGGAGAAAAATATGAGTAAATCCAGGATTTGTTCTGCACTAGCAGCTTTGGCTTTATTTGCTAGCTCCACAAGTGCTGAAGAAACTTTGACTATAGCTCTTTCTGGGGAAATTGAGACGTTAGATCCACCTTTTTCCCAATTTCAGAGATCTAATGAGGTTAATTACAATATTTTAGATCAGTTCTTTCGTTACGGATGGAATGATACTGGCAAAGGTTATTCTATTGCGGATACGGGAAATATAGAGGGGTCAGCTTTTGAGAGTTGGGACTGGAGTGATGATAAACGTAGTTTAACGTTAACATTACGGAAGGGCGCAAATTTTAATTCTACAGGAAACGCTGTAACATCTGCGGATGTTCTTTATTGGTTTGAGAGAGCTTATGGAACAAAAGCTGGCACCCATTGGAATGCCACGACTGCAAAGATTGATAGCCTTGATAGCGTTAAAGTAATTGATGATAGAGTGGTCAAACTAAATTTTTCCGCACCGTCTCCCTGGTTTTTCTATTTGTTCAGGGATCAGAGTCAAGCTCTAATCGAAGCAGCAGTGGCATCTGGTAATACTGCTGAGGATGATCCTTGGGCGACTAAGTGGCTTGCTCGAAATAGTCCCGGATCAGGTGAGTTTTTTATATCTGACTGGCAATCTGGCATACAGATGACCTTAAAAGCAAATCCAAATTATTGGGATGGGAAGGCTTTTTTTGATAAAGTTGTACTTAAGGTTGTTCCGTCTTCTGCCAACAGAGCGCTACTTTTAAAAAATGGTGAAGTGGACATAGCCAAAGACTTATCGCCTGATGAGTTAAATCTTATTCGCAACGCACCTGGTGTTAAAGTGGTATCAGTGCCAACACGCAATCAAATGATTTTGGGATTTAATACAACCAAGGCCCCGTTTGATAATGTACTTGTTCGGCGTGCTTTAACTCGAGCTGTTCCGTATCAGAAAATAGTAGATGGAGTTTTTGGAGGGGCAGCATTACCTTCCGCTGGTCCTATTCCAGTACAAGGACTTTATCATGATGCTAGCCTCTGGAATTTAGGTACAGATGTTTCTGCCGCAAAGAAGTTGCTTGAAGAGGCGGGGCACAAAGATGGATTTTCTTTTGACCTAAGTATTGGGGAGGGAAACCCAGTAACAGAGCAAATTGCCGTAATACTTAAGGATGCATTTAGATCTATTGGTGTTGACATGAATATCGATGTACAGGCAGCCTCAGTATTCTCTGAGGGTCTTGGAAAGTTCGAACATCATGCTTGGATGAGAGATTTGCTTTGGTATGTTGATGATGCTGGGTACACAGGTGAGCTCTTCTTCAAGACAAAGGCTGTCATCAACTGGATGGAATACTCAAATCCTAAACTAGATGAAGTAATTGCCGAGTTAACTGCAACAATGGATCCAAATAAAAAAGCGGCTTTAGCAGCTGATTATCAAAGGATCCTTATTGAGGATGCTCCGACAATTGCTGTGGTTGACATGCCTTTTGAGATAGCTGTTCGCGAAGATATTGAAGGATACGTACAACTTCCTGACAATTTGCTTTGGTATTGGCCACTCAAAAGAAATAAATAACTTTAAAGGAATGGTAGCTGAAAAGCACATTATCAGCTACCATTCAAACTTTACTTATATGCACCGTACGGATTAACAGTTGTATTGGATATTCTTTATTCTTAAGCGTCTTGGGGCACTGATAGTATCACTTTGGATCGTTTCTTTAATCACTTTTGTTGTCACAAGACTGATTGGTAATCCAATCTATCTTATATTAGGACCTAGATACACTGAGGAGCAGTTTCAAGCTGCGGTTATGCGTCTTGGACTAGATAAACCAATGTGGCAACAGTATTATGAATATTTGAATAATCTTCTAGTGGGGGATCTAGGAATATCGCGGTATACGTCCTTATCAGTTACAAGCGAACTTTTTAACAGGGCGCCAGCAACCATGGAATTAGCAACCTTTTCTTTGCTTTTAGGTATTGTTTGGGCTGTGCCAGCAGGAGTGGTTGCAGGAAAAAACCCTCAGGGAAAATTTTCTTGGTTTGCAGATATGATATCGCGTGCTGGGGTTGCAATGCCAAGTTTTTGGTTATCTCTGCTATTAGTCTTTATCTTTTTTGCAAAACTGCAGTGGTTGCCACCGCCTTTAGGGCGAATTGACTCAAGTTTTCATGATTTGCCGAGCGTTACTGGATGGATGACAATTGATACTTTATTGGCTGGTAAACTGGATGCATTTTTCTCTGCATTAAGTCATTTAATAATGCCAGTATTTGCTTTAGCTATTACAACGTGCCCTTCAATTTTTCAAATTACAAGGGCTAGGACAACTGAAATCATGTCTTCAGATTATATCCGTTCTGCCCATGCATTCGGACTTAGTAGTAAAACTATTCAAATCTATGTGCTTAGAAATATGCTGGCTCCTGTATTAACAATGATTACAATGACTTATGGGTTTTTGATCTCTGGGACGGTTTTGGTGGAGGTAGTTTTTACTTGGCCGGGACTTGGTTTGTATGCTGTCAAAGCTATGAATCATTCTGATTATGAACCAGTACTCGGAGTCGTGCTGTTTGCTACTTCCTTTTATCTATTAATTTACATGTTTGCAGATATTGTTAATGCGATTATTGATCCTCGAGCAAGGCTAAGTTCATGACCGAGTATTTTGAGATCAGCAGTAGATTAAACATTCTTCAGCGGATCATTTTTAGGCATGGATCGATTTCAGTTTATTCGACTTTTGGTATTTTAATCGCAATCATTCTGCTAGGAATGCTAGCACCAATTCTGCCGCTCCAAGATCCTATAAAACCAAATCTGTTATCCAAACTGTCGCCGCCATCTTTGGAGCACTTCTTTGGAACAGATCATAATGGCATGGATGTTTTTTCCAGAACTATCTTTGCAATCCGTACAGATTTCACATTGGCATTGTCATCAGTGGTGTTGGGCGTTTTAATAGGTGTCCCTTTAGGAGCTATTTCAGGATATTTGGGGGGGTGGATCGATTCCACATTGACCCGTATTTCAGAAGTAATTCAGGGGTTCCCTCAAATTCTTTTTGGTATGGCTTTTATAGCTGCTACGAGTAATTCTCTTTGGAATGTCGTATTAGTGGTAGCATTCTACAATATTCCTGTGTATTCGAAAATGGTTAGATCAATAGTAGTCCCGCTTAAGGAAATAGATTATGTCTTGGCTGCAAAAGTTGCTGGAAACAAGTCACCAAGGATCATTTTCTTTCATATATTGCCCAATGCCTTGACGCCAGTTTTTGCACAATTACCCCTTTCTTGTGCTTATGCGGTACAGATGATAGCTGGGCTCTCTTTTTTGGGGTTAGGAGTTCCTATCCCAATGCCAGAATGGGGTTCGATGATACAGGCTGGTGCTAATTACATGGTTTTTGGGAAATGGTGGCTATCAATTTTTCCTGGTTTGGCTCTTTTTGTGTCTGTTTGGTTGCTAAACATGTGCTCTAGAATGCTTCAATCTCTTTGGGAGAGAAGAGAATGACTGAGTTATTAGAAGTAAAGGACTTATCAGTATCATTTAAAGGGGAGGCAGGTAACTTTAGTCCATTGATTGATATTAACTTTTCTCTCAATAAAGGACAAGCGGTAGCTATAGTTGGAGAAAGTGGTTCTGGTAAAAGCCTTTCAACATCAGCGATCATGCATCTTTTACCTACCGTTGCCAATATAGACAAGGGAAAAATAAGATTTGATGGCGAAGATATTACTCATGCGCCTGAGCCCACTATGAAGAGTTTACGTGGTCGTCGCATGGCCATGGTTTTTCAGAATGCTCACAAATCACTTAACCCAATTATCAGTGTAGGAAAGCAAATTGCGGATGTATACCGTCAGCATTTTGGAGGCAGTAAAAAAGTTGCTTGGGCAAGAGCAGTTGAGGCTCTTAAAGCAACTGGCATTCCTGATCCATATAACCGCAGTAGGCTCTATCCTTACGAGTATTCTGGAGGAATGGCTCAACGGGCGATGATAGCGATGGCTCTTGCATGTAAACCCAATCTGCTAATTGCTGATGAACCAACGTCAGGATTGGATGTGACTATCCAAATACAGGTTTTGGACCTAATAAAGAGGGTAACTCAAGAAACTGGTGCAGCTTTGCTAATGATTACTCATGACATCAATATAATTAAAGGAATGTGTGAGAGAATAGTGGTAATGTATTCAGGTATGGTGATGGAAATAGGTACCCTTGAAGAAATTATGAAAAAGCCTGCAAATCCTTACACAGCTGCACTATTAGCATGTTCAATTTCAAATCTTGATGGATTCAAATTTATTCCTGGTCGGGCACCCGATCCCAGAAATCGGTCGTTAGGTTGTCCTTTTGTTCCAAGATGTGAAAGGGCCAAAGAAATGTGTCATGTGTCCAGGCCCAGACTAAAAATGGTAATGAATCGAATGGTAGCATGTCATTTTCCGGTAACTAATGAAAAAACTTGTTGAGATAAAGGAGGCTTTTAAGTCTTTTAATCTCCGCTCAGGAGGAAAAAAGTTAATTGCTTTAGATAACGTTAGCCTAAGCCTAAAAAAAGGTGAAACACTCGGCATTGTGGGAGAGAGTGGTTCTGGAAAATCCACACTTGGTAAGGCTTTATTAAAGCTCTTACAAATTGACAGCGGATCAATTTTTATAAAAGGGCAGGAAGTTTCTGATTTACCAAATATTGAATTTAGGCCTTATCGGGAAAAAATCCAAATGGTGTTTCAAAATCCTGCAACTTCTTTCAATCCTATGCTTACAGTTGAAGATGTACTTTTGGATTCTATGCAGCTTGTTATCGAATTATCAAAGAACGAAAAGAGGCTTAGAGCATTAAAGCTTTTGCAAGATGTAGAGCTTGGGAGCAGGTTTTTGAGTCTTTACCCTCATGAAATGAGTGGTGGGCAACTACAGCGAGTTGCATTGGCAAGAGCCTTGGCGTCCAACCCCGATATCATTTTTTTAGACGAACCAACTGCCTCACTCGATATGTCAGTACGCGGTCAGATTCTCACCATGCTTAATAATCTGCAAAAAAATCGTGGAACAACCTTCATAATTGTCTCGCATGATCTAAGGGTTATACGTGGCATATCAGATAGGGTAGTGGTAATGTATCTTGGGCAGATTGTAGAGGAATCCCCTGTTGAGGTTTTGTTTGACCGTCCATTACATCCATATACTAGAGCTTTAATTTCTGCTGTAGATGAAACAGATAGTGACCGTTTAAAGGGGGAAGCTATTTCAGCCGAAAATAAACCTGGCTGCAAATTGCTGGGGAGATGCCAGTATTCCAAAGCTGGTTGTGAGGAGGAACAATCTCTAAGTATGGTTACTTCTAATCACCAAGTTCGTTGCTGGAGAGCGAACAATATCCCACAATTTTCAAAGGAGAAACTACCATGAGTGCTTATGCTTCTGCAGACATTGTCGATGCTTTTCGAAATCAACTGGAACTTTGCAAATTAGCAAAGGGTGAAACCGTTCTGATTTTCACTGATCCTCGATATGTAAGACCAGAATATGTTCCAGCTGCTTTTGCAGCTGCTAGAACACTAGGTGCTGAGGCATATGTTATGATTTCACAAGGAGATCAAATGTTAGAAGATAACTTAGTTTGTTCAGCATGGAATAATGCCGACATGGTGTTAGGAATGTCGATGCTGCCTCGGGGAATAGGTTCATGGATCTACACAGAAACTTCAAACAACGCATTAAGGTCTGGCGCAAGGATTTTAATGGTTCAAGAGCCATTTGATGGCCTTAAAAGAATGTTTCCTAACGAAACTATCCGTCGCCGTGGGCTAATAGGTGCGCAGATGATGGAGGAAGCTAAGGAAATTCGTATTACTTCTGCATCAGGTTCTGACTACGTGATGCGAAAAGACGGGAGAAAAGGGGCTTATCAATGCGGAATAGCAGATGAGCCAGGTCGTTGGGATCATTGGCCATCAGGTATGGTTTATTGTGCCCCAATTGAGGATAGTGCTGAGGGAATTTATGTCATTGAACCTGGAGATGTGCTGCTTGGATTATGGAGGCATGCAACTACAAAAGTCAAACTGACCCTTGAAAAAGGGCGCATTAAAAAGATTGAAGGTGGGTCAGACGCATATTTATTGCAAGATTATTTGGACTCTCACGGAGATGATGGAGCTTATCGTTTATCACATGCTGGTTGGGGAACTGATGAAAGAGCAGATTGGGGATCTGTCGGTATGGACTCTGAATCAAAGTATGGAACTGTATTGGTTGCTATTGGCCGAAACATATTGGATGCACCCGCCAAACACTGTGGAATGGCTGGTGAGAATTGGTCAACTGCCCATTGTGATATTTGCTGCCGCAACACATCTCTTTGGTTGGACGGAAAGCAAATATTAGAGAATGAGAAATTTTTGATTCCAGACCTGCGCTAAAACTTTCACTAAAACCGAGGAGACAAAATTATGGTAGGGAACTCTAGCATTATAAACATTTTGCTTGTTGGAGAATCAGTATTTAAGATTCACAAACATTTCAAAGGATTCGCAGCATATGAAACTGCTTCTATTACTTCTTCATTAGACAGTTTCACTGGAAGGTTCTCTAAGACTGATGTTAATATCATTTTTATGCCAAACCATGAAGTTTCGGCAAAGTTTCCTTACACAATGGCTGAGCTATCGCAATGGGATGTGATTGTTTTTTCTGATGCACCTGCAGATAGTTTCTTGCTTACCGAGGAAACTTTGGGTGGCAAAAAAGTACTGAACCGCTTGGAACTTTTATGCGAGTGGGTTCAAAAAGGAGGTGGTTTTTTAATGATTGGTGGATGGATGTCTTTTGGTGGGTTCCATGGTAAGGGACACTGGGCATACTCCCCAATATCTAATATTATTCCTGCCATTATAGAACCTCATGATGATCGAATGGAAGTTCCTGAGGGTAAAGTTCCTTTAATCTCCTCTGAACACCCAATACTTACTAAGTTACCAAGCGAATGGCCGGAGTTTTTAGGATACAATAGACTAAGGGATCCTACGGGAGAAGTTTTACTGACTTTTCCTTCAGGTGATCCATTGCTTGTTGTTGAGAAATATGATTTGGGCCGAGTGGCAGCTTTCACTTCTGATATAATGCCACATTGGGCATCAAATAATTTTTTAGAATGGAAAGGATATGTTCCTTTTTGGAAACAGTTGTTCCACTGGCTTGCCGGTAAGATCTAGAGACCCTAATGATTAGGTTAATACCAAAGAAAATACAGAACTAATGCTTGACAAAAAACAGTTAATTTTCGATGGACACAATGATGTCCTCTCACGTTTATATAGTCTGAAAAAGGTGTCTCAGATTAAAAGCTTCACTGAGGGGGATGGCGGTGCTGTGGATTTTCCCAAATGTATAACAGGCGGTTTTGCAGGTGGGTTATTTGCTGTTTATGTTCCTTCTAAAGAAGGGTTATTGGAGGATTTAGAGGCAATGAAAGAGAGTTTCTATGAACTTCCTTTGCCTGAGCCTGTAGAGTTTTCTGATGGACTACGCATTAGTCTGGAGCAACTTTCAATACTAATTCGATTGGAGAGAGAAGGAGTTTTATGTATTTGTAGGACTGTCGATGAGATTTATTCTTCAATTGATCAAGGTGTTTTAGCAGCAGTTCTTCATCTTGAAGGAGCCGAGGCGATCGACCCGGGTTTATATAATTTAGATGTTTTCTATTCTTTGGGCTTGCGATCCATTGGCCCAGTATGGAGCAGAAATAATATATTTGCTGGGGGTGTTCCTTTCAGATTTCCCTCCAGTGCCAATTATGGTCCAGGACTAACTGAAAATGGCATTCAATTAGTCAAGCGTTGTAATGAGCTTGGTATATTGATAGACCTTTCTCATATGAATACGGCTAGCTTTTGGGATGTGGTTAAGTACTCAGAAAAACCGTTAATTGCCACCCATTCAAATGTTCATGCCTTTTGCCCACATTCAAGAAACCTTTCTGACGATCAGCTCCGGGCAATAGCTAATAGTAGAGGTCTTGTAGGAGTAAATTTTGGAGCCGCTTTCTGCCGCGATGATGGCCGAATGCTTGGAGATTTTTCAATTGAAAGTATACTGAGGCACATTGATTATTTGATTGATAAGCTTGGTGAGAGCGGAGTGGCATTTGGTTCGGATTATGATGGTGCCGTTCTTCCAGATGAAATAGCTTCGGTCAGTAATTTGCAAAGGCTTGTGAAAGTTATGCGAAAACATGGCTATGGTGACGATCTCATTGAGAGAATTTGCCTAAGAAATTGGATTAATATTTTAGACAGAACTTGGAGTAGCTAGATTGGTTTGCAAATCTAGTCCTTCACTTTGAAATTCCGTTACTATCTAGAAAGCTGGATAGGCCCTTTTTCGATTTCTTAGATTAATAAAGACCGTATTGGGTTTTGTATAGTGTGCTTTATAAGTACGTTAACATGGCGATTTTTCTAGGAACCTACGACCAGATCTTTTCTAATGTCAACGTAACATATGGTAAATGTTAACGGATCATATGACAAATGTTAACGAACCCTACGACCGCTTTCAAATATTGCCGTTGACATTTCGTTGACATGAAGCAGTCCTATCCATTTGAAATGAAGGTTTCTCAATCGTTGACAACCCAATGTACATTGGGTTAATCCCCGACACATGTGTGGGGTCACAGGTTCGATCCCTACCGCCGGAGTCATACTCAAGTAATAACATGCTGATTTTCTTAGATTATTGATAATGATCTAACAAAGGGTAGACCAAATGGTAGACCAGCATGTTCCTTTCGTATTCATAAAACGTGGTGTTTATTACTATTCCAGACGTATTCCGTCCGATCTAAGGTCATACTATAAGACCCATCGCATAGTATTTTCATTGCGTACTACATGCACAAATGCAGCAGCGACACTCGCACAGTCAGCCTCCCACAAGTTGAATAAAGCATGGACGACAATGAGATTATTACAGGATGAGGGCATTCCGGGTGAGCTTAATCTTCATTCTTATGTTCAAGATAAGCCAACCGAAAGTATATCCCTAAAGGATGCCACCTCCTTCTATCTCAATCAGAAAGGGAAAAACCGTTCTATTACCTTCAGAAGAGGTGTGGGGAGGGCAGTAGATTATGTCATTCATATCTCAGGCAACAAGCTCATTGAGCAATATAACCGTACTGATGCCAATAGACTTAGAGATTATTTGCTAGAAAGAGGATTAGTAGGAAGTTCTATTACCAGAACTTTCACTACAGTAAGAGCCTTGTTTAACTTCAGCTATAATGAGCAGGGGTTGAGTCTCAGTAATCCTTACAGTGGGGTTAATTATGATCGTTCTTGTGGTGTAATAGAAAGAAAGCCTATCCCTCAAGATAGTTTAAGAGCTATTCAGCAGAGGTGTAGAGCCAAAGATGATGAACCAAGATGGTTAGTTTCATTAGTATCTGACACAGGAATTAGATTAGCAGAAGCAACAGGTCTTTTAGTAGAGGATCTGAAAGTGCATGACACAATTCCTCATGTCTGTATCAAGAAATACTCTTGGAGAAGATTAAAAACAAAGGATAGTGAGAGGCTTATTCCTTTAGTAGTAGAAGCTTTATGGGCAGGTAAAAGAATAGTAGAAACCCATGACAGTAAGTTTGCCTTTCCAAGGTATAATAAAGCTTCCTACACCAATGCTAATTCAGCAAGTTCATCTCTTAATAGTTGGCTCAAAGGGCAAGGCTATGGTGACTACACTATGCATAGCTTTCGTCATTCAATGAGAGATCGGTTAAGAGCTGTAGAATGTCCAAGTGATATTGCTGATCAGATTGGTGGCTGGTCAGTACAAACCATAGGGCAGGGATATGGTCATGGTTATAGTCTAGAAGTAATTGAAAAATAGATGGGATCTATAATTTGTTAATACATCAAAATGTGTTAATTTATTGAAAGGAGTATTAATTAAATGAAAAGTATACTTATAAGTTTAGCTATCTTCTTATCATCTTGCTTACCAGCCCATGTTAAGGAATTTAGTGTAGAATGGGATTTCAACACTGAGAGATGCCTTAACGCATTTTATGATCCTAATACTAAAATCCTTATGGATAGAATTATTGAATCTGACATTAACACAGAAATGAGACGAATAGTTGACATGGTTGTTAAGAATGAGCGAGGTGTGCCATATGTTCTTAGACTTGAATACGTTACTAGTTTAGGTGATATGAGAGATCAGGATACTACTTCAGGTGAATGTTATGAAGTAGTAGCTAGACCTGGAGGAGGTGGTTAAATATAAAATTAATAAAAAATACTTATTTTTTTAATTAGGAAAATGATATAAATAATTGTTTTATATATAATAAATTACATAATTTTAACCTATGCATGGCCCGCCGGGGGTGCATACGATAGGTATAATCTACCTCTGCCATTGAGCTGAGATATTATTTAAAAATGGAAGTTATTAATCACTAATAAAAAATTAAGATCATAATCATATACAATTATTTATTTGTATTTTTCAAACATTACTTTTTTAGTTTGCATCTCTTTAATTTGGGCAATAGTCATTTCACAAGAAATATAAAGTGTAGATTTTCTAATCTTCTCACCTAATTCTTTTCGTTTTAATTGAGTATTACTTTGTTTACCAAAAGATACATCATTTGCATTAAGCAAATTAATAGCCACAGATGATTTCACTCCAAAATTAATATTTTCAGGAAGGACTTCATAATTTTCCATAACATACTGTTTATCAAGTGCCGCTACTGCAATTCCAACAACATTTCCAAATTCATTTAGAATTGGTCCTCCACTATTTCCAGGTTGAATAGCGGCATCAATTTGAATTTCTGAATAGTTATTTCCAATGCCAGTAAGTGCACTTACAATGCCCTTTGTAACCTTCACAGATGCACTAAAGTCATCTCCAAAAGGAAATCCTGCTACAAATATATCCTCAGTAAGTTCTGCAGAATCTTTAGATATATTTAAAAAAACTTCAGGTTTAATATCAACTTTTAATAACGCCAAGTCATTTGTTTGATCATAGGCTATTATATTACTATTGAGTTTATTTCCTCTGGATAATATCTTAACCTCCTTACAACCATCAATGACATGATGATTAGTAAGTATGTATCCATCTTTTGAAACATAAAAACCTGAACCTGATGCAGCTTGAACAATTTGATCATCTTGAAGTTCATTTTCACTAATTTGTTGGTTATCCTCTTCCTTAACTACTGGTTCACCATTTACGAATAAGCCTTCAAATGACAGGTCACCATCTGTTTCATAAATTTTACCGAACCCATTTGGTTGATCCCTTAAAAAAAGGCCTTCGTATCTAGAACCATCCCCTAAAGTCAAAATTCCATAACCTGAGAACTCATCATTTAAAAAGTCACCTTCATATTTTCCGTCTTCTTTATTTGCAAAAATATAAGTACCTTTTCCATGCATTTTATCGTTTTGCCATTCACCTGTATATGAAGCTCCATCTTCAAAATCGCTACTTCCATAGCAGGAAGAAAACACTTTACTTGTATCACTAGGGCAGGCAGGTAGTGTTGAGCCGTGTATATTTTCAGCTAACTGTTTTTCTTCATTAGATGAATTATCAAGACCATATTCACCATTAGCAAAAAGGCCCTCAAACTCTAATGCTCCATCTGAATTAAATAACTTTCCATTTCCATTAGGGTTATTATTCTTCCACTCCCCCAAATAGAAAGTATCATCATCTAAATAACTAAAACCATAACAATTATGGAAAGTTATTTTAAAATCAAAAGGACAAGTTGACAACTTAGAACCATGATTGTAAATATCTGCGCCATTAAATTTTAAAATATTGTGAAAAATCATCTTTTCTGTCAAAATGCTATCAAAATGACTATTTCTTAGTATTAGAGCTGAAAAGGCTGCGGCGGCAATTAAGGTTTGTCTTCCCCAATTCCCATCAATAACTCCTTCATAAAGATTTAAATTTTTTAGTTTTCTTTGAATATTTTTTCTATTTTGAGAACTAAGATTATTAAATGATTTTGTTATAGCCGGGAAAAGTTCTTCTGCCTTACACCCATAATCTGGATCTTCACAAGGTGTTGAATATATAGATCCATCTTCATACCATAAATAATCAATTCCAAATTGCATCAAATATATAAAGCTACTAGCTCCACCAGAATTAAAATCAAAATAACCCGCCTGCTTAGTTTTAGATGGTAACAAAATTCTTAATCCCATACCTTTTGGAGATCCATTTGAAAACTCACCAGTATATATATCATCTGAATTTTCAGTCGTCCCATAGCATCTGTCCCAAGAACTTTCTGGTCCTATACACTTAGGTAAAGAAAATAAAAGATTAGATTGTAAAAAGACAAAAATAGGGATTAATAAAATATAAAAACTTAATTTTTTCATCTGCTAATCATAGGTTGCGAAATTTGCACTTCCTATATTTATACTCAAAAAAACAAAAATTAAAAGAATTGTTAAAAAAAGGTCTCCTTGTTTTGGTCGTAGTGGTAACATTGAAAGTGTTATATTAAATAAATGGATGTTAACAAACCCCTGTATGCTCCAGACCACCCCATTGAGGTATTTATAGCAAGAGCTTGCCAGTGAACGCTACTAGAATTTGTTAACCACTTTACATGCCTTAGTGTAATTAGAGCCATATATAGTTGAGCGGAATAGGGTTGGTGAGGCTCAAGAATGCCTCTTAGAGCCATTTTAAGAGCTGCTGGGTAGAACAACAAGGCACAGAGTTGTGATTTTTTCATGGCTCTATGATAGCATTAGTGTTGAGGAAATGGAATTGTAGTAAGGTGGGACAGGGGGCATACTTAATGGTAGACCAAAAGGTAGACCATCCGGGGCCTTGCATTTCGTATTACGTGGTAATATAGATTCAGTAGAAGCCTAAGAAATAAGGCATGGTAATTACTTAATAAATGGCTACGATCCCTACCGCCGGAGTCATAAAATCAATGACTTACTCAAAAAAAGCGTGAAATTGTACCCACCTCAGTGGATTTATGGTTAAAATTAGGCGTGAGGAGGTAATTCTGTACCTTCTAATCTTGCTGCTATATGATCGCGTATACCGTACCATCTCAACATAAGGCTAGGTGCGATTTTCATATAAGCTGGTACAGTAGATAACTTTTCTAGAGGTAAGGCTAGTTCTTGGTCCCTAACTCCACGTACCCAATCAGATAATATCCCACCTAGCATAGTTCCTGTGGGGACCCCACGCCCAGAAAGACCAGTGCAGCCTATGACTCCCGGGGCAAGATGGTAAAGTCTTGGTATTGTATGGCGCTGCATATCTAGTTCTCCAAACCAAAAGTAGTCCCACTGTGTGCCCTCTGGGATGGCAGCGTGCAACCATCGCAGGCGGTCTAAGAGCATTTTTTTTGTATAAGGCAGATCTCTTCCCCGTTTCCCAACTGGAAACATAGAAACTACTAACCTGCCCTCACCATCATATTTGTATACACAGATATCGCCTCGTCCGTCGTGCATTGTACCATCAAACGGCAATACCTTACGGCGAACGTCTTTAGGCATGGGATTGGTAGCTGCTACAAAGACTTTTTGGATATTGAAGGTTTTATCAAGATCTTTCCAACCTCCGTCGGTATAGGCTCCAGTACACATAATGACTTTATCGGCGATAACTTTTCCCTTACTAGTTTTCACAGCCCAGCCGTTATTAATTTGTTCAACTTCATCTACCTTGCTTTCTGTAAAGATGAGCCCGCCTTCTTGTAGAACAGCTCGTGCCATACCACGGGCATATGATAGAGGGTTTAGATGTCCCCCGGATTTTAATAACCAGCCGCCAAAGAATCTATCTGAACCTGTTAATTTCTTGGCTTGTTCAGAAGTTATAAGAATGGAAGGACACCCTACTTCTGCATAGGATTCGGCTTTTTTCTGGAGCAACGAAAGACGAGACTTGATTAAGGCTCCCTCAAAATAACCATTTTGCCGCCATTCACAATCAATTTGATATTTCTGAATGTATTCAGCCGCTATGTTTGCCCCACTTGTTTGGCGTTGAATTAAGTTTTTTGCCCTTTCTATCCCTAAGACTTTACGTAAGGCAGTTAGGCTATAATAGTGGAAGGTAGGAGTACAATGCCCTGCATTACGGCCTGATCCACCAAAGCCAGGCTCTTTTGCTTCTAGAAGGATTACTGAAATACCATCTTTGGCTAGTTCTAGTGCGGTCGACATACCTGCATACCCACCTCCAACTATGCAGATGTCGGTCTTAATTACTTCCTCTAAGGAGCTGGTTAACGGCGCTTTAATGGCAGTAGCGTGCCAAAGGCTTTCCTCAAATGGTGAGAATTGGGTGTTCACTGCTGTCTCTCCTTCGCGGATAGTATAATACTAAAGATTAAAGCTTCATAGTCAACCAAATTTGAAGAATTTGGAAATTCTTAGAATAGGCGTACCAAGGAAACCAAAGAGCAAAGTCTGGAAATGTTATAATTCCCTCTTTGCCCTTTAAATTAAGCGTACAGAGCCGTATTGGGTTTTGTATAGTGTAGTTTATAAGTACGTTGACATGACGATTTTTCTAGGAACCTACGACCGGTTTCTTGTCAATGTCAACGAAAATGACCCTGGCGGTAGGGTCTTGACAGTGTGCGTCATACGCATTTTTTGATCAGTGATCAATTGGTTTGGAATAGACTCATTTAATTTCGCATTTGTAACAGAAAAATTCAGAGAGTGAGGTTATTATGGTCGCTTTTTAGATTTGATGTATTTAACCCAGTGACAAAAGATGGAATAAGATTTGCTTACATTATTGTTAGTTTAAAAGCAAAGGAGCAGCATTTTGCTAATGCCCTCAAGTCAAAGCAACCCAAATACTTTAGATTCTATGCAGCTTGAAAAAGCACTAAAGTTTGCAAATAAGAAAGTCAAAGATGGTGCTTTAGAAGATGCTAAATTAATCTATGCAAATATAATTCAAAGGTTTCCTAAAAACCAGCGGGCGTTAAAAGGTATAAGTGTCATAAAAAAACTTAGCGCCAAAGAATTTAAGAAACTACAAACCCCAACTTCTGAACAAATGGGCATTATAGTCAAATCATATGAGAATGGAAATTACCGTGAAGTCTTGATGCATACTGATCAGATGCTGAGACTTTTTCCTGATTCAGATATTCTGTATAATTTCCGTGGTGCTGCAAATGTTGCTTTGAGTGAATTTCTTCCAGCCATCGGCGATTACAACAATGCTATACGTTTGAATCCCAATAATGAAGCCTTTTACCTCAATTTGGGTCTCACTTACCATTATTCTGGTGATTTAAAGAACGCCATACATTGCTATGAAAAAGCTATCAGTATTAAACCCAATTATGCGGAGGCCAAATGTAACATGGGAAGAGGTTTGCATGACATGGGTTTCATAGACTTGGCTATAGAGAATTACAGAGAAGCTATTAAGATTCAACCTAACCACGCTGGAGCTTATTGCAATTTGGGAGCAGCCTTTCAAGAGAAAGGAAATCTAAATGAAGCTGAAAAAAGCTATAAAAAAGCGATCGAGATTCAACCGCAATACTCAGAGGCCTACGGTAACTTGGGTGTGGTTCTAGAGGAGAAAGGAGACTTAACAGGTTCCATAGCAAGATATAAATGGAGCATAAAGCTTGATCCTAAGAATGCTGAAACACATTGCAATTTAGGAACCGCTTTATGTCAAAAAGGCGCTATAGAGGCGGCACTGACAAGTTTTCAGCAAGCAATAATACTTAATCCTGAGCTCAGTTCTGCCTATACAGGTATCGTAAATGCTTTAGCTCGATTTAATTTTACCAAAACCACTCCTGTTCTAAGTAAACTTCTTAGTGAACTACTGCAAAACAAATTAAGAATAACACCTAGTTCTATTGCCTCAGCAGTAGCCAAGTTCCTAAAGTTGGATTCTAGTATCAGAAATATCCTTTATCGCAAGTTCGCAAGTAGATTAGATGATCCAGTCAGTGACACTATACGAAATATTGCTAAAAATCCACTCTTATTAAATCTAATGGAGGCATGTTCAATACCCGACTGGGAAATAGAGTCGGTTCTTGTTTTGATGAGGAAAGAGATCCTTTTATCAGTTTTCTCGTTAGGAAATTTCCCAGTGTTATTTAAATTTCAGTCAGCTTTGGCACAGCAGTGCTTTATAAATGAGTATGTGTACTATGAAACAGAAAAAGAGATTGAGGCCGTTGATGCCTTAGATGATATGGTAGGGAAAGAAATAAAGAAAGGTAATCAACCGAATAGCGCGACAATATTATGTCTAGCAAGTTACAAACCACTGAGTGAATATAGCTGGTATGGCCAACTTTATTCCAAGCTAGAAATTGTTGATGTATTAAAACAACAAATTGTAGAACCGACCAAAGAAAAGCTCTTAAAGAAAAACATCCCGATTCTAAATAAAATTACTGATGAAGTGTCATCCAAAGTTAAACAACAGTATGAAGAGCATCCATATCCTAGATGGAGTAATCTAGCCCTCTTTGACTCTAAACGCATATATGACATTATTAGAGGATCAAATCTCAAACTCTTTAATGAGGATATCACCAAAATAGAATTTCCGACAATCCTGGTAGCTGGATGTGGAACTGGTCAGCATTCAATTAGTACGGCCTCTAGGTATAGAGGTTCAGAAGTTTTGGCCATAGATCTGAGTTTAACTAGTTTGGCGTATGCTAAGAGAAAAACCGAGGACCTTGGGGTCACTAACGTTAATTATATGCAAGCTGATATTTTAGATCTTAGAAAACTTAATAAGCAATTTGATATAGTGGAAAGTTCTGGGGTATTGCACCATATGCATGATCCAGAAGACGGTTGGAAAGTTTTAACTGATTGCCTGAAACCTGGAGGCTTGATGCGCATAGGTTTGTATAGTGAGTTGGCCAGGAGAAGTTACACAAATGTGCAGAAAGAAATAAAGAATTTAGGTATTAATCCAGACGATAAGTCAATGCAGCAATTCCGACACTATTTAATTCAATCTGAAAGGAAGGAATTAAAAGACTTAGTTTATATTCAGGACTTTTTCAGTCTGAGCTCATTGCGTGACCTTCTTTTCCATATCAAAGAACATTGCTTTAATCTAAATCAAATTAATAAAATGCTTGATGATTTGGGGCTAGGATTTTGTGGATTTGAAAATCCTGAGCTGATCAATAAATTCAAAAGATGCAAATCTTACACGGAGGACATTTATGATTTGCTAAAGTGGAGCGCCTTCGAAAAAAATAATCCAAGATCATTTATAGGCATGTATCAGTTTTGGTGTCAAAAATTGTAGTTGGTTAAGATTAGGCCTTTTTAAAAATTTCTTGAATTAATACAGACCATATGGGGTTTTGTATAGTGTGGTTTATAAGTACGTTGACATGGCGATTTTTCTAGAAACCTACGACCTTGACATGAGAACCTACCGCCAGTTCTTCAAGAACCTACGACCGCTTTAACAAATTGACATGAGAACCTACGACCGCTTCCAAATATTGACGTTGACATTGCGTTGACATGAACCAGTCCTGTCCATTTGAAATGGAGCTTTCTCAATCGTTGACAATCCAATGTACACTGGGTTAATCTCCGACACATGCGTGGGGTCACAGGTTCGATCCCCCGCCGGAGCCATACTCAAGTAATAACATGCTGATTTTCTTAGATTATTGATAATGACCTAATAAAGGGTAGACCAAATGGTAGACCATCCGGGGCCTTGCATTTCGTATTACGTGGTAATATACATTTAGTAGAAGCCAAAGAAATAAGGCATATTAAGGTACTTAGTAAATGGCTACGATCCCTACCGCGGAGCTACAAATTCAAAGTTTTAGCCAAAATATGGTCGAGCCTTCTCTCTTATTCAGCCAGACTTAATTAATTATTGGAGAAAACTATGACTGACTTGAATGCCGCAACTGACAGAATGGTTTTAATAATTGATTGCAAAGTGAAAGACGCAGATAGTTTTAAGACGTGTTCCAGGGAGCGCGCAGAAAAATATGTCTACGATCTTAAGGAAGAAAACAGCATCAGTTATGAGTGGCATATTTCAAAAAATGGAACCGAAGCCACATTGATAGAATTTTTTGTAGATAGTGACGCTATAATAGTACGTCTCGGAAATCACGCTGCAAGCCCACTAGCAACTGAAGTTATGGAGCATGTCGATATAACTGGGGTTTTCTGTTTAGGCAATGCAAAGCAAGATGCTATCGAGGCCTTATCAGCTTGGGGAGCTCGTTTTCGCTCACACCACTCTGGTTGCAATAGGGAAATTGTCGGACCTCGCTAATTAATTGATCGTCCAACTTTGCGGCCGCATAGCGAAATGTTAAGGCTCATTGGATCGATGTAATGATTAAAAAAATGGCAGTCATAGGTGAGTTGTCATAGAATTCAGTTACTTATTTAAGATCCCATAGGAGACTAATCAGAAGTGGTTTTTGTTATCCATTCGCGGCCTTTCAGCATAACGTTCCAATAAACCCATGGAAGTATTGATTTCTTGAGAAACCACGCGGCACGGCGAGGTTTTGTAGAATCCCACGGAAAACTGGGCATCACTTTGCCACCATATCCAAACTCAGCCAGAATTATTTTACCATTCTCTACCGTTAGAGGACAGGATCCATAGCCATCATAAGTTGATGCCAAGGTTTGTCGTTTGATCCTGGCTATGAGGTTTTTTGCCACAATAGGCGCTTGTTTACGAGCGGCGGCAGCCGTTTTTGCGTTGGGCGTCGTGGTAACATCCCCTAAAGCAAAAACATTGTCAAAGTTAGTGTGTTGTAGTGTAGCTGGATCGACATTAACCCAACCTCCAGTGCCAGCCAAAGGACTGTTTTTTACAAAATCAGGGGCGCACTGAGGTGGGCAGACATGAATCATATCAAATTTGCGCTCAATTACTTGCGACTCTTCACCTTCTTTAGCAACTTTGAACCAAGCTTTTTGTTTTGGACCATCAATTTTGATTAAGTTATGTCCAAAATCCAAATCAATTCCATATTTCTTAACATATTCCATCAATGGAGGAACGTAAGGCGCGCACCCAAACAAAACCGGGCCAGCGTTACAAAATGAAACGTCGATGCTGTCCAGCTTTCCAGCTTTCGACCAGATGTCACATGATAAATACATGGCTTTTTGAGGAGCATCTGCGCATTTGATCGGCATTGGTGGCTGTGTGAAAATCGCGGTCTTACCATTCATTTTTTTGACAAGATCATAGGTATATGGAGCAAGATCAAAGCGATAATTCGACGTAACACCATTCTTCCCAAGCGCTTCGTTCAAACCTTCAACCGCTTCCCAATCTAGTTTTAGACCTGCGGCAACAACCAAAAAATCATAACTGACAGCTGATCCATCTTCTAATGTAACAGTGCAGTCATCGGGTTCAAAGGAGCTTACCACACCTTTTATACGCTTGATATTATGCGGCCAGACAGCATCCATAGTGCGTACTGTCTGATTCTTGTTAAAAACTCCCGCTCCGACCATCGTCCAGCCAGGTTGGTAGAAATGTTGGTCAGCAGGTTCTATAATTGCTATATCAAGCGATGCATCACGCTTACGTAAACTGCTGGCTGCAGCAATACCTGCTGCTCCCCCACCAACGATAATAATTTGATGTTTGGTCACATTTTTCCCCTAGTATGAATGTCAAAGGCCGTTAATAACCCACATTCATCGTTTAAAATTTCACCACAGCACTGAGAGATTCACCTTGATGCCTCCGCTCACAACCATGGTTAATATCTTCAAATCTTAATTTGTTTGGGATCATTGGGTCAATCCCGATCTTTCCGTTCATTAATTAACTCTTTCAATAATCTATTAGTTTCTTCTTGTAATTCATTGTTTTCTTTTAACTTTTGATCTATCTGACGTAAGTAAACGTCCTCTAAATCCATGATTGATTATCTTTTCTTTCAAAAATTCCTTAAAGGTCTCAATGTTTTTTTTCTTTTACCTCGTATATCTTGGTACCATCTCGGGAAGAAATCGTTGGATTTATACTTAAATCAGTTCCTTTCCAAATCGCCAATGCTAGGAGAAAACCATTGGTCATTTTTGTCCAATGTTTTTCGTTTGATTCGTGGATCACAATATCACCAACACTGGCAATCTTTGTTCCATTATGTTGGGACCAAAATAATGCTGAACCAGCAAGAGGTACATACGCCTCCTCGACCTCATGCCAATGCATTTGATAATCAAGATTTTCACCCCAATAACCTATCATTATTCGGATGCCCTTCATGTAAAAAGGGCCATTTGGGCCGATTAAATCGAACCATCCATACCTTTTTATGAAGTCAGTGCCAACTTCACTTTCAGAGTAAGTCGTATTCCATTTCAATTCATAATTTGCTATAATTATACTGTCTAGAATGTTCTTGGTCTTTGAAAATTTCGGCGCACTAATTTTATTGACAAGTCTTTGCACAGGTTGCTTTTGCGGTAGATTTGACTTGTATCTCAAATTCTTGGAAATTTTACCACAAAATTCCAATATATCATCTCTTGAGTTGCAGAAGTCTACAACATTGTCTCTCAAAATTGTTAGATTTTTAGACACTTCCAAAAGAAACCTTTGAAATTTTTCTTAGTTACAATAATAAGGCATTATTCCAATAAAAGATCCAGTAGACTTATGGTTAGGTAAATAAAAAATTTTACGTTACAATTGTGTCCAAATTTTTTTGGACAAAAAAATGACTAATGTTCGTCTTACTACTGCATCTGGAGTGTCATTCCTTACTAAGGGCACTGATTACTTTATCTCAAAATCAATTGAGTTATATGGGGAATGGTCTTTTGGTGAAATAGATTTGTTAAAGAAAATAATTAAATCTGGTGACAATATAATAGAGGTTGGCTCAAATATTGGGGCTCACACAGTCTTTCTAGCCCTAGATATTTGCCAGCATGGAAAGATATTTTCTTTTGAACCGAGGAGAATTTTATTTCAAATCCTGTGTGGAAATCTCTCCATAAATAATATTGAAAATGTTTATACTTATTGCTTTGGATTAGGAGAGAAAATTGAAACATTTAGGGAAAAAAAATTAGAATTTAATGATGTTTTAAATGCAGGGGGGATTCCACTCGGAATAAGACCGGGTGATGAAGAAATAATCGAAATTAAAAAACTTGATGACGTGATAGATCCAACTGAGAAAATCTCTTTAATAAAAGCAGATATTGAGGGTTATGAATTAAAATTTTTGAAGGGAGCAACCAATATCATTAATATAAATAGACCTTATCTTTATCTGGAAAATGAGGATGCGAGTAAGTCACGAGCTTTAATTCAATATCTGTGGGACATTAATTATGAAATCTGGTGGCATATAGTGCCTCTTTTTAACCCAAAAAATAGAGCTAAAACTCAACAAAATATATTTGAAGGAATCTGTTCTTTCAATATAGTTTGCTCCCCCCTGTGAGAAGAAAACAAATTTTATTAATTTAGAAAAGGTAGATGACGAGAACTTTCACCCATTGAAATCAAAGCAAAAGCATGGGAAAAAATAGTTGTACCGGCAATTGTTCGTTTTTATCTTATTAAATTTGGGAAAGGGCTGGACAAGGCGAACCAATGAAACCAAAGAGCAAAGTCTGGAAGTGTTATAATCACCTCTATGCCCTTCAAATTAGCCTCGTTCTTTTAGAGTAAAATAACCTCCAACGCATAAAAATGCACCAAACATTAGTTGAACCCAATCTGTTTCTGAATTTAGAATAGCACCAACTAAAACTATTAGACCAAAAATTATCATTAAATATGAGATACGTTTCATTTCAATTTTTCTAACAGTAGATACATAATACGTCTATTTATTCCTATCTGTTTTTGTTGATTTTAAATCATGTATGTGCGTTAGGTTGCCATTTTTGGATCTCGTCGCCTAGCCTCTAGGTCGGAAGTTCCATTTTTACATCTCAGCGTCTATGGGAATAGCTCCATTTTCTGTTAAATACAATCGTTATATAAGGGTTTTTGCATAGATCCTGTCTTGCGTCAGAGAGTAGTTTTGGTTACTTTATGGTATCAAGCAACAAACTAGGAATTTCCATATGAATACTCTTTGTTACGCGAAAAAAACCTGTTCAATAGGTATTCATGTGTTGATGGAAGAAATTGGGGCTCCATATGATTTGCGTATAGTAGATTTATCCAAAGGCGAACAGAAAACACCTGAATATAAAGCTATTAACCCAAAGGGGAAAGTGGCAGCACTAGTGCGCCAAGATGGAAGTGTTCTAACTGAATTTTCGGCGATTGCCATGTGGTTATCCATGACTAATCCAGACAAAAATCTGATGCCGACTGACTCAGAGGGGATCGTTCGTACCATCGAGGTTATGGATTTCATTGTAGGTACCGTTCACATGTTGTCTTGGCGGATGTGGCGGCGTCCGGAAGCTTATTCAGATGATCCGACCGGACAAGAATTACTGATGACGCGTGGTAAGACGGCAATGCTCGATGCACTTGATTTGGTTAATACTCAGTTGATTGGTAAAGATTACCTGATGAGTAATTTCTCTGTTGCTGATGCAGCACTTTATTACAATGAGTTTTGGGCCGTCGATGTTGCTGGTTGGACTCTTCCCAAGAATGTTCATGCTCATTATGAGCGAATGAAGACTAGACCTTCGGTTCAATCATCCCGCGAAATTGAAGGCGTAACCTAAAGTATTTGCCGATAAACTATGGCAAAGAGGTACTACAAACGTAAAGCTTGGGCGACAATAAAGTTGCAGAATGAGGGTAGTCCGGGTGAGCTTATTCAAAGATAAGGGATAGGACTCCAGGGAGAGAAAAGGGGGCTCGGTTTCGGTATCACCATTGTGGTTGCAATAGAGAAATTGTTGGGCTTCACTAATTAATTGAAATCCTAATCATCCCTCAATTTTACTAACATAGGCAATCTGATGCTGATTAATTTGGAGTTAATTTATTTGAATGTGAATTAGTAATGAAAAATAGAATTAATTTAGAATTCAAGTAAGTATAATCCACCACAAATAGTGCCATTTTTTTCTTTTCGAATATTAGATGTACTGAAATGGCATATTCTATAATCCAATTTTCTGCAAAGACTATCTATATAATTTCTTGAATGCGAATATCTTCCTGAATTTTCCAGGTAATAACCGTCTTTTTCCGTATGCTCTGTCGAAAACACCAACCGTCCATTCTTACCGTTACGAAATCTTATTAAGCGGAAAATTTCTAAAAGTTCGCCTATATAAACAAAAACGTCAGCAGCTATGAAGTAATCAAAATTAAGTATCTCTGTCGATAAATATTCAGTAAGATTGTAGTGGCTTAATTTATGGTAAATATTCTTTTTTTTAGCTTGATCAAGCATAGGCTTTGACAAATCAACCCCGTGCAAATTATTGCAATATTTACCTAGTTCCTTTCCAATTAACCCAGTTCCACAACCTAAATCTAGAACACAACCTAATAATGATTTTTGAGAGTGCTTTCTTATTATTTCGGTGAGCATTCGAGGTGTTTTATAATTGAGTTTGCCAACCAAGGATTTCTCAAAGTTACCAGCATAATGGTCAAAAAGTTTTTCTACGTAACCTGTCGGCGGGGCATTGGTGGTGTTCCCTGTCAACGCGTTAATTAGGTGTCTAGCTTCACCACTATCTGGTTTAAATGCTAGAGTATTTTTCAGACACATTATAGCATTTGTAGTTTCGCCCTCGTCAAGAAAAATTATACCGAGATTATAATGGGCTTCCGCATAATTGGGTGCAATCTCAAGAGCCTTTAAGTAATTAAATTTGGCTGCCTCTAGATTATTTTTATTTTGAAGAGCTAATCCTAAGTTGTAATAGGCTTCAGCGTAGTGCGGTTCTATTTCTAAAGCCTTCTCGAAGTTTCTTTCTGCTTCTTCTTGCTCCCCATTATCCTGCAGAGCTATTCCAAGATTGTTCAAAGCTTGGGCATATGCGGGTTTTATTGTCAGAGCCTGTTTATAACTTTCTATAGCTGGTTCTAACTGTCCACAAATCCTTAAACTAACTCCTATATTGTTATATGCTTGTGCATAATCAGGTTTAATTTTAAGAGCCTCTAAATAACTTTGAATTGCTAAATCAAAATTCTCTAAACTTGCATTGATTGCACCCTGAATATTATAAATCCGTGCGGAATCAGGAAACTGTCGTAATAGCCCTTGGGCTATCTCCAAAGCTTTATCAAGTGCACCACGATTGTAGTAGTTGAGTACTGTTTGAAATTGATCATCTGTCGGATCTTCATTTAGTATTCGTAACATAGATGACTTTCTATTTATTAGTCGTGGATAACTGAAATATATGGTGTCCGTAACGACTGCCTTGCCAATTTTTTTAATTATATGGGAGTTTTTATATTCAGATGGCTTGAAAATTCTGATGTAGGATAATCGTTAAGTTTGTTTTTGAAAATTTAAAGTTAGTTTTTGAATGGAGAAGGATTTTACATTCTGTATAACTTATAACATATGTGAAGAGGTTTAAATTCATAAACAAGTTTAAAGTTCTTCTTCATTCTTTCATACAACACATGCGATACAGATGAAGTAAAGAATCATGCCAGGCATGAAAATCATTTATTTGTTGCGTATATTAGTTTTGGAAATACTGATTCCAGTTTTTATGACAGGTTTTGTATTTGGAAGTACTAATAAATGACATGAATTAGACTTCTTTTATTAGTAAATTCTTACACCTTGGCGTTCCAATTCTTTTTGAACACTTTCTAAACTTACATCTTTAACAAGTGAATTAGATTTAACTGCTGTAGCTGCTGCTACGCCAGCACCTTGACCGTTAACACTACAGCATGACATATTTCTAGTGGCAGCATGCGCGATCTTATCTCCACCTGTTGCTCGGCCTGTTACAAGCAAAGAATCTATATTCTTAGGAAGCATTGCTCTATAGGGTAACTGCATGTATCTCCCAGTTGTTGGTAATATCAGTATCCCATACCCATCTATAAATTCGGGATAAATACCTATCGAGTCTTCAAATTTTCCTTGGTGACGAACATCAGCTTCGTTCATATTGTATAATGCATCTAGTTTTCTTGTGTCACGAATACCCAGTGTCATGCCAAAATTTCTGAGTCGGGCATTCTCACAACCGGGGTAATAGGACTTTAGGGCAGTAATAGCGAGCATCGCTTGTCTGCGGCCTTCAATTTCTGCCTTTGTTAGGTCATCAGGATTCGTGCCATCAATTTTAGCTAGTTGAATAATATTCATGTAAGTTAATTCACCGGTTTCATGCATGGCTCCCCATGTCCCTCCTATAGTTTTCAAATCTGATGGTAGAAGACCATCGTCTATAGCTTGCTGAAAAGGTTTTTTAATAAAGGGTGAAAACATGTCGTCTTCCTTCCGATCGGTTTGAACCTGCCATTCTCCATCGGACCAATCTTTGTAGGCTTGTGGATTAGTTCTTATTTCAGAAAGAAAAGCAGATTTATTTATTCCTGCTAAGTGAAACATGACTGAAGTTGCCATAAGTTCTTCCAGGGGCAACTTTTTTGTAAGTACTCCGCTTCTTTGTGCAACGTCAGCATCACCAGTCGCATCAATCACGACTTTTGCCAATACAGCCTCTCTCCCAGCCTTGGATTCCAAAATCACTCCAGTAATTCTATTTCCTTCCATTATAGGCATGGAAAATGATCTGTGGAGCATAGGATGAATTCCTGCATCTACAACAAGCTTGTCGGCCACAACTTTGAATCCTTCGCTATCAAGTTCATAACTTAAGGACTGACTTTCAGGAACGGCAGCACCCATTTCTTTTGCTACTTCTTCAAATTCAATACCAATACCACCGGCTTCGATTGTTTTCTCATGCCTATACCAGGCAAACCCTTCAACTCCAACGGCCGTTATATTACCGCCAAAACATCCAAAGCGTTCGATTAGAGTAGTGTCCACTCCACATCTAGCTGATGCCAGTGCTGCCGATAGCCCGCCAGGTCCTGATCCCACCACCAACACATCAGTTTCATGGATCACATCTATCTGTCTTTCAGGTTCTAAAATTTTTTTTATTAACATAAAAATTACCACACAATTAACGAAAGTTTGAAATTAATGTGATATTTGAAGAGCTCCTAGTCAACAGGATAAATATGTTGATGCTATAAATTTTTTGATTGATGTGTTGCTATATCGTTATTCGGAAAAAACCAGTTAAAATTAGTTTTTTGGACGTTATTATATTTGCTGCTATTGTTTCCAAACGTAAGATTAGGAATAATTTAGTTTATTATGGGGATAAATAAAAGAAGGAAAAAATGACTGATTTGACTCGATGGTTTGGAGATGTTTCAAGTGATCAGGAACTTTACTTTGCCTACGGTTCTAATATGAATAAGGGTCAGATGAGTATTAGGTGTCCACGATCTAAGTCCCTGGCTATTGCAAGATTTTCAGGACACAGATTTTTAATTAATTCAAGGGGGGTTGCGACAGCGATCCCTGACAGAAATCATTCCGTTTATGGGGTTATTTGGAGGCTTTCGGACGGAGATGAAGATGCCCTTGATTACTATGAAGGAATTAAAGACGAGATTTATTATAAAAAGATAATCAGTGTTCAGGTCGCAAACGATCAAATCTCAACTTTGACTTATATTGCAAACGATGCGGTTCAAGGAATTCCCAGGGCTGGTTATTTAGAAAAAGTAATAGCAGGAGCTCAATCATTCAATGCTCATGAAGAATGGTTTAGAGAACTAAGAAGTTGGTCGATTACTTGCAACAAATAACAATTATAATCTAGGATAGTGAACCCGTAATTTAGAATTCTTAAAAGACTGCGAGGGGTCAGATCATTGTAGTATAAATGGGTTCTTCACGCCCGAAGACTCATACAGCTTAATCCAGCATCAGCTTTTTCCATTTCACTCACATCTACCACTATAGTTTTGTATTTTTTTGACAATAAGTCATTGATTTTATTAAAACCTTTGGGAATTAGTACATGGTCGTTAATACTTAAACAGTTTGTACCAATTTCTTCACCTTTTGGGACTTTCAATAGGCGATATTTATTTGAAAAAAAACCTGTCTGAATAAGCTTTTCAGTAGCTAGTATTGTTTCATTAGTTATTAAACTACACTCTGATTTGAAATGAAGTACACCCGCTGGTGTTTTTGAAATTTCTAATGTGAAACCAAGGGGAACAAGTATTTCACCTAAGTTTTTTGCACCCTCTTTGTTTGTTCTTTCTGAGAGACCTACAATAAAGTGGGAACCTATTCTTAAAATGTCACCACCCTCGATTTTTCCATTCTTGATCCTATATATATCAGAAAAAATACTGGTTAAATCTCCCTCTAGGACCTTGCTTTCACCAAATCTAGAGGCAACTCCAGGTCTTAGTATGATACAGATGTCATTAATAACCAAAGCTGGATCCTCTACAAAGACACTATCCGGAAATGCTTCCAAGGGTTCTAAGACATGGACTTTTAAACCAAGATTCTCCAAAACTTTGCGGTATTGGTTGTGTTGTTGTTTTGCTTTATGGAAATCTGGAGTTAATCCTCTTGTACTAATGGCATTACAAATTTTTTTTCCAGGATTTCTAATAATAGCTCTTTTAAAGTTAGTTGCCATGACTCTTTACCGTTATTTACATCAATTGATTAGGAACATTTTTGATATCAATTGTGTGAAATCACATCTTTTATATGGCAGTCAACCAATTTTGCTGTTGCTAACTTTAATATTTAATGATTAGGCCTAATTATGAAATCTCCAAAATCTATCTATGGTTCATTAATTTTACTGGGTCTCCCTTTGGTTGGTAGTAGTGTTGCCCAATTCTCATTGACCATTATTGATGCTGCTATGTTAGGGCATTATAGCCCTATAGCTTTGGCTTCAGCAGTTATAGCGGGATCTTTTTTCTTTTCATTTTTTATTGTGGGCTCTGGTTTTTCCTTTGCTGTAGTCCCTTTGGTCGCGGCTTATGAAGCACAGAAGGATCAAAGGCAAGTCAGAAGAATTACCCGAATGGGTTTATGGATGTCTCTGATATATACCCTATTGGTCCTCATTTGTTTTTTAAATTCCAAGAAGATTTTATTGATTATCGGCCAAAATGAAGAAATTTCTTCTTTATCCCAAGAGTACCTCCGAATTATGGGATTTGGTTTATTACCTGCTCTTTTGGTAGTTACTCTCCGTAGTTACCTCACCGGTCTTAAGCATACACAAGTTATTTTTTTGGTAACAGTAATGGGGATACCTTTAAAAGTTTTTCTAAACTGGATTTTTATATTTGGAAATCTTGGTTTTCCCGAAATGGGTATCAAAGGAGCTGCTTTTACGACCACTGTTGTTCATTTATTCATGCTATTTTTGTTAGTTTTTTATATACAGAATAAATTGAAAAGCTATCTAATTTTCAATAGATTATGGCAGTTGGATTATTCATATTTGATAAAGATTGTTAAACTAGGCTTACCTATTGGATTAACTTACTTCGCAGAAACAAGTCTCTTTACTGCTACAGCAGTGATGATGGGTTGGTTAGGTACTATTCAACTTGCTGCCCATGGCATAACCATGCAATTGGCAGGTTTGACATTTATGTTTCATGTAGGGATGTCACAAGCCGCAACTACTATTACTGGCTATGCATTTGGAAAAAATGAGGGTGGAGAAGGATTGCAAAGAATTGGTAAAGCTACAATTCTGCTTACCGTAGCTTATGCACTTTTAATTATGTCGATTTTTCTTCTATTCCCAGATTTTTTGTTGGCTTTGTTCCTAGATGAATCTCTCTTGCTTAGTGAGCAGATACTTTCTTTAGCTGTAAATTTATTAATGATAGCGGCTGCATTTCACTTAGTTGATGGCTTGCAAGCAGCAGGACTCGGTTTGCTAAGGGGAATCCAAGATGTGAAAATACCTTCCATTCTTGCCTTGATAAGCTACTGGTTTTTTGGCATTGGTTCAGGTTATTTATTGGGGTTTGGCTTGAAGCTGGGTAGTGTTGGACTATGGATAGGTATGGTCATCGGCTTAACTGTGGCAGCAGTAAGTCTCATATGGCGTTATTGGAGCAAGACATCATTCAGGTAATAATTTCTAATGCGAATTATTTTTATAATAGGGGCTATTTTTATAGAATTCAATTAATTCGGTTACCTCCATTAGGTAATGCCTCTTCTTCCTTGATAGATGACGACGTACTTCAGTTGCAAATTTGGCAGCTGTTTCGAACTCTATTTGATAGCCATTTTCATTTAAATTAAAAAGTATTGTATAAGGATTACATTTCTTTCCAATGGAAAAAATTTTTTCTGAGCCTACGAGATGTGGAATTAAAGGCATTCCATCATTAAATCGGCCTTCTAAATGTAGATTATACATAAATTGTTGTGTTTCTTCTGTTTCAGGAACTGCATAAGCTGCTTTACCTGTAATCGGTTTGCCTGGGGGTACTGGAATCCCTGTTATAGCTGAGACCATTTTACTTGCTTCTTGTAATTTATTAAAATCAATTCCAAGCGATGCTCCTGCATGTACTTCTATAGCAGCGACGCATTCTTCTGTTGCTGCTAATCCAGAGAATTCCCCAAGACCATTAATGCTTGAATGTATTATGGGAACGCCATTCAATACTGCTGAAAGGCAATTTGCTGTTGCCATTGAAGTAGTATTATGTGGATGTAACTGCAATGGTTTTGATGTCCATGAAGCTATTAAATTGACGAGATACTGGATTCCATAGGGTGTCATCCTACCCAAGCTATCTCCGATGGCATACTCGTCAAAAAGTGGCGCCAATTCATTAATCACTTGTTTTAAAAATTTTGGAGATGCTCGGGTTGTATCCATTCCCATGAAAGTCACATGTAATCCAAGATTCTTAGCATGATCTATTAGGTCTTTACTAACATCCAGGACATTGCTTTTGCTAAGACCATTTGTAAATGTGGATTCATTCACGCCGACGAGAATTGCAAGGTCTTTAATTCCTATTTTATGGCAGATAGTAATTTCTTCTTTTGTCTTAACAAACCCACTTGTCCTCGTTTTTAAGCCCAGTTCTACAATTTTTTCAGCACTCTTGATATCTCCAGGTGTAGGTGTAGGCGAATTGCCAATAATAGCCATTCTATGAACACCTGCCTGATCCAAAGTTTTAGCTATGTTAATACGATCTGAATGTTTAAGTCGCAATCCAGCCATCTCTTCACAATCAGCTTCAAGGGTTAAATCATAGATTTCTATCTTATCTGGAATACGACTATTCTTATATTGATTTGCCTGCTTATTATAGTAACTATCAAGAGATTTTAAGTCAGTCATATTAGATATTTATTTCCAAATTAATTTAATAGTATTCGCAAGAAAGTGGTGAATTGAGTGCTTCAGTTAATTTGGAGTTTAGCAAAGCAA
The DNA here is from genome assembly GCA_029243395.1 of Paracoccaceae bacterium. Taxonomy (GTDB): domain Bacteria; phylum Pseudomonadota; class Alphaproteobacteria; order Rhodobacterales; family Rhodobacteraceae; genus CACIIZ01. The sequence continues at coordinate 209,184 of JAQWSE010000005.1, read as the reverse complement.
TTTTTTTTTTCTACTCTTTTCAAAGGTTAAGTTTAGTTTAGTTAGCAAAAATAGTTTGGTATTTTTTCTCCTTACTTCTTGTTCACTAAGCAATTCCCATAATATAAATTTGTAGTGTCTAAATTATATTGCCTTAATCTAAAGCGGTATGGGTGAACCTGTAAGGTTTTATAAGGCTAACGATCAGTGATAATGTCCAAAGACTTTTGAGGATAGTTGTGATTATATTTTCACCAAACTTGATTTTTTCTCTATGATTGTTACAAGCCTCGAGTATGAAATTAATCGATGATAATGAAACAAATAGTTATCCCATTCCTAGTAGTAGATTTTCCAGGCTGATCAATTTGGGCAGTATGACTGCCGGTATTGCTGGTAGCGTACTTGCTTCAGCAGCAACCCAATTTGTAAAAGGTCAGCCGGTTAGTATTCAAGATTTGATTACGTCTCAATCTAACATGCTTCGATTTGTAAACCATCTTTCCCAAATGAGAGGCGCTGCGATGAAGGTTGGACAATTACTATCTTTAGAAATAGGTGAGTTCATTTCACCTCAGGCTTCAGAAATTCTATCTAGGCTGAGAAATCAGGGTTATTCAATGCCTCCTGCGCAATTGAATAAAGTTCTAATAAAAAACTGGGGCCCTGGTTTCCAAGGCATGTTTGAAGATTTTAACCCTTATCCTGTAGCCTCCGCCTCTATTGGCCAAGTGCATAAGTGTAGAACAAGAAAAGGAAAACTTTTGGCGATCAAGGTGCAATATCCTGGAATACGAGATAGTATCGATAGTGACATTAAGAATCTAATGTTTCTTTTAAAAAGTAGTGCTCTTGTTCCTCCTTTTGTTGATTTAGAATCTCTCCTTGAAGCAGGTAGGCGTCAACTTCATAGAGAAACAGATTACTTGCGAGAAGGACAATTTCTCATAGATTTTCCAGGTTATTAAATAATCACCAAGAATTTGAAGTTCCGCAATATAATCAGCAACTGAGTACGAAAAATGTCTTAGCAATGGAATATAAGGATGGGACCACTCTAGACCAGGCCAAAACATTACCGCAAAGCCAGAGAAATAGACTAGTTTACAGTTTAATGAAGTTACTTTTCGCTGAAATATTTGATTTTAAGGTCATTCAGACCGATCCAAATTATGCAAATTTTCTTTATGATCAAACCCTCGATAAAATTGTCCTCCTAGATTTCGGGGCCACTCAGACAGTCACGTCTGACCTTTGTGAAAAATTTAGAACTCTACTCCAGGCTACTTGGCGTGATAATATAACTGATATAGAAAATGCATTATACGATTTAGAAATCCTACATAGATCCTTTCCAAGGAACCTCAAGGAGATTTTCATAGAATTATTCTTAGATGTTACTGAGCCTATTAGGAGGAAGGAAATGTATGATTTTGAAAGGATACAAATTGTTGAGAAAATTCAAGAACGTATAGAGGAATTTATTGCTCATCAGAAAACAATCCGAATTCCAGATATAGACATTCTATTTATACAGAGGAAGATAGGAGGACTTTTCTTTTTGGCAAGATATTTACATGTAAAAATTGACTTGAATAAGATCCTGAAAAAGTACTTGTAAGAAGTTAACTTCTTGAATTTCTGCGCATAAAGGATGTAATGAGTGACTATGATAAAAATGGGCGACTTTTTTTATTGATTGTTAATGTTTATATTGAAATTTGGTAAGTCCATGACTAATCTCGATGCAATTTAGTGGAATAGTTTTTTGTTTGATTTGACTAATAAAGTGGCCGTTATTACTGGATCAGGTAGTGTGTCAGGAATTGGTTTTGCTACTGCAAAGCTTTTAGCAAAAGCTGGTGCTAACATTATGGTGTCCTCAACTACAGATCGTATTTTGGGGAGGGTGCAAGAGTTAAGGGAAATATTTGGCAAGGACCGAGTGGAAGGATTTCCAGCTGATCTTACAGATGAAGAGCAGGTTAAGAAATTAGTTGATACGACGTTAAGACGCTTTTCAAAGGTTGATATCCTTGTGAACAATGCCGGAATGGTGCAGGTTGGATATGATCAACCGTCAAGAAAGTTCGATGAATTAACTTTGGAATCATGGAATTATGGCATTGATATTAACTTAAAGAGTGTTTTTTTAGTTACGCGTTGTATGCTACCCGAAATTAAAAAACAGAAGACCGGCCGTATAATTAATGTTTCATCGGTAACTGGTACTTTAGTTGGCATTAATGGTAGCACAGTTTATAGTGCTGCTAAAGCAGCTATGTTAGGGCTCACGAGATCCCTTGCGATTGAAGAAGGCCCAAATGGAGTAACAGTTAATTGTATAGGCCCTGGTTGGATAAAAACAGGGTCTAGCAGTGATAATGAGGTAACAGCGGGAACTTTTACTCCTGTTGGAAGGCCAGGAACACCTGAAGAAATAGGCAACACAGCATTGTTTTTAGCTTCTAATGAAGCCAGCTATATTACTGGGCAGTTGATTGTTGTTGATGGTGGAAATACGATTCAAGAATATAAAGTTAAACTTAATAATCCTTAGACAAGATGAGATTGGATCGATTTATCAGTTATAATGAATGACTAAACAGATAGTCTGCAGACACTGTTCAAAGTTTTAAAGGCTATAATGAAACTGGAATTAAATGGTGGAATATATTATCATTTATCGATGAAAGCTAAACTTACTCAAATACCTAAAACTATGGATAATGGCTTACTAGGGTTTCCATTTTGTGCCAACCTAGATGAGCTAGATGCTAATGTAGCTATAATGGGTATACCATACGGATTACCATATTATCCCAATGAACTCGCAAATGATCAAAGCCTTACCCCTGATTTGTTGAGGCAAAATGCTCAAGATGGAGCTTGGCATGAACCTAGGACAATCAAACATTTTGATTGGGACCTTGGAGGGGATCTTTTGCACAACCAAAATGTTCAAGTCTTTGATTGTGGAAATGTAACGTCTGACTTGAAGGATCCGAGAGAGCATTATAGAAGAGCAGAAAAGGCTGTAAAAAAGATTTTTAATGCTGGTGCAACTCTTATTTCTATAGGTGGGGATCATGGCATTCCCATTCCGATTTTTCGTGGGTTACCAAAGAATCAAAAGATAACTTTGGTTCAAGTAGATGCCCATTTAGATTGGCGAGATGAAATTAATGGAGAAAAAGAAGGTTATTCCAGTGGTATTCGACGTGCCTCAGAAATGGATCACATTAGTGAGATATTCCAGATTGGTCTGAGAGGAGTAGGAAGTGGTCGTCATGAAGAATTCGAATCTGCAAAAAATTACGGCGCGCATTTAATCAGTGCTTATGAAGTCCACGAGCTTGGGATCAAGAATATTTTGGAAAGAATTCCAGAAGGTCCAATTTATCTTACGATAGATGCAGACGGTCTTGATCCGACTATTATGCCAGCTGTTAATGCTCCAACTCCTGGAGGGCTTAATTGGATACAGATAAGGGAACTTATTCATGGGCTGGTCAGTAAGGGCAGAGTTTTAGGGATGGATTTAGTTGAGATTTCGCCATCTTTTGAGGGTCGTAGAATGACCTTCATTCATGCTGAGAGAATAATATGTAATTTCATTGGGGCGATTGTTCGAGCAGGTTATTTTAATTAGGATCTATTAACCTACGTGACAAATTTCCTTTTCGGGGGCTTAAATATTTGTCAAAGACGCACCTTTAGATTTGGAAGTGATTTAGACATGTTAGATTTATTATTTGTTGGTGGGACCTTAGTTACGGGGTGTAAAGACTCAAATATTGTGACTAATGGAGTAATAGGGGTTTTGGGTGGTAAAATAGCACTTATCATGGAAGCGCCAAAATATCCCCAGGATTTGCCTCAAGCAAAAGAAATAATTAAGTTGGATAGTGAAATTATTATGCCAGGCCTTATTAACACCCATTGCCATGCAGCTGATAGTTTGTTCAGGGGCTTGGTGGAAAACATGTCCTTGGAAGATTGGTTGCAAGACGTTTGGAAAGCCGAAAAAGCTATTCTTACTCCGGAAACAACCCTATTAGGTTCCTATCTTGGTTTGGCAGAAAACCTCCTGGCAGGTGTGACTACTGTAGTCGACATGTTCTGGTATCCTTTTGAAACTGCTAAGGCTTCGATTGATTTAGGTATGAGGCTTTGCACAGGCGGCACATTCATGGATTTTCCTGGGGTGGGAAACCGAACTCAAGATCAGTATTTAAGTGAAGCTTCAGATTTTTGTTCTAAATATCATAATTCTAAAACTATTTTTCCTGCAGTAATGCCTCATGGAACCTATACGGTGGGACCTGAGCACTTGCAAGAAGCTAAGAAGATAGCAGATGAATATAAGGTGGTATTTTCAACGCATGCAGCTGAAACTCGTTTTGAGCAAACTGACATTAAGGAAAGATACGGTAGATCAGTCATAAGGCACTTAGATAATCTAAATATTCTTGATGATAGAGCAATCCTGGCTCATTGCGTTCATTTGGATGATTATGAAAAAGATCTATTAAAAGAGAGAAAATCTGTGATAGCGCATAATCCCCTGTCAAATTTAAAATTAGGTTCAGGGATTGCACCTGTTTCAGACTTTCTTGAGCGTGATATCAATGTAACTGTAGGAACCGACGGTGCCATAAGTGGAAATGATCTGGACATGTGGTTGTCTATGAGACTAGCCGCTACCTTGCCAAAAGGTGCGTTAATGAAGCCGGATATTATTTCAGCAAAAGAAGTGATTAGAATGGTTACATCTAATGGCGCTAAGGCTTTAGGAAAATCTAGTGAAATAGGTAGTTTAGAAATTGGGAAACAGGCAGATTTGATAGTTATTTCAACTCAATCAATACATGCAGCACCTCTTTTTGATCCTATCACTCACTTGGTTTATTCAACCTCAAAATCTGATGTCAGACACGTATTTATTGAGGGAATGCAATGCGTTAGAGACGGCTCAATTTTAAATGTCAACATGCAAGACATTCTTTGTGAAGTAAGAAAGTTAAGAAACCCTATATTAAAATCTTTGGAGTAAATTAAGCTATTTAATAGATTTTTTGTTTTTAAAAAATGTAATGAAGTTTTTCAATGAAGATAATATTTAGGGTCACTCAAAAAATTTCTGTTCCTTATCTTTAACTAGTTGTGTATCGTTTTCTATGATAGATTTATAAAAATTCTCAATTGTATCTTTTCCCACTTCGATTGTTTCTTCAGGGGAATATTGCTCTATTTTCTTATTCCAGAATAACATTGATTCAGTGGCATAATAATGTGCAATTCGTAAGAATTCTGCTCTGTCTCTCATTTTCGTTGAGATTAAGCCTAGAGGGCTGATAAGGGTAGCTAGGATTTTAAATACATTGCTCGGCATGTGGAAATATTTCGGAGATTTATTAAGTAACTTGAAAATGATGTCACCTAAATCTTTTTGTGTTCGTACTGGTCCTGGCCCTCCAATGGATAGTATTTTATTCTTTCTATTTTTATTATTTATGCATTGGATTAGAAAAAATGCTAAATCTCTTTCGGATATAGGTTTGGTACTAGTTTGTTTTCCATCATCAAATAAAATGAATTTTTTCCCGTTTTGGACCCTTTTAATTTGCCCTGCCAGTGACTTAAAAAAGGCAGTGGGTCTGACGATCGTAAAATCTAAACCAGATGATTGAAGTTTGTTCTCAAAGGTGAGTTTTGCCCACTGAAAGTTTAACATTGGTTTTTGAACGCAAATTGCAGAAAGCAAAACAAAATTATTAATATTGAATGATTTAGCCTCGGTCAAAATATTCATATTTAGCTCAAAATCGACTAACCAAGAGTCTCTAATTCCCCCAGTTCGACTTGCTACACATGAAATGATAGCACACAAATCTGGATACCTAGCAAAAACATTATTCACTGATGACTTATTTTCCAAATCCCAAATAGGTGTTTGCTCAGGACTTAATTTCATTTGCTGTGCAAATTTAGGGTTTATCGATCTTAGAGGGCAAACTGGTTTGTAGCCTTGCTTCACAAGTATATTAGCAACATGCCTTCCTATATAGCCAGTCGCTCCAACAAGTAATACTCTTTTTGAGATATCGAACTCTTTCAACTATAAAGTTTAAACTTAATTAAGTGTTAGAACACCTTTAAATATTTTGCTACCATAATTGAATATGTCAACCACTCAAGAATTCTAAGTTACACAGATGGTAGAAAAAATTGTGAAAGAAAAAAATAACTCTCAATGGAATTATCATCCTGATTTACCATTGGAGAATTATTCACTATTTAACAGTTCGTTTGGGGTTAGACACTTAGTTTTATGGTTTTTTCGCAATTGGTTGCATTTGGGGGAAAAGCTATTACTTGCGATAATTGCAGCACTAGCTTGGGTATTTCTTTACCCGCCTTTAGAAGAAGCTAAAACAATTTCTTTTTTTTGGATCTTTCAAACTTGGTTAGTAAATATGTCTTTAATGATTACCATAGCAGGAGGGTTGCACTGGTATTTTTATATAGTAAAAGGCCAATCAAAAAATCTAAAGTTTGATCGACGAGATCTTGGTAAAGGAAGATTGTGGAGTTTCTCTAATCAGGTTCACGACAATATGTTTTGGTCTCTTACTAGTGGTGTTGGACAAGTGACTGTTTTCCAAGTAGTGACGATGTGGCTTTTAGCAAATGATTATGCCCCGGTTAACTATTTTTGGGGAAACCCAGTCTGGTTTTTTGCTTTTTTTGTTTTCCTGCCAATATGGTCTGCTTTCCATTTTTACTGGATCCATCGGTTTTTACATATCCCTTTTTTTTATAAGAGGTATCATTCTTTGCACCACCGGAATGTAAATGTGGGGCCGTGGTCTGGATTTTCTATGCATCCTGTTGAGCATTTTTGTTACATATCAAGTATATGTATTCACTGGGTTCTAGCCTCACATCCTATACACGTTATTTATCATGTAATTTATTTAGGACCAGGAGCTGCCATGACTCACACTGGCTACGAAAATTTATTGATAAAAGATACACGCCGTTTAGCTTTAGGGACGTTTTATCACCAGCTACATCATCGCTACTATGAATGCAATTACGGTAATGAAGAGATGCCCTGGGATAGATGGTTTGGTACATTTCATGATGGATCTGAATTGGCAACTGAGAAAACTAGAGCAAGAAAGAAAACAATGCATAATCACTCGTAAGAGATTAGTTTAATAATTACTATGAAGGTGTCACATTATTATGAAAAGTGTACAATTTAAGACATTATACCTTAAAAAACGATTTCCTTTAAAGATAAGCAGAGGAATATTTTCAGGATCGGAAAATCTATTTGTATCAGTTTCAGATGGTAAAAACGTTGGCTTGGGAGAGATGTGCCCAGGCACGACGGAAGGAGCTGAGTCCGCAAAATTTGGTCAGGAAAGTCTTGAAGAATTTTTGAGAGAAGAAGACAATCTTTCTGAATCTATTTTAGAAACCTACTTAAAGGCCGTAGATTTTGGAATAGCGCCTTGCGCTCTTGCAGCTTTAGATATGGCCTTGTGGGACCTCCGGGCAAAGGAAGCAAACATGACTTTGTTTCGACTATTTGGTCTAAGTCTTCCAAAAGTAAGCACTTCGATTACGATTGGGATAATGACCCCTGAAGAAGTTCAGGAGAGAATGAGGTATTTAAAAGAAAAAAGAATGTTAGAAAATCTTAAAATCAAGTTGGGATCTCCTGAAGGGATAGATCATGATAAAGAAATGTTCTCTGCCATATTTGAAGCACTTCAAAACAGTTTTACAAAATTAAGAGTTGATGCAAATGGTGGTTGGTCTGTTGAAGATGCCCATAAAATGTTAAATTGGTTGCAAGAAAGGAATGTCGAATATGTAGAGCAGCCACTGGCTAGAGGAGAAGAGGAAAACTTAAGGTTTCTTTTTAAGGGTAGACCTTTGCCGCTTTTTGTGGATGAAAGTTGTCGAAATTCTAAAGATATTCCTGAACTCTCAAAGTATGTTGACGGAATAAATCTTAAACTAATGAAATGTGGAGGATTAACTGAAGCAATAAGAATGGTTGGAGTTTCTAGAGCTCATAATCTGAAAACAATGATTGGATGTATGGGAGAAAGTTCAGTTTCTATTTCTGCCGGTGCCGCTATTGGAGCCTTATTTGATTATATTGATTTAGATTCTCATTTAAATATAGATCCAAATCCTACTTCAGGAGCCTTGTTAGTGAATGGCATTATTACCCCACAAGATGTCCCAGGGCATGGAGGAAATTTGAAGGATGCTTGATCCAGATCTCAAACTGGTTATTTATGCGGAGGGTAGCATGGGGACTCTTTTTGCCAAGATGGCAGAGGGGGTTATTCGTTATAGTCCAAATCCTGTTACTGCTGTGATTGATAGTAAACAAGCTGGCAAAACTGTCAAAGAGGTGTGTAAAATTGATAAGGACATTCCAATTCTTAGTGGAGTTGAGGAGGCTATCAAACTTGGTGCTCAAGTAATGGTCCTGGGTACTGCACCGTCTGGCGGCCGACTTCCAAAATCATGGCTAAATGTGATCGAGTATGCAATCTCTAAGGGCATCTCAATTGTGAATGGTCTGCACGATTCTATAAATGAGATTTATAGTAAGGACTTAAAGGCTAATCAATGGATATGGGATATAAGGACACCCACGGGTGTGCTGCCTAACATTGGTGCTGCTAGAGCTAGTACTCTTCATAATAAACGAATTCTAATGATTGGTACTGATATGGCGGTTGGGAAAATGACTGCAGGTCTTGAATTAACACAAAGTTTCTTAGAACTGAAAGTTGATGCTAAGTTTTTAGCCACAGGTCAAACGGGTATTTGTATTTCTGGCAGTGGTATTCCTTTGGATGCATTCAAGGTTGATCATGCCAGTGGTGCGGTGGAAGAAATGGTTCTGAAATATAAAGATAGGGATGTGGTTATCATTGAGGGGCAGGGGTCTCTTTTAAATCCTGGTAGTACTGCTACTCTACCCTTGATGAGAGGGAGTTGTCCTACAGCTATGATCTTATGTCATCGCTTTGGCTTAGAAAAAGTAGAAAGTGTCACAGAGGTAAAAATCCCTCCTTTGAAAAAAGTCATTCAACTGAATGAAGCAACGGTTTCCTGTATGAACTTATTTTCTGCAGCCAAAGTTAAAGGCTTAGCACTTGATACTAGAGATCTCAATGAGAATATGGCTAATTATGAAATTGAAAATCTTGAGAATGAACTTCAGTTACCAGTTACAGACCCAGTCCGCTTTGGAGCTAGAAAATTAGCAGAAGCAATCAGTTAAGGCGGTAGCACTTTCTTAGAGTTACAGAGATAAATATTAATGGGGCTATTGGCTAAGTTGTCATGGGATGAATAACCTATTCTGTCAGATCAGGAGATCAAAATGCCGATTGCACTAGCGCCAAGACCTGCAAACGAAGAAAGAAGAGTTAATGCAGTTATAAGTACTGGGCTGATAGATAGTCCTGAGCCGGAGCTTTTCCAGATTTAGTGTGATTTGGCAAAAGATATCTCAGGTTTTGAAAAGGCTAGTTTTAGCTTGTTTGATTATGAAAACCAGTGCGAGATTGCTGACAATGGCTATGACGAAAGTCAGGTGGGGCAAAAAAGTGAACGAGATGAGTTCAATATACGATCCCTAAATATTTCTATAGGACAATGTGGTAGTGTTGCGATTCACCTCAAATTTGAAACCAGTGAGGATCTCAAAAATTTTGAAGATCAAGCCAAGGAATTCTTTTCAGATTTGAAGAAGACATTTATTTTTAAAGAAAGTCATTTTTCTGGAATGTTCATATACAACTCTGATTCAGAGCTAACCTCAACGGATATTAGTATCAATTAATCGTTTGTTTCCAATAGCTCGTTGATTTTCTCGCAAACTAGCCAAAAATATTTATCTGCTACTTTGCTTTTATCACGGAATCGAATAAATCCATGTACTAGGGCTTTAGCATGAACATGCGTAACAGAAGTACCATGCTCAAGTAATTTATTTTTATATTCAATCCCGTCAGATTCAAGAGGATCTATCTCTGCGGTGCACATTATTGTTTCGGGTAAGTTAGATAAGTTTTTCTCAAGCATTGGAACCGCTAGTGGATCATTTATTTGGAAGTTTTTATCTAGATAAACACCCCAAAACCATTTCATGGATTTTTTGTCTAATATAGGGGCGTTTTCATGTTTTATATATGATAGCGAATTGAAATTGAGAGATAGGCAAGGATAAAATAGCACTTGTGCTTTTGGTAATGGTTTAAATTCTGTCCGTAATTTAATAGACAAAGCAGCAGCCAAATTACCTCCGGCTGAGTCTCCGCCAATTAAAATATTTTGTGATGCTGATCCTAACCACATTTTGTTGCTTATCAGCTCCAGATAAGCTGAAAAACATTGGTTGAGAGCCACAGGAAATCTATTTTCTGGGGAAAGGCCATAATCCAGAGCAATAACTGTTAGAGTGCAGCGTAAACATAGGTCAACACATACTTGGTCATGAGAATTTAGATCTCCCATTATCCATCCACCACCATGCATGTATAGCAAGGAAGCAGGTTTTTTTCTTTCAGCAGTAGGCCTATATACTCTCACAGCAATCTGTCCCTCTGGGATTATTAGCTCATGGTCGGATACTATGAGTTTATTATTTCTAATTAGTGGTAATGTTTTGGCGTGTTTGGAAAATAAGTCTCTCGATTCCTTCGGATTCCTTTCATATACCGGGTCAGGGAAAGTGTCATTTACTTCATAAATATATGACAAAATTGAGGGATCAACATGCTCATAAGTCAAATAGATCACCACTCAAGTAAGAAGAAAAATCTTTTTGATCAGTAGTGTATATAAACCCTGGCACCTTTATTAAAAAATATTTCAAGGTAAGCCAATTACTTCTTTTGATTTAATTATCTTGGGATCATACGCTTTCCGGTCAAACACTTCTTGTATCATAGGCTCGAAAAAATCTAGAGCTTCATAAGCGTAATTAGGGTCAAAACAACTTTGATCCCACCGCTCGCAGAAGTCAGAGCATGACTTAAAGTAAATATTATCTTTAAATTTATCGCGTGCATTCTTATCCCAGCCGTAATGATGCGCATAATATATCATTTGAAAGATTCCATGGTGTTCAACTACCCATGAGACTTCTTCTCTTACAAAAGGCCTTATGACTTCTGCTGACATTCGATCATGATTTTGTGGAGCCAGACCATCCCCAATATCATGCAGTAACGCACCTACAACCCAGTCTAGATCTGCTCCATCTCTATATGCTCTTGTGCCTGATTGAAGACCGTGCTCTAAGCGGGTTATTTGATACCCCTCTAGTGATACATTCCCTTGTCTTTTTAATTCAGCAACTATCCGGTTTGGGGTCATGGAAAGGTAAGGTTTTTCTAAGTCTCTTAGGAGCATATAATCTTCTTTATCACCATCTTTCATTTCAACAAATTTCACAGTTTTTTTTGTCATTTTTTTCTCCAGATTTTTTAAGCAGATCCCATTAGCCTTGGATCAAATGGGTATTTAGTTAAATTTTCGTAGCCATTTTCTGTAATTAAAACTTGATCTTCGAGTTTTATGGAAAAATCTCCATCTTCTGGACTTACTAAGACTTCTACACATAAAGCCATTCCTTCTTCTAGAGGGTAGTCATAGGCTCCTTTAACGAATCCATCAGGATAATTGATGGCAGGCCATTCGTCACAGAGTCCAACACCATGCATTAAGACTCCATACTTACCTTTTTGGTATTGGTTATCCAAAGTATGAGAATTATGCGTAAGGTCTTCCATAGAAACGCCTGGTTTGAGCATTTCCATATTTGTCATAATGTGCTCGTGCGCATGTTGCATTGCGTAAAGCATGTCTGGTCTCGGATTTTCATCTCCAATCCACCAGGTTCTACTAATGTCTATACATATCCCGTAGCTGCCAACTAAATCTGTATCAAAGGCTATTATTTCATTATTCCTAGTAATTCTTGGGCCACATTCCTGAAACCATGGATTAGTTCTTGGTCCAGAAGCCAATAGCCGTGTTTCTATCCATTCACCTCCACGTTTTACATTTTCGGCGTGTAACACCGCCCAAATGTCATCTTCACTAGTATTACCATAAGGTACATTTTTTCTGGCAAAATCCTCCATTAAATAGACACTATTTTCACAGGCTATTGAAGCGCATCGCATTGCCTTAATTTCATCTTTGCCTTTAATGGATCGAGCTTTCTCAGTTAGTTCTTCACCTTCGAATATTTGGAATCCCTGGGCTTCTAGTGATCTAAGGCCATTGACTAAAATTTTATCGACTGCGAGCCTCTTGCTTCCGCCAGAATGTTCCTCCAAAAGTATGCGTACTTCGTTAGAAAATCGGTCAGCTGCTATATTGGCTTTGTCTCCACGAGTAAAATAGAATAGATCCGCACCAAAACGTTGTTCTTTTACTAAGGGATTAAATGTACTTAAGAATGGAGAATTTTTATAGTCCCAAATTACCATGTAGCCATCTGCACATATCAGAACTGCACGAAACGGATTATGCATGTTCCAGATTTGCATATTAGTGCTATCGGTGGCATATCGGATATTAAGAGGATCAAAGACTAATAGCCCTCCGTATTCTCTTTGTAGAATAGACTGATGCAGTCTTTTCCACCGATATTCTCTCATTATCTGTAAATTAGGTAATTCTAAACCTTCTTCAGACCATTCGTTATAAGCCAAATTTGTGGGACCAATCTCTATCTGGTCATGTAAGTCTTTTGGTTCATTGATTTGGGTGAAGTTTTTCTCAGGGTCAATTTTTCTTTTATCTCTAAAATACTTTTCCATTTACGGTCACCAGGTCATTGCTAAAAGCTGTGTTTTGGGCAGAAGTAAAAAAATAGTGTAATTAGAACTTGAATAAACTCAAGAAAGGTAATCCCAAAGGTTGAATTTACCAAGTAATTTTTTACAGCTTCTTAATAGGGTGATAATAAGCAAATATCAGGCAAAATTTTTAAGCAAGAATATTATTGAAAACATTTAATATATTGATTAACCTGTTTCTGATGTATTTAGATAGCCATCAACACTTCTGGACACTGTCACGAGGTGACTATGCGTGGATGACACCAGATTTCAAGCCTATTTACAGAGACTTCATCTCTGAAGATCTGGGTCCCTTAATTAAAGAAAAAAAAATAACAGAAACGGTAATAGTCCAAGCGGCTGATACAGTTGCTGAAACAGACTTCATTTTGGATATTGCCCGCCAGACGCCCTATGTAAAGGGTGTTGTTGGTTGGGTGGATTTTGAAGACCCTAATGTTAAGTCTTGCATTGATCGACTCTCACAGAATCCCCTTCTAAAGGGTTTCAGGCCAATGATTCATGATATAAGAGACTCAAATTGGATGCTAAAGGATACACTCACAGAATCCTTGAATTATCTTGTCGAAAAAGGCCTGTCATTTGATGCATTGGTCAGGCCTAATCACTTAAAAAATCTGATTGTGTTTGCAAAGAAATACCCTGACTTGCCAATAGTGATAGATCACATAGCTAAACCAATTATCCCTAAAGGTGAAATTGACGAATGGCTAAAGGATATGAGTGCACTAGCAAGCCTTGACAATACATGGTGTAAATTTTCTGGAATCGTGACAGAAATTGGTGAAGATTACACGAAAGCGCAAATTATACCTTATGTCGAACGCATTTTTGAACTTTTTGAATCTCAAAGGATTATGTGGGGTAGTGATTGGCCAGTTTTAACTATGGTTGAGAGTTATGGTAACTGGTTTGATTTGGCACAGGAGTTATGCTCAGGATTATCCGATGACGAGCAGTTAAATATATTTTCAAGAACTGCCAGAAACTTTTATAGGATTGAATAAGATGAAACGAATTGGCATGATGATTGGTATTCGAGAAGAGAAAATTGATGAATACAAGAAGCTACATGCTAGGGTGTGGCCTGCAGTCTTAGAAAACCTGACAGAATTGCATTGTAAGAATTACTCTATTTTTCTACACCATAATTATCTTTTTGGATATATGGAATATCACGGTGATGACTATGAGAAAGATATGAAAACTATGTCTGAAAATGAAAAGGTAAAAGAATGGTGGGCTGTTTGCAAACCATGTCAAAAACCCTTGGTAGGCAGAAAAGATGGAGAATGGTGGTCGTTAATGGAAGAAGTTTTTCATCATCAGTGAACGTAGGTCTTCCAGTAATTTCCATTAGGGTATTCGAATTCCTTTATCGAAGAATCTTTAATTATGGCTGAATAACCGGGTTGTTTTGGAGTGATATAAGAACCATTGGCTATTTTTGCCGGATTGACTAGATGTTCAGCACAACTATCAGCGTATTCACTCATGAAAGTTGAATTGTTGGTTATTAGGCATTTATTAATTATATTTAGATGCTGGACATACTCACATAAGCCAACTCCTCCTGCATGTGCTATAACTGGTATATCAAACTTACTTGCAATAAGGAGAATAGGGATGATTTCACTAATACTAGCGAGTCGGCAGCTATCGATTTGAAGGAAATCTAGAGCCTTGTGCTCTATAAATTGTTTGAATAAAATTCTATTTTGGCACATTTCCCCAGTGGCTAATTTCACATCATTTATTGAGTTTTTGATTTTCTTAAATCCGAGTATATCATCGGGGTGTGTGGGTTCTTCTACGAAAAATAAGTCAAATTCTTTTAAAAGATTAATGTTTTCAATAGACTCATTAACACTCCAAATTTGATTGGCATCTACCATTAATTTGTTTTCACAACCGATTAATTTTCTTATTAAACCACATCTTTTGATGTCCCTATCAATGTCTTGACCTACCTTTACCTTAAAATGTGTCCAGCCTTGCTTCAGAAATTTATTTGTTAAGTTTGTCATTTTCTCATCTGAATAGCCCAACCAGCCCGCAGCAGTTGTATAGCAGGGGAAGCCATTTTCCAAAACATCTTGGCGCGAAGGATTTAATTGTGCTCTCTTCCCCCTGATAATTCTTAGAGCTTCTTCTTCGCTTATGACGTCATCAAGATAAGAGAAGGTTAACTTTTGCAAAAGCTCTTCATCTCCTAAATCCAATATATATTGCCATAAGGGCTTATTATGGAATTTGGAAACAAGGTCCCAGAGCCCATTAAATAGAGAAGCTACTGCTAGGTGAATTACCCCTTTTTCAGGGCCTACCCACCGGAGTTGACTATGATTTGTACATTGTTTCCAAAGACTAGCCATTTCTGCTTCTACTTCAGAAACAGTTTTACCTAAAAATAAAGGAGTGAAATGCGCTAAGGCACTCACACACAGCTCATTTCCTTTTCCTATTGTGAAGCTTATACCAGTTCCATTTAATTTTGGATCCTCAGTATAAATTTTTACATAGGTTGCTGAATAATCGCAATCTACATGGACAGCATCAGTTCCCAAGTTTTGTAGTGAGGTTGGAAACCTAATGTCATGGACTGTTATATTTTTTATTTTCATTAAGAAGCTAATCCCTTTTAGTCGTGTATATATGCCATAATCTTGCTGCTCATATCGGCATAATTGTGGCTATTGGGTTCGTTACCTTCAATTTTGAAATTTTTCATCACTATGACCCTATCTGCCAAGCTAATCATTTCCGGCATATCACTTGAAATCAAAACTATAGAAGTTCCCTTTTTTGCAAGACCTATAATCAATTCGTGAATATATGACTTAGTCTTAATGTCAATTCCGACCGTAGGTTCATCAATAATGAGTATGTCTGTACCAGCTGCTAACCATTTTGCAACACTGATTTTTTGTTGGTTTCCGCCTGAAAGGTTCGAGATCAGCTGAGAGTAAGAAGGGGTTTTCACCTCTAATTCACGTATAAAAGGATCCACTTTTGCATGTATTGCTTTATCACTTAAAAAACTCAAAAATGATTTAATTTTAGACCAAATTGTAATTCCTGCATTCTCAAGGACATTGTGCATTAAGATGAGTCCTTCTTTTTTTCTATCCTCACTAATATATCCGATTTTAAATCGATCCAATGCTGTCTTGGGAGAATCAAGTCTCACTTCATTTTCATTTATCTTAATCTGGCCTGAAACGATTTTTTCTAGTCCTAGTAGGCATTTGGCTAGCTCTGTTCGACCTGAGCCAACGAGTCCATATAACCCGATGATTTCACCTTTACCTAAAGTTAAATTAATGTCGTGATGGCCAAGTTCGGTATTAATTTTTTCAAGTCTCAAGACCGTTTTTTGATCACTAACTACTTTTTTTTCTGATTTAATGATCTGTTCTTCTCTTCCAATCATAAGTTTAACCAGGTTCTGACGAGTGAGTTTATTAATGGATTCGGAAGTACAGGCATTTTTCCCATCTCTTAAGACTGTGACTTGATCACAAAGCTCAAATACTTCTTCCAATTTGTGACTGACAAAAACAATGCTGACATCTTCTTCTCGCACAATTTTTTGTAATACTTTAAAGAGATGTTCGGTTTCCTGCGGAGATAATGACGAAGTGGGTTCATCAAGCAAAAGAATCCTGGATTTGATTGATAAAGCCTTGGCTATTTCGCAAAGCTGCATTTTCGCAACTGTTAGATCTGAAACTACAGTCCGTGGATCTATGTTCAGATCCATAAGGTCAAGCCATTCCTTGGATCTTTCAAAGACCAATTTATAGTTTATCAAGCCAAATTTGTTCTTGGGTAGATCATTTAGGAGCAAATTTTCACCTACAGAAAAACGCCTGATCAGGTTTCTTTCTTGGTGTACAACCGATATTCCCCTATTTTGAGCTTCAGTTGGTGAATTTAGAGAAGTTTCTACATTGTTTATGAGCAATTTACCAGTATCTTGCTTATATAAACCAGTGATAATCTTGATCAGAGTAGATTTTCCTGCACCATTTTCACCAAGCAAAGCATGAATTGATCCTTTTTTTAATTTGAAATCTGCATTGTCTAAAGCAAGGACCCCTGGGAATTTTTTGCTAGCCTCTTTAATTTCCAAGCACAAATTATTCATGGGAGGCCTCATATATAAAGATCTTCTTTCTTCTTTCTTCTTTATATTCACGGTATCTATTTATAAAAACAGCTATTAAAATCATGAACCCCAATAATATTTGGACAAAAAACGGGTCGATTTTGAAAATGACTAGCGCTTGTGAGATGATAGCGACTATTATTACTCCCAATGCAGTTGCAATCACATCTACTTTCCCACCAGCTAAAACCGCTCCACCTATAACTGGAGCAGCAAAAGAAGGAAGTAACCACGAGTCACCGATGTTAGGAGTTCCAAGTTGTAGGCGGCACACTACTAACATACCTCCAATAGCGGCTAGGAATCCTGAAATAACATGAGCTGTTATGACAACTTTTGTAGGAGAAATACCCATCAATTCAGAAGATTGAACGCTATTACCATAGGCCAACATATTACGGCCTGATTGGGTTTTGTTCATTAATAACCACATCATTACGGTAATAATGATTGGGATAATTATTAGATAGGGAACTGGTCCAATTATTTTGGCATTCCCAAAGTTTTTTATACTTTCAGGTATTTGGTAAAAAGGCTGTGCTTCTGTAATTCCAAGATTCATTCCCTTAAATATATAGAGTGTAGCTAAAGTAATAATAAATGCAGATATACCTGTTTTAACAGTTAAAAAGCCGTTAATAAAACCACAAAATAAACCTATAAAGAGGCCTGTCAAAATAGCGTAAGGTATAGAAAAACCATGTACTTCCATCAGCCCTGTAAAAGATATTGCTACTAGGCCACCTATGGCTCCAACAGAAAGGTTCATCTGGCCAATTGCAATAATTATCATTTGTGACATAGCCACCACTAGCCATAAACTCACGCTCAACATTAATACATATAAATTAAAACTGGAAAGGAAGGCAGGCTTAAAGAAGGAAATGATCACTCCGCTTAGTAGAACTACTATCAGTAATCCAAACCAGTCTTTTTTAAAATATTCTTGGGAAAAAAAATTCATGATAACACATTACTTTTTTGAGCAAAAAATTCCCTAGCTTTATCTAATAAGACTGCCAGCAGGAGTATTATTCCTAAAAAGAAACGTATCCAAAATTCACCAACCTCGATCAGGTAAAGCCCATTAGTTATGAGGGTTACTAGGACAGCACCAAGCATAGTTCCAAATACTGTTACTTTGCCTCCCGACAACAATGTTCCGCCTAGAACTGGTGCTAAAAAGGCCGGCAAAAGCCAATCAAACCCCAAATTCCCTGCCATGGATGGTATAGCCGCACCAATCCGGGATGTTAACATTAGGGCTGCGACTGCAGCTAAAAGGCCTGACAGTATATGACAGTAAATAAACATCTGACCTACGGAAATACCTGAGAGTTCGGCAGCATCAGGATTTGCGCCGGCAGCTATCAATTTCCGCCCCAAATCAGTGAATTTAAATAAATAGAAGAGCAAAAAAACGAAGAATATACTTACAAGTAAAAGTGGTGAAACGTATTTATTAAATAACTTAAGACTGCCAAAATCAGTGAAAGTCTCAGGCAGTTTTCGAAAGGCTTCTGCTTCAGTAAAAAGGGTCATCATTCCAAAATAAATGCTCATTGTGGCGAGGGTTACAATGAAGCTGTGCACCCCTGTTTTTACAGTCACATATCCATTTATCCAGCCCAGAAAACCACCCATCGCTAATGTTAAGAGCATGGCTGGAATGATGGGTATTCCAACTACTTCCATTAGCCATCCACCAAACATCGCCGCCGAAACTCCCAATGCCCCAAGGGACAAATTCAGGCCACCAGTTAGAATAACTACCATCATAGCAAGCCCAATCATTATATCAATTGCCACTACTCGAGATAGAGCAAACAGGTTAAATCGAGAGCTAAATCCATCAGTGAAAAAAGAAAAAAATAAGACAAACAATATGACCAGCAAGAATAGTCCAAATTGATTAGTGACTGCAAAATTGGGTAATTTTTTAAACATTAAATCATTCAATATGTAAAATAAAAGCTGGGGGGAGTATCCCCCCAGCAGCTTCATTGGAAAATTGTTTTAGCAGTTCAGGTAGGTGCTTTCAAAAGTTTCCAAGATCTCAAGAGAGATGCCGCGCATGGCTTGTACATAAGTATCGACATCATTTATATCCACAAATACTGTGCCTGAGTCTATGAATTGGTTTGTTTGAGCAGTTGATTTCCAAGGAGCATTTGCTTTAAAGGAACAACCACCTCTTACTTTATCCATAACATAAGACCCAATATAACCTTGGCCGTAAGGATTTTGAAGCATGGTTCCATGAACATAACCATCCTTAATAGCTTTTAGGACTACTTCATCATGGTCAATTCCCACCATTTTTATTCGCTTGTCTCCCATATTGGTTAGGGCTTGAGCTGCCACCACTGCCGGTACCCAAGCTGTTGTGACTATTCCATCTACTTCACCACCCTGGGCAGCCATAAAGGCATTAATTTTTTCGTCAGCAGGTTCATAAGCATCGATATCTGCAATCACTTGGATTATTTCCACACCTCCACCAGATTCTGCAACAGCTTTTTCTACAGCCTTTATGCGTAATGTTGTGTTGGGATCTACTAAGAAGCCGGTAAAATGAGCAATCTTTCCTTTGCCATTTAAAGCTTTAATTAATTGTTTGGTTCCTAGATAGGCGGAATGGCCTGTATCTGTTCCAAAGCAGAATTTAGCTTTAGTAGGTTGTTCTACGCATCCTGCTAAGGCTGCAGTTGGGATTCCAGCATCGTCAAGTTCTCCCAGAATCTTGTTTGTGCCGACAGCATCACCTGGGAATACCAATACGGCATTATATCCCTTACCTACGAGGCTTTCTATAAGTTCATTCTGTTGGCTTAAGTCCCATTCAGCTGGAACTTTGTAGTCTGCTTTACCAAGGCCAAAATCCTTTACAGCATCTTTACCTGCTTGTTCCCATGCAGCAAAATATGGGTGTGGTCCACCTGGGACTAGTGCTACTTTGGTACTGCTACTGCCTGCCATAACATAATGGCCGAAGAGTAGGAATATTGAAGTTATTATGGATATTGTGATTTTCATTACTTTTCTCCTAAATTGTTAAACGTTTCAGGATACTTTTAGGTACGAGTAATCCTATATGTCTATGTTGACTGCTCGAAATTTATTAAATTTAAGTTGCCTTTTTGGCCTAGCCTCACATGTATTATTAAATGAGTTACATAAAAACTCAAGTAAATCAAATTGTGGACAAAAGGTTCAAAGAAAATTGACTTTATCAATTTCTTAATTTTTTTGTCTGACTAGTAGCATAATCTCATTTTTTCTAAAAATGCCAGGAGTTGATGGATCATTATAATAAGCATAGATAGGCTCTGGATTTCCTGAAATAACAAATGCAGAGCTTTCAATCCATTCTTTGAGTTCAAAAAGCTTTTTGCCTAAAAGATCTTTATTTGCAACTCCATTAAAGGAGATAACAGCCATTTGTTTGGGTGCTATTTTGCTTACGATAATATTATTATTTTTAGCCTCAGGTAATTGGTTCAAAGTGTATTTAGAGGGCATAAAGAAAGAAATTGCCCAGGATTTACTCTTGACATCCATTTGTTGCATTACAGGTGCTGTCATGGAGATCTTAGCACCATCACGGTCTTTTGCACCGATATATCTGGCTAAAGGAATAAAACCTGCCCTAAGACCATCATATCTTTTTCCTTTTGTGGAAATTTGAGCTGAAATCATTGTGTCATAATTTCTAACTTGAATAGGGCCATCTGAGATTAGCAGTGAGAATTTTGGTTTCTCTAAAAAGTTGGGTACAAGTAGCCAGAAAGCTATTATAAAAGTCAGAATTATTAATGTAGCTAAAAATAAATATCCTAATACCATGTTCTTTTTTAACAATTTCATTGTTTCTTCCAGTTAAGGAAAGATAGAGGACTTGTGCTTAAAAGATATAATAGTTAAAATATAAATTTGAAGACTAGCAAAGGAGGTTACTCAGAGATGAAAGTTTATAAGGGAAGTTGCATGTGTGGAACTGTCAAGGTTGAAGTCGAAGGAGAGCCAATGGTTATGGCAGTTTGCCACTGTAAATTATGTCGGGCGTGGTCTGCCAGCCCTGTAACAGGGGCCTCATTATGGGCTCCAGATAAGGTAAAAATAACTGCGGGTCAAGGCAATACAGCAAGTTATGCACATGTGGAGGGGCATGACAGAACCTGGTGCAAAAATTGTGGAGGGCATGTTCTTACTGATCATTCTACCACGTATAAAGCAATCGACGTTTATGCATCAATTCTTGAAGATTTTGAATATAAGCCTACCGTGCATGTCAATTATGAGAGCTCGGTTCTTCCAATGAAAGATGGGCTTCCAAAATTCAAAGATTTTCCAAAAGAAATGGGCGGGTCGGGTGATTTATTGGATGAATAAAATTACTTAATTTATTGAATTTATTAATATAAGGCGGCAATTATGATTGAATCATTTAATAATTGGTTTTTCTTTTTAATCTACTTGCTAAATCTTGCTGGAGGAGCGTATTACGCATATCAATCGGTACTGAATACGGAAAATTTTCTGGAAAAATATGGCATCCACCAGTCAGCTCTATTACCTGCAAGACTTGCTGGATCATTCGTTTTAGCCACATTTTTAGTGGGATTTTATCTTCTCTTCAGGGGGGTAGAGGGAACTTGGACCTATTTTGTGATCTTATTTTTACAAAGCGTAATCTTTACTGTCCTGGGCTATTTGACTGTAAATTCATCTGAGGCTTCTCAACTAGAAGGAGTTGATTATACGGCTGAAGCTTACTTGGCGCCTGCAATTTTTACGTTGATTAATGGGTTATTAATCTATGGCCTTTCCGATAAGATTTATGGCTAAGGCTTGTCATTTTAAATTAGAGGTGATTAGGGTCGAGTAGAAAATGTTTAGGGTGACCTGCTAGCACTGGGATTTCATTGCAAATGAGGAGTGGGGGCCTTATCTTTCGATGAAATTAAGTTTAGCAAGTAGTATTTATATTTGGAAGGGAATAGGTTAATGGCCACAGGCTCAAATATCCGTACTTTTTTCAACGGTTCTTGGCATTCCGAGGATAAATTTGTAATGAGGGCAGCTGATCATGGTTCTTGGCTAGGAACTAGTGTCTTTGATGGCGCCAGATTCTTAGACGGAGTTGCGCCTGATCTTAAAGCACATTGCGAAAGAGTAAACCGCTCCGCAGAAGCTATGATGATTACGCCTACTGTGTCTCCAAATGAAATGGTTGATATAATATTAGAGGGCCTAAAGAAATCGAATTCAAAAGAAGCTGTATATATTCGGCCAATGTATTGGGCTATTGATGGAGGCGATCTTGCAATAGTACCAAAAAAGGGGATAACAGGATTCGCTGTATGCTTAGAGGATTTACCAATGGCTGATCCTAATACCGCAGCCACACTGACAACGACCAGTTTTAGAAGGCCAGTATTAGAGGACAATGTGGTTAATGCAAAAGCTGGCTGCCTGTATCCTAATAATGCCAGAATGCTTGCAGAAGCACGTGCCAAGGGTTTTTCTAATGCTCTTGTTGCTGATGTAATGGGTAATGTTGCTGAGACCGCTACATCAAATATTTTCATAGTCAAGGATGGTGAAATATTTACTCCTATTCCTAACGGAACATTTTTGGCAGGTATAACCAGAAATCGACATATATCAAATTTGTTAGCTGCTGGGCACAAGGTCCATGAATGCATACTCTCTTTTCAAGATGTGCATGATGCAGATGAGGTGTTCATGTCTGGTAATATGATGAAAGTAACGCCTGTAAAAAGTTTTGACTCAACTAACTATCAAATAGGACCAATTACCAAGAAAGTCAGAAATCTTTATTGGGACTGGGCGCACTCGTAGGCTATTTAAAATAAAGACATTTACTCTTATTGTGTCAAGACGGATGGCAACCAAGTTGATAGTGCCGGGAATAAGATCATAAGTATGCCGTATATGATTCCTACAATTGTAAAAAGTGGCACCTCTTTAAATGCACTACCCGGATTTTCCCGTATGACGCTTGCGGATGTATAAATTCCAACGCAAACAGGTGGTGTAATCATCCCAATTCCAGCAAATGCAACAAAGACTACATATAGATGTATTAAACTCTGATCAAATGATAAAATAATAGCAGAAAAAATTGGTATGGTAAGGTAAAATACCGGAACTATTTCAATGAAAGTTCCCAAAATCAAACAGATCAGAGCCATGGCAAACCAAAAGAAATTTAATCCAACTCCCATTTCCGTAATTGATGAAATAATAAATTGAGGAAATTGAGTGTAAGTGAAAACTTTGCTTAAAAATGTTGCCATTGCAATGATAGAAAATATTACAGAAGTGGTAATTGCAGTTTCTCTTGTACTTTGTAGTAATGAGCTTATTGTGAGCTCTCTATAAATAAAAAATCCCATAAAAATTGCCCAAATTCCTGAAACAGCAGCTGACTCTGAGGGTGTTAGAAAACCTCCATATATTCCTCCTAAGATAATCAATGGAGTTAGTAATGCAGGAAAAGCTTTTATCCCAAGTATCAATTTCTCATGATTTGTGGCTCTTTTATATTTTTTTATGTGCCGACATTTAAATAAAACAAGTGCAATCATAAATAACAATAAAATTAATCCTGGAATAATACCTGCTGCGAAAGTCTGTGAAACCGGAACGTAAGTTAAGGCACTATATAAAATTGCTGCATTTGAGGGTGGGATTAGTGCTTCAAGTAATGCTGCAGATGCTGCTAATACGATTACGAAAGGTTTTGGGTAACCTGCATCTATCATTTTAGGCATCATTATTGTTCCAATAGCTGTAATTGCTGCTAAAATTGAACCGCAAAAGGCAGCAAAAAAGCCCATCGCAATAACCATGGCAATTCCTAGCCCGCCAGGTAAATGTCCTACAAGCGAGGTTGCAAAATTAACTAATCTATTCGCAGCACCACCTCTAAGCATCACCATTCCTGAAAAAATGAATAATGGTACGGCAATAAGTACATGTTTATTCATTGATTCAAATGCCATTTGGATAAGTGTGGACCAGGGCAAATTTAGTCCCCATATGGCGGCTACTGAACTACCTAATCCGAACACTAAAAATATTGGGACTGACAAAAATAGCAAAATGAATGATAATATCACCGCAAAAGAAAACATTAGATCGAGCTATCTTCGTGAATTTCTTGATAAGTGGTTATTAGCAGTTCCAATGAAAACGAACCCATTATAATGAAACCTACTGGAAAAGACAAAAACATATACCAAATTGGTATATCTATTTCTAACTCCATCATTTGACCAAGATTGTAAAATAAAATAGTCGCATCTAGCCCTGCTTTAAAAAAAATAAAAGAGGATATTAAACTGATCAAATATACAAAAAATTTTACAAATTTAATAGAACGCTGGGTCATTACTGTGCTAACAAAATCGACCTCGATATGATTCCCAGTCTTTAACAAAGGTCCTAACATTGGAAAAACTAGCCAGCTTACCAAGGCTGGGGGAAGTTCTATAAACCAATCAAAACCATGGCCTGAAATATACCTTGTCAAAGCACTTGCAGAAAGTGCTAAAACCATTATTGAAACTATAGTCATTGCAATAAAAAATGTAACTTTACTCAAAATTCCATTTATAAATTGCAATGGCAAAAGAAAACTATTCATTTAAATTATAATATAGAATAATTAAACTTTAGTTATTATATTTATTTTTTGACAAAAGCTTCAGCAGCTTTCAAAGCATCAGCATCAAATTTATCCATCATTGCTGGAAGGACTTTTTCAGACATTAGTTTGTCAAATTTGTCTTTTTCAGCTCCAGTTAGAACAGTCATTTTTCCACCTCTTGCTTCAAACTCAGAGATGACCTCCTCACCAACACCGATTATCTTATTTGTTGAAACGTCCCCGAATTTCTTCCCTGCTTCCGAAACAATTTTTTGAAGATCATTTGGTAGTTTATTAAACCAATCACTATTAGCCATAATATATGCGTCAGCAAAATATTGATAAGGTTTTTGACCAAATTTTAAGAATTCCCACCAACTATAAGCTCTTATACTCTGGGGAGGTGTATTAATTGTATCAATCATTCCAGTTTGAAGTGCAGTATAAACTTCGCTTGTTTTCAGTCCAACAATTTTAGCACCGTAGGCCTTCCACATTGGCTCTTCAGCTCCAATTAATCTCCTTGCTTTTAAGTCTTTCATCGCATCAACGCCTGTCAGTTCCCTAGCTCCACTAAATGTCATCACGGGACCAACCGGATTATACATAACTAAAGTAGAATTAGTTTTCTTTAAAAGGTCATTCCAAATCTCCGAACCTTTGTCAGATCTTTGGAAAAACTTTCTCTGCTGCTCAAAAGAATCAAATAGTCCTGGTATTGTGGCCACATTAAAGTTTTTGTTTATTTTGGGGAAACCGACAACTCCAACAACACCACCCAAGTCAACAGCACCAGATGTAATGCCTCCCATAATTTCTCTAATACCAAAAAGTTGCCCAGAATGGAAAACTTCTATTTTTAATCTTCCATTGGACTGCTTGAAAACTTCATCCACAAACATCTGCGCATGTTTTGTGCAATGATGTTTATCATTCCAGTGCATTGATAATCTACCAGTGTACTCAGCTGCATTTAGTGAAAACGAAAAACATGCTAGTAGCAGAGTACAAAGGCCTACTCTAAAGTTAATTTTTAAAATTTCAAAGAATTTCATTTATTTTTCTCCCATAAAATAACATCAACCGACTTTTGCAAAAGTTTTTGTTTAGTAAAGCTATAACGACTATACAATGGTGAATGCTCTCAGATCTAATTTCAACCATTTTTTCTTAGTTAAATACTGTACTTGCAATATCTATTTGATCTTTAAGTACTTCTTCTTGATTTTCAGTTATTTGACTTCTTCGCCTAGAAATTTCAATGGAATTCTTCAATACGTTAGCTGAATTAACTTGGCCCAGTTGTCGTAATTTTTCGATTTTTGATTTGTTTTTTTCTGCAGCTTTAGAAAGTTTTTCGCAGCGCTCTTCATTGTCTTTTGAGCGCTTGGCGTTTGCAGAAACGGTTGCCTTCGATGGGTGAAACTCACCGTTCAAGAATCTTTTATTAGTGTCAAGATTTCTTCGATTGAATTTCACAGACTTCTCGTTTCTAGTCATAATTGCTTGGTTAATTTCTATGAGTAGCCGATTTACGACAGTTAGCTTCTCATTTATATCGATTACTTCTTGATTTACTTCTGCTCTATGAGTAAAGAAATCTACATTTGCCAAATTAATCATTGTTTCTCGGAAGCTAACTTCAACCTCTCCTTCAACATCCATATTATTGAGTATGGCAATTCTGTTTTTAAATATCTCTTCTGAATTTCGATTTGTCAGATGATGATTCCCGTAGAATGCAGCAGTATAATTCCTTGCGATTGATGCATTATCTCGCTCAGCAGCAGATCTAAGTTCTTCAATCTTGGATCTATTACCTTCTATCTTTCCATCTAACACAAATATGGCTTTTCTATTCTTTTTAATTTTTGATTTCAAATCGTCTTTCTTGTCCATTAACCAATCTCCGACGTTTAATTATCTTTAAAAAACTAGTTTTGATTCCCAACATACATTCTTGAGTTAACTATAAGTATAGAATCTAAGGTAAACAAATAAAATAATGTAATTAACTTTCACTTAATCCATTAATCCCGGAATTTTAGAGAATTAGAAAAGACAAAAATAATCCATGATTTATTTAAATGCCTTTTTCAAAATCAAGTTATTCTGAAACACTACGAGCTACTTTCTCAAATGCTTCTATAACTTCGCACTTGGAGATGGTTTGCAATATACCGGAGTGTATTTGTTCTTTGGTCCAGAACCAACTTCTAGCGGGATCGTCTTTCATATGCCATTTGGGAAAAATACGGTTTTCACAAAATTCTTCTACTAGAACTTTTATATTTAAGTGCCTATCATCATTTAATATTTTGCTATAGGTCAGTAATATACTATCCTTGGGTCCTTCTAAAAGCTGTAAGAATATGTCCTCGCGACATATTAGGGCGCCCGTTATATTATTTGGAGGGTTATAAGTTTTTGCATCAGTTAAGATACCATTTAGCATAGGGAGGTCATAACCAAATGGCTGAGAATAATATATTAGTCTAAAAAGTTGCAATTAGTTTTCCTCAAGAATTAACATGAATTTATCATACCTGATCAGAATACCCGTTTAAATACTAAACCATAAGAAATAGCAAGGAGATGACGTTATATGAAATTATTTTGCTTTTCTACGAATTGAGCGCCTTTTCTTGTTGAAATTTATATTAGGTAAATGGACAATTTTGTTTAATTCTTCAAATTCGTATAGTGAATTAGGTATAGCTGAAGCAGAAACGAAATATTCTTGAAATCTAGGCTCCATAGCTGTCTCTATTTTTGTTATATTTTTAACAGTGTTTGAAATTTCTTCTCTGGCATCAATATTTAAGAGAGCTATTCGAGCACCTGTTCCAGCTGCATTACCTGCAGAGGTAACTTTATCTAACTTGCAATCTGGTATCATTCCTAAAATCATAGCGTGTTTTGTTGAAATATGAGCCCCAAATGCTCCTGCCAATACAATTCGATCAACTTTTTTGATCCCCATTTCATCCATTAGCAGTCTAGCTCCAGCAAAAAGTGCTGCCTTGGCTAATTGGATTGCTCGGACATCAGAATTTGTAACCTTGATTAAAGCCCGACCTTCTCTCGTTCCATCATATAGGATATAACTATTAGTTCTTTTTTCTGAAATACATCTTACGGAACCGGTGTCTACCTCAGATCCTATCAAGCCAGATCCGTCTAATACGCCAGCCGTTCTCATTTCAGCAACCGCCTCAATTATCCCGGAACCACAAATACCAGAGATTCCCTGGATTTTAATGTATTCAGAAAATTCAGGTTCATTTGACCAACTTTCGCAACCAATGACCTTTAATATTGGTTCTTTGGTTAGAGGATTAATTCTAACTTTTTCTATAGCCCCTGGAGCAGCTCTTTGCCCTGATGATATTTGTGCTCCCTCGAAGGCTGGACCAGTAGGCGAAGAGCATGCTAAAACTTTTTTCTCATTTCCTAATATGAGCTCAGCATTGGTGCCCACATCAATGATGAGCACATTTTCTTTGGATGTATTTGGGGTCTCCGAAAGAATTACTGCCGCGGCATCTGCCCCTACATGTCCTGCAATGCATGGGAGAACATAAACTTTACAATTGTCTAGGGAGGTTAATCCGACCTCCCAACTGTTTAAGTAAAGTGACTCAGAAGTTGCAAGTGCAAATGGTGCTTGTCCCAATTCTGTGGGATTAATGCCAAGGAATAAATGGTGCATGACAGGATTACAAACTAACGTAATTTCAAGAAGTTGTTTAGCTTCTATTTTGCAATCCTGGATTATTTTCTCAATGAGGTCGTTCAGTGATTCCTGAACTGCAACTTTTAAATTTTCAGCTCCATCTATGTTCATCATAGAATAGCTGACCCTGCTCATCAGATCTTCTCCAAATCTAATTTGGGGATTCATTTCCCCAGTGGAATATATCACTTCTCCTGTTCTTAGATTGCAGAGATGGGCTGCTATTGTTGTAGATCCAAGGTCCACAGCTAAACCATAGATTTGGGATTCAAAAAAACCTGGCCAAATGCTTATAATTTCAGGGGCAGAATTTTTTTGGCTGAATATAGCGCAAGTTACTGCCCAATTTCCCTTACGTAGTAAGGTCTGAATTGTCTGAATTTTGTTTATAGAAATTACAAGATCAGTTATGTTCCACTGTTTTTCAAGAGCAAGTTTTAATCTTTGCAGGTCTCCTGTTGGATTATGAATATTAGGAGGAGAAACCTCTACATAATAAAGTTTTGTAGCAGGGTTAACTAAAACATCTCTGACCTCAGCTCTTTTTCTGACTATTTGTTTGTGGATCTGACTCTCACTAGGAACATCAACTATAACATCACCAATTATTTTTGTTTGGCAACCAAGCCTCTGACCCTTTTTAAAGAGCTTTTTTTTATTAACTTTTTCTTCTACATCATTCCAAGGACTGAGACATTGGTTAGTCGTGGTCATCCCAAATTTTGGAAACGTTCCGATTGCTGGCTTCACTTTGCAACGAGAACAAATCCCTCGTCCTCCACACACACTATCCAGGTCTACTCCAAATTTTCGTGCAGCCTCTAAAATACTTGTTCCATTAGGAACATGTCCTCTCAAGCCTGACGGGGTGAAAACAACTAAATGTTGCTGAGTTTCAGGAATTTCTTTTTTTTTACCATCTGTCACAATAAACTCCGGTATCAAATCTTGAAAGAAGTTGTTAAACGCTATCTTGGACTGCTCCGTCGATGACGGTCACCTCTTCTTCTTCTTTCTCCAATACTTCCATTTGATTCAGTTTTTTGGTCAAGTGATCTATTGTTCTTAATCCATTTTGATCCATTAGCATCTTTGTTCATAAGTAAATTGGCTGCTAGAATGGCGCTCATTTCATCTGGATTTGTTGGATTCATAATAGCACTGGACATTCCAGAAGCTATTGCCATTGGTAGAAATGTGGCATTAATAGTATGCCTATTGGGTAAGCCAAAGGATATGTTTGAAGCTCCGCATGTAGTATTGACTTTCAGTTCTTCTCGCAACCTTTTAACAAGTTTAAACACTTGTTGACCTGCAGTTGCCATTGCCCCAATGGGCATCACCAAAGGATCAACCACAATGTCATTTGCAGGAATGCCAAAATCAGAAGCCCGTTGGACTATCTTTTTTGCAACTGCAAAACGTATGTCAGGGTCTTCTGATATGCCGGTGTCATCATTTGAAATTGCGACGACAGGCACATTAAATTTCTTTACTAAAGGCAGAAGCACTTCCAAGCGCTCTTCTTCACCTGTAACTGAGTTTAATAAGGGTCTCCCTTTCGTTACATTAAGTCCTGCTTCTAGTGCGGCGGGAACAGAACTGTCAATACATAGGGGTACATCCACAACAGTTTGTACTAGTGTTATCAATTTTTCCATCAAGATTGGTTCAGTTTCGTTAGGGTTAGGATTAGTATTATATACCACTCCAGCATTAATATCTAACACGCACGCTCCTGAACTTACCTGATGTAATGCATCATGCCTTACTGTATCAAAAATTTCTGCTTCAAGTTCGGCGGCCAATTTTTTTCTGCCGGTAGGATTTATTCTTTCACCTATTACACAAAATGGTTCATCATGGCCAATTATTACTGTTTTATTTAAACTTTCTAGAACAGTTTTCGTCATATTTCTCTTATCTTACTATGGAAAAATTGGTAGATTTTTTTGTCAGCATCACTTCCCCAAAAGTTTGTAACAGGTGACTTGACAGCTTTGTTATTCTGAAATCGACAGATTTATGACCTAAGACGACACTAAAGAGCAAAGATTTAAACCTGTTGAGTTAATTCAATGTTTATACTACCCTGATATCAAATAGAAAAGTAGTAAGCTAACTGGTAACTGGTCAATAAGAGGTTAATTTTACTAAATTCCGGTTCTACTATTTTTTGTGAAAGGGTAATTTTATGGTGAACTTAGGCAAGGATCCTAAGTTGGTAAGGCATAAGGATGAATTTAAAAGGGGCGAAGAAAGAAGTAAGAAATCATTGTACGCAGCATTAGACTTAGGAACAAATAGTTGTCGAATGCTTATCGCCCGACCAACTGGTCCCAGATTCGAAATAGTAGATGCTTTTTCAAAGTCAGTCAGGCTTGGACTTGACTTAGAGAGAACTGGGGAACTATCTCAAGCAGGCATTGCTAGAGCCCTTCAGGCCTTACACGTTTGTTCTAAGAAGCTTAAAAGATTTGAGGTGAGAAGGTCACGCCTGGTAGCTACAGAGGCATGCAGGCGATCGAAGAACGGCAGGAAATTTCTCAGTAAGGTGAAGAGGGATACGGGTCTAACTTTAGAACTTATAAAACCTGAAGAAGAGGCTAGGTTGGCTGTGATCAGTTGTGCTCCCTTGCTAGACTGTAAGGTATCTCAAGTTTTAATTGTTGATATTGGAGGAGGTTCTACTGAATTAGTTTGGATTGATTTAGTTCGTGTTCCTCAAGAACATCGAGTGGCAGCAATGTTAGAATTGCAACTAGGTCATCACAAATCAGCTGGTACAAGAAATTTTTCTAGAGGCAAAGGGAGAGTAAGAATAGTTGATTGGATTTCGGTGCCACTTGGGGTGGCAACTTTGTTGGAAAGGTATTCTGATGTTGAAGATGATAATGCCAGATTTGCTTTAATGTCTTGCGATTTTGAACAACAAATTGAAAATTTTTTACCTTACTTTTCAGAGAATATAAGTGATAAGAAAGAAGATTTGCAAATGATTGGCACCTCGGGAACAGTGACTACCTTGGGAGCAGTACATTTGGGTCTTCGCAGATATGACAGGCTGAAGGTAGATGGTCTTGACTTAAAAGCTGCTGATATTGACGCAGTAATTAAAAAATTTTTACAGCTTGGTCCTGAAGGAAGAAAAAGAGAACCTGGTATAGGGCGGGATAGAGCTGAATTGATCATGTCTGGATCTGCCATCATGCAGACTTTGTTGAGAATTTGGCCAACTAAAAGTATGAGGGTGGCTGATCGGGGGTTAAGGGAGGGGATACTGTATTCACTAATGAGTGCAGACAACCATTTTGGTAGGATCAATGAGAAAAATATCGCCTAGCAACAGTAATAAACCACGTTCAAAAAATAATTTATCGGCAAATAAAACTTTGGCAACCGTAATTGATAAAGGAAAGAAAGTCTCAGTCAAAACTGCTAAGGGAAGAAAGTTATCCTCTACCAATTGGTTAAGGCGACAGTTAAACGATCCATTTGTTAAGCTTGCTAAGCATGAAGGCTTTAGGAGTAGGGCAGCTTTTAAAATTTTAGAAATCAATGAAAAATTTAGTATATTTAAATTTGGTGATACTGTTGTAGATTTGGGATCGGCGCCAGGAAGTTGGGCTCAGGTGGCCGTAGATAAAACTAATGCAGACAACAAAATAATGACTAAGAAAGCAGGCCGGGTTTTAGGTATTGACTTAAAACCAGTTTCTCCTATCAAGGGGGCCGAATTTCATGTTTGTGATTTTTTAGAAGTTGATTTTTCCCTAAGAATTGCCAGTCTATTGTCTGTGCCGGCAGATGTTATAATGTCTGACATGGCAGCAAATTCTACAGGACACAAAAAATCTGATCATCTAAGAATTATGGCATTATGTGAAGCTGCTGCATATTTTTCTTTTGACTATCTTAAACCCGGTGGAAATTTTATTGCTAAAGTTCTTACGGGCGGTGCGGAAATGAATTTACAAAGAACTATAAAAAGTAAGTTCAAGAAAGTCATTAATTTTAAACCAAAATCTAGTAGGTCTGATAGTTCGGAAAAGTATGTAGTGGCCTTAGATTTTATCAAACAATAACTTATGAATATTATGGTTTTAATAACTTTTTTAATATTTCGGTAAACCAAATTTGGGTAAGAAAGTGCATTGAATTAATGAAAATCAGAGAAGCCATAACTTTTGATGATGTTTTGCTAGTTCCGGCAGCGTCTTCTGTAACTCCTGACATGGTGGACACTGAGACCATGATTACTAAAGATATAAAACTAAATATTCCACTAATTTCTTCAGCGATGGATACAGTAACCGAAACAAAAATGGCTATTGCCATGGCTCAATCGGGTGGTTTGGGTGTTGTTCATAGAAATTTAAGTATTGAAGAGCAAGTGGAACATGTTTCTTCGGTAAAAAGGTTTGAAAGTGGAATTGTATCTAACCCAATAACACTTAAACCTGATGACACCGTAAAAAAAGCTAAAGAGCTAGCTCGAAAGTATAAGATAACTGGTTTTCCGGTTATCAGCGATAGTCGGAGAGTTATTGGCATAGTGACAAATAGAGATATTCGTTTTGTAGAGAACGATGGCATCCCAGTAAAAGAAATAATGACAAAAGAGGATCTGGCTACAGTGAGCGAGCCAATAAACGTGAATGAAGCAAAAAAACTAATGGGAGAAAGGAGAATTGAAAAACTATTGGTGATAGATCAAAATGATCAATTATCAGGACTTCTCACAATAAGAGATATTGAGCAATCTGTATTAAATCCTTACGCATGTAAGGATTCACTTGGTCGGTTAAGGTGCGCTGCAGCTTCCACTGTTGGGGAGGATGGCTTCAATAGGTCTGGGGCATTAATTGATGCGGAAGTTGATATTGTGGTAATAGATACTGCTCATGGACATTCTTCTTCAGTTATTGATGCCGTCGGGAGAATAAAGAAAGAGTTTAAGGGTGTGCAAGTGATTGCAGGAAATGTGGCCACCCGAGATGCAACAAAGGCGTTGATTGATGCGGGTGCAGATGGAATAAAAGTTGGTATTGGCCCAGGCTCTATTTGTACTACTAGAATAGTAGCTGGAGTAGGAGTTCCTCAATTGACAGCAATAATGAATTGCGTTGAGGAAGCTGAAACAGGAAGAATTCCAATAGTAGCTGATGGAGGTATAAAGTTCTCAGGAGATTTTGCAAAATCCATAGCAGCAGGAGCGACTTGCGCGATGATAGGATCGTTGTTGGCTGGCACCGATGAGGCACCAGGAGAGATAATTTTATTCCAAGGTAGGAGCTTTAAGACTTATCGTGGTATGGGTTCTCTCGGGGCGATGGCCAGAGGATCTGCAGATCGTTATTTTCAAAAAGAAGTTCAAGCTGAGAAGTTGGTTCCAGAAGGGATAGAAGGGCAGGTATCATATAAGGGGCCCGTCAATAATGTAATCCACCAACTCATTGGTGGATTAAGGGCAGCTATGGGGTATACTGGTAACAAGGATATTCAATCTATGAGAAAAGGTTGTTCATTTGTTAGAATTTCAGGGTCTGGACTTTCAGAAAGTCATGTACATGATGTTAAGATAACAAGGGAAGCACCAAATTACTGGAGTAAACTGGGCATAGAAGAGGTTTAATTTCTTTTAAGGGTATGCGTGCAATTTCAAGAGCAGCAGCGGCAATTGAGATAATCGATGATTATCTCATAGGCAAACCAATTGAGGTAGCCTTAAAAAGCTGGTTTAGAGGTAATCGATTTGCCGGTTCTGGCGATAGATATTCCATTCGTGATATAATTTTTGAAGTTCTTAGAAAAAGAAAATCACTTATCTTTCCATTTGAATTGAGAGGCTATAAAGAAAATGGCCGCCTTTTAATTCTATCCTATTTGGCTGATCATTATAAAAAAGATGAATTGATAAACGAAATAAAGGAAAATGAATATTTTCTCAATCCTCCAAATTCAAACGAAATCAAAATACTGGATGAGAAAAACCAAATTTTGGCAGAAGCTCCAAGCTCAATAGCTTTTAATTACCCATCATTTTTGGCCGATGGATTATCGCAATCACTTGGAGCAGACTTGAAATCAGTTATGAAAGAAATGCAAGAAAGAGCCCCACTTTATTTGCGTGTAAATCTGATCAAAAATCAGACGACTGAAGCCCAAAAGAAATTAGCTGCTGAGGGAATCTTATGTTCTCGTTTAAGCATTGCTACAAATGCGCTTCAAGTTATTGAAGGTGGGAAATTGGTAAAATCTTCTAGAAGTTATAATTCTGGAATGATCGAGATCCAAGATCTATCTTCTCAGGTCATGTGTGATTTACCTGAAATAATCGAAGGTAAATGTATTCTTGATTATTGTGCTGGTGGGGGAGGAAAAATATTAGCAATAGCTTCTACTACTATGAACAGAGGAGAATTATTAGCTTTTGATATTAATCAGAAAAGACTTGTTGAATTGATAAGTCGGGCTAACAGGGCAGGTGCTACCATAAAATTATTAAATATTTTAGATTTAAATAATTACAGATCATCTTGTGATGTTGTTTTTGTGGACGCACCTTGCTCTGGATCAGGTGTTTGGAGACGCGATCCCCAAGCCAAATGGAACTTAACTAAAAATAGGCTTGAAGAATTGAAGGAAAATCAGGCAAAAATTCTCAAGGAAGCTAGTTCTCACGTGAAAGTTGGGGGTGTTATCATTTATGTGGTTTGCTCTTTGTTACCAGAAGAAGGTGATGCACAGGTAAATTTTTTTTTGATGCAAAACCACAATTTCAGAGATTTAAATCGAATGTTTTTACATCCCTTAGTAGCAGGAGATGGGTTTTTTAGAGCGGTTTTAAAGAGAGTAGATTGATCCAGAATCATCTTGCTAAATGAAAAAAAAAATGCAAGAACATAAAGTGAACAAAATGTGATTCCATCATTTTTATTGAGTTTTAAGTTTGTAATGTTGCTACCGAAACAAAGATATGAAATAAGGAAATATAAATGACAAAACTTGTTGATTTTTCAGAAAGACTTGTAATGGATAAAGAAAAAGCACTTGAAACTGCACTAGCCCAGATTGAGCGAAATTTTGGAAAAGGCTCAATAATGAAATTAGGACAAGAAAATCCAGTGATGGATATTGAAGCAGTTTCAACAGGATCAATTAGTTTAGATATAGCCCTTGGTATTGGAGGACTTCCCAAGGGTCGAATTGTTGAAATATATGGACCTGAAAGTTCTGGAAAAACAACCTTAGCCCTCCATGTAGTAGCAGAGGAGCAAAAGACAGAAGGTATTTGTGCATTTGTCGATGCCGAACATGCTTTAGACCCTAATTATGCTAAGAAACTAGGGGTAAATTTGGATGAATTACTTATTTCTCAACCCGATACAGGCGAGCAAGCATTAGAGATTACGGAGACATTAGTTAGATCTGGTGCTGTTTCATTGGTAGTGGTTGATTCCGTGGCAGCCTTAACCCCTAGGTCGGAGTTAGAAGGGGATATGGGTGATGCGCAAGTAGGCGCTCAAGCTAGGTTGATGAGCCAAGCAATGAGAAAGTTGACAGGCTCTATAAGTCGTTCTAATTGCATGGTAATTTTTATAAACCAGATTAGAATGAAGATAGGAGTGATGTTCGGGAGTCCAGAGACGACAACTGGAGGAAATGCATTAAAGTTTTATGCTTCGGTAAGATTGGATATTCGACGTATAGGAGCCCTAAAAGATCGTGATGAAATAGTCGGGAATGCAACACGTGTTAAAGTTGTAAAGAATAAAGTTTCACCGCCGTTTAAGCAGGTGGAATTCGATATAATGTATGGTGAAGGTATTTCAAAGGCAGGCGAAATAATTGATTTAGGTGTTAAATTTGGTATCATTGAGAAATCTGGTGCATGGTTTTCTTACGGTGATGATCGAATAGGTCAGGGTAGAGAAAATGCAAAGAAATTTTTAATTGATAATCAAGAATTAGCGGTAGAGATTGAAGCAAAGATTAGAAATGCAAATGGTTTAGGAAATGATAGTTCTAAGGAAATTGTCGAAGAACCTGCTCTTTTGGAAAAAGATTAATTGAGAGCTAGACCTAATAAGCTTTATGAAGACATTTAACGCGTTACAATTATAGTATTTTATTGGACATACTATAGTTTATAATAAGAGGAATTATGGTTGGGCTAGCAGAAATTCGGACGACTTTTCTGGATTTTTTTGAGAAGAAAGGACATGAAGTCGTTAAAAGTTCGTCTTTAGTTCCCAATAATGATCCAACCCTGATGTTTACGAATTCAGGAATGGTACAATTTAAAAATGTCTTCACTGGTGCAGAAAAAAGAGACTATAGATCCGCTGTAACTAGTCAAAAGTGTTTGCGCGCTGGCGGAAAACATAATGATTTAGATAATGTAGGATACACGGCACGACATCATACCTTTTTTGAAATGCTGGGCAACTTTTCCTTTGGTCATTATTTTAAAGAGTTAGCTATACCTCTTGCTTGGGATTTAATCACCAAAGAGTTTGATTTGCCAAAAGAGAAGTTACTCGTCACCGTTTACCATACTGATGAAGAAGCTATTAAGATTTGGCAGAAACATGCAGGACTATCTAGTTCTCAGATCATAAAAATAAAAAGTACTGATAATTTTTGGTCTATGGGCTCAACGGGTCCTTGTGGCCCCTGTTCAGAAATATTCTATGATCATGGTCCAAGTGTGCAAGGAGGACCTCCTGGTTCATCCGAAGAGGATGGGGATAGATTTGTAGAAATCTGGAATTTAGTTTTTATGCAATACAATCAGTCAAAGGATGGCAGTCAATCAAACCTACCAAAACCCTCAATTGATACTGGCATGGGTTTGGAACGAATGGGTGCTGTTCTGCAAGGAACACATGATAACTTCAATACTGATCTTATGAGAGGATTAGTTGAGGAGTCAGCAAACTTATCTTCTCAGGACCCAGATGGGGACATGAATGTCCATCATAGGGTGATTGCTGATCACATTAGGTCAATTGCATTTTTAATAGCAGAGGGTATTTTCCCATCCAATGAAGGAAGAGGATATGTTTTAAGACGCATAATGCGAAGAGCTATGCGTCATGCTCATTTTCTGGGCGTGAAAGAACCCATGATGCACAAAATGGTTGGGGCATTGACCCGGGAGATGGGAACAGCATTCCCAGAACTTATTGAAGCTAAAGAATTGATCCAAGATAGTTTACTCAATGAGGAGGTTAAATTCAAGACAACCTTAGATAGGGGGTTAAAGATTTTAGACAATGAAATCAATGATTTAAAAGATGGAGATAAAGTATCAGGAGATGTTGCCTTTAAGTTATATGATACATACGGTTTTCCTGTAGATTTGACACAAGATACTCTCCGGGAGAGACAATTGCAGGTAGATTTAAAAGGCTTTGAGCAGGCAATGGAGTTGCAGAAAGAAAGGGCAAGAAAGGCTTGGTCTGGATCAGGTGATAAGAAATTAGATGTTATTTGGTTTGAACTTGGTAGTAAATTAGGGGCAACTGAGTTCTTAGGATATAATACTTGCAGGTCACAGGCAAAGGTTTTAGCTTTAGTAGTTAAAGGAGTTCAGCACGCGAAAGTCAGTAATAATGATTTAGTTGAAGCAGTCTTTAACCAAACACCATTCTATGCTGAAAGTGGCGGTCAGGTGGCTGACATTGGTAGGGCCTTTAATGATGAAATGGAGGCCGTTATTGAAGATGTGCAGAAAATTGGAAATCTCTTTGTCCACAAATTAAAGGTAATCAAAGGTAAAATGTCTGCTGGAGATCTTCTAAGATTGGAAGTAGATGACTTCAATCGGGAGGGAATATCAGCTAACCACTCAGCAACTCACATTATGCATCAAGCTTTGAAAGATGTTTTAGGAACTCATGTAAATCAGAGAGGATCACTTAATGATGCTGAAAAAATCCGATTTGATTTTTCACATGACAAGCCTTTGTCGACCAAAGATATCATGTTAGTTGAGAAAATCGTTAACAAAAAAATCTTACAAAACTCTATTATTTCTATAAGGTTGATGGACCTAAATGCTGCTAAGAAGCTTGGTGCACAAGCTCTTTTCGGTGAAAAATATGACGAAGAAGTACGTGTAGTTATGATAGGTAATGCTGATGAACGCAAATCAAGAATAGAGCATACAAATCAATATTCTATGGAGCTTTGTGGTGGTACCCATGTTGAAAGAACTGGTATGATTGGTTCTTTTGTCATTAAAGCTGAAATTGCTTCGAGTTCTGGTGTTAGGCGCATTGAGGCCTTGACGGGATTAAATGCATTGAAATTTGCTCAATCTAACCGCAGTAATATTTCTGAAATAGCAGTTATGTTAAAAGCCCCAGTCAATAAGATTAGTGAGAGAATAAATACATTACTTTCAGATAAGAGATTACTTTTAGATCAAATAGCGGAACTGAAAAAAGGCGTAGGCAAGGTTTCTAATCAAAAACAAGTAGATAATTATTCAAAGGAAATTCATGGAGTGCATTTGGTGATTAATACTCTCGATCAATTTGAAAGTAAGGATATGAGATCTTTAACCGATCAGCAAAAAAAGGAAATAGAGTTTGGCGTAATAATAAATCTATCCAAAGATAAAGATATGGATAAAATATCTTATACCGTTGGGGTAACTGATAATTTATGTGATGTGATTTCGGCTGTTGAAGTCATAAAAATTATTTCAAGTTTAACAAATGGTAAGGGGGGTGGCCGACCTGATTTTGCCCAAGGTGGAGGGCATGGCATAGAAAAGATAGAAAGAATAGTACAAGATGTGGAAACTTTCCTGGATCAAAACTTGGGTTGAGGAGGACAAGCATAGATCTAAATATCTAGAGATTTTCGGAGATTTTCTTCAATTTTTTCCAAAAACTGAGTTGTATTAAGCCATGGTTGCTTTGGATCAATTAAATGGGCTAGATCCTTAGTCATAAAACCAGATTCGACAGTTTCTACAACTACGTTTTCAAGTTTTGTTGAAAATTCTTCTAGAGCAGTATTTGCGTCAAGTTTGGCTCTATGTTTTAAGCCGCCTGTCCATGCGAAAATCGATGCTATTGAGTTGGTAGAAGTTTCATTACCTTTTTGGAACTCTCTATAATGCCTGGTGACTGTGCCGTGTGCTGCCTCCGCTTCCAAAGTTCTTCCATCTGGGGTCATCAGTTGACTAGTCATAAGACCTAACGATCCAAAACCTTGAGCAACAGTATCAGATTGGACGTCCCCATCGTAATTTTTACACGCCCATACAAATTCGCCAGACCACTTTAGGGCCGAGGCTACCATGTCATCAATTAATCGGTGTTCATAAGTTATACCTTTAGCTTCGAATTTAACCTTAAATTCTTCCTCATAAACTTTCTGAAATAGATCTTTAAATCTTCCATCATAGGCCTTTAGGATTGTATTTTTAGTAGACAGATATACTGGCCAGCACAATTTAAGTCCGTAATTCATAGATGCCCTGGCAAAGTCTATTATCGAACTATCAAGATTATACATTGCCATAGTAACACCACTTGAAGGTGCGTCAAATACCTCCTTCTCAATGATATTACCATCATCACCAACAAATTTTATCGATAGCTTGCCTTTGCTAGGAAATAGAAAATCAGTCGCTCTATACTGGTCTCCATATGCATGTCTTCCTATTACTATAGGACTTGTCCATCCTGGGACTAACCTAGGCACATTTTTACAGATTATAGGAGCTCTAAAAACTACTCCACCAAGGATATTTCTTATAGTTCCATTGGGTGATCGCCACATTTTTTTTAATTTGAACTCTTCGACTCTAGCTTCGTCTGGGGTAATTGTGGCACACTTTACGCCGACGCCGTATTTCTTAATAGCTTCAGCTGCCGCAATAGTAATACGGTCTTCGGTTCTATCTCTTTCTTCGATCCCTAGGTCATAGTAATGTAAATCGACATCTAGAAAAGGAAGGACCAACTTTTCCTTAATAAATTTCCAGATAATTCGTGTCATTTCATCCCCATCCAATTCAACGACAGGATTATTGACTTTAATTTTTTTTTGCATTTGCGACATTGTATTGTTTTTCCAACTGATTTCTGTTAGCCACTTTTAAATTATTAGAAAGTTATATTACGCGATTTTTTTATATTTCTGCTCTCTATCAACATGTTTACAGTATCTATTCAAGCTTTTTTTTTGGAGGACATTTTGAAGCCCAATTTTATATTAGCTAGACCACAAATGGGAGAAAACATAGGTGCAACAGCCAGAGTAATGTGGAATTTTGGTTTGGAGGGACTTAGGTTGGTAGCTCCTAGAGATGGTTGGCCTAACGAAAAAGCTGCAACTGTATCTTCGGGTGGGGGCAAAATCCTGGACAAATGCCTTGTCCATTCCACCGTTGAAGACGCGGTTCATGACTTAAACTTTGTATTTGCAACAACTATTCGTTCAAGAAAGTTTTCTAAGGAGATTTTTAATCCTTATGAAGGTATGAAATTGATAAAAGAATTGGTTGAAAAGGGTGAGTCAACTGGGATAATTTTTGGTTCTGAGCGGGCCGGATTAGAAAGTAAAGAAATAGCAATCGCAAATGCAATAATTTCAATACCTGTAAACACCAAGTTCAGGTCTCTAAATCTTTCACATGCGGTAGCCGTTTTAGCATATGAGTGGTTCAGAATATCTGGTGATGAGAAGTTCACAACAAAGGATGCTAATGCTCATTTAAGTAGTGCTACTCAATCTGAAGTAAATAGCTTAGTTGATAATCTAAAGATTGAACTCAACCATTCTGGTTATTTTTGGCCAGAAGATAAAAGAGATAGCCTCAATAGGAATATTGAAAACTTGTTCCATAGGATACCTTTAACTAATCCAGATATCAGAACTTTGTTTGGCATTATTAAGGCGCTCTCAAAACGGAGAAACTCCCTATAATGCAACTCATTGAGAGATTTCAAAGCCTTAAAATGCGTCGCCAAGACGCAATACAAAAACTTAACTTTGGGTTAATTGTAATGTGGGAAAGACTAAAAGGGTCTAACTTAATTCACGCACTGTCTGGGAAAATTTGAATGGAGCCAGGTTTAAGTAATTCTTACAATAGGCAAGCTGTACAAATATGGCTTTTCATACTTCTTATTTTAATCTTTTTTATGATTCTTATTGGTGGCCTTACCAGATTAACCGACTCTGGATTATCAATTACAGATTGGGATCCTTTAATGGGAGCATTTCCACCCATATCACTAAATGATTGGATTCATTTGTTTAATGAATACCAGAAGACTTCGGAATTTATCCTACAAAATAACTCTATGACTCTAGAAGAGTTCAAGTATATTTTTTGGTGGGAATGGGGGCATCGTCAGTTTGGTAGATTGATAGGGTTAGTTTGGTTCCTTGGCTTTATTTTTTTAAATTATATTACTAGCATGCCAAGATTTTTGTTTATCTCGGGCCTCTTTTTAGGAATTCTTGGGCTAGCTCAGGCATTTATCGGATGGTGGATGGTAAAATCTGGGTTAGATTTGGAAGAAAAGGTATTGGACGTTGCTTCTTATAGGTTGGCCGTCCATCTAAGCTTGGCACTAATAATTTTCTCCATGATTTATTTACTTATCAGAATAAATGGTACCTGGTCAGATGAAACAGCACCTAAAATAAATGTCGGAAGGAGCTCAATAGAGGAAATTCTTACTAATTTATTATTAGGATGCTTCTTTGTACAAGTTTTTCTTGGTGCATTAGTTTCGGGAATAAATGCCGGTCAGAGTTATACGGATTGGCCTTTAATGAATGGAAAAATCGTTCCTGAGGACATATTCTATTTGGTTCCTGGCTATATCAACTTTTTGGAAAACCCTGCCCTGGTGCAATTTAATCACCGGTTGATGGGTTACACGCTTTTTATCTTGGGCACTATCATATGGGTGAAAGGAATAAGAAGGGCCAATTCATATCCAGTTCAAAAGATCAATTACCATTTTTTGCTTGGTTTTTTATCATTGCAAGTGATCATAGGTGTCCTTGCTTTATTAAATTCTGTTCCATTATATTTGGGTTTAGCACACCAATTAGTGGCTATATTGTTATTACTTTCTATATTGAATCTGAAATTTAATTTATATATTGAGAGAAAAGGCTAGGTTCCAGGTAATTAAGCCAATTTTCATTCTATCCATTTAGGATTTCGCTTCTCTATAAAGGCTGAAATGCCCTCTACAGTCTCATCTAAAACCATGTTTTCAGCCATAATTTTTGCTGTATATTCATAAGCATTTTCTAGTTTCATCTCAGCTTGTTCATAAAAAGCTTTTTTCCCTATTTTTACCACCCGTTTAAATTTTTTTGATATCTTCGATGCTAGCTCATCAGTCCTGTTTGAAAGTTGGTCCTCACTTACAACGTGGTTGATTAGGCCAGACTCTTTCGCTTCAGAAGCAGTCATAAAATCACCTGTGACAAGCATTTCGAAAGTTTTCTTTCGTCCAATATTTCTTGAAAGTGCCACCATTGGAGTGGAACAGAACAGCCCTATATTAACGCCATTCACTCCAAACCGGGCAATGTTTGAAGACACCGCGATATCACAAGTCGCTACTAACTGACAACCTGCAGCCGTAGCTACTCCCTGTACCTCGGCAATGACAGGTTTTGGCAGATTCTTAATCTGTATCATTACTTTTGAACATAGACTAAAAAGCTTATTAAAGTATTTTAACCCCTTATCTGAATTATTTCTTGCATTCTGCATCTGTTTCAAATCATGTCCCGCACAAAAGGCTTTTCCAGTAGATCGTAATATGACTACATGAGTTGATTGATTTGAAGCGCACTTGCTTAGTGCAGCTGATAAATCCTTGAGCATTTCTTCAGATAGTACATTTAATTTTTCTGGAGTATTAAACGTCAGTATCTCGGATTTATCCTTGACTTCATGTAAAAGAATTGAACTCATTAAACTCCCCTTATACTATGCATAGATTAAAAAACGACTTTCAGAATAAGAAATTATGAACAAGTTTTCAATAGATGAGATGACCAAATATTTGGAAGAAATTTTTCCTCAGATTAGAGGTAAGTATATTATATTGAAGTTAGAACATTCCCTAAGTGAGGTGCAGCTAGTCGCAACTGAAGCGAATTTAAGGCCAGGAAATACGATTTCGGGTCCAACCATGTTTGAATTAGCCGACATTGCATTTTATTTGGCTGTGATCTCATTACCAGGTTCTAGTACGTTAGCTCTAACTACGAATGTCTCTATAAATTTTTTAAGAAAACCTGAACATAGTAATCTCATAGCATCTGCAAAAATTAAAAAATCAGGTAGAAAATTGGTAGTTGGAGATGTTG
This sequence comes from Paracoccaceae bacterium, assembly GCA_029243395.1. Lineage (GTDB taxonomy): Bacteria > Pseudomonadota > Alphaproteobacteria > Rhodobacterales > Rhodobacteraceae > CACIIZ01. The sequence continues at coordinate 165,322 of JAQWSE010000005.1, read as the reverse complement.
AAATTTTTTCTGAAGACATGTCTCAATTGGTGGCACATGCAATTTTTACTTATTCATTACCTTCCAGCACAAGTTAATTCTAACAAACAACCGCCATAATGCTAAGCTGGTAAAAATAATTCAGTATATCTGACGATTATCATTGACGAACCCAAAAATTTTCTTAAAAGGGACGCAACCTTATGAATTATTCGATAGTATAAAAATGCCTATTAATAAAACATTCTCCATAAAACCGGCTGACATTGAAAAAAAGTGGTTGGTGATTGATGCTGAAGGCCTTGTACTTGGCAGGTTAGCGTCCTTAGTTGCAAGCTACCTTAGGGGTAAACATAAGCCAACCTTTACGCCACACATGGATATGGGCGACAATGTGATCATAGTGAATGCAGAAAAGATTGAGCTTACGGGTAAAAAGCGAGAAGATAAAACATATTACTGGCATACCGGTTATCCAGGAGGAATCAAATCTAGAAAAGCTATTGATATCCTGGAAGGTAAGTTTCCAGAAAGGGTAGTCATGAAGGCCGTTAAGAGAATGTTGCCTGGAGGACCTTTGTCAAGACAACAATTGACAAATCTTAGGGTTTATTCTGGAAGCGACCACCCCCATGAAGCACAAAACCCCGAGTCAGTAGATATTAAAAACATGAACAAAAAAAATATAAAGAGAAATTAAAATATGGAAGAGACAAAGAAATCTCTAGAAGACTTAAAATCATTACAAGAAGATCCTCAATCCCCTGAAGAGGTAATGATTGAAGAAGTTAAATCAAAAACAGATGAATTTGGACGCTCATATGCAACAGGTAAAAGAAAAGGTGCTGTAGCCAGGGTTTGGCTGAAACGGGGCGCCGGTGTTGTTATAGTAAATGGAAAAGATATGAGTAAGTACTTTGCCAGACCAGTTCTGCAAATGCTGGTAAACCAGCCATTTTCTGTGGCGGGAGTAAAAAGCCAGTTTGACATAAATGCTACTGTAAAAGGAGGGGGACTCTCTGGACAGGCGGGGGCACTTAAGCATGGAATATCGAAAGCGCTAAGTTTTTTTGAGCCGACTTTACGACCGTCCTTGAAGACTGCTGGGTTTATAACGAGAGATAGCAGGGTTGTAGAGCGAAAGAAATATGGAAAGCCAAAAGCTCGCAGAAGTTTTCAGTTTTCAAAGCGTTGATATATCAAGTATACATCATTACAAATTATGGAATAAAATCAAGCACTTAGCCAAAACTAAGTGCTTTTTTTATGAATGCACGTTTGATGTGCATTTGTAAATTCTCTATATTTTTTAATGTCCTAGTGTTACGCTGATGCACCTTTAGTGCAATAGAAGCTTACAGTTTTTAACAATGAGCAAGTATGTAGACAGAGTTGATATTTCAATTATGGCTGCTGGTAGTTTGATACTTTACAAGCAACCAGACTTAGATGGTAAAACTTGGCAAAAACTTTAGTTAACTTCTGCTAAAATAAATCGTTCAACTTCCGCAACATCCATTTTTAGATCTAATGGATGTATATATCTTTCTTTCAATTCTTTTGAGCCAATATGCTCAATAGTGGAAATTGAGAAATTTAGTAGGTATTTTTCAATTTCGTTTTGCTCAAAACCATGTTGAAGTATTAGTTCTTTCTTTACTCTAATTCTTTCATAGAGCAGTTTGAGAGTCTTATGAGACAGATTTTTACCGTTCATAAAATCCATAGTTGCATAAGAAAATACAAATTGACTTCCTTCGTTTGCTTTTGAAACAAAACTAAAAATGGTATCATTTGTTTCTTTTGTAAGATATGCGGAGACACTTTCCCAAATGAATAGTGTTTTCAAATTTGGATTATATCCTGCTTTTTGAAGTACGTTTTCAATGCTCTGCTTATCAAAATCAATTTCAACATAAGTAACAAAATTAGGTAGTTCTCCTAAAACATTCCTTAACTTTTTCTTTTTCGTTTCTATTACTTTGGGATGGTCGATTTCATAGTAATGAAGCTTGTCTAAACCTTCAATATAGTAAGGTCTACAATCCATACCAGCTCCCATATTAACGATTACATCTATATCATTCTTTTGAAGGCATAGCTTTATAACATCATCGTAGTATCTGAAACGACAAAAAAAGTACCCCAAAAAACCAGAATATTTTTTCTCATAAAAGTTTGTTATTACTTTATGAACGAAAGGAACATGCAAGAGTTTAACAAAATATTTATTAAAACCAGATAATATTTTTTCAGCAAAGGGATCGTTATAAATCCTTTTGTTTTTTGGGTATAACATTCCCAAAGCCCTAATCATTGGGATGCTATATGAAGTTTCAATTCCTTTATTTTTTTTCATAAAATATATTTCCCAATATATTACTTGTCCTAAGTTAGCGTAAAATTTTTACCTTTTTCAAACTAAGTTACATCTGCATTTGAAAAATGTAAATTTCAAACACATTAGCCATAAGCCATTATAAACATGGACAAAATTTTTAGAAATGATATCAGAGTTAACTTAGCCAGCGTTTAGGAGACTATGATTTTTAACAAACCTTATAATGCACGAATGATGCACGTTTTTATAACACCTCTGTTACATACTGATTTTGTTAGGTTTTTAGAGATATAAGTTTGCAAAGCGTTAAAATATCAAGTATACATAGTTGCAATTTATGTAATAAAATAAAGCATTTAGCCAAAACTAAGTGCTTTTTTTATGAATAAACGTTTAATGCATGTTACAAGCACAACTAGTTTATAGCTTTCAAAAATTCTCATAGTTAAAGGGGAATAGTTTTGAACAATTAATATACGAATAAAATTGTATACTTTGAGTATATGAGATAAAATCGATTTGAGAATTTTGTGTTGTGTAAAACGGTAGATCTTTTCAAGTGAATGCATATTTATTGTCACCATACCGGGTTTTAGTATCTTGCGGTGTGATATTTTTCTTAATATTAAGAGAAATCCCGCGTTTAGCATAGCTTGCATGATTTTACTAATTGAAAGATCAAATATAAATGCCAAATCAAGAAAGAAAATTTTTAAAATCAGAAGGTGATGAGTGGTTCAAGAGAAACATTCACAAATTGACTGAAAATTCTCCGGAAATTTCTGTTTTGTGTAATTGGTTGATGCCTTTTCAAAAAGAAGTTCAGACCATCCTTGAGATAGGTTCTGGTGGAGGTAACAAGTTATCCCAAATGTGTTGGCAATTGAATAGCAAAGGGTATGGAATTGAACCTAGTAGTTTGGCTGTCGATTATGCCAACCAGAACTATGGAGACAAATGTGTTTTCGAGGTAGGTACTGCGGATTCACTGCCTTCGCAATCAGAAAAGTTTGACTTAATCCATTTTGGTTTTTGTTTATATTTGGTGTCTAGGGACAAAATCACTGATTGCTTGAAGAAAGCAGATCTTTTGTTGAAACCTGGTAGATTTTTGTCGATTATTGACTTTGATCCACAGCAACCACATGCAAATGAATATGTACATTTTAAGGGATTGAAAAGTTTTAAAGACAATTACTACAAAATGTTTTGTGATTTGGGCAATTATACTTTGGTGAACAAGTATTCATTCTCTGAAGGAAATCATTACTTTTCCGTGGATTCCTCGGTTCGAACTAGCTTGACACTACTTTTCAAGGAAAAATGATATAACGATTGTAGAGATTTAAAATAAAATGATGGTTTCATCATTAAAAACAGGGTATATTCATTCATTCATTTTTAGCAAAAAGAGTCGGGGGAGTAAGTATGAAACGTAACACATTTTTTAGACCTCTTTACTTTCTTATTCTGTTAACCATGGCCTTAGTAGCCAACAATAGTTTTGCAAATAGTCAAAATATCATTTTGTGTGGTGGAAGTCCTGGGGGTCTGTGGTCTTTGTTGGGGGCTGGTTTGAATTCTGCTGTTCAAAAAGTTGACCCAAGTTCTGTAGTAACATATCAGACCTCTAGTGGGGGGTTTGCTAATATAGTGCAAACCAAGTCAGGTAAATGTGATATTTCTATTGCTCATATAGGTGAAATTGTTATGGCTGAAAAAGGTGTAAAACCGTTTTCTTCGCCTATTACTGGCACTAGAGCTATTTCACTACTTTATAATTGGGCGCCCATGCAATGGCTTGTTGACAGAGACTTTGCAAAAAAACATAGTTTGAAAACAATTTCAGATCTTGGAAAAAAAGATTTAAAGGTAAATTTGGTCGTCAATCGTAAGGGTATATTACCATCCATTTTGGCTGAAAGCTCCCTTCAAAAATCAGGAGTGAGTTTTGAAAAAATACTATCCTTGGGCGGAAGCATTCAGTATCAAGGCTCTAAGTCTGCATCACAAATTATGCAAGACCGTAAAGCAGATATTTGGGTTAATGCAACGTTTATAGGAAGCGGTAAAATTAAAGCTATTGCAAAAGTAAGAGATTTGAGGATGTTATCTGTTGATAAAGTAGTTATTGATATGATGTCTGAAGAGTTTGGTTCTAAGCCATTCACTATCGAAGCAGATTCATATGAATGGCTTAGGGAAGATGTCGACACTTTTGGAGCTCAAGCGGCCTTGGTGGCATCAAAGGGAAGTAATGCCGCGAAGGTAGAGTTGGTGGCAAAGGCAATTTTTTTGTATCCAGGGGAAATCCAGAAAATTCACCCAGCGATGAAAAGTTTTGATCTTAAGCTAGCTGCTTCAGTCAATGTTATTCCTTACCATAAGAAAGCAGCCATAATTATGGATAACAATTAATAAAGATTTGAACATGAGATTCCAATAACCAACTTCTTTGTCACAAAGTTTTTTGAACTGGGAATTCGAATGTTTAATTCTATATTAAAGGGCTTTTTTGTAACAAGTGTTCGCAGAAAGGTTGTTACAAGATTTGATTATCTATTAAGGATATACACTTCTTGTGTTGCCATTTGGGTATTATATTCCGCTATTTTTTCACGATTGGATATTTTAGCAACATCAATAATTTATTTGTGTTTGATTTTGGTTCCTTCGTTTCTTTATATCGGTGGATCCTCACGCTCAGACACTAAAATACCCAGTGTCATGGACTGGTTTTTGGCTTTTTCTGCATTCATGTCGGCTATCTATTTTATTTCCGAGATAGAAAATATCTCTACGAGAATTTCCTTACTAAATGAATTAAGCCTTTCGGAATATTTCTTTTCTTCATTAATTGTATTTTTAAGTCTTGAGATTACGAGACGTGCTATAGGAGCAGTCTTATTAACAATTATACTTGCCTTCATCGCATATAATTTGTTTGGACACTATATCACTGGAATTTTAGGGCATGGCGTTATTACGACAAGTCATTTTCTTGATATTAATGTCTTTACTACTGATGGCTTATTTGGAATTCCAATTAGGGTGGCTGCGACATATGCATTCCTTTTTGTTTTATTTGGAACTTTTTTTGAGAAATCCGGTGGGAGTAACTTTTTTTTCAATGTCTCTAAGCGTTTGACAGGTAAAACGAGAGGAGCACCAGCTAAAATTTCGGTTCTGTCATCAGCTTTGTTTGGCACTATGTCAGGTAGTCCCACGTCTGATGTGGTGGCCACTGGTTCCATCACTATACCATTGATGAAAAAGTTCAAATATCCAGCAGGTATGGCAGGTGGAATTGAAGTGGCGGCATCAACGGGTGGTAGCCTGCTACCTCCTGTAATGGGATCAGCTGCATTTATTATGTCTGAATTTACGGAGATTCCATACTTATCAATTGTATCAGTAGCGCTCTTTCCAGCTTTGGTGTATTATCTAAGTTTGCTTATCCAGGTGCACTTTCGTTCACCAGTATCAAATTCAATTAGTGTATATGGGGAAGACGCTTTTAGAGTCATAAATATTTATGACTTCTTATACCTAATGCCATTGATTGGGTTAATTTTTATGCTAGTTTTAGGCTTTTCACCAACAATGGTAGCTGCAATTAGTACCTGCCTAATATGGTTAATAGCTTTAATTCATCCCAAGTCTAAAGTCTCTCTTTTAAAAACTATAGATGTTTTATCCTTAGCAACTTTGAGGATGATCCCTGTGACCGCCGCTTGTGCTTCCGCTGGACTTGTAATCGGAGGTATTACCATGACTGGTTTGGCCGCAAAATTTTCAAATATCGCTTTTGCCATTGGCGGAGATAGTCAGCTAATAATTTGCATTTTTGCTGCTCTAGTCACAATTATTTTAGGCCTGGGTATGCCTACACCTAGCGCTTATATTCTCTCAGCAGTTCTTGTAGCTCCAACACTGGTTGAAATAGTAGAGTTACCCTTAATTAATGTGCATTTGTTCCTATTTTATTTCGCAGTTTTATCTGCAATGACTCCTCCGGTGGCCGTTGCAGCATATGCTGCCAGTGCAATCTCTGAATCTAATCCATTTGCATTAGCTATTTTGGCATTGAAGCTTTCAGCGGCAGCATTTATATTACCCTTTTCCTTCATTTCAATGCCTAGTCTTTTGCATTCTTTTGATACATTGATTATCGTGGTTGATGCTTTTTTCTTGATTTCTTCTTGTGTTTTTATTTCAATAGCTTTTTCAATTGAGGCAAAAAAATACTATTTCTATATTCTTAAAGTTATATTAGGTTCAATATCTTTAGTGCTTATTCTGCCTCAATTTGCATTCAAAGGTGTCTTTCTTTTGGCTGGTTGGGCATTATTGACATTAATTATAAGATTACAAAAAGTTTGAGGATTTTGGTTCAATGCTAATCAATAACAATTTACTGATTGACTATATTAAGAATTGGTTAAGAGAAGATATAGGAAACTTTGATTTGACTTCTCAGATCTTAGTAGACCCTGGGATGCATAAAACATTTAATCTCGTAGTTAGGGAACCTGCAATAATTTCTGGGCTAGAAGTGGCTCAATCAATTTTCCATCAAGTTGATTCAGAACTAGAATTTGTGACCTTTTGTAATGATAAAGATCGAGTAAAAAGTGGTTTTAAGATAGCTGTAGTTTCTGGAAAGGCTTCTGCAATTTTAAGTGCTGAAAGGGTTGTACTAAACATTCTTCAGAGAATGTGTGGGATTGCTACCATTACGAATGATTATGTGAAGGCAATTTCTCACACCAAAGCTCATCTAGTTGATACAAGAAAAACTACTCCTGGTCTTAGATTATTTGAGAAATATGCATTTTACTGTGGAGGAGGAAAAAATCATCGATTTGGATTAGATTCTGGCGTCATGCTGAAAGATAATCATATTGCCTTATTTGGAAATATTTTTGAGGCAGTTAAACGCATTAAAGAAAGAGCCCCTATACTTACAAAGGTGGAAGTTGAGTGTGATACTGTTCCGCAGGTTGAGGCTTCTATTAATGCGGGTGCTGACTTAATTATGCTGGATAACATGAGTTCAAGTGAAATGAAAAGGGCGGTAGATTTAGTAAATAATAGTATTCCTCTAGAGTGTTCAGGTAATGTTAACCTTCATAATATCACGGAAAAAGCGATGACTGGTGTCAACTACATTTCAGTAGGAGCCATCACGCAATCTGCGAGATGCATAGACATTGGACTAGATGTCTAAGGTTTTAAATATTTCTATTTCCCATTTTAGATTTTTTGTTGATTTTAGAAATAAATTAGTTGAACTGATCCCGCATGGAATTAAAGATTGATTTCATTCTAGGATCAACTTCACAATTAGCAGTTATGGTCAATTCTCCCTTTGCTTTATAAGATTCGCCACTGTAAACAAAGTTTGGATATTTAGGTGATATAGCTAACCTAATTAAATCCCCTTCATGTAGTTTTATTCGTGCTAAATCATTAGAAAAATGGGCAAAACGTTTACTCTTTACATGCACTACAATAAATGCATCCGACGTGATTGTACATTCGTTTTGTAAGGTGACTTTTGAAACAATTACTTCAGGTTTGCGAAAGCTCTTCTTTATATTGGGCCAATTTGATAACAAAATTGCGCCCATGGCGCATATGATTAGTATGATGAAGATTACTTGTCCAAATTTTTTAATCATGACTTATACGGTTTTCTTAAAGTGGATTGACTTTGGGCTATATCCCACAATTTTCTTTGGTAACAAGATTGAATTACTATGCTAATAAGTTCTTGAAGACACACCATGACGTTCACAAAGTTTAATCCATGCTTTAAATTATTTGTGTAATACTGTAATAAAGTTTAAACATTTTTTATGCCATTTTCCATAAGAAAGGTGCAAAAGTGAAAAAAGAGGTGGCCCGTGATATTTCTTACTCTAGTTCAGCAAAGAGCAAGGCAGGAAGAGCAGTAATCCGTTCAATCGAAAACATGACTGGAAGAATTGCTCTAATCAAGAAAGCTAAGGATTACGACAATGAAGTAGCTTCTGGTCGCGACTTTTGGGAAGTCATATTAGAGAAATATGGAATAAGTTTAGATATCTTAGGTGGAAGTTTAGAAAATATTCCAAAAACTGGTCCACTAATCGTAGTGGCCAACCATCCCTATGGAATATTAGATGGTTTACTGCTTGGCTATATTCTTTCAACTACGCGCAAAGATTTTAGAATACTGGCACATAGGGTCTTTAAGAAGGCGCAGGACCTGGATCAAGTGATTTTACCAATCAATTTTGATGAAACTAGAGATGGCATAGCCAAAAACATTGAAACTAGAAAGCAAGCTATTAGTTATCTGGTAAAAGGAGGATGTGTTGGAATTTTTCCTGGTGGAACTGTTTCAACCTCGGTAAAACCCTTTGGTAAGGCAATGGATCCTAGCTGGAGAAAGTTTACAGCCCGGTTGATTGCTAAATCTAAAGCAAAGGTGGTTCCAATTTATTTTGAAGGTAGCAATAGCCGATTTTTTCAAATAGCTAGCCATCTGCATTATAACCTTAGAATGGCGCTGCTCATTAAGGAATTTGGGAGAAGAACTAATGACAAAGTCTCAGTGGTTGTTGGTAAACCTTTTTCATTAGAGAAAATAAACCAATATAGCAATCACGCGGAAGAGCTGATGCGATTTCTTAGAACTGAAACCTATAAATTGTCGCCGGACAAAAAAAATGGCTTTGATGAAGGGTTTGATTTTGATGCATAAATTGATTTTCAAATCAGGGCAGTTAGTTGTTTAATATTAAAGGAATTTGACTAGTGATACAGGCTGCAATACTCGGTGCGAGCGGTTATACAGGTGCGGAGTTAGTGAGGATACTTGCTGGACATCCAGGTTTTGAGGTGAGCGTTGTTTCAGGAGATTCAAAGTCCGGTCTAAGTTTTGGAGAGGTCTATCCATCGCTGAAACATCTGAATCTACCAAAACTTTGTTCTGTTGAGGATATAAATTTTGGCAATTTAGACGTGGTTTTTTGTGCCTTACCCCATACTAAAAGTGCACATATAATCAGAGACTTACCAAAACATATTAAAGTGATAGATCTTTCAGCTGATTTTCGTTTGGCTGATGTTAACAAGTATGAGGAATGGTATGGAATAAAACACCCAGCACCAGATCTTCAGATTCAAGCTGTATATGGTTTAACAGAATTTTATCGAAGTGAGATCAAAAATTCTCGAATTGTTGCAGGGACTGGCTGTAATGCTGCTACTGGCATGTATCCCTTAATTCCTTTACTAAAAGAAAATTTAATTGATCCAGAAGAAATAATTATTAATTTGGCGACCGGAGTTTCAGGGGCAGGTAGGAAGGTAAAAGAAGAATTTATTTTTTGTGAAGTTTCGGAAGGGTATACTCCATATAATGTTTCTAGACATAGGCATCTTGCAGAATTTGATCAGGAATTTAGTAAAGCAGCTGGTAGGCCTGTTAGAGTTACTTTTACTCCTCACCTTCTACCTCAAAATAGAGGTATACTTGCTACTATTTATGTTAAAGGTAATTTACAGCATATACAAAAGTCTTTGGAAAAGAGGTATATGGGTGAAGAATTTATTAACGTCATGTCGCCCAATACCTTAATTTCTACTAGACACGTAAAAGGATCAAATTTTTGCCATATTGGGGTTTGCGAATCTAGTAAAAAGGATGTAGTTGTTATCTTCTCTTCATTGGATAATTTGATCAAGGGATCATCTGGACAAGCAATACAAAATGCGAATTTGCTTTTTGGCTTGGAGGAAAATTCGGGTCTTTTAACTTCCCCTTTATTCCCGTGACAAATATTTGAAATGATTTCAAGGAAGAAACAAAGGATTAAGATTCTATTTTTCGGCATTTTGTCGCTATGCATTGCCTCTGCAATAGTTGGTTTTGCTTTAAAAGATGGTATAGAGTACTACAAGTCACCCACGCAATTACTTAGTTCAAAAACTCTGAGTAATTTCAAATTTAGATTAGGTGGATTGGTTGAAGTTGGAAGTATAGACAGAAGAAAAGGAACGGAGGTAAGCTTTATTATTACGGATAAAGTCAATTCAGTGTCTGTGAAATTTAATGGAATTTTACCTGATTTATTCGCTGAAAACCAGGGTGTCATCGCGCTGGGACGCTATAAAGACGGTCTTTTCTATGCTGAAGAATTGCTTGCAAAACATGACGAAAGTTATATGCCAAAAGAAGTGATAGATATGCTCAAAACTGAAGGAGTTTATGTCGATCCCCGTGATAATTCACTAAGTGAGTAGCGTAGATGCTTATAGAAATAGGACATTTATCTCTAATAATGGCCTTATCACTTTCAACTATTACTGCCATTGCAGCCATGGTTGGATCATTGTACTGCTGGATAAATTGGGAGAGATTAGCATGTAGTTTGGTTCCATTAACTTTGGTTCTGATCAGTATCTCCTTTTTTTCTTTAGTTTATGGATTCATAGTTTCTGATTTTTCTGTAAGAGTTGTATTTGAAAATTCTCATTCATCGAAACCTTTAATTTATAAAATATCTGGGACTTGGGGTAATCATGAAGGATCGATGTTGCTTTGGGTTTTACTTCTATCCTTTTTTGCTAGCCTGATAATTTGGTTTGGAAAAAATTTAGATCAAAGATTTAAAACTGTGGTAGTTGGAGTCCAAACAAGTATTTTAGTAATGTTTTTAAGCTTTCTAATATTCACCTCTAACCCATTTTCACGAATTTTAGTTCCGCAACTTGAAGGAAAAGGTTTAAACCCTGTATTGCAAGATCCTGGTTTAGCATTCCATCCACCATTCTTGTACCTGGGTTATGTGGGATTGTCGGTATCGTTTAGTTTTGCCATAGCAGCTTTATTACTTGGCAAGATTGACTCTGTGTGGGCTCGTTGGGTAAGACCATGGACATTGCTGGCTTGGATTTTTTTAACTATAGGAATTGCTTTAGGTAGTTGGTGGGCTTACTACGAATTAGGTTGGGGCGGATGGTGGTTTTGGGATCCAGTGGAAAATGCATCCTTTATGCCTTGGTTAACTGCTGTTGCACTGTTACATTCTGCAATTGTTGCTGAAAAGCGAGAAAGTCTTAAGAACTGGACGGTCCTATTAGCTATAATTGCTTTTTCTTTTTCCTTAATTGGGACATTCATTGTGAGATCTGGTGTTTTAACTTCTGTTCATTCTTTTGCGATTGACCCAACGCGTGGAGTCTGGTTGCTAATAATGATTACTTTTGTGATTGGAGGAGCTTTGACGCTTTATGCTATTAGATCATCAGAGATTTCTAGTAATTCTACATTTTCTCTAATGAGTAGGGAGAGCTCGGTGGTTTCAAATAATCTATTACTTATGGTTTCAACGATGGTGGTATTTGTCGGAACTATTTGGCCATTAATGATTGAAATAGTGTTTGGCGAAAAGGTATCTGTTGGTGCACCTTTCTTTAATAAGGCGTTTACTCCATTCATGGTTCTTTTAGCAATGTTAATGCCTTTAGGTGCTGTTTTACCTTGGAGGAAGGCTGTTCCTGTCCGGTCATTAGGAATGTTATATCCGATATTTTTTTTGTCTCTATTATTTGGGTACATAGCATGGGAGTTGCAAAATTTTCATAACTTAATTGCCCCTGTTGGCATTTTTTTATCACTTTGGGTTGTTCTTGGTACTTGGAATGAACTTTTCTCAAGGATAAAGCCATTTTCTAACCCAGCTAGCATAACGGTTTACCGTATATTGAATATTAGAGGATCAGAGTGGGGTAAGATCATTGCACACAGTGGTTTTGGTCTAATCATTTTCGGAATTTCGACCCTGACAGCTTGGGAAAAAGAAGACATTAGAGTGGCAAGCCTAGGTGTGCCGTATGATGTGGGCTCATACATGATCACGCTTGATAATGTTTCTTTTAAACACGGACCAAATTATGTTTCAACATATGCAACCGTAATAGTGGAGAATTTGAGAGGAAATTACTTGACAACGATGAATCCAGAAAAACGTTTTTTTCCTACGAGCTCGAACACTACAACAGAGGCGGCTATCGACAACAGTTTTTTTCGAGACTTGTATATTGTTTTAGGAGAAAAGCAGGCGGAAGGTTCTTGGGTCATAAGGACATACATAAAGCCTTTCATCAACTGGATATGGTTGGGGGCATGTATCTTATCCATCGGTGGTTTGATAAGCTTGCTCGACAAGAGGTTGAGGCTTGGCGTCGCATCAAAGAGAAAATTGTTGCAAGAAAGTTGATGAAAAAAGCATATTTAATATTGGTGTTAATTCTGGTTGCTTTTCCAAACTTTTTGTTGGGAGTAGAGCCAGATGAAATTCTAAAAGATGAAAAACTTGAGAGTAGAGCTAGATTGATTTCAAAAGAATTAAGATGTCTGGTTTGCCAAAATGAAAATATTGATAGTTCAAATGCAGAGTTAGCTAGGGATCTGAGATTGTTGGTGCGTGAAAGATTAGTTTTGGGTGATAGTGATGAAGCTGTTATTGTTTACGTAGTAAAGAGATATGGTGAGTTTGTTCTACTTACCCCCAAGTTTACAGGTAAGAGCTTAATCTTATGGCTGGTTGGCCCCATAGTCTTGCTAAGTTCAATTTTTTTCCTGCTAACCATCCACAGAAGGAGTAATAGATTACTACCTGAGGAAAATTTAAAATTAAATGACATAGAAGAGGAGGAATTAAAAAACTATTTTAAAAAGAAGTGACTCCCTAAATAAAACAATTATAGTTCAACATGAAAGGTAGATATTGGCTGCCCCCAGCTAACATTTCCTTTAGTGAGAGTTTAGATGGCTTTAAATTTGAATTTACCTGACGTTTGTTTGTCAAAGATCAGCAGTAACCCTCATCTCTTTTTCAAAAATGATTCTGAAGTACAAGCTTTTGAAGTGAAATGGCCACAAGATCTTTGGGGATTTATTTCTAAAGTAGGAGAGTGTTCACCTTACCTTGAGAGGTTGTCCTCAAATGAAAAAAAGTGGCTTAGAGCTGTCAGTAATTTATCGATCGAAAAAATATTGGAAGACATTCTTGCTGGCATCGTTAGTTCTCACCCAGAAAGTCTTGTGCATAATTGTAAACTAGCAAGGCGTAGAAGCTTTTTAATTACTGCTTTTTTTGACCTGGCTGGATGTTTGTCCCTTGAAAATGTTTCAAGTATTTTGACAGTTGTGGCTGATTCAATACTCAGCGCATTGACTGATGAAATCTTTTATGACGAACTAGGAGATATATCAAGCACTGCCGTACTACTTGATAAAATTGATACTAGACCGTCAGGAAAAATCCAAAGGAAGTGGCCTAAGTTTTTTGTGGTTGCTATGGGGAAAATGGGTGCTTATGAACTTAATTATTCTTCAGACATAGATATCATTTTTTTTCTTAGTTCTAAGAGCTCATCGGTTGAGAAGCAAATTAATGAACGAAGAGAGTATATTAAAAAGGCTAGAAAATTGGTAAAGGCTCTTTCGAGTATAACTGATGATGACTTTATTTATAGAACAGACCTGCGCTTACGACCTGATCCGGCTTCTACCCCAATTGTTATTTCTACAGATTTCGCCCAAACCTATTATCAGAAAGTTGGTCGAACTTGGGAAAGAATGGCCTTTATTAAGGCAAGACCAGTTGCTGGCGACACACTTGAGGCACAGAAATTTCTAAATACGTTGGAGAACTTCATCTGGAGGAAGCATTTTGATTATGCTGCAATTGATGATGTTAAGAATCTTAGAGAAAAAATGAAACTCGATTCCACTTCAATTAATTTTGAAATGTTAAGCGGGTATAATATTAAGATTGGGTTAGGAGGAATACGAGACATAGAACTCTTTACTCAAACTTATCAATTAATAGTAGGCGGCCGACAGAGAGAATTGAGAGGGCAAAAGACTATTGATTCGTTGAGAGCTCTTGCGGAAATGAATTGGTTAAAAAAAGAACAATCTGAGGGTCTCATCGAAGCATATCTCTTTTTACGTAATGTTGAAAATAGATTGCAAATGGTAAATAACACTCAGACACAAACTCTCCCGATTGAAAATTCTTTGAAATTTGAGGAGTTATCTTTTCTCTTAGGTTTTGATAGCTCTCAAATATTTAAGAATAAACTTAGGAATTTTTTAATATATGTTAAACGCTTGACAGATGACTTTTTCACAAATTTCAAATTTAGAGAAGTTGGAAAGAATAGTGAAATACTAACGGAAAATAATGTTTCAGAGAATTCATTTAAGGAAAATTATCTGATAGCATCAAATTCTGACTGGTTGCAAAATTTTAGTGAACTGCGTAAGTTTCCTATTTTTAGGTCACCAAGGGCGCTTAAATCCTTTGATGCTTTGATCCCTGCATTGACAACCATAATTAATCAGTCTGCCAATCCATCGTACACTTTTTCACAATTTAGTAATTTCCTTAGGGAGCTTCCATCTGGAGTGCAGCTTTTCCCATTATTAGAGAACAACCCGGGCATTATTAATATACTCATCCAGATTTGTCAGAGTTCAAATTCGATTACCAAGATCCTGGCCCGGGATATTACTTTATTTGATCTTCTTATTTCAGAAGACTTTTTAAAAACTATCTATCCAAAAACTGTTATCAAATCAGATCTAAGATTAAGGCTTAAGCATGATTCAGATTATGAATTTATATTGAATGAGCTTAGAAGATTTGCAAAGGAACGAAAGTTTCAGATTTGTATACACTTGATACTGAACAAAATGAATTCATCGCAGGCGGCAAGGTTTTTTTCTGATACTGCAGAGATTTGCATAGAATTTTTGTCCGCGCGTATCAAAAAAAAATTGCTGATACGCTATGGATCTCCTGCAAGACAAATTCCATGTATTTTGGGTATGGGAAAATTAGGTTCTAAGGAAATGAATTTTTATTCAGACTTAGATCTAATCTTAATTTATGATGCAGAGCCCACATATAATCCTGAAGAAAAGACAAATAAATCGTTAACAACTTATTTTGCTAGATTCACCCAGGCCTTAGTTTCTGCATTTACTTCTCTCACGGAGCAGGGACGGCTTTATGAGGTTGACATGAGACTAAGACCTTCTGGGAGGCAAGGTCCTGTAGCTACTTCTTTATCCTCGTTCAACTCATATCAGAATGAAAAAGCTTGGGTCTGGGAGCATATGGCTTTATCTAGAGGACGTATTATATCAGGTGACACTACTACTAAAAGACAGGTTTTAGGAGTATTTGAAGCAGTCTTTGGTGCGGGCATCCATTCTTTAAATATTATTAAAAAACAAACACTAAAGATGAGAAAATCTTTAGGAGAAAAATTTTCTAGTACATTTGCTCCTCCGGAAATAAAGTTTGGTCGTGGTGGCATGCAAGAGTTAGAGCTCTTAGTGCAAATGGGTTTTCTATTGACTAATTTAAGATACAAACCTAATCATCAATCGCCTAGGCAATTAATAAAGAGGTTGTGTGATAGAGGATTCTTTACAAAAGATGAAGGGTCTAAGTTATTAATAACACATATTTTATATTTTAACTATCAACAGACTTACTGCATTTTTACTGTAAGAATATCAGGTGATGAGAGGTTGTCTGATGAGGGTTTATTTCATTTAATTAAAGGTATTCCAGATCAAAAGATGTGTGCGAGAATAAATTGCGTTGAGGATTTGAACAAATTATTAGTTGAAAAGTCTAAATTTATTGGTGATTTGTTCGACCGCAAATTAAAATAAAAAACTACTAGTGGAGAGATCATTAATTCAGCAAGTATACATTAATCAAAACAGAGATTGTTTTAAACTTTAATTTTTTCAAGAAATAAAGAAGTTTTTAAGGTAGTGAAATGGAAAATGACCAAAAAGGATTAATCTTAGATTCTTATAATATTGAAGGCGTAACTGAAGAGGAATGCCGGTCTATTTTTTTTGGATGGGTTTTAGCCCTTGATGATAGTACTGATCCACTTAATGCAATCAGAAAACTTTTAGCAACTTATGAAAAGTTATATCCCAAGCATCCTATGACCAAGGTTTTGAATGAAGGCTTAATGAAAGAAAACCTTAAGGGGTCTAGAAGAGGAGGAAGAAAAAAACTAAAACAATTTCGACAGCCTGTTAAGAATTCGAACCCAACTTCTTGAACCTTTATGAAAGCTTGTGAGATTATATTTTTCATTTGGGGAATGTATTTGGTCATCGTCTAGGCTGAATCCGATAAGAAGCGTTTCCATATCTAGGATTTCCTTAAAATGTTTTACAATTGGGATTGATCCACCACCTCCAACGAAAACAGCCTCTCTTTTCCACTCATTAGTTAATGCTTCTTTGGCCTCAGCCATGATTTGAGATTTAAGAGAAAATTGAGTAGCCTTTGATCCTTGATGATCAGAAAAAGTTATATGAAAATCTGATGGCAATTCTTGTATTAATTTGTTGCGGAATTCTTTTCTAATTTTTTCTGGATTTTGTTGGCCAACGAGACGGAAAGAGATTTTTGCATGGGCTTTAGATGGGATAACTGTCTTGAATCCCTCATCAATATACCCCCCCCAAAGCCCATTAATTTCGCAAGTCGGCCTGTTCCATAATTTTTCTAAAGTTGAAAACCCAGATTCACCTACTGGGTTGGATAATCCTAGTTTTTTGAGAAATTCTATTTCTGAAAAATTCAATTTTTTCCATTCACTTAACAAGTCTAAGGAGGTTTCTTCAACTCCTTCATAAAAGTTTGGGATATTAACTCTGCCGTTGGCTGAATGGAGTCCGGAGATCAATTTTGACATAATTTGTAATGGATTTGGAACAGCTCCCCCAAATAGGCCAGAATGTAAATCTATTTTAGGTCCTTGAATAGTAATTTCCTCACTCAACACACCCCTCAATGAACTTGTGATCGAAGGTGTTTCAGCATCCCACATACCCGTATCACAAACTAAAGCATGTTTACTTTTTAGTTCTTCTGCATGGTCCTTGAGAAAGGGAATTAAAGAAGGAGATGAGGTTTCTTCTTCTCCTTCAAACAATATAGAGATTCTGCATGGCAATTTTCCTTCCACAGTTTTTATGGCTCTACAAGCTTCAACAAATGTCATTAGTTGCCCCTTGTCGTCAGCAGCTCCACGAGCACGGATCACAGGCCCATTGATAGTATCTTGTATAACTGGTTCAAATGGGTTTGTTTGCCAAAATGACTCAGGATCCACTGGTTGGACGTCATAATGACCATAAAAAAGTAAGTCAGACTTTGCCCCATCGCTATGTGCGACGACCATGGGATTACCGGTAGTTCTTCTAAGAGAAGATGAAAACCCTATGCCTGAAAGCATTTTAACTAGCCACTCAGCTGTTTTAAAGCAGTCAGATTTGTATGCGGAATTGGTCGATATTGATTTAAAACTAAGTAGTTCAAATAATCTCATCTCAGCAGATTTTTGAGATTTATCAAGTTCCTTTAGGATTAACTCTAAGTTCATTTAATCTCCCCAATTTAGTAATAAAATAATAAGATTTAATGGATTTAGCTTTCTCTCGTAAAAACTGGTTGCTGTTCTGAGGAAAGTTTTGGTTTATATTTATAATTTTCAAGATCAAATGCTCGTATATCTGGCGGGGTTTCTATTCGATTTATTATGATAAACCTTGCCATGGCGCCTCTCGCTTTTTTAGAAAAAAAGCTTATGTTTTTATATTCAGATTTTCGTTTTTCCAAGAATTGTGGAGTAATGATTGTAGTATTCAAGATATTCTTATTCAGAACTTTTGAGTATTCATTGGAAGCTAGATTGATGATTGAATTAGATTTTTTTTCCTTTAATTCTATAGCTAATCTTTGTGAGACGCGCTTGCTCCAAAAGTCATATAAGTTGTTTCCTGAGGAGTTTTTAAGAACGCTTCCCATTTCTAATCTATATGGTTGAATAGTATCTAATGGCCGCAACAAGCCATATAATCCAGACAATATACGTACATTATCTTGAGCAAATTCGAAATCTTGAGCAGAAAATGTTTGCGCTTTTAGGCCCACATACGTGTCGCCGTTAAAAGCTAGAGCTGCAGGCTTTATATCAATTTCTCTTGGTGTTTGCTTAAATTTTTGAAATCTTTCATAATTTAGTTGAGTTAGATTATCAGAAAGTGACATTAATTGGCCAAGTTCTGTTTTGGATAACTCTGCAGCAATACTCGCTAATGAAAATGCTTCAGTATTGAATAAGGGAGCAGTTAAATCATTTTCAATCTGTATTGCTGAAAAATCTAATTTTTTTGCTGGTGAAATAATGCTTAACATAGATCATGCCTTTTACTATATAATCAAATTAATTTGCGGTGATCCAGCCACCGCCAAGCACTCTGGACGAATCTTTTTCATAAAAGACACATGCTTGTCCCGGAGCTATAGCTTCTTCATATTCAGTAATTGATACCTCTCCATTGCTCTCATCAATTGGCGAAATATTAGCAGACTTGGAGGGCCTCGTAGACCTAACCTTGACTTGGAGCGACCAACCATCAGCTGGGCTATCTATAAATCTACTGGTTCCAAGCCAATTTATTTTTTTTATCTTAAATTTGTTGCTAACCAGATCACATTTTCTTCCTACAGTAATACAGTTCGAAACGGGGTCAATACTTAAAACATAATAAGGTTCTGCTGAAGATATACCAAGTCTTTTTCTTTGACCAATAGTATAATTTATGATTCCATCATGTTGTCCCACTTCATGCCCATTTTTATCAATTATTGCTCCTGATCCTTTATGATTGATGGGAAGGTTTTCCAGAAAATCCACATATTTTCCACTAGCTACAAAGCAAATGTCTTGACTATCAGGTTTTTCAGCAATTTTTAATCCCAGATTTTTTGCCAAAATTCTGGTTTCTGATTTGGACTTCATATTTCCAAGCGGAAATCTTAAGTACTCCAATTGATCTGGTGTGGTGGAAAATAAAAAATAACTTTGATCTTTAGATTTATCCAATGCTCTATGTAATTCCAAGCCATTCTTTCCAGGCTTTCTGCGAACATAATGTCCAGTAGCCATACAGTCAGCATTTAAGTTTTTAGCTGCATTAAGTAAATTCGAAAACTTGACTGTTTCATTACATTTAATACAAGGAATTGGGGTAAGACCATTAGAGTAAGAATATGCAAAATCATCGATGACGCTACTTTTAAATTCTGTCTGATAATCAAACACATAGTGAGGAAAATTAAAATCTCTTGAAATCTTTATCGCATCCTTTATGTCTGTTCCTCCGCAACACTTCCCAGGTATGGCGTTGGGTGATTCATCTGAGTATAGTTGCATAGTTATCCCAATGACGTCATAACCTTCTTTTTTGAGTTGAGCGGCGACTACGGAACTGTCTACACCTCCTGACATTGCTACTACTACTCTAGTTTGACTTGGTGTTTTTTTTAAACCTAAGGAATTGATCATAATATTTGTAAATTTAAAAAGATTGAAGACTTGCACAGCAAGTATAGCGATTTTATTATTTTTCCAAATCTTTTTTATGAGAAAAGGAGTTAGAAATTGGAGATTTGCGATATGATATGGTCATTGGTTAAAGTATAATCATATTGTAAAGTATTTAAATGAACAAATTTTAAGAAAGTCAGTTAATAGAATTGAAGAACTCTAATAAAAAGGAAATAATGAATAAGCTAACTGCATTAGCAAAAGAAATTGAATTAGCAAGCAAAAAATACTTCCAAGAAGATTCACCGCTTTTAACTGATGGAGAGTTTGATAGTCTAGTTGCAAGGTATAAAAAGCTAAAAAAAGAGAATCCAGATTTAGTTGCTGACAATGATCCCATGATCGATATCGGGAGTCCTCCTTTGTCTGCCTTTGCTAAGGTGAAACATGATGTGCCACTGCTTTCTTTATCTAATGCTTTCAACCAAGATGATGTCATAAGATTTGATGAGTCTGTTAAAAGGTTCTTAGGATTAGGATCTTCTCATAAACTTGATTATTTGGCTGAACCTAAGATTGATGGTCTCTCTTTGGCATTGAAGTACATCAATGGAAAGTTATTTACCGCTGCTACAAGAGGTGATGGGAAAATAGGTGAAGATGTAACACGCAATGCAATTACCATTCGTGATATCCCTACGACAATTTCTAATGCGCCTGAAATTTTAGAGGTGAGAGGGGAAGTTTATATTCTTAAAAGTGATTTTAATAAATTTAATGAATTCCAGAGGAGTAAAAAAGAAAAGATTTTTGCAAATGCTAGAAATGCTGCTGCAGGTTCTTTGCGGCAATTAAATAGCGAAGTAACAAAAAATCGACCTTTGAGATTTTTTGCATATTCCCTAGGAACTATTTCTTATAATTTGGTGCCTTCTCAGGAACAGCTTATGAAAGTACTAAGCAACTTTGGCTTTACTGTTAATGCGGACAGGCATAGTTGTCGGGGCGTAAATCAGCTTCTGCAAACGTATGAACACATTTGCAATAAGAGGGAGAGCCTTGATTATGAAGTTGACGGCATTGTCTACAAAGTTAACAATTTTAGTTATCAAGAGAGATTAGGAGCTCGATCAAATTCTCCTAGATGGGCTATTGCTCATAAGTTTCCAGCAGAAGAAAGCTTCACGAAATTACTTTCGATTGAAATTCAAGTTGGTAGGACCGGTACTTTATCTCCGGTAGCAAAGTTAGAACCAGTTGAGATTGGCGGGGTCATGGTTTCCAGTGCAACCCTTCATAATGAAGACTTCATTAAAGGTTTTGATAATGCCGGCAATCGAATTCGTGATGGCATTGACATTAGGGTTGGGGATTTGGTTAGTGTATATAGAGCTGGTGATGTAATTCCTAAGGTTAAATCTATTAATCTTGCAGAAAGAAAAATAGATTCTAAACCATTTATTTTTCCTAATTGTTGCCCGGAATGTGGTGGTGAATTAACAAAACAACAAAATGAATCAGTTATTCGTTGCGATGCAGGACTTTCATGTAGGGCTCAAGTATTAGAGCGAATGAAACATTTTGTATCAAAACAAGGATGCTCTATTGAGGGCCTTGGAGAAAAACAAATTATTTGTTTTTATGATTTGGGATGGCTTTCCACCCCAGTAGATATATTTAGACTAAAATCAAATCATGGGAAAAATAGTGTAAGGCCATTAGAAAAATTAGCAAATTGGGGGAAGAAATCTGCAGAAAATCTCTTTGATTCTATAGACGATAGTAGGGATTTAGGTCTTGAAAGATTTATTAATGCTTTGGGAATACGTTATGTAGGTGAAGTAGTTTCTCTAACATTGGCTAGATATTATGAGACGTGGCCTGTTTTTCACAAAAAAATGCTTAATATAGCAAGGGGTAAAACTGATGATTTTGAGGAACTTACTAATATAGATGGAATAGGATTAAAGAGTGCAGAAGAACTAAGAATTTATTTCGAAAGTAAAGAGACAGAGAAACTTGTGGAAGAGCTTTTGTTAGAAATAAATATCACAAAATCAGTATCAAGAACCGTGCTTAGCCCAGTATCTGGCCTGACGGTAGTATTCACTGGATCCTTGGAAGCTATGTCTAGGTCTGAAGCAAAATCCTTTGCTGAAAAGATGGGTGCAAAAGTTTCAAATACTATTTCTTCTAAGACATCTATTTTAATTTGTGGTTCCGGGGCGGGCTCAAAATTACGAAAGGCTAAGAAAATAGGGATTAAAGTTTTAACAGAGAATGAATGGATTAAATTAGTCAAAAGTTAGTATTATCAAAAGGTTATAATAAAATATTGATATGATAAAATTGACCAACAGGCCTGAATTCCTATTTTCTCTTTTTGGAAATCTTGCCAAATTAGAAGGCATTGGACCTAAGACTACGATGCACCTTGGTAAGATTGGGATTCTAAAGCCTATAGATTTTCTTTATTCCAAGCCAACAGGTTTGAAGGTCCGAAAATTCGTAAAGGGTGTTGCTGAAGAAAATCTTGATGAAAATGTGATCGTAAAAGCGACCGTAGTTAAGCATGTTTTTAGAAAATTTGGTCTTCCCTCATTTATTGAAGTCAGAGATGATCTTGGTAAATTTAATCTCGTTTTCTTTAATGCCAAGCGCGATTGGTTACTTTTTAATTTTCCAATTGATACAGAACGTATCATTTCTGGAAAATTGGAGAGGTTTAGTAATGAATTTCAGATAATTCATCCTGATTATGTACAAAAACTGGATGAAATCACTGAGATCCCTAAAATAGAAACCTTGTATCCTCTTACAAAAGGAATTTCTCAGAAATTATTTTTTAGATCCGTGAGCAAGGCGTTGACCCTGCTACCCAAGGAAATAAATAATGTTGAGTGGATTAATGATGATAGGCTTTCTATCAATGGCTGGGTAAGTTTTAAGGAAAGTCTTAATAGACTGCATAATCCGCTAAATGTGGATGATCTTTCGGTGAGTTCCCCTTTTTGTCTTAGGCTGGCCTATGATGATTTATTTAGTCATCAAATTTCTTTGGCACTTTCTAGAAACAAAGTTAGGGAAGTAAACAAGAAGCGAAAACCAATAATAGGAAAATTATCTCGGCTACTTATACAAAATTTACCCTTTACGCTAACAGAGGCACAAGTCAAATGCATAAAGGAAATAAAAACTGATTTATCGAACACTAAGCGAATGTTCAGGTTGCTGCAGGGTGATGTAGGTTCTGGAAAAACTTTGGTAGCTTTCATTTCTATGTTATTTCTTGCTGAGAATACTGGGCAATGTGCCCTAATGGTTCCGACTGATTTATTAGCCCAACAGCATTACAGCAATTTGCTTGGACATATCAAGGGTATGGACATTGAAGTCACAATATTGTCAGGAAAAGTAAAGCCAAAAATCAGAAAAGAAAAATTAGAAAAAATTGAGGATGGCACGAGTCAAATAGTTATAGGCACCCATGCTCTTTTTCAGAAAGAAGTGAAGTTTAAGAATTTGCAATTTGCAGTTATAGATGAACAACATAGGTTCGGAGTAAAACAGAGGTTTGATCTCGTCCAGAAAGGAGATTCTATTGACATATTAGTTATGACAGCTACGCCGATTCCGAGAACCTTGCAGCTATCAAATTATGGAGATTTAGACGTTTCTATTATTGATGAAAAGCCGTTCAATAGAAAAAGAATTGATACAGCTGTAATTTCCGAAACTAAAATAGAGCCTTTATTGAAAAGATTAAGATTAGCTTGCAAAAGAGGTCGGCAGGCCTATTGGGTTTGTCCCTTAATTGAAGAGGATGAAAATTCAGAATTAGTAGCCCTAGAAAGACGCTTTTTGGCTTTGAAAAAATATGACTCATCTCTTAATGTAAAAATTCTCCATGGAAAAATGTCTGAGGAAGAAAAAAATGAATCTATGCAATCTTTTGCGGTAGGAGAGGTTCAGGTCTTATTAGCTACAACAGTGATTGAGGTGGGGATCGATGTTCCAAATGCATCAATAATGATCATTGAAGGAGCCGAACGGTTTGGACTTGCACAACTCCATCAATTGCGAGGAAGGGTGGGGCGTGGCGATTTAGCTTCAAGTTGTACTTTGATTTATTCAAGAAATTTAAGTAGTTCAGGCAGGGAAAGGTTAGAAATTTTAAGGAATAATGACAATGGTTTTCATATAGCTGAAGAAGATTTAAAGATGCGAGGAGGGGGAGACCTCTTAGGATCACAGCAATCTGGGGTCCCAAAATTCAGGTTGGCAGATCTAGATTTGCATCTAGATATATTGACTTGGGCACAGGAAGATGCACGCAGAGTTGTAACTGATAACCCAGAATTAAACGGCATTGAGGGAAGCAATATCCGCTTATTACTGTTTTTGATGGGTAGAGAAGAATCTTTATCATTAATAAGGGCCAGTTAGATTACATCTTTACAAAACTGATTTACTTGCGTACTGTAGAACAAAACAAGAACAAAAATAAAAGCAAGAAAATGAGAAAAGAAATATTATCTATGGCGAGTTTTATAGGTAAAACTGGAGCTTTAGCCCTAACAATAATGCTTTCTAACTATTTAATAATATTAATATTTTTTAATTTTTAATAATAGTTTCATTGGTCATCCTGCAGGGCATTTCTTGTAGCGTCCAGTACTAACATAATTGAGGCATGACGGTTTTTAAATTCGATGGCAGGACGTAAGAGTTCATAATTGGCGAAAGGTGGTGGTGGGGCAGATAAATTCTTCTCTAACATATCTTTAACACAACTGTGTAATGCGCTTATACCTAATAGGTCTAAACCTATGACATTATTAGCCAGAATAGAAGCAGAAGCTTGACCAAGAGCACAAGCTTTAACTTCCTGTTTAAACTCATGAATTCTTCCGCTAACTTTATTTATGTAAACTACAATTGACGAACCACAAATAGGAGATCTCAGTGATACAACCCTATCAGCTTTTTCAATTTTTCCAATATGAGGTATTTCTGTTGCTAGTTTCAATATCTTTTCAGTGTATAGTTTCATTTCCTCTCAACTCGTCCTATGCATAATTTTTCAGAGCTTTCGGTTTAGAATTAGTTAATAAGATAGTAGTCTTAGATTCTATAGGTTTTTTTATATATGAAAAGATTTTTTGACGAACTGCTATTCCATCTAGGGTTTGAATCTCTTAATAGCCCGGACATCTATATAAGATGGATGCTGATGCTGACTTTGATCAATAAAGGAGGCGGTCAAGAGATCATTGAATCCAGTAAGAGCAGAGATTAAGCAAGATTTATAAACAATATTTAGTTAAAGGGTGAACCTTTTAACCATGGGAAGTTTGGCAAAACCTATAAATTAGATTGTGATAATGATCCCAATTGGTAAAGTAGCTAATCAGGTATAGACCGCTTACCATAGTGGTGCTGAGAGCTGATTTTTCAGAAAAAGAAATAACCTTCCTCAAGCTTTTATAATCCAAGAATAGACCTTATTTCTTTAATGGTTGTGCCAGAGTTTCTTATACTTAAAATGCTTTCAGCGCCTTTGCTTTTTGCCAATTTATTTCCATTCTTATCCGTGATTAAAGGATGATGTACATATACGGGAGTTTTCAAGTTTAAGAGATTTTGTAAAATGACATGAATTGGGGTGACATGGAATAAATCATTACCCCTAGAGACATGTGTAATTTTTTGTTTTGCGTCATCTATGGTCACTGCAAGGTGGTAGGATGTCTTTATATCTTTTCTTGCTATAATAAAGTCGCCATATTTTTTTTCCAACCACCCTATTTCAAAAATTTGATTACCATTTTCTTTATTAGGACCAATACCTTGTTCAGAAAAATTAATGTAATTAGTCTCAAGGTAATTTTTAGATTTGAGGAGGTTAAGCCTAACATTTTGGTTATCTAGAGACAGATTTTTCTCTCTACATGTCCCTGGATATACCATTGCACTACCATCGTTAGCCAAATTGTTAGGAGCAGAAAGAGCTTTTTTAATGTCTGATCTTGTGCAATCACAGCCATACACCAAACCTTTGTCGACAAGCTGTTTCAGGCTATTTTTATAAACTGATAACTCCTCAGATTGTCGAAGGGGAGTAGATTCCCATTGAACTCCAAGCCATTCAAGATCTCTATAGATTTGTTTTTCAAAATCAGGCGTACATCTCGTTATATCAATATCTTCTATTCTTAGGTGCAATGTACCAGAATTTCTTGTAACGAGGTTCTGCGTTAGTAAGGCTGAATATGCATGCCCAAGATGTAGAAGTCCTGTTGGAGAGGGTGCAAATCTAGAAATAAACATCTTATTAATTATCGCTGCTATTATTTATATAAGATTATGTTTTGGACTGAACCATTCATTCCAATCTTTCTTTGCTCTAGAAGTAAACGCTATTTTACGATCGTCTTTTTTCAATTTTTTCCCATCAGTTGGGGGTGGTTCTGGAAATAATCCGAAATTTATGTTCATTGGTTGGAACAAGGATTTATTATCTTGTAAAAGAAGATAGTTATGTAAACTTCCTAGTGCTGTCGTAAGAGGTGGGGGGGAACATTTTTTCTCAGTGATTTTTTCGAATATGAACAGAGCGGCGAGTAGTCCTATCGCTGTACTCTCTACATACCCTTCGACCCCAGTAATTTGACCAGCAAAATGAATTTGAGGGGATTTCTTTAAACTCAAATCAGATCTCAAAACTTCGGGTGAATTAATGAAGGTGTTTCTATGTATGCCGCCTAATCTTGCAAACTTAACATTTTCTAACCCAGGTATATTTTGGAAAATTCTGACTTGGGAAGAATGTGTCATTTTTGTTTGAAAACCAACCATGTTGTATAGAGTTTGGGTCGTGTTATCTGGCCTGAGCTGCACCACAGCATAGGGGCGACGGTTATTGTCGTGAGGGTTCCTTAGCCCTACAGGCTTCATTGGGCCAAATCGCAAGGTATCATGACCTCTTTCTGCCATTATTTCAATGGGTAGACAGGCTTGGAAATATGGTGTTTCTTTTTCCCACTCTTTAAATTCAATTTTTGGCGCAGCAATTAGGTTTTTTACAAAAGAGTCATATTCTTCGTTATTCATAGGGCAGTTCAGGTAAGCTCTTTTTTCAAGGCTGTTTTCTCCCTTGTCATACCTTGATTGAAACCATGCCTTATTCATATCGACGTCTTCTTTATAAATAATTGGTGCGATAGCATCAAAGAATGCTAAATTTTCAGATTTTGTAATTATTTTAAGTTTCTCAGCTAGAGCATTAGATGTAAGTGGACCAGTAGCTATTATAGTTAACTCATTTTCAGTTGATAATTTGGTAACTTCTTCATGTTTAATTTCTATTAGGGGATGGGCCCTGATTTTTCTGGTGATTTCACTGGAAAACTTTACTCTATCAATTGCTAAAGCACCACCAGCTGGAACTGAATGTTTGTCTGCAGTTTTCATGATTAAACTATGGGCTGACCTTAATTCCCATTTTAATTGACCTACAGCATTCTTTGTATCGTCATTAGATCTAAAAGAATTCGAACATACCAGTTCACAAAAGTTTTCAGTGTGATGTACAGCGGTCTTTTTAATCGGTCGCATCTCATATAACTGTACATGGAATCCCTTATTTGCCAGTTGCCAAGCCGCTTCGCAACCGGCTAGCCCTGCACCCACAATCTTAATTGAAGAAGTATCCATAGATTCTTATTCTTAGTTTATATCTAAACTCTCAATGCTTTAGGCAGGTGTTTCCTCATCATTTTTCTCAGCTATCCATGCAACTGATACAACTTTCTCATCCCCTGATGTATTAAAAATCTTAACACCAGATGCTGTTCTAGATTGCCTAGATATTCCAGCCACAGGACACCTTATTGCCTGCCCTGCAGTAGTAACAAGCATAATTTGATCATCATCTTCAACCGGGAAGGCTGCCACAATGGTATCATCTCTTCTAAGTAAATTAGCAGCGGTGATACCTTGCCCCCCTCTCCCAGAAACCCTGAACTCATGAGCTGAAGATCTTTTCCCAAAGCCTGATGATGTTAAAGTTAGGACCCACTCTTCCGAAGCTGATAGCTCAGTATATCTATCTTTTGATATAGTAACATAGTCTCCACTTGTATTTTCTTCAATAGACTCCTCACCAGTGATAGCTCTTCTCATCTTAAAATAGGCCGATCTCTCTTCTGAAGAGACATTTACATGTCTAATTATCGCCATAGAAACAACAAAATCCTTTTTGACTAATCGAATGCCTCTTACTCCCGTAGAGTCTCTTCCTTTGAATACCCTAACGTCCGAAACGGGGAATCTTATTGCTTTCCCTAAAGATGTTGTAAGAAGAACGTCATCCGATTCAGAACAAATCCTCACATCAACCAAACTTGTTTCATCAGGTAATTTCATGGCGATTTTTCCATTCGACTGTACCTTTGTAAAGTCAGACAGGGCATTACGCCTGACGCTACCAGTTGATGTTGAAAAGAAAATTTGCAAATCATCCCAAGTTTTTTCCTGGGCATCAACGGGCATTATGGCCGCAACTGATTTTTTCGTGTTTATTGGCAGAATATTTATTATTGCTTTGCCTCTAGAATTCCTTCCCCCAATCGGCAGTCTCCAGGTCTTAATTTTATAAACAATTCCATCCGTAGAAAAAAATAGTAGAGGAGTATGTGTATTTGCTACAAATAAGTTCGTGACAAAGTCTTCCTCTTTCGGATTCATCCCCAGAGAACCTTTCCCTCCACGTTTTTGTTCTCTGTATTCGGACAAGGCTGTCCTTTTGATGTATCCACCAGCAGTAACAGTGACGACCATTTCTTCTTTTTCTATTAGATCTTCGTCTTCAGTGTCGCCTTCAAATTGAATAATTTGAGATCGACGTTCAGTGGCATAATTTTCGGTTAAATCATCTAACTCTTCTACCACTATGTCTAAGATTTTTCTCCTGGATTGCAACACTTCCAAATAGCCTTTAATATTTTTAGAGAGTTGAGCAAGTTCCTGTGATATTTCTTTCATTCCAAGAGCAGTCAGACGTTGTAATCGGAGATCTAAAATTGCCTTGGCTTGATTTTCAGTGAGGTTGTAGGTGCCGTCTTCATTAGGTTTGTGAGACGGATCATCAATTAGTTCCAAATATTGAAGTATATTATTTGAGGGCCATCGCTTTTCCATAAGTTCTTTCTTTGCTTCTGTCCCGTCATTAGAGTTTCTGATTAGCTTAACAACTTGATCAATATTGGAAACCGCAACAGCAAGTCCGCACAGCAAATGGCTTCTATTTCTGGTTTTTTTAAGATCAAAGGTTGTTCTTTTCGTGACAATTTCAACTCGAAATTCGATGAATTCTTCAAGATACATCTTTAAATTTAGTTGTTGTGGCTTTCCCTTATTAAGAGCAAGTAGGTTGCACCCAAAGCTAGTTTGTAGTGGAGTAAACCTAAATAACTGGTTAAGCACTACTTCAGCGGTGGCATCTCTTTTTAATTCAATTACAATTCGTATTCCAACTCTATCGGTTTCATCCTGTATATGTGATATGCCTTCTATTCTCTTATTTTTTGCTAAATCGGCTATTTTTTCAATCAATGTTGCCTTATTTACTTGATATGGGAGCTCGGTTACTACGATGCCTTCTCTATCGTTACGAATTTTCTCAATTTCTGTTTTTGATCTAATTAAGATAGAGCCCCGCCCTTCTGAATAGGCTCGACGAGCTCCACTGTATCCAAGTATTAAGCCGCCTGTTGGGAAATCAGGTCCTGGAACGATGCACATCAATTCTTCTAACGTAGTATTTGGCTCAAGTATTAGCTGCTTTGTGGCTTTTATGAGTTCTCCCAAATTGTGAGGTGGGATATTGGTCGCCATACCCACAGCTATACCTCCAGCACCATTCAAAAAGAGATTAGGGAACTTAGCAGGCAAAACTGTTGGCTCAAGATCTTTGCCATCATAATTGTCTTGAAAGTCAACGGTTTCTTTCTCAATATCAGCAAGTATACCTTCAGTGATTTTGGCTAATCTTACCTCTGTGTAGCGCATGGCTGCAGCAGAGTCACCGTCAATCGAACCAAAATTCCCTTGTCCATCAATTAATAAAGCAGACATAGAAAAATCTTGAGCCATCCTTACCAAAGCGTCATAAATGGCGCTATCGCCATGAGGATGATATTTACCCATGACATCACCCACTGGTCTAGCAGATTTTCTGTATGGTTTATCCTGAGAATTACCTGTTTCATGCATAGCATAGAGTATTCTTCTATGAACTGGTTTTAGGCCATCTCGAAGGTCTGGAATGGCTCGGCTAACAATTACGCTCATAGCGTAATCCAGATACGATGCTTTCATCTCGTCTTGAATCTGAATCGTCTCTATTGAGTCACTTTTTGGTGTCTGGTCAGAATCATTTTCCATGATTGTGGGAATATCTCTTATTCAACATTTTAGTTAAAAGTTTGCAGAAATTATTATCAATTGGATATTATTACATTTCATATTCTAATGATAGTTCAAAAGCCATCGTTATGGATTAAAAAGGTATTTCATCATCAAAGTCATCAGGTGAAAAACTAGCAACCTTCTCAGGGTCTGACGATTTTTCTAACAGCTCTGAACTAGGCTGACTTGTTACATTTTCTGAGTCAGCTTTATTATCCAAGAGTGTAAGTTCTCCCCGATATGGTCGCAAAACTACTTCTGTGCTGTATCTATCTGCACCAGCGTTATCTTGCCATTTTCTTGTTTCTAACTGGCCTTCAATATAAAGCTTGGAACCCTTCTTTAAAAATCTTTCTGCAATGTTTACTAGTGGTTCGGAGAAAATCGCTATATTATGCCATTGTGTTCTTTCTTGTTTCTCTCCGGAGTTTCTATCTCGCCATGTTTCAGATGTCGCGACTGGGAAGTTGCAGACCTTACCACCATTCGGGAAGGTCCGAACTTCTGGATCTTTTCCTAAGTTTCCCAAAATTATTACTTTATTTACGCTACCTGCCATAATTACCTCCAAATAACTAATGTTGCATTACGATATGTTTTTTTTTAAATCATTTAAACCTAAAATTTCATTTCAGATATTTACTATTTTGGAATCATGAATATCTACTTAAAAACAAAAGTTTTCCTTATTGGCAATAAAATAAGATATAAGAATGAATGGATTACCTAAATGGCTAAAAAAGATGAGATTATTGTCAAAGGTGCTAGAGAACACAACCTCAAATCCATTAACATAAATATCCCACGAGATAAATTCATAGTAATTACTGGTTTATCTGGATCTGGAAAATCAAGTCTTGCTTTTGACACTATATATGCAGAAGGTCAACGCAGGTATGTGGAAAGCCTTAGCGCTTATGCAAGACAATTCTTAGATATTATGCATAAGCCTGACGTTGATCATATTTCGGGGTTATCTCCGGCTATATCGATTGAGCAGAAAACTACTAGTAAAAACCCCCGGTCTACAGTCGGTACAGTCACTGAGATATATGATTATCTAAGATTGCTATTTGCAAGGGTTGGTATTCCATTTAGTCCAGAAACTGGTTTACCAATCAGAGCACAACAACCTTCTGATATGGTTGATCAAATAATGGAGTTAAAGCAAGAAGAAAGAATTTTTCTTCTTGCACCCATTGTGAGAGATAGAAAGGGAGAGTATAGAAAAGAATTAGCAGAACTGCAAAAAAAGGGTTTTCAAAGAGTAAAAATTGATGGTCATTTTTATGAATTTGAAGAGGTTCCCACCCTTGAAAAGAATATAAGACACAATATCGAGGTTGTCGTAGATAGACTTGTTGTAAAGCAGGGAATTGAAAGCAGGCTAGTTGATAGTCTTCGTACGGCGTTGGATCTTGCTGATGGAATAGCTGTTGTAGAAGTTTTATCGGAAAGTGAAAATTCAAGAATAGTGTTTTCAGAAAATTTTTCTTGCCCAATATCAGGATTTACCATTGCAGAAATCGAACCACGGTTGTTTTCTTTTAATGCTCCTACAGGGGCATGTAAGAAATGCGACGGTTTGGGCATTGAATCTTTTTTTGATGAAAGTCTGATTGTTCCTAATGAATCTTTGAGTTTATCTGAGGGAGCTTTGTCTCCTTGGGCTAGAAAGCAATCTCCATATATTGAACAAACATTGATTTCGTTAGCTGATGCTTATGATTTTTCAATAAACATTCCTTGGAAAGATCTGAAGGGTGAGATTAAAAACTTGTTTTTTAATGGCTCCAATGGACAGAAAATCTCTTTTAAATATGATGAAAATGGTAGGGTTTATGAAGTAAATAAAACTTTTGAAGGAATTATTCCTAATCTTGAACGTAGGTATAGAGAGACGGGTAGCAGTTGGATTAGAGAAGAATTTGAACGTTACCAAAATAATCGAGAGTGTATATCATGCAAAGGTTACAGGCTGAACGCGGAAGCACTGGCTGTTAAGGTGGCCGATATGAATATTGGGCAGATGGTTCGCCTTTCTGTCAAAGAACTTTTTGCAGAATTTGAAAAAATTGCTGAAACGTTGAGTGAGCAAAATAGAAAAGTTGGTTATCCTATCATAAAAGAAATCAAAGAAAGATTAAATTTCTTAAATGACGTGGGGTTGGATTATTTAACATTAAATAGGACGTCAGGAACATTGTCTGGAGGAGAGAGCCAAAGGATAAGATTAGCAAGTCAGATTGGTTCAGGTTTAACGGGCGTACTTTATGTTCTTGATGAACCTTCGATTGGGCTTCATCAACGGGATAATGCTAGATTGCTGTCCACTTTAAAAAATCTTAGAGATCAAGGAAATACAGTGATAGTAGTTGAGCATGATCAAGAAGCCATGCTAGAGGCTGATCATTTAATAGATATTGGTCCAGGTGCAGGAATTCATGGTGGTAGGGTTGTTGCGGCAGGGACCCCCCATGAAATTAAATGTTGTGAAGATTCAAAAACTGGAAAATATTTATCAGGGGCAATGAAGATTGATATTCCTTTCGTTAGAAGGAAAGGCAATGGTCTTTTCTTGGAAATACTCGGTGCAGCAGGTAATAATTTGAAGAACGTCGATGCATGCTTTCCATTAGGTTGTTTCACCTGTGTTACGGGTGTTTCTGGAGGAGGAAAATCAACATTAGTGATAGAAACTTTGTTTAAAACAATAGCCCAGAATTTAAACTCTTCCAGGTCGAATCCTGCAAAATGTAAAGAAATAAAAGGTATAGACTTTTTGGACAAAGTCATAGACATAAATCAGTCTCCAATAGGTAGAACTCCAAGATCAAATCCTGCTACGTATACCGGTGCCTTTTCACCTATCAGGGAATGGTTTGCCGGATTGCCAGAGGCTCGAGTTAGGGGTTATAATCCGGGGAGGTTTTCCTTTAATGTTAAAGGAGGTCGTTGTGAGGCCTGTAAAGGAGACGGTCTCATAAAGATTGAAATGCATTTCTTGCCCGATGTTTATGTTATGTGTGAGAGTTGCAAAGGTAAGCGATATAACAGAGAAACTTTAGAAATAAAATTTAAAGGAAAAAATATTTCCGATGTTCTAAATTTGACTGTCCAGGAGGCAGGAGATTTTTTTTCTGCGGTGCCAACCATTCGTGAAAAGATGAAAACCCTCATGAATGTAGGGTTGGGATATATTAAGGTCGGTCAATCGGCTACTACGCTATCTGGAGGTGAAGCCCAAAGAGTAAAACTATCAAAAGAGCTTTCTAGAAGGTCAACTGGAAAGACTCTTTACATTCTTGATGAGCCTACCACAGGATTACATTTTGAAGATGTGAAAAATTTACTTAATGTTCTTCATAAGCTAGTTGATCAAGGAAATTCGGTAATTGTAATTGAACATAACTTAGATGTTGTTAAAACAGCTGATTTCATTATTGATATTGGTCCTGAAGGCGGCGATTCTGGTGGTGAAGTGATTGCACAAGGCTCACCAGAAGAGGTCGCTAAGATTAAAGAAAGTTTTACTGGGGTATTCTTAAAGAGAATTTTGTTTGAAAATTCTGTTGGGCACTGATACTTTGTTCAATATATTTATGGTGAATTTAATGCGCATAGGCTTATACCCAGGAACTTTCGATCCTTTAACTCTCGGACATATTGATATCATACGCCGGTCTTCCAGATTAGTAGATAAACTCATCATTGGAGTTGCTATCAACAATGCTAAATCACCAATGTTTGGTTTGGAAGAAAGGGTGCAGATGATTGATGAAGAAATTAACCCAATTGCCAAGGAATTAGAAATTGAAATATCAACACATCCTTTTGAAAACTTGTTAATCGAGTGTGCAAAAGATGTTAATGCTAACGTAATTATTCGGGGCTTACGTGCCGTTTCAGATTTTGAATATGAATTTCAAATGGTTGGAATGAATAGGGTGCTTTCAGACAAAATTGAGACAGTTTTCCTTATGGCCGATAACAGTTATCAATCTATAGCTTCTAAGCTAGTCAAAGAAATAGCTCGGTTTGGGGGAGAGACTAAGGAATTTGTACCTAAATCAGTTCAAAAAAGATTAGCTTCTTTTTCAGAGATAAAAAGAAATAGAATTAATTCATAGAAAGTATTAGAGGTGTAAAGCATGGCAAGAAAGCTTCCCAAGGGTCCATCATTATATTTAAAATTGAAAGATGGAATAGTTATTTGCAGATTGTTTGAGGAAATCGCATTCAATCATGTTGAACGAATCATTGAACTTGTAAATGCGGGTTCATACAATAATGTTGTTTTCCATAGGGTTATAGAGGGATTTATGGCACAAACAGGTGATGTTTTATTCGGTAATCATGAGAAAAACTTTGATCTAGATCGGTGTGGTACAGGCAGTTCAGAAAAGCCAGATTTGGCCCAGGAATTTTCAGATTTTCCGTTTGATCGAGGTGTTTTGGGTATGGCTAGATCTCAGGATCCAAATTCGGCGAACAGTCAGTTTTTTATAATGCTAGAGGATGGACACTTTCTGAATGGAAATTACACAGTTTTTGGTAAAGTAACTAGGGGAATAAAATTTGTGGATCGAATAAAAAAGGGTGACTCAAATCAGAATGGGGCAGTAGAAAATCCTGACATGATCATTTCAGCCTGGCTGAAATAAAGTATGAAGACTAAGGGAGAACTAAAATGCGAATAATTTTAATTGGAATAATGTTTCTTTTTTATTCTGAAACAATTTCAGCAAGAGATTTGATGCGTTTAGAAATTTCAGGACAAGTTAGAGGGCTAGTTGATATTGAACTCTTAGAGGAGTTAGCTCCAAATCACGTAGATCAAATAAAGTATCTTGTATCCCAAAAAGAATATGATGGGGTTGTTTTTCATCGAGTGATTGAGGGTTTTATGGCTCAAAGTGGTGATGTGATGTATGGAAACTTATATGATGAATTTCAACCTACAATGGTAGGAAGGGGCGGATCCAAATTAAATGATTTGAAGGCAGAGTTTTCTACTCAACCATTCGATCGTGGAATGGTAGGCATGGCCCGATCTCAAGATCCAAACTCCGCTAATAGTCAATTTTTTATAATGCTAGAAGATGGGCATTTCTTAAATGGAAAGTATACGGTCTTTGGTAAAGTGATCTCCGGTATGGATATTGTGGATGGGATCAAAAAAGGCAATAAAGAAAATAATGGAATGATTTCAAAAAACCCTGATTTTATGAAGCAAGTTACTATTATTTCTGGAGATTAGGGTTATTAAATCATTGATCAGTTTCAAGCTTTAAAAGTACATGCCTTTTTTTTCCTGCGGAGAGTTTTATCGGGCTTTTAAAGTCTTTTTCAGTTAATTGGAGATTAGGTGAGGTAATCAATTTATCGTTGTACCTAGCTCCATCTTCTGCTATTAAGCGCTTTGCTTCTTTTCCACTTGAAACTAATCCTGACTTGATAAGTAATTGACTGATG
Source organism: Paracoccaceae bacterium (assembly GCA_029243395.1). Lineage (GTDB taxonomy): Bacteria > Pseudomonadota > Alphaproteobacteria > Rhodobacterales > Rhodobacteraceae > CACIIZ01. The sequence continues at coordinate 129,615 of JAQWSE010000005.1, read as the reverse complement.
GTAATCATTGGTTTTAACTCATTTAAACTTATTCTTTGAGTTGGTAAATTAAAGTCAATCTCACCATGCTGAAAAACTTTTACCGCTGTGGTGTTTGCTTTCATAGAGGCGGTTTTCCCATGACATAACTCAGTGATCTGGTTTGCTAATAAAATTTTTGCATCATTGATCTGCTGGCCCTTCAATGCGCCATATTTTATACAATCATCATATGGTAATTCCGTATACAGTAGCAAAAATCTAGTTACATCGCTATCATCTGTATTCCTCCAGAATTGCCAAAATTCATATGGTGATAGCAGTTTGGGATTTAACCAGATAGCTTTGCCATGAGATTTGCCCATTTTTTTTCCATCAGCAGTAGTAATTAGTGGAGATGTCAATCCAAAGGCATGTTTGTTGGAAATACGCCTAATCAAGTCTATCCCAGACACTATATTACCCCATTGATCAGAGCCTCCGATTTGGAGAGAGCAATTAAATTTTCTGTTTAACTCCAAAAAATCATAAGCCTGTAAAAGCATGTAATTGAATTCTAAAAAACTTAAAGACTGCTCTCTGTCTAACCGGGTCTTTACAGAATCAAAAGACAGCATACGATTTATAGAAAAATGTTTTCCAAAATCCCTCAGAAATTCTAGATAATTTAATTCTGTAAGCCAGGATTCATTGTCAACCATCAAAGCTTTATTAGGTTCGTTTTTATAATTCAAATATTTGTTGAAAATAGTTCGCAGTGATACAACATTAGAATTAATGTTTCTTATACTTAATATGGGTCTTTCTTCAGATCTGAAAGAGGGATCTCCAATTCTAGTTGTTCCTCCTCCAATTAAAGTTATTGGCTGGCCGCCAAATTTTTGCAGCCATCGCAGCATCATAATGTTTACTAGGTGACCTACATGGAGAGATTGCGCTGTTGCATCATAACCAACATAGGCAATTAATTTCTTATTAATGCATTGCTGACTATCTAGTCCTTTTATATCCGTGCAATCGTGAATAAATCCACGAGAACTGAGTACTCTTAAAAACTCTGATTTTATTTCTATATCTTTGTGCATTTTAATAGTCTAGCGGGTATTTTCGGTTAATCGCTTTCGGACATATTTTTGTGTTGTGTCTAACATTTGATCCATTCCTGGATCGAAAAAATGGTTTGCATTTTCGATCACCTCGTGAGTGATCATGATACCCTTTTGTTGTTGTAATTTGTTTACTAGTTCAGTCACTTTATCTGAGGGAACGACTTTGTCGTTCGACCCATTGATTATCAGGCCTGAAGATGGGCAAGGCGCCAAGAATGAAAAATCATAAGTATTTGCAGGGGGGGAAATCGAAACAAATCCAGTAACCTCAGGTCTACGCATTAAGATTTGCATTCCTATCCAGGCGCCGAACGAAAATCCAACCACCCAACAGGCTCGAGCATTTGGAACATGAGATTGTAGGAAATCGAGTGCTGAAGTGGCATCAGCCAACTCACCTACGCCTTGATCAAATGTTCCTTCGCTTTTACCCACACCTCGAAAATTAAATCTTAAACAAGAAAAACCCATTTTAAAAAAGCTATAATGGAGATTATAAACAATCTTATTATTCATGGTGCCACTGTATTCTGGGTGTGGATGTAAGATAATTGCTATCGGTGAATCGGTAGATCTTTGGGGATGAAACCTTCCTTCCAGTCGACCATCCGCCCCTTGAAAGATTACTTCAGGCATTTTTGCTCCATATTTAATTCTAGCTCCTTGACCAAATGAGATCATTATTCTAGAATGATTCTAAAGAAAGATTGTCTAGATTTTAGATATTCAGTTACGTGTTAAATCTGTTTTAGTCAACTATTTAGGTGTTAGGGCATGAAGTTAAATACCCAAGGCAAATACGCGTTGATCGCTTTGGTTGATATGTCAAGAAGTCCTGGACAGAAAAGGGTTAGTCTTTCAGAGATATCAGAAAGGCAAAATATTTCGTTACCCTATCTAGAGCAACTTTTTGTTAAATTAAGAAAAGCTGGGATTGTTAAATCTTTTCGAGGTTCTTCAGGAGGTTATACAATATCTAGATCTCCTGAAACTCTTAGAGTTTCTGATATACTGAAAGCGGTGGATCAAGATTTGGATTTAGGGTCAGAAAAAAAAATGTCATTAGTAAAACAAGCAAAGACGGAGGAAGAAGAGTTGTCGGCAAAAATGTGGGAGCAATTATCCGCTAATATTTATGTTTTTTTGCATCAGATGCGATTGTCGGATATAGCGACAGATCAACTAAATCCGTGTCCGGCTGTACCTCATTTTGTTTCAATTTCTGACTCTTAAAATCATGCAGCGAATTTATTTAGATTGGAATGCGTCAGAACCTTTATCTAGACATGCTTCGTCTGCAATGATCCAGTCTTTAAAACAATATGGTAATCCCTCATCAATTCATTTTGAGGGTAGGGAAGCAAGAAATGCACTGGAGAGCGCAAGAGATAAAATAGCAGAAATAGTTGGGTTGAGCTCTCGTCACTCACTTGTTTTCACTTCTGGGGCAACAGAGGCAGCCTCTATGGTGCTTCATTCCCGTTTTTTTGAATGTGCTCCCATAGAGCATGATTGTGTGACAGTTTGGTCTAATCCTCACTTGAGTGTATCTAAATTTGGTCATGTAACTGTGGATTCCCCAGGGGAATCAAGTTTGCAAATAGCCAATTCAGAAACTGGTATTATTCAAGATGTACCAGAGGGAATTTTATTTACAGACGCTGTTCAGGCATTTGGTAAGGTTCGAACTGATTTTTCGGATATTTCTTATGAATTTGCAGCAATTTCATCTCACAAGATAGGTGGTCCAAAAGGTGTTGGTGCATTACTTGTTAATGACAGAGCAACAATAGCGCCACTTATTCGAGGAGGTGGCCAAGAAACTGGGAATAGATCTGGGACCGAATGCTTAACCAATATTATAGGATTTGCTGCTGCGGCGGAATATAGATCAGCTGAAATTAAATCAGGTTTGGATTCGGAGATTAGAAAAAGGCGCGACTATTTAGAAAAGCTCTTAAGAGAAGTGAGCGATAGCACGATTATAATAGGTGCATCGGTCAACCGATTACCTAATACGAGTTACTTTCTAACTCCTGGATGGCGAGGTGATTTACAAGTGGCTGGTCTAGATTTAAGAGGGTTTTCGGTTTCTTCAGGTATGGCTTGTTCTAATGGAAAGAAAGATAAAGGCAGAGCAGTGGTATCTATGGGATATTCAAAAGAATTAAGCAATTGTGGAATTAGAGTTTCTATAGGTTCAAGCACAACGACTGAAGACTTAGAGAGATTTGTAGAGGCCTGGTCTTTGCAGTTGGATGAGTGGAAAAGAAAAGCAGCATAAATAATTTTTGAACAAAATGGGTGAGATGCATAATGTCAAATGTTTATACAGAAGCTAAAAAAGGAATTGATCCAGGAACAATTGAGTCGGTCAACTCTTTGAAAGAAGATTATAAGTACGGCTTTAGTACTGATATCGAAATGGATTATGCTCCTAAAGGCATTTCAGAGGAGATTGTTAAGCTTATCTCAAAGAAGAATTTAGAACCAGAATGGATGCTGACTTGGAGACTGGAAGCATATCAGCGATGGACAAAAATGTTTGAACCAAACTGGCCAATGTTGAAATACAAAAAAATTGATTACCAGGATCAATATTATTATGCTAAACCTAAATCTCTCAAAGAAAGGCCAAAATCTTTAGCGGATGTTGAACCAGCTTTACTTGAGACCTATGCCAAGCTAGGGATCCCTCTTAAAGAGCAAGAATTTTTGGCTGGCGTTGTTGGGGCAGAATACGCTAGTGCTGACGTAAAACCAAAGGTGGCAGTGGATGCTGTTTTTGATAGCGTTTCAGTAGGAACCACCTTTAAGGATGAGTTAGCCAAGTTGGGGATCATTTTTTGCTCAATTTCTGAAGCCATACACTCTTACCCTGAACTTGTGAGGAAATATATTGGAACTGTTGTCCCAAGATCTGACAATTATTTTGCTACCTTGAATTCGGCAGTTTTCTCTGATGGATCATTTGTTTATATTCCTGAAGGGGTTAAATGTCCTATGGAGTTAAGTACTTATTTTAGGATTAATGCGGAAAACACAGGTCAGTTTGAACGCACACTGATTATCGCTGATAAAGACTCACAGGTAAGTTATTTAGAGGGTTGCACAGCTCCAATGCGTGACACTAATCAGCTTCATGCGGCAGTAGTAGAATTAGTTGCTCTCGATAATGCCGATATTAAATATTCTACTGTTCAGAATTGGTATCCTGGCGACAAGAATGGGAACGGCGGAATCTATAATTTTGTTACGAAAAGGGCTGATTGCCGAGGTGTTAGGTCTAAGGTGATGTGGACACAAATTGAAACGGGCTCTGCCGTCACATGGAAATACCCATCCTGCATTCTAAGAGGAGATTATAGTCAGGGGGAATTTTATTCTGTTGCGATCGCTAATAACTATCAGCAGGCCGATACGGGAACAAAAATGACTCATTTAGGCAGAGGCACTAGAAGTAGAATTGTTTCGAAAGGTATATCTGCTGGTAAGGCTCAAAATACATATAGAGGATTAGTTAACATACATCCTAAAGCATTAGATAGTAGGAATTTCACTCAATGTGACAGCCTTTTAATCGGAAACAAATGTGGAGCTCACACAGTTCCTTATATTGAGAACAAGAATAGTTCTTCAAGAACTGAGCATGAAGCAACCACCTCAAAGATAGATGATGATCAATTATTCTATTGTTTGCAAAGAGGTATTGGTGAGGAGGATGCCGTGGCTTTGATTGTTAATGGTTTTTGCAAAGAAGTATTACAAGCTCTGCCAATGGAGTTTGCATTAGAAGCTCAGAAGTTAGTCGCAATTAGTTTGGAAGGTTCAGTAGGTTAATAATGTTAGAAATAAAAGATTTGAAGGTAAAAATATCAGAAGTTGATAAAGAGATAATTCAGGGATTTAATTTGAAGATAAATCCAGGTGAGGTGCATGCTATCATGGGACCCAACGGTTCAGGAAAATCCACCCTTTCACATGCTATATGTGGAAAGGAGGGTTATGAGATTACTGGGGGAGATATCAATTTAGAGGGTAATAGTATATTGGAACTAGAGGCTCAAGATAGAGCAATAAAAGGAATTTTTCTAGCATTTCAATATCCACTTGAGATCCCTGGCGTAGGGAACCTATCCTTTATGAGAACTGCACTGAATTCTCAAAAAAAGGCTCGACAAGAAAAAGAACTTAATCCAGCTGAATTCTTGAAACTAGTTAAAAATAAAGCTTCAGATCTTAGTGTCGATATGGAAATGCTTAAACGACCTTTGAATGTAGGTTTTTCAGGTGGTGAGAAAAAAAGAAATGAAATTCTTCAAATGGCTCTTTTAGAGCCAAAATTGTGTATTTTGGATGAAACTGATAGCGGGCTTGATGTAGATGCTATGAGACAGGTTTCTCAGGGAGTGAATGCACTGAGGTCTCCAAATAGATCTTTTTTAATTATTACGCACTATCAACGTCTTTTAACCCATATCAAGCCTGATTATGTGCACATTATGGTTAGTGGAAGGATCATCAAAATGGGTGGTCCTGATCTAGCTTTGCAAGTTGAGGAAAAAGGCTATGGGCATTTGATTGCTAACCAGAAAAATTAGCGCACTATATGAAAAATTAAGAGAAACATTCGATGAACAATTTAGACAACTCTCGTAAGCGCTCTAAATGGGCACTAAATTATCAGAAACAGTGCCAGGCGGACCTCAAGAAAGTAGGTATGCCTTCAAGAAATGCTGAGTACTGGAAATTTACTTCACCTAATTTATGGGAAACTACTGATCTGATTTCGGTGGGTGAAAAAAACTTCCTGGAAAATGATCCTCAATATATTGAAAATAGGCCTGAATATTATGTTGAGTTCGTTGATGGAATAATCGATCCTGTTACTTTGCAAAATTTGAAAAAGAAATTGAAAGAATGTGAAATTTCTGATTTTGAAGAATCTGTCTGTGATCAGTTTCACTGGGCTAATAAGCTGCTTGGTAAAGCAGAAACCAAGGCAAGGAAGTCGTATGAAAGACCTTTTGCTTTGTTGAATGGTGGTAAGTCTTCTCAAGGAATTTTTCTTAACTGCAAAGAATCGCCAAGAAAACCAATCCATATTTTTTATTCTGGTGAAATAGAAGACAAGGTTAATATACGACACCTCCTCAAAATAAATTGTGATACAGAGTTGCACATTATTGAGCATTTTTCTGGGAACGCCAAGTACAATGTTGTCACGGAGGGTTTTTTGGATCCTAATTCAACTTTAAACCATAACCGGTTAGTAAGTCGATTCCTAAAAAATTCAATCATAACTCATTTGTTTGTTAATTGCATGGAATCTTCAGTGGTGAAAACTATAGGGATAACCCTGAATAATGGTGCCGTTCGGAATGAAACTTTCTTGAATTTGGAGGGATCTCAATGCGATGTGACTTTAGCAGGATTGGGATTAGGGTGTAGCCAAAGTTCTATTTGCGACAATACAGTATTTGTAGCGCACTTGGAGAATTCTTGCAAAAGTCGTCAAATCATAAAAAATGTTTTGACCCAAGGAGCTAAGGCTGTTTTTCAAGGAAAGATCTATGTGGACCCAAAAGCCCAAAAGACTGATGGGTATCAAATGAGTAATGGATTGATTTTGGACGAGAAAAGTAATTTTTTGGTCAAGCCAGAGCTGGAAATATATGCTGACGATGTAATTTGTTCACACGGATCGACTTCTGGATCTCTTAACACGGAACATCTTTTCTATCTTAAATCCAGAGGAATTAGCACAAATGAAGCACGAAAAATTCTTGTGGAAGCTTTTCTTGAAGAAGTAATTGAGGAAATAAGTGATCTTGAATTTGCCAAATTTGTAAGAAAAGAAATCCAAGATACTTTAATTTAAAGAAAGATAATGGCTTACATGAGAAGGGTCTTTCCGAAAAGTGTGATCATAACATTTTTTCTAAGTGGGTTTATTGCTGATATATTTAAGGCATATCTTGATTTAAGGATATCATTTAGGAATCAGTTAAATAATTTTACTTCCGAGTCTAGACTACTGGCTTACGCATTCTTCATTTCAGTAGTTCTTTTTTTGGAAAGATTACCTGGAAAGGTAACCAACTCCGATATCCAATCTAATAAAGGTATTCTCTTTGATTATGTCGGGATGGATCTATTTACATCACTATTTTTCGGACCTATTTTTCTTTATTTTCTGTCAACTGTAGCACACTTATTTGCTGCACTATTCAAGGGGAAGGCCTCATTTTTTGAAGCAAGGCTAGCCTTTTTTTGGTCAATTATTGTCGCATCACCATTGCTATTGGTGGCCGGATTACTACAGGGCTTATTTCCTGATGGAGTTTTATTTAAATTTTTCGAATGTGCCTCAGTGGTCTCGTATGCATGGATATTTTCCGTAATTTTCTGTGATGCTGAAAGATTTTTTTCTCATCTTCCAGTATTTATTATGCTTTTATCCGGTTATCTACTTTTATCTTATTTAGTGGTTTGATGGGAAATAATTCTATGACGCCAGCTATTTTAATTTTACGAAGTTTTTTTTCTCCAAAATCTGTTTTAGGTTATGTCGTAAAGATTGACGTTAATTGGCGTACATTAATTGAAGCAACCTTGTTTGTTTCAGTACTAAATACGCTATTAACTCATCTTTTTAATATAGTGACTTATTCAGCAAACAGAAATGAAGAAACGTTATTGGGGCCGTATATAGATTTAGTGCTAAATAGGCCATTTCTCCTGTCCATAATTGAATTTGGTAAGATTTTTTTCATAACTACCCTTTTAACCTATGGAGGCAAACTATTTTCTGGTTCAGGATCTTTTTTCAATGCCCTAAAAGTGGTTGTCTGGGTTCACTTTGTTTTGATTTTTATTAATTTAGGGTTGTTTATAGCTATCCAGTTAAATATTGCTTTGGCTGGGTATTTAATTATTTTAACCAATTTTTGGATAATGTGGGTTCTTTCCGAATGCGCTGTTAAGATCCACAATTTTAGGTCAACTTTCATGGTTTTTGCAGTAGGCTTCATTCTGTTTATTTTGGTGATAGCCATACTTATACAGATAATGGATTCTTTAGGTTTTGGTTTCCTGGAAAGGGCAGGGTTTGGTGCTTGATATAGAGTCAGTAAGAAAAGAGTTTCCTATTTTAAACACTAAAGTAAGAGGAGAGTCTTTGTGTTATCTTGATAATGGAGCATCAGCACAGAAACCAAGATGTGTAATAGAGGCTGTAACAAAAGGCTACGAATTTGAATATGCAAATGTGCATCGTGGACTTCATTATTTGTCTAATATTGCTACTGAGAAGTTTGAATCAGTACGGGAAAAGATTCGGAGATTTATTGATGCGGATAATGCCGAAGAGGTAATATTCACTTCTGGATCAACGGAAGGCTTGAATCTTATTGCTTATGCATGGGCCGAAAAAAATCTTGTTGAGGATGATCAGATAATCTTATCAATAGCGGAACATCATTCAAATATAATTCCCTGGCATTTCCTAAGAGAGAGAATGGGTGTTCAATTGAAATGGGTTGAAACCCGAGAAGATGGCTCTTTGCTAGCAGAAGATGTTATCTCCGCAATGAATGAGAAAACTAAATTAGTTTCAATAACACAAATGTCAAATGTGCTGGGGAGTATAGTAGATGTGAAGTCTATTTGCAGTGCAGCAAGAGATAGAAATATTATTTCTGTAGTTGATGGTTCTCAGGCAATAGTCCACTTGCCAGTAAGTATGCAAGATTTAGGCTGTGATTTCTATGTATTTACCGGTCACAAACTTTACGGACCTTCAGCTTCTGGGGCCCTATATGTTAAGAGAACACGGTTTGAAGAGATGCGGCCATTTTTAGGTGGTGGATCCATGATTAATCATGTGAGCAGAGAAAGTGTCTCGTATAATATTCCCCCTCACAAATTTGAAGCAGGCACACCAGCTATAATTCCAATGATAGGTTTAGGTGCTGCAATAGATTTTATTGAAATGTTGGGGAGAGAAAATATCTTAGAGTATGAAAGTAGATTGGTCGAATATACGAATATTAGGCTATCGGAACTTGATTTTCTAAATCTACAAGGAACTAGCAGTGATAAAGGAGGAATTTTTTCTTTCATTATTCGAGATAATAAACTGCATCCTCACGATGTAGCAACCATAGTAGATCAGAAAGGTGTTGCAGTTCGGGCGGGACACCATTGTGCGCAACCCTTACTTGATTATCTTGGTATTTCCGCTACTTGTCGGGCCTCACTGGCAATGTATAATACTGAGGAAGATATAGAGAAATTGGTTGAAGCCCTTAAATTTGCTATTGAGCTGACCGGTTAATTTAGAGGTTTAAAATTCATTATACTAGAATGACTAGTTTTTTGCTTTGCATCATCAAAATAAATTTGATGGTATTCATTTTTCTTCCAAAGTACTGAAAAGTCATCATAATGCCTAGAAAACAAGTGTCCACTTTGTCCAGTTGGCATAGACACAAAAGAATAATCTGGGTTAGATAAATCAAAAATAATTCTTAGCGTGCTACCATATCTCACGTCATGAATATTGCTCGAAGACCTTAATGATCTAGCCATAGATAATGTGTTATCACCACCGGGTGTTTCAAAAACTATATTAGTCAAGTAAGAAATAATTGGATAACCACCGATGATCTTATCTTTGAAACGAGCTTTATGATAGTTCCCCCAACGCCATTCAGCTAATTCTGACTTAATCAACTTAGCGTTGGTTACCAGGGCGTCGTCAAGGGCCATCAGGGCTAATTCATCACAGGTTTCTATTTTTTGAGTTTGTATAATATCGCACCAGATTCCAGCTCCGTCTACATTTCTTAACACGCGCTCTAGGAAATCTGGTTTGATTGATTTGAACCAGTACATTTTTGATCCGAGTTCGTCTTGCAGAACCATTCTTTGAAACTGGCTTACCCAACTATTATAAATAAGCGGTTGGGCAAGATGAATTGACATATCTCCATTCCATTCCCCCAGTAATTCTAGAGCCTTTTTTCGTAAAATAATCAAATCGTTGTCCATAGTTAATGTCTGAGAATACCATAGATTTTTTGCTAATAATGGAAGTATTGTTCTCGCGCTAGAAGAAACAATATCTGAGTGAATTTCCTTAAAACTTTGCAAACTATGAAATTTCCTCTTCTCAAAAAGGTTTCGCATTCTCAGATTTCTTTGGCTTCCCTCATAATCATAACTAAAGTGTTCAGGGTAGTTATTTTTCGTTAATCTGTTATTAGTGTTAAATAAAGTTCCAGTTAATGTATCTGAGATTGATGGGTTCTTATCATACTCTAGATAACCAGCCCACTCCATAGGATTTTCCCATCCCAGGGATGGTATTACCCCAAAACTGTCACCTAATGTCTCCGTTCTATTCGGAATTTTTCCTGCGCTCACTATTGTGGCGCTCTTAGGGTCGGCTAGCAAAACATTGTATGATGGGACCACTAGGTATCTGAATGCCTCTTTAGCAGTCATTATGTCTCTGGCGGTCATCGCTAAGATCAGAGACTCAATTGACCTATCTTTAGGATCTAATCCAGTCCATTTTAATGCCACCGCCTGATTAGTAGATACTATAGTTTGAAGTCCGTAGGCTTTTGGGGGAATGATGGGGCCTCGGTCAGTTGATTTAATTGTATGAGTCAATCCCGGTTTGTCACGTATTTCAATGAGAACAGTTCTTTTTTTGAATTTCTTGTATTCTCCATTATCAAGATACTCGTCTGGATTATTAGGATTAATATTTTCTATGATTAAGTCCTGATTATCTAGATTAGAGCTTGATATACCCCAAGAGATAAAATCTGATCGCCCTGTTAAAATAGCTGGAATCCCAGGAATAGTTGCTCCAATTAATGTATTTTTTTCATAGGTCATTTTTGCAATCATCCAGATTATTGGAGCTTCAAATTTGGTGTGTAGGTTGTATCCGACTAGTGTACTTCCAGAAGCAGTCCTGGATGGTAATGAAACCCAAATATTTGAAGCATTTGCAGTTCCAAAATCATTATTTGTGAAATGGTTTTTAAATATCGAACTATTATTGATCGTTCTGTCGTGATCAGGGTTAGTTCCCAGATTTGATAGCATGTCGAGATTAGACAAAGTTTTAGAGTTAGAAATATCTGGGATGTCTGAAAATAGATCCGATAACCTTTTTGAAGAAACACCTACCTTCAAAAGGTTCAATCTAATGACCTCCTTTTGTGCACTTTCATTATTTTGTAGAGCTAAGAGTTTAAGTATTGCGATACTATCTGTTGGTGTCCAGGGTGCTACTTGTGGTGGAAAGAGAAATAGGTTAGGTGTGCCGCGCCCTAAACCTTCTTGCCGAATATCCATAAGTCTTTGGTTAACCCCGTTAGAGTAAGATGTAATCAATTGAAGAACTTCTGGTGATATATACCCAATGCTTTTGTGTGCTTTGTTGTATATGTCTAAAGTTCGCATGAAAATATCTGTATCCAGGGTCTCTGTCCCAAAATATTCTGAAAGTTTACCTTGTGCTGTTTTCCTTAGTAAAAGCATTTGCCACAATCTATCTTGAGCGTGAACATATCCTAGGGCAAAGAAAACATCCTCACTTTCTTTTCCTTTGATATTAGGTATTGCATACTCATCTCTAATAACTTTTATTTCTTTTTTTATGAGGGAACTTTCGACCACTCTATTATAGTCAGGTAAAGATTTCTGAGCCAAAAAAAAAGTGAAAAGTGTAAAACAGGTTGCAAGTGAAATTATCGCAATAAAAAATACCACAAGTGATTTGAAAAGTTTTGGCATTTATAAAGTCCTACTTGACCTAGAGTAATTTTAAATTAACTTAACGATTATTCTTTTAATTTTGGGAGGAGCATATGTCAAAGGTTGCTTTTTTGGGTCTCGGAGTAATGGGGTTCCCCATGGCTGGTCATCTTTCATCGACTTATGATGTCACTGTATATAATCGTACTATTAAAAAAGCTGAAAATTGGATAAATCAGTACCGGGGGAATTTAGCTGTAAATCCTTCAGAGGCAGCAAAGGATGCAGATTTTGTATTTTGCTGTGTAGGGAATGATCACGATTTGAAATCGGTTTTGTTGGGAGATGTGGGTGCGCTTGGTTCAATGAAAGAGGACTCATTGCTGATAGATCATACTACTTGCTCTGCGAGAATAACTGAAGAGTTAGTAACTTACTCAGAAAAAAGAGGCGTGGGTTTTATTGATGCCCCAGTTTCAGGTGGTCAGGCTGGTGCTGAAAATGGCCAGTTAACTATAATGTGTGGAGGTAAGCAGGAACATTATGCAAAGGTTAAACCAATAATTGCAAACTATGCCAAGTTTTCGTGCTTAATGGGTCCATCAGGTTCAGGGCAATTGACAAAAATGGTGAATCAAATCTGTATAGCTGGCTTGTTGCAAGCATTGGCTGAAGGATTGAGCTTTTCTAAGAAAGCCAAGTTAGACGGAAAAAAAGTGCTTGATGTTATTTCAAAGGGTGCAGCTGGAAGTTGGCAAATGGAAAATAGGGGTATTACTATGCTTGATGACAAATTTGATTTTGGTTTTGCTGTTGATTGGATGAAAAAAGATCTCAATATTTGTCTAGAAGAGGCCAATCTTAATAAAGCTAAATTACCAATCACGGCCCTGGTGAATCAATTTTATTCTGATATTCAAGACATGGATGGTGGTAGATTTGATACTTCAAGTTTGATTAAGCGATTAACCTAAAGAACTGTTTACCTTATTAATCTTGAGTATTTTGCTCCTTCTAGCGATGCTCCAGCAATTACTCCCCGTTGGCCAAAAACAATTGCATAGATTGGTTTCGTTAGAGTGTTATTTGTTACTCCAACAGAAGCACCTTGCTTTCTGAAAAATACTTCTGCATCTGCTCCTATCTCCCAACCATCAGTCAATCGAAAAGTTCTTAGAGCATCTTCAGTCATAAAGAAAATTACATGTCGATACTGAATTGCTCCTAGTTGATAGCCAAATGATGCAGCAGCAACTGAATAGAAATCAACAGGAGCTCCCCCAATCTTTAAAACACCTTCACCATACGCTCCGCCGAATACAAAACTTGCTTTTGTGACTCGGGGCATGACAAGTGTTCCTGCAGATTTATTGTAGATGTCGCGAGAATCAGGAGCCACTTCAAATAGCATTTCTAAAGATTCTTCAGCCTCAGTCAAAATGTCGTTGCCGGCATATTCAGCATTCTTGGCATTACATCCCAGCATAATTCCTGATGATACTAAAGCCAAACCTCCAGTTAATAGTTTTCTGCGTTTTAGGAAATTCATGGATAAATACTCCTGTCTCCATTAGTTTAAATATTGATATACAAGTCTAAAGAAATTTGAATCCTCTTTTGGCCTCCTATGTTGAACTTAGATACGTTTTTTACGCCTAGTTTGAATAGAGAATCTTGGCTAATTCTGGGGCAAAGTATGTTAGGACTCCATCACATCCGGCTCGTTTAAAGCAAGAAATACTCTCAATGATAACTTGATTTTTATCAAAAAAACCTTTTTCAATGCCAGAAGCAATCATGGCATACTCTCCTGAAACTTGGTATGCAAAAGTTGGAATTTTGAATTTTTCCTTTATTTGCTGGCATAGATCAAGATATGGCATGCCAGGTTTAACCATTACCATGTCTGCACCTTCTTTAATATCTGCAGCTACATCCCGTAAAGCCTCCTCTGAATTACGGTAATCTAGTTGATATGTTTTTTTATCACCAACTAAATTTCCTGAAGAGCCAATTGCAGACCTAAATGGGCCGTAAAAAGAAGATGCAAATTTCGCTGAATAACTCAATATCAAAGTGTTTTGATAGAAATTTTTCTCTAAAGATTCTCTAATTGCTTTTACTCTTCCATCCATCATGTCTGATGGTCCTAGAATGTCTGCGCCCGATTCAGCTTGAACAAGAGCTTGTTTTATTAATGCTTCTAGGGTTTCATCATTTAAGACTTGGTCATTTCTTACAAGACCATCATGGCCCAAAGAGTTATAAGGATCTAAAGCCACATCTAGCATTACCCCCATTTCTGGTATCTTTTTCTTTATTGATTGAGTTGCTTTGTTAACCAAATTTCCTGGATTCCAAGACTCCTCACAAGTTTCATTTTTTAAGTTACTAGGGGTGCATGGAAAAACTGCGATACATCGAATTCCTAAGTCTGACGCTTTAATGACTTGCTCAACAAGTGTGTCTATACTATACCGGTTTACACCGGGTAATTCAGGCACGGGCTCTGTTATATTGGTTCCTTCTCTTACAAAAACTGGCCATATCAAATCATCTAGTGTGACATGGTTTTCTGCAACAAGACTTCTTATCCAAGGATTACTTCGAAGTCTTCTTCCTCGACGTGAAGGAAAATTTGTAACACAACTATTCATATAAAAAATCTCACATCATATGTACTAACAGGACATTAGAATGCTAAAGAGTTTCAATATCTATTTCAAGGAAAACATCTTAGAATCGGAGTAAATTCTATGATGGAAAAGACTTAGAACTTAAGAAATAAGAACTATGTTTTTAACAAAAAAACTAGGGACTTTTAAGAGCAGTATAGGATAATTTTAAAATTATGATTGGTAAAAGAATAGAAATATCTTGCTTTGATAAAACTAATGAACTCACGGTTTCCAGTGTTCCAGAGGGCTATGATGGATTTTTGTTGAGCAACTTATTCAGCAATGGCCATTGCAACATTTTGCATATTGCTCGTGATGATAGAAGGGCAAATCTGCTTAAGGCTGCAATTAATTTTTTCTACCCAAGTATTGAAACGCTTTACTTTCCAGCTTGGGACTGTCTTCCTTTTGATAGGTCGGGTCCGAGACTTTCTATTCAAGCAGAGCGATTAGCTACGTTATCGTCGCTTAGCAATTTCGATGTGCAGAAGAGATTGGTGATAACAACTGTGAATGCTATCACGCAAAGGGTGTTACCAATATCACATGTTAAGAATCTAACCTATGAATTAAGAGTAGGAAAAAATACCGATTTATCAAAATTAAAGGCATTTTTGAATTATTCCGGTTATCTGGAAACTGCAAAAGTATTGGATGTGGGGGAGTACTCAATTAGAGGAGGAATTATTGATGTTTTCCCTCCTCTCGCTTTGCACCCTATTAGATGTGATTTTTTTGGTGATAATTTAGAAAATGCACGTTTTTTTTCTGTCAATGATCAAAAGAGTGCAGGATCAATAACCGAAGTCATTTTTCTAACTCCGGTAAGGGAAGTATGTTTAGGCTCAGAGCATATTTCTTTATTTAAGAAAAATTACCTCAAGAACTTTGGTATTCCAAGTAAGCTAGACTATCTTTATCACTCGGTTCTCTCGGGGCAAATTTTTCCAGGATATGAACACTGGATTCCCTATTTTTATGACAAAATGAATAGTTTATTTGATTTCATTGAAGATCCTATTGTTTCATTTGACTCAGATTCTAACCTGCATTTACAGCAAAGATCGGAACAAATATCTGAGTACTTTGAGTTGAGAAAATCTAATAGCACAAAACACACCAAGTTTACTTCGGTTTTTAATCCTATCAATCCTATGGATCTATATATAAATAAGACTGAATGGCAAAAACTCACCACTGATTTCAGAAAGGTCTATTTTTCACAGTTTAAAGGAGAAATGAGTGACCAAGACTTAGATCTTGGAGGACATATTGGCAAAGATTTTAGCCAGGAAAGGCAAACAGAGGGTGTGGATCTATTTAAGTCTACTGCAGATCATTTGCTCAACATGGAGAGAAACGGGAATTTGATTGCAATAGCAGCCTATTCGATAGGTTCCTTGGAGCGATTGCAGAAATTACTTAAAGATCAAAGTTTGAATGAATTGGAAATTTTTGATTCTTGTACTTGGGATTCATCCTCTAAAACGTATGTCTTTTTACATCAAAATCAGATTTCTCCCAAACGAATCGGCATTGGGATTTTACCTATTGAAAGTGGCTTTGTAGTCCCTGGTCTACTTGTCATTTCAGAGCAAGATATTTTAGGTAAAAGATTATTCCGAAAGAGACGTTACGAAAAAAAAATAAAAGACCCACTTCATGATTTGTCTGAAATTGGTGTCGGAGAGTTAGTTGTTCACATAGATCATGGTGTTGGAAAATACATCGGTTTCAAAACAATTTTGGCAGCTGGGGTCCCACACGATTGTTTGATCATCCAATATTTAGGTCAAGACAAGTTATTCTTACCAGTTGAAAATCTTAACTTGCTTTCAAAATATGGACAAGAAGTTGGAGTTTTGGATAAATTAGGGAGCGTCGGTTGGCAGGACCGAAGGGCTAAAACCAAAAAACGTATTAATGAGTTAGCTAAAAATTTAATTGAAATTGCGGCTAAACGCCTGATCAGCAAGGGGGTCATTCATACTCCTGATCCTTCTTTATGGGATAAGTTCTGTTCAGGCTTTCAGTTTGAGGAAACGGAAGATCAAGATTCTGCTATTAGGGATGTTCTGCAAGATATTGGATCTGGTTTTCCTATGGATCGATTAATTTGTGGTGATGTAGGTTTTGGGAAGACAGAAATTGCTTTAAGAGCAGCACTAGTTGTTGCATTAGATGGATTTCAAGTGGCAGTGTTGGCTCCCACTACTTTGCTTGCCCGGCAGCATTACTATACATTTCTTGAACGCTTTAAAGATACCCCAATTAACATTGAAAGGCTAACGCGATTTGAAAGTACGAAGGATAAATCAACCGTGTATGATAAAATGAAGTCTGGCTTAGTAGATATAGTGATTGGTACACATGCTCTATTATCGGAAAATGTTAAGTTTAATAAACTTGGCCTTTTAATAGTAGATGAGGAACAACATTTTGGAGTTGCCCATAAGGAAGTCTTGAAAAAATTCAGGGCAAATGTTCATGTTTTAACACTCACAGCAACACCTATACCAAGAACATTACAACTTTCTTTGACAGGAGTGAGAGACCTTTCTTTAATTTCTACTCCACCCGTAGATAGGCTTTTAGTCAGAACGTTTGTGACAGAGTTTGACAGCATAATTTTAAGAGAGGCTTTGCTTCGTGAAAAAAGTAGAGGAGGTCAGAGCTTTTTTGTTGTGCCCAGGATTTCTGATATCACCTCGATCGCAGATTTTCTAATCTCTGAAGTTCCTGATGTTTCCTTTAATATTGCACACGGGAAGCTTCCTGGTCCCAAATTAGATGAGGTTATCAATGATTTCTTGTCAAGAAAAATAGATTTGCTCCTGTCTACTTCTATAGTAGAGAGTGGATTAGATTTTCCCAATGCAAATACGTTGATAGTTTTTAGAGCTGATATGTTTGGGCTTTCACAGTTATATCAGATACGGGGCAGGGTAGGTCGCTCAAAAACAAGAGCTTATTGTTATTTAACCTACGATCGTGAAAAAAAGATGACTCCTCAAGGTGAAAAAAGGTTAAAAATCTTGGCTAGCATCAATTCTTTAGGTCAAGGATTTTCTTTAGCCAGTCAAGATCTTGATATCCGTGGAGCAGGGAATCTTTTGGGAGAGGAACAGTCAGGAGATATCAGAGAAGTCGGTTATGAATTGTACCAGAGTATGCTTAGGAGAGCCATTGAGAAGTTAAAAGCTGATGGAGTGAATTCTGATTATGAACATGAAACTTTAAGTCCTCAAATAGATTTAAATGTTCCAGTTTTAATTCCTGAAAATTATGTTACGGATTTAAGTGTCCGATTGACTCTCTATAGGGAATTAGCATTCTTAAAAAGTGATGACGAATTAGATGAATTCTGTGAAAGGCTCCGAGATAGGTTTGGACCAGTTCCACGGGAAATAAATACTTTGATAGATGTTATGAGCATTAAGAATGCTTGTATTTTGGCTGGTATTGATGCTTTGAAAGCTGGAGCTATAGGGTTGTCTTTGAGCTTTTATGAGAATAAGTTTTCTGATCCAGATGGATTAATAAAATTTATTGAAAGTAATAAGTCCAAGATTAAAATAAAGGAAAACAAGATAATTATCTCGGCAGTATGGAATGATGATGATAGCAAGATGCAAGTTATCAAAAAAGTTGTAAAAAGGCTTGCAACAATGGTTCAAAAAAAAACGCCCTCAAAAGAGGGCGCTAGTTATTGAGGCAGGTTTCATACAGGCAAGAAACCTATCGAGCAGTGCATAATTCATAACTTGGAATTGTCGAAATGTAAAGGAGATTTTTGTTTTTTCGGAACACGGAGTGTTATAATACAAGATATATTATTAATTGAATCCTGATGTACATAATATTGATAATGAAGTCGTTAAACTTTTATTAAGGTGTGCAGTCTAAGGAAAGTAAGCAACTCCCAATTGATTCTAATGGGTCTTAGTCGGACTAGTCTAGTAAAGTTATCATATTTCTATATGAAATTTGGATGACAATTACTCTATCATTGTTATTTGGAATTAGGATAATCTGGAACCACGAGACCTGCTGAAATTACTAACTTAGCTGCATCTTCAACAGACATTTTAAGCATGATAACATCATTTTTTGGTATGAAAAGGAGGAACCCAGAGGTTGGATTTGGTGTTGTTGGTACAAAAATCGTTAATAAATCCTTTTTGCCTATGGAGTTCTTGATTTCCCCTTTAGATTGTGTTGAGACGAACGCGACAACCCAAATGCCTTTTCTAGGATATTCTATTAAACAAGCACTCTGAAAGGTTTTATCAGATTTTGTGAAAACTGTTTCTGCTATTTGTTTAACAGCGTTGTAGATAGATCTAAATATCGGTGTTCTATCAACTACAGTTTCCCAGAATCTAATTAATTGACGTCCTAAAAAACCTTTTGCAATCATGCCTACAAACGTTGTAAAAACTAAAAATGTAAGTACACCTAAGCCCGGAAGGTCCTTACCAAGGTAAGTTGATGGATTATATTTGATTGGTAACCAGGGTACTACTTTTTCATCAATAAAATTGATAGTTCCCCATACGAGGTAAAGCGTTAAAACAATAGGAGCAACCAATACTAGCCCAGTTAAAAAGTTTGATCGGATACGTTGAAAAATATTTGGCTTGAGTTTTAGGTTCTTTTTCACAATTTTTGCACATTCCTCGGTTACATTATTATTTTCAGTTTCGTATATACACTATTACCCCACTATAGATCACTTTTAATGAGTACTGAAAGTAATTTATTAAATAAAGAAGATGTAACTTGAAAGTTGACAGTAAATGGGTTATCCCTCCCACAAAATCACAGATGAGACTTGAGGCGTTAGTAATGTCTCCCGGTTGTTAAACAGTGTCTCATTGAGGTAAAAACCGGAAAGGAAATAATTATGGCTTTACCAGACTATTCTTTAAAACTGTTATTGGAGTCAGGTGTTCATTTTGGACATCAGACCCATCGTTGGAATCCTTTAATGGAGGATTATATCTATGGTGTTAGAAATGGCATACACATAATTGATTTAACTCAGACTTTTTCATTACTTGATGCTGCCCTTAATGCTGTTCACAAGACTGTTTCAAAAGGAGGCTCCGTTCTTTTCGTTGGAACTAAGCGCCAGGCCCAAAGACCCATTGCAGAAGCAGCTGAACGAAGTGCTCAGTATTATATGAATCACAGATGGTTAGGTGGTACCTTAACAAATTGGAAGACTGTATCAAATTCAATATCTAGGTTGAAGAAATTGGATGAACAACTGTCAGATGGTGCTACTGGATTGACCAAAAAGGAGAGGCTTAATCTTGAGAAAGAGCAGACTAAACTAAATGCTTCGTTGGGTGGAATAAGAGAAATGGGGGGGTTGCCTGACTTACTTTTCGTAGTAGATTCAAATAGAGAGTCTTTGGCAATTCAGGAGGCAAAAAATCTTAAAATTCCAGTTATAGCTATACTTGACACAAATTCTGACCCAACAAATATTGATTTCCCAATACCTGGTAATGATGATGCTGCAAGGTCAATTAGTTTGTATTGTGATCTTGTCGCGAAGGCAGCCTTAGAAGGCATGACTAACCAGCTTGCAGAAGCTGGAGTGGATATTGGAGAATCTGCAGAAGGACCAATTGAGGATGCGATCTTAGGAGATCCAGAACTTGAAGATAAAAAAAATAAGGAGGCAGAATCTAGGTCGGGTGTAATTGCTAAAGATACTGAAGGAGATGGCATCCCAATATCAGAAAAAACTCATGAAGGAAAAAATAACGTACATTTAGAAAATAACAGTAAAATAGATAGATCTGGTGAGCTCGAGACTATAAAATCCCAAGATAACAAGAAGGAGGAAATCAAAGAAAATCTGAAGGAAGTCAAACAAAAAACAGATGATGATTCAGCGTTTGAAACTTTAGAAAAGAGTAGCAAAGGTTTGGAAGAAAAAAATGGTAAGAAAAAAGTTAGCACCCCTAAATCAAAGGCTTCAGAAACCAAGAATTTAAATAAAACTAAGGATCTCACCGTGGATTCGAAGAAGCCGAAGGAGGCAAAAAGTAAGAAAGCGGACCCGAAAGACCTTACCAAGGGCATTACAAAAAAATCTGTAAAGAAGCCGGCCTTAGTGAAAAAGACAGAAAATTCGGGAGACAAATCAAATAAAACCAGTACAAAAGACGTATAAGTTACAAAAGTTTTTTGTTAAGAAAAAGACTGAAAGTTTTTTAATTTGAATGCTTTTAATCTTTGAAAAAGTAGGGAGAATAATACAGATATGACAGTAACCGCAAAAATGGTAAAAGACCTGAGAGACGCCACCGGTGCGGGAATGATGGATGCAAAAAGGGCTTTGGTGGAAACTTCTGGTGATTTTGAGACAGCATCTGACTGGTTAAAACAAAAAGGTTTAGCTAAGGCTCAAAAAAAATCTGGCAGAATTGCAGCTGAAGGTTTAGTAGGCGTAAAAATTGATAAAAACAGTGCGTCAATAATCGAAGCAAATTGTGAGACCGATTTTGTTGCTAAGAATGATGAATTCCAAAACATGGTAACCTCTATTCTTATTGCTAGTAAGAATCTTGATACTCTGGACAAAGTTTTAAACAATGATATTCAGGGTAGAAGAGTGGAAGAAATATTGACTGAGAAAGTTGCTTCAATCGGGGAAAAAATAAGCCTAAGACGTTATCAGAAAATAAATTCTGATTTCATTAGTTCATATGTGCATAATAGTGTTGCTGAAAATTTGGGTAACATTGGTGTGCTTGTCGCACTTTCAGCTAAAAATGATGAATTGGGAAAGCAGATAGCCATGCATATTGCGGCGTGCAATCCTTTGGGTTTAAATGAAGAAGATCTACCTTCCAGTATATTGGAAAAGGAGAAACATGTCTTTTTGGAGCAGGCTAAAGATAGTGGTAAGCCACCTGAAATAGTCGAAAATATGGTAAAGGGAAAACTAAAGAAATTCGTAAACGAAGTAACCTTACTTAACCAGAATTTTGTCTTAGAACCGGACAACAAAATTTCAGAGGTAGTAAAAAAGAATGGTGTTGAAATCTTAGATTATGTTAGGTTTGAAGTAGGCGAGGGCATTGATAAACCGATCGAGGATTTTGCGGAAGAAGTTAAGAAGACTGCTTTAAGTTAGTATCTGGCATAATCCGAGCCAGTAAAAAACACTTTGCTCGTTAGGAGAATAAAATCAATACTATCGAAGGCAAATATTCCAGAGTACTTATCAAAATTTCTGGCGAAGCCTTAATGGGAGAATCTCAATTTGGCCTAGATCCACCTACAGTTGAGCGTGTTGCTCAAGAAATTATAGGAGTTCACAAACTAGGAGTAGAGGTTTGTCTAGTTATTGGGGGGGGGAACATTTTTAGAGGCCTTCAAGGTAGTGCTAAGGGGATGGAAAGAACAACAGCAGATTATATGGGCATGTTGGCAACTATTATGAATGCATTGGCTATGCAGTCTGCATTGGAAAGGCATGGTGTATATACAAGGGTAATGTCAGCTATCTCAGTTGACCAGATTTGTGAACCTTACATTAGGAGACGAGCAGTAAGGCATCTTGAAAAAAAACGTGTGTGCATTTTTGCTGCTGGAACAGGTAATCCTTATTTTACAACTGACACTGCTGCTACTCTCAGGGCTACAGAAATGCAGTGTCAAGCCATATTTAAGGGAACACAAGTAGATGGAATTTATGATAAAGATCCTAAAAAACATGCAAATGCTGTTAGATATGATAATGTATCATATGATTTAATTTTGCAAAAAAATTTAAAGGTAATGGATGCATCTGCTATTGCTTTGGCTAGAGACAACAAGATACCCATTGTTGTTTTTTCACTCAAGAAGGAGGGGGGAATGAAAGAAGTAGTTCAAGGTGAGGGTAAATTTACATTGGTTAAACCTTCTCCAAATCAGTGAGGTCTAAATGAGTGAATCGGAATTTGACATAGCTAATATAACAAAACGGATGGGTGGAGCTTTGGAATCTGTTCGGGGAGATTTCCAAACTCTTCGCACGGGAAGGGCATCAGCGTCAATTTTGGATAATATATATCTAGAAGTTTATGGATCAAAAATGCCGGTCAATCAATGTGCAACAATCAATGTTCCTGAACCTAGATTGCTTACTATCAATGTTTGGGATAAGGGCAATGTTGAAGCGGTGGAAAAAGCTATAATGACATCTGGTCTTGGGATAAATCCTGTCACGGAAGGTACATTAATGAGGCTGCCAATCCCTGAATTAAATGAGGAGAGAAGAAAAGAATTGTCAAAGTTAGCAGCTCAATTTGCAGAGCAAGGTAAAGTAGCTGTAAGGAATGTTCGAAAAGACGGTATGGATAAGATTAAAAGGCTTAAACAAGACGGCATATCGGAAGATGATGAAAAATTCTGGGCCGATGAAGTTCAAAAACTTACAGACACATTTATCGCCCAAATTGACGAACTATTGAGACTAAAGCAGGAAGACATATTGAAAGTATAGCAAGATTGTCAAATTTTTCTCTGAGATTAATTTCTGCGTCTATTTTATTATTAATAGTGTTTCTAGCGTTTTATATTGGCCCTAAGGCAGTTTCTGTTCTTTCGGGTCTAGTTGGTTTACTGCTTTATCTGGAAACTTTAAAGGGAATTGGGGGATATAGAAATAACAAAGCCCTGTTGGCTCTGCCATTAATTGGTCTAGCCTGTCCTTTTTTTTTGGATAACATGGTAGTAACTATATTGTTTTTAGCCGTAGTATCGATTATTAGTCTTCATCCTAAGGAACTCAGATGGTTTCGACTGACAACAGTTTCTTATATTTTTGTGTCTCAATATCTTTTCCTAAAAATTATATGTGAGATACCGGAGGGTTTAAATACTCATCAACCCGCTTTTCTTTTAATGGTAGTTATTGCTTCAGATACTGGTGGTTATATCTTTGGGAAGATTTTTGGTAGAAATAAACTAGCTCCTAAATTTTCACCCAATAAAACTTTGGAAGGCTCTTTAGGTGCATTTATTTTAGCAACATTTGGTTGGTTTTTATTCTTTAGAGGCTTTTCTGAAAATTTGATTCTAGAGTTTATATTAGTTATACTGGTATGCGCTTGTGCTCAAATAGGTGATTTATTAGAAAGTTATGCTAAGCGAAGGTTGGCTATGAATGATAGTGGCACACTTATCCCAGGTCATGGAGGAATATTCGATAGATTAGACTCTATTTTAGGAGCGACTTTCGGCTATAGTTTGATGATTGCTCTTGGTTTTGGAATTTAGGTTAGATAGTTAGCAAAGTTTATGGACATAATTATTTTTGGAGCAACCGGCTCTATAGGACAGAATGCCTTAGAGGTAATAAGGAGCCGAAGTGAAAGCCACTCTTTACAAGTTAAAGCAATTACAGGAAACGATAATATTGATCAATTATGTAAGGATGCTATCGAATTTAAAGTTGAACGAGTTGTGACAGCCAATCATAAACACATGCCTGAATTAAAGGATAGACTTTCATCTCATGGGATTGAAGTTTGTGCGGGTGCAGATGCAATATTGGAAACAGCCCAGATGAAATCGGATTGGGTTTTATCAGCCATTATAGGCTTTCATGGTGTACCCCCTACCTTAGAGTCTATTAAATATTGTAAAACAGTTGCGATAGCAAATAAAGAGTCACTAGTATGTGCTGGAAAAATTGTAAATGATACAGCCAAGATGTATGGAACGACTTTGCTACCCGTTGATAGCGAGCATAATGCCATATTTCAGTGTTTGAAGGGTGAAGATATTAGTACGGTCAGAAAAGTAACTTTAACCGCCAGCGGTGGCCCTTTCCTAAATTGCTCATTAAGAGATATGGAAAATGCAACTTTGGATCAAGCTCTGGTACATCCTACTTGGAGTATGGGAAAGAGAATTTCTATCGATAGCGCTACCATGTTTAATAAAGCCCTAGAACTTATTGAAGCTAAATATTTTTTCAATTTAAATGGCAACCAGCTAGACGTTATTATTCATCCAGAATCAATTATTCATTCAATGGTTTCTTTCCATGACAATGCTACTTTAGCTCAGCTTGGCCCTCATGATATGAAATATGCTATCGCATATACTATGAATTATCCTGATAGGAAAACAATGCCTTTAAGTGAAATTGACTTTGCTGCTCAAGCAAAACTAACATTTCAAGCAGTAGATCATAGTAAATTTCCTGCATTAAGGTTGGCAAGGTGGATATTAAAAACCGATGGTAGCTTAGGAGCGGTTTTTAATGCAGCTAAGGAAGTAGCCCTGGATCGGTTTATTTCAGGAGAAATAGGCTTTTTAGATATGACTAGGTTGGTAGAAAAAGTCTTGATGATGCCAGATATAAACAAATTAGAGCATAAAATTCCAGAATCTCTGGACGAGGTTAAGAACATAAATAGCTGGACCAGACAGATAACGAATGAAATAAAGTTAAATAGCAATTGAGGAGAATTATTCTGTTTGAATTTTTAGGATTTTCAGTGATTAGTGTGTTGTCTGTTGTGGGCGCCTTTTCATTAGTCATTTTCGTACATGAATTTGGACATTTCTACATAGGCAAAAAATGTGGAATAGGAGTTAAAGAGTTTAGTATAGGTTTTGGACCAAAAATCATTTGGTTTCAAGACGGGTCCGGTGTGATTTGGAAACTGTGTGCTATTCCTCTAGGTGGCTTTGTTAAATTTACTGGAGATTCTGATCCTGCCTCCATTAGAAAGAGTTCTAATAAGGAAGATTCGTCAGCCAAGCAATTTTATAATGCATCAATTAAAGCAAGAGCACTAACAGTTTTAGCCGGACCTTTTACAAACATGATTTTTTCAATATTAGTTTTTTCAATACTGGTATATTTTAGTGGCATAATAAATGATCAACCTGTCATAGGTGAGGTAAAAACCACACCTAATCAAAATTTGAATATAAAGAAGGGAGATATAATCTTATCTGTGAATGGGGTCCCAACAAATAGTTTTTCGGACATTTTACTCCAGTATGGAAAAAAGAGAACTGATGAAGCTTTTGAAGTGAAGCTCAAGAGAGGTGATAGAAATTTAATAGTCACAGCTCTGAATCTTTTTCCACCAATAGTTAAAGATATAGAAATGCTATCGCCATCTTCTCGGGCCGGTATTGAGATTGGAGATTTAATTCTAAGAATTAATAAAACTAGAATTTCTTCATTTTCAGAAATTAAAGCCTTTGTGGAAAGCTCAGCAGGAGAACCACTCGTTTTGGATATTTGGAGAGATGGAATTGAAATTCAAAAAACTCTTACTCCTCAAAATCGACCTATAGAAATGGAAGACGGTAGTTTAAAGGAAACAGTTAGAATTGGGATCATTGGTGGATTTGCGTTAGAACCAGAACGAATTACACCAGATATAGTAACGTGTTTTAAATGGGGATTATTTACTACTTGGAGAGTAATTTATGGTTCCATAAAAGGGTTAATTGAAATGGTAAAGGGCTCAATAAGTGCGGCAAATCTCACCGGCCCTGTCGGCATAGCGCATGCAATTACAGATGTATCAAAAGGCGGTCTTGTGCCATTCTTTAGCCTTGTTGCTTTAATCTCTACTGGAATTGCTGTTATTAACCTATTTCCTTTACCCATTTTGGACGGAGGGCATCTAATTCTTCTAATTTATGAAAAGTTGTCTGGTTCCGCCCCTTCAGAGGGATTTATGCAAGTATTCATGATGTTTGGGCTAGCCTTATTGTTGAGTTTAATGTTATTTGCAACATACAATGATTTAATGCGTATAATTTTATGACAATTGTTGGTATAGTTATTTTGATCGATTAATTCTGAGGTATATTGAAAATGAGCAGGCCTTCATTCTATTATTATAAACGAAAAATCGTTTTTATTATTGCTTTCTTTTTGATTTTTTCTGGGAATGCATTCAGCCAATTCAAGGTTAATCAAATAGTAGTATCAGGTAATTCAGAGATTTCAGCAGACACTGTTAAGGCTCTTTCGGGACTTTCGACAAAAAAAAATCTTTCGGCTCGAGACATAAATGACGGGTTTAGGCGATTAAGTGATTCAGGGTTGTTTCAAGATGTTCAAATTAATCCAGTTGGTAATCGCCTGGTAATTACTGTTTTAGAGAATCCTTTTCTTGATGTAGTCGGCTTTGAAGGAAACAAGATATTTAAAACATCATTCTTGAGTCAGATAGTAAAAAGCAAGGCTCGCAGTACGTATAGTGCGGGAATAGTTGATGAGGATGTTAGACAATTACTACAGTTATATAGAGAAAAGGGTAGATTCAATGCTAAAGTTTCTCCAAAAAAAGTTCTCCTAGAAGGAAAAGGACTTGGTTTGTTATTTGAGATTGATGAAGGACCAAGAACAGAAATCAAATCAATAAGCTTTATCGGTAACAATTATTTTACTGATGCTAGATTGAGGTCAGTGATCGCTTCATCACAGAAGAATTTATTTTCATTTATATCCACTTCGGATGATTATTCTGAACATAGGCAGGAGGAAGATAGAAATGCTATAGAAGAATTTTATCGTGATAGGGGTTTTGCTAGCGCTAAGGTAACCAGTTCTGTTGGTTCCCTTTCAAATGATTGGAAGAACTTTAATTTAACATATAGTATTTTTGAAGGAAGTAGAGTTACGATTTCTGGCTTTGAAATAATTAGCAATATAGCTGGCTTAGACCCCAAGCTCTTTTATCCACTAATATCCATTAAAGAAGGTGATCTTTATATTGGTTCCAAAATAGAGCGATTATTAAAAAAATTGGAAAAAAAAGCCAATAATCAGGGATTTTCTTTTGCTCAAGTAACTATTGAAAAGAAGAAAACAGAAGATCCAACTTCTTTAAATATTGTATTTGTGATTGAAAATGGTCCTAGCTTATTTGTCGAAAGGATTGATATTAAAGGTAATAATCAAACATTAGATCGGGTGATTAGAAGAGAGTTTTCAATTTCTGAAGGTGATGCTTTCAATCCAGTCTTAATACGTAAAACCGAGGAAAAACTTAGGGCACTAGGATTTTTTAAAGAACTAGAAGTTTCTGTTTCTCCGGGAAGTAGTTCAGAAAAAGCAATAGTAACTGTCGAAGTTGAGGAAGCTCCAACAGGATCTTTAAATTTTGGTGCTGGGTATTCTACAGATACAGAAGTGTCTGGCACTATATCATTGTCTGAAAGAAACTTCCTTGGTAAAGGACAGCGGCTTTTGTTCGAAGTCTTAACCTCGCCAAGTAATAAGCGTGTGAAGTTCGGTTTTACAGAACCAGCAGTTTTGAACCGAGATTTATCTGCTAGCATCGATTTTATGTATTTAGATGTTGAACCTAAGCAGTCTTCTTATACCGCTAACGAGAGTTCAGTTAGGACAGGATTTGGCTTCAGTCTTGGACCAGATAGTCGGCTGACAACTTCTTTTAAGTTGTCAGAAGAGAAAATTCTGGTGCCAGATGATACCACCTCATTAATTTTGAAAGATGATGCCGGAACTCTCTCAAATGCTGGAATCACCCTAAATTATATTAATGACAAGAGAAATTCTATTATCAAACCATCTAGTGGGTATTTATTTATGTCTGATTTGTCCCTTTCTGGGCTGGGGGGCAACCATACATTTGTAAAAGGATCGGCAAGAGGAAAGTTTTATAACTCCTTCTTAAATGACAAATTAACTATCACGGGTGAGTTAGAAGGTGGGTTAATTCAGATGCAAAAGGGCTTTTCTAGAACTATCGATAGATTTTCATTAGGTGGGCAGCGACTTAGAGGCTTTCAATACGGTGAAATAGGTCCAAGAGAAGGAAGTGAGCCACTTGGGGGAGAGAAATATGCAGTTAGTCGCCTAGAGGCAAATTTTCCAATTGGTTTACCTGAGGAATTGGGATTTTATGGTGGTTTGTTTGCGGAGGCTGGTTCTTTATGGGGTTTAAATTATGATGATAAAAAATTAGTGATAGATGAATCCAATCTAAAGAGTATGGACAGCCACATTAGGAGCTCTATTGGTTTTACTCTATATTGGTCCACGCCTATAGGCCCATTACAATTTAATTGGGCTAAACCTCAACAATATTTGTCAGGTATAGACAAAACAGAGAACTTCAGCTTTAACCTTGCATCGCAGTTTTAGGTCTGGAAGTGAGTTCATTTTTTAAGATTTTTTTGGTTGTGCTGACTGGTTTCTCTGTTTTACTCTTGGGATCAGGTAAGATTATAGCACAGACTAAGACTGTTCCGGTTGAAAGTAATAACTTTCAAGAAAACTTAAGACGAAGCATCCTAGTGATTTCAAACGACAAAATTTTTTATTCAACTGAATTGGGTAAAGCTTTAATTAAAAAACTGCAAGAGAGTGAGGAGATACTACGAATAGAGGCAGATCAAGTTGAAAGTTATTTTGTTGAGGAAGAACAAAAGCTGACAAAAGATCGTTTGAGTATGTCATCAGAAGAGTTTGTTAAATTGTCGGAAGATTTTGATAGGAGAGTAGAAATAGAGCGCCTTAATCAAAGACAAAAGGAGCAGGTAATCAAACAGAGATTCAATAAATGGAAAAGAGATTTTCGTGACATTTATATAATTCCAGTTGTAGAGAAGTTTATGCAGGTTTATGGAGCTTCCATCGTAATTGATATTGATAGCCAAGCCTTTCGATCTGTTATTGTTGACTCTAGAATAAATATTACGGATAGAGTGATTTCTCAGATGAATACTTCCTATTACAATATTGAAGAATTATTGAACAATATAACTTTACAATAGTTTTTTGGAAGGAAAATGAATGGTAGCTAGTGATGATAGGAGTGACGTGATTATTAACCTCAATGATATAAAGCGAATGATCCCACATAGGTATCCTTTTCTTATGATTGACAAGGTCATTAACTTGGCTGAGGGTGTCACCGCAACTGGGATTAAGAATGTTACATGCAATGAACCTCACTTTCCCGGACATTTTCCAGAGCAACCAATAATGCCAGGAGTTCTTATTGTTGAAGCCATGGCTCAAACTGCAGCCGTCCTGGTAGCAAAGTCTCTAGGGTTAGTTGATCATAACTTTTTGGTGTATTTCTTAAGTATAGATCGAGCAAAATTTAGAAAACCTGTTGAACCTGGTGATGTCTTAAATTTGGTCGTAAATGTTGTTAGGAATAGAGGCAAAACTTGGAAGTTTTCTGGTAGAGCAATGGTTGGTAAGAATTTAGTGACGGAATCAGACTTTACAGCAATGATGGTTGAACAATAAAGAAGAGATTATATGGTTATTCATGTGAGTAGTAAAATTCACCCTAGTTCAGAAGTCGATGAAGGGGTTAGAATTGGTCAAAACTGTATAATAGGTCCATTTTGCTCAATTTCGTCAAATGCTCAACTTGAGGATGAGGTCGAATTATTGAGTCATGTTTCTATTGCGGGAAGTACTTCAATTGGAAACAAAACTAAAATTTGGCCATTTGCATCTATTGGTCATCAACCTCAAGATCTAAAATTTTCAGGTGAACACAGCGAAGTGATTATAGGAGCAGAAAATAAGATAAGGGAAAGCGTTTCTATAAACCCTGGCACCAGTGGTGGAGGTGGGGTAACTAAGGTTGGGAATGAATGCTTGTTTATGCTTGGAAGCCATGTGGGGCATGACTGTAATCTAGGCAACAAAATTGTCTTGGCCAATAATGCCTCTTTGGCTGGGCATGTAATTATAGGAGACGGAGTTCATATAGGTGGTTTGTCCGGAATACATCAATTTGTGAGAATAGGGGAAGGTGCATTTGTTGGAGCTCTATCTATGGTTACTAAGGATGTTATTCCTTATGGAATGGTCTATGGAGAGAGAGCAAGGCTTATGGGACTTAATCTGGTGGGCTTAAGGAGAACAGGTTTTGAAACTGAAATGATCAAAGGTTTAAAAACGGTTTACACAGAAATCTTTTCAGACTCAGGTACCTTGCAATCAAGATTGGAGATTATAGAGGATACAGGAAATCCATTAGTTGACAAATTGTTAACTTTTGTCGGTGGAGAGAATAATCGCTCATTGCTATGTCCATGAAGGCTAATAATGTCAGAACCCAGCAAACCTCATAATAAGTCATTACGTATGAATGATCTTGCAGTCATTGCTGGTGGTGGAAAACTGCCCAACCTCATTTATGCAGAAATGAACAAGTTTAGTTTAAGACCTTGGGTTTTCTTTCCAGCTAATATTAAAGTAGAGAATCCTAATAATTTAAATCAAGTGTCCTTTGATCCTTTTGATTTAGAAGGTTTATTTCTCGAATTAAAAAAGAGAAATATTAGAGAAATAGTTTTTGCCGGTAAAATTACAAGGGAAACTGCCAAGTATGCTAGATCTAGAAATTTAGATAATCTCTTTTACAACGAGATTTATCCAATACTGCAACAAACAGATGATCAGATTCTTCGAAGAATTGGTGAAATTTTTGAGTCTCATGGATTTAATATTAAAAGCGTCACAGAGTTGCTGCCTGGGACTCTAGCCTCAAAAGGAAATTTGACGAGGAAGGTGCCTTCACGGCAAGACAAGAATGATATTACAAAAGCAATAGAATATCACAACATTTTATCTAAATCAGATATTGGCCAGTCTTTAATTGTGTCTGATGGGTTGTGCTTGGCCATTGAAACAATGCCGGGAACAGATGCAATGTTAGATTTTGCTAAACACGTACGATATAAGAATTGTCCACACGGTGTCGAAACTGGAATTTTTTATAAGGCCCCTAAGGCTTCCCAGGATATGAGATTTGATATACCCGTAATCGGGGAAACTACTATAGAGAAGGTAAAGAAAGCCAAATTAAAGGGAATTGCTCTAAAGAAAAATGCTGTAATTTTATTGAAAAAAGAAGAAATTATTCGATTAGCTAATGAGCTATGTATTTTTATTGTGACGGTTTAGTCAGGATTCTGAGGTAAAAATGGTTAAGGTATTGATCATTGCTGGTGAGTCATCTGGAGATAATCTTGGTGCTGACTTAATTAAAGAAATGGTTTTTCAGCATTCATTAAAGTGTTCCTCTAGGGCAGAAATGAATCAGGACCACCCCAGTTTTGTTGAAGAGGAAATACTATTTCAGGGAATTGGAGGACCTTTAATGAAACAACAAGGCCTCATAAGCCTATTTAGAATGGAAGACCTTGCGGTAATGGGTTTGACAGAGGTTTTACCAAGGTTGCCGAAGATTTTTTCGATCATGAAAGGAATTGTGGGATATGTTGATATCTGGAAACCTGACTTGATTATTACAATTGATAGCCCCGATTTTTCCATGAAATTGGTTAGGCGGTTGAGGATGATTGATAAATTTGTACCTATCATCCATTATGTAGCACCGTCTGTATGGGCATGGAGACCTTCAAGAGCCAAAGTGATGGCAAAGTATTATGACCATATTCTTGCCTTATTGCCGTTTGAATCAGATTTTTTCGAAAAATATGGAATAAATTGTGACTTTGTTGGTCATCCGATTTCTAAGTTAAAATTGCCTAATCAGATTCAGGTAAATTCCTTCATATCAAAAATGAATTTAGACATATCTAAGAGGGTCATAGCAATTCTACCTGGTTCAAGAAAATCAGAAATTCTATTTATGTTGCCAATTTTTATTTCGGTTATTCGGAAGTTAAGAATGAAATTTGACGATTTAGAATTTGTGATTCCAGCTCCTGCCCATGTTTCTAAATTAATAGAAAACCGGATTACTAAAGAGAAAGTAAATGTTAAGATCTTAGCTGAAGAAAATTTCACTAATGAAGAGTTTAAAACATTTAAATTTTCACTATTTGGATTATCTTCTGTCGCTCTAGCGACGTCTGGTAGTGTGTCATTAGAACTTGCTCGAGCAGGGACTCCGATGGTTACAGCCTATCGTTGCGGTTGGATTTTTAAAATGATTCTCAAGCGGTTTGTGAATGTGAAAAATGCAAACTTAATAAATATTATTTTAGATCAAAATTTAGTTCCTGAATTTCTTTTTGAAAAATGTACTGTTGGTAACTTGGTTGTGTCTATCGCCCAGTTGCTTACAGATTCAAATTTGCTCCTTGAGCAGAAAAGCTATCAATCAGAGGTTATAAAGGCTTTGGCGGGAGGACAAGGAAGGTCAAGCGAGGCTGCAGCCAGATCTGCATTGCAGTTCATTAATTATGAAGAAATTGATATTACCAAATAAATGAAAAAACTAGCGTTCATCAATTTTTATATATGAGTTATAGGCTGGACCTGTGTAGAGTTGACGTGGTCTTCCTATTTTTTGGTTAGGGTCCGAAAGCATTTCCATCCAGTGAGAAATCCAGCCAACAGTTCTGGCTAAAGCAAATATTGGAGTAAACATTGAAGTTGAAAACCCCATAGCTTCAAGAATAATTCCGGAATAAAAATCAACATTTGGATAAAGTTTCTTTTCAATAAAATAGTCGTCTTCTAAAGCAATTCTTTCTAATTCTTTTGCTACCTTCAGTATTGAATTATTCTCGACTCCGAGTAGATTGAGGACCTCATCAGCACTCTCTTTCATCACTTTAGATCTTGGGTCAAAACTTTTATAAACGCGGTGCCCAAAGCCCATCAGCCTGAACGGATCGTTTTTGTCTTTAGCACGATTTATGTATTTAGGTATTTTATCCACGGTGCCTATTTCCTTTAACATGTCTAGGCAAGCTTCATTTGCTCCTCCATGGGCTGGTCCCCATAAGCAAGCTATACCCGCCGCAATACATGCAAAAGGATTTGCGCCTGATGATCCTGCTAACCGTACAGTTGAGGTAGAAGCGTTTTGCTCATGGTCAGCATGCAGTAAAAATATTCTATCCATTGCTTTAGCTAGGATAGAATTTGGTACATATTTCTCTGAAGGAACTGAGAAACACATGTATAAAAAGTTTTCAGCATAATCCAGTGAATTGTCTGGATAAACAAAGGGCTGACCAGTGGAGTATTTGTAAGCATAGGCCACTATAGTTGGTAGTTTTGCAATCATTCTGATGGATGCTACCTCCCTTTGCCATGGATCATTAATATCTAAACTATCGTGATAAAAAGATGACATGGCTCCTTGTACCCCACAAATGATTGCCATAGGATGGGCATCTCGACGGAAACCTCTGAAAAAATAGATCATTTGTTCATGTAACATCGTATGTCGGGTGACTCTTTGAGTGAAATTTAGCAGTTCATCTTTTTTTGGTAATACTCCATATAGAAGTAAATAACATACTTCCAGGTAATTAGATTTCTGTGCCAATTCCTCAATGCTATAACCTCTGTAAAGGAGAGTGCCTTTGTCTCCATCTATGAACGTGATTGCGCTTTCACAAGAGGCAGTGGATGTGAATCCTGGATCAAAAGTGAATAGGTCGCTGTTATTGTATAACTTTCTGATATCAATGACATCAGGGCCAATCGACCCTGATAACCTTGGGAGTTCAATACATTTGTGGCCGAGATCGATTGATACATTTTTTTTTGATTTAGATGAGGTCATTCTTTTTATCACACAAGTTATTAAATCTATTAATAATTTCAGGTCGCCCCAATGCTAGCATCATATCAACAATGCCAGGCGAACTCAACTTACCCACTATTGCTATTCGCACCACTTGAGCCACTTCTTTATAAGTGATCTGCTGTTCTTTAGCCAATAATTTGATGGTCTCATTTATTATTTCTCGTTCCCAAATAACGTTGTTCAATCTATTAGTCAATTCTCTTAACAAAGAGAATGATGCCTTAGTAATCAATTCCAAACAATCTGAATCAATTTTAAAAGATTTTCCTACTATTAAAAAACTTGCTTGGTTATACAATTCATTAAAGTTTTTTATCCTTGGTTTGAGAAATGGGAGACAATAAGTAAAAATATTTTTTTCAGATTGAGTGAGGGTCTTAATTCCAGAAATTTTTAGAAAGACATCGAACTCTTTTATTATTGTATCATTACTAGCGTTCCGAATAAGTTTGCTGCATATGTCATTAAGCTTAATTGGATCAAACCTAGCTGGACTTTTCACAATTTTTTCTAAGTTAAAATTTTGAATTGATTCCTCAATCGAAATTAGATCATTGTTTCCAGGGTGCCATCCTAATTGTGAAAGGTACCTTATCATTGCTGAAGCTATTATTCCTTGCTTTTGATAATACTCGAGACCAACCGCTCCATGTCTTTTAGAAAGCTTCTTACCATCAAACCCGTGAATAAGTGGTATATGAGAAAAATTTGGCACATCCCAATCCAATGCTTTATAGATTAAGTATTGCTTGGCTGCATTTGTTAAGTGGTCATCTCCCCTAATGATATGGGTAACATTACTGTCAAAATCATCTACCACTACTGCTAGATTATATGTTACTGATCCATCTGAGCGTACAAGGATCAAGTCATCCAGGTTCTCATTATCCCAGACGATTTCGCCTTGTACACGGTCTATGATTGTTGTCCTTCCAGATTCTGGGACACGCAAACGTACCACATATTCCTTTGAGGAGAAGTGGGCAGACTGTTCATTTCTCCAAGGAGAAATGAATTTGGTCGATTGCCCCAATTTAAAGGCCTTTTCTTTGAAAGCAGTAATTTCATTCTTAGTACAGTAACATTTATAAGCAAAGTTTTTTAGGAGCAAAAGTTTTGCAATTTCTAAATGTCTTTCTTTTCTGTCAAATTGATAACTTACATCATCGTCCCAGAGCAATCCTAGCCACTTTAAGCCCTTTAAAATAGCTGATTCTGCTTTAGGGTTAGATCGGGTTTGGTCAGTATTCTCAATTCTAAGTAAGAACTTACCAGAATTTTTTCTTGCATACATCCAATTAAATAATGCTGTCCTGGCACCACCAAGATGCAGATATCCTGTAGGAGAGGGAGCAAATCTGGTTACAACATTTAGATCAGGCTTATATTTCATAGGATTGATCAGCCAATCATAAAGACTAAGGTTGCCTTGATAGCTTAATTAGGAGTGGTGGCACAAGACAAAAATAAATAATTAATATTTTCTAATGATTCCGGATAAAATGCCTTGAATCCTTACTTGTGTGCCTTTTTCGTATACTTGTGGAGAATAATTTTTATTTTCTGGTTCTAAGATAATTTTTCCTTTGACCTTTTTAAACCTTTTCAAGGTTGCTTCATTTTCATTAACCAGTGCAACTACAAGATCACCAGTTTTTGCATCATTTTTTTGCTCCACAATGGCAATATCGCCTTCATTGATTCCAATTTCGGTCATGGAATCACCAACAACATTTAGAGCAAAAAAGTTACCAAGACCCAAAAGTGATTCTGGAACAGAAATTAGATCAGACGATTCTTTTATTGCTTCAGTGGGTGATCCAGCGGCTATCTGTCCTACCATTGGTATAGATCGCACCTCGTTAAATTTTAAGTCAGGAAATTCATTTTTGGGTGGTAAGGATTCTTTTTCTGTGTGTTTGGATTCAATAAGTGAAGAGGTTGATCTTAGTATTTCAATGGACCTAGCCCTATGAGGCAATTTTCTTAAGAAGCCTCTCTCTTCAAGAGCACATATTAGTCGGTGGATTCCAGACTTTGATCTCAACCCTAAGGCAAACTTCATTTCCTCAAAAGATGGAGACACCCCAGATGAGCTAATTTTTTTCTCTAAAAATCTTAGAAGTTCTAATTGTTTCTTTGTTAGCATGCGATATCCCGTATTTGTTCTACTATTGTTCTATTTTTTTGTCAATGATTTTAAATTTATAGTTAGATTAATTCGATAATATCAACTAAGTCATCGACATCTTTGATGTTGTCGTTTGAGGGACGGATAATAAGGCAATTTGATTCTTGGAGTGTTTTAATCAGAGAACTGTCTTGTCTATTTTTTGGTGATACAATTCGTATTCCTCCATCATTTCTCATATTAGCTCTCACAAAATGTTTTCTAAAGCCATTAGAGTTCATTTTAGATTTTAACTTTGCACTGGATATGATTGGATAATCAACTTTGCACCCAATTATTTTCATTACTAATGGGAGTAAAAATAATTGAGCACATACATAAGAGGATACCGGGTTTCCCGGTAGGCCTATTAATGGTACATTCCTCAAATATCCAGCAAATGTTGGTTTTCCTGGTCTTATATTTACCTTTTCAAAACAAAGGTGCAAGCCTAATTCTTTTGCTGCACTTTTAACCAAGTCATAAGCTCCAACCGAAGCTCCCCCAGTAGTTACAATTATGTCGGAATTTTGACTAGCTTTGTCCAAGTTTCTTTTTATTGATTCCATGTTATCTCGAGCTATTGGGAAAATCACAGGATTACAAGATAATTTGTTTAATAGAGAAGCAATCCCATAAGCATTGGATGAAAAAATCTGGTTTTTTTTGTGCGGATTACCTGGTTTAGTCAATTCATCACCTATCGAAATAATAGAAATTAATGGTTTTTGTTTCACAAGTAATTTGTCGTGTCCCATTGCAGCAAATAGCATAATTTCTTTAGGAGTTATGATTTTGCCTGGCTTTATTGAGGTGCCTTCGATGAAATCTGTGCCCTTTTTCCTGACATTTTCATTGGGTAAAATCTTTTCTGGGTTATTAATAGAAATTTCACTTTTTTTTATTGATGTCACTTCTTCTTGAATAATTACTGAATTTGCTCCTTCTGGTAATTTAGCACCAGTAAAAATTCTTACAGCGCTTCCAGCACTAACTTGTGCTCTAGCAGGGTTTCCTGCTGCAGATACGTCTATTACTCTTAAAATTCCATTTAATCTTTCATCAGATGAATTTACTGCATAACCGTCCATTGATGAGACATCGGCAGGAGGATTGTCTATTAAAGCTTTAACTTCACCGCTGAGAACTCTACCCCTACTATTTTCCAAAGTAATAGTGTCATCATTAAGGGTTACAAATTTTTGTAATCCAAAAAGTAGTTCCAGCGCCTCACTATAGCTTGTGAGATGATGATTTTTTTCTGATGAATGTCCCAGATCTACCTCCATCTTTGAAATTCAGTACTATGTTTGTGATTCTGATATTCTTATCAACTGCCTTAAGCATGTCATAAACAGTTAAACTAGCTATAGAAGTTGCCACTAAAGACTCCATTTCTACTCCAGTTTTATCAGTGGTTGCAGTGCTAGCGCTAACATGTATGGATTTTTCACTCTCAGAAAGTTTGAAATCTATAGCTACATTAGAAAGATTTATTTGATGACAAAGCGGTATCAATTCAGCAGTTTTTTTT
This sequence comes from Paracoccaceae bacterium, assembly GCA_029243395.1. Taxonomy (GTDB): domain Bacteria; phylum Pseudomonadota; class Alphaproteobacteria; order Rhodobacterales; family Rhodobacteraceae; genus CACIIZ01. The sequence goes on along the minus strand of JAQWSE010000005.1, from coordinate 91,807 downwards.
GCGGCCATTATTCCAGCAATTCGTGCAACTTCTAGAACATTACCTTTTTTGGCTTTATTGTTTTGGACTATGTCATACGAAGTAGCATTCAATAGTATTGTGCAACTTGCTTCTGCTCTTCGGGAAGTGGCCTGCTTTTGGGAAACGTCTACCATTGTCGCATCACCAGTTTCATCAAGGTGGCTTAGTTTTTTTTGCTTAGACATTTGATGTGATCATCCCAATAATTTCTTGAATTCATCTTTTATATTATTAGATTTCATAAACGTTTCTCCTATCAAAAATGTGTTGATACCATTTTCACACATTTTTTTAATATCGGTACTATTTGATAGGCCACTTTCAGAAATTACGTGGTATCCTTCAGGTATAAATTCATTCAAATTGATAGTAGTTTCCAAATTTGTTTCAAAGGTATTTAGATCCCGGTTGTTTATGCCTATCAATCTTGATTTGAGATTCAGAGCCCTATCGAGTTCTTTCTTGTTGTGCACTTCTAAGATTACGCTCATTTTCAAATCAAAAGCTAGTGTTTCTATTCTCTGAGCTTCTGAATTAGATAATGCAGCCATAATAATTAAAATGCAATCAGCTCCCATGGATCGGCTCTCAAACACTTGTATTTCATCAAAAATAAAATCCTTACGCAAAATAGGGATATCTGAATTTTCTTTTGCAATTTTTAGATGTTCTGGCTTTCCTTTAAAGCTAGGAGAATCTGTTAGTACGGAGATGCATGAGGCTCCAGATTCTTGATAGATCTGAGCTATGACTGCTGGCTCAAAGTTTTTGTTAATAATTCCTTTAGAAGGGGAGGCCTTCTTGATTTCAGCTATGATGTTAACTTTAGGAATTTTCATTTTAGTTAGCTTATTAAAAAAGTCTCTAGGAGGCATTGCTGTTAACGCCTTTTTTTCCAATAACTCTAAACCATTGTTTTTTTTAAGAGTATCAATCTCTTTTAATTTATACTGTTTTATTTGCTCAAGAATAGAGGGTGACATTATCTTCCTTTGGAAGAAGATATCTTCCTTAGCTCGGCCAATTTGTTCAAGGCTTTTCCTTCATCGATCGATTTTGCTGCTATAATAATTCCTTCATTCAGATCTTTTACCGCACCTGCTATATATAGAGCTGCTGCTGAGTTTAGTAGAACTGAATCCCTATAGATCCCGGTTTTCCCTGCTAACAAAGCCTTTAATTGCTCAGCATTATAATCTGGGTCACCTCCAATTAATCCTTCGAAGTTATGATATTTAAATCCATAATCCGCAGGATTGAGGGTGAATTTCTTAATTGCACGATCTTTCAGCTCTACTACATTAGTGAAATCAGATATGGCAATCTCATCGGTCCCGTCATTGCCGTGCACGAGCCAAGCCGTTTCAGTTTCAAGGGCTAGTAATGTATGTGCCATCGGTTCCAATAGCTCTTTACTGAAGGCTCCAGTGAGTTGTTTTTTTACTCCAGCAGGATTTGTCAATGGCCCTAAGACATTAAAAATAGTTCTGATTCCTAATTCATTGCGTACTGGCATCACATTCTTCATGGCTGGGTGGAAAACAGGTGCCATCATGAAGCATATTCCAATCTCATCAAGACATTTTTGGGCCACCTCTGGATTCATCATGATATTAATACCTAGGGCTTCTAAAATATTAGCCGCTCCTGAACGGGAAGATATATTTCTGTTTCCATGCTTTGCTACCCTTACACCAGACCCAGAAACCACAATTGCACTTGCTGTTGATATATTTAAAGTTCCTTTCCCGTCGCCGCCGGTCCCTACAATGTCAATAACATCCGCCCCTCCAGCAATTTTTGTACTGTGTTCTCTCATAGCCTTAGTTGCACCAATTAATTCCTCAATTGTTTCCCCTCTTGCACTCATTGAAGCCAAAATTGCACTAAGATGGATGTCAGAAAAGGATCCATCCATGATCTTACTGAAGAGAATCTCAGATTTTTCTTTGGTTAGATTCTGTGTAAGTGAATCCTTTAGTATGTTTCTCAATTTTTCATCCATTTGTATTCTTCACAATATTTATAAAGTTTTCCAAAATCTTATGACCATATTCACTTGATATAGACTCCGGATGAAACTGCACCCCATAGATGGGCAAATCTCTATGCTTTAAAGCCATAATTTCCCCACACTTTGCCTCAGCGGTAATCTTCAGTCTCTTGGGAAAGTTCTTTCTCATTACAGCAAGTGAGTGATATCGAGTTGCTTGAAATGGAGAGGGGATTCCATTAAATAAGTCACTTGAATCATGATAAATTTTGTCCGTTTTCCCATGTAGTACTTCTTTTGCTGACGATACTTCTCCTCCGAAGGCTTGTCCAATAGTTTGATGTCCGAGACACACGCCCAAAAGAGGCAACTGATACTGTGCTGCCTTTTTTGTGAGATCTAATGATATGCCAGCCTTAATTGGATTACATGGCCCAGGTGAAATGACAATTCCCGAAGGATTTTCAGTCAAAATACTCTCTGGGTCTTTTTCATCATTTCTGTATACTTTTACGGGAGATCCGAGTTCGCCAAAATATTGAACCAAATTAAATGTAAAGCTATCATAATTGTCTAGTAATATTAACATTTTTAACTAGTTCTCATTGTCTGAATCAATGCTATAAAAAATTACTTAAGAGTAAAACAGATATTTAGAAAGATTGAGATGAAAAATAAAAATAAACCAGATGGAAGTATAGCTAAAGGAATCTTTTTTGGGTTAGTTTTCTGGCTTTTTTTATTGATAACAATCATTTTTATGGATTTGAATTTAAATTCGCTGCCTCTCTTTATGGAAAGCTAAATTTCGAAACTTGGGTTAAGTTGGCGGTTAATTTCTAAACTGATTCTGTGCAATTTCAACAGCCTCAAAAAGGGCTTTAGCTTTATTGATCGTTTCCATAAATTCATTTTCTGGAATACTGTCATAAACAATACCGGCTCCTGCCTGAATATATATTTGTTTTTCTTTGATTACTGCTGTTCTTAATGCAATACAGATGTCCATTTCCCCAGAAGCTCCAAAATAACCGACTCCGCCTGCATAGACACCTCTTTTTTCTTTTTCAAGCTCGCTTATAATTTCCATAGCTCGAATTTTGGGTGCACCTGATACAGTGCCAGCAGGTAATCCCGAAAATAAGGCTGCGATATTGTCTTTGTCAGATCTTAACATACCTTCTACGTTCGAAACGATATGCATAACATGGCTATATTTTTCGACCACGAATTTTTCGGTTGGTTTTACGGTTCCTATCTTACTAACTTTACCTACATCATTCCTTCCTAGATCCAATAACATAAGGTGTTCAGCTTGCTCTTTTGGATCCGCCAGCAAATCTTTTTCCAAAATTAAATCTTCCGCTAAGTTTTTGCCTCGTGGTCTAGTTCCTGCTATCGGCCTTATGGTTACTTTGCCCTCTGTAACTTTTACTAAAATTTCAGGACTTGCTCCAACAACTTGAAAATCCTCAAAATTGAAAAAAAACATATACGGGGATGGATTTGTCTTTCTCAAAGCTCGGTAAAAGGAAAATGGATCATTATCAAATTGCAGTTTCCACCTCTGACTTAAAACTACTTGTAGTATATCACCTGACCTAACATAGTTAATGGCTTTTTTAACTTTTGTTAAGAATTCACTTTTTGTCACATTACTTTGTGGTTTTCTACTCAGTGTATTTGGTTGATCTGAATTTATAGGGAATTTATAGGGACTAGAATGAGAGAAAATAATTTTCAAGATCGAACTAAGAGAATTAGTAGCATTGTTATAACATTCCCTTGGTGAACAGGAAGTAACCGCATTGGATTTACACCAAATAGGGGTTACAACGGTAACTTCTCCTTTAACATTATCCATTATAATGATTATTGAGGGTCTAAAAAAGATTGACTCTGGTAAATTTAAAGCATTAGATTTAGCCGCAGGGATTTTCTCGGTCAACTGTATCATTTCATATCCTAGGTACCCAAAAAGCCCTGCACACATGGTGGGCAGATTGTCTGGTAGGTCTATAGAGCTCTCCTTTATTATCTCCCGCAACGAAGAAAGTACTGAAGTACCAGCTTTTTTAAATGAATTTTTATTATAAAGTGCTTGTCTGTTAATTTCTGGAAAATCTTGGGAATATCTCCAGATTAGATCAGGTTTAATTCCTATAATTGAATAACGCCCTTTTATTTTTCCACCTGTGACAGATTCAAGAAGAAAGGAATTGCTCTTCTGGCTATCTAACTTAACCATAAGAGATACTGGGGTATCAAGATCTGCCGAAAATTTGGTGTGAATGACTTGATTTTTTTTTAGGTGAATATTTTCTTCAAATTCCTTGAAATGAGGAAAAAACTCCATGGTAATCACTGCAGGTTTGAAATTATTCGATTGAGCATTTTGACATTCACTGAAGGTTTGTATGTCTCTCTAAGACTGTTTATCATAGAGAATATTAAGTCATTGTTTATCTCTTCAGTCATTTGCTCTTGAATCGCGGTCTTAAATTTCTTGTATTGTGTAGCATTTTCTGATGTAGGAATTATTTTTTCCATCTTAATTATGAGTATGTAAGGAATTGATCCTTTGCTTACTGGTTTCACAATCAAATCACCTATCTTTGCTTGAAAAATTTCTTGTAAGGTGTCTGGTTCAATATACTCTAAATTACTTTGCCTATTTAGTTTTTGCTCTAGAAGAAGATCAAAATATTTTCCATCTAAGGGAGCAGTAGGTTCATTTTTGGTTAAAATATGAGTTACCTTTTCTGTTAAAGCTTCTATTCTTTTCATTTTGTAGAAATCATTAGACACTTTGTTCGAAATGTCTTCTAATCTTGGAATTTTTGGAGCGATTTCTTCATCCAATCGCATAGTCACAAGAATACCGGATGTCATTTCCATTAGATCAGACGTTTCTGCTGTGGCGGCGTTTGCTAATCTACCAAATTCTTCACTAGCAAATGGTTCCGGTGGCTTAATGCCTGTTTCCCAATCAAAAAATTCAACTTGAATAGAAAATTGTTTTGAAATTGCTTCTAAGCTTTCGCCTGCAGCTATCATGTCTTCTATTTCTGGTAATGCAGATGATAGGATTTCTCGTGATTTAATTTGGGTTAATTCTGTTTGGAGGAACTTTTTTACCTTTCCAAAATTTAATTCTTCAGCAGGCAAGACGTCAGTGATTTCGAAAATTTCATAACCTAATTCACCTAAGACAGGGCCAACCACATCACCGATTTGAAAATCATTGGAAAAAATTAAGTCACTGACAGTTTTTGTTAGTTGGTTTTTTGAAAAAGTTCCATATGTTACTTCTTCAGGACTCAGTCCTCTAGTATTTGCAACCCCACCGAATGTTTGATTACCATTCACTATTTGATCAAATAAAAATTCAGCGTTCTCCTTATTAGAAAAAACAATTCTATTAAGTGTCTTTCTGACAGGTTTGCGATAATTTTCTTTTCTTAATTGGAAGGCTTTCATCAACTCTTCATCAGTAATTTCTATTTGCTCAGCCATATTTAGGGGGTCCAACCTTAAAAAGGATACCTTCTTAATGTTTGCTGATTTGTAAATTTCCTTATTAAGTTCAAAAAATTCTTCCTGCTCCTTATAATTTGAATTTCGCTCTACATGAACTATTTCATCATTCGCCTTATATATAGAGACCAGCCGTTCTTCGCCAGCATGATCAACTATCAATGTGCCTATATTAGTATTTACTGGAAATTGGCCATCGACAATGCGTAAAATAAAATCTCTGGTTATATCTTTTCTTAGGATGGCTTCGAATTCATTTTCGGAAAGATTTATTCGATCTAGATAAAGGTTATAATTTTGTCTGCTAAAATTTCCAGAAGGATTCTGGAAATTTTGGTCACGTTTAAGCTTTTTGATTAAGAATGTATCCCCTGTTGATAAATGTAAGTCATTAAGAATTTGATCTAATACTGATTTGTTTAGAAGTCTCTCTAGCGTCCTGAGGTGAAGTCCCATTGATTTTGATTCTTCAATTGTAATTGGTTTGCCCAGCACTTTTGAAAGGTAATTCAATTCTTGAATAAATTCTCTTCTAAAATCTTCAGTAGATATTGTTATGTCTCCGACACTGGCTACCCGCGAGGTTCCCCATCTAGATAAAACATCCTGTAAACCAAATCCAGCCAGACCAATGACCAATAAAAAAACTATAATCCAAGCAAAAAATTTATTTATTTTAGATTTCATTTCGGTTACCAAAGCCAACTTTCAAATAACATTAGCACCAGGAGTTAATACAGGATTGATAAGACTATTCAAGTCAAAATAGACGAGATCTTAACATCCTTATTGTAGTCTTTTGCTGATGATATCTTTTTTGAGATGTAATTTTTAGATAGTGGCTGGATCTACGAATGCAGCATTATTTATGATGTATTCAAATCTAGGTTCAGGATTCTTGCCCATGAGATTCATCACTAGATTCGTTGTGGCTTCTAAATCATTTGCTGGTGCTATCACCTTTATTAGTTTTCTAGTGTTCGGATTCATCGTTGTTTCTTTTAGTTGGCTGGGATTCATTTCTCCTAAACCTTTAAACCTACTAACTTCAACTTTTTTGCTCCCAAGGTTGGTTGCCTTTATTATTTGGTCTCGTTCTTGCTCAGTATTAGCATACATCACTTTGTTGCCTGACGAAATTTTGAAAAGGGGAGGCATGGCTAAAAATAAATGGCCATTAGTTACTAATTCAGGCATTTGCATGAAAAAAAATGTGATTAGTAGAGATGAAATATGGGCTCCATCGACATCAGCATCAGTCATTACAATGATTTTTTCATACCGCAATGATTCTATTTGGAATTTATTTCCAACTTCAACGCCCAGGCATTTGCAAAGATCTAAAATTTCCTGGTTTTGCAGCATTTTTTCATGGGTCGAACTCATAACATTTAAGATTTTTCCCCTGAGTGGTAATATCGCTTGGTTATTTCGGTTTCGTGCCTGTTTTGCGCTACCGCCAGCACTATCTCCTTCTACAAGGAATAGTTCGGTGTCGGCCTTTACGTTAGTTATGCAGTCAGCTAACTTCCCGGGCAGTCTCAATTTCTTAATTGAGGACTTCCTTAAGGTTTCTTTTTCATTCTTCTTTCTTATTCTTTCATCGGATCTATTTAATAATTCTTCAATAATTAGGTTAGATACTTTAGGATCTTCTGCTAACCAATTTTCAAAAAGGCCTTTTAATGAGCTTTCTACCAGCTTAACAACTTCTGGAGTGGTAAGTTTTTCCTTGGTTTGACCGGAAAATGTGGGCTTATTAATGAAAACAGAAATTATGCCACAAAGGCCAGGTGCAAGATCTTCTTTAGTCAATTGGTTAATTTTTTTGTTACCGGTCAACTCACCATAAGATTTGATTCCTTTCATCATAGAGGACCAAAAACCAATTTCATGGGTTCCCCCTTCTGAGGTTGGGATCAAATTACAAAAAGATTCCAAAAAACCACAACTTTCATGAGTCCAATTGCACCCCCATTCCATAGAGCCACTGAGTTCAGTATTGGATTTGGCATTAAATTCGATGGACCCTTTGAAAGGGCTGTCATTTAATAGGGTAATATCCTTAAGTTTGTATTCTAAGAAATCTATAATACCGTTTGGATAGCAAAATATTGCTGAGCTGTTAGGGTTGTTGGGGGAAATTAATTTCTGGTTGCATTTCCACTCTATAATAATTCCTGACAGCAAATAGGCTTTCGATTCACATTCCTTGATTAGTTTGCTGGCTGAAAATGAAATGTCATCTCCAAATATTTCTGGATCCGGTTTGAAAAATACCGCTGTTCCTTTTTTATTTCCGCAGGAACCCAGAGATTCTAGTTGTGTTACAGGTTTCCCCTTTGCAAAAGTTTGCCGATACAACTTTTTTTCTCTTACCACGTCAATTCTTAAGAATTCAGAAAGGGCGTTAACTACGGAAATTCCCACACCATGCAATCCTCCCGAAGTTCTATATGCCCCGTCGGAAAATTTTCCTCCTGCATGCAGTGTTCCTACAATTATTTCAAGTACAGGTTTTCCTGGGAACTTAGGGTGCTCGTCTACGGGAATACCTCTGCCATCATCATGGATGCACAGATAGTTCTGATCTATAAGCTCAACTGTTATTTTATTTGCATACCCTGAAATTGCTTCATCCATGGCATTATCTATTATTTCGACAGCAAGATGATGTAATGCTTTATCATCTGTTCCTCCGATGTACATACCGGGTCTTTTTCGTACAGGCTCAAGACCTTCAAGAACCTCAATATCTCTGGCATCATAGGTTTGGTTATTTGATTTCAATGTAAATAATCCAGCTATAGAATTGGTTTTACCGTTATTTTTCTACATGTTGTAACCTAAATCGCTAAAAAGACAATATATAGAAACGAAAATTGTTCATTTTTTGATGAGGCTCTTAACTAAAATTGGTGAGGTGAGCACCAGAGCAACATAATGGCATTTAATATTTTTTTACAGTTTGAATTTCAATTCATATAGCCAATACTGAAGTTATGCTTAGATGTGACTGAGGGTAGACATTAAGTCTTGGTAGAATTATTTTGAATCCCGTGTAAAGTGTACTATTTACTAAATACTGGTTGCCTTTAACGGCACAAATATTTTGGCTTAGTGTGTAAATTTAATTAAAGTTGGGCGATCTATGAAAGAAATCTGCCAGAAAAGTTTACCTCTGTCACCTTGGGACAGTGCAGTCACAGCTAGGTTGCCAGGTGTTCAACCACTAAGAACAGATGGCTTATTCCTGCAAGATGACGCGTTTGATGGGCAAATGGGCTATCGCGATGAATTAATTTTGCAAAATAGAGAAAAAGTTTTTCAATTGAATGAAGAAGCTAAAAATGCTGTCAAAGAATTGTTGAAGTTGGTTTTAGTTAAATTGAATGGTAACAGCAATTATCATGTAACAGATTCAAAAGTAACGCGACCTGATGGGGAAAAAGTTTCATTAGAGTCTGATAACCCATTGGTCATCGCTGGTAGATTGGTGCAAGAAGATTTGCTGATTTTGCAGTGGGATTCAGAAATGAAAGAACACATACTCAATGGTGGAATTTTATGCTTTCCGGCTTTATGGACATTGGGAGAAAAAATGGGGAAACCTATGAGTAGGATTCACAAACCTGTTCAACATTATACAGATAAAATTTCTCATCTTGTGCAACGAATGTTCAATAATTTGAAGGTTGAGACCCCAATATGGAGAGCCAATTGGTATTTATATGATAACCCTGAATTATTCTCTCCTCAAAAGGAAGAGTTATCACAGACAACTCGCAAATCATTTTTTGAAGGTGATTTTTGGGTAAGAGTCGAAAAACAGACCCTCTTCAGGTTGCCTAAATCTAATGCCATAGTATTTGGCATTCACACCTTTATTGTTGGTAGGTCTCAATTAACAAAAGCTCAAATTGACTCACTTAAGAAAGTTAAATCATAGAACTACATAGAACTATATGCATTGTATCTTTTTTTCAACAAGAGTAATAGAGTTTGTATTCAACAGGATGCGGTGTGTGCTCAAACTCGTGTATTTCTTCCCATTTTAGGTCCATATATCCTTCTAATTGGCCTTTGGTAAAAACATCACCAGATAGAAGAAAATCATGATCCGATTCTAGTGATTCCAAAGCTTCACGGAGGCTTCCGCATACAGTTGGAATAGATACTAATTCCTCTGCTGGCAAGTCATACAGATCTTTATCCGAGGGCTCGCCAGGATCAGTTTTTTTCTGTATTCCATCGAGACCAGCCATCAATAAAGCTGAGAATGCCAAATATGGGTTGGCTGATGGGTCCGGAAAGCGTGCTTCTACTCTCTTGCCATTTGGGCTTTCTGTCCAGGGAATTCGTACGCAGCCGGATCGATTTCTTGCTGAATAAGCCCTTAGTACGGGAGCTTCAAAACCAGGGATTAATCTTTTGTAGGAATTTGTTGCCGGATTGGTTATCGCGTTTAGTGCCTTGGCATGATTTAAAATTCCACCAATAAAATAAAGAGCTTCATCAGATAAGTCAGCATACCTATTTCCTGCAAATAGCGGTTTTCCATTTTGCCAGATGGATATGTTAACGTGCATACCTGTACCATTATCGCCAGCAATTGGTTTAGGCATGAAAGTGGCACTTTTACCGTATGCGTGCGCAACATTATGTATGACATATTTGTATTTTTGGAGTTCATCTCCTTGTCTAGTTAATGAATCGAAAATTAATCCTAATTCGTGTTGGCTAGAGGCAACTTCATGGTGATGTTTATCTACTTTCATTCCCATGCGTTTCATTGTTGATAACATTTCAGAGCGAATGTCTTGACCTGAGTCAACTGGATTTACAGGGAAATACCCCCCCTTGACCCCTGGTCGATGCCCCATGTTACCCATTTCGAAATCAGTACCAGTGTTCCAGGAGGCATCGATCGCGTCAACCTCGAAGGATACCTTGTTCATATCAGTTGAATATCTCACGTCGTCAAAAAGGAAAAATTCTGCCTCGGGGCCAAAAAAAGAGGTTTCTCCAATACCAGATGATTTAAGATATGATTCAGCTTTAACTGCAGTTGATCTTGGGTCCCTATCGTAAAGTTCACCAGTGTCAGGTTCAGCTACATTACAGTGAAGGCAGAGTGTTTTTTCAGCATAGAAAGGGTCAATGTAGGCTGATGAGCAGTCTGGTACTAGTTTCATATCTGATTGATCAATCGATTTCCAACCTGCTATAGATGATCCGTCAAACATCCAGCCATCATCCAGCAGTTCTTGATCAATTGTATCACCTAAAATCGATACGTGCTGCAGTTTTCCTCTTGGATCTGTAAATCTTAGATCGACATACTCAATCTCTTCGACCTTTAATTTTTCGATAATTTTGCTTGAATTCATCTTGTTTCCTTTTCAATTTTTGTATTGCCGAGAGAATATCTACAAATTTAATGGTTTCTCAGTGTTATGATAGGTCTTTTTAAGCATGTCTTTTAAAGAGCGTCAGCTCCTTCTTCTTCTGTACGGATGCGAATAGCTTGAGAGATTTCAGAAACAAAAATCTTGCCATCCCCAATTTTCCCAGTTTTAGCAGATTTAATTATAGCTTGGATGGCTTGCTCGATTTGAGAATCAGTTACGACCATCTCGATTTTTATTTTTGGAAGAAAGTCTACAACATATTCTGCTCCTCGGTAGAGCTCTGTGTGTCCCTTCTGCCGACCAAATCCTTTAACCTCTGTAACGCATAGACCTTGTATTCCAAGTTCTTGCAATGCTTCCTTAACCTCGTCTAATTTGAAGGGCTTTATAATGGCTTCTATTTTTTTCATCCAGCTATCCCTTGCGAATCTAATATACAAATTTTTTGATTATAGTTAAGGAAAAGCATGTAGGAATAAATGAAGCAAATGAAATCAAGCATATATAACTGAAAAAATGTGTCATACAGGGTTATGCCTATTTATTAAGCAGAAATCTGTAGGATCTTGGCTTTGACCAGAAAAGGCAAACAGAGTGAACTTATTAATTGAGACGCCAATAAAAAACTTTAACTCTTTACTTTGATTTCTTAAGTCATTATTTAGCCAATGTATTGGCTGCTAAATTGAATATGAATCCAACCTACTGGATTATGACTGTGCGGGTGTGGCGGAATTGGTAGACGCACCAGATTTAGGTTCTGGCGCCTTACGGCGTGGGGGTTCAAGTCCCTTCACCCGCACCATAATTGGTTTATCAATAAGAGGAACAAATGAAGTTTAAAGAGATCGAAAATAAGAAGTTATCAAGAGCTTACGAATTTTGCATAGCCAGAGATGATTTAAATAAAAAAGTCGATCAAAAATTGGAGATTTCTAGAACAAGCTTTCAGATGAAGGGTTTTAGGAAAGGCCGAACCCCACTGTCAATGATGAAAAAAATGTTTGGGAACTCTACTAGGAGCGAAGTCATCCAGGAATTAGTTGATAGTAGCATTAGAGGTCATTTGGAAAAAAAAGACCATAAACCGGCTTCACGTCCTAGCGTTGATTTGAAAAGTGGTGATATTAATAATGAAAACGACCTTATATTTACCTTCAAGTATGAAGTGTTGCCTGAAATTCCGGAATTCGATTATAAGAAACTGTCTTTAAACAAATTTAAAGTCCAGATTGATGAAAAATCTGTGGCTAAAGCATTAGATGAGTTAGCAAATTCAGCATGCATTTTTCATCCTAAAAGGAAGAAGTCCAAGGCTGAGCAGGGTGATCAAGTTATCATAGATTTTGTTGGCTCTATTGAAGGCGAAGAATTTGAGGGTGGAGCTGCTCAAGATTACCCATTGGTTCTAGGATCCAATAGTTTTATACCAGGATTTGAAGAACAGCTCCTTGGATGCAAAGAAAGTGAAGAAGTTGCGGTTAAGGTGAAATTCCCCAAAGATTATGGGAGCAAAAATTTGGCAGGAAAAGATTCTATTTTCGCATGTAAAATAAAAACTATTAATGCTCCCAAACCAGCCAAAATTGATGACGAATTAGCTAAGAAATTTTCATCTAAGGATCTTTCTGAACTGAAAGATAATATTAGAGAGCGTTTGGCCAATGAATATGCAGCCTTCTCAAGGTCTTTACTGAAAAAAGATTTGATGGACGCACTTGAAAAAAATGTTGAATTTGAGCTACCACAAGCTCTAGTTGATGCAGAGATTACACAAATTATCACAGCTGACTCAAAAAATACTAATGAGAAGGACACGAAGAATACAGATAAAGAGATAAAAGCTTCAGCAGATCAAAAAAAGTTGGCAAAAAGAAGAGTCACACTTGGCTTATTTTTTGCTGAAGAAGGTAGTCGAAATGGTATTCAAGTATCTGAGAAGGAATATAAGGATGCAGTACTACAAGAAGCATCTCAATATCCAGGTAAAGAAAATGATTTCTTTAAATTTTTGGATGGAAATCCTAGTGCCAAAGAACAAATCCGTGCTCCAATATTTGAGGAAAAGGTTTTTGATTTTATGATCAAGTTAATCAATCCTAATGAAAAAAATATTTCATTTGATGAATTTAAGAAGAAATTTGACAAGACTATTGGTGACAAATAACTGTCATATCAAATATAAACTAAACTAAATAAGATGATATATGGTATGAAAACACTTACTCTGTGAAAGATACGAAGGAAAGGGCACAACATATGAACACGTTAGTACCAATGGTAGTAGAACAGTCAGCCAGAGGCGAACGGGCGTATGATATCTATTCTAGGCTACTAAAAGAGAGAATAATATTTATTTCAGGTCCAATTAATGATCCAGTTGCTACATTGGTAGTAGCACAACTATTGTTTTTGGAGGCAGAAAATCCAAAAAAGGAAATTTCAATGTATATTAACAGTCCTGGGGGAGTTGTTACTTCAGGTCTGTCTATTTACGATACTATGCAGTATATAAGACCAAATATAAGTACTCTTTGTATTGGGCAAGCGGCTTCAATGGGCTCTTTGTTGTTAGCAGCGGGTCATCCAGGCAAAAGGTTCTCATTACCGAATAGCCGAATAATGCTTCATCAACCATCTGGAGGTTTTCAAGGCCAAGCGTCAGATATTGCTTTACATGCTGAAGAAATATTGAATTTGAAGAAAAGATTAAATGTTATTTATGTGAAACACTGCAAGCAAAAGCTTTCAAAGGTCGAGACAGCCTTAGATAGAGATAATTTCCTAACAGCAGATAGTGCAAAAAACTGGGGAATAATTGATGAAATTGTCGAAAGTAGAAAGGACACAGGAGCTAATGACCAAGAAGATATTCCAGGTTAATTCAGGAATAAATTAGAATTTGGTTTGTTTTACTCTTGTATTTTCTCTCACGTGATGATTCAATGTTTAGTACATAATAAAAAAATCGTATAAAAAAGGCGAGGCATTTATGAAAAGTCCGGATGGATCCGATAAGACGGAGCTATATTGTTCTTTTTGTGGGAAAAGTCAGCATGAAGTAAAAAAATTAATTGCTGGGCCCACGGTTTTCATTTGTGATGAGTGTGTGGAACTATGCATGGATATCATACGTGAAGAGACGAAGAATAATGTTGTAAAATCAAAAATTGGAGTACCTCCGCCAAGAGAAATATGTGATGTTCTTGATGATTATGTCATTGGCCAAGCATTGGCTAAAAAGGTGCTTTCTGTTGCAGTTCATAATCATTACAAGCGATTGAACTATCCGACTAAATCAGGGGATGTTGAATTACAAAAGTCCAATATTCTTTTAATTGGGCCTACTGGGTGTGGAAAAACACTTCTAGCTCAAACCTTAGCTAGAATACTAGACGTGCCTTTTACTATGGCAGATGCTACTACTTTGACAGAAGCAGGATATGTTGGGGAGGATGTTGAAAACATAATTCTTAAACTATTACAAGCTGCAGAATATAATGTTGAAAGGGCTCAACGTGGAATTGTTTATATTGATGAAGTAGACAAGATTAGTCGTAAATCAGATAATCCCTCTATTACAAGAGATGTCTCTGGCGAGGGGGTTCAACAAGCTTTATTGAAAATAATGGAGGGAACTATTGCAAGTGTACCACCACAGGGAGGAAGAAAACATCCACAGCAAGAATTCCTTCAGGTAGATACAACTAATATTCTATTTATGTGCGGTGGAGCCTTTGCTGGTTTAGATAAAGTCATAAGTAGGAGAGGAAAAGGTTCTGCAGTAGGTTTTGGAGCAGATGTGAAAGATTCTGATGAAAGAAAAGTTGGAGAGATTTTTAAAGAAGTTGAACCAGAGGATCTTCTTAAATTTGGTTTAATTCCAGAATTTGTAGGGCGGTTGCCGGTCATTTCAACTTTAGAAGATTTAGACGTGAAATCTTTGATTTCTATATTGACTTCCCCAAAGAATGCCCTTGTTAAACAATACCAGAGGCTTTTTGAAATGGAAAACATAGAGCTATCTTTTAGCAATGAAGCACTCAAAGTAATAGCTCAGAAAGCAATAGACAGAAAGACTGGTGCAAGAGGATTACGATCAATTCTTGAAGAAATTCTCCTAGACTCAATGTTTGATCTACCGGCTATGTCAGGAGTTTCTGAAATAGTAGTAAATGAAGAAGCGGTTTTAGGCAATGCTGACCCTTTGCTTATCTATGAAGATTTAAAGGAAAAGCCGGCTTAAAAAGATACGAATAATACATGTTATGTGAATTTGGTTTATGCAATGCGCACATTTTTTGATAGTTTGTTTATCTGGTGGAGAGGCCACAGTATAGGGACTTACATATTTACCTTGAGAAATGGCGTTTATGTTGGATCTGACAATTGGGGAAATAGATATTTTCAATCAAAAAAAGATGATAGGCGCTGGGTTCTTTATCATAAAGATTGTGATGCTTCTTCTATTAGTCCAAGTTGGCATGGATGGATACATGGGAAAGGAAAGAAACTTCCTACATTAGAAAATAATGCTGTAGTGACAAGTTCAAATCCGTTGTTCTATAAGAATATGACGGGCACGATTGATGCCTATCATCCTAAAAGATACTCCTCTGTAAAAACTGTTGAGTACGTTGCGTGGAAACCTAAAAATTGAATTTTTATTATTGTTGGTGGAAATGAAGGGGCAAGTATTAGAGACAATAATTGGTGCTTTTGTCCTCATAATAGCAGGATGGTTTGTATATTCGGTTGTAAGTAAGTCTGAAGATATTTTTCCTGCAAAAAATGAAACTACATACCATGCATCTTTTACTAATATTTCTGGAATCAAAATTGGAAGTCATATTCGGTTAGCGGGGGTAAATATTGGAAAAGTTGTGGCTGTGTCTTTAGATACTGACAGATATATGGCAGATATGGTGCTGGCCATAGACAATAAAGTTAAAATTCCTGAAGATTCAGAAATAGTAATTACTTCAGAGGGTCTTTTGGGGTCAAATTTTGTTTCCATTACACCAGGAGGATCAGAAGATTTTCTCGAACCTAATGACCAGTTTATCTACACTCAAGGGGCTATAAACTTGAACAATTTGCTACAAAAATTTTCTGGAAGTTAAAAATAGAGACAGTCAAGCACTGTATATCAATTATGGGCTAATTTATTTACATCCATAGTTAAGAAAATCCTCCCATGTAGATAGTTTGGGAGATCGATTAAAATTAGATTGTTGCTTTATTGCTGGAGATAACATTTTCAGAAAACTCAGTTGGTCCACAGTGATTCCACCAAGGGTAGTTAAATGAGCGGATGGGAATTGTGTATCAAAAATCTTAAACCCACCATAATGAACCCTGGCCATCATTGCAATCATAGCCAACTTGGAAGTATTAGAGACTTTCGAAAACATGCTTTCTGCAAAAAAAACAGCACCAAGTTCCAAACCGTATAAACCTCCAACTAGGGTATTGTTTTGTCTAATTTCAACAGAGTGAGCAAAGCCGTTTGAGTGTAAGATTAGGTATTGATCGAGAATAGTTCGATTTATCCAGCTTTCTTCTCGGTCTGCACAATTAGCCACTACTTCAGCAAATGAAGTATCAAAGGAGACAACAAATTTGCTTCGATTAATTTCTTTCCGCAAACTCTTTGAACAGTGAATGTTTCCAACAGGGATCAGGCCTCTTTCAATAGGTGTCACCCATTCAATTTTGGAACTCGTTTTATTTGTTCCCATTGGGAATGATCCCTGTGAATAGGCTAAAATTATTTGTTGAGTAAGGGAAATATCCATTTGGACGAGTGTCTATTTAGCTCTTTGCTGCTCTATCAAGAAATCCTCAAGCCAGGAAATATCGTAAGTACCTCTTTCAAACTCTTTACTTACAAGAATTTTATCAAATATTTCTGCTGTCGTATCAATTCCGTCAACTATCAACTCTTTAAGAGCTCTTCTTAACTTTAAGATTGCGTCCATTCTAGTTTCCCCATGGACTATAAGTTTGCAAATCAGACTATCATAGTAGGGGGGGACTTTATATCCAGCATAGATAGCACTATCTACCCTTACACCATGTCCTCCAGGCGCATGGTATGCAGTTATTAAGCCAGGAGAAGCTGAAAATTCGGGAATTTTTTCAGCATTTATCCTACATTCAATAGCATGACCTTTTAAATGAATCTTTTCTTGTTGGAAGGACAGTTTTTCTTTTGAAGCAACCCGTATCTGCTCTTTTACTAGGTCCACACCAAAAATTTGTTCAGTAATAGGATGTTCGACTTGAATTCTTGTATTCATCTCAATGAAATAAAATTTACCATTCGAATAAAGAAATTCTATGGTTCCAGCACCCGAATATTTTAGATTAGCAATTGCATTAGCACAAATTTCTCCAATATGCTGACGGGCTTTGGGGGTAAGTACGGTTGATGGCGCCTCTTCTAGAATCTTCTGATGTCGTCTTTGAATAGAACAATCACGTTCTCCTAAATGCACTGCATTACCTAAGCCGTCTCCAAAGACTTGAATTTCTATATGTTTCGGATTTAGCAAATACTTTTCGATATAAACAGCATCATTATTAAATGCTGCTGCCGATTCTTTTTTTGCTGCATGGAAAGCTTGTAGTAATTCATCGGAGCTCATGACTAATTTCATGCCGCGACCACCACCACCTGCAGAAGCTTTAATAAGTACTGGATAGCCAAGTTCTTGTGCAATTTCTTTTGCACTTGCCACAGTTTCAACTGTTCCAGTCGAACCAGGCACACAGGGAACCCCTAAGTTAGTCATAGTTTTCTTTGCAGTAATTTTATCACCCATGAGTCTTATATGCTTAGAAGAGGGACCTATGAAGACAATTTTATGGTCGTCTAAAATTTCTGCAAAAGCAGGGTTTTCGGAAAGAAAACCATATCCAGGGTGTACTGAGTCTGCACCAGCTATTTCACAAGCAGCAATTATATTGGGTATGGTGAGATAACTCTCACTAGCCTTAGGTGGTCCGATACATACGCTTTCGTTAGCCATTTTTACATGCATAGAATCTGAGTCTGCGGTAGAATGCACTGCTACAGATGGAATATTCAATTCATGGCAAGCCCTTATGACTCTTAGGGCAATTTCCCCTCTATTAGCTATAAGAATTTTTTTTAACATTGGGGCTTATTCTATTATGACCAAGGGGCTTTCAAACTCTACAGGAGTCGCATCGTCTATAAGTATGCGGGAAATTTTTCCAGACTTGGGTGACGGAATTTGATTCATAGTTTTCATTGCTTCAATAATGAAAAGAGTGTCACCTGTTTTAACTCTTTGACCGATTTCAATAAAAGGTTTTGAACCAGGTTCTGGGGACAAATAAACCGTGCCTACCATGGGAGAAGATACAATTCCAGGTTGGTCTTTAAAGTCAGGAGATTCTTCTAATTCCTTAATTTGGTTAGGTGGAATATCTTTAGGTGTATTAACTTTGGGGGAAATATCTTGAGTTGAGGTGGATTTCGACCCACCGTTTTTTGCTGAAACAATGCGGATAAAATAGCCTGAATCTGCGCTAAGGTTTTTTTCAAATTCAATTTCGGATAATTGGTTCTTGTTTGCTACATCAGCAAGCATTTCAACAAGTTTTATCTCCTCATCATGATTTTTATTTTTCATTTTTACCTCAGAATTATGACTGCTTTCATATGGTCAATATATTTATTTCACTATTCAGTTAAAGCTTTTTTCGTGTGAGTTCAATTAATTCTTGCATTTGATTTTTAGAAATAAAGCCCCTAATTATTTGATCTTCAATAATGAATGTTGGTGTGCCTTCTATTCTTAATTCCTTTGCTAGGGAGGCATTTTTAGATATTATTAGGTTAACTTTTTCAGATTTCATGGTGGTCTGCAAATCAAGAATTTTGGATCCAGAAAGTTCTGCAAAAGCTTTTAATGTTTTAATATTTATTGGTCCTGAGTGTGCAATCAACTGGTCTGAAAATCTTTTATAGGTTTTGTTTGAATCATATAACAGTACTGATAACAAAGCTTGGGCAGCCATTATAGATTGAGATCCTAAGATTGGAAATTCTTTGACAATGTATTTAACATCAGAATTTTCCTTTATAATAGACCAGATTATTTCATGATTTTTCTTGCAATAGCCACATTTGTAATCAATAAACTCCACTATTCTTATTTTTCCATCGTTATTGCCTCCGACAAAAGAATGGTCATCTTGAAATAACTCTGTACTCTTATCATTCAGAATCTGAAGCTCTTCTGCTTCTGCTTCTTTTTCTTTATTTCTTTGATAACGTCGGATTGCCTCTATGATTATCTCAGGATTTTCAAGAATAAACCGCTGTATCTCCATTTGAAACAAATCTTTTTCTTCGTTCGTTTCAAAAAAAGAATTCTGGGTGAAAACGTTTTTAGAAAAGCTTGCTTGTGAGACAAATAGCGCAGAAATAAAAGTCATTGTTGCTACAAATAATTTCAAATTTCTGACCTTACTTTGCACGCATTACGTTATAGGAATTGGCTTGCTGTAAAATAAACTTACTTATCATCTAGCGATTTATTTCTTGACCACCAGCCTGTTCTTGATTCTTTTTCATTTTTAGTTAGAGGTTTTTCCTCACCTTTTTTACCTTTTGGGTCTGATTGTATTTCATTTTCTTTTAAGACTTCTTTGACTGGTTTAGCAATTCTTTTCTTGGACGTCGTTTTAACAGATTCGTCTACAGCCTTTACTATAGTAGATATTTTTTCATCAGATACTTTTTTTGGTTTTTCTTTAACTTGGTGTCTCTGAGTAGATCTTCTTTTGGGCTGTTTCATTGGTGTATCGGTGGAAACTTCTTGTGTGTGATCTTCATTTGCATTTTGAGCATTTACTTTTTCTGCGCCAGTTTTCTTGTCTTCTGAAACTTTCCTGTTATCTGACTTGTGTTCTTTTTCTAACGAGCTATCATTCTTTAAAGGTTCCGCAACTTTACTAATTTTTTCTAAGTTTTTTGAATTATTTTGCTCTAAACTTGTACTTGAAGTCACGTCTGAATCGATTTGCCTGCTCTTATTATTACGTCTTCGGCGTCTTTTTTGCTTTCTTCCAACCTGTTCAGTTGGATTTCCTTGAGCAGACTCATTGTTGCTAGCTGATTCATTTTCTTCTTTTGGACTATTCTTAGCTCCATCTATTGTGATAACTTTTCCTAAATGATTCTCGTCAAGGGTTCCAGGTGATTTAATTATTTCAAAAACAAAATTTGGATTGCTGATACTGATATCCGCGTGGATTGCTATATTGATTTTTAACCTTTTTTCAATTATTTCAAGGTTGCGTCTTTTTTGGTTTAACAAGTAGTTAGCCACTTCTACTGGAGCTTTAACAACGGCTTCTGTAGCATCACTAAGTGGCTTTTTAGCCTCTAAAGCCCTTAGAATTTCCAAGGCCAGGTTTTCATTTGATCGCGTAAGTCCTGTGCCATAACAATTTGAACAGGGTTTCGTAGTGGCTTCAACCATGCCATAGCGTAGCCGTTGCCGAGACATTTCTAACAATCCAAAAGAGGATATTCTTCCTACTTGTATGCGGGCCCGATCCAATTTGAGGCTATCTCTCATCTTTCGTTCTACAGAAATGTTATTCTTTTTCTCTTCCATGTCTATAAAATCTATTACAATTAATCCAGCTAGATCTCTCATTCTCAATTGCCTGGCGATTTCATCAGCAGCCTCTAAATTTGTTCTGAGGGCTGTAGCTTCAATACCACTTTCTTTTGTAGATCTTCCTGAATTTACATCAATTGCCACAAGGGCTTCGGTAATACCGATAACAATATATCCACCTGATTTTAATTGAACGGTTGGATTAAACATCGCTGAAAGGTAGTTTTCTACCCCATAGTAAGAAAAAATTGGTTGAGCTTTTTCATGATTTTTAATTTTTTTTGCATGTGAGGGCATAAGCATTTTCATATAATCCTTGGCCTCTTTAAAACCTATTTCACCCTCTACAATGATTTCATTAATTTCTTTTGTATAAAGATCTCGTATGGATCTTTTTATGACACTGCCCTCTTCATAAATTGGACAAGGTGCGATTGACTTTAGGGTTAAATCACGAATCTGTTCCCATTGTCTTAGTAGGTATTCGAAATCTCTTTTTATTTCAGTTTTAGTTCTTTTAGCTCCAGCGGTTCTAATTATTAACCCCATCTTATCGGGTATCGAGAATTCACTGGCCGTTTCTTTCAGTTTTTTTCGATCTCCTATATTTGTTATTTTTCGTGATATACCTCCGCCCCTGGCAGTATTTGGCATAAGGACGCAATATCTTCCAGCTAAAGATATGTAAGTTGTTAGAGCTGCCCCTTTGTTCCCTCTTTCGTCCTTAACAACTTGAATTAAAAGTACCTGTCTTACTTTTATTACTTCTTGAATTTTGTAGCGGTTTTTTCGGAACTTCTTTTTGGGTTTGAGTGATTTAGTATTTTTTTCTTTTGAATCTGAACCTAATGATTGATCAGTTTCTTCACCACTTATAAAGGTATCTCCATTTCTCGGTTTTTCCCCAACTGGAGCAGTATTGGATTCTTTTAATTCCTCTTTTTTCTCAGGAGGAAAACTATCTAAATCTAGATTTTTTTCTTCTAAATCCAGTGGGTCTGACTTAACAAGCTCACTGGAATTCTGTTTAAGCTCTGCATATGCTGGTAATCTGTTGTCGATTACTTCATTGTCAATATCATTTTCCAGGTAATCATCAGATTGATTCTCAAGTTCCCTTTCTTCAGCGATAAGGGCCTCTCTATCAGCCACGGGAATTTGATAATAATCCGGATGAATTTCAGAAAAGGCAAGAAATCCATGTCTGTTTCCACCATAGTCTAAAAAAGCAGCTTGTAGTGACGGCTCAACTCTTGTTACTTTAGCCAGAAAAATGTTGCCGGCCTGTTGCTTTTTTTGTCCGGATTCAAAATCAAATTCCTCTACTTGATCGCGATCCAGCAAAACAATTCTTGTTTCTTCTTGATGCGACGCATCTATTAGCAATTTTTTTTGCATAAAATACCACCTGTGAATGCTTCATGATTTATTCCTTGAAGATATTATCATTAGTATTCACTTCCTGATTTGTGACTGATGTTGAGAACACAAACTTAATTTTCTTAAATGCAGTTCTTGACAAATTTTAAATATTTATCGTCGTCAGTCTCAAAGTTGTTACAATTAAATCTGAGTTAACTCAGATGAGTTGGTTAAAGTAATAAGACGTTATCACTTTATAAATGCGGAAAATAACTTCTTGTCCCCGCTAGAATTCCTTTTCTTATTATAAACGTTATACTTATCTTACTAGTATAATAAGTAGCTTTCAGTTTAAGTTACAGTACCTAATTATCAAATTATTTTGCAATGTCAAATTCCATATCAAGTTGAGGTTAAAAAATATGGTATGATCCGTTGAATTATGAGTGACTTGCCATTAGATTTGAAGCGGTATATCGATCAACCTTAAATCTTATACTAATTACTTATTAAGTGATAGATAAATTGAAGAAGATCATAATATATTTCTTATTGTCTGGCCTTATAGCCTTTCTGGTTGTTCGATCTTTAGTTGAATTTTACAGTAATCAACTCCCAAGTATTGCTGAGATCATTGAATACAAGCCAAAAACTATTAATAAAGTTTTGGATCGAAATGAACAGATCCTAGGTTTCTTTTATTCAGAGAAAAGAGAATTTATTCCAATTAAAAAAATTCCGGAGTTGGTAATACATGCATTCATAAGTGCTGAAGATAAGAACTTTTATAAGCACTCTGGGTATGATGTTATTAGCCTTCTAAAGGCCATTATTGATTTTTCCAAAGGAGCAAAGTTAAGGGGAGCTTCAACCATTACTCAACAGGTCACAAAAGGATTGCTTCTTTCAGGAGAAAGAAGTTTTGAAAGAAAAATTAGAGAACTAATTCTTGCTATACAACTGGAAAAAATTCTGACCAAAAGTGAGATATTGGAAATTTACCTTAATGAGGTTTATTTGGGCGAGGGAGCTTTTGGAGTTTCAGCGGCCGCGAAAACATATTTTGCCAAGAGTTTGGAGAACTTGTTACCACGTGAGGCCGCTTATTTGGCCGCCTTGCCTAAATCACCTCAGGCATATAATCCATTAAGCAATCCTGAAAATGCGATTCAAAGAAGGAATTTTGTTTTAGATGAGATGGTGGAAAATGGGTATCTCTCTAAAGGTAAGTTAAGTTCAGAGAAAAATTCCAAACTGCAAACGGTTTTGACTGGAGAGATTGTAGGGGGCGAGGGACTAGAGCTATTTAAAGGATTTTTGGGTGAGAAGATAAGAGCACAGGTAAATACTGAATTAGGAGAAAGGTACGTTAATCAGGGAGGTTTATCGATCAAAACTTCTATCGATTCTAATTTGCAACAAATTGCAAGAAATGCTTTGAAGTTTGAAATTCAAGATTTAAATCATGCAGTTACAGAATATGGATTACCTGTAGCTCACATTGAAGCTGACCACAAAAACGAAAAATTTAAATGGTTTGAAGCACTTAAAAATGAAAATTTACCTAAGCCACATTATGGATGGAATTTAGCAGTGGTAGTAGATATTCAGGGTGAAAACACATTAGTTGTGACAGACCGTTCTCCAGAAATACAACAATTACATTTTATGGCAGGGGTAAAGTCAAATTTAAAGATAGGAAGTGTTGTATATGTTCAAGATGAAAGCGATTTAAAAGATCGAGCACCAATTTGGCTTTATAAGCAGATGTCATTATTTGATGGAGGTGTCATAATATCAGATTTAGGAACAGGAGATATTTTAGCTCTTGAGGGCGGTTATGACCATCAATTGAGTAGTATAAACAAAGTAACTGAAGTTAGAAGACCTAGACTAGAATTTTTAAATTCTATTATCTTAACGGTTGTTTCTAAGCGGTTTTTTGATTGGAATGATCCTAATTTAAACGCTCTAGCCAGTGTTGTAGATATATTTGCATATTCAAATAGAGAGATTCAGAAAGATTTATTAGATGATGCTAGCATCAAAATTCTTATGAATTATGGTCTCATTGAAGAAATTTCAGAATCACAAAAATACTTCAGAGTCGATAGCCAGACTACTATTATTGATGTAATATCCGCTTATAATATGCTAGTTATTGGGGAAACAGAAAAAAAGGAACATGTATTACTCGAAGTTTCTAAAGGAGAACAAAAGGTTTATCCTAAGAAAATAGGAATTCAGAAATGTGAACAGTGTCAAAACGATAGGAAGGCCGTACTCCATCACATAACTGATGAAGTGGGCACTCAATATTTTGTGCGAAAAGCTAAAGAAAACGGTTTTGAACTTTTTCCACTAGTGCATTTTGATGTGATTGTAGGATTAGATGGGAATGATGAAATAACACTATTGGGTAAACATCATACTGATGGAGAATTAAATTTTGATTCAGTTATAGGAATAATTTCTGATAAAATGTTTGGCTGTCATATAGAGGCAAAGAAATCGAATTTACAGATTTCTCCTGACACATTTTCTGGTTCATGTCTTTCCCTAATCCAACGAATTGTGGTTCAGGACAGGCATAAGTCAAGATTTAAGTGAATAAATATTGGAGAATTAACGTTTGAAAATCCTTTAGAGTCTATTTCTAGATAAAAAAATCGGGATAAGAGTAAATTTAGAAATATTATCAAAATAATTATCAAAATTTGGAGTACCATTTTGAGAGCTGAAGTTCTGGAAACGATTGAAGAAATAAGGAAATCTTTAGATATTCTGGCGAAGAGGAGAAACCTCGCTCAATCCATAGAAAGGCTTGATGAACTCCATTCAATTACAAATGATAGTAGCTTTTGGGAAGATCCCAAAAGTGCTCGTGCATTGATGAAAGAGAGGCAGTGGTTAGAAAATTTTGTGCAACAATACTCTGAGATTGAAAAAAGATTAGATGAAAGTGTTACATTAATACAGCTTGGAATTCAGGAAAAAGAACAGGAAGTGGTGGAGGAAGCTGAAGACGATCTGTTCCAATTAAGGAAAGATGTTTTTAATGCCGAAAGATCGGCCTTAATGGATGGGGAAACAGACTCGAATGACACATTTTTGGAAATTAATGCTGGAGCTGGGGGCACAGAAAGTTGTGATTGGGCAATGATGCTAGCTAGAATGTATGTTAGGTGGGCAGAAAGAAAAGGGTTTCAGATCGAAATAATTTCACAAAATCCTGGAGATGAGGCTGGATTCAAATCAATTTCTTACAAAATCAAAGGGACAAATGCTTATGGATGGTTGAAGGTGGAAAGCGGTGTCCATAGATTGGTCAGAATTTCCCCGTTTGATAGTTCCGCTCGTAGACATACCTCTTTTTGTTCTGTTTGGGTTTATCCTGTAATTGATGATAACTTTGCTGTGGATTTAAACCCATCAGAGATGAGAATTGATACCTTTCGATCTTCTGGGGCAGGTGGTCAACATGTAAATACTACAGATTCTGCCGTAAGAATTACCCATTTGCCAACAGGAATTGTTGTGACCAGTTCGGAAAAGTCTCAGCACCAAAATAGATCCAATTGCATGGCAGCTCTTAAATCAAGGTTATATGATTTGGAAATCAAAAAGATTAACAAAGATATCCAAGACGCACATGATTCAAAGGGTGAAGCGGGATGGGGTAATCAAATACGGTCGTACGTACTGCAACCATATCAGTTGGTGAAAGATCTTAGAACTGAAGTTGAAACTTCTGATTCTCAGAGTGTGCTCGATGGAAATCTCGATGATTTCTTGCTAGGAGCGCTAGCTAAAAATATCAATGCATAGGATATAGTCAGTTTTTGGTTGTGTTTTCTAGTTTGGCAAGGACTAACTTACAGCTGCAGCACCTTTAGGAATTGGTTTATTTAAAGGATCTTCTGATTTTTCGATAGAGCCTTCAAAATGCGCCCCACTTTCAATTGCTATGCTATTGTGGATGATGTCACCATTCACCTTTGCTGACGCTGTTAAATGCACTCTGTTTCCCTTAATGGTTCCAGAGATTGCCCCATTAATAACCACCTCTTCAGCTATTATCTCACCCTTGATTTCGGCATTTTGTCCAATTGTCAGTAGATTAGCTTTAATATTTCCTTCTACAGATCCCTCTATTTGTATGTCACCTGCTGTAGTTAAATTACCTTTGATAAATAGGTCAGTAGAAAGAAGCGAAGGCGGAGATTTTACTCGAGGTGGTATCATGATTTCATCATTTGACCCATTTGTTTCCTCAAGAATAGTATTGAGATTAGGATCATTGGATAGAATCTTTTCAGATTGATTGGATTTTTGTTTATCAACTGATTGTTTTTGTTTAGCAAACATTAATTATTCCCCGCTTGTAATCAGTAAGAGGCATTGATTTATTTACGTCTCAAACTTTATTTTACTTAGTAAATACTAAGATTTTATTGTTGCAGACTTATTATCCTCTTTAATTAGGTTTTGGCAAGCTTTCAATACCTCCTCAGCATTGCTATTTAAACGAACTTTCGTTCACATATAGGTAACCTGATTGTTTTGTTCAAAACTAAGTTGTCCGCTTGGATTCCATATATGTTTTGTAATACATAGCTTTTTTATCCAGGCGCCTGCTCGGAGTAACAGTTCAGTAGAAAGATCTAAAATGAGTTTTATTCTAAGGTCATACTTTAACCGAATTTTTTAGCGCTCAGTATAGCCTTTGGACGGATCATATATTGAGAAATTAATTTTCTGAAAATCTTTAACAAGTTTTGATAAATCAACACATTACTTGGGTGCAGTCTCTAGTATTATTTTTCGATAGATAAAAATAATTGGCTTTCGTTTTGAAAGTGATTTCTTACTAATTCTTTCATCTCTATTAATATTTAAATTAAATTTGGAAACTGTTTGCCGACAATTAACTTTTTTGACATTGTATATTCGAACAGGGTAAGTGCCTAGATACCTAAAAGAATGAATTATCATGCCTATTTTCTTGCCCAATAACTTTAACAACATTGTAATATTACGCATATGCGATTAACCGAATTTGATTTTTTCTTACCAAAAGAGCTAATTGCTACAAGACCAAAGGTTCCTAGATCTAGTTCTAGGTTACTTTATTATAATCAAAATATCCTAAGGGACCTTTCTTTTTTTGATTTGCCTGACCAATTAAAGGCTGGTGACCTATTAGTTTTTAATAATACCAAGGTCATTCCTGCACTTCTCCATGGAGTGATTGAAGAAACTGATAAACCTAAAGAAAAATGGAATCGACTAGAGTTCTTATTAACTAAAAGATTGTCTGCGAATCAGTGGCTTTGTCTATGTAAGCCAATCAAGAAACTGAAGCTAGGTAATCACATTATATTTTCCAATGACTTGAGCGGTAAGATAGTTGATAGGCGGAAGGATGGAGTGATTGTAGAATTTCAGTACTTTGGAGATTTTTTTTCACTGCTTGCAAAGAGTGGACAAATGCCTTTGCCCCCGTATATCAGAAAATTTCGACCTGCAGATGCGCAGGATAAAGATGATTATCAAACTATTTTTTCAACTACAATTGGATCCATAGCATCACCCACTGCTGCATTACATTTTGACAATAATTTGATGGAAAGAATTGAAGCAAAAGGTATTAAGACTTGTTTTGTTACATTGCATGTGGGCATTGGTACATTTTCACCAATTCGAACTGAATACATTTGTGATCATATAATGCATGAAGAGTTTGGTGAAATTGATCTGACCACCAGTGACATTATCAATGATGCATTAACTTCAGGAAGAAGGGTAATTCCAGTCGGAACAACAAGTTTAAGAATACTTGAGTCATCTACCACAAAAAGTGGTCAGATTGAGAATTTTAAAGGTTTTACGAACATTTTCATTACGCCAGGATTCAAATTTAGGGTAACTTCAGCATTAATAACAAATTTTCATTTACCCAAATCTTCTCTTTTCATTTTGATTTCTTCTTTTGTGGGCCTAGAGGCGGCAAAGAAACTTTATACTCATGCAATTACAAATAAATATAGGTTTTATTCTTATGGTGATGCTTCTTTATTAATACCTTAATCCATATTGAAAATTAATGGTGGCCAATGTTGGTGCCGGGGCGGAAAATATAATTATAGTATGTAAAGATTGTCTGGAATTTTTGATTTAGTTGAGATACCCATTAGTTGTTCCTTAAGAAGTTAATAATTAATTTCTTTAAAGTAGAGGATTGATTCTAGATAGGTTTAATATGGTAGAAAAAGATTTTGATGTAGCAATAATTGGTTCAGGACCAGGTGGATATGTTGCCGCTATTAGAGCGTCGCAATTAGGTCTAAATGTTGTTGTAGTAGAGAAGGCTGAAATTGGCGGTGTGTGTTTAAATTGGGGTTGTATACCTACCAAGGCACTTTTACGATCTGCAGAAGTTTATGAATTAGTTAAGAGATCACAAGATTTTGGCATTGAAACGTCCGGCCAAACTCCAAATATTGATAATGTGGTAGGGCGGTCAAAAAAAGTGGCTGAAAAATTATCCAGTGGAGTAAAGTTTTTATTAACCAAAAACAAAGTGCAAACTATCAAAGGAACAGGGTCTTTATTAAGTAATACTGAGATTGTCATTCAGACAGATAATGGAGAGAAGAAGGAAATTAGTGCACGAAATATCATTATAGCCACCGGTGCTAAACCTAGAGAGATTTCTAATCTCAAAGTTGATGGAAAAATTGTTTGGGATTATCGTCATGCCTTAAGACCAACGGAAATTCCTAAGAAGTTAATAATTATCGGATCTGGTGCTATTGGTATCGAATTTGCTAGTTTCTATAACTCAATGGGGTCAGATGTCACTGTATTGGAAATGCTGGACAGAATTTTGCCCACCGAAGACAAGGATGTTTCAAACTTTGCGAAGAAAAGTTTCGAACAGAAAGGGATCAGGTTTTTTGTAGATTCCTGTTTTGAAGTAGTTAAACAAGAAAAATCTATGATTAGTTTGGAAATTGAAAGAAAAGGGAAAAAAGAAAAAATTTCTGCTCATGCTGTTCTTGTTGCTGCAGGAATAGTGGGAAATTTGGAGGGTCTAGGATTAGAAAAGATAGGTGTTAATACAAGATCCGGTGTGATTACGACTAATGACTTTTGCAAAACAAATGTGGAAAATATCTTTGCAATAGGTGACATAGCCTCTCCGCCTTGGTTGGCTCACAAGGCAAGCCATGAAGGAGTTATGGTAGCTGAAATCATAGCTGGTCAAGATAATCTTAGGCCACTTAAAAGGGGAAATATACCTGGTTGCACATATTCTAATCCTCAAATTGCATCTGTAGGTTTAACTGAAGATAAGGCTTTGGAACTTGGGTACGAAATAAAGACCGGTACGTTCCCTTTCTTGGCCAATGGGAAAGCTTTGGCTATGGGGGAGGATGAGGGTTTTATCAAAACCATATTCGATAAAGATACTGGGGAATTGTTAGGAGCCCATATGGTGGGCTCTGAGGTGACAGAACTTATTGCAACTTTTTTGGTTGGAAAGGAACTTGAGTCCACATCAGAAGAATTTATTAATACGATATTTCCCCATCCAACAATGTCAGAGATGTTACATGAAAGTGTATTAAGCTCTGAAGATAAAGTAATTCATCTCTAGTTAATTCTTAGATGAACATTTTATCGTGAGTCAAAGCTGGGGAAAAATGAAAACAACTATGAACAATAAAAATCAGATGAATTTTCTAGGTGCTCAGAAGAAAAGACACCCAGAGAAGATAAAAAATGTTGACTCTAGGGTTTTACGAAAGCCCAGCTGGCTAAAGGTGAGGGCCCCAACTTCAGCAGATTTTTTTGAAACTAAGAAAATTGTTAGAGATAATCAGGTCTTTACTGTTTGTGAAGAGGCGTCTTGTCCTAATATAGGTTCTTGTTGGTCAAAAAAACATGCTACTTTCATGATTATGGGTGAAATTTGCACTCGAGCTTGTGCTTTTTGTAATGTGACTACAGGAAAACCAGATGAGTTGGACTTGTTTGAACCTGCTCGGGTG
This sequence comes from Paracoccaceae bacterium, assembly GCA_029243395.1. Taxonomy (GTDB): domain Bacteria; phylum Pseudomonadota; class Alphaproteobacteria; order Rhodobacterales; family Rhodobacteraceae; genus CACIIZ01. The sequence goes on along the minus strand of JAQWSE010000005.1, from coordinate 61,761 downwards.
GCTAATGCTGTTCTAAAATTAGGCCTTAAGCATGTTGTGATTACGTCCGTTGATAGAGATGACATAGAGGATGGTGGAGCAAACCATTTTTCAAAGACCGTTTCCCTCATTCGTATGAAATGTCCAGGTACTTCCGTTGAAATTCTCACTCCAGATTTTTTGCGTGCAAGCAACGACGCCTTACGGGTTGTTCTTGATTCTAAACCTGATGTATTTAATCATAATTTGGAAACTGTACCTAGGTTATATCAAGAGGTGCGGCCTGGTTCGCGCTACTATGCATCACTGAAGCTTTTGGATAGAGTGAAAGAACTTAAACCTGGCACATTTACTAAATCTGGGTTAATGGTCGGTCTTGGGGAACAGTATAAAGAAATCTTGCAAGTTATGGACGATCTTAGAGCTGCAAATGTTGATTTTTTGACTATCGGGCAATATCTCCAGCCTACAAAAAAGCATTATCCGATCGATAGATTCCTTTCGTTAGACGAATTCGTGAAACTTAAGAAGATAGCCTATGGGAAAGGATTCTTGATGGTTTCTTCTAGCCCATTTACTAGATCTTCCTTCCATGCTGATGAAGATTACCAAAAGTTGCTTGAAAATCAAAAGGTTAAGACATTGAATGAAATCTCTGATAGGCGGTAATCAGGCAGAATAAAATAGGTTCAAATGAAGTTTTTTTATGAAAAGGCACGTTGAGAGTTGTATAATTCATTCAGAAATCAAAGAGGTTTTTGATTTAGTTGCCGACATAGAGTCATATCCAAAATTCTTACCTTGGTGTGTTGGTGCAACTATAACAGAAAAGATTTGTATCCAAGGGGATATACGTCTTAAGGCAGATGTTACAATTGCATTTGGTACTTTTAGAGAAAAATTTCATTGTAATATTGTGCTTGACGAACGGAATCTTAGGATAGAAATATTTTCATCGGATCGTCCATTTAAAATTCTGCACGGAAAATGGAATTTCCTTCAGATGGATGAGGGGTGTCAAGTGAGTTTTGAAATCGAATTTGAGTTTAGGTCGATAATTTTAGATAAATTAATAGGACTTGTTTTTTATCAAGCAATCAAAAAAGTGGTAACAGCTTTTAAGAAAAGAATGATGCATATAAAAAGTGACTAAGGATTTTCCAATAATTTTAACAACAACTTAAGTGCTTCTACGGAACTCTTTTGCCTAACATGATCTCTACCAAGGGGATTTATTTTTAGCATTTGGGTATTTATTATACTACCTTTTAACCCATAAGCTATCCAAATTAGCCCTTCTGGTTTTTGAGGGTTTAAATTACCTGGTCCTGCAACTCCTGATATAGACAAAGCGATATTGGCCTGAGATATCCGAAACAATCCGCTCACCATTTCTATGACCACTTCTTTGCTAACAGCACCCTGATTTTTTAGTGTGGTTTCCTTTACTCCTAGTAAGTCAATTTTTGCTTTGTTCGAGTATGTAATTAAGCCTTGATCAAAAACTTTGGAGGATCCTGGGACTGACGTAATTATAGAAGAAATAATGCCTCCAGTACAACTTTCTCCAATGACAAGCATCCAATTTTTTTTAAGGGCTTTTTGGACAAGTTGCTCTCCTAATTCTTTTTGCTTAGCTATAAAAGATAAATCCACGATATATATCCTGAAACAAAAATTGCTGAAAAAAATCCAGCCACAACATCGTCAAAAAGAACACTAAAAGAATTTTCTTGGTTATCAAAGAAACTTATAGGCCAAGGTTTAAAAATGTCAAAAAACCTAAAAAGCAAAAAAGATAGAAGCATTATAGTAATAGTTTCATTAATTGACATAGTGTAAAGCATATAATCCAAATAAAGGATGGGAATTAAACTTATCCACTGACCAATTAGTTCATCAATAATTACCTCAGATGGATCATGCTCTCCCCCCTTTTTTTGTTTGATATAATTCTCTGTTATGATCCAACTAAAAAAAAATAGGAATACGACAGTGAAGAGCATAGCCCCAGGGGATATAACTTCTCTTATAATAAGCCATAACAGTATCCCAGCCAGGCTTCCCAATGTCCCAGGTGCAAAGGGAGCTAAACCTAATCCTAGGAGTGTTACGTACAGTTTTACCATCGTTATGTTTTAATAAGAAGAACAGAGGTTAAGACGGCGATACCTTCTTTTCTACCAGTAAAACCTAGACCTTCTGAAGTAGTTGCTTTTATATTGATCCGTTCTGCTGACATATTACATAATTGGGCTACATTGTTCACCATGTCTTTACTATAAAGGCTTATTTTTGGTTCTTCACAAATAAATGTTAAATCTATATTTAGGATGGTGAAGGCTTTTTCTCTCATAAAGCATAAAGCCTTATCGAGAAAGATTTTTGAATTGATATTTTCCCATGTTGGGTCACTGGGAGGAAACCAACGTCCTAAGTCGCCTTTGCCCAATGCTCCTAGAATTGCATCTGTCAAAGAATGTAATCCTACATCTGCATCAGAATGTCCAATTAACTTTTTATTATGTGCAATTTTAATCCCGCACAAAATGACTTCCGCTCCATCCTGTAGTTTATGAACGTCAAAACCATTGCCAATCCTTATGTCACTCATTCTATAAATCTTTCCGCTCTCTTTAAATCCTCACTAGTAGTAATTTTTAGATTGCTTTCGCACCCTGTTACATGCTTTACCGACACACCTAGCTTAGTTGCTAAAGAAATATCATCCAATGCCCAATAATCGGTGTTTTTCAGGTGCGCTTCAAGTATCATGGAAAAATTAAATCCTTGTGGGGTTTGAGCACGAAACAATAAATTTCTATCTTTCAAGAGTTCATATTTGTTTTTTTCTACTTTCCAAAGGGCATCAACCAGCGGTAAAACGGGGAAAACAGCATCAAAATTTGATAAATTTTGTAAAACTCGATCAATCACCTTTTTCGATACTAGTGGTCTTGCTGCATCGTGGATTAGTACTTTTTCTGGAGGTTCTTTTAGCTTTGCTAGAGCAAGCAAACCAGATTTCACTGAAAGGCTTCTTTCGTCTCCACCAAAAGTTGGAGAGAGGATTTTTTCTGATTTTCCGATGGAGCCTAGTGCCTTCCAATAAAATTTGTCATGTTTGTCGTTAATTACTGGTTGAATACTATTAATAGCCTGATGATTTATAAATATTCTCAATGAATAACTTAAAATAGGGATATCTTTAAGAAGGAGAAACTGTTTTGGAGTGCGACTCCCAAATCTCATTCCTTTTCCGGCTGCAACTATAATTACTGCTGTTTTGGTAGGCATAAATGGTTTTCTTGTTGAAAAATGTTAAATTTTAGGCAAAAAGGGTACAGTTTGTTATTTGATCATTATTATATGTTATGAATTTCAGAAATAATCCAGAAGCTACAATACGCTCAAAATTCTATACGCTTATAGAGGGTGAGTCAAAAAGGCAAAGAAAATTTGTTTGTCATGTCTTCAGTTAAAGATTTGGGAGACTTTTATTTAGGAATATGGAATTCGTTACCTCATCCAGGTTTTATAATTAAATCTAATTATGAAATAGTTGCGGCTAACAGTGCTTCAGAGACATATTGCTCTACCAGCAGGACTAGAATATCGGGTAGGATGATATCTAGTTTTTTGAGTGAAAGCTCATATATCTTAAAAGTCATTAGGCAAACAAGAAAACAGCAAATACCTATTGTAGCTCATAGTGTTGACATATATTGGGTAGGCAAGAATGTTGAGACATGCAATCTTTATTGCTCTCCTCTAGAAGGTTCAGATGATTCTATTCTGTTACTAATTCAGCCAATAACAAAAGTTAGCAAGATGAACAGAAACTTGTTGCACCACAATGCTGCAAGATCTATTTCAGGTTTAGCCGCAATGTTAGGGCACGAAATTAGAAACCCACTAGCTGGCATTTCCGGTGCGGCTCAATTACTAGGCCAAAATGCTAACAATGAAGATTTAAAATTGACAGATCTAATACGATCAGAGAGCAAGCGGATCGGTGATTTAGTTTCTAGGTTTGAAATTTTTGGAGATATTGCCCCAGTAATAAGAAGTTCTATGAACATCCACGATGTTTTGGAAAAAACCAAAGAAATAGCAAAGGCTAGTTTTTCCCAACATGTAAGATTTCTTGAAGATTATGATCCATCTTTGCCAAACATTAATGGCAATTTTGATCAGCTAACCCAGGTCTTTCTTAATCTTCTAAAAAATGCTTCTGAGGCAGTTCCAGCAACGGGCGGTAAAATTAAAATTTGTACTTCATATCGGAGTGGCCTTAAGCTTTTATCTATGAATAAGAGGATCGAAAATCTACCCATTACCATAGAAATCATTGATAACGGAAAGGGCATTCCTTCGGAATTGTCGGATAGTATATTTGAACCGTTCATAGGAACAAAGAAAGTGGGTTCAGGCTTGGGTCTAGCTTTAGTGTCTAAAGTAATTGCAGATCATGGGGGATCGATAGAATATTCGTCGATGGAAGGAAAGACTGTTTTTAATATTAGTCTTCCAATAGAAGGGTTGAATGAGGATGAACTAAGTGATTACAACATTCATTCACGATTGCTCAGTCAAGATGGTGGTGCGTAAGGAGTTAGATGTGGAAGGAACAGTAATAATTGCTGATGATGATATTTCTATAAGGACAGTCTTAACGCAGGCCGTAAGCCGAGCTGGATGTAGAGTGAAAGCGACTGGTGCTTTGTCAACCTTGTGGCGTTGGATTGAAGACGGAGAGGGAGATGCATTAATCTTGGATGTAATCCTCCCTGATGGTGATGCGTTGGATATGTTGCCAGCAATAGTGAAAAAGAGACCTGAGCTACCGGTCATAGTGATTTCTGCAAATAATACAATGCTCACAACAATAAGGGCAAACAAGTCCGGAGCATATGAGTATTTTCCTAAACCATTTGAAATCAGGGACATATTGGGAGTTTTAAGCAAAGCACTGTCAACGCGAGCGAAAAAAATGCGCTCTGTTAATGCTGATATTAGGAACGAAGTAGTAGTTGACAATAGCCCTGATTTACCACTTGTTGGGAGAAGTCAATCCATGCAAGAAATTTATAGGGTTATTGCAAGACTTGTAAATACTGACTTAACCGTAATGCTAATAGGGGCTTCTGGAACTGGTAAGCAGCTAGTTGCTAGAGCTTTGCATGACTTTGGTAACAGGAAGGACCAGCCATTTGTATCAGTTAATTTAGCAGCTATTCCCGATGAACAAATAGAAATCGAATTATTTGGGTCACACAATATTGCAAATGAGAAAAATCATAAAGGGAAGTTTGAATTGGCAGAAGGGGGCACACTATTTCTTGACGAGGTGGGAGAAATGCCTTTTTCGGTCCAAACGAGATTACTAAGAGTTCTACAGGTACAGGATGGAGAATATTCAAAGAGCGAAATTCAAGCAGAAGTGTCTTCGAATCTTAGAATTATTTCATCAACTCAAAGTGACTTGAAGACAGCGATTGCAAGTGGAAAATTTAGGGAAGATCTTTTTTTTAGGTTGAATGTAATCCCGGTTGTGTTGCCATTATTAAATGAACGAACTGAAGATATCCCTGAACTATGCACTTTGTTTTTCCAACAATGTGTAGCAGATGGGTTGCCAGGAAAATCTTTAACATCAAGAGCCATGGATTTGTTAAAGGAGCAGATATGGCGGGGTAATGTTAGAGAACTGAAGAATTTTGTTCAACGGTTAGTAGTTTTAAGTCCAGATGAAGTTGTCGCAGATGCTTTGGTCAAAGAGCAATTGAATTTATTTTCGGAAAAAAGGGGAAGTGAAGAATTAGAGGCAGTAGAAGGTTTGTCAGCGTCTGTTGAAAAGCATCTTATCCGATACTTTGAACTTCATGGAAATTTGCTTCCTCCAAATGGTTTGTACAATAGAATTCTCAAAGAAATAGAGTACCCTCTAATTTCTTTAGCGCTTAATTCTGCTAAAGGAAATCAATTGAAAGCAGCAAAGCTGTTAGGGATAAACCGTAATACTCTCCGAAAAAAGGTGAGTGAGCTGCACATAAATGTATCCCTATTAAAAAAAATGATGTAATGTTACAACATATTTGGCATTTATCGTTTATTTGTAATAATTATGCAACATAATATTTTAACATCATTTTATCTAGTACTTGCAAATAGTGCTAAGAAAAAGAAACTACGAAATATTTTCACGGTGCTTTTTGTTGTCCTAGGTCTGGTTTTGGCGGTTAGCACATTAGTTTCGGCAGATGTTTTTCAAGGACCTACAAGTCATACCGTGTTGAGGAACTTACTTTTGCTAGATTTAATCTATATTCTTGTAGTAGCAGGATTAGTTGCGATTAGGATTACTAAGTTGATTTTTTCTAGAAGATCTAGGGCCTCTGGATCCAGATTACATTCTAGGTTGACCAAAGTATTTACTTTGACTGCATTGTTTCCAACAATAGTTGTAGCAGCTTTTGCAACCATATCGATAAATTTTGGTATGGAGGGATGGTTTTCATCTAATGTTCAGCAGGTAGTGGAAAATTCCATGCAGGCAGCTGAAGCTTACGAGGGAGAACATCAAAATAATTTAATTAAGGATATCAATTACTTATCAGATATTTTGAATGAAAAAAAATCTGCCAATTTTTTTCAGAGTGAGGGAAATGTTCGAGAAGTTTTGAGCCAATTTCAGCCAAAAAACTTGTCAGAGGCTTTTATAATAGACTTTTCTGGAAATATCAGATTGCGCGGGGATCGCAGTTATTTATTTGATTTTGAACCTATTAGTGAGGATAATTTGTTTTCAGCTATTGAAGGACACACTATAATAATCACTGATTGGCCTAATAATGAGTTTAGAGCATTAAAAATTCTGAAGGCTTTTAATAATCGGCTGTTATATGTAACCCGTGAAGTTGATGGTAGTGTCCTTAAACTATTAGATGAAACTCAAGAAACCGTTTTGTTATACAGGAATATAGAGAATGAAAGATACGGGTTACTATTTAAGTTTGGGCTACTCTATATAGCCTTTTCAGTAGTTGTGATACTAATAGCAGTTTGGATTGCTTTGTGGTTTGCTGAAAGGTTGTCTAAGCCCGTAGGAAGGCTTGCAGAAGCTGCCAAACGAGTAGGTTTAGGTGATTTTGATACTCAGGTGACTGAAGAAAAGACTGGGGACGAAATAGCTTTTCTTGGCAAGGTTTTCAACCAAATGACGAGGAAGGTAAAGCAACAACGGGATAAGTTGTTGCAAATTAATAAAGAGACAGAAGAACAAAGCAGATTTCTCGAAGCTGTCATTGCTGGGGTGACTGGTGGTATAATTAGTATAAATATGAAGGGGTGTATTGAAATTATCAATGGTGGAGCAAAAACTATCCTTAATGTGAGGACTTCAACCTTAATTGGCAAAAAGATAGATAAGGTGGTTAAAGAATTTGTTCCAGCAATAAATAGAGCAACAAATTTGTGTAAAGATTTAGTTGCGGAAGAACTTATATTAACTCGTGGAAACAAATCTTCACATATTCTTTTAAAGGTTTCTGCTAGGCATTCTGGTGGAAATAATTTGATGGGTTTTATTCTAACTTTTGATGATATAACCAATCTTGTAGCAGCCCAACGTGATGCAGCTTGGGGTGATGTTGCCAGAAGAATTGCTCATGAAATAAAGAATCCGCTTACGCCAATTAAGTTGTCAGCGGAAAGATTGAAAAAAAAGTTTTTACCTTCGGTAAATGATATGAATATCGATTTAGAAGAATATGCCGACATGATCATTAGGCAAACAGAGGTTCTTCAGAGAATAGTGGATGAGTTTTCAAAATTTGCCAGAATGCCTGAACCTCAGAAAAAAAATGTAGATGTAGCTAACTTAGTGGAAAGTGCTGTTTTATTGCAAAAATCGGTGTTTCCCAACATAGAATTCAGGGTGACGAGTGCAGTTAATAATTGCAAGATATTAGCAGACTCAGATATGATTACACAGGCTTTAACAAATTTGTTAAAAAACGCAGCAGAGTCTGTAATTTCTTCTGAAAAAAAGACTAGCGATAATCTCTTAATAGGTATTATTGATGTTACATTAAAAGGATTTAGGGCGAGTTTTGAAATTACTATACGTGATACTGGATTAGGTTTGGACGCAAAAAAGAATAACTATTTTGAACCATATGTCACTACTAAGAAAACTGGTACGGGTTTAGGTTTAGCTATAGCAAGAAAGATCATTGAACAACATGATGGCACCCTCGAACTGTATAATGGTGAAACCATTGTGCACTCTGAATACAATAAAGGTGCTATAGCTCATATCAGAATTCCAGTTGCTGAGCATCCAAAATCTCCCACCGAAAGCATTGGAATGAAGCCAAAAAATCAAGGTAGTAAAATGACTGAGTCTGAAAATGTTTAAGTTTATTTATTGGAATTTATTTAAAGAGAGGCTAACTGCATGGGGTATATTTTAGTAGTAGATGATGAAAAGGACATACGGCAATTATTAGGGCAAATACTATCGGATGAGGGTTATAAAGTTTGCCTTGCTCGTAATTCTGAGTCTGCAATGAATGAGATTAATGAAAATGCCCCTGATCTAATAATTCTTGATATATGGCTTAAAGATAGTCATATGGATGGGATTGAAATTCTTAAAACTGTCCGCAGTAATGATCATGATATACCTGTCGTAGTTATATCAGGGCATGGCAATATAGAAATTGCCGTGGCAGCAGTTAAGCAGGGAGCCTATGATTTTCTTGAGAAGCCTTTCAATAGCGATCAACTTTTAGTTGTCATAAGGAGGGCGCTAGAGGCCTCCCGACTGAGGCGCGAAATTACTAATTTCCGCAGAAATGAATTGGTTGCTTCTAACATGGTTGGTGATTCAACCTCATTTAAGACTTTGAGAACCCAATTGGATAAGGTTACTCGCTCAAATGGTCGAGTAATGCTTTCTGGGCCAGCCGGTTCTGGAAAGGAAATTGCCGCCAGATATATTCACATAAACTCGCATAGAGCTAAAGCACCCTTTGTATCGGTGTCTTGTGCTAATATTGAACCAAATAAGATGGAGGAAGTTTTATTTGGAACGGAATTCGATGGAAATATTAAACCTGGACTTTTGGAGAAATCTAACGGAGGTATCTTATTTTTTGATGAAGTTGCTGACATGCCTCTACGTACCCAATCCAAGATTCTTCGGGTCCTAGTGGAACAGACTTTTAGCAGGGTAGGTGGCAATGATTTAGTTAGGGTAGATTTAAGGGTTATTTCATCAACTAGTAAAAACTTGGTAACCAAAATCTCTGCGGGAGAGTTTCGAGAAGAATTATTTCATAGATTAAATGTTGTTCCGATTAAAGTCCCATCTTTAGAAAGTAGAAGAGAAGATATTCCCATTCTGACTAAACATTTTACCGAGCAATTAAGGCAAACAGAAGGTTTGCCTCATAGGTTGTTTTCTGAAGGTGCACTCACTAAGATGCAAACTATGCCGTGGCCTGGTAACCTTCGACAACTTAGAAATGCAGTGGAGCAGGTTTTAATATTAGGGCCAGAAAATATGCCTGTTGAGGCTTTAGAATTACCGGAACCTAGGCAGTCAGATAAAATTAACACTGTCAACAATGTTTTTGAAGAGAATCTAATTAATTTATCTCTAAGAGATGCTAGAGAGGTATTTGAGCGAGAATATTTAATGACTCAAATAAATCGTTTTGGTGGGAATATTTCAAAAACGGCCATTTTTGTTGGGATGGAACGGTCTGCTTTACATAGAAAAATGAAAACTCTCTCAATAGTGTCTGAAAACAAATCTTCTAAAGTAGTGGATTAAAGTTAAATGGCTGACTGATACGAAAAGAGGAAAAGAGGTAAGTAATGAAAGTCATTATTTGTGGGGCTGGCCAGGTGGGATTGCAAATTGCAAGACATCTATCCTATGAAAGAAACGACATTACTGTCGTGGATCATAATCCAGAACTTATTTCTCATTTGTCAAATACTCTTGATATTTCTGGTGTAACAGGATGTGCTTCGCATCCGGACATTCTTGATGCAGCTGGAGCTAGAGACAGCGACATGATTATAGCCACTACAAGATCTGACGAGGTAAATATGGTGATTTGCCAAGTTTCGCATTCAGTATTTTCTATTCCAAGAAAAGTTGCAAGAATAAGGTCCCAATCTTATTTGGAGACAAATTATAGTGATTTATATAGAGGAGAACATTTGCCAATTGATGTTATAATTTCACCAGAAAGAGAAGTGGCTGAAGCAGCCGTCAGTAGACTGGAAACTCCTTCTGCATTTGAAATAGAAACATTTCTCGGGGGAAAAGCACAGTTGATTGGTATAAGTCTAGGTAACAATTGTCCGGTAATTAATACTCCTTTAAGGCAATTATCAGAACTTTTTTCAGATCTGAATGCTATAGTTTTAGGGATCAGAAGGAATCGAAAGCTTTTTGTCCCCAAATCAGAAGATCAACTATTTGCAGCTGATCAAGTCTACGTATTTACTACAGTCACTGATAGACAACGGACATTGGAAATTTTTGGTAAAGATATGAAACGAGGAAATAGAATTGTCATAGTGGGTGGCGGAAATGTGGGACTAAATGTGGCCAAAACTTTGGAGCAAAAGAATAGGGATAAGGTGCATTGCAAACTAATAGAAAAGGATAGAGGGCGAGCTGAAATAGTAGCCGATTCTTTAGAAAGAACCGTAATTTTAAATGGTGATGGGTTAGATTTAAGTTTATTAGAGGAGGCCAATATTGAACAAGCCGATGCTATGTTGGCTGTTACAGATGATGACAAAACTAATTTACTCACTTGTACCAGGGCAAAATCCTCGGGTTGTCCACTCGCAATTTCGTTGGTCAATGATTCATCATTAAATTCTTTACTACAACCCATGGGGATAGATGCATACATAAACCCTAGGGCAACCACTGTTTCTTCTATACTAAGGCATATACGACACGGTCGAGTGAGAGCGGTCTATTCTGTTGGCGATGCGGAGGCCGAAATGATTGAAGCTCAAGTGTTAGGAACTTCTCCTTTAGCTGGAAAAGTTCTCAAAGATATAAATTGGCCTGAAGGAGTTTTGGTAGGTGCTGTCATGAAAGAAAATGGAATAATGATACCCAGGAGTGATACAGTATTTTCAGAAGGTGACATTATAACTGTTTTTTATAGAACAAAAGACATTGAAAAAGTAGAAAGGTTATTAGAGGTTGGTATCAATTTTTTCTAACACTAAAATTTAAGAGATAATTATACATTTAATGAAGTTTTATCTATGTAAAAAAATAATTTTTGGTTATAAGAACTAGTACTTGAAATTTCATTAGAATTTAGGGTTGCAAATATGGTAGGTGAAAAACAAAGTCTTCAAGATTCTTTCTTGAATGGAGTGCGTAAAGATAAGAATCCAGTGACAGTTTTTTTAGTTAATGGAGTGAAATTGCAAGGGGTTATCACGTGGTTTGATAATTTTTCTGTTCTTTTGCGTAGGGATAGAACTTCTCAACTAGTTTATAAACATGCCATCTCTACTATTATGCCTGCAGAACCTTTAAGCTTTTTCGAAGATGAGGAAGTTTAATCTTGTGAAATAATTTTATGCTCACCGGTGTTATTAGACCAGTAATAGTTTCTAAATCTAAGTTAATTAGTGCAGAAACACAATTAGAAGACGGTCTTCTTGAAGCAATAAGGTTAGCTAAGGCTCTACCAGATGTAATAGTAAAAATTAAGTCAATAATTAAACTAAGGAAGCCAAATGCCAGTACATTTTTTGGAACAGGCAATGTAAAAAGCTTTAAAAAAAATATTGCTGAAAAAAAGATCAGCTTAGTGCTTGTAGACGGTACTTTAACTGCAATTCAGCAGAGAAATCTTGAAAAAGAATGGAAAACTAAAGTTCTGGATAGGACAGGGCTCATTTTGGAGATTTTTGGCGCCAGAGCAATGAGTAGAGAAGGTGGGTTGCAAGTTGAGTTAGCTCATCTCATGTACCAGAGATCACGCTTAGTTAGAAGCTGGACCCATCTAGAAAGGCAAAGGGGTGGAATGGGATTCCTTGGAGGACCTGGGGAAACACAAATTGAAGCAGACAAGAGAGCTATAAATGCTAGAATAAATCAGATCAAAAAAGCATTGGTAAAAGTTGTAAAAACCAGAAAATTACACAGAAGTAAAAGAAAAAAAATTCCATATCCTACCGTTGCACTTGTGGGTTATACAAATTCCGGTAAATCTAGTATTTTCAATAGGTTAACTGGGGCAGATACATTAGTAAAAGACATGCTTTTTGCAACTTTGGATACAAAAATGAAGGGTTTAAAGCTATCTAGTGGTCAAAAATTAATAGTTTCTGATACAGTTGGGTTTATTTCTGACTTGCCAACATTATTGGTAGCTGCTTTTAAGGCAACTTTAGAAGAAGTCACTACTGCTGATCTGATCTTGCATGTAAGAGATATGTCTAGCTTTAGTTTTAAAGAACAGGGTAAAGCAGTAGAGTCTGTTTTGAAAAACTTGGGCATAGAAAAGGATGCAAAACCCATAATTGAAGTATGGAATAAAGCAGATAAACTTAGTGAATCTGAATGTGGGACATTAAATTTTGCAGCAATTACTAATGAAAAGCAGAAGGTTACTGTCTCTGCAAAAACAGGTGTAGGATTTGAAAATTTACGAGAACTGTTAAAAATTTCTCTTAATGATGAAAAAAAACAGGAGGAGATATTTGTTTCTTTCAAGAAAAGTAAATCCAGATCCTGGTTATTTGAAAATGATTTAATTATAAGGGAAGAAGTAGCCTTAGGTGGATTCAAGATTTTTGTGTCTTGGACAGAAATTCAAAGGAATCGTTTTTTTTCAAGTTCTGTGTAGTTGGTAAAATCGCACTTACTTATATCTTAGCTTTTAAGGCCAAATTTTCTTATAGAAGGAGGGCTTCATCAGGCAATGGTTTGACGTGACTCTGCTAAAAAGTAATCGCATACATAATATATATTGCATCTCAGAGCAATATTACCACTATATGTAACAATACGTAATAATTTGCGCATAATATATAGACTGTCAGGTTTGCCTGTGGTTCACAGGTTAGGTTTGTGTCTCAAAGGATTTTTCCTATAATAAAGGGCGTTATAAGCATTACGGTTTGTTTTGGAGAAATATTTCAACCAGTAGAGGGTAAAATAATACTGAGAGGAGCATCTAATGGAAAAGTGGGAGTATAGGGTAACACGTGTGATTTTATCAAATCAAGTATCGTTTAATGAAACTCAAAATGAAGTTAATGATAAAATAAATGATAAGCAAGTAAGAGAATTTAATCAAAAAGGTGAAGATAGTTGGGAGTTAGTTCAAATATTACCTCGCAGTAAAGAGGATAAATTTCATGTTGACCTAGCAATGTGGAAAAGAAGAAAGAGAGGATAACTAATTTGATAGTAACCGGATAACATGAATCGTTTTAATATTAATAATGATTTCAATTAGTTAAAGCATAAATGAAAGTAGTTTCAGAGCAATTTTTTTAATTGGTGTTCAAATTTTAGAGGTGACGTCTAGGTTTATAGACAATTGGGTCAGAGCCTTCTAAGTTGTGGACAAAAAAGGGCAGAGGAGATTGCTTAAATGTTTGAAGAAGTTAGAAATAAGAGTGAAAGTGAAAGGCGCATAATATATGTTATGTTAGTTTTTTTATAGTACCAAATTATTATTTGGTTAGACTTATCAAAGCTTTAAATAATTTTTTTAAAATGAAACAATATCCATTACCAGCATGTTTTTCTGATCATAATTAGAGTCTGGTAGAATTAGTAATTAACTAAACCTATTGTCTCAAAGCTGTATTTAAGCTCTCATGAAATGCTCCTAGCATAGTTTTGTAGTTCTATTTATTTTTACTGAAAATTTGAGCCAACGAAAAAAATAGATTTAACTTTACTAAATTTAACTATAACAACCCATGCTAAGCAAAGTTCTCTCAAAGAGGTATTGACATAAGAAAGTCATTATATACAGCAAATGGTAACCAATCTTCTAAGCTTTAAAAAACTATTATGAGACGTGCAATTTGCATAACTGGTTGCACGGCGAGTGGAAAGTCTAAAATTGCAACTCAACTAGCCAGTATAAGGCCTTCTGTCATAATAAATGCTGACTCCATCCAAGTTTATGAATGTATGAGAATTCTATCATCCCGACCAACTGAAGAAGATTTTGGAGAACTAGAAAATAGACTATACGGGCACATTAAATGTGGCTCTGAATATAGCGTGGGTAAATGGCTGGAAGATGCCAGAGCAGCTATAGATTATGCCTATAGAAAGAAAAAAATACCTATCATAGTTGGAGGTACCGGTCTTTATTTTTCTGCACTTATAAATGGGTTAGCACTTATCCCTTCTATATCCAAAGAAACAAGGGAAAAATCTGATAACCTAAGGAAAAATTGTCCGGATATTTTTCTTCATGATTTAAAAATCAAGGATAGTATGACGTATGACAATATAGATAAGCGTAACTTTACTAGGGTACAAAGAGCCTGGGAAGTTCTAACAGATACTGGATATGGAATCTCTTATTGGCAGCAAACTAAAGGAATTCCTTTGTTAAATAAGCATGAGTTCCAAAGTTTCATTATTTCATGCGATCAGTTAATATTACGAGACAATATTTTAAAGCGGTCGCATAAAATGTTTGAACAAGGGATTGATAATGAGGTAAAGTGCATCCTTAATTCTAATTTTAATTCCAACCCTTTACACCCTGCTCATAAGGCGATTGGTTTTGCTGAGGTTGGTAAATATATAGCAGGTACTTTGGCACGAGAACAGGCGATTGATATGATCAATGTGAAAACAAGGCAGTATGCTAAAAAGCAACGCACTTGGTTTAGGAATCAATTGCCTAGCTGGCAGGTTCTTGAAATTACCAAAAATTGCAACCTTATGAAAGTTGTTGAACATATTGACAAAAATGCTTTATCTTAATTTTCTGAAGGTCAATTGACAGCTATTTTTTGTTTCAATCTAATTGAATTCAAAAGATTATAATTAGTGACAGGTACCGCATTTGCTTTGAAAATGTTGATAAATACGAATTGGTTGATTGAGATCAAATTAGGATGTATGGGTAAATCGTATTACTTTAAAATGAAAAGAGGAAAATAGGTGGTTCCACGTTACTCAAGACCTGAAATGGTTGAGATTTGGTCTCAACAGAACAAGTTTAAGATTTGGTTTGAAATTGAGGCATATGCATGCGAGGCTATGGCTGAACTTAATATTATCCCCAAAGGGGCTTCTAAATCTATTTGGAAAGCAAAAGACCTAATTTTTGATGTTGAAAAAATTGATGAAATTGAGAAAAAAACTAAGCATGACATCATAGCCTTTCTAACTTTTCTTGGCCAACATATTGGTGAAAATTCAAGGTTTGTTCACCAAGGGATGACCTCTTCAGATGTTTTGGACACCTGTTTCAATATACAGTTAGTTCGAGCTTCAGACATCTTAATTAGTGAACTTAAGTTTCTTCTTGCTTCACTAAAGAAAAGAGCCAATGAATTTAAATATGTTGTATGCATGGGGCGAAGTCATGGAGTACATGCTGAGCCTACAACCTTTGGTCTAAAATTAGCTCAAGCATATTCAGAAATGAAACGCAATCTAAAAAGATTATTGTTGGCTCAAGATGAAATTCGGACTGGTGCAATTTCTGGAGCTGTTGGAAACTTTGCAACTATTGATCCCTTCGTAGAGCGATATGTTTGTGATGCCCTTAATCTTGTTCCAGAGCCCGTATCTAGTCAAATAATTCCTAGAGACCGCCATGCTGCATTTTTTAGTGCTCTAGCAATTATTGCAAGTTCAATTGAAAGGGTATCTATTGAAATCAGACATTTACAGAGAACTGAGGTTTTGGAGGTTGAAGAATTCTTTTCGGAGGGACAGAAAGGATCTAGTGCCATGCCCCACAAAAGAAACCCTGTTTTGTCAGAAAATTTGACTGGTCTATCAAGGTTGGTCAGGATGTCCGTTATTCCATCACTTGAAAATGTAGCACTATGGCATGAAAGAGACATTTCACACAGCTCAGTGGAGCGGGCAATCGGTCCCGATACCACTATCACATTAGATTTTGCTCTAAATCGCCTAACCAATGTAATTGACAAGTTAATAGTATATCCGGAAAATATGACTAAAAACCTTGATAGATTTAAGGGGTTATTTAAGTCTCAAACCGTATTACTTGAATTAACTCAAAAAGGCCTTTCGAGGGAGAAAGCATATGAAGTCGTGCAAAGAAATGCAATGAAAACATGGGTGCAAGGTACGGAATTTATTGATGAAATAAGGTCTGATGCTGAGCTTTCAGGCATAATTTCAGATAAAGAAATTGAAGATATTTTTTTGAAAAAACCTCATTTGGAACACGTTGATTATATTTTTGAGAGAGTTTTCGATTGATTGTTAATTTTCTGTAAAGAGACAAGTTTTAAAGTGTCTGCTGTTGTTCTGCTAGTAACATAATTATACTTTTGTTCAAAGAGTGAATTAGTAACGAGCCATTAAAAATCTAGGAGCTAATAATTTGTTAGAGAAACAAAAAATCTATGAGGGGAAAGCAAAGGTTATATTTTCAGGGCCACGAAATGGTACTTTAATCCAGTACTTTAAGGATGACGCCACAGCCTTTAACGCAAAGAAATTTGATGTACTAGATGGAAAAGGGGAAATAAATAATCTTATTTCGGAGCTTATAATGAATAAAATAAAAGAAAAAGGGATTCCGACACATTTCCTTGAAAGAATAAATACTAGGGAACAACTGATTTTAGATTGCAACATAATTCCTCTAGAAGTTGTCATAAGAAATATTGCTGCAGGATCCATTTGTTCAAGGTTAGGAGTAAAGCATGGTTTGAAATTTAGAGAGCCACTCATTGAATTTTACTACAAAAACGATGATCTTGGAGACCCGATAGTTAATGATTCACATATTAGCTTGCTTCAGTGGTCTACACCTACAGAACTAAAGAAAGTAAAGGCTTTTGCACTTAAGGTAAATAATATTCTTTCTGGATTTTTTTTAAAAGTTGGAATTACTTTAATTGATTTGAAATTAGAATTTGGTCGGGTAAAAGTAGATGATCGTCTAGTTGTAGCAGATGAAATCAGTCCTGATAGTTGCAGGCTTTGTGATACGCTTAGTAAAGAAAAATTTGACAAAGACATATTTAGATTTGACACAGGAGACTTAGTGTCTTCATATCGAAAATTGGCAAAGAGGCTTGGTGTTATTCTATGATATACAAGTTAATAACGTGTTTGGAAGGAAGTTAATGAAAGTAAGAGTAAGTATTGTCTTGAAGAAGACTGTTCTTGATCCCCAAGGGCAGGCAATAGCTATGTCTCTAAAAAATCAAGGTTTTTCTCAAGTTGAGAGCGTAAGGCAGGGTAAAATAATCGATCTCGAGTTAAATGAAAAATTAAGTAAAATCTCAAAAGAAACTATTGAAAAAATATGTGAAGATCTTCTAATCAACCCTCAGATTGAAACTTATTCAATACAAGAAGTTTAAGAATAAAAAAATGAATGTTGGCATCGTTATATTCCCTGGATCAAATTGTGATCAAGATCTTTATCGGGCATTTAAAAAATTTAACCCCAATAAGGTGGAGTTTTTGTGGCACAAAATTTCGAAATTACCAAAGGGGTTAGACGTCTGTGCTATACCTGGGGGATTTTCGTTTGGAGATTACTTAAGGACTGGAGCTATAGCATCTAGATCGCCAATAATTAGAGCAATAGTTGAGTTTGCAAATTCAGGAGGTTTTGTCTTAGGGATTTGTAATGGATTTCAAATTTTGTGTGAGTGTGGATTGTTACCGGGAGTATTAATACGTAACCAGTCCACAAGATTTATTTGCAAAGATCAAGAATTAATGATCTGCAATCGAGATCCTTTGTTTACAAGTTTATATCAAAAAAATGCAAAGGTCTCTTTTCCAATTGCACACCATGATGGTAATTACCTTGTAGACCCTAGTACCCATCAACTACTTCTAGACAATAATCAAATTGCTTTTAAGTATCTTAAGCAAAATCCAAATGGTTCAATAGGAGATATAGCTGGAGTATATTCAAAAAACCATAGAGTTTTAGGATTAATGCCTCATCCAGAAAGAAGAGTTGACAGTAAGATTGGCGGCTGTGATGGAGAACCCTTGTTTAAAAATATTTGCCAAGGTCCTTATTATTAATATTACCTAAATAAGCTATTACCCAAATTTACAAACTTACTATATAGCTCTGCCACCTGTGGTCCATAACCATTATAAATCTCGGTGTTTCTATTGTCTCCACCTAGTACTCGTTCTGTTTTTTGTGACCAACGCGGATGTGGTACTTCCGGATTCACATTAGCCCAAAAACCATATTCATTATTTGCTAATGTCTCCCAGAAACTTACCGGCCGTTCAGAAGTAAAGTTTATTTCTACTATAGATTTGATAGATTTAAAACCATACTTCCAAGGAAGATGTACCCTAATTGGAGCACCAAACTGTTTGTGAAGCATTTTTCCGTAAGCTCCAACAACCAGAAATGCTAATTCATTAGTAGCTTCTTTTATTGTTAATCCTTCTGTATAGGGCCATGGATACCATCTAGCACGTTGTTCAGTTGCTTCCTTTGGTGAAAAAAATGTTTTAAACTCGACATATTTGGCTGAAGACAATGGCTGTGCAAAAGCAACAAGTTTTGATAGCTCAAACCCCGTCCAAGGCACTACCATTGACCAGGCCTCCACACATCTATGTCTATAGATTCGTTCCTCTAAAGAAAACTTTGAAATCAAACTGTCGGTATCCAACTTTAAAGGCTTTTCAACTAACCCTGAAATATTGATAGTCCATCCCTCGGTACTAAGTTTCTGCGCTTCTTTCCATATGTTCTTAGTAGATCCAAATTCGAAAAAATTGTTATATTTACTCGATAAACTTTCAGGAGTAATTTTTGCATCTATGCTTAAATTCTTGTTTTTAAATGAATTATTAATTCTTTGCAGATTTTTATTCGCCCAAACTGCATTTCCTAAAAGACTTGCATTTATTGCACTTCCAATTGTCATGGTTGCAAGGGAATTTAAGAATTTTCGCCTATTGGTTACTAGTCTTTCGTCTGTGACATAGTTTTCTTTAATTCCCCAACTTGGTTTCTTTATAAAATTCATAAAGTAAATTACCTGCTTATGAGAGAATTTTGTCTTAAATCTTGAAGCCTACCAAGTTAACTGATTATGCTTCTTCGAAATTAATTCCTTAGCTGTTTCTACTGCCATTGCTGCATCTCGACAGTAGGCGTCTGCTCCTATCGCTTTACTAAATTCTTCATTTAAAGGTGCTCCGCCTACTAATACGATGTACTCGTCCCTAATGCCCTTCTCAACCAGACAATCAATTACTACCTTCATATACGGCATCGTTGTTGTCAAAAGTGCTGACATCCCCAGTATATCTGGTTTTTCGTTCTCAAGTGCAGTCAAGTAATTTTCTACTGGGTTATTTATTCCTAGATCTATTACTTCAAATCCAGCACCTTCCATCATCATGGAGACCAAATTTTTACCAATGTCATGAATGTCACCTTTGACTGTACCAATGACCATCTTACCTAATCTCGGTGCTCCGGTTTCGATTAAGAGAGGCTTTAGGATTGACATTCCGCCTTTCATAGCATTTGCAGAAAGAAGCACCTCAGGTACAAAGAGTATCCCATCTCTAAAATCTATACCAACTATTCTCATACCTTCCACAAGGACCTTTGTGAGTATATCATAAGGAGTCCAACCTCTCTTGAGAAAGATATGGACGCCCTCTTCAATTTCCTCTTTTAAGCCATCATAGAGGTCATCATGCATCTGGAGAACGAGTTCTTCATCCTCGAGTTCGTCAAGAATGATTTCATCGGTTTCTTCATTTTCACTCATATAGCTCACCAAAAAAAAATGACAGTACTACAAATAGTTAATCATCTTAATTTGACTTTCCTGTTTTATAAGCGACCTATTTAATAAAAAAAACGACCTAATATTTTTATTGCAGGAACATTCAGTGATTTTCCTTGAATTCAAGAATTTTCTTTTATGATCTCTTGAATTTTAGAGATCATTGATTTTAGACCATTTGATCTTTGAGAAGATAAATGATCTTGTAACCCAAGCATTTTAATTTTTTCAAAGGGGTCTGTATCTTGAAGGTTAGACACCAGCTTATCACTATATATTATTGTGAGAATTTTAATGAGGCCTCGAACAATGAGTGCATCTGAATCACCTTTGAAGCTAAATAACTTTTTATCTTCTATTTTTGAAATGATTGGGTAAAACCACACCTGACTCGCACAACCCAAAACTCGGTAATTTTCTATTTTAAATTCTCTAGGATATGGGTCTAATTCATTGCCTAGATCTATAATATATCTATACTTGTCTTCCCAAGATTCCAAAAGATCGAAATCTTCCAACAAGTTCTCATAATCAAGGTTGTTCATACAAGGCTCCGTGTTCTCATGAGGGTCAAGTTATACATTGACGATCTTTATCCCATGCCCTTTTACTGAAAGAGCAATCTTTCCTTCCTTTAATTTCAGAGCTTCCAGACCAAATATTTGTCTTCTCCATCCCTTCAGGGCAGGTACGTCGGGGTTTTTCTCACTAGCTATAGTTTCTAAATCTTTAGTTGTTGCTATTAGCTTTGTTGCAACCCTCAATTCAACACTTTTTATTTTTAGTAGAATTTTTAGAAGGTTAACCACATTCATGGTATAATCACTGGTTTTCTGGTTAGCTGATATTATGACAGGGTTTTTTGTAAGTAATTTTTGATCGTTACATATATTCAAAATCTTAGAGTAGTATGCAGTTACATTGATTTTGGATGAAAAAATCTTTAGCTCTTTCAACTCTTCTCTATTTTTTGGGAGGTTTTTTGCAAGCTTTAATATTAAGGAATCTCTAATTACATGATTTCGGGGCAAATTTAGTTCCTGTGCTATCAGTTCTCTCAAATCTACTAAAGCCGCAACTAAATTCTTGAAATGGATATTACCATTAACATTTTTTATTTTCTTCAGAGAAGAAGTTTCTTTAGATGTGTAACTATCTCGATTTGTTAGCTTTTCTATTTCTTCTATTACCCAGTCACTGCGCCCAAGGTCTGACAATTTTCTCTTTAAGATTTCAAAAATATCACACAAAAAGGATACATCCTCTGAAGCATACTTTAGTTGTTCAGCAGACAGAGGCCTTTTACTCCAGTCAGTGTATTGATACTGCTTATCTAATTGTTTACCCACTAACTTCTTAACAAGGCTTTCATAACTTTCTTGCTCACCCATCCCACAAACCATTGCAGCTATTTGAGTATCAAATAATGGAACTGGTAAGAAGTCGAACAAGTGTAAGAATATTTCAAGATCCTGCCTACCTGCATGAATGATTTTTGTTATTTTTTTATTCTCTAACAACCTTTTTAGGGGTGTCAGGTTTAGTTCTCTTACTAATGGATCTATTAATACGACATTCTTAGAGCCTCTTGTTTTGAATCCTAGCTGAACAAGACATAGTTTGGCATAATAGGTATTCTTTCGAACGAATTCAGTATCAATTGTTACATACTCAGACATTTCCAAAACTTCGGAGCAAAACTTGTTCAACTCATCAGTAGAAGAAACTAATGCCATATTTTGTACCTTATACTATAGATCTGTTTAAATCTTCAGGATGAAATTTTGAGAATGGCTAGCTACCACTTTCTTCTTGTAGAATATTTTCATAGGTAAGGGCGAGCTGTTCTATTATCTCATTTTGATTAAAATCCAGACCTTTTTCTTTAAAAACACGTTCAAAAAATTCAAGAATGTCATCATCACCTGGTCGTTCCAAATTAGCTTTAATTGCCGCATCGACAAAGTTAGAAGTATCTCCGTCGCTCATAGAAAAAAACTTGTCAGCTATCCATTTGCTCACAATGCTATCTCTTTTTACAATAGCTTGGAATAAGAGTTCCTCTCCAACAGCAAATTTAGCTTCAGCAGCTTTTTTTCGTTTGTCTAGTTCCGATACCATTTTTTTCTCCTGCACTACTGTGATTCAATTTCTTTGTTTATGATAAGTAATGGTAAATGCATTAGATTCAATCACTTGTAATCATTTTAATGATTGTTGTATGACATGCTTAACATTTTCTGGATCTACATTTTTCATTAGAATGCCTTCTCCTATCTTGTTAAGTAGCACAAAATTTAATTGATTAGATGTAACTTTCTTGTCTTGGTACATTAAATTCATTAATAAATCCAAATCAATATTTGCTCCTGATAATTGCTTTATTTTTGTTTTAAAGCCACTTGTGATTAAATGTTTTTCTATTCTTAATATCTGTTCTTGATCGATCAAATTTAATTTGTAGCTTAGACTAAGAGCTAGGCAGGAGCCTAGTACTACTGCCTCCCCATGAAGTAATCTTTCAGAATAACCCGTAGCGGCTTCTAGAGCATGTCCAAATGTGTGACCAAAATTTAGAAGAGCTCTAATTCCCTGCTCAGTTTCATCTTTTTCGACTATCGTTGATTTAATTTGGCTTGAAATTTCTACAACATGGGTTAATTTTTCTTGATTTCTTTGGAGGTTAGAAAAGTCCTGTCTTTCAAGCCAATCAAAGAAATTCTTATCCTTAATGAGGGCATATTTAACCACCTCACCATAGCCTGACCGAAAGTCACGTTTGCTTAATGTTCTTAACATTGCGACGTCTGATAAAACAAGGGCAGGTTGATGGAATGTTCCTATCAGATTTTTCCCATGAATAGAGTTAATACTGGTCTTCCCTCCAATAGCGCTATCGACTTGAGCTAGAAGGCTTGTGGGTATATGAATAACTTTTATGCCACGTAGAGCTATCGAAGCAGCGAAACCAACCAAATCACCAATCACACCACCACCTAATCCAATTATAAAGTCACCCCTTTCAATTTTTTTGCTTATCAGCCATTCAGTAACCTTTTGAATGTTGCTCCAATTTTTTGAGTTTTCACCTGGTCTTATTACTAAGATATTGGGTTTGAGTTTCGTATGTTCCAGGATTTTAAGAAGATTATTTAGATGGTATTTCGCAACTCGATCTTCAGTAACTATGCATATAGATTTGATACCATTGTACTGATTCAGAAATAAAGATAGATGATCCAAGATATCTCTGCCAATTAGTATTTTATATGAGCATGTCTTAGTAGAAACTGTGATATTTTTCATTTTTTCATCATTTTATTTGCTCTCATTGAACTCTAAAAAATAATATGTTTGGACTTTAATTCATGTAATATTTTCCTGACCATAGCAGCATGAGAAATTTTTTCTGTGCTTTCTATTGTTATGTCAGCTTTTTTGTAGACAGGGTATCTTGTCTGAATTAGCTGTTCTAAAGTCGACTTTGGGTTTAATTTATTCAATAGTGGTCTGTTGCTATTCGCAGATACTCTTCCCCAAAGAGTTTCTAGATCCGCCTTTAACCAAATGGATACCCCATATAATTTTATTATATCACGTATTTCCTGAGATAGAAATGCCCCTCCCCCCGTGGCTAAGATTTGAGGTTCTAACTTCATTAACCTCTTGATTACCTTACATTCTCCTTCCCGGAAGTAGTTTTCACCAAATTTATCAAAAATTTCAACAATACTCATACCAGCTGCCAATTCTATTTCATGGTCAGCATCGAGGAATCCTACTTTTAAATTTTCCGCAAGTTTTTTGCCGACAGAAGTTTTACCTGCACCCATGAGGCCAACTAGCACTAACATTTTTTTGATTTTGTACATAGGTTAATTATAAACTCTTAATTGATATGGTTGTAAACTTTAACCTAACTAAAACTAGGGCTTGTTTTTAATCTGAATCATCTGATAAATTATATCTAGATATTTGGGTATTACCCAATAAAAGATTCATGTATATTTAGGTTATCCTTAAATTTAGTTTAATATTAACAATAAGAACTTAAAAATGTGGAAATTATTTAAATTTTTTTCTCTAATTCTGGTAATGTTGTTAATGATCTTAACAACTCATGCAGTCATCTTTGAGGTGGAGCCGGTAAAAGAAGTTTCTATCAAGTCAGTGCCGATAGAATATGATCAATAATGTTTTTTTCCGTATATTTTTTGGGCTAATTTTAGGGTTTTCTGAAC
This sequence comes from Paracoccaceae bacterium, assembly GCA_029243395.1. GTDB lineage: Bacteria > Pseudomonadota > Alphaproteobacteria > Rhodobacterales > Rhodobacteraceae > CACIIZ01. The sequence continues at coordinate 37,495 of JAQWSE010000005.1, read as the reverse complement.
CCGTGAACGCTTCTAATAGTGAACCTATGACAGCTATTGATTGGCTGGCTGACAAAATAAATGATCCACCTGAATTTTTTACTTTATCAAATGAGCAAAGTGGAGATTATCACGATAAAGACCCTGAAATATCATTAAATCATTTACCAGGAGTTAGTAAGAACTCTATTGGACTATTTGGAGTAGAGAGATTGGGATTACCAGTGAACATCTGGAGCGGCGAGAACGAAACACTTGTTGCTGATGCAGTAAGCCAAATACCTGGATCTGAGCTCTTTTATTTAAACCGCCTTTTAAAAAGAATACTCTTAGTCGAAGCTGATCCACCGATTACTGACACTAAATCTAACTTTTCTGGGCAAGCATTTTTGAGAGCTCGTATTTCGAAATTAATTATGATGGGAGCTCTAGATGATGCTGAAGTATTAATAGAAAGTACTAATCCTATTTCAAATACGGCACTCCTGGATCTATGGGCCAATATTGCTTTCTTGACAACACGGGTGGATGGATTTTGCAACATAATATTAGAAACAGCTAGTGAGAAAAAATTTCTTATGCATAGGATTATATGTCTTGCTAGAAGTGGAGACTGGAATGCAGCAGCTTTGGCATTAGCAACTTATTCGAGTATTGGTGATATCGATGAGAACCTTGAGCGCTTGCTTATTAATTATCTTGATCACGAAGCAGAATTAGAAATAAAGAATGAAGAAATTTGTTTAGAGGAACAGCCAGTGGTAGTTTATCTTTGTGATTTTTCTGGAATTCGACCCCCTGATAATGAATTACCGCTTGGATTTCTATATACTAATTTAAATCGTGACAAGAGTTTGCGCACAAGAATTAGCGCTTCTGAAGAATTTGTTAAATCAGGTGCTTTAGATCCTGCTATTCTTTTTTCCAATTATAAAATTAAACGCCCCTCTACATCTGGTGGTGTATGGGCACGTGTAAAGCTTGTTCAAGAATTAGATCAAAAATTTAATATGAAAGAAAATGAGCAGTTGGACTTGTTGAGAAATTTGTCACTTGCTGTTCAAGAATTTATGCAAGTTCATTTGTTAGCACAATTTGCTGAGGTATATGGGGAAAAGATCCAAAATATCAAACTAAATCAAGTTTCTTGGAAGTATGAGGAGATGGTTGCAGCTCTAGTTTTACTATCTGGAGAGAACTTAGTTAATGTCAGAAAAGAAGTCATTAAGAGTTCTAATGTTAATACTGCATATTACCTAGCAAGTGGAAAAATAGGTTGGGAAGATAATGAAAAAGAATCTACTAAACTTATTTCGCAACATTTTGATGACTCTGATAAATATGGTCTGACTCTCTTAGACAAAATTGTTTTAGAGGCAAGTGTGGGCAAATTCCCTGAGAATAGAATTTTGTCTGAAGAAATGAAAAGTTCATTAACGTTGCATATGAATGGTACTTTATTGTTTAGAGCTTTAGCTCTTATTTCATCTGGGCAAAAGTCTGACATGTTGGATTTGCAGATCGGATTGGCATCTCTGGTTAGGATGGGTCTGTTAGAAGATTTTAGAATTATAGCGACGGAAATATTGATAATGGAATATTTTCGTAATTCGGTATATTGATTGTTAATGCTGATAAATGATCAAATAGAGATTTTTCTCGAGGCACTTTTGGCAGAAAGAAACTTTACTTCAAATACATTGGTGGCGTATAAGCATGACTTAATCAATTTTTTTGAGTTCATGAGTGTTGATAAAATGGAAGACATTCACGAAGAGCATTTTAAGACATATATGCAAGTTTTAAGTCAATCTAGAATTTCAAACAGATCAGTAGCAAGAAAGTTGTCTAGTCTTAAACATCTTTTCAGGTTCGCTTTCCGTGAGAATTGGATTTCTAAAAATCCAAGTTCTAAAATCAAACAACCAAAATTTGTTCAAAATTTACCTGAGATATTATCCATTGAACAAGTTGATCGTCTGATTAAATCGGCTAAAAAAGCAGAAAGTGTTTTAGCTAAGAATATTAGAAATACGGCATTAATTGAGCTTTTATATGCGACTGGTATACGTGTGACTGAGTTGGTGTCCTTACCATTGAATTCTGTGACGGGTAATTCTGATCTAATTCTTGTCAAGGGTAAAGGGAGAAAAGAAAGACTTGTACCATTGTCTAATTCGGCAAAAATAGCAGTCAAGGATTGGTTGTCATTTAGGAAAGAAATGAAAATGTCTACTAATTCAAAAAGTTTCTTATTTCCCGCAAGGACGAGAAAAGGATTCCTAAATAGAGAACAATTTTTTTGTATTTTAAAGCGTATAGCCAAACATGCAGGACTTGATAATGTCAAGGTATCTCCCCATGTTATAAGACATGCGTTTGCTACCCATTTACTTGCAAATGGTGCTGACCTTAGGGTGATTCAAAGCCTTTTAGGACATTCTGATATTTCTAGCACACAAATTTATACGCATGTTTTAGAGGATCAAAAAAAGGCATTGGTGATGAATAATCATCCTCTAGCAAGGAATAAAAATAAGATCTAAATCATAATGTTAAGGAAATGAAATGCTTATTGCAAATTGGGAAACAAATTACATTTTTTCTGGCTGGGGTGGGATAATTGGAATATTTTTTCTTCTAATTATGTCTGCTTTTTTTTCTGGATCAGAAACTGCACTTACAGCATCTAGCAGAGCAAGATTAAGAAATATGACTGATCGAGGCTCTAAGGGTGCAAAGAAAGCCCTAGAAATTACGACGGATAATGAAAGCCTAATTGGCACAATTTTACTTGGAAATAATGTTGTAAATATATTTGCAACCTCTTTGGCAACAACAATATTTGTGTCACTTTTTGGTGAAAAAGGGATAGCGTATGCTACCATAATAATGACTATGTTAATTTTAATTTTTGCAGAGCTTTTGCCCAAAACCTATGCTATCAATAACCCCGAGTCAGCTGCCAGGAGAGTGGCGCCATTAATAGCCTTTTTTGTTTTTTTCTTTTCGCCAGTGATACATTTTGTAAGGAAAATAGTGCAAATAATCTTAAGTTTAACAGGCCTAAAGATTGATCCAAATAAGCAAGTGTTAGCTCTAGAAGAAATTGCCGGAGCTATAGCTCTTCACCATTCTGAAGGAGCTGTAAAAAAGGACGCTCGTGATAGGTTGCTAGGAGTTTTGGATCTTCCTGATCGAGTTGTAGAAGAAATCATGCTTCATAGAAGTCAAATTGAAATGGTTGATGCAGATGATAGCCCAAAAAAAATATTGCAGAAATGTTTGAAATCTCCATACACAAGAATTCCAATATTTAAAAATAATCAAGAAAATGTGGTTGGGGTTCTACACGCGAAAGATTTACTTCGTAAAACTAGCACTATTTCTTCTACTGGTCGAAAGAAGTTTGATATCGATACATTTGACATAATGAAGGTGGCTATGAAACCTTATTTTATTCCAGAAACTACCACGTTAGATCTTCAAATGAGGCAATTTCTAAAACGAAAAGCACACTTCGCACTTGTGGTTGATGAATACGGTGATTTGCGTGGTTTGATAACATTAGAAGACATAATTGAGGAAATTATAGGAGAGATTACAGATGAACATGACGTAGATGTAGACCAAATGGTTGGAACCTCAGATGGAAATGTCATTGTTGATGGCGGAATGAGTATACGAGATTTGAATAGAGCTTATGATTGGTCGCTCCCTGATAATGAAGCAAATACCATTGCTGGATTAGTAATCCATGAAGCACAATTAATCCCTGTAGTGGGGCAAGTATTCAATTTCTATGGTTTCAAGTTTGAAATATTAGAAAAAGAGAAAAATAAAATTGTTAAGATAAAACTAGTCCAACTTGACTGAAAAGTTTATAGATACAGCTAATCATTAGATTAATTAAGGTGAATCAATATGAATAATATCTGGAATAGGTTTGCGCTCTTTTTTTTTCTTCTAACAAATTCACTAATTCTTAACCTTTCACTGGTCGTCGCCCAGGAACAACTACAAGAATCATCTACCAAATCAACCGAAGAAATTCGAAAAGAATTTGGTAATTGGCTGCAGGTTTGTGAGAGAGATGTTGATCACTGCGTTGCGGTTCAATTTGCTTTAGATGTTCAAGGTAGGAAAGCAGCAAGATTTATTTTAGATCGACTTACTAGTACTGCTGAAAATCCTGCAGATTCATTGATTACTTTTTTTATTCCTTTTGAATCAAGTGTTCCACTCCTGCTCAGCGGCGTATCTTTTGCAGTGGACTCTAATGAACCATTCACAGAACAGTTTTTATATTGCGATCAACTCGGATGTACTGCTCAATTTGGAATGACTGATAAAGGTATTGATTTGCTGAAACAGGGAGCTAATCTCACTATACAAATCATTGATATAAGAGAGCCTAACTCAAGATATATTGTTGATTTAGATCTAGATAAGTTTGTTCAGATCTATGAAGAATTAAAACCAAAGGATTCAAGCTAACTTTTTAAGTGCTAACACCGCATTTAGCCCACCAAAAGCAAAAGAATTTGATAGAGTGAAGTCAACTGAATGATCGCGGGCAACATTTGGCACCACATCTAGATCACAATCTGGGTCTCTTTGTTTATAGTTGATTGTTGGTGGGATAATACTTTCGTTTATAGCAAGTATGCAAGAGACTAACTCTAAAGCCCCTGTACCCCCAATCAAGTGACCGTGCATAGATTTTGTTGAAGATATCATGATATTTTTAGCATGATCCTTAAAAGTATGCCATATGGCAGCGCATTCTGTTTTATCATTTGCGATGGTGCCAGTGCCATGTGCATTTATATAGTTTATATCTTCAGGGTTTAATTTAGCATCAGTTAAAGCACCTGTTATGGCGCGTGCTGCACCTTCTTTGCTAGGGTTAACAATATCCATTGCATCGGAAGACATAGAAAAACCAGCTACTTCTGCAAAAATAGTAGCACCACGATGCTTTGCATGCTCTAATTCTTCAAAAATAAAAATTGCGGCGCCTTCCCCTTGTACCATGCCATCTCTAGTGGAACAAAATGGACGGCAAGATTCCTTGGACATAATTCTTAGACCTTCCCATGCTTTTATTCCACCAAAACATAACATGCTTTCTGAACCGCCAGTTATAGCAATTTTTATATCCCCCTTTCTTATTAAGTTAAGTGCTTGCCCCATGGCGTGATTTGAGGAAGAACAAGCTGAAGCGATGGTGAAGCATGGGCCGCGGGCGTTATATTTGATAGATACATGACTAGCAGCTGCATTATTCATCAATTTGGGTACGATCAAAGGATGAACTCGATTTTTACCTAATTCATAAACTTCGCGATAATTTTCATCTTGTGTTTGAAGGCCACCACCTGCTGTCCCCAAAATTACTCCTACATCGCTGGTATTACTTTCTGTTATTTCAATTCCACAAGAAGAAATTGCTTGCTGAGCTGCAATTAAAGCAAATTGAGTAAACTTGTCATATAGGGCAGTTTCTTGTTTTGAGAAGTATTTTTCCGGTTTGTAGTTATGTATTTGCCCTCCTATTTGAACAGAAAGTCTTTCAGAATTAAGAAATTTTAGTGGTCCTATACCGCAGCGACCTTCTTTCAAAGATTCAAAAATTTCTTCAACATTAATTCCAAGCGAGCTTATTGCCCCAAGCCCCGTGATGACGACGCGGTTCATACCTTATTTCTTTTAGCTGATTTATCAATTATTTGTTCGACGGCCTTTACGATAGATTCGACGCTACTAATATCGAAGGAAGTATTTTGGGGGTCATTAGAATTGAATGGAATTGTGATATTAAAGGCCTCCTCTATGGAAAAGACAATTTCTACCAGTCCCAACGAGTCAATTCCCATAGAATCTAGACTTGAATTCTCAGAAATATCTTTTGGAGAAAGAAGTGCCTGCTCTGCTAGAATTTTTATGATCGTTTTTTTTACATTTCTTGCCATGAGTTTTACTAACCTAGTCTTATAGTATTTGCTAGTTCATTTGTTCTCCAATTGTAATAAGATTTTGTTTACTAATTCTGTAAGATCAGCTACTTTTTTTTGCAACCTAGGAAGACGCCGTAAAGCTTTATAGGACTGCACATTTTTAGTCATTTCCATGGCAGGGTTTCCCATCATAAATTTATTGGGTGACACGTTAACTGACACCCCGGTTTTCCCAGCTAAGATACTACTGTTTCCTATAATTAAATTGTCGGCTACTCCAACCTGCCCTCCCATAATGACATCGTCACCCACTATGGTGCTTCCAGCTATTCCTACCTGTCCACAGATAATGCAATTTTCTCCTATAATTACATTATGGGCGATGTGAACCAAGTTATCAAGTTTGGATCCAGATCCTATTACTGTATTTTTAAGAGTACCTTTGTCGACGCATGTGTTTGCCCCAATTTCCACTTTATCTCCTATCAGTACACCACCGACTGAAGCTACCCTTTGGAACCCTTCCTTTTTCAAATTTGTTTTATGATTTTTATTAAGACGGTCAAATATACTTTCTCCGCCATGTGGTGTGAATGAGAAACCATCTGACCCAAGAACGACATTTTGATGGCAAATAAAGCTATTACCTATCCAAACATTTTTCTCGATTCTGCACCCAGATCTTATGAAACAATTATTGCCGATCGTTACATTTGCTCCAATAGAGACGCCATTTTCAATGGTTGCATTATCTCCAATTTTTACGTTTTCATCAATGGTTACATAGGACCCAATAGAAGGATTTAATCCAATTAAAGCATCGTTTGAAATAGTTGAATTAGTACTAATAACTCGATTTCTTTTTTCAAAATTGTTGAAAAGGTCATTAATTTTTGCAAGAACAAGTTTTGAATTTTCAGCTACAATTACTCCCTCAAGTCCTCTAGAATGCCAATCTATATTCTTGCCAATAATAGCAACTTTTGCTTTGGTGTTAAAAAGTTGTTCCATATATTTGTCGTCAATGGCGAGAGCTAATTGATCTTCTTTTGCAGTGTCTGGTTCAGATGGCGATGAACATACGAGATCGCCATTGCCATAAAATTTGCAATCTAATGCTTCAGCTATTTTAGCTAAAGAAATCATATTTACCTCGCATCTTGATTTCTTTTCAGACAATAATTTCAAACATCGATATTAAGACCAGAAGAAATTAATGACATATATAGCAAGGCATCTCGGCCATAGATATCTGGGCGATAATTAATAGATCCAAAATCATCAACAATGACAGTACGATAAATTAGATAGACTGGGACAGATTGCGGGAGATTTAATTGAGTTTCTTCACCATTGCTTAAAGCTGAATAAAATTGAGAATTTTCTATGTTTTCATCATTTGACAAGAGAGCATTGGCAAATTTAAATGGGCGTTCCACTCTTACACACCCATGACTAAAAGCTCTCAAATCTTTTGAAAACAAAGGTTTCATTGGAGTATCATGCATGTAAATACTGAATTTGTTGGGAAACATAAATTTTACTTTTCCTAGTGCATTAATATTGCCGGGATTCTGTTTGATTTCAAAAGGAAAATTATCAACGGTAAATACACTCATATCGATGAGGTTAGGGTCTATAATTTTAGTTGTCCCTCTCACGTAGAGGTTCATTTCATTATTATTTAGAAATTCTGGATCTTCCTGGATTTTAGGTAAGTATTCATCTACAGCGATACTTTTAGGCACATGCCATGTAGGATTTACAATTATGTGAGTCATTTGGTCAAAGAATTCGGCTGTTTGAAAGTCTGGGAGACCAATGACGACATTAGATTTCCATATAATATTGTTTTCTTTAATCAACTTTGCTTCATAATTAGGTTGATTTACTATTACGTAATCTGATCCCTTATCAAAATTTAGCCAGCGGATGCGTTCAAGGTTTACAAGGACTTGCACGATCCTAGTTTCTATTGGCACATTTAGAGCTTGAATGGTTTTTCGACCAACCACTCCATCAGCATTCAAGCCACTGTCTTCTTGAAAAAGCATCACTGCCTTAAGTAGTTCTTCATCAAAAGTTTCAGATTCATTATCTGTATCTAGATACTCCAAACTCTTTAGCTTCTTTCGCAAAGACAAAATATTTGGATGTGACATACCTGATTCTAAGGTTGTTTCAATTGGTACTTTAGAGACTTGATTAGTTTTGTCTTTGGTTAACAATCTTTGAAGTTCTAATTGGAGTTTTATGTAGTCAGGATCACTTGGTTGGGTTTCCTCCATAAATTTTTTTATTCTTGGTGATTCATTTAATTCAGAAAGATATTTCTGAGCTCCAGTAGTTTTGCGTTCGATATTGATAAAAGATGTTAGCGAAGTTGGATCTATAATTCCGTGTGATAAATCCTTGGCATAAAGTAGGAATTTCTCAGTCAAAAGTAGATCTAGCTTTGCTAAATCCATACTGGAATCAGAAGATCTTAATTTTAAAATTTCATCGAATTCGTATCTTGCTATAGGTAAACCATGCCTAGGAGCGTTCTTAAGTATCAAAGTAAATTCGTTTAACGCTTCAGGCTTGTTTAGCCAATAAGGCATATAGTTTCTTTCCTGATAAAATACAGTAGCTGCTGGATCAATTTCTGGTGAGACCTCTAACAATTGCTGTATATCCGAAGTTAGTACTTGGTTTTGTATGGAGAAACTAGGGGAACTTTTAAAAAGGAAAGATGATAAAAGAACTACAGTTAAAAAGAAGCAGTTTTTCATGGTTTCAATCACCTAACGAAAATTTCTTACAATGTTTAGTTTAGTAAGATGCCATAAAATATAAAATTAACAAGAACAAAAAGATTGTCGTTATGATAAATGTGAGATCGATGAATTTGAGAATATTTAGTTGCAAACATCATTTGAGACTTCAATGTTGACAAATTACAGAAAATCATTAAGATTCAGATAGTTAACTAATAGAGGACCTCCGAATAGAATTATTTACATAAAATAAAATAAAATAATACTAGCTTTTGGCAAGAAAGCTGCTAGTGTATTGAATCTTTTGCATTTTTAGTAGGGCTATATGGTATCAAGGAGAAAATTTTGCACAATATTTGGTGCTGCATGTGTTTCAGTAGCCGCTCCGGTCTATTCTAAGACCCCCGGATTTTTGAAGAATGCGGGTGATATACGATTATTGCGATTAAAAAATTATAAAACTTCAGAAAGTATCAAATTGGTATATTGGATTGAGGGATCTTATGTATCTGAGGCGGTAGAGGAGATTAGTTATTTTATGCGAGACTGGCGAGAAAATAAAATAATTACTTATGATGTTGCCAATGTTGATATAATCGCTGCAACGCAAGCTTTATTAGATACCAATGAAACGATGCAATTACTTTCAGGATATAGAACTGAAAAAACAAACAAGAGTCTGGCTTACTCAAATAGTGGAGTCGCAAGGAATTCATACCATATTAAAGGTATGGCAGCGGATCTTAGACTAGCTAATAGGTCTGTATCACAAATTTCAAGAGCAGCTAAAGCTTGTAGAAGTGGTGGCGTAGGTAGTTATAGTAATTCGGGCTTTGTGCATATTGATTGCGGTCCGGTTAGATCCTGGAAAAGATAAATTCATTTTCTTGATACACCATTACCTTGTACAATGTACTTAAAACTTGTTAGCTGATTTGCTCCAATAGGTCCTCTGGCATGAAGTTTTCCGGTGCCAATGCCAATCTCTGCACCCATCCCAAATTCACCACCATCCGCAAACTGGGTAGAAACATTCTGCATCAAGATTGCGCTATCAAGTTCATTGAAGAACGTTTGGGCTATAGTATCATCATTTGTGATAATACAATCAGTGTGATTGGAACCAAATCGTTTAATATGAGATATAGCTTGCTGCACACCATCAACTATTTTCACGGCAAGAATTTTATCCAAAAACTCTTTACCCCAATCATCGGCCATAGCCGGGATGGTCCCTGGGACTACTGTAACTTCGTTGTCACCGCGAATTTCTACACCTTTATCTATAAGTGATTTCAACAGTGATTGACCATTCATGCTAAGAAAATAGTCTCTATTAATTAAAAGACATTCTAGCGCCCCGCATATACCTGGCCTACGCAACTTAGAGTTAATTATAACACTTTCAGCCATGTCTGGCTTTGCGTCTGAATGAACATAGCAGTGTACAATTCCATCTAAGTGTGAAAAAACGGGTACCTTCGCTATATTTTGGACTAATCGAACTAGATCTTTTCCTCCCCTTGGAATAGCAACATCCAGATATTCGCTCATTTGTAGTAATTCGGAAACTGCTTTACGATCCCTGGTGGGAATGATCTGTATTAATTCTTCAGGCAAATCAGATAAAATTAAGGCTTTTTTGATGCAGTTATGTAAGGCAATGGAAGATAAAAAGCTGTCCGATCCTGATCTTAGAATTGCTGCATTCCCTGATTTTATACAGAGGGCGCCTGCGTCTATAGTAACGTTTGGCCTACTTTCATATATTATCCCCACCACACCAATGGGTGTAGTTATTTTCTTAATACTTATTCCTGAAGGTCTATCCCATTGCTCTACAACTTGCCCAACTGGATCTTTTTGATTTGCTATTGAATCCAATCCAGAAATAATTTCTTGTAATCGATCCTCAGTTAGCAATACACGATCTCTTTTAGATTTAGAGATTGCATTTTTGTCGGCCTTAAGAAGATCCTTTCTATTTTCCTTTAAGATTAGTTCTTTATCTTGCCAGATAATTTTTCCTATTCTTTGTAGAACATTATTTTTCTTTTGCGAGGATATATTTGAAATGAAAGAATTAGCATTCTTGGCTTTCAGACCTAAATCTCGTACTAATATTTGTAAATTTTGGTTCATAGAAATAACACTTTCAGCTTAACACCAAGTCATCTTTATGTATCAGAGCTGTTCTACCCGGATAACCAAGTTTTTTTTCAATTTCAAATGTTTTGCAGCCCTTAATTTGTTTAACTTCGATGCTTGAATATCCAGAAAGGCCTTGTCCAATTTTTTCAAAATCATTGGAAATAATTTCGACAGCATCTCCCCTTTGAAAATCTCCCGATGATTTCATAACTCCAGCTGGTAATAGTGATTTGTTGCGCCTAAGTGCTAATATAGCTCCACTGTCCACAAATAGGTTTCCTTTTGTTTTTATTGACAGTATCCATTTTTTTCTTAATTTTGCTCGATCATCTCTAGGTACAAATCTGGTATGTTTGCTGACACCATTAATGAAGTTGGTTAACGGATAATTCTTTGAACCATCTGTTATGACCATTTCACAACCCCCGTTCATTGAAATTCGAGCTGCTTCTAGTTTTGTTATCATTCCTCCCTTAGAGTTCTCTGATTTAGTCCTCCCTGCCATTTGTAGAAGTTTTGGGGTTATATTTTGTATAGTTGAAAAATGTTTTGCATTTGGGTTCGAATGAGGGTCTTTTTCATACAAACCATCTATATCTGACAATAGAATTAAGAGATCAGCTTCTGAAGTTAAAGCTACTTGGGCTGCTAGCCGATCATTATCACCAAATTTTATTTCATCTGTTGCTACAGTATCATTTTCGTTTACAATCGGCACAACACCTAATTTTAATAAAGATTTCATAGTAGATCTAATATTGAGGTAACGTCTGCGGTGATGGCTATCGTCCGCAGTTAGTAAAATTTGTGCTGAATTTAAGTTAAGCTGATTTAGGTTCGTCTCATATGCTTGAGCTAGGCGAATCTGTCCAACGGCTGCTGAAGCTTGAATTTCATCTAACTCAAGTTTCTTAGAACTAAGATTAAGAATTTTTCTTCCAAGAGCTATCGCGCCAGAAGAAACAATAATTATGTTTTTGCCTATTTTTTTTAATTCAGCTACCTCTTCAACAAAAGACTTCAGCCACTTAGATTTTAACAAATTTGTATCAGAATCAATCAAGATTGATGTTCCAATCTTCAAAACAATAGTTGTGGATCTTTCCAATTGTGGATAATTACAGATAGAATTTAATGATTTATTGGGTTCCATTGGTTCTTGGACTCGCAAATTGCATTAAAGTTTTCATGTTCTAGATTAAGTTGTCTAGAGCATTCCAATAGCACCTCATTTGTTCCAATATTATTTTTCGCAGAAATGAGATGAATTTTATTCTCATATTTTTTGATTATTTGCAATTGCTCTTGAAGAGTTTTTTTAGGCAATGTATCAATTTTATTCAAAACTGTAATACGAGGTTTATTTAAGAGTTTTTTGTCATATTGTTTTAGTTCATTGAGGACAGTATTATAGTTGTTTTCTAGTTCTGAAGAAGTGCAATCCAACAGATGAATTAGAACCTTGCACCTCTCAATATGGCCAAGAAAATCTATACCCGCGCCTTTACCTGCGTGAGCGCCTTCAATCAATCCTGGGATGTCTGCAAGGACCATAAATTTATTAGAAGCTGAAACAATTCCTAATTTTGGCTCTAGGGTAGTAAATGGATAATCTGCAATTTTTGGTTTGGCTTTTGATGTCTTTGAGAGAAATGTTGATTTTCCTGCATTTGGAAGACCTAACATCCCGATATCTGCTATCAACTTAAGTTTCAACCAGACAACTTTTTCTATGCCTTTCTCACCTTTAGTGTATTTTCTAGGTGCACGATTTGTAGAGGACTTAAAATGGTGGTTTCCTAATCCTCCAGATCCACCAACTGCAAGTAGAATATCATCATTTGGAGATATGATTTCACCAAACAATAATTTTTGTTCTTCATCTAAAATCTCTGTTCCCAGGGGTAATTTAATAAACACATCTTTTCCCGACTCACCTGTTTTTCTCTTCCCTTGACCCGGTTTGCCATTTTGCGCAAAAATATGTTGCCTATATCGAAAATCAATCAGTGTATTTAATGCTTCATCAGGAATTACTCTAATGGATCCCCCTCGACCACCATTTCCTCCGTCCGGCCCCCCCCTTTCAATGAATTTTTCTCTTCTAAAGCTCAGTGCTCCTGATCCACCAGATCCGGAGCGAATATAGATTTTAACTAAGTCCAAAAATTTCATTTAGGCATCCGCATCTTTCATTTTAGTTTTAATCAATTAGTACCTTTCAAAGGAACAAGACCACCAAACTTGCTAACATAAGGATAGATAATGTGCGCATCAACCAAATTTCGGATGTAGTTCCCTGAACTCTTTGTTTTAATTGATATCCAAAATAGCACCAAAGAATATGAAAGACTAATTGCACTATTATAAAGACTAAGGCAACCATTAGTGTTATTGAAAAAGAAGATTGGGAAAGGTCAGTATAATTAGCAAAGCTGACACTAACCATTGCCCATGCCTTAGGGTTAGTAGGATGTACTGGTAGACCATGAAAAAATGAGGGTGCTTTCAATGAAATTGATTTATTAACAATTTTAAAATTGGATAGTTTCCAAGCTAACCAGATAATATAAATACAAGAAAAACCTTTAATAAAGACTACGAAGGTAGGGAAGTGATCAAAAAAAGTTAGTATTCCAAATCCAATAGGCCAGATTATGAATTGTTTTGAAGTTATAATCCCTAAGACAAACGGGAGAGATTTTCTCAAACCATATTGTGACCCTGCTACCAACAAAATCATGTTGGCTGGCCCTGGGGAAGCCACCATAGAACTCGCAAAAAAAATCAAACTTACAAAATAATAATCCACCGATTTCTCCAGAGTGTACAGGAGGGTGCGGTTGTAGAAGAGTGCTAGATGATTGAGATAAAGGTACGGCCCTTTAATCCTTTATGGAAGCTTACTTTTCCATCAGTTGTAGCAAATATAGTGTGATCTTTTCCCATTCCAACATTTGTCCCTGGCCACCATTTAGTACCCCGTTGCCTAACTATTATATTACCTGGAATGACGGATTCACCTCCAAATTTTTTGACTCCCAGACGCCTGCCTGCAGAATCTCGGCCATTTCGAGAAGATCCACCTGCTTTTTTATGTGCCATTAGTTATTTCCTAACTTTTTGTTTTATTGCCTGAAGGTTTTGAATTAGAGTTGTTTTTCTTTGCGCTACTTGTCTCTTTTTTCTCTACTACCGTTTTTTTCGCTTCTTTTTTACTACCAGCATCTTTGTTCTTAGCAATAGGAGCGCTTTTTTGGTCAGTTTGTTTGGGAGCTTTTTTTTCTGCAGGTTTCTTAGTAACCGGCTCTGTTTTCGATTTTTCTTCTGAAACAGATGTTTTAATCTTAGTTTTCATCGATTTAGGATCACTATCCTTGGCGATTGATTTCCCAATGACTTCAAAACTAGCGCTTTGATTTGGTGTTGTTTTCTGATCAGATTTTATTTGTAAGACTTTTAGTAGAGTTAGGTTCTGTCTATGCCCCTTTTTTCGTTGTGAGGAGTGTTTTCTTCTTCTTTTCACGAAGTTTATAGTTTTCTTACCTTTAGTTTGAGCTAATATTTCCCCTTCAACACAAGCGCCAGAGATTGTAGGTGTACCAATGGTCTGAGCTTTATCACTTAATGCCAGAACTTCATTAAATCTTATCTTGTCGCCTTCATTAGCCGATAGCTTTTCGATCAATAACACATCACCTAATGTTACCTTATACTGCTTACCCCCGGTTTTAAAAACTGCAAACATAGTCCATACCAACAAGCCTGATTTTTTCTACACTTATATAGAAAAAAAGTGCTCAAATAAGTTAATTTTCATCTGTATTGCCCTTGATTTCTTTCAAATTCTTGCCAATGTCAAGGAGAAAGTCTACTGACTACAAATTTAATTACTAAAATTTAATACTATTTTAAATTTGTCTCAATGGAGAGGTGCCGGAGTGGTCGAACGGGGCGGTCTCGAAAACCGTTGAGCGCGCAAGCGTTCCCAGGGTTCAAATCCCTGTCTCTCCGCCATAAAACACCTATAAAATAGGGGTTCGATGGTCTACGTGTGGTTTGAAGAAATTCTTGGAAACCTCCTATTTCTGGAAAAAGGTGGCCAAAAGGTGGCGCTTTTCTGAAAACGGGTAGTCTTTATATAAGCGTCCCTTCCCTTTTTAGTTATAAATATATAGAGAGAACAGCCCCTGCTATTGGGAGGGTGGGATAACCCCTGTCCCAAAAAACTACAGCCTATATCGTTAAGTTCTACTCCTCAAACGTTTTTGGTTAGAACAGGTATTCAGATAATCTAGGGAAGGACTAGTAATTCCTGTTTGAGCCATGTCTCCTATCTTCCAGCCATATTGCTGTTTTTTGAGAGTTCTAGTGGTTTCGTCAACATCCTTTCCAACAATCTCAAGAGTTCTGCTTTCTCCCTCTCTTTGCATTGTTAAAAGGGTTTTAAAGCTAGGTTGACTGCGCGCGAAAGTTTTGTGACAAGTTCCTCGATTTGATCGCCTTTAATTATAAAGGGTGGTGCTAAAAGTATGTGATCACCAAATTGGCCATCTCTAGTTCCAGACATCGGATAACAAATTAAGCCCTCTTCAAAAGCTATGGATTTGATTTTCTGAGCTAATTTGTATTCTGGATCGAACGGAATTTTAGTTTTATAATCTTTAACCAATTCAATTCCTTGAAATAAGCCTCTACCGCGAATATTGCCAATATGTGGGTTTTGACTAAAAACATTCTTTAGCGCCAAGCTTAACATTTTACCTTTTTTTACCACTCTTTCCATCATTCCTTCTGTAGTTAACTTTTTTAAAACGGCATTTCCTGCAGCTGTTGCAACTGGATGGCCCAAATAGGTATGGCCATGTTGGAAAAAACCAGATCCAGACGAGATCGTATTGTACACCTCTGATGTGCACATCATTGCACCAATAGGTTGATAACCAGCTCCGAGTCCTTTCGCAATACATAGAATATCTGGAGCAATATTATCAGCCTCACAGGCGAAAAGATGCCCAGTTCTTCCCATTCCGCACATTACTTCATCAAGAATCAATAAAACACCATATTTATTGCAGATTTCCCGAATTTTTTTAAAGTATCCGTCAACAGCTGGAACAGCACCAAGGGTAGCTCCTACAACTGGTTCAGCAATAAATGCCATTACTTTTTTATGACCAACACGCAAAATTTCATCTTCTAATTCCTGTGCAGCACGTTGTCCATAATCAAATGCTGTTTCTTGTGTGCTACGCATAATATACTCATAACAGGGAGCAATATGGCTTATATCTATTAAAAGGGGTGCAAACTGTTTGCGACGCCAGATGTTGCCACCGACTGCCAACGCTCCAAGTGTATTGCCATGATAACTTTGCCTACGTGCAATTATATGTTCACGCTGAGTTTCCCCACATTCAACGTAATACTGCCGTGCTAGTTTGATAGCAGCCTCGATTGCCTCTGATCCTCCAGATACAAAATAAACCTTATCCAGTCCATCGGGAGCTTTCTTCGATAATATACTAGCTAACTCCTCTGCTGGTTTGCTGCTAAAGAAAGCGGTATGAGCATAGGCTAGACCAGCAATTTGTTTCTGGATAGCAGTTATAATATCCTGATCATTATGTCCAAGACAGGATACAGCAGCTCCTCCAGATCCATCAAGATAAGATTTTCCAGTTTCATCAAAAAGGTAACATCCTTCCCCGCGCACTGCTTTTGGTAGGGTCTTATTTGTATGTCGAGGAAAAACATGAGACATTATTAGTTCTTTTCTACGGATTCATAGTTTAGTTGTCCATGAGTTAATATAATTTGAACCACTATTTAGAGGATTATTATAATAATCTGGTCATCCCTTGAGGTGTGTGGTTTATGTTAAGCTAAGTCAATTTACAAAACTAAATCAAGTTTTAAAAATCTTGCAGAATATCAATAATCTAAAGCATAATGTCTTTCTTAATGACTACTATCTGATTATTTTTACTTATAAGAATGATTTCATTCGGTAACCCATAGGGTCATATAAAGGGCCATGCACTACCGTAGCTTTAAACCTATCTCCAGCAATATCAATTTCAACTTCTGAATTATCAATCAGTTGGAATGATAGCCGGGCAAGAGCAATTGGTGCTTTTACTCTATAACCAAAGGCGCATGAACTAGTCTGGCCAATAATTTTCTTTTTCCAATATACTGGTTCATTTCCTAAAGGCATGGCATTTTCATCATGTAATTTGAGTGAAACTATACTTGGAACCCTTCCTTCAGAAAGCTTTTTTTCAAGAGATTCCTGACCAATAAAACCACCTGATTTTCGGACTGCGAACATTAACCCTGCTTCAACTGGACTTATATCGCTGTCCAGTTCATGACCAGTTGCACAATAGCCTTTCTCTATACGCATTGATGTTTGCGCCCAAATGCCGGCTGGCTTTCCTCCTTCAGTTATTAAAGCACTATAAATTGCTGGAGCATTTTCAGATTTACAAGTAATTTCCCAGCCAAGTTCTCCGACATAAGACATTCGTGCCGCTCGAATATGCTTTCCAGCTATATGTGAAGATCCAGTCTTGAAATAATCTAGCTCGATAAGCGTTGACGCCCCACAATTATTAAGTATCTGTGGTGAATTGGGTCCCATCACGGCTAGAACTGCGTATTTAGAGGTGCTATCCTCTAGAGTGATATTATAACCATTAGCGCCATGCGCAAACCAAACAAGATCTCTTTGAATTGAGGTAGTGCCAACAAATAAACGATAATGATCTTTTGCAATTCTATGTGCTGTTATATCAGATTCAAAAGTACCTCTTTGATTTAAAACGGCAGAATAGATAACCCTTCCTGGTTCTCTATCCATATTTCCAGCACAAACCTTAAGAAGAAAGCTCTCTGCATCGGGGCCTTTTACCTCTATTTTACCAAAAGATGAGTTATCAAAAATCGACACATTTTCATTAGTTGTGCGGACTTCCTCACCAACGTGATCAAACCAATCTGGTTTATCAAATCGAAGCTTTGGTTCTGAGGTCTTACCAAAATATAAGGGACGTTCCCATCCATAATATTGACCAAAATGAGCATTTGATTTCCTGTAATAAGAATCTAATGGAAGACGTTTAAGGTTTCGCGAAGTTTTTAGTTGTTTTCCTTGATAAGAAATATCGTAGTGGTTCCCTAAAATCTCAGGTGCTCGTGCCATAAGGTGCTCAATTTTGTTAAACACTGGTGCAAAACGTTTGGCATCTGCTTCGCATAAATCATAAGCTGTATGACCATGTATAATACAATGCGCGAGATTCATTCCAGCTCCGCCACCTGAAGCAATACCAACAGAGTTCATCCCACAACCTAAGAAGAGTCCTCTTGTCTCAGCAGTTTCCCCAAGCATGAATGTTCCATCTGGTGTGAAGCTTTCTGGTCCATTTAGTAGCATTTTAACTTCAGCACTTTCTAGTTGAGGTAAGCGATGGAGAGCAAGTTTCATCATTGGTTCAAAATGATCCCAGTCCTCAGGTAAAAGAGAAAATTCAAATTTCTCGTCAAGAATACCTGGTTTAATTGGCTTTCCCATTGGCTCAAAACAGCCAATTAATAATCCACCACTATCATCACGAATATATAAATGACTGTCGTGGTCGCTAAGGGTTGGCATATTACCAAATATTCCATTAATTGGTTTAGTTAGCAGATAAAAATGCTCACAAGCAAGGACTGGAACCTTGGAATTAACCATTGCTCCAATTTCGCGAGACCAAAGCCCAGCACAAAGTGCTATTGCATTACACATAATAGTGCCATTGGTTGTTTCTATACCTTTGACGCGGCCATTTTTAGTTAAAATACCAGTGACACCTGTTTCTTCAAAAATCTTTGCGCCTAATTTTTTTGCTGCTTTTGATAAAGCTGTGCACACATCGCTGGGGGAGACACGGCCATCGTCAGGAGACCAGACTGCTCCCAGTACATCCTTTGAGTTCATAAGCGGCCAACGCTCTTTAGCTGCACTCGGGCTGATTGAACTTGCCTGGATACCATAAGCATGAGCCAGTGCTTCCTGACGCTTTATATGAATTAAACGGTCAGGTGTAGTGGCTATGGAAAGGCTGCCTTTTTGGATCCAGCCTACATTCTGAGAGGTTTCTTTTTCTAACTCCGAATATAATTCTACTGAATACTGGATCATCCTTGTAAGATTTTTAGAATTTCTAAGCGCACGAACCTGTGCAGCTGAATGCCAGGTTGTACCAGAAGTAAGTTTATTACGTTCTACCAATACGGCATCAGTCACACCCATTTTTGAGAGATGATATAGCGTAGAACATCCCATTATTCCCCCGCCAATTACAACTACACTGGCATGGGATGGGATTTCATTTTTTGTCACAACTTTCTCCAACTTGACGAATCGACACCCCTATGTTCCACTAATTTATAGCAGCCATTAGGTTGCCACAATATGGTATAGTTGTTTACTTTTTAACTTTATCTATACCAGTTTTAAAAGATAATTATTTTGAGCTGTTTATTAAGATTGTGTGCACTTATCATGAGCAAAGTTGCAATAAAATTGCAATTGAACAGTTGAATAATAGTTTGGAAAGTTAGCAGGATAATCCTGCTTATTATGAAGGAGAACCTTATTATGAAAAGATTAATGAATAGCGCTGTAGGTGCAATCGCTATGGCTTGTTTCATCAGCAGTAGCATTAGTGCAGCTTGTACTAATGACGTTTGGAATAAAGTGATGGAGAGAGGAAAAATTGTTATTGGCGTGAAGGCTGATTATAAACCTTGGGGTTATCGAGATGACAGTGGTAATCTTGTTGGAATGGAAATTGATATGGCAATGGATGTTGCTGATAAAATGGGAGTGGATATAGAGTTAGTACCTGTTCAATCATCCAATCGGATGCAGTTTCTGGAACAAGGTAAGATTGATATGATGATTGCAACTATGTCCGATAGGGCTGATCGACGCAAAATTGTAGGTATTCCAGGACCAAACTATTATACGTCTGGAACTAATATCATGGCACCAAAGGCATTAGGATTCAAATCATGGGAAGACCTTCGGGGTAAAAAGGTTTGTGGTAAACAGGGAGCATTCTACAACCAAATCACTGAGGAGCGTTATGGAGTCGAAATTGTAGCTTTTACTGGTAACGCGGAGGCTAAACAAGCATTGCGAGATCGGAAATGTGTAGCTTGGGTTTATGACGACAGTTCTATTGGTTCTGACCTCTCTTCCGGTAATTGGGACGAATTTGAGATGCCATTATCTTCAGAGGATGATAACCCGTGGGGCCTTGGCGTGCCATTAGCTGAAAATAGCTGTGTTTTTGGAAACTTTATGTCAGGTATGCAGTACAATTGGCATAGATCTGGAGCTCTAATCGAACTTGAAGCTAAATGGGGAATTAAGCCAACCGCATATCTAAAAATGCAAAATGAACGTCATGATGATTGGATTAAATAACCTGATTCTTAATAATACTAGCCTCCCTTTTCAGGGAGGCTAGTTACTAGTTAGGTTTATAAGATGGAAGATTTTTTTCGTGAACTAGCTTCAAATGCTCCACGATGGAACTTCATTTGGATGTATGAAGATCGTCAGCAATCAAAAGTATTGTCTGGCTTATGGATGACAATAAAACTTAGTATACTTTGTCTGCTTTTTTCTTTAATCATTGGAATAATTGGTGCATGGATGCAAGGTGCACGCTCCACCATTACACGAACTATAGTCCAGTGTTATGTTCAATTCTTTCGAAATACTCCACCTCTCGTACAGCTTTTATTTTTTTATTTTGCTCTTGGTCAATTTACTCCGTTTGTAACTGGATCGGACGGCTGGACTGTTGAACCAATTATATCAAACGTAGGCTGGGCTATAATCTCTCTTTCTTTATTTGCAGGTGCGTTCAATGTTGAGATTTTCCGATCAGGAATAGAAGCTGTGCCAGAAGCCACCATTGAAGCAAGTGGGTCCTTAGGTTTTTCTCGATCACAGACTTACATATATGTCATTTTACCTCTGGCTTTTCGAGTGTGTTTACCATCTTTGAACAACAATCTTGTTAATTTGGTAAAAACTACCACCCAAGCTTACGCTATTGCAGTACCTGAATTATTATATCACTCAGTAACAATATGGAATGATTATCCCTCTGCTCAATACCCAACAATGTTGATGTTATTTGTTACCTATATTTTACTTGTGGCAGTTCTAGTTTTTGGTATGACCCGTTGGGAGAAAGCCATGATTATTCCTGGGTACAGCGCATGAATCGGATTCCTGGGGTCAATAGCAAGCCCATTACTAATATGGCAGTCCTGAAGCCCTATGATATCAAAAAGTATGTACCAGATGGTTATATATTTACTCGATGGCTTGCTTCGATGCCTTGGTGGACTCCATTGTTAATTTTTACAATTATGGCTATTTGGCCAACACTTTCTCAAGCTAAAAGTAGTTATGGCACGGTTGAAGCATTCGAGGCACTTTGGCGCTGGATGCCTTTTTTACTAAAATCTGGTTTTTTCTTTAATGTATTAATTTCGGTTCTAGCTATGACAATTGGTACAATCGCTGGAGTCGCACTTGGTTTAGCACAAGTGTCCATTTATTTATGGATAAGAGCAATCGCCTGGTTTCTCACACAGTTATTTAGAAACTCACCGTGGTTAGTTTTGCTTTTTATTGTTTTATTAGCATTTCCTTTTGAGGTTCATATCTTTGGTGCAATCATACGTATCCCAGATTGGATTAAAGGAGTAATAGGACTATCCTTGCCTGTCATGGCTAACATTTCGGAAGTTGTTCGTGGAGCTATCAAGTCAGTTCCTGCATCACAGTGGGAGGCAGCTGAAAGCCTTGCATTTTCTCGTCATCAAATACTATGGCAGATTATCTTACCACAATGTTTTAAACGCATGCTTCCACCGTGGATGAACTGGTATGCGATATTAACAATGGCTACCCCTTTGTGTAGCCTTCTCGGAATTGAAGAAATAATCACACTATCTCGACAGGCAATGGAGTCTGAGGATAATCATCCTGAACTCTTAGTTCCTTTTTTTGGGTTTTCATTACTGCTCTTTTTTGCCTATTGTTATCCTATAGCGCGTCTAACCATGCGGTTAGAGCGCAAATTTGCGGTGAAATTATGACATGGAAACCTAATCAGCCTATAGTTTCAATTAAAGATTTACATAAGTCTTTTGGAGAACTCAAAGTATTAAAAGGCGTATCAATCGATGTAATGAAAGGTGAAGTGGTCTGCATAATTGGTCCTTCAGGTTCTGGGAAATCCACTCTTATACGCTGTATAAATGGTTTGACTGATATTCAATCAGGTTCAATCACAGTTGAGGGTCAAGAAGTTCACGATCCTAACTTGGTGATGTTGGAGTTACGAAAAAAGGTTGGTATGGTATTTCAACAGTATAATCTTTTTCCACATAAAACTGCATTACAAAATGTGATGATGGCGCCTATACTTGTTTTAAAGGAGAACAAAAAAGAGGTTGAGGTTCGTGCACGTAAGTTACTAGCCAAAGTTCGTTTAGCAGAAAAAGAAGGTAGTTACCCTGGTGAACTTTCAGGAGGTCAGCAACAGCGTGTTGCAATAGCCCGTTCGTTAGCTATGAATCCTGATGTGATGTTATTTGATGAGGTCACTGCTGCTCTAGATCCAGAAACCGTGAAAGAAGTATTGGTAACAATTCGTGAGTTAGCAGAAGAAGGAATGACTTGTATACTTGTAACGCATGAGATGGGGTTTGCGAGGGAAATAGCCGATCACATTTATTTTACTGACCAAGGAGTTATTGTTGAACATGGACCTCCAGCCACTTTTTTTACAAAAGCAAGTGATCCTAGAACTAGAGAATTCTTGAGTCAGATTCTTTAATTTTCTTGAAATAATACTTGAGATAGTAATGGCAAAGAGAATATCAAAACACTTCAAAAAGAGGGAATACTCCACCATTCCCACATTGAAGAAACACAAAGACTAGCTAGAGAGTGTGTGAAGAAGTACTACAAAGGGTGTTGAACGAAATGCACGAACTACACGAACTCTGAGCTCTTCAGTTTGTATGGTTCGCAAGGAAATAGTGAGTGTGAGGCTATGGTTTTGGAGCATCCTACCGTCAAGGATCGGTCTTAGGGGGAGGTTTTTATGAATATCTCTTCAATGCTAATTTTTAAAAAATAAATCTTAATCAATGTTTTATTGGTGATAGACTTAAATAAATTTATTTGGCCTATTTTTTGATGTGAAGGTTTCAATGTCTGAATAAGGATTTAAAAAATAAATTATTTCTTTTTTGAAGGATTAGATATGACACCCACAAATGTAGTTTCAATGAATTTTAAAAATAAAGCATCTCTGGATGATTTTATTCAAATGTATCAGAAAGATAGTCCAAAACTTTATCCTGATGCTGAAATGTTAATGTTTATTAAACTAACAGATACAAGTGCCATTGCTATCTCAGTTTACCCAAATGAAGAAGCAAGGGTTAATTCAAAAAAGCTTGCTGAAAGACGCGTTTCCGGAGAATTAAAACAACTTTTTGAGGAAGATTTTAGATTATCAGGTGACATGGTAGTAAAGCACATAATTGAAAAATAATCTTATATAATATACAAACAGTATACTTGTTCAAATCTTATTACAGCTAAACTACTATTAACCCTTGAGACTACTTATACACCCTACCCTTTATTTGCATTGTTTTCTGTAACCAATAATACTCCTGATAACTAGATTGACGTTCTCGAAAACCGTTGAGCCTTCACGGGTTCCCAGGGTTCGAATCCCTGTCTCTCCGCCATATAACCCCAATAAAAATTAGGGTTTGATGGTTTTTATATGGTTAAGTGAAATTGCTGTGAATGCCCTTATTTCAAAAAAAAGGGATGAAAAAGGGATGATTTTTAAAAAAAGGGTAGCCTTTTTACAAGCGTCCCTTCCCTTTTTAGGTATAAATATACATAGAACAGCCCCTCCAATTTGGAGGGTGGGATAACCCCTACCCCAAAAAACCATACCATAATCCAAACAAGTATTGCCGCTCACACATTTTTACCGTTAGAGGCTCTATGTGACTGCATGTCCTGCATATCCTATATATCAGACTCCACATATTTACATTTCGTGTTATGCTCGGGCTAATCACAGGAGATTATCATGAGAATATTAGTGGCTGTTCTATTTCTTGGGATTGCGTTTCAGGCGTGGTCTGAGTGTGGCAAACTGTGTCACTATGATTGGTGGAAAAATGCCACTCTGACTGATTTGCAGGCTGAATTAAACGCTGGTGCAGATGTCACGGCGCGTGGTGATTTTGATGGGCCAAGAGATACCTTTACACCGCTACACTGGGCTGCTCAGGCCAGCATCCCAGAAAATATCCAAGCTTTGGTAGCCGCTGGTGCAGATGTAATGGCGCTGGCTGATGGGGATGTGACGCCACTGCACTTTGCTGCTCAGCACACCCCAGAAAATATCCAAGCTTTGGTGGCCGCTGGTGCAAATGTCATGGCGAAGACTGATAACGGCACCACACCACTGCACCTTGCTGCCAACAATGGCACACCTGCAGTAATTCAAGCTTTATTAGCCGCTGGTGCAGATGTAATGGCGAAGACCAATGACGGCACCACACCACTGCACCTTGCTGCTGAATCATTCCATAAAACCCCTGCAAACCTACAAGTCTTATTAGGCGCTGGTGCAGATGTAATGGCGAAGACCAATGATGGCACCACACCACTGCACCTTGCTGCCGACTATGGCACCCCTGCAGTAATTCAAGCTTTGTTAGACGCTGGTGCAGATGTCATGGCGAGGGATAAAGCTGGTAAAACACCATGGGACCTTGCCCAAACTACCCTGGGATTAAAGGGTACTGACGCTTATACCGCGCTGGGCAAAGCAACCTGTGGTTCCGGATACTGGTTTAAAAATTTGGTCGGCTTGTGTGGTTAACCTTCTCTGAATTGTTGGAAGAACTATGCGCACCACTTTTGGTTTGGAAAGGTATGCAAGTCAGATGTTTTCAGACAAGAAAATTAATGTGATATAATTAAGAGAGACAATCATCAATTTCAGAGATAAAACTTAATGACCTTATTTCATTATTAATTAAAATAAGTTGTCCACTTATTCGACAATTATCATAATTAGTAAGCTCAAAGAAGGTGGTATATCCAACAAGGGATCTTCTTTCAAACGGTACACCATTCCATGGAAGGTAATATGTATGTAAAGGTTGCATCATAATTTCAGCAATTTGGGAATTGGGAGTCCAAGGAAATATAACTTCAGTAACTCCTGCTTGATAAAGTTTACTAGCGTTTATATAGTTTTCAGATCCTGGATCCCATGCACCCATAGGATCTACCGTTCTACTTAGTTTTTCTTCTAATGTTAAATTACCCGCCTGCATAATGCGAAAAAAGTTTTCAGCAGCTTTCGCCTGTTTTACTTCATCTTCAAACTTAAGATATTCTCCTATTGCATAAATAGATCCAATTAAGACAATTAATATTATTGTCCATTTTATAAAACGTCTCATATGCTACTACATACATTACTAAAATTTTTTACACTTCAATTGTGATGATAAAGAAGATAATCCGATGAAGCAATTACCTTATAACTATTTTAGCGCTCTCGAAGACCGTTGAGCGCGCAAGCGTTCCCAGGGTTCAAATCCCTGTCTCTCCGCCATATAACCTTAATAAAATAAGGGTTTGGTGGGTTGGATTAGGTTTAATAAGATTCTTGGAAACCTCTTGTTTCTGGAAAAAGGTGGCCAAAAGGTGGCACTTTTCTGAAAAAGGGTAGCCTTTTGCAAGCGTCCCTTCCCTTTTTAGGTATAAATATACAGAGAACAGCCCCTGCTATCTGGAGGGTGGGATAACCCCTACCCCAAAAAACCACACCCTCATTCAAAAGATTGCTCACACTAGTCAGAGGGGCAGTGCCATATCTATCATAAGTGTCATATCTCGTTTCAAGGTTTAATGAACTCTCTACTCTACAGTTCGCACGCTTCGTTGGGATATGATACTTATGACACTTATGTTATTCACCCCTAAGACATATCCTTCAGGGTGAAGTGTTCAAAAAAAACTTCAAAAAGAACAAAAACTCATTAGTATTTAAATCATGAAAATGTTTCCAAATTTTTATTACAACCTTAATTTATCCCTCCGGGTTAGGTTTAAGATAGTATGTGGTCAGTTTTAGGGAGATCAGCTTGATTAACTAACTATATGGACGCACAAGAAAACTATTTCTTAGACGATCGAAACTACGCATTAAATCAAATTATTACCTGCTTTTACCCAAGCTGCTGATCCTCCTTCTAAATTACTTACATCTTTAAAACCCATGTCTTGGAGTGTTTTAGTTGCTAAGGCACCTTGTCCTCCTGCTCCACAGTAAACTATAATTTTTTTGTTAGTGGTTATTTCCTTTTTCTTAAAGGGGTTATCTTCTCTTTGGTCTGCATAAAATTCTAAGAAACCTCTATTGGCATGTATTGCGTTGGGTATCATACCTGAATTATCCACTACATCCTTTGATTGAACATCAATTATGAGGGTTTGAGGATGATCCAATATTAATTTTAGTTCATCAACAGTTATAGTCTTAATTTCTGAGTTTGCTTCATTTAATAAATCAATAAAACTTTTCATAAATAATTCCTCTCTCATTAAAATTATAGTTCATTAAGTACTCGAATACTCAGGTCAATATATTTGATTATGAGACAATGTACAAATTACCTAATTTTTCTTGAAAATAAAAATTTCAAAAACACAGACGTCACACGGCCACTGGTCAAATTGAGATATTTTAACAATTTCTATAACCGACAATGTGGTGAACGAAGTTAAATCGCACATCAAATGGATGGAAATGTACTGGAAATGGTATGTTAAAAGGCCATTAACTAAACTCCAGACAGATCATTCTGAATATTAGTATCAGTAAGCCAAATCTTTGAAACAATATCAAGGGAGGTCGTCCAATAACTGAAAGCTGATCTCCTTGGTTAAACGGTAAAATGGTGTCCAAATGGTGTCCTTTTTTTCAGAAGTACTGACAACCAGTGAGACTACTGATACGCCTTATCCTTTATTTGAATGCTTTTCCGCAACCAATGATACTCCTGATAACTAGATTGACGTTCTCGAAAACCGTTGAGCCTTCACGGGTTCCCAGGGTTCGAATCCCTGTCTCTCCGCCATATAACCCCAATAAAATAAGGGATTGGTGGTTTTTATATGGTTGAGTGAAATTGCTGTGAATGCCCTTATTTCAAAAAAAGGGTGGAAAAAGAGTGGTTTTTTCTGAAAACAGGTAGCCTTTTGCAAGCGTCCCTTCCCTTTTTAGGTATATATATACAGAGAACAGCCCTTGCTATCTGGAGGGTGGGATGACCCCTACCCCAAAAAACCATACCTTAATCCAAGCAAGTGATACCGCTCACACATTTTGGTTTGAAAAGTTTTAAATGATCAAGTTTTCTGAGGGAAAAATTTAAGTATCTATTTCTTGACGAGTTTTTGTGTTAATCTACAGGCAGGAGAAGATAACGATGACCATGTTAAATTGTATACGATTTAAGCCAAAAAATGGCTCTGAAGAATTAATTTTCAAAGAAATTTCTAAGATCTATAAAACTTTAGATGGTGCTATAGAGAAAAGGCTTGTTACTCTTGATGATGGTGAATATGCGTCTATAATTCTCTGGAAAACCATGGATGATTTCCTTGAAGTTTTGAACAGGGATGTGAGATTAATTGATGTACTAAAACCCCACATAGAACCTTTTGAAGATGGAGAAGATTTTCACTCATTCTCGGGTCCAACTGTTGATCTAAGCACATTTTAATAATACTGAAAGTGTGTACCCAGGTTATGGCTTTGAAGGAAGAGGAGTTGGAGCAGTTTCCCGTTCTCCATCTTAAGAAAAAGGGATGAAAAAGGGATGATTTTTAAAAAAAGGGTAGCCTTTTTGCAAGCGTCCCTTCCCTTTTTAGCTATATATATAAAGGCAACAGCCCCTCCAATTTGGAGGGTGGGATAGCCCTACCTCAAAAAACCATACCTTAATCCAAGCAAGTGATACCGCTCACACATTTTGGATTTTCGTTTTTAAATCGGTAACCAATATAGCAAATATAAAATCACCTCTTCGGCCTATATATCCAGAGACCAGGGTCGCTGTGGTGAGAATAGGGCAAGAACGCAACTATCGTGCAGGTGTAGCATTT
Organism: Paracoccaceae bacterium; assembly: GCA_029243395.1. Taxonomy (GTDB): domain Bacteria; phylum Pseudomonadota; class Alphaproteobacteria; order Rhodobacterales; family Rhodobacteraceae; genus CACIIZ01. The sequence continues at coordinate 9,338 of JAQWSE010000005.1, read as the reverse complement.
TCTTGGGTTGGGTTTGGAACTGTGAGATACTGTGCGGGTGAAATTTTAACTATTCCTCGAAGAATTAATGTGTCCCGATCAGTTGGAGATAAATTCTGAATTGCATTTGCAATTGCTGAAAAAACTGTTTCTGGGTCGTTGTTAACGGAAGTCACAAATGGCAAGCTAGGAGTGGGAGGTGCCGTCCAGCCAACTACTTTGAGCTGCGAGGCAAAACTATCATAGCGCTTGATTAATTCCCATGAAACTACATCAAGCGCAGCAACTTCTGCTTGGCCATTTGCAACCATTTGTGCCGAGTTGGCATGACTTCCAGATTTTATTCTGATTTTCAGCGTGAAACCCAATTCGGTTGCATGATTCAGCGGAGCCGCAAATCCGGAGTGTGAATATTCTTCATTATATGCAAAACGTGATTCAGAAAATTCGGAAATTTTTTTTCGATGATCTTTTCTGTGAGCGATGATGACACTGCGGTAAAAGCCGGTTGGGCAGTTTTCTAGGCCGTAATCTGGTGCTCCAATCAGGTTGACTTTGCCATGCAGGAACATGCGATACGGCATGCCGCAGGTTTGGCTTAACACCAGTTCTGGATTTGTCCAAACAGTCATCAGATTTCCCTTTAAATTAAGTTCATCAGGTGCTTTCATGCCAGAAGATCGCAGGTTATCCCGGATTAGATGCCAGAAGTTCCGGGATGCGTCATCCAATTCAGGTCGAGCATACATTGGTAGACAGGCGATCATATATTACCTTTTGACAAATATGGTCCCAAGTGCAGTTTCACTATGCTCTTTCGACAGCAACAGGATGAAGTGATTGCTATTCCTGCTCTCTCCATAGCATTAGTGAGGTTGCGTTTCATGACTGTAAGTTCGATTTTTTCCTGGCGGTGGATCAAACATTCGACCAAGCCGTGTAGTGACCAGATATTGTTCCGGTTTTGAGCGCACCGATAGACCGTTTTATTGAGGCCAAGATCGGCACGATACAGCGCTTCAGCCTCTTCATAATGTCCCTGTTCCAACAATAATGCTCCAAGTGCATGGCGTGGAGGATGCATCCAGGGCCATGGCTCTGAGTAGTGGAGATCATCACACCGCCGCACACTTTCTCGCAAATGGTTAAAGGCGAGTGAGTATTTTCCTTTATGATATTCAACTTCCCCCTCCATCATTTGCTCAGCAACACCCAGCACTTGGGTTGCCGAGTTGTTAAAATATTTTCGATCTGGAGGAACACGGCTTGTAGTCTTGTAAAATAAGGAACGCTCCTGATTTGCAGCAGTGAATTGTCCAAGGGTGGCATAGGCAATGGCTTTGGCGTAGTGGTGCATAGGGATAGAAACGATGTAGAGATCCGGACAGTCAGGAATTGCAGCTTTGATAATGTCCTTCCAGCGACCGAATCGTACAAGAACGTGCATTTTTGTCGAGTAATAGCTTTCCAGTGTACCAGAAATGAAAGGTTTACCTTTACGATTAAGTATATCCGGATGAAGGTTGTCACAAATTTCTTCAGCTGCTGCCATAGCGGGCTTGAATTGTCCCAACATCATACAGGCATGCATCATCAGGTGGAGGTCATGGCAGCGAGCGGTAGTGTAATAGTTGTGAGATCCAGCATAGGCGAGGTATTTTCGATCTGCAATGATCGCAGTTTCGCTGGCTTTCCGTGCGCTTTCATAGTCCCCGACTAATTCATAAATGTGACCGGGCATATGATGTATGTGACCCGCATCCGGGCATAATTCCCCCAAAAGATTGGCAGAATGTAAGGCTTTTTCGGGATGATCTGACATTTCTAGTAGATGGATATACAAGTGCAAAATCGCTGGATGTTGTTTTTGTTCACGCGCATCAGCGAGTGCAATTCCACGTTCACAAACCTCAATAGCCTCATAGGTATCCGCATTCTTAGGTGGTAAATTTGTTACTACGTCCCACATACGCCACGGTGTGCGCATCATCAATGCTTCGATGAATAGAGCCATTACCTCTAGATTATCAGGGAAATCTTGATTAATCAGACGCATGGCATCGGCATAGTCGTCATCCCAGCGATCAAACTCTTCTTTAGAGACAATTTTTGGTTTTTGAACCCTCTGGGTCAAAGCCTGGACCAGGGCAAATTCAAGCGGTTCGGATTCTTTTGACAAGGTCAACGCTTTGTTGATATGTGTACGACAGAAAGCCGTGCATTCAATGGTCTCGGCTTCGCTGAAATCGACCCATGGCATATTGTAGAAGGGTCCGGCAGCATAAGCGATGCCCCAGTGAAACATGGCACAGACCGGATCGAGTTCCAGTCCTTTCCTGAAGCAGGCTAGTCCTTCTTCTTGATTGAACGCAAAACACCAGTTCAGTCCTTGATCAAAATATCTCTGAGCGTCAGAAGAATTTGTGCTGACTGGAAATTTTTGACTGCCCAAATTGAAACTAAGCATGCCCAATTCCAGTAATAATGATTTGGTTAATTCCAACTACAATAATACAATCGTTTCTTGACGGGAGCATCTTCTCTTATTTTAGATTCTATGGGTTGTAGGGTATCTTGTGAGAAATTAGTCAAATAGGGAAGTATTTTCTTTTAATGAACAACCCTCTCAGTAAAACTTACAGTCCCACATATCCACCATTTCCTCCCAGAATCTCTTGCCATTCAATATCTTCTTCACTTTTTTCTTTTTTAATATCTTTGCCCCAAAAGTATGATCCAGTCTTACTCCTTCCCTCGAAAACCGTTGAGCGCGCAAGCGTTCCCAGGGTTCAAATCCCTGTCTCTCCGCCATAAAAATCCAATAAAATAAGGGTTTGTTGGGTTGGATTAGGTTTAATGAAATTCTTGGAAACCTCTTGTTTCTGGAAAAAGGTGGCCAAAAGGTGGCACTTTTCTGAAAAAGGGTAGCCTTTTGCACCCGTCCCGTCCCTTTTTAGGTATAAATATACAGAGAATAGCCCTTGCTATCTGGAGGGTGGGATAACCCCTACCCCAAAAAACATGGCCTAATAATGTGGTACCTTATGAAACTGATATGACACCACCCATACCAGCTGCATGATGTTCTAACATATGACAATGAAATAGCCACAGTCCTGGATTGTCAGCAACAAAGACTAGGTCTTTTTTCTCGCCTGGCTGCATTAGGTATGTATCCCGTAATAGAGCTATTTCTTCTTGCCCAAACTCTCTAGACTCTACCCAAAAATGCTGGCCATGAAGATGCATAGCATGTGGCCACGCTGTATCGTTCCAAACACGAAGAGATACAATATCACCTAGATTGACATCCGCGAGATTAACATCGTAACCACCGACCTGACCATTGAACGCCCATAATTTAGATTCATTCATAGCCAAATCTCTTAGGCCACGTTCCTCTCCTTCAAACACTGCACTCACAAGATTACCCATTGCCCCACCTTGCATGTGAATATCTACTAATCTTGCATTAATATTTTTGACCTGATTGTAATATGGCGATTTATTGTAAATTATACGCTTTTGTGAATTATGCATCTTGGTTGGGATAAAAACAGCAGCCTCAAATCGTGTTTTTGTGCTTATTTCAAATAACCTACTGAGCTGTGCTCCATCTTCAACAACAATATCAACCCGTTGAGCTGGTGAGATTTTAACTTCCTCAACTTCAAATGGCTTACAGGGCGAGCCATCCACACTGACCACCTTGATCGGTAATCCATCATTGAGAGCAAACGACAAAATGCGAGCGTTCGCTGCATTTAGTAAGCGTAGTCTTACCTGCCCCATGGTAGCTGTTTCTATGGTCGGTCTATATGACCCATTTATTGTAAGGGCATTACCTAAACGTCCTCCATGTGACCAATGACCAAGACTTCCAAGGCTGCTAGAATCTATTTGAGAATTATCATCAAGCAACCAATCATCAGCTACAATGAGATGATCTCTAGCATCCTCAAACGTCTCATTTTCATCTAAAACAATGAGCGCCCCATATAGCCCTCTTGCAACTTGCTCCCAAGATTTATTGTGAGCATGATACCAGAAAGTACCAGCATCATTGACCGGAAACCGATAAGTGAACTTGTCGTCTGGCTCAACAGCAGCTTGAGTTAAATCTGGAACGCCATCCATCTCATTGATATTGCGAATGCCATGCCAGTGAATAGTAGTTGGTTGGTCTAATTTATTGATAAACTCAACTTCAAGGACTTCGCCTTTTTTTGCCTTTAATAATGGGCCTGGCGTTGTGTTGTTATATAACCACAAATTAGTTTGGTTTCTGTCTTGAGCAAATGATGCTGAACCTATTTTTGCAGTTAGTTGGTACCGCTGTATTATTTTGCCAGCTTGAACCAGTTTAGGCATAGCCATAAATGAAAGAGACACTACTGCTTGGGTAAAAAGTTTACGGCGATTAATCATTTACACCCCCACTGGTAGCGTAATAGACGTGGTCAAAAGACTTGAAGCAAATACAATTATGAAAGCAAGAACAATCTCAAGCTGAACAGAGTTCTTAAATTTTTTTACCCCCAGCAAAGGACTTTTTTCTAATAATGGCACAAGCTTAAATTTATTTAGTGCAGCAAGAAACAACAATGCACAAACCATAATAATTTTAATCAGGAGCAGGTTACCGTAGCTTGTCGTAAAAATAAGAGAAAGTTCTCCAATCAACATATATGCATAAAAAAATCCAGAACTCAAAAGTAATCCAACATAACCCATGGCAAAAATACCAAAGTGATGAGCCAATCCACTTAAATTTGTAGTATCACCCTGTAAACATATCCAGCGGAAGGGAAGAAGTGACCCTAGCCAGAAGGTTATACCAAATAAATGTACCATTAATAGTGCTTGTGTGATCACGCCACCTAATTGGGAATGTCCAGCCATAGAGAAAGAAAAAATTACAACAATTGAACCAATAAATAATCCAACGCGCTTAGCTTTTATCTTCAGATTATGGGCCATCAACATTATAGAGAAGCCTGAAAAGGCCGTGAGATAACCAACCCCAGACTTAGATTCCATGGCAAGCCGTAACATTAAAAAGTCACTTACACTCGCAAGGTCACCCCCTAAACTTCCTGCCACAGATAAAATCATAACTAGTGATATAATTGCTCCAATTAACGTGCTTTTATAGCAAAGATTATCGCAATAAGACCGCTGCTGGTCATAAAGCTTTTTCCTGAAGTGAAGAGTGAACAAAAAGCTCCCCACACTCCCGAAGCTTGCTACATATAATTGCACTTTAAGGATGGGGTTGAGGACTATCCATACATCCATCTTAGCTACCTGCTATTGTAAATGTAAAGTCTCCCTTTATCACATGGCCATCTTCCCCCAATGCGCGCCAAGCAAACAAGTAGTCACCACTCTGTAATAACGGCAAGGGTATCATATGACGCTCGTCAATATTCATCAAGAAGCCCGTGCCCAAAGATACTACCTCACCATCATCACTACCAAACAATCCACTTAAAAGACTTTTTGCTTGCTTTCCTGATGACTTCTTCAAACTAACCTTGATGAGCTTAGCTGGGGTTTTGAACGTCATCACAATTTCAGTGGGAGGCTTATCCAATGTTTCTCCGTCTTGGGGGAAAGATGAGACAAGTGGAGAGTGGGCATTTGCTGTAACAGGCAGGACTAACAAGATGACAAATAGAAAATTTTTAAACATCCTAATCACTTTTTCACTTAGAATTTTCACGAGCGTTTATCTGGTCATGCTGTTGTTGTATACGGGCAGACCAAGTACTCTTTATGTAAGATAAGGCGGCTATAATCTCGTCATCAGTTAATTTGTCTTCATAGGCTGGCATGTTATTTGGGTATTTTCCCCCAATTATTTCTTCAATACCATATTTGGTCATTAAAAAGAGATATGAGTCAGGGTGATGCCAAGTATGCCCTGTTTCATCATGAGGAGGTGCAGGCAGATAACCATCAGCATCGCTTTGACGCCAATTGGCTTGCCCCTCTAACGCCAAACCGTGACACGAGGCACAGTTTTCAACATAAACAGACTTTCCTAAACCTACAACAGAAAGGTTTTTATAGAGTAAAGATATGCTAGCCTCAGCTTTATTAGCAGGTGATGAGAGATAAAATATTATAGCTGCAACAAACAAAATTCCTATAGCAGCGATTGATACAGGCACTAAATTAAGAGTATTTTTATTAGACATACTATATCACAGTGTCAGGCTTACCTAGCATTGTAATACCTAAAGATAAGTTAAAGTTTTTCCTGTTAACTCTTACTTTTACCTTTTGGTAGGTAGCTTCAGGTAAGTTGTTAGCATTGTAGATAGTGCTACTGATATTCACTCTGTTATTTCTAGCGGTTTTAAATATCCATCTAGCACCTAAAAATGCTCCGAACCCAAGAAACAATAGTGTTGAAAACGTTGATATAATACAAACCATAAACAAAGATAGCAAAACTAATCAGCTATTAGCAGGTGACAAGATGGCACACGACCTAATCAAAAGAGATCATATGATAAAAAAATTAGAGTGTAAAAATGGTGTCCTTTTTCTAAAAAAGGGTAGCTTTTTATAAGCGTCCCTTCCCTTTTTAGGTATACATATAAAGAGAACAGCCCCTCCAATTTGGAGGGTGGGATGACCCCTACCCCCCAAACCATACCCTGATCCAAGTAAGTACTGCCTCTCACAAATTTTAGTTTGGAAAGGTATGCAAGTCTGATTTCTTATGTCCTAAGAGGTTATTCCTCAGAAATTTCTTTCTTGGAAGCGAGGAAAAAAAGGATTATTAGACCGATTATTATAGCCATCATCACAAATAAGGCACCATTAGTTGGTATTGCGCCCACTGCAGCATGATAAACAGGCATGATAGCAAGAATAACCTGAATTAGAATTGCTACTGGAACCGTTTTATTCAACTTTTCAGCATCTAGCCAGTTAGGGAGCATCCAAAACAATATACTGACACAAATTAAAGATGAGCCGTGGTGCTCAGCCATAGTTGCAATACCAACGGAGTGTTCCCAGCCATTTGTGCTTGATAACATACTTCCACCAAAAAGCATGAGAAGACCCACAAGGAAATGTAACACAGCAAAAATCTTAAAAAGTATTGGCAATCGCATTTTCATTCTCCTATTTTTATTAAAGTTAGTGTACTCACCCACTTTATATCATCAACCAAACTTTATACCATGGTTATCTAAAGAAATGAAAGTTCTCTGTTTCTGTAAAATGGTGTTTTAAATGGTGTCCTTTTCTAAATAAAAGAGTGGTCTATTGCAATCATCCCTTCCCTTTTTCGTTATAAATATACAGACAACAGCCCCTGCTGTCTGGAGGGTGGGATAACCCCTACCCAAAAAACCATACTCTAATCCAAGCAAGTGATACTGTTTACACATTTTGGTTAGAAAAAGTATGGGGGTTTGATTTTTCAAGTAAAAAATTTCATTTAAGCTTATTCACAAAAATCACTAATTAATCATGCAGAAAAGGCTTGTTCTAAGTCCTCTTTGATGTCTTCTACATCTTCCAAACCAATAGATAGCCTAACTAGGCTATCAGTGATCCCAACCTCATTTCTTTCTTTCTGGCTTAACCGCTGATGTGTGGTGCTTGCTGGGTGAGCCCAACGAAAAGCTCTCCAAGCCCTCAGAATTGCGTTGGGGTACATTTGGGTCTTTAAGTGTGGATCTGGAGAAAGGCACGTTCTACGACCATGAGCAAGCGTCTGGCGGTGGGTTGACACAGCTAATAACCGACCAAGGGAAAGACCCTAAAACTTTTCTCGATGAGCTAGGCCTGAATGAAGAATTTACCCCAGTGTCGTCCTCTCCAAAAGTTATCGCCCGATATGAGTACAAAGACGCTGACGACAAGCCATCGTATGAAGTCATAAGATTTGAGCCTAAGACATTTCGGCAACGAAGATTTGACAGTGAGACACAGAAATACGTCCCTGGAGTGAAAGACGTTACCCCCCTTCCCTACAACCTTCCTCAAATAATAAAAGAAAAAGACAAGACCATATACATTGTCGAGGGCGAAAGAGACGTTGAATGCCTGAAAGAGAAAGGCCTTCTGGCCACCTGCAATTCTGGCGGTGCAGGAAATTGGAACCCTGCCCTCAACAAATATTTCCAGGGTCGAGAAATCGTCATCCTCCCTGACGAGGACTCCCCTGGAAAGCGACACTCTCAAATGATTGCGTCTCACCTTCACAGTGTGGCGAAAAGCATCCACTGAAATACCCTGGAGAGGTGGCTTGCCTCTTGAGGAAGGGAGTGACCAATGCTGGGAAACGGTAGCCCCTTCACCAGAAAGTTATTCCTCTAATTGACCAACCCCGAATGAATTAGGAAGTTCAGGACTAAGAGAAATACTAGATTGCTTTGTGGCAGCAGCAAAAAGATCCGTAAAGATTGGGTTTGATGTCATTGAGTTACACATGGCGCATGGTTATCTTTTTCATCAATTTCTTTCTCCAGTAAGTAACACTCGTATCGATGAATATGGTCAAAAATTAGAAGGAAGAATGAAATTCCCCCTGGAAGTATTTAAAGCTGTAAGAAATTCCATCCCAGAGAACTTTCCTCTTGGTGTTAGATTATCAGCCACAGACTGGATTGGAGATTCCACTTGGGATCTAAGTGAAGCAATCAAATTTGGAGTTGAGCTAAAAAAATTGGGATGCCAATTTCTGGATGTTTCTAGCGGAGGAAACTCTCCCAAACAAAAGATATTATCCGGACCTTCTTATCAGGCAGGTTTTGCTGCTGAAATTAAGAAGAAAGTCGATATCACTACAATTGCGGTTGGCCAAATAACTGAACCTATTCAGGCGGAGTCGATTATAGGAACAGGGCAAGCCGACATGGTAACAATCGGTAGAGGCATGCTATATAACCCACGGTGGGCGTGGCATGCTGCAGAAGTTTTCTCCAGTGAATGTCCCTATCCACCTCAATATGCGAGAGCTCATCATTCATTAATTGGGTTGCCAATACCCGGGAATCCACAAAAATAAGTTAACCAGTTGCAGTATCAACTAATACGCTATAGACAACATTTGGATCAGCTTTCTAGTATATGAAACTTATACTCAAAATTTATGACCTTTGTAAAACTGCTGAACGCATTCTAGTTAAACGGTATTGGGTAAGTCTAACCAGTATTTGGTTAATAGGTATGATCTTATGCTGGTATTTATTTTTCTAAACACGCTGCACGTCACAAAGACTTAAAAATCTCGCCGCTGTTTTGCCCCTTCATAAAGATGTTCCTCCCATATCCCATTCACTTTATCTCGAAAACTTACATCTTTTGGATTCATATCATGGGCTGGTCTT